>NZ_JBFTIP010000002.1:0-713793 GCF_056394945.1 Arthrobacter sp. 10N410
GGGCCCATCCACCGGCACCCTAACCTCGCTCCGCTTCGGCCAGGGAACCCTGCCGGCGTGGGCCCATCCACCGGCACCCTAACCTCGCTCCGCTTCGGCCAGGGAACCCTGCCGGCGTGGGCCCATCCACCGGCGCCCTAACCTCGCTCCGCTTCGGCCAGGGAACCCTGCCGGCGGGGGCCCAGCGCCTGGGTCGCTACTTGCCGGTCGGCAGGTTTTGCAGGTCCTCCTGGCCCACGCATTTCCGGTCTGCCTTGATCTTCGCGGCCGGTGCGGCGAGCTCCGCCAGCACCGTGGCCGAGCTGATCTTGTTGGGGTCCATCAGAATTTCCGTGGCGGGTTCGCGCCCGAAAGTGGTCAGCGTCCACACCGGGTTGCCTTCCTTGATCACCCAGTCGACGCCGTTGACGCTGACGCAGCGGTCGGTGGTGGGGCCCGGGACATTGACGCCGCAGCGCAGGACCACGAGTGACGGGTCGCCCCACGCCGCCGTCGCCTGGCTGTTGGTCTTGCGCAGTTTCGCATCGCCAAGGCTGTCCGGCAGCGCCAGCATCATCGGCGCGCAGGCGGCGTTCGCCGCGTCCTTGGCAGGTGCGACGTCGACGACGGGGGAGCAGGCGCTGAGCACGATCCCGGCTGCGGCGGCGGTGGCTAGAAAGCGAAGCGGACGAAGGAAACCGTGCGGGCGGAGCTGCTGCATCCATCCAGCCTATCCCGGCGCTGGAGGTCCGTCCGAACCCGAACATCCACGAGTACGTGGCAGAATGGGCCCAGCTATATCTGTTCGCCGTTACAAGAGTTGGGGACGCATTAATGCCCGTTGAAACTGAAGACCAGGCTCCCTACGAGGAGGCCGAGCGGTCCCGGACGAAGACGAAAAAGAAGAAGACTGCCCGCAATGTGCTGTTGGGCGTCGTGGCGTTCTTTCTCGTCGTGGCCGTGGGTGCCGGGGTTTACGCCTTCAACCTGGCGAACAGCTTCAACTCCAAGTCGCAAAAGATCGAGCAGGCCTTTCCGGCGGAATCTGCGCGCCCGGCCGAAACTAAAACCGACGCCGTAAACCTGCTGCTGCTCGGCAGCGACAGCCGCGCCGCAACTCTCGGCGACGCGGAAGCCGGCGGTCCCTCGGACCAGCGCTCGGACACCATGATGTGGGTGCATATCCCCGCGGACCGGAAGAACATCTACATGATGTCCATCATGCGCGACACCTGGGTGCAGATTCCCGGACACGGGGAGGCCAAGATGAACGCTGCCATGGCACTGGGCGGCATTCCGTTGGTCGTCCAGACTCTGGAAGGCATGTTCGATACCCGACTCGACCACGTCGCCGTGGTCGATTTTGAAGGATTCAAGGCAATGACCGATGCTCTGGGCGGCGTCAACGTCAACGTACCAACGGCTTTCAATACCAAGCAGTTCTCGTTTGCCGCGGGAAAGCAGCAGCTCAGCGGTGAACAGGCTCTGGCGTTCGTTCGGGAGCGCAAAGCCTTCAGCGACGGCGATTACCAGCGCGTCAAGAACCAGCAGCTATTCCTGAAGGCACTAATGTCAAAGTTCCTCACGGCCGAGACGCTAACCAATCCGGTCAGGATCAGCAGCCTGGTGGATACCGTCTCGCCGTACGTCAGTGTCGACAAGTCTCTCGACGCGGCAGCGGTAGGCTCGCTGGCGGTGGGGTTGCGAAACGTCAGAACGTCCGACGTGCTCAGCTTCACTCTGCCGACTTCGGGCATCGGGACCTCTGCGGACGGCCAATCCATCGTGCTGCGGGACGACGCCGCCATCGCGAAGGTCGCCGGCGCCCTGCGCGGGGATACTCTCGGCAGTTTCGTCAAGTCAATCGGCTCGGGTTCCTAACAACGCGCCATCGTTCAGGTAATTGCCGGGAAACCGGTAGGATGCTCTCGGTGCCGACTCAGAAATGCGGCCCCGACGTAAAGTACGACGCTGAACTTACGACGTACCGAACAAGATTTTGCTTTGGGGGAACACTTGAACACTTCACGCTGTGGTGGTTACCGGACCACTCTGAAGACGGCGGCGCTCGGCGCGGCCGCCGCTCTCGCCCTCAGCCTGGGTGCAGCCCCCGCCCACGCGCAAGGTGATGGCACGCCTGCCCCTGATCCCATAGTGATCGTGGATCCTGCGCCTTCCGATCCCGCTCCGGCCGACCCCGCGCCGGCGCCGGATCCCGCCCCGGCTCCGGCCCCGGCGCCAGCTCCCGCGCCGTCGTCGCAGGCGCCCGCCCCGGCGGTGCCGGTACGTCCGCCCGCCGGCCCGGCACCGGCAGCGCCGATCGTCTTGCCACCGGTACCGGCGGTTCAAGTGCCCGTTCCGGAGGCTCCGGTTGTTCCCCCAGCCGAGCCCGCACCAGCCGTCGAGGAAGGCACGCCCACGCCGACGGCCACTCCCTCGGTTAAAGCTTCGGCCGCGCCGAAGTCCGCAACGCCGTCCAAGACTGCCGCTCCCGAGCCGGCCCAGGCCAAACAGGTAATCCAATCCTCCCCGGTGATCCAGGCAGCAGTGACCGCGGCAACCGGCAGCCCTTTCGGCGTGCAGCTGGTAACCGTTCTGGTCCTGCTGGCGGCGGGCTTTGCCTACTTCCGCGCCTTGGGCGCGAGGGGCCGCGTGACCTCCAAGGGAGGTCGCTAGCGTGGCCCGGCCGGTCAGCCCGAATCCGTCCGGAACTCGTGATGCAGCGGGGCGGCCCGTGCGGGTCAGTCTCCTGGTGCATTCCTATTGGCCGGAGAGCAGCCCGCCCCAGCGCCGCTGGACGGCCCTGCTGAAGGAATTTTGCGCCACCGGCTGGGATGTCGATGTGATCACGCCGGTTGCCCACGCCCCGGCTGGACGGCGCGACCTTCCTGCCAAGTTGGCAGGCCGTGCGTTCCGGCGCCAGAAGGGCCAGTTCTCCGAGCAGATCCGACGCGTACCCTACCTGCCGCATGGCAACTCGCAGTTGGCGCGTTTTGTCGACCACTGTTTCTCGGCCGCCATGTCGGTGCCGATCGGGCTCTTTGCGCCACGGCCCGACGTCGTGATTGCCACCGCGCCGAGCCTGCCGATCTTGGCCGCCGGGTACCTGCTGGCCCGCCTCCGGCGCGTTCCGCTGATCGTCGAAATGCGCGATGCATGGCCGGACCTTGCCCGTGACTCGCGCATGGTCAAGGGCCGCGTCAAGAGTGTGGTGGAGGTGGCCGTGGACTTCATCCAGCATCGTGCCGACCTGGTGGTGACCGTCACGGAAGGATTTGCAGAGACCCTGCGCGGACGCGGCATTGGGAACGTCGCCACGGTCAGCAATGGACTGCACGTCGACACAATTCCCGTCCTGGCCCCGCCAGAGCCGGAGCGCGAAGACTTTGAGGCTTTGTACCTTGGCAACCACGGCGCCAGCCAGCGGCTGGAGGTCATTATCCGTGCCAGTGCGCTGGTGGGGGAGTCAATGCACCTGCACCTGGTGGGTGACGGTACCCGGAAGCCGGCGCTGCAGAAGCTGGCGCGTGAGCTCAACGCCCCAGTCACCTTCCACCCGTCGCTGCATGGCCAGGCCGTCCTGGAGCGATACGCCTCGGCAGACACCTGCATCGTCTCGCTGCGGGACGATTGGAAGTCCTTCGAAACAACCGTGCCCTCGAAGACCTATGAGGTCCTGTCCTTGGGCCGCCATGTCACGGCAATCGTCATTGGTGAAGCCGCCCGCATCATCACGGATGCCCAGGCGGGCGACATTGTCGCCAGCGGGCCGGAAGCCGTGGCCGAGCTGTGGCGCGAGCTGGCGGCGGACCGCTCGCGGCTGGTACGGGACGAAACGAGCCGTCAGTGGGTCAAGGAGCACGCGGAGTATTCCCTGCTTGCAGAGCAGTACATGGGGCTGATCGCAGAGCTGCTGAACCGGGAGCCGGTCTCTTCCCGATGACCCAGCTCTACCGTAATTTTCGGCTGGCCGCGGGGGTGGCTGGCACCCACCTGACCGATGATCCGTTCTTGCTGCTCTTGCAGCTCAGCCGCCGACTTCCAGCCCGGCTGGTGGGGCCTCTCGTGGCGGCGGTGTCGCGTTTCGCCCCGGGGGACTCGGCTGCAATTCCCGTCCTGCTCGCCTCGCTGGTAAAAGGCAACAACGCCGAGGTTGAGCGACGGCTGCTGCTGGCCTCCGCCGCCACAGGGGAGCCTGCCCGGCGCCTCGCCGACGTGGCCCTCACCGCCCAGCTGCCTGCCCTGGCCGATGATTTCCTCGGCCGTGCGGAAGGCGCACCGGGTCTGGACGGTGCCCGCGCCCGCCGATTCTGGTACGACGGCGCAGCCACCGAAGCCGTCGCGGTCCTGGCGGGTAGCGGCCGCGCGCGCCGTGGCCAGCGGTCCCGGCTGGCAGCCGAGGTGAGCGTCCTTAACGGCGCGGCACCGGTGCTGGACCGAGTGGAATACACCGCCGTCCCGGGCCGCGTGCTGCATCTGCTCACCAACTCGCTGCCGCACACCTCAAGCGGCTATGCGCAGCGTTCCCACTCCATCCTCGCCGCTCAGCAGGCTGCCGGCTGGGACGTCCAGGCGGTGACCAGGTTGGGCTATCCCGTCCAAGTGGGCAAGATCTTCGCCAAGCCGCTCGATGAGGTGGAGGGCGTCCGCTACCGGCGGCTCCTTCCGGGAAAGCTGGCGGCAACGGTGGATGCACGGCTGCAGCAACAGGCCGCGGAACTGCTGGACGTCGTACTGGAGTTCCGGCCGTGCGTGTTGCACACCACCACGCACTACGTGAACGCCTTGGTGGTCCGGGCCGTGGCCCAGGCCGTGGGTATTCCGTGGGTGTATGAGGTGCGGGGGCAACTGGCCGACACTTGGGCTTCGACGCGTGGACCGGCCGCCAAGGAAAGCGAACGTTACCGCCTGTTCCAGGAGCGCGAGGCCGAGGTAATGCGGGACGCGGACCTGGTAGTGACGCTGGGGAGCGCCATGAAGGCCAACATTGCCGCCGCCGGCATTCCGGAAAGCAAAGTCCTGATCGCCCCGAACGCCGTGGGCGGTGATTTTCTTGAGGAACCGCTGGACGCCGCCTCCGCACGCCGTGAGCTTGGGCTCAACGAAGCGGGGCAGTACATCGGGACTGTGAGCAGTTTGGTAGCCTATGAGGGCCTCGATGACCTTATCGAGGCATTTGTCCTCCTCGCCCCGCGCCTGCCGGATTTGAAGCTGCTGATTGTGGGAGACGGCGTCTCCCGCCCCGCGCTTGAGTTTCAAGCCCGGCGGTCAGGCTACGGCGACCGCATTATCTTCACCGGGCGGGTCCCGCGCGAGCAAGCGGTGCGCTATCACCAGGCTTTGGACGTTTTTGTGGTGCCACGCAAGGATCTGGAAGTGACCCGGTCCGTGACGCCGCTCAAGCCGGTGGAAGCGCTGGCCTGTGGCCGTCCGGTGGTGGCGAGCAAGCTGCCGGCCCTGGCGGAAATCGTCGAGGATGGGGTGAACGGACGGTTGCCCAAAGCTGACGATCCGGCTGAATTGTCTGAGGTGCTGATGGAATTGCTGTCGAACCCTGAGCTTGTGGAGCAAATGGGCGCGGCGGGCCGGTCCCGGGTATTGCAGGAAAGAACATGGGCTGCCAACGTGGCGGCCTTGGCAGCAGAGCTGGGAAAGCTGGGAGTGACCATCTGATGAGCATCAAGGAACAGACCGAGGCTCCCACCGTCTCTGTACCCGTCAACCTCGCCCGGCTGAGCAAGGTGGGCCAGCGTCCGGACCTGCTGGACTACTTGGTGCAGCTTTGGGACCGGCGGAGCTTTATCTACTTCGATGCCCGGGCCCGGATTCAGAGCGGTCACGACAAGACCAACCTGGGCGTAGCGTGGATGGTCCTGACTCCGCTGTTGAACGGACTGAGTTTCTTCCTGATCTTCGGGTTGCTCTTGGGCACCAGCAAGGGCATCGACAACTTCATCGGGTACCTGCTCATTGGGACGTTTACGTTCCAGATGACCACCAGGTCCGTAATGGGCGGGGCAAAATCGCTCACCAGCAACACGTCTATGATTCGGGCCTTCCAGTTTCCCCGGGCCGCACTGCCGATTGCACTCAATGTGCGCGAGCTGCTGTCCAACATCCCCGTGACCATCGTCATGTTGCTCTTCATCATCTTCACGGCGCCCGCCGAGGTGATTTCGTGGCGGTGGCTGTTGATCGTCCCCGCTGTCCTGCTGCAATTCCTGTTCAACCTGGGGATCGGCATGCTTCTGGCTCCGTTGATCCTGAAGATTCCGGATCTCGGGATGCTGCTCTCGTTCGTGACGCGCCTCTGGATGTACGCCTCCGCAGTCTTCTTCTCGGAGGACCGCTTCGACAATCATCCACTGCTCCGCACCATTATGGATTTCAACCCGGTGTACCTGGTCATCAAGATCATCCGCGATTCGGTGCTGTACGACACGACGCCTTCCTGGCGCAGCTGGGCGGTGCTGTCCCTTTGGGCGCTTGCCTCGGTAGCCGCGGGGCTCATTGTTTTCTGGCGTGGAGAGGAACGTTATGGACGTGTCTGAGATTTCAGAAGCTTCCGGGGAACCGTTGGCGGATCCCACCGTGGTAGTGGACGACATTTCCGTCATCTACCGGACGAAGAACCAATCCGGAGGAAGGACAAATGCTCCGACATCCGGGCTGCAGGCATGGTGGGCCTCCCGCCGCGGAGATGCTCAGGTGCGGACCACGGCGCTGAACAAAGTGTCATTCGTGGCCCATCAAGGGGAGTCCATCGGCGTCATAGGGCGCAATGGCTCCGGCAAGAGCACCCTGATGAAGGTGCTGGCGGGCCTGATCATTCCGGACGAGGGCACGGTCTATGCCGCGAGTAATCCGGTTCTGCTTGGTGTCAACGCAGCGCTGATCAGTTCTATTTCGGGCGCGCAAAACATTCGCCTGGGCTGTTTGGCGATGGGAATGAGCCACGCTGAGGTCGACGCCAAGTTTGATGACATTGTGGAGATGTCCGGCTTGGAACACGAGATCTACCACCCGATGAAGTCCTATTCCTCGGGCATGGGCGCGCGACTGCGCTTTGCGATTGCCGCGGCCGTGGACCCAGAGATCCTCCTGGTGGACGAAGCACTCAACACGGGTGACGCCCAGTTCAAGGACCGCTCCAAAGCGCGGATGGAGCAGGTGACCCGCCAGGCCGGTACCGTGTTTGTAGTCAGCCACAGCCTCGGGACAATCACGGACATGTGCAACCGCGCCATCTGGATCGACAAGGGCGATTTCATCATGGACGGAACCCCGGACGACGTGGCCAAGGAATATAAGAACTTCATCTGGCGGATGAACGAGGGAAACGCCGATTACGGCCGGCAGATCCGTGCCGAACTGATGGCGAGCTTGCCGGAAATGCGCACCACGCTTTTGCCCAACGGCTGGAAGCGGTCCCGGTAAACCATGGGATTTCGAGACAAAACGGCCTACTGGCGGCGCGCCCTGTGGCATGCCCGCCACGGCGGGACGACCCAAGTCAAAAGCTACCTCCACCGCAGCGGGACCGAGCGAGACGAGGCCAGCCTGGCCGGCGTCCGCGGCGCGGAGGGCGCGTGGCGCGGGCTAGGACGTGGCCGTCGCCTTGTTTTTAGGGAGGCGTCCATCGGTGTGGGGTTGCCGCGCAACCCGCAGCTCCGCGTCGGCATCATCATGGATGATTTCTCCGCGGCGGCGTTCGCGGCAGAATGGACCGTCGTCGCTCTGCGGCCTGACAGCTGGCAGGCCCAGCTCCGTGGCGAGATGCTGGACTTCGTCGTTGTCGAGTCCGCTTGGGCCGGGAACGCCGGGATGTGGCGGGGCAAAATCACCGGCCCTGCGGGCCCCTCGGCCGCTTTCCGGGAACTGATCGCAGGCTGCCGGGCGGCCGGACTGCCGGCGGTCTTCTGGAACAAGGAGGATCCGCCGCACTACGAAGACTTCCTCCCCGCCGCCAGACTGTTCGAGCACGTCTTCACCACCGACGCGAATATGCTCCCGCGCTACCGGTCGGACCTGGGCCACAGCAAGGTATCTGTGCTGCCGTTCGCAGCGCAGCCGCGGATCCACAACCCCGCCAGACCCCGGCACGGTTGGCATGCCCGGGAGATCGCCTTCGCCGGGATGTATTTCGCGCACAAGTATGAGGACCGCCGGCGGCAGATGGACTACTTGCTGGGTGCCGCCGTGGACGCGACGGTGGGTAAGCGCCCGGGGTTCGAGATCTTTTCGCGGCAGCTGGGCGGGGAGCCGCAGTACCAGTTTCCCGGACTTCTCAAAAAGCATGTGGTGGGGTCGCTGTCCTATAAGCAGATGCTCACCGCCTACAAGGCGTACAAGGTGTTCCTTAACGTCAACTCGGTCACGGACTCGCCATCGATGTGCGCCCGAAGGATTTTTGAGATTACGGCGGCCGGTACGTGCGTAGTGTCAACGCCCAGCGCGGCCATCACGGAATTCTTCCCGGAGGGCGAGATCCCCACGGCAGACACCCGCGAGGCCGCCGCCCACCTGCTGAAAGCCCTCACCGCCAACCCGGACTATTCACAACGCCTCGTCCACAAGGCCCAGCGCAGGATCTGGGCCGAGCACACGTACAGCCACCGGGCGCAGGCCATCGCGGCGGCCGCACAGCCTGCGTTGGCCTCACCGGCAGCCCGGCCCCAGGTATCCGTCCTGGTATCGAGTTTCCGGCCGCAGCAGCTAGACCATGTCCTTGCCGGTGTTGCCGCACAGCAGGGCGTCGATGTTCAGCTGGTCTACCTCGCCCATGGTTTCCAGCTGGACGACGCCGCGTTCCGGCGACAGTGCCTGGCAGCCGGGCTTGCCGACGTCGTCGTACTCCAGGAACCGCAGCAGACGACGCTCGGTGAGTGCCTCAATGCCCTGGTGACGCGCGCGGACGGTCGGTTCGCCACCAAATGGGACGACGACGACGTCTACAGCCCGCTCTACCTGGGTGACCAGGTCCACGCTTTGATGTACTCCGAAGCCGAAGTGGTGGGCAAGCGGGCGCACTACATGCATCTTGCCGGTGCCGGGGCGACCATCCTGCGCAATCCGCAGTTGGAGCACCGGTACGTCGAAGCCGTCTCCGGTCCCACGATTTTCGCCGCCACGGACACGTTCCGAGGTTTTCCGTTCGAGCCGCTGCAACGCGGAGAAGATTCGCGCTTCCTTAGCGACGTGATCGAGGCGGGCGGCCGGATCTATTCGGCGGACCGGTTCAACTACTGCCAGATGCGCAGCGCTAACGTGTCGTCGCACACCTGGCCTATTACCGATGAAGAGCTCTTGGCTTCTTCAAAGATTCAGTTCTTCGGCTCGCCCGAAGACCACATTTCTGTTTAGGGGAGACATGGACGAGACGATTTTTGATGTTGCGGTCATCGGGCTCGGTTACATCGGCCTGCCCACGGCGGCCAGTTTTGCCGCCAAGGGCAAGCACGTGGCCGGCGTCGATGTGAAGCAGGCGACCGTTGACGCCGTCAACCGCGGCGAAGTGCCCTTCGTGGAGCCAGACATGGCTGTGGTGGTCTCCGGCGCGGTCAACCTGGGGTACTTGGTGGCCATGACCACGGTGCCGGCAGCCGACGCGTACATTATCGCCGTGCCCACCCCGCTGGCCGAGGGCAAGGGCGCTGACCTTTCCTACCTCCGCGGCGCCGTTGAGGCGCTGGCACCGAAGCTCCGAGGCGGCGAGCTGGTGGTCCTGGAATCGACGTCACCTCCGGGAACCACGGAGCGCCTGGGCGCCTACCTTAAGGAACTCCGCCCGGACCTGTCCCTCGACGCCGCCGGTGGCCACGGGCAGGTGCACGTGGTGCACTCCCCGGAACGCGTGCTGCCCGGACGCATCATGATTGAGATCGTCACGAATGACCGCGTCATTGGCGGCCTCACGCAGGAAGGCGCACAGCTGGCCAAGCGTCTCTACGAAGTCATCTGCCAGGGGAAAATCCTGCTGACGGATGCCACCACCGCCGAGATGACCAAGCTGGTGGAGAACACTTTCCGTGACGTGAACATCGCCTTCGCCAATGAACTGTCAATCATTTGCGACAAGCTGGGCATCGACGTGTGGAAGCTGATCGAAATGGCGAACCACCACCCGCGCGTCAACGTGCTGCGCCCCGGTCCCGGCGTCGGCGGGCACTGTATTGCCGTGGACCCGTGGTTCATTGTGGACGCCGTCCCGGAGCATGCAGGCTTGATCCGTACCGCCCGAGAGGTCAATGATTCCAAGCCGTACCACGTGGTCCGGCAGGCAGTAGAAGCCCTCGCTGACAAGCCCGGGGCCACCGTCGCGGTCCTGGGCCTGGCCTTCAAGGCCAATATCGACGACGTCCGCGAGTCCCCGTCGGTGACGATCGTGCAGGAACTTGTGCAGCAGCTGCCGGCGAGCACCATCCTGGTTGTCGACCCCAACGTCGAGGAACTGCCCGCGGTGCTGGCCGGATCCGGCCTTTCCCGGCTCCACGGCCAAGACGAAGCGATAGCCGCGGCAGACCTCGTCATGCTCCTTGTCGACCACGATGACTTCCTTACCGTTGACCCGGCGTCTCTCGAAGGCAAGCAGGTCATCGACACCAAGGGCATCTGGAACCAGCCCGACGTTGCGGAAGCGAGCCTCCAGCACCTTCCGGTGGGAGCCAGCGTCGGTGGATAGGGGGGTCCAGGGCGTTTCAGCGTCGATTGAAGAGCAACTCCGCGAGACTGGTTTTGCCCTCAAAGCACTGCAGACCCCGAGAAGCGAGACACCCCTTGTCAGGATCCTGGTCCGTGCCGCAAAGGCGTCGGACTTGGAGATTGCGGGGACCGTCGCATCGCTTTTTGGCTCCGCTAACCAGGATTTCGCCGTCGAAATCCTCGCGGAGGCCGGCACCCGGCCCCAGTTGGAGCAATGGCTCGCCACCGATCGGCGTTTTTCCTTCGTCGGCACCGAGGGAACCGATCTTGTCGAGGCCGGCTTCACCTTGGTGCTCAGCGCCGGAACAGCCTTGGGCCTGCATTCGCTCGAGGCAATGATCGAGAGCCTGCGGCAGTCGGAGGCGCTGGTCCTTCGTGCGCTGGTGGATGGTCAGCCCGGTGCGATCGAACTTTGGGAGACAGGCACCCTCCGGAGGCTGTCGGAGCAAGGCGACCCGGAGAAGTCTGCGCGCAAGGCCGGTGGCGAACGTTGGGTATCTGGCAACGCACTGGGCCTGCACGACTTCCGGCGGCCCAAACCCAAACTGCATTTGCGCAAGGGCGCTGCGGCAAGCCTGGACCTCAACATTGTGGTGAGGGACCTTTCGGACGGCGCCACCCGCCAAGACTACGAGGAGCGGATTCGGCAGCTTGAGGCAAGGCTGAGGAAGTCGGAGGTGGAGCGCCGCCGCCTGGAGCAGGGGTTTGCGCCAAACCGCGGCCTTTCACGGGCACGGGCGATCGCCCGCAAGGGTCCTGCCTACATCCTGGTCCGCCTCAAAGCCCGCACGGGCCGGGCCGGGAGCTGACCGCATGCAGATCAAGAGCGTAGCGGTAGGGTCCGCGGCGTACCCTATGGCGAAGCTGGCGTTTGACCTGGGTTGGGACTATGCCCGCACCGACTGGGAGCCCCGCGATCCCACAGCAGCTGCCGACTGGGAGCACGGCGTTCCGGCGGAGCAGTTGTGGTGGGACAGCTATGTTGTGCAGGCGGAATCGCTGGCCGAGGCCCGGGGCCTGCTGCCGTTATTCCGCAGTGAGGGACGGGCGCATCGTTTTGTGCTCGTCATCCGGGGACTCTTCCCGGCAGACGAACTGCCAGCGTGGACTCCGCGCAGCCTCCAGGCCAAGGCCGGCACCTCCGCACTGACCGTGCCGGGGCTCGGCCTCGCCGTTGTAGTCGAAGGGGGCAAATGGGTGAATGTCCATGCTGCCGCCGTCGCGGCACTGCGCTGCGCGTCGCCTGCCAACCGTCCGCCTGTGCTGGGGGGACTGCGCGTGGGCTTCACGGAGCCCGCTGACCTCGCCTGGCTGGCCGGGGACGCCTTGGGCAGTTTCATGACCGAGGCACTGCTGCAGCCCGAGCCGGATGACATCTATCCCGTAGACGTACTCGTGGGCGACAGCGGGCTCACGCAGCAGCTGGGCGGGCATATCCAGGTCTCCCCTGGGCGGGTAATCCCCCCGGTCTGGACTCCGACGGGGACGGTGCTGCCTCCCGTTGACACCGCGGTTGTTTCACCGATGGGTTTCCTGCCGTACCCGGAAAAGCCTGCCCGGCCGCTCGAGCCGTGCGAGCTCACCGGGGGAGTCCTGCACGAATCGGATCTCGCCGCCCTGCGCCCGCATGACTACGTTGAGGTGGACGGCGGACGCTTCGGCGGCCTCGACAGTGAGCTGGCCCGGCGTCTGAGCCAGCTGGCTGTCGCCGGAGTGCCTATCCTGGCGCGGAATTTGGCTGCCCAAGTCCGGACCCTGCTTGGCGATCAACTCCTGGAACACCTTGACGCTTTCGACGCCGTCGACCCGCCGGTACTGAGGGAATCAAAGTCGATCGGGCTTCGGCGCACAGCATGGGACCTTTACAGCCCGAAGGCCGTCTGGAACACCGTACTGGGCGAGCTGGGCAAGCCACTACTCCCCCTGCCCTCCGTGAGCGTGGTGCTGGCTACCCGCCGGCCCGAGAAGCTGGCGTCCGCCCTGGAACAGCTGGCACGCCAGAGCTGGAAATCCGTGGAGGTGGTGGTGGTGCTGCACGGATTCGACGCGGACCTGCCGGAGATCCGGCGCGCGGTCGAGACTTATCCCGGAGAACTGCAGCTGCGCTCCGTCCCAGCTGGCATGATTTTCGGCGAGGTACTGAACGTAGGGGTCGGCGCTGCCAGCGGCGATCTGATCTGCAAGATGGACGACGACGACTGGTACGGCCCGCACCACCTGCGCGACCTCGTCCACGCCAAGGACTACAGCGGCGCCATCCTGGTGGGTTCGCAGGTTGAGTTCGTGTATCTGGAAAGCCTGGATATCACCACCCGCAGGCCTCCGCTCGGCGAGCAGTACTCGGACCACGTGGCCGGCGGCACCATGATGCTGGGCCGGGACGAGCTTCGCCAGCTTGGCGGATGGAGGCCGGTGCACCGCGCCGTTGACCGATGCCTCCTCCAGGCTGTCCAGGCCGCTGGCGGACTCATCTACCGCTCGCACGGTCAGAACTACATGATGCACCGCCACTCCGGCGCGGATTCGCATGGCGGCCACACCTGGAACCCGGAGGACAGCACCTTCCTGCAGAGTGTTGCCGAGCAATGGGACGGCTTCCGGCCGCCGCCACAGCTCGGCGTGGAGAATGACACTGGGGGCGCCCGTGCCCAAGCGTTCCGCAGCCATTTTTCGGGTGTCTCTTACTAGTAGACACTTGCAAGTCAATGAACAACTCGATGCCACCCCGGGGGAATAACTTGAACGTTGGACAGCTCATTCGCAGAGCCAGGAAGCTCGCCCCGAAGAAGAAGGCTGCGGCGGCCGGGCTGGCTGTTCTGTTCTGCACAACTCTCGCGGGAGCCTACTTCCACTCCGTGGTCATCCTGGTCCCGGCCCTGTTACTGATGGCTGTAGCCCTGCTAGCCGGACTGGGGAAGATGGATACTGCGCTGCGGCAGGCTCGACGAGCGGCCAGAGTGCCAGCCCCCTTACCGAACCCTGTTCCGGGGGAGAAGGATGCCGAGGGTGTGGGACCTGCCCACTGGTGGGGTACGGGCGCAAACATCCCGCCCGCCAAACTGGTTCAACGCCTGACGAAATTCCGCTCCTTTGACGGCCGGGACGTGCTTGCCCGAAGTGTGACGTCAGGTCGCTGGGACTGGCAGCAGATGGAACATGTCCTCGAGCTATTCCGGATGGGAGGCCTGGCACAGGAATCGATCCTCAGCATCCTGGACTCGACCGCCAAGGGCAGGCTGCTCCTACTGGCGGACACCTGCTATCGGCAAAACCTCCGCAAGGACGACATTCTTAACGCCGGCACGATCTATCAGTATGTCTACGGCAAGCTGGGTCCGAAACACTTCCAAGGCAAACGCCGCGGTGAGTTTTTCCTTGATGCCCTGGCGCAGACGGGACGTGGCGATCAGACCCTGGAACTCGAGGGCCTCTACGACGCCGATACCAAGAACTCCAACGATCTCCATCTCTACAGGGCCAACGCAAAGAATCCTTTCCGCCACCCGTCCCGCACGGAAGACGGATGGATGGCAGAGATCAATGCCATGTACGAAGCCGCCGGTCTTGCACCGATTCGGCTCAAAGACGGCGTTGAGCCGGCTTTCCTCCGGCTGTCTACGGATCCCGTACCGGCGGTGACCGAAGGGCCGCTGGTAACGATCGTGATGCCGGTCTTCCGCCCAGACGCAGCTACCGATCTGGCGGTCGAGTCCGCGCTTGCTCAGAGCTACCGGAATATCGAAGTCATCATCGTCGACGACGGTTCCGGGGACGCTTTTACGGACCGGCTTGGGAAGTGGGAACTTGCGGACCCGCGGGTAAAAGTCGTGCGCAATACGCCGAACTCGGGTGCTTACACCTCCCGTAATATCGGATACTCCATGGCCACCGGCGAATTCATCACAATCTTCGACGGCGACGACTGGCAGCACCCTCAAAAGATCGAAACGCTGGTTGCGGCGGCCATCAGGCAGGAGGACCACCGCCTCGTGTCTGCACCATGGTCTCGTG
The DNA here is from genome assembly GCF_056394945.1 of Arthrobacter sp. 10N410. Taxonomy (NCBI): domain Bacteria; kingdom Bacillati; phylum Actinomycetota; class Actinomycetes; order Micrococcales; family Micrococcaceae; genus Arthrobacter; species Arthrobacter sp. 10N410. The sequence continues at coordinate 14,692 of NZ_JBFTIP010000002.1, forward strand.
TAGGCGAGGATCTAATGTTCCACTACCGCGGCTGGAGGGGAGCCTACGTAACTCCCGCCCACGTCTCAGCGATGTTTCCTGTCAGCGTCGTCAGGGAGCGCTTGGGCTACTGGGATACTGTTCGAAAAGCGGCAGACACCGAGTTTATTCTTAGGTACCAGCTCCTGGTGAACGACGCGGAGGTTCTTGAGGTCACCCAAGCACCGCTTACACTGTCGCTGGTGGGCTCCAGCAACCTGTCCATGGACGACTTCCGGATGGGCTACCGCTCGCCCGATCGCGTGGCCTACCGGGCCGCCTACGAACACTGGCACCGCCAGATCAGCCATGGCCGCCACAGCGGCTTCCTGGACTTTCCCTCCGGCCGGCGTGCTTTCCCTGCGCCCGCCAGGTTCCTGCCCGCCCAGCCGAAGCTCGTCGAAATCGACGAGCTTTTCGTCGGCGACTTTGGTGCCCCTCGGGAGAGCGCGCCGGCTATGTGGCGGCACATCGAGGAATCTCGATCGGCGGGACACCGGCTCGGGATGATGCATGTTCCCAGCATCCTGAACACCCTCTCGTTTGACGCATCTTTCAGCGAGGACATGTTGGACGAGTTCGCTGCGCAACGGCTGGAGCGAGTGGAACTGACGGACCATGTCCATTCCCGGGTCGTCAACGTCTACGACCCCACAAGCTTCCAGTTCACGCGCGAATTACGGGGCGGACATACAGCGGACACTATAATGGTTCGAGCTTCCGAGCCTCCCTTCAACCCGCACACTGGAGCACACGCATATGCCGTTACGACCGTCGCCCGCAACCTTGGCGCGATCTTTGGCGGAGCTGTTCAGTGGGCTTCGGAGGACTCGGACGTTGCCGCCGTCCTGGAACGGACCACTGGCAACCCGGCTGAAGTGGAGGTTCCGGACAGCGAGGTTCTGGAGTTCGTGGCGACCGTTGGCCAAGGCTAGGACCGCGCCGCGGGTGGCTGCCCAACTCGGCGCAACGGGGGCGCTGCCCGTCCCAATCGACTGGAACCAGACCGCTGAGTGGGATTCGGATAACGGCGTCGCAAAGCTGACTCTGACGTCGGGGGCATCAGTCACTTCACTTCCGACGCAGGATACTCACATCGTGATTGAGCCGGCTGTCCCCGGTGGACTGCCACTCAGGATGCTCTTTGAGCCGACAAACAGCGGCACGCTGGTGATTTCACTGCACGGGGCAATGGACCGTGGCCGGTTTAGGGTGCCCCGGTTCGAATGGCGTCGGACCCTCAATCGTCTGGACGCGGCCCGTCTTTACTTGTCCGACAGCACTCTCGAGATCAACAACTCCCTGGAAATCGGCTGGTATATCGGCACGGAAGGCCAAGATCTCATGGCCGAGTACGCGACGGTCGTGAACCAGATCATCGCTGCCGGTGGTTACTCGAGCGTGGTCTGCGTTGGTAGCAGCGCTGGCGGCTATGGCGCACTCGCACTGTCCCGCAGGATTCCCAACTCCGTAGCCGTAGCGTTCTCGCCGCAGACCACCATTGGCGGCTATCATCTGGCCCAACGAAAGGCGTTAGCATCAGCTGCCTTTCCGCGGCATAAGTCCTATGAACAAGTCGAGGAAGCTTTCGGAATCAGGGTTAATTTGCGGAAACTCTATCAAGAGTTACCCCCGGTCAATTTTGTGCACCTTGTTCAAAACACTGGCGACCAATTCCACTTTGAGGCCCATTATGTGCCTTTCGCACTGGCTAACGGTGTCAACCCGGACAAGGGCGGCTTCGACCCGCGACGGAAAGTAAATTTTGTGGCTGAGCGCTACGAAAACGAGCATGCACCTCCCTCGCGGGGGTACTTCATCGCCCATATCCAACAGGCGCATTTGAACTTCTATGGCCGGGAGCTCCCTCTTAGGCCCTCCGATCCGGTACGTGAAGCAGAACTAGGACCACGATGACACAACTGCCCTCCCTTCCCACGAATGCGGAGCTGGACCGCTTGATGTACAGGAACGGATTCGTTGTGTCCAAGTCACCGGCTGAAGCTCCTTCGCTCTCCGGCTGGACGTCGGTGCTCGTGGGCGATGCCTACCTGACGCTGCATCCGGAAACCCGGTTCGTCACTGCTGCCGCGGACGGACGGCATCTCGCGCTGGTGGGACTGGCTTTTGACCCGGAGAGGGGTCTCTATCAGGAGAGCGATGTCCTGGCAGCCCTCCTGGACGCTGTAGCCAACGACGATGATTTTTACGCTATTCTCGACCGTCTAGCTGGTAGGTTCGCGCTGATTGTCCAGTCGGACGGCAGGACCGAGATTTATCAGGACGCGATGGGGTCTAGGTCGGTCTTTTATTCCACAGCCGGCGCGCCCATTGCAGCGTCACACGCCGAGATCGTGGCTGACCTCATCGGAGCGCGCTTCGCTGACTTCTTCGTGCCTTTTCTTACCTCGCGCAATTACCAGCAGCGGGATGTGAAGTACCTGCCGGGTGTCGCGACGCCTTACGACCACGTGGTTCAGCTGACGCCCAATACCAAGCTGATCATGCCGCAGCAAAAGGTCGAACGGTTCTGGCCGCGGGCAGACATTGGAATTGAGACGACCAATGAGGAAGCCACCGCAGCTTTGGTGGCCCACCTGCATGGTCTCCGCTGGTACTTGGCGATCAACGGGCGGCGACCGGTGCTGGGTTTGACGGCCGGCACGGATAGCCGGGGCGTCTTTGCCGCCACGAAGGACAGCAACCCGGTCATCTTCACCTACGTACGTAGCGAAAGCGCCAATATGACCGGCTCGCCGGACGCCCGTAAGGCGTCGGAAATCGCGGGAACCTATGGACTGGAAGCGCAGGTCTGGCCCATCCACAACCGCCTCACGCTCAATCAGACGGACGATGCCCTATCGGAGGCGTTCCGCCGGGCGACCTCCTATTACCGGGGTCCCGGGTCGCCGTGGCTCGGCCGCTTGGCAGGGACCGGGGAGAAGGTGCGGGACGGACTCTTCATCCGCGGATTCGGCGGCGAGGTCATGCGGGGCTTCTACCAGAGCCAGGACAAACGGATTACTAAAGTCAACGTTCAGCAGATCTCAAATGCTTATGACGTCAACGCCGGCTCGCGCATCACCCGAGGCCTTTTCGAGGACATGATGAGCCGGGTGTCGTTCACAGCAGACGCGCTTAAAGGCTACGACCCTAACGACATTTTCTATTGGGAGCACAGGATGGGTACCTGGGGGAGTGTGTCCATGTCGGAGGCCGATCTGGCCATGCCATCGATGGTGGCGTACAACTCCCGAAATCTCTTCAAGACCTTTATGGCGCTGCCGGAGGCGGTCAGGGCCAGCAGGTCGGCCTTCGAGGCGGCGACCCTCGAGTTGGCCCCCGCTTTGAGGGATCTGAGCTCCTAAACCAGAAGAGTCCGCTTCGAGACGCGGCTGCGTCTCGAAGCGGACTTCTTGCGGGGCGAGCGAGCAGCCGTGCGCCGGCTCAGAGTGAGGCGTAAAGCCGACCTGTGCTCGTCAGGGTGCCGTCCGTGTTGTAGAGGGCAGAGTGCCCCATCACCGGGTCGCTAATGGAGCGTGTCTTCCACGCGAATCGCTCAACGAACGGCATTTGACGCATGCCGGCTACGGTCGCCCGCATGAAGTCGTTGGTCTGGGCCCTGCTGTAGCGGCTGGGGCGGGTTGAGGTTGCGCTCCAGTCCGCCACCGCATACTCCGTCACCCACACAGGCTTGCCATACTTCTCGTGCAGCATGGTCACCTTGTTGAGGAAGTCCTGAACGTTTGGCCACGCGTAGCAATGCATGGTCACGAAATCGACGCGGAGTCCGCGTTTTTTTGCCTTGGACATGAATTCCTCAAGCCACAGGCTTGAGGGCTTCGCCGTCGCGGGCGATCCGAGCCTCAGTCCGGTTGCCTGAAGTTTGGGCCACAGGCTGATCGCCTGGTCTACGGTCATGTTCGCCTGAGACCGGACGTCCGGCTCATTGAACCCCAGAAGGTTTTTTGACTTGGTGAGAGGCAACTGGCTCGTGGCGTACTTGATGGCTCCCTGGTCCAAGGCTTGGGCGCTCCGGATCATCGGCACGAAGCCGGGCGTTGTTGTCACGGTGTACTTCGAGCCCCAGGAGTAGTACCAGCTGAGATTGAGACTCTTGATCTGCCGGAGAGCCAAAGCATCGGTCCCGGCGTGGCTCACGCCCTTCAGAGCCTTGACGGCTGGAAGTAGGGTCGGCGCCACAGCCGAGATGGGCTGAACAGTTGCGGCGTGCGCGGATACGGCATTGGCCGCCAGGAGGGCACCTGGGGCTGCCATTGCGGCGAGGGGGATGGAGAGAAACTTACGGCGCTCCATGGCGACCTTTCAGGGATAATTGGCTGTGGTACGGAGCCGGTGCTTACCGGGCAAACATGTATCGCTGGCTGTGGCAAGAGTCAAAGTAGCACGACTGAAGCTGGCAAGCGCCCAGTACAGGCGCAGGAGTGACGCAGTTTTTACCGCGTTTGACCTGCTGACTGTGTCCGCCTGGCGCATGACAATGTTCCCCCCCCCCCCCCCACGTGAGAGGGGGGAGTTTCGCCCGCGCGGGGAGAAGCTTCAACGTCGAACGCAAAGTCCGGCGTTGCCTCGATGGCAGAGCCGTCCCGTATAGTCGTGAGGTGCGGAGCGAGTACTCACAAACCTCCTCCGACCTACAGAGCTTGGCGCAGACCAGCACGGCACGAAGTGGAGCGGTGGCCAGCGCCGCGCCCGAAAGACAGGTATGGCAAACGAATCGCAGGTCTCTGGCAAGAAGGCCCCGTTCCGCGATGAAATTGCGCAGAGGGCTGCGTTGCCTCGTCCTCTGCTTCGGGACCTTGCGTCGAGAGATATCAGTTTCTTCGACCAGGAATGGTATGAAGCCCAGCGGGGGCATCGCTTCGACACTCGGGCCGAAGCGATAAGGGACGCAGCTTCGAAGTTGAAGGACAGTCGGTTCTCACCGCATCCGCTCTTCGACTACGAATGGTTCCGAGAGACCTTACATCGGCGCAATCCGTCCGCTGAGCCCAGTTATGCGTTGCTCTTCGTGCCTGGGCGACCCGTCGCTAATCCGCATCCACTGGCCGATTTGGACACTATCGCGCGTCTCTACCCGGAATCCATGCAGGACCCTAACGGTGTGTTCGGGTGGCTTCTAACCTACCTTGGCGTCGATGAAGGCATTCAAATCCCCGGAAGCCCAAACGGCGCTGCACGGCCTTATTGGAGCGCGTTTCGGTCAGCGGTGTTGGAGCAAGCCAAGAATTGGCGCAAGGATTTTGAGAAGCTCCGGCATCTCAAGTCGGTCACTATGTCCCGCAGTTTCGATTCCAGTGAGAGTGACGCCTACATCGCTGCGATGGAGGCGGAGCCCGAAGGGGCTAAAGAAAGCGCCGACAATAACTTGGTCTCCGTCATAGTCCATGGACACGATACTGCAGAAGACCTACTCGCTGCGCTGGCGTCGCTAAACGAGCAAGCGAACGTTCGACTGGACGTGGTCGTTGTCGACCAGACTCCCGGCGGAACGCAGGTTCCAACGGAGGGCGCAGGTGACTTCCTGACCATCCGCCGGCTGGATGCCAGGGGCCACGATGCCGCATCTGCACTGAATTGGTCCATTCGCGCGGCACAGGGACGGTACCTTGCGTTCCTGATCCCCGGCTACAGCTGGCATCCGCGTTTCCTTGGGACGATGTCCACGTCCCTGATGAACCGCAGTGCTAAACACGGCTTTTCAATAATCCAGGACAGGACGTCCAGTGGAGAGCAAGACCGCTATTTCTTGCGCTTTGACGCCAGTTCCATACTTTCCGGCGGGACGCTCAGCCTGAGCAACTGGATGGTTGAGAAACGCCTTCTGAGCGAGCACCTCTTCGAATCGGCGTACGGTGACGCCTGCGGTCTGCAAGTCGCCTGGCAGATCGCGAATCAGGTTGAGCCTTATCACGTACCCTTCATCGGCGTCTCGTCGCCAATTTCCCAGACCGGGAGACTGGCGAGAGTGCCGTCGAGAGTCTTGGATGTCTGGCGCGAGACAATTCGAAAACGCACTCTGGTTGACTGGGGCAAGCAACGAGAGGGGCAACGACCCCGAGGGGTATCGGCCATCGTCGTTTGGAGGGATGAACCGGCTCTTGAGCTTTCTAAGACCGTGCGTTCCTTGTCGACGGAGATCTCCGGAGTTTCCGAGATCGTAGTCGTCACCGCCAAGACGGAGCGATCAGGATATTTCACGCTGCAAGCGGAACGCAGTATGGCTACTGTACCGATCAAGTTTAGGGTCGTGCCGGCGGCGTCCTCGACCCTGCTAGCAAACGTGGGCTTCGCCGAGTCCGCCTACGATCGCGTCCTCTTCCTCCGTGCCGGAACCGAATTCGAATCCGGTCAGCTTCATGAATTGTCGGAGAAATTGACGCCCGATGTCGCTGCTGTCCAACCGGCATTGGTGGACCAAGACGGAGTGGTCATTTCGGCTGGGTCTCACTATGTTTCGGGAGCGAAGCAGGAAAGATTGCCCTTCGTCTTTCTCGAAGGTCACCATTCTGACGACCTCAAGAGCGTGCGTTCTACGATGTCGACGGTTGGTGCAAGCTTAACGGCGATGATGGTGTGGTCAGATTCCTTTTCCCAACTTGAGGGTTTTGCGGCCGAACTCCCAGAGAGATGGTTTGAGATTGACTATTCCCTCCGGGCTATGCGGTACCAAAAGCAAGTTTCGGTCGTGGCAATGGCGGTCCAGGTTCGGGCGCGACAGTTGCGGCCATCCGCACAGACATCGTTTTGGTCGCAATACTCGACTGAATACTTGATGGCTCAACGGGCGGAGTCTCTGACACGAGACGAGGACATCTGGTGCGACACACCCTACGCTCTGGTGGGCACGCGGTACGACCTAGATGCGCGGGAGCTGACGGAAAGATGGATTCCACATCCAATCCTCCGTCGTACCACTCAGTCAGAGGACCGGACGAATGCCCCGTTGGCGATTGCGGTTAAGCACTGTGCGCCAGGTGGTGCCCATGGCGAACGCTGGGGGGATACTTTCTTTGCGCGCCAGTTAGCGGGAGCCATGAGATATCTGGGACATGAAGTATATGTTGACAACAAGGGCTCAGCACTTCGTCCTTCTGCCTATTTGGACCACCTTAACATTGTGGTCCGAGGGCGCTACCACATCCCGGCCCTACCTGGTGCAACGAATGTCTTGTGGATCATCTCTCACCCGGAATTGGTGCGCCCTGAGGAGCTCGTGGGTTTCGACCTAGTCTATGCAGCCAGTGAGAGCTGGGCCTCATGGGCATCGCAGAAGTTTGGAGTTGAAGTTCGGTCCCTACTCCAAGCAACTGATACGAATCATTTTCAGCGGAATTTGACTTCGGATACCCGATCGGCCGATGTTCTCGTCGTAGGGAATCGGCGTTGGGAGTACGAGCGAACCTCGGCAAAGGGACTCACCCTTCTAGGGACCGGAGTGAGCCGGGGGATATACGGCGAAGGTTGGGCGAGTGAACCGGCGCTTCGATCATTGGTGCTTGGAGACTACCTCGACAACGAGGAACTGCCCCGCGCCTACTCTGCGGCGAAAGTCGTATTGAACGATCATCATCCATCGATGCGCCAGAGCGGGTTCATCAATAACAGGATCTTTGATGCGCTTGCGGTTGGAACTCAGGTTATTTCGGATACTGTAGCCGGCGGTCGGGAGATATTCGGGAAAAGTGTCAAGTGGTACGACTCTATTGACCAAATTCCACACCTCGTTCGTGAAGCTGTAGATGGAGAGTGGTCAGAGTCCGAGCGAACGGATGTCATCAAGTGGGTCCGAGATAACCACTCGTTCGAGAGCCGTGCAAGAAAAATTCTGGATGATTTGCGCATGCTATCTGCGTCTGCTGCTACGGCGGGTGCTGCCGCCGGTGTGCGGTCCGCGCGTCGTTGAGGCGCCCGTGGTGTGCTGGGTCGTTTCGCGGGCGTCGGCTGGGACATGGAGCGCTGCCGCCGGGTTCTGGATCGCGTAAACGCAGCCTTTCAGGCGCAAAGAATCACCACCCTCGGATCCTGACAGACAACGAGTCCCGCTACCGCTCCGAGATATTAAACGACGCGCTCGGCCCCGGCATCGAACATAAGCGGCTCTTCGTGGGTGGTGGTGAAACAGGTTCCGTGTCTTGAAAGCTGAAGGGCTCGTAGCCCTGCTGTGATGGATGTTCTCTACGCATTCATCAAGAGTCAGGAGCTACGAGCCTTGATCGAGCCTACTTCCCCGTGCCCCGATGCTGCCACCGCCATTTTCAATCTGCCCGACTACCGCGTCACTGGCACGGAGGTCCTCGCGTTCGGGCAGCGCCGGATCCACGTGGTGGCCGCCGCAGAGGCCGGCTGCCCGTCCTGTGGCGTGATCGGTACCCGCGTGCATTCGCGCCGGCAACAACGGCTGCGCGACATCCCTCTCGCCGGCCCGGTCGAAGTGGCCTGGGCCAAGCGGAGATTCTTCTGCGACGAGCACCTGTGCCCGCGCCGGACATTCACCGAGGAAACAGCCCAGGTCCCGCGCCGGGCCCGGTCTGCCCGCCGGCTCCGGGACGCCCTCGTGGCCGCCGTGATCGGATCCGGAAGGGCGGCCGCGGAGGCGGCGTCGTCGTTCGGTGTCTCGTGGTGGCTGGTCCAACGTGCCCTGGATTCCGCGGCGCTGTCCCTGCCTGATGTCGATGCGCTGGCACCGCGGATGCTCGGCATTGATGAACACCGCTACCGGTCGGTGCGGTTCTTCCGCAACCCGGCCACCAAGACCTGGAAACGCTACGAGCCGTGGATGACGACCATCGTTGACCTGGACACCGGTCAGGTCCTGGGAATCGTCGATGGCCGTTACAGTGAGGGAACTGGTTGTTCGCCCGCCCGCTTCAATGGCGCCTGGGCGTGCAGGTCGTCGCGATCGACCCGTCGGCGGTCTTCCGGAAGGCCTTGCGGATGTGGCTGCCGCGCACTGCCGTCTCGGTCGACGCGTTCCACTTGGTCAAGCTCGGCAACGACATGCTCACCGAGGTCCGGCAACGCCTCACCCAGCAGGTCCACGGCCGTCGGGGACGCTCCATTGACCCGGTCCGGGGCAACCGGCGGCTGCTCCTGCGCGCCGGTGACTCGCTCTCGGACCGGGCCCGGGACAGGCTCGGCACCGTGTTCGCAACCGACGACGCCACCGGGAAGCTGCAGGCTGCCTGGCTGGTCAAAGAACAGCTCCGGACGCTGCTCGCCACCGGATCCCTCGCCGACGCGGCCACTGCAAAAGACCGGCTGCAGATCCTGGTCGAGCGGGCCGCGCAGCCCGAAACCAACCGGCTCTGGCGCACGATCTGCCGGTGGTGGAAAGAGATCGAAGTCCTCATCGTCACCGGTGCGACAACGGCGAAAGTGGAAGCCAACAACACCGCGATCAAGCACATCAAACGGATGGGCCGGGGATTCACCAACGCAAGCAACTACAACACGCGTATCCAGTTGCGCAGTGCCGCCAGAACAGCGGCATGAACATCCCTCGCGGCAGATCGTTCACCACGAACCGCGAAGAGCCCCATAGGCTCACACGGCCGTACCGCCTGTTTCCTAGTGAAGGTCGAACGCTTCAATCGCACCCTGGCCCTAGAACGGGGCCACGCGCACGCCTACACCTCCGACGAAGCCCGCGCAGCCGCGCTTAGCGGTACTAGATCCATCACTGCTTGTCTGGAAGCTGAGGCCCTCGCCTCGAAATGGCCCCAGAGAGGTCTTTTTTCGCAATCAGCTATCCGTAACTGATTTCGGCCAATTTAATTCAGTTTTCTGTTTGATTGTGTTGAGTAGACTCTGAACCGAGTCTAGTGTCCACATGCTTGACAGCTATGTCGATTGCCTTTTGGACTGATTTTCCGTCGACAGTCCACGTCATTTGATCCTTGGGCTGTGAGAAATTCACCTTGGATCCCAAGACAACTTCCAGCTCCAATGAATTAGCGCGATGTATTAGCGTATCGTCCTTCAAATAAAAATTGCGTGGCGCCATGACCACATTGTGTGCTCCTGGCCGCTGAAATGCCGCAAGATACATTTGACTTCCCACGCAACCAGCCAACGAAATCGATTCACGAGCCAGTTGTATCTGAGCCTTCAAATCCAGTGTCTCGGGTGCTACGACTTCGTAGCCCGAAGCTGCAAATATTTCCTCGATCACGGCTTGGTTCGCGAGTGCTCTCTCCGCAATGCGGCGCCTTGAAAGGAAGACTTTACGGTGAGGCCGGTCAGCTGGGACCCCTTCCGCGATTAGCTGCCAGACCCGTTGCTGATGCCCTGATATCCAACGGTGTGTACGCATCGAAACATCGGGAACGATTAGTTTTTCCACAACATCGTGCGGGCTCGCGTGGACGACTCGATCAAGTGGGACACCAGCAAGCCTCAATAGCTCGGAAGCGAATACGGGTAGATCCGGCTCGTACACGAGGAATTTAAGATTCTCAAACAGGTCCGGTGAAATCATTTTCACCGCCCAAAGGCGGGTTAACGCTTCAAGAAGGCTGTGACCGAAATGCCGATGCACTGTCCCAATGAGGTAAAAGGTGCCGCTGAGCGTTTGCGATGGTGGCGGGGCTTTCATGACAGGGCTACCGCATACTATTGTGACTAAATCGGCGGGGAGAGATTTGTTGCCATCCATAACGTTGAAAGAGGCTGGAATAAGCATGCCGTCTGACGTCAGTACAAGCTGACCGCCGCGTATGCCGCCAGAGTCGCGACCAGTGATTCGCCCTCCAAACACGTGGGCGTGGTTGAGCAGCCAGATACTTGGATGATCGATTGGTTCGGGCGTGCTGGTCCAATAATCCGGTAGCATGGCCCTGGCTGAACCCAAGTTGTCACCGAGAGGGATGGTCATGCCGGCGAGCAGACTCGGCCAAGGAACAGCGTCAACGTTCATTCCGGTCGGGTCAACAGCAATTCGCGAAACAGCATTTGAGGGGAAATGGCTGCCTACCTGCCCCGGAATAGCAAGTTCGCAGGCCACAATCTCCTTGGGATCGACGGACCCAATTACCGTACCCTCAGCAAGGTGGGTCTTGGTAATCATGCAGCATTCCTTGGTCTCGGACCTACATAGCAGACGCTATTCCTGTGGCGATTTGCTGATATAGCCACGCCGCCTGGAACAGCCGCAAGTTGTTTCCCAACACGGGCTGAGGCTTGTCGAACAGCAAGAGATCTCACGATTCGTTCCTCGCCCATCCGATTCATACGTGATCACCCGTCAGTGTGGTCACCCAATGCTGCAAGTGATCGCTGTCGATAGCGCGGTTCGGGGCGGCCGCCGTGCCGATTGCTAGAGCACCTTTCGCGGCTTCCGTTAGTGCCTGACCAATGCCTTTGCGCCAGGACGCTGGGGTATTATCCACAAGCGCAGTCGCGAGTCGGTGGTCCTTATAGGGGCCAACATTAGACGCAACAGAAGGAAGGCCAAGCGCTGCGTACTCCAGCAGTTTCAGGTCGCTCTTCGCGGCGTTGAAGTAATCGTCCACGAGCGGAGCCAGTGCAATGTCCCACCTATTGCGGTTCGCGCGGAGGTATGAAACGAACTCCGGGTAGCCTCGCGAATGTCCGGGCGGCTGCAGCCGGCTGTACCAGTCGTTTCGGTCGGGAGTAATGCCTATGACCTCAAGTTGGACCTTTTTGCCCCCTAATGAGAGGCCAGATGAGAATACCTCCTCAAGCAGACCTAAGTCTTCCGCATGTGTGGCCGTCCCCATGTAGAGCGCTCGAATTACACCTGCAGGGGCATCCGCCTCATTGCGCGCCACCACCGCATCCCAAACCCGAGGATCGAGACGGTTCTCGATCACCTCCACCCGCTGCGTGTACGGCGCCAAGCGGGCGGCTAGGTGCGCCGTACTCGACAACACCACATCGCAGGAGGCAAGCAATAGTTTTAGTGACTCCGAGTCCTCGCTTGTTAGTTCGGAAATCTGCCGGTGGCCGTCAGCATGCTTGACCGTCACGAGGTCGTCGTCCAGGTCGACTACAAGCCTTATGCCTCTCGTTTTAGCAGCTTCGAGGAACCTCGACACCTCATTGGGATCAAGCGCATTGCGCTGGATATAAATGACATCCAAATCAGACTTGTCCACGCCACTGATGAACTCAGCGGCAACGACACTCTTGAACTTGGCGAGGCCGAGCGAGGCCGCACCAAGAATCCTGCGCATGCTACGAATGTGAACCGATGCAGGATATTCGCCGACCTTTTTACCCCGTTTCACGATGTAGCCCACTGATCGAGCCTCCGGTGCGGCTGGGCCTATAAGTTCGCTGTATAGCTCTAGGTAGTCCTGCCCCATGGTTGTGGCCGATCGAATGGAGGACCTCGGGACGGAGTTACGAAGTCCTTCCCAGCGGGGGCGATCCTGAGAGAGTGCTAACAGTCTGGATGCTGTGGAGTAAGCCTCGAGAGGGACAATGATGCCTCCTCCGTGCTCGCGAACCCGGTCAGCTGGCGCTCCGATGTCGGTGACAATAAGGGGTATCCCTAGTGCCCACGCCTCGGTCACCGTGTGAGAGTAAGTCTCTGCCCAAATGGAGAAAATTCCAATGAAATCTGGGTCCACCTCCTGAACGAGCGATTCCAGGTTCTCTCGCGAGTACTCGCCGTGTCCGATTGCTATGTCAGCGAAGTCTTGGCTGCGCTTACCGAAGGCATGCCACTCAATTGCAGATCCGGTTAATTGGATAACCTCACGTACCAGATCTGTACCCTTATGAGGATCCCAATTGGCAGGCAACATTATCCTAAGCGGCCCCGGAGCCCTGCCCTGTTCCCGTGAAATAGTCCCGATTTCAGACATGTCACGGCCATGCTCGATGAGCTTGAGTTTGTCTGCGTACTGTGGATAGTTCGCATTGTAGATACCAGCGGCTGAAGGCGTCGTCGCGATCGTTTTCGCTGCGATGTCGAGAACGGTACCCGATCGACGCTTCCACTCGTCGACCCAGTTGTGCTTCAGATCCGGAGCGGCTGCCACGAAAGGCGTTGGCAAGGTACAGGTGCCCAGACCCGGGGTGCACTTACCCCCGCAGAACTTCTTCGACTCGTCGAGAAGATGAACTGTTGGGCAAACGTAGTAGAAGTCGTGTGTCGAGAGGACCAATGGGATGTCGAGTAACTTTGCCACGGTCGGAACCGTTGTCAGCGGCTGATTGATGAGATGACGAACGTGGATAAGTTCTACGTTATACCCCATAAGAATACGAGCGACGAATGCGGCGTAATCCGCCCGCCAAGTATCTGTAACGGTAAACGGGACGTCTGTGGTCCAAGTTGTAAGTAGCTTAAATTCCGACGATTCGAACTTGTACAATCGGACCGAGTCAATGCTTGCCTCAAGGAGGATGCTGTCCTGATGCTCTACCAGTTCCCCAAGCAGATCCCGATTCGTCGCTGGAGTTCCGCCGCCAGAGCGGTGAATAACGTACATAACGACCGGTTTCACCATACGCTGCTTAGAAATACGCGCTTGTGTATCCCTTAGCTCACTTCTGACCGCTCCCATGCTCCCTGAACCGCCCCAGGACTTGATCGCTGCAGAGTACTCAGGGTGCAAACGGTCGACAGCCGACCGTCCAACAGCAATGAGTTCAGCCCTCCGCGTTTCACCGAAGGACTGACTGCGCTCATGGGCAACCAATACGTGGGGAGCCAGGACGTTTTCAAATCCGGCCTTTGCTGCTCGTCTCGAATAATCGTTTTCTTCCCCGTACCCGTGGGGAAACGCATCGGTATCGAAGTGACCTATCGCGGATACCAGCTCGCGGCGAATGTACATGCAGAAGCCGTGACCTGTGGGGGTAGCGATGGATGCGACGTTGACTCTCTGAGCCACTCCGCGGCTGATCTCGGTCCAGGTTAAGTGTGGTGCCCAAGAATTGGGCTTTCCGGATTCCGGCATGGACATTGCTCCGGCGTTATCGGAAACGGCGCTTACTGTGCCAATTCGTTCCTGAGAGTATGCTACCCACCTCAGCCGACGTAGCCAGCTTGGGCCCACCGTCGTGTCGCTGTTAAGCAGAACAACATCTGATTCGCCGGAGAGAGCGAGAGCCTCGTTGGCTGTTCCGGTGTAACCCAGGTTCTCAGCGTGGACGATGAGTCTGATGAGTCCCCGATCTCTCAAACGCTGCAATAATTGGGCGACGGCTGCATCCGTACTCGCATCGTCGATAACGACGATCTCAGCGTCGTCCGAGTACTGGGCTGCGGAGAGGATGCATCGCTCCACCACGGCGGCACCTCCGTTGTAAACCGGAATAACCACGGAGACTTTGGGTGCATTGGCCAAGCGATCAAGGGCCCCCGCGATGGCTGCCGGCGACCAATCTCTTATTTCAGGCTCAGGAATTTTTATAGTTGATAACTGCATAACCGGCCGCTTCTTAGGTAGTAAATGTATTATTTAGGAGTTGTCCAGGCTTTTCGCAGAGAATTGCGCAACTTGATCCCCTTGCGCATGGCTGGAAGTAGAGTGCGGACGAGCCACATCGCCTTAAGTCGATTCAATTTTCTCAATTGAGAATCGCGTTTTTTGACTGAAAGTCGAAGAGCGGCTATTTCTGCGCGTTGTGCCTTTATATCCGCAGCATAAGCGGAGACCTGCGATCTAAGAGTCTCATTGCTCGCCCCTAGGCTGACCATCTGCCTGTTGAGTGACCCTGATTTGTCTTCCAGCACTTTAGCCCGGGACCGCTCTTTGGAAGAGGCTGCTAACGACGTCTTCAGCTTCCTTTGGAGATCCGCGTTCTCGTTCAACAGCGCCGTAATTCTTTCGGCGCGTCGCGCTGAGGCCAGTTTATAGTCATCCGTCAGTTTCACACGGTTTAGACGCATTTCGGGCACGCGGTGGCGGGAAATTCCCGAGCTCCCCAACGCTAGCGCAGTGACCTCTCCGCTGACTTCCTCCAGGCTCCCTCCAAGTCGTGCCTCATCCGGTACTAGGAAACGATGCGACGTCAAATTCTTCGCCACCGACCAAGACTTTTCAAGACTTTCGGCTATTTTTTCCTCGGTTGGCACGGCAAGTTCCAAGAGAGGGTGCCACGATTGCCGGTACTGCTCGAAAGTGTTGGTCACTGTTGGAACACCCGAGGTTGGAAGTTCCAGCGCTAAATGACCGGGGTGCGGACTGTGCATTAGGGCCAAACCCACGTCTACTCGAGACAACAATTTGTAGTAGTCGTTCAACGAGAGCTTCCCAACTGACTCGAGATAGATTCCTCGTCCAAGATCCACGGGTGCATGCTCGGTGCCGGCGCTGGAGATTTCCAGCCGCGCGAGATCCTCATCCGACATCCTCGCGATCCAGAGCTTGAGCGAGGCTATACCCAGCTCGTAGAGATTTCTCGAATGACCGGGCCGTCCGTAGAACAGCACGCGGGTTCGCCCAGCCGGATCGGGAGTCCAATTTCGTGACGCTGCTTCAAGGCTGGCTGCATTGATCTGGGGATAAAAGCAATGAGTCTCTGCGAGGGGAACGTGTCCGTAGTCTTGGAGGTACCGGGCGAGTGGCCGAGAGTTGACCAGCGGTATAAAGCCTTTAGCGTAAGTCTCCTCGGCAAGAGCGTATGCCGTGCCCCAGGGGGAAAAGGCTGGCTCGAAGTCCTGGATCAGATAAATTACGCGGTTTGCTGAGATATCGGAAGTCTCTAAGTACCGACTCATTACGCTGGCAGTGAGCCAATGAGTGCACACCCAGAGATCATCTTGGGCCAGAGCGATTCGCTCCAAGCCGTCTCCGTAAGATATCAATAGAGGCGTTTCGGATTTACCGAATTGGCTTTCCAGCCACTCCTCAACGGTTCCTAAGTCCACTCCCGTAGGGCGCGCCTTCAAAATGAGTATACGAAGGGGTCTTTGAGCCTTCTTCGCGATTTCCATCCCGGCACGCACGGCGGTTGTCTGGCCGGCGAAGGCGGCCGACGGGTCAAGATCCACCATGAGAAGGTTTACCGAATGACCGGTTCCATCAAGTGTGGCTGAGCGCAGCCATGAATGCATCTGGGCAATACGTTCAATCACTTGAACTCCTCGATTTTCTCAGCGGCACGCCGACGACCGTCTAGACCGCCGGTTAAGATATGTGTCAGGCACAGGGACATGGATACTTTCTGCACTATAAAGAATGGCTGTGCGAGGTCCTTTAGAAACTGCGCATCCAATGGTCGGGAAGGGTGGTGACAACTCGCGCCTGGAATACTATGCGTCTAGAAGTCCCAGCAAATACTGGCCGTAGCCACTCTTAACCAGCGGCTCTGCGCGTACGCGCAGGTCATCGTCGCTGAGGAAGCCCCGACGCCAGGAGATCTCCTCTGGTGCGCCGATTTTCAGCCCCTGCCTGTTTTCCGTCGTTCGAACAAAGTTGGACGCGTCATTGAGATCGTCAAAGGTTCCGGTGTCGAGCCAGGCGGTGCCGCGAGGGAGGATCTCAACATGAAGTTTCCCGCGTTCGAGATAGGTGCGGTTGACGTCCGTGATTTCTAGCTCGCCGCGTGCTGAGGGCTTGAGGGTCCTGGCGATCTCAACGACGTCGTTATCGTAGAAGTACAAGCCTGGTACTGCGTAGTGGCTCTTGGGGGCGCTCGGCTTCTCTTCGAGGGAGATCGCCTTGCCGTCGGCGTCGAAATCGACAACACCATAAGACTTCGGGTCCGACACCCAGTATCCAAACACGGCGCCTCCGTCAATGTTCGCGAAGCGGCGCAGCTGTGTACCCATACCCGGGCCATAGAATATGTTGTCTCCAAGAACCAGCGCCACAGGACCGTTGTCGATGTGATCTGCTCCGAGCACGAAAGCTTGGGCCAGCCCGTCTGGAGAAGGCTGCTGTAGGTAGCTGAGGTTCACTCCGAACTGTGAGCCGTCGCCCAGGAGGCGCCGGAACTGTTCGGCGTCATGAGGCGTTGTGATGATCAGGATGTCTCGAATGCCAGCCAGGATCAGGGTAGAAAGCGGGTAGTAAATCATAGGCTTGTCGAACACTGGCATCAGCTGCTTGCTTACGCCAAGAGTGATCGGGTGGAGCCTTGAACCGGTACCGCCGGCCAAAATAATTCCGCGCATGGAGGCCATCATTCCGGCTGGATCCTAGATAAGCCAAATCCGATAGCCTGAAACCAGGCATTCACGACCTTGGCCTGAGGCGTCGGTCCGGGCGAGTCCAATTATTTCCACGTCGTGGCCATCAGGGCAACTGCTAGGTCCTTGTAGGCGACCTCACATAGCGAGGTACCTGGACGAACTACGACTGAGCCCCCACCAGGCGCTGACGTAAATAGACGCACTCAGGCCGTGGGGCGCAGCTTGGGTTGTTGCCAATGTTGCTACAGTCTGACGGCGAGCGGGGGCCAGCTCAGACTACGACGTCGTCCCTATGCCCGTTGTCTGGACTCAGACTCTTGGGGCGCTGTTCTCAAAGATCCGATGCGCGACTCTAGGCGCATCGGGTGACCAATCACTTAAGCGGCGTCTAGTGATCCGGCGCTCAGTCGGTTTGCGGCCACCAGAGCGTTTGAGTTATGTCACTTCCAGCTACACTGGGTCGGCTTTGGCATCGAGAACGTATAGGGTGGAGCCGTTTGGTTGCGCCATCTGCGCCCAGACACTGAGCCAACTGCAGCTACTGGGGGACTAGTGACACTTCGACTGACCGTGATCGGTACGGGATACCTCGGCGCAACCCATGCGGCATGCATGGCAGAGCTGGGCTTCGAGGTCCTGGGCGTCGACGTCGATAAGGAAAAGATCGACAGCCTTAGCAGGGGCGAGTTGCCCATCCACGAACCGGGTCTACCCGAGCTGCTGCGCAAGCACACCGAAGCGGGGCGCTTGCGGTTCACCACATCATTTGAGGAGGCCGGCGCCTTTGGCGACGTTCACTTCATTGCCGTAGGCACCCCGCAGCGGGCCGGCGAGCACGCGGCGGACATGACATATGTGGACGCCTCGGTGGCGGCGATCGCCCGGGCGGCCACCAAGGATTCCCTTATTGTCGGCAAGTCCACGGTTCCGGTGGGCTCGGCTCGACGCCTCAAGGGCCTCGTCGCCGAGGAAGCGCGTGACGGTGTGACTGTCAACTTCGCCTGGAACCCGGAATTCCTGCGCGAGGGGTTCGCAGTAGAAGACACCCTTCGCCCCGACCGCTTGGTCATCGGCGTGGACTCCGTCTCCGCTGAAACCACCTTGCGTGAGGTCTACGCGGACGCCATCAGCCGAGATACTCCCTTCATCACCACGGACTTCGAGACAGCTGAACTGGTTAAGGTTGCGGCCAACGCGTTCCTCGCCACCAAGATCTCCTTCATCAACGCCTTCTCCGAGGTCACCGAGACCGTCGGTGGGAACATCCGCACGCTCGCCGACGCAATTGGGCTCGACGCCCGGATCGGCCGCCGCTTCCTCAACGCCGGCATCGGCTTTGGCGGGGGCTGCTTGCCGAAGGACATCCGGGCTCTCCAGGCGCGGGTCTCCGAGCTCGGCCTGGACAGCACCATGCGCTTCCTCAATGAGGTGGACGAGGTAAACCTCCGTCGCCGCGACCGGGCGGTCCACGTTGCCGAGACGTTGCTGGGCGCACTGGAGGGCAAGCGCGTCGCCGTTCTTGGTGTCGCCTTCAAGCCCAACAGCGACGATGTCCGTGATTCGCCGGCCCTTGACGTGGCCGCGAGGCTGTTCAACAGCGGAGCCGACGTCAGCGTCTATGACCCGGCTGCCAATGCGAACGCCGCCAAGCGGTACCCTCGGCTGAACTACGTAGACTCCATGGAGACGGCCGTGGCGGACGCTGATCTAGTCATGCTGCTGACCGAATGGTCTGAATTCGTCTTTACCGACCCCGCCGAGCTGGGGGCAGTGGTCGCGCGCAAGCGGATGTTCGACGGACGCAATGTCCTGGACCACGAAAAGTGGAACGCGGCGGGCTGGGACATCGTTTCGCTTGGCCACAAGAGCGAACTACTGGAACTCGCCGCCGCAAACTAACGAGTTCCGCAGCACTGGGAGTGACATAAGCCCGGCCTAATCGTTGATTCGGCCGGGCTTATGTGGTGCGTCGTGGGAGTTCCGTAGCTGAGGCTAACGGTGTTGGGTGTTCAAAGGGACCGGTACAGCTGGCCCACGCGCGTCAGGGACCCGTCCTTGTGGAAAAGCGCAGATTTCCCCATCACGGGGTCACCCTCCGCTCTGGTCTTCCATGCGAAGCGTTCCACGAACGGCATCCGGCGGAGTCCGGCTACCGTCTCGCGCATGAAGGTCATGACCTGCTGCTCCGAGTAGCGGCTGGGCGAGCCGGGCGTGGCGCCCCAATCCGCTACCGCAAACTCCGTGACCCAGATGGGTTTGCGATACCGGTTATGAAGGTTCTGCACGGAATTTAGGAAGGCTCTGGAGTTCGGGGACGGGTAGGAGTGCATTGTAATAAAATCCACCCTAAGTTTCTTCTTCGCGGCCTGGTCCATGAATTGCTTGAGCCAGGTACCCGTCACCTTTGCCGGTGAGGGGGACCCCAGCCGTAATCCCGACGCCATCAGTTCCGGCCAGTAGCTGATCGCAGACGCCACACTCATCGCCGACTGCTCGGGGTGGTCCGGCTCATTAAATCCCAGAAGTTCCCGCGCGTGGGTGGTACCCAGCTCCGACACGACGTCGTCGACAGCTCCCCGTTCGACCGCCCCTCCGCCCCAGATCATTGGGACGAAGCCGGACGTCAGGCGCACATCGGGGTAGGTTGCGCCCCACGTGTAGAACCAATTCACATTCAGGGAGTCGAGCTGCTTGATCCCTTGCTGGTCACCCAGGGCAAGACCTATACCTTTAAGCGCTCCACGGGGAACCGCTTGCACGTTCGCCGCAACTCGGCGCTGGTCGATAGGTCCGGGTTTGGCAACGGCAAGTCCCGCGCCACTGGCGGTCAAAGCCAAGCCGGTTGACGCTCCCAACGACAATCTCAAAAAGTCCCTGCGGTCTAACTTCATTTCCGCTCCCACTTCGCTCCGTTGAGGCCAAGTTTGAGCGCTCCCACCCCCGAACAGTTTCAATCCTCCCACGATTTGGACGGCTTGGCAGCAGTCCATAAGCTAGTGCTTACGGTCGCGATCTGAGAGTCAACTTTCCTTTCGATTAAGGCTATCAGTTGCTATTGGGGGCAAAAAACTTGAACAAGACTTATCCGGCAGAATTTGACCGCGCAGATGAAGAATCGCCATTCCTCGCCTTTGTAGCAGGGGAATTCAGGCTTCGCGGCACGGAACGCCGAAAAGAACTGGCGCAAAAAATAATTTCGCATCCTTTCGTCGAGCAAATGGGTATGCGGGTCCCCGAACGCCTTGCCGTGCTGGACAGCTTGCAGGACCTCAGCCAGATGGGTCTGCCGGAACTGTTCGTGCTGAAGCTGGCCAACGGCTGGTCCTCCCGTGGAGTCATGATCCTTGAGCGCACCGGACCGGATGCCTATTTCGACCACATGAATCTTCAAGTTCTGGACAGCGCGGAAATCATCCGCGCCCAAGACGCGGCGGCTGCATCGTTCGGACAGCAGCAAGGCCGCTGGATCGTGGAGGAACTTGTGGTTCACACGCTGGGCGTAGGGGCGATACCTTTCGACTACAAGTTCTACTGCTTTGACGGCGAAGTTGGACTCGTGGTTCAGATCGACCGCAACTCCGGCCCGGTGCGAATTGTGCTTTTCGACGGGTCTTTTCGGCCGCTCAGGCTCGGTCGGGACTACCTTCTGAACGGGTCCGCGAAACCCGGTACACCGGTAGTGCCGCTCAACGCCCCGGAGATGCTCTGGTGGGCACAGCGGCTCTCGCGGGAAGCAGATTCGCCATTCGTGAGCATTGACATGTTCGACAGCCCGACTGGGCCCGTTTTTGGGGAGTTCACTTATTCACCCGGGGGGACGCATCGCAGGATGTTCGTGTTTTCCCACAAGATGCTCGACCGCTTCGACGCCCTCATCACCAAGACCGGCCCTGTCGCTGAACCGCTGGAGCACACGTCCTTGGAACTGCGCAAGGCGCTGGTCCACCCTGGCCCGCTGGCCTACCGGGCCTGGGCTGGCTATGCCTACGGGGGCGGACCAAAGGGCGCCGAACGGCTGCATGGGCATTACCGGCAGCTTGCCGCGGAGTGCGAGCTCGGTGACCCGTTGCTCGGCTGGTACCGTCTGTTGAGCGGAGTCTGGGCCGCCATCCGGGACCGCGCGTGGATCCTGAACCGTAGGGTCCTCAGCCAGGCGCAGGCACCGGCTCCAGCGGGGCCCGCGAGCCTACCGAGCGTCGGGGCTACCGCTAGCTAAATTCCGCGATCCGGCAGCCGACGCCGAGCAGTTCTTGTATGGCGGCTACGGTGCGGGCGGCCGCCTTGCCGTCGCCGTAGGGGTTTACCGAGTTTGCCATGGCCGCGAAATGTTCGGAGTCGTGCAGGAGCCGGGACACCTCGGTGACGATTCGTTCCTCGTCGGTGCCAATCAGCTTCACTGTCCCCGCCTCAAGAGCCTCGGGCCGCTCAGTGTTGTCCCGCATTACCAGGACCGGCTTACCGAGGCTGGGCGCTTCTTCCTGTACCCCGCCCGAGTCGGTCAGGACAATGTGCGCCAGTGAGAGCATGCGGGTGAACTCGCCGTAGGGGAGCGGCTCAGTCACCAGGACGTTGGGTTTGCCTTCCAGCGCCGGCAGGACGGCCTCCCTGACCGCAGGGTTCTTGTGCACCGGCAGGACGATCACCATGTCTGGTGCGGAATCGGCGAGCCGGGCCAGGGCCCGGCCGACGCCCCGCATGGCGTCGCCCTGGTTCTCCCGCCGGTGGGTGGTCACCAACAGGATCCTCCGGCCGGAAGCTGCGAGTTCTTCGAGCTGGGGGTCGGTGAAGCGGATCTCTTTGCCCACGGTAGTCAGCAGGGCATCGATGACGGAATTCCCGGTGACCACGACGTCGTCGGCGTTGATGCCTTCGGCGAGGAGGTTTGCCTTACTTACCAGGGTTGGCGCGAGATGAAGGCTGGCGATCTGGCTGGTTATCCTTCGGTTGGCTTCCTCGGGGAACGGCGAGAAGAGGTCCCCGCTGCGGAGCCCGGCCTCGACGTGGACAACGGGAATGCCGTGGTAGAAAGCGGCAATGGCGCCGGCCGTCGACGTCGTGGTGTCGCCCTGAACGATGACCGCGTCGGGCTTATCCGTCGAGAAGATCTTGTCCAGGCCGTCGATGGTGCGCGTCATGATGGCAGAGAGGGACTGCCGCTGCTGCAGAATGTCGAGGTCATTGTCCGGCACGATGCCGAAGAGCTCGTTGACCTGGTCCAGCATCTCGCGATGCTGGCCGGTGACCGTCACCACGCAGTCAAAAAGCGGGGACTCCTGCAGCTCAGCCACGATGGGGGCCATTTTGATGGCTTCGGGCCTGGTTCCGAAGATCGGCATGATCTTGAGCATGGAAAATTCCCCCACAGTTTTGTGTTGACGTCGGCACCGATGCTACGGGAATGCGCGCAATTCGCGGAATCGACGGCGCCCGCTGGCGGTGCGCCAAGAGCTGTTGGTGTTCAGCCGGCAAGCAGAAGTGCCGCAACGAGGGCGGGCACGGCCAGGCACACGGCAATCACCGCAACCAAGGCGACGAGCCGTTTGCGCTGGTAGGCGGTCCTGCGCGCAGCAGTCGGCTGCCGCTGTGGCTTGGCGCCTGCAGCCGGCTTGGACGCCGACTGGAAAGGATGGGCACCCGGGACCAGCAGCTGATCGGAGATGTCGGCACGAAATCGTTTCCGGCGGAGGTGCCTGGGCGTGGCAACCAGCGGCGGAGTTTGTTCGGCGTCCTGCTCCAACGTCGGTCCTCCTCGCTCGCTCGCTCGTCGCCTTGGTCGACGACGTCTACCGGGCCAAACTCAATTCTTACATCACCAAGCGTTGGATCTGCATTCGAACCGAATTCCGGATCAGGGGATCTACCTCGCCGCTGCGACGCCAGCGGACTCTTCGAGCAGGCCCATGAGGTAGGAGCCGTAGCCGCTCTTTACCAGCGGTGCAGCGCGCTCGTAGAGTTCGCCGTCGCTGAGGAAGCCCAGGCGCCAGGCGATTTCTTCCGGAGCGCCGATCTTGAGGCCTTGGCGGTGTCACACAGTGCGGATGAAATTCGAAGCGTCGTTGAGGGAATCGAACGTGCCGGTATCCAGCCAGGCCGTGCCGCGGGGCAGGATCTCGACGTGGAGGTCGCCGCGGAGGTCGCCGCGGTCCGGGTAGACCCGGTTGACGTCCGTGATTTCGAGCTCGCTGCGGGGGGCTTTAGGTTCTTGGCGATCTCTATGACGTTGCTGTCGTAAAAGTACAGGCCGGGAACTGCGTAGTTGCTGCGGGGTTGGAGCGGCTTCTCCTCAAGCGAGATGGCCTTGCCATTCTCATCGAACTCGACGACGCCGTATGCTCCCGGGTCTGAGACCCAGTAGCCGAACACCGCGCCGCCCTTAATGTTCTCGAAGCGACTGAGCTGGGTGCCCATACCCCGGCCGTAGGAGATGTTGTCGCCCAGGACCAGCGCTGCAGGCTCGTTGCCGATGTGCTCCTCGCCGAGTACGAAGGCTTGTGCCAGCCCGTCGGGGCTGGGCTGCTGCTTGTAGGTGATGTTCACCCCGAACTTGCTGCCGTCGCCAAGCAGGCGCTGGAACTGGTCGGCGTCGTGCGGGGTGGTGATGATGAGGATGTCGCGGATGCCCGCCAGGATCAGCGTGGAGAGCGGGTAATAATTCATCGGCTTGTCATAGACCGGCACCAGCTGCTTGCTTGAGCCAAGAGTGATCGGGTGCAGCCGCGAGCCGGTACCGCTGGCGTGGATTATTCCAGGCATGGGTTTTAACGTTGTCTGCAGTTTGTCGGCCAGCATACCGGGCCCTTCCCGCGAGTTAGGCTGTACGGATGCAGAAACTCCTTGTCACCGGCGGCGCCGGCTTCATCGGCTCCAACTTTGTCCACTACGTCATGGAAAACACCGACGACCACGTCACAGTGCTGGACAAGCTCAGCTACGCCGGCAACCTGGAGTCCCTCAAAGGCCTGCCGGGGGAGCGCTTCCGGTTCGTGCAGGGCGACATCTGCGACGCCGCCGTGGTGGACAGCCTGGTCGCGGATGCCGATGTCGTGGTCCACTACGCTGCCGAATCCCACAACGACAACTCGCTGCACGACCCGCGCCCGTTCCTGGACACGAACATCATCGGCACGTACACCCTGATCGAAGCGGCACGCAAGCACGACAGGCGCTTCCACCACATCTCCACCGACGAGGTCTACGGCGACTTGGAACTCGACGACCCCGAGCGGTTTACCGAGGACACCCCGTACAACCCCTCCAGCCCGTATTCCTCCACAAAGGCCGGCTCGGACCTGCTGGTCAGGGCCTGGGTGCGGTCCTTCGGCCTGCGGGCGACCATCAGCAACTGCTCCAACAACTACGGCCCTTACCAGCACGTGGAGAAGTTCATCCCGCGGCAGATCACCAACGTGATCGACGGCATCCGCCCCAAGCTGTACGGCAAGGGCGAGAACGTCCGCGACTGGATCCACGCCAATGACCACTCGTCCGCCGTCCTGGCGATCATTGCCAAGGGTCGGATTGGCGAGACCTACCTGATTGGCGCCGACGGCGAGAAGAACAACAAGGATGTTGTCGAGCTGATCCTCAAGCACATGGGAGAGACGCCGGACGCCTACGACCACGTAGTGGACCGGCCCGGCCACGACCTGCGGTACGCGATCGACTCCACCAAGCTCCGCGACGAGCTCGGCTGGGAGCCGCAATTCTCCAACTTCGAGGCGGGCATCGAAGACACCATCGCCTGGTACCGGAACAACGAGGACTGGTGGCGTCCGCAGAAGGCCGCCACCGAAGCCAAGTACAAGGAACAGGGCCAGTAGGACATGTCGATCGAGTTCTCGAAAAAGCTCACTGCTCACGAAACCCCGATTCCCGGCGTCGTCCTCTACGACCTTCCCGTCCACGGTGACAACCGGGGCTGGTTTAAAGAGAACTGGCAGCGGGACAAGATGGTGGCGCTGGGCCTGCCGGACTTCCGTCCCGTGCAGAACAACATCTCGTTCAACGAGTCGGCCGGCACTACCCGCGGCATCCACGCCGAACCATGGGACAAGTTCGTTTCCGTGGCCACCGGGCGGATCTTCGGCGCCTGGGTGGACCTGCGCGAGGGGCCGACCTTCGGTGCCGTCTTCACTGCCGAGCTGGATCCCAGCCAGGCCATTTTCATTCCCCGCGGAGTGGGAAACGCTTTCCAGACACTGGAAGACAACACCGCCTACACCTACCTGGTCAACGACCACTGGTCCGCCGACGCGCAGGGCCAGTACACGTTCCTGAACCTTGCCGATGAGACCGCGGCCATCAGCTGGCCGGTCCCGCTGGAGGAGGCCGAGCTCTCGGACAAGGACAAGGCGCATCCGCGGCTGGCCGACGTTACGCCCATGGCACCCAAGAAGATCCTGGTGCTGGGCGCCGACGGACAGCTTGGAAAAGCCCTGCGGAGCGAGTACTACCGCGACGCCTCGGTCGAGTTCGTCGGCCGCGGCGAATTCGACCTCCGCAGCGAGGAATCCTGCAGCGGGCGGAACTGGAAGAATTACTCCGCCATCATCAACGCCGCCGCCTACACAGCGGTCGACGCCGCCGAGTCGGCCGAGGGCCGCGCCGCTGCGTGGGCGGTCAACGTCACCGCCATCACCCGGCTCGCCCGGGTCGCCGTCGAACACGACCTGACCTTGGTCCACGTGTCCTCCGACTACGTCTTCGACGGCAGCCGTAGCGCGCACGATGAATCCGAACCGGTGTCTCCGCTGGGAGTCTACGGGCAGTCGAAGGCCGCCGGCGACGCCGTCGTCAGCGTCGTTCCGCGGCACTACATCGTGCGCACCAGTTGGGTGGTGGGCGACGGCAACAACTTCGTCCGGACCATGGCGTCGCTGGCGGACCGCGGCATCGAACCGTCGGTGGTCAACGACCAAATCGGACGCCTCAGCTTCACGGAAGATATCGCGGCGGGGATCCGGCACCTGCTGGAGAGCCGCGCGGCCTACGGCACCTACAACCTCACAAACACCGGTGAGCCCCAGTCCTGGGCGGACATCGCTGCCGAGGTCTACGAGCTGCGCGGCAAATCCCGGGACGCCATCACCGGGGTAAGTACCGAGGAGTACTTCCGCGGGAAATCTGTCTCACCGCGGCCGGAGAACAGCGTGCTGGACCTATCCCGGATCACGGCCGCGGGCTTCAACCCCGCACCGGCACGGCAACGCCTCAAGGAGTACACTGCCGAGCTGTAGCGGGAGTGGCTTGGCCGCGCGAGTCCGGTCAGGCTGCCCGCGACGCGACGCGACGCGCCGGCCCCGGGTCCGTGCATTCGGGTGTCACCGGGCCTCCAGGGCTCACCGGGCGTCCGGCGGGCACTCCGGCCGCAGTGACACATCCAGCAGGCCGCCCGTCTCGATGACAAAGCGCCGCAACCACTGTCTCGGCGACAAGTCAGGGTGCGAGGGCACCATCTGGACGTCCGCCGTCGTGCACTGCTCCATCAGGCGGCCGGCGCGGGCGACGTGATAGCTGGAGGTCACCACCGTGATGGACTTCCAGCCGTTGGCCCGGACGAGCTTGCCGATCGCTTCCGCCTCGCCCCGGGTGTCGTATTCACCGGGCCGGAAACAGACGAGGGTCGAGCTGGGGACCTGCCCCGTATTGCACAAATCGTCCGCCGTCTTGTTCCCAGGCGTGTCCGTATTGGAGAGCGCCAGGATCGGCGCACCGATTTCCTGCTGGACCTGCTGGGCCACCGGCAACCGTTCGGAACTGGCCCCGCCCAGCATGATGACGGCGTCCGTGTGGTGCACGCTCAGCGGGTCGACATTGACGAAGAGTTGCACCGCGATGATGAGCCACAGTATGACTGCCCCCAAAGTGAAGCCAAGGGCCTGCGCCAAGGCGGGCGGCACGCGGGGCATCGGTTGGGGCATACCTAAGAGTCTGGCACGCGCCCGGTCAACCATGAAATGCCGTTGTCACCCCTGCGCGGTAGCGTAGGGCTGTGCCTGAAACGCTGCAGCCCGTGCCCCAAGACCCGGAGTCCCTGACCGTGGGTGAACTCTCCGAGTCCGAACTCCTTGCCCGGATCTTTCCGCGGCTCCACGGCGGGGACAGCAGTGCCCTCCTGCTGGGGCCGGGCGACGACGCCGCGATCGTGGCGGCGCCGGACGGCCGCACGGTGGTGAGCATCGACACGCAGGTGGTGGACCAGGATTTCCGGTTGGAATGGAACAACGGCTACCGGACCACCGGCTACGACGTCGGCTGGAAGGCCTCGGCCCAGAACCTCAGTGACATCAACGCCATGGGCGCCCGGGCCACCTCGATGGTGGTCAGCCTGACCATGCCCCCGGACACCCTTGTGTCCTGGGTGGAGGACTTCGCGGACGGGATGAGCTCCGGGATTCGCGAGCTGGGCGCCCCGGACTGCGCCGTGGCCGGCGGGGACCTGGGCCGCGGACGCGAACTCGCCGTCAGCGTCGCCATCCTCGGTACCCTGGACAGCCAGGCCCCGGTACTGCGCTCCGGCGCCCGTCCGGGGGACACCCTGGCGCTCGCAGGCACCGCCGGATACGCTGCCGCCGGCCTGGCCCTGCTGGAATCCGCCATCCCCGTGGCCGCCCTGACCCCGGAACAGCGCGCCCTGATGGACACCCAGTGCCGCCCCCGGCCGCCGCTCGCGGCAGGGCCGCTGGCCCGGGAAGCAGGCGCCACCGCCCTGATGGACATTTCCGACGGCCTGGTCCGGGACGGCGCGCGGATGGCCGCGGCCAGCCACGCCGTACTGGACCTGGACCCGGTGGCCCTCAAGGAGCTCGGCGTGCCGCTGCAGCCGGCCGCCTCCCTGCTGGGCGCGGAGCCGATGGACTGGGTCCTTGGCGGCGGCGAGGACCACGGCCTGCTCGCAGCCTTCCCGGCCGGCGTTCAGCTGCCTCACGGTTTCACTGCGATAGGCTCGGTAGAGGCCTCTGCACCAACGGACAGCACAGGCGTCACCATAGCGGGCAGGCCCGCTGACACTGTGGGATGGGATCACTTTGCAGACTAAGATTGCCGCCAACGCGCAAGCGATGAAGCGGTGGTTGGGCAAGGCGGAGACAACGCTTGGAAACCACAGCGACCGCCTGAACGCCATCAACATCTTTCCGGTAGCCGACGGCGACACCGGCACCAACCTCTACCTCACGGTCCGCGCCGCCGCCCGGGCGCTCCAGGATGTCGCCACCGACACCGCCGCCCTGCCGCAGCTGGACGCCGGCGCGGCGCTGCACGTGGTGGGCCCGCCCAACCCGGCCCAGAACGACGTCGGAGCCGTCCTGGCCAAGGCAGGCCAGGCCGCCATGGAGCAGGCGCGGGGCAACTCCGGCACGCTCTTCGCCGTCTTCCTGTGCGCCGCCGCGGAACCGCTGGCCGGGCACCCCCGGCTCAGTTCCCCCCTGCTCGCCGCCGCCCTGAACCGCGCCCAGATCCGGGCCTGGTCCGCGCTGAGCGACCCGGTGCCCGGCACCATGCTCTCCGTCATGGAAGCGGCAGCCCGCGCCGCTGCCGCCGTCGACGCCGAGCACGACGGCGACGACAGCAACCACACGCTGGGCCTGGCGCTCGACGCCGCCGTCGAGGCCGCCCTGGCCGCCGTGGTGCATACCGAGGACCAGCTCGAGGCCCTGCATACCGCGCACGTGGTCGACGCCGGCGGCGTCGGGATGCTCCTGGTCCTGGACTGCCTTCGCTCCGCCGTGCTCGGCGAGGAGCTGCAGGACCAGCTGCTCGACGGGCTGCACGGCTATGACGTCCAAGACCCGCACATCCACGTGGACATGCCGCGGGACGACGGGGTGGAAGTCATGTGCACCATCACCCTCTCGCCGCTGGACGCGGCCACCATGCGGCAGCGGCTCGACGAGATGGGCGAGTCCGTGATCATGAGCCAGGTGGGCGGCGAAGCCAACGAAGACGGCGCCTACCGGTGGCGGGTCCACGTCCACGTGCCCGACCCCGCGCCCGCCGTCGCCCTGATCCGCTCGCTCGGCGAACCGTCGGACATCAACGTCAGCGAGCTGGCCCTGCCGCGCAATCCCGATTCCCTTCCCCTGGACGCAGTTCCCGACGCCGGCCCCCGCACCACGGACCTCGACGGACATGAACGCTGAACTTGAACTGGGCCTGGAACGCCGGATCGGTAAACGGTCCGCGGCCGTCATTGAAAAACACCTCGGCATCACCACCGTCGGCGGCCTGCTGAACTACTTCCCGCGCCGCTACCTGAGCCGCGGCGAGCTGACCCCGATCAGCGAGGTCCCGCTGGACGAGGAGGTGACCCTGATTGCGCGGGTCATCTCCAACAGCACCCGGCCCATGCGCGCCCGCCGGGGTTCGCTGACCGACGTCGTGATTACCGACGACGCCGGTTCCCCGGCTACCGGCCTTCCCGGCACTCTCAAGGTGAGCTTCTTCAACGGCTTCCGGGCCAAGGCCGAGCTCCAGCCGGGCCGGCGCGCCATGTTCTCCGGCAAGGTCACCCGCTACGGCGGATCGCTCGGCCTGACCAACCCCGACTTCCTGCTCCTCGACGAGGATCCGGACACGCCCGGGATGGACCCGGAAAAGCTCGCCGCGATGCCCATCCCCGTGTACCCGGCCACCGCCAAGCTGACCAGCTGGTCCATTCAGAAGGTCATCTCCACACTGCTGGACACGCTCGAGCTGGACAGCCTGGAGGACCCGCTTCCCGACGAGATCGCGTCCCGGGAGAAGTTCCTGCCCGTCGCGGACGCCTACCGGCTGATCCATGCCCCGCAGACCCCCGCGGACTGGCAGCGTGCCCGGGGCCGTTTCCGTTACCAGGAAGCCTTGGTGCTGCAGTCCGCCCTGGCCCGGCGCCGCGCCCAGCTCGCAGCGGAGGAGGCAACGGCGCGCCGTCCCGCCGCCGACGGCCTGCTGGCGGCGTTCGACCGGCAACTGCCCTTCACCCTGACCGCTGGCCAGGCCGCCGTCGGCAAGACCCTCTCCGAGGAACTGGCACTGGACTCGCCGATGAACCGGCTGCTGCAGGGCGAGGTGGGCTCGGGCAAGACGATCGTGGCCCTGCGCGCCATGCTGCAGGTGGTCGACGCCGGGGGACAGGCCGCGCTGCTGGCCCCCACCGAGGTGCTCGCGGCGCAGCACTTCGACTCCATCCGGCGCACCCTCGGACCGCTCTCCCGGGACGGGCTGCTGGGCGGCCTGGGTCCGGATTCCGTCCAAGTCACCCTGCTGACCGGCTCCATGCCCACCGCAGCACGGAAACAGGCCATGCTGGACGCCGCCTCCGGGACCGCCGGGATCGTGATCGGCACCCACGCCCTGCTCAGTGAAAACGTCTCCTTTTACGACCTCGGACTGATCGTGGTGGACGAACAGCACCGCTTCGGCGTCGAACAGCGCGACGCGCTCCGGTCCAAGGCCAGCAAGCCGCCCCACCTGCTGGTCATGACCGCCACCCCCATCCCGCGCACCGTGGCGATGACGGTGTTCGGCGACCTGGAGACCTCGGTGCTGGACGAACTGCCGGCAGGCCGCGCCCCGATCTCCACCCACGTGGTGGGCCTTGCCGAGCACCCGGCCTGGGCCACCCGGATCTGGTCCCGCGCGCGCGAAGAGATCGACGCCGGCCACCAGGTCTACGTCGTCTGCCCCAAGATCGGCACCGACGACGACGGCGACTTCACCCCGGGCGAGGCCGAACCCACCGACGCCGACCTGGCGGAGACCGGCGCCCGGGAGCTCGCCTCGGTGACCGGCGTCATCGAACAGCTGCGGGACGAACAGTCACTGGCCGGCGTGCCCGTGGCGCCCCTGCACGGCCGGCAGGACCCCGTGCTGAAGTCGGAGACCATGGCCTCGTTCACGGCCAACCAGACCAAGCTGCTGGTCTCCACCACGGTGATCGAAGTCGGCGTGGACGTGCACAACGCCACGCTCATGGTGATCCTGGATGCCGACCGGTTCGGCATTTCGCAGCTGCACCAACTGCGCGGCCGGGTAGGCCGCGGCGGGCTGCCGGGCACCTGCCTGCTGGTCACCACCCTGGAACCGGGACATCCCAGCCGGCGCCGGCTGGATGCCGTGGCGGCGACCACCGACGGCTTCGAACTCTCGCAGGAGGACCTGAAGCTCCGCCGCGAAGGCGACATCCTCGGCGCCTCCCAGTCCGGCGGCCGTTCGACATTGAAGCTGCTGCGGGTGCTGGAACACGAGGACGTGATCGCCCGGGCCCGGCAGGACGCCCAGGCGATCGTGGGCGCTGACCCGGACCTGGCCCGCCACGCCGGCCTCGCCGCGGCCATCGACGACTACCTCAACCCTGAAAAGGAGGCGTTCCTTGAACGCGGCTAGAACACCAGGCACGGCTAAACCGTCGGGCGCAGCTAAACCATGAGCCGGATCATTGCCGGAGCCGCCGGCGGCACGCCGCTGGTGAGCGTCCCCGGATCCCTGACCCGCCCCACCACGGACCGGGTGAAGGAGGCCCTCTTCTCCCGGCTGGACGCCTTCGAGGTCATCGCGGACGCGCGGGTGCTGGACCTCTACGCGGGTTCCGGTTCACTCGGCGTGGAAAGCGCCAGCCGCGGCGCCCTGACCGTGGACCTGGTGGAATTCGACGGCAAGGCCAGCGAGGTCTGCCAGCGCAACGCGGACCTGGTCAACACCGTGGCGCGGCGCAAGGTCGTTGCCGTGCACCGCTCCAAAGTGGAATCGTTCCTGGACCGGGCCGCCGAGGGGACCCGCTGGGACCTGGTGTTCCTGGACCCGCCCTACCCGCTGGACGAGGTCGCCCTGGCCGCCGTCCTGGCCAAGCTGCTGCCGCACCTGGCCGAGGGCGCCGTCGTCGTGGTGGAACGCTCCGCCCGCACCCCGGAACCGACCTGGCCGGACGGCCTGGAGCGGTTCGCGGAGAAGAAGTACGGCGAAACCCGGCTCTGGTTCGCCGAGCCCGGTGTGGAGGCCGCGGAGGCGGGGGCAGCGGAAGTGGCGGAGTAGTCCCGCAGACTGTCTGAGGACGACGGCGGAACCTTCCGCCGTCGTCCTCGTCCGGTGTGGCAAGTGCCGCTATTTCAGGATCGTGCCCGAGACATCCGGCGTCGAGGGCACAATTCCGTACTTGGCCATCAGCTCGCCCAGTTTGCCCAGGGTGGGTTCATCGAGCTTGCCGTTGAATTCCTCCAGCCGCAGCTTCTTGGCCACGGCCTCCGGCATCTTCATGAACGCAGGCAGCAGTGCCCGGACCTTGTCCGGGTTGCTCTGCGCCAGGGCCAGGGTCTCCGTCATGGCCGCCTTGAAGTCGGCAACCACCTGCGGATTCTGCTGGGCATAGCCGCCGCTGGTGAAGGTGACCATGGTGGGAAGACCCGGCAGTGCCGCCTGGTTGTTGTACGTCACCAGCTTGTTGCCTTCCGCCAGCAGCTTGGAGAGGAACGGTTCGGGAACCCAGACGGCGTCGGCGTTCCCCTTGGCGAGCTGGGCACCCATGTCCTGGAAGGGCAGTTCGAGGAACTGGACCGCGTTCGGGTCGCCGCCCTGCTTGGACACGACCTCCTTGATGGTCAGGTCTCCCTGCGCATTGAGGGTGTTGACTGCGACCTTCTTGCCGACCAGGTCTTTGGCCGAGGTGATGCCCGAGCCCGCCTTGGCGACGACGCCATTGATGTCATCCCCGGTGGGGAGCGAGTTTGAGTACCCGGAGACGATCTTCATGTCCAGGCCCTTGTTCTTGGCCAGGAGCACGGACAGCGGGTTTCCCACGGAGAAGTTCATGGTTCCGGTGGAGACGGCGGGGAGCATTGCCGCCCCGCCCTGCCCGCTCTGCAACTCGACCTTGAGCTTGTGCTTGGCAAAGATCCCCTCGTC
The DNA here is from genome assembly GCF_056394945.1 of Arthrobacter sp. 10N410. Taxonomy (NCBI): domain Bacteria; kingdom Bacillati; phylum Actinomycetota; class Actinomycetes; order Micrococcales; family Micrococcaceae; genus Arthrobacter; species Arthrobacter sp. 10N410. The sequence goes on from NZ_JBFTIP010000002.1 coordinate 47,723, forward strand.
GATGCCCAGCTGCACAGCGGCAGACGGCGCAATCGAGATCACACCCACACTGATGTTGCGGACACCATCGCCACCGGCGCCCGAGGAGTTCGAGGCCGACCCGGACGGCGACCCGGCGCCGCAACCGGTGAGCAGCAACGCCGCGGCAACTCCGACGGCGGCAAATGTGAGTCTCTTCATAACAGTCCACTTCCTTGGGGTGAGTTATTGGGCGGTCGGGACACTTGCCGGGCAGACCACCCGGCGGCCGGCCCCGAAGCTACATAAATGACAACCCATATAATTGACAAAGTCAATGATAATTTTCTCAACTATTTTCCAGGGTGCGGGCCGGCGGCGGTATCGTTGACGCTGTCAAGCGTTCCGAGGCGCCAACCAGAAGCTGCGAGGATCTGTGGCCGAATCAACCCAGCACGGCGAGGATTTGTTTGAAGGCGCCGCGATTCCGGCCGTCCCCGACCGCTTTCTCACCAGCGATCTGGTGGACGAAATTGAATTCCTGGCAGCGCGGGCGCGAGCCCTGGGCAGCGCGCACGCAAATGCCATGCTCGCCTCGCTGGATCTGAAGGTGCGGTCCTACTCGGTCCTGGCGATGGCCTGCAGCGACACCGAGCCGTCGCAGCGCGAGCTCGCCGATTTCCTGCGCTTGGACCCGAGCCAGATTGTCTCCCTGGTGGACGCCCTGGAACAGCGCGGGCTCGTCTTCCGCGCGCCCGATCCGCGCGACCGGCGGTCCAAGGTCATCCGCGCGACGACAGCCGGCGCGGAGCTGCATCAACGTGCGGCGGCGGCCGTCCGGGTGGCTGAAGATGCGTCCCTGGCATCGCTCGACGGTCCGGAACGGGACCAGCTTCGGGTCCTGCTGCGGAAGATCGCGTTCAGCTGAGTTCCGTACCGCTGCCCCGGGCCGTGGACTAGTCCGAGAGGACGTCCAGCTCGACGCCGGAGAGCACCTTGGCCGGGTGCGGGCCGCGGGCCGTCAGCGCCGCGGTCCAGACCTCGGGCCACGGTCCCTGGGTGCCGGTCAGGATGATATTCCCAGGGTGCCGGCCAGCGAACATGCCGGTCTCTGCGAACGCGGACACATCGGCCATCGCCCGGCGCAGCGCCGCGACCTGGCTGCGGACCAGTGTCAGGCCCGGCTCGTCGCCGACATTGACGATCAGTACGCCCCGCGGGGTCAGCCTGGCGGCCGCTTCCCGGTAGAACCCGGTGCAGGCGATGTGTTCGGGTGCCTCCGGGCCGGAGAAGATGTCCAGGATCACGACGTCGAAGCGCAGTTCCGCGGGCAGCGTCGCCAGGGATTCGCGGGCGTCGCCGATGACGGTGTGCAGTTCGGTCCCGTCGGGCATCGGCAGCTGCTGCAGCACGAAGTCCAGCAATTCCCGCTCCAGCTCCACGGCGTACTGCACGGAACCCGGACGGGTCGCCTGGATATAGCGCGCCAGCGTCAGCGCCCCGGCGCCCAGATGGAGGGCGGTGATGGGTTCGCCCCACGGCGCCGCGAGGTCCACCACGTGGCCGATCCGGCGCAGGTACTCGTAGAAAATGTCGCCGGGGTCGGCCAGGTTGACGTGGGACTGTTCGGCCCCGCCGATGCTCAGCACGAACCCGCCCTCGGTGAATTCGTCGGCCTCGATCACAGCGTGCTGGCTGGTGGTCCGCAGGAACCGCGTGGCCGCAGGGCTGCCCTCTGTGCTCACAGCCTGTCCCGGAGCGTGGAGAGCCGCTCGGCCGCTTCCTCCAGCACATAGGTCTTCTTGCAGAACGCGAAGCGGAGCAGGCTCCGGGTCCGCTCGGCTCCCTCGGCGTGGCAGAAGACCGGGACCGGGATGGCGGCAACGCCCACCAGTTCCGGCAGCCGGCGGGCGAGGTCCACCGAATCGGAGATCCCCAGCGGGGCGGTGTCCACGTTCACGAAATAGGTGCCTTGCGGGGTGAAGACCTCCAGCCCCGCCGCACGCAGGCCTTCGCTGAGGATGTCCCGCTTGAGCCGCAGGGTGTCGGCGATGCCGGCGTAGAACTCATCCGGCAGGCCCAGGCCGACCGCAATGGCGCTCTGGAACGGGGTGCCGGAACTGTAGCTCAGGAACTGCTTGACCGTCCGGGCCGCGGCAACAAGGTGTTCCGGGCCGCTGAGCCAACCGATCTTCCAGCCGGTGAAGGAGAACGTCTTTCCGGCGGACGAAATGGTCAGGGTGCGGTCGGCCGCGCCGGGCAGCGTGGCGATTGGCAGGTGCGCGACGTCGAAGGTGAGGTGCTCGTAGACCTCGTCGGTGATGATGACGGCGTCGTGCTTGATGGCGAGCTCGACGACCCGTTCCAGCACTTCGCGCGGGAAGACCGCGCCGGTGGGGTTGTGCGGGTTGTTGACGAGCACCACCTTGGTGCGGTCGCTGAAGGCCGCGGCCAGGGCATCGAGGTCGGGCATGAAATCGGGAGCCAGCAGCGGGGCGGTGACGTGGGTGGCGCCGGAGAGCCCGATGATGGCGCCGTAGGAGTCATAGAACGGTTCAAAGGTGATGACCTCGTCGCCGGGCCCGACCAGGGCAAGGAGGGCTGCGGCGATGGCTTCCGTGGCGCCGGTGGTGACGATGATTTCCGTCTGCGGATCCGGGGTCAGCCCGTAGAACCGTTCCTGGTGCAGGGAGATGGCCTCGCGCAGCTCAAGGATGCCCTTGCCGGGGGCGTACTGGTTGGCCCCCGCGGCGATCGCGGCCTGGGCCGCGTCCTTGATCTCCGCCGGGCCGTCCTCATCCGGGAAACCCTGGCCGAGGTTGATGGCACCGGTCCTGAGCGCCAGCGTGGTCATTTCCTCGAAGATGGTGACGCCCAGGTCCCCGCCGGGGGAGAGCAGGTTGGCGCCGGTCGCCGCACGCTGCCAGGGGGCCAGCGGCTGCCCGCTCACCGGGTTCCCGCCTGGCTGGGGTTTTCACCGGCACCGTCGCCGGCGCCGTTGGAGGCACTGGCCGTGCGGCCGGTGAACTTGTCCATGGTGGTGTAAATGCCGAAGATCCTCCCGCCGACGAAGTCCCAGGCCCGGACCGGCAGCACCCCGCGCAGCACCTTGCCGAGCTGCGCCGTCGCCGGGGCGATCAGCTGCGGCTGGCCGGCCACGGTGGCGCGCCAGGCGCGGTTGACGGCGTCGTCCGGGGTCATCAGCGGGGTGAAGAGCGGGCCGCGGGCGCCGGCGAACATGCCGGTGGAGATGTAGCTGGGGCAGAACGTGGTCACCTTGAGGTGGCCGTAGCCCTGCTGTTCGAGCTCCAGCCGCAGCGAGTCGCTCCAGCCGATGACCGCCCACTTGGAGGCGGCATAGACGCTCATCCGCGGGTTGGACACGGTGCCCGCGGCGGAGGCGATGTTCAGGATCCGGCGCGGCCGGCCGGCGTCGGCCATCATGGCCGGGAGGAAGGCGTGGGTGACATACATCGGGGCGAGGGCATTGATGTCCATGGTCAGGGCGATGTCGCGGGCCGGTTCGTGGTCCCAGAACAGGGCGCCTCGCACGATCCCGGCGTTGTTGACCAACAGCGTCAGCGGGCCTTCGGACTGCGTCTCCGCGGCGGCCTCCGCGATCGCCTCCCGGCTGGCCAGGTCAACCCGGCGGACGACGGCGCGCGCGCCAAGCGCCGTGACCTCGGCGGCGGTGCTGGCCAGTCCGTCGGCGTCGACGTCCCAGAGAATGACGACGCCGGCCCCCTCCCGGGCGGCGCGAAGGGCGTAGAGCCGCCCCATGCCCATGGCGGCTCCGGTCACGAGGACGACCCCGCCGGCAACGGTGAACGGTTCAGGCGTGGGCTCGGCGGTGGAACTCTTAGATGCTGACATTCCGCCATGCTATCCCGGCCCGCAAGGCCCATGCGGTAGGTTCGGAGCATGAGACGCGCCGTATGCCCTGGCTCCTTTGACCCTATTCACAACGGCCACCTGGAAGTCATAGCCCGGGCGGCCAGCCTCTTCGACGAGGTCATCGTGGCCGTATCCACCAACTACGCCAAGAAATACCGTTTCGGGCTCGAGGAGCGGCTGGACATGGCCCGGGAAACCCTGGCCTCGCTGCGCGGGATCGTGGTGGAACCCGTGGGGGAGGGGCTGCTCGCCGAGTACTGCCGGCAGCGGGGAGCCAATGCGATCGTGAAGGGCCTGCGCTCCTCCTCGGACTTCGACTACGAGCTGCCGATGGCCACCATGAACCGGCAGCTGACCGGCGTGGAGACCGTGTTCATTCCGGCCGAGGGCCACTACCTGCACCTGTCCTCCACGCTGATCAAGGAAGTCTTCACCCTCGGCGGCGACGTCGCGGACTTCGTGCCGAAGTCCGTGCTGAAACGGCTGAGGTCCGGCGAGTCGGTCCAGGATCCGCCCCGCAGAGGGTAAGCTTGATCGGTACTCGGCGGCCTGCTGCCGGTTGCGCGGCCCTGACCGGGCCTCGTGTGCGGAGCTGTTCCGCGCGCTGCCGCCCGGTTTGAGTCCGTCCGGAAGATCAGGCTAAGATGGTACGTCGGTCATATGTTCAACAGGAGTTCTCATTAAGCGAGATGCTAGTTCGCCCCTGGCGTTCGACGTCAAGGACCTCGGACGCAGTCCGGGAAGCATGCGGACACTGACGGAACATGTACCCGCACCAAGTGACCTTGGTGTGGCGCTCATTGGTGTGCAGGAAGGCTCGGATGTCGAGTTGGATCTGCGCCTGGAGGCCGTACACGAAGGAATTCTGGTATCGGGCACCGCAAACGTCGAAGTAACCGGCGAATGCGGTCGATGCCTGGATCCCCTTGCGTATGACCTTGAGGTCAATGTGCAAGAACTTTTCTTCTACGGGGATGCTGAATTCCCGGACGAAGAAGAAGAACAAGAGCAACGTCGAGTCGAGCACGATCTGATCGATCTTGAGCCGGTGTTGCGGGACGCAGTTGTTACTATGCTGCCGTTCCAGCCGGTGTGCCGGGAAGACTGCCAGGGCCTTTGCTCCGAATGCGGAGTTCGCCTGGAAGACGAGCCGGGGCACCACCACGAGGTCGTAGATCCTCGCTGGGCTGCCCTAGCTGATCTGGCTAAGCCTGACCGGCAAAACTGATTTGTAAGTGTTGGACTAGAGAGAAATGAGTTAGCCGTGGCTGTCCCGAAGCGGAAAATGTCTCGCTCGAATACCCGCGCCCGCCGCTCCCAGTGGAAGGCAACTGCCCCCCACCTGGTGAAGACCGTGGAAAACGGACAGGTTGTTTACAGCCTGCCGCACCAGGCAAAGGTCGTTACCGACTCGGCTGGCACCGCGCTGTTCCTTGAGTACAAGGGCCGCAAGGTCGCAGACGTCTAATCCGCCAACAGGCTGACTAAGATGTCTTCAACTGAAGAGCTTCTGAAGCGTCTCGGTGTCTCTATTGACGCCGGGACGCTTCGTCTTGCTCTGACACACCGTTCCTACGCCTACGAAAACGGCGGGATCCCCACCAACGAACGGCTCGAGTTCCTCGGCGACTCCATCCTGGGCTTCTCCGTCACAGATGCGCTGTACCGCGACAACCCCGAGCTGCCCGAAGGTGACCTGGCCAAGCGCCGTTCCGCCGTCGTCAGCACCCGGGCGCTGGCCGGCATCGGCCGCAGCATCGGGCTGGGGGAGTACATCTACCTGGGCCAGGGCGAGAAGCTCACCGAGGGCAAGAACAAGGCCTCCATCCTGGCGGACACCATGGAGGCGCTGATCGGCGCCACCTACCTGTCCAACGACCTGGAGACCGCGCGCCAGCTCGTCATGCGGCTGGTCGGCCCGCTGCTCCAGGACGCTGCCGCGCTGGGCGCCGGCACGGACTGGAAGACCAGCATCCAGGAGCTCGCGGCCAGCCGGCAGCTAGGCACGATCAACTATGCCGTGGAGGGCTCCGGCCCGGACCATGCGCGGTCCTTCGAGGCCGTGCTGCGGATCGGTGGCAACGACTACGGCACCGGCTCGGGAAATTCCAAGAAGGAAGCCGAACAGGAAGCAGCCGCTGACGCCTGGCGCCGGCTCTCCGCCCCCGCTCCCGCCCGGACCGCGGACGCCGCTCAGGCCGAGGCCTCGGACGCGCCGGCCGAGGCCTCGGACGCGCCGGCCGAGGCACCGGCCGACGCCGCGCCGTTCAAGACCCAGACCGGCAGCTAGGCGCCACCCTTGCCTGAACTGCCCGAGGTCGAGGTGGTCCGGCGCGGCCTGGTGAACTGGGTGCGCGGCCGGACCATCATTTCCGTGGAGGTGCTGGATCCGCGCTCCATCCGCCGGCACGCGCTTGGCGTCGAGGACTTTGCCGGAAACCTTGAAGGTGCCCGGGTACTCGACGTCGTCCGTCGCGGAAAGTTCCTGTGGCTGCCGCTGGCGGACACCCCCGCGGGTGCCGGCAGTGCGGCCCCGGGCGGCGACGGCGCGGCTGCGGGGCCTGCCCCCGCCGTCGCGCTGATGGCCCACCTGGGCATGTCCGGGCAGCTCCTGATGCAGGACGCCGCCGTCGCGGACGAGAAGCACCTGAAGATCCGGCTGAGGCTCAGCCCCGCAGCAGGCATGCCCGAACAGCTGCGCTTCGTGGACCAGCGCATCTTCGGCGGGCTGTTCCTCACCGCGCTGATCCCCACGCCCGACGGCGGTCCCGGCGGCCTCGCGGAGACGCCGTTGCCGCTGATCGCCGAGGAGGCCTCGCACATTGCCCGGGACCCGCTGGACCCGCACTTTTCCTTCGACGTCTTCTACCGGCGGATCCGGGCACGCAAGACCGGCCTCAAGCGGGCGCTCCTGGACCAGGCGCTGGTTTCCGGGATCGGCAACATCTACGCGGACGAGGCGCTCTGGCTGGCCAAACTGCACTACGCCCGGCCCACGGACACCCTCCGCCGGTCCGAGGCCTTGCGGGTGCTCGACGCGGCCCGGCAGGTCATGACGGACGCCCTCGCCGCCGGCGGAACCAGCTTCGATTCGCTCTACGTCAACGTCAACGGCGCCTCCGGCTACTTCGAGCGGTCCCTGAACGCGTACGGCCGCGAGGGCCAGGAATGCCGGCGCTGCGCAGAGGCGGGCATCGTGAGCCTGATGAAGCGCGAACAGTTCATGAACCGCTCCTCCTACACCTGCCCGGTCTGCCAGCCGCGGCCGCGGAACGGACGCTGGTAACCCTGAAGGCAGCGTAAATCCGCTGAATTCGTTGTGGTGCCAGTAGATTTAGGGCAGGAAACACCCCCGCGTCCGCCATACAGGAGACCCGAAACACCTTGCATCTCAAAAGCCTGACCGTCCGCGGATTCAAGTCGTTCGCCTCCGCGACGACTTTCGAATTCGAACCCGGCGTCACCGCCGTGGTCGGACCCAACGGCTCGGGCAAGTCCAACGTGGTCGACGCACTTTCCTGGGTGATGGGCGAACAAGGGGCCAAGACGCTCCGCGGCGGCAAGATGGAAGACGTCATTTTCGCCGGAACCTCCGGCCGGCCGCCGCTGGGCCGCGCCCACGTCTCGCTGACCATCGACAACAGCGACGGCGCGCTGCCGATCGACTACAGCGAAGTCACGATCTCCCGCACGCTGTTCCGCACCGGCGGCTCGGAATATGCCATCAACGGCGCAAGCTGCCGGCTGCTGGACATCCAGGAACTGCTCTCCGACTCCGGCCTGGGCCGTGAGATGCACGTCATCGTCGGGCAGGGGCAGCTGGACAAGGTCCTGCACGCCACCCCGGAGGACCGCCGCGGCTTCATCGAGGAGGCCGCCGGCATCCTCAAGCACCGCCGCCGCAAGGAAAAGACGGTCCGCAAACTCGAAGCCATGCAGGCCAACCTCGCCCGGCTCAGCGACCTCACCGGGGAAATCCGGCGCCAGCTCACCCCGCTGGGCAAGCAGGCCGAGGTGGCCCGCCGCGCCCAGACCGTCCAGTTCGAGGTCCGCGATGCCCGCTCCCGGCTCCTGGCCGACGACCTGGTCCAGCTGCAGTCGGTGCTGGCCCAGGACGTCGCGGATGAGAGCGCGCTGAAGGCCCGCCGCGGCGTCGTCGAACGGGAACTCGAAAGCGGCCGCCAGCGCCAGGCCGGCTTGGAGCAGCTCGCCGCAGAGGCCACGCCAAAGCTCAACGCCGCCCGGGACAACTGGTACCAGCTCTCCTCCGGACGCGAACGGCTGCGCTCCCTCGGATCGCTCGCCGAGGAACGCCGCCGCTTGCTCGGGACCTCCGATGCGGCCCCGGACACCGGCCGCGACCCCGAGCAACTCGACAAGCAGGCAGCCCGGGTCCGCGCGGAACAGGCCGGGCTGGAAGAGCAGATTGTCGAGCAGCGAACCGCCCTCGACGCCGCCACCGCCGCCAAGCAGGACGCCGAAAGCGCAGCCGCGGCGGAGGACAAACGCCTCGCCACCCTGCTCCGGGCCGCCGCCGACCGCCGCGAGGGCCTTGCCCGGCTCGCCGGCCAGGTGGGTGCTGCGAGGTCCCGGGTGGAATCCGCCCAGGCCGAACTCGGCCGGCTGAGGGAATCGCAGAAGTCCGGTGAGGAACGGCGCCGCCTCGCCCAAAGCGAGTTCACCGCCCTCGAATCCCAGGTGGCCGGCGTCGAGGACGGCGAGGAAACCCTCGACGCCGAATACGAAGCCGCAAGCGACGCCCTCGACGCCGTCGTAGCCGAAATCGACGCCCTCAAGGCCGCCGAACGCGAAGGCGAGCGGGAACGCGACGCCCTTGTGGCCCGCCGGGACGCCCTGCAGCTTGGCCTGAACCGCAAGGACGGCTCCGAACATGTGGTTGCCGCGGGGCTGCCCGGCGTGCTGGGTCCGCTCGCGGGCATGCTGAGCGTGGAGACCGGCTACGAGGCCGCCATCGCCGCCGCGCTGGGCAGCTGCTCCGACGCCGTCGTTGTCCGCGACGCCGCCGTGGCCGCCGCGGCCGTGCAGCTGCTGAAGGACGACGACGCCGGCCGCGCCGCACTGCTGCTCGCCGACGGATCCGGGACAGCCGCGAAAGCCCCGGAGGGAGAACTGCCCGCGGAGGCCCGCTGGGCAGCAGGACTCGTCAGCCCGGCCGGCGACAAGAACGGCGGCACCGGCCTGCCGCTGGGACAGTTGCTCGAAGGCACCGCTGTCGTCGAGGACCTCGACGCCGCGGCCCGGCTCATAGCCGCCCGGCCGGAACTGACTGCGGTGACCCGCGCCGGGGACGTGTTCACTGCACTGAGCGTCAGCGGCGGCTCCGCCACGGCGCCGTCGCTGCTGGAAGTCCAGGCCGCCGTCGACGACGCCGCCGCCCGGCTCGCCGGCGTGGCGGCCGAGCTGGAACGCAACCGCTTCGCCCTGGCCGCCGCCGAATCCCGCCGCGCCGCCGCCCAGGACCGCGCCGACGCCGCCCTTGAAAAGCTGCACGACTCGGACGCCCGGCTCGCCGCCGTGGCCGAACGGCTGGGCCACCTGAACTCGGTGCTGCGCAGCGCCGTCGGGGAAAGCGAACGCCTCGCCGCGTCGCTGGCCCGGGCGGAGGCGAACATCCAGGCGGAGCAGGAGTCGCTGGAGGCTGTCGCCGCCCGGCTGGCCGCGGCCCAGGAGGCACCCACCGAGGACGAGCCCTCGCCGGAACACCGCGATGCCCTCGCCCTCGCGGCGTCCGCGGCCCGCGCGGCTGAAATGGAGGCCCGCCTCACGCTGCGCAGCGCGGAGGAGCAACTGACCGCCCTCCGCAACCGGGCCGCGTCGCTGGAACGGGCCGCCGCCACCGAACGCCGCGCCCGCGAGGAGGCCGCCGAACGGGCCCGCCGCCGCCGGCTCCAGGCCGGCCGCGCCGCAGCCGTGGCCGCAGCCGTCGGGCAAGTGATCGGTTTCATCGACGTGTCGGTGGAACTGGCCCGCCGCGAACGCGACCGCGCCGAGGAGCGCCGCGAGCAAATGGAGCGTGAACTGTCCGCGGTCCGCGCCGGCAACGACGCTCTCGCCCGTGAACTGGCTGAGCTGACCGACTCCGTGCACCGGGACGAACTGGCCCGCGCGCAGCAGCGCCTGCGGATCGAAGCCCTTGAGCTGCGCAGCGTCGAGGAACTCGGACTGACCGCGGACCAGCTGGTCGCCGACTTCGGCCCCGACCAGCCCGTACCGCTGCCGGCCGGCGAGTCGGCGGACAAGTGGGCGGCCCTCCGCGCCCCCGTGGACGAGGACGGACACGAGATCGCCGAAGGCAAACCCTTCGTCCGCGAAGAGCAGGAAAAGCGGCTCCGCAAGGCCGAACGCGACCTTTCCGCCCTGGGCCGGGTCAACCCGCTCGCGCTGGAGGAGTTCGCGGCCCTCGAGGAGCGCCACCAGTTCCTGAGCACGCAGCTGGAGGACCTCAAGTCCAGCCGCAAGGACCTGCTGGACATCATCAAGGAAGTCGACGAACGCGTGCAGAAGGTCTTCGCCGAGGCCTTCGAGGACACCGCGGCGCAGTTCGTCCGCGTCTTCGCCCGGCTATTCCCGGGCGGCGAAGGCCGGCTGGTGCTGACCGACCCCTTGGACATGCTCACCACGGGCATCGAGGTGGAGGCGCGCCCCGCCGGCAAGAAGATCAAGCGGCTTTCCCTGCTGTCCGGCGGTGAGCGGTCGCTGACGGCGGTGGCCCTGCTGGTGGCGATCTTCAAGGCCCGGCCCTCGCCGTTCTACGTCATGGACGAGGTGGAGGCCGCCCTGGACGACACCAACCTGGGCCGCCTGATCACCATCTTCGAGGAACTGCGCGAGTCCAGCCAGCTGATCGTCATCACGCACCAGAAACGCACCATGGAGGTCGCGGACGCACTCTACGGCGTCACGATGCGCGGCGACGGCGTCTCCACCGTGATCAGCCAGCGGCTGGGGGCCGAGCTCTGAGGTCCGGGTGCCTGAAGGCCTGCTCCGGACGGAGCCGGGGCCGCAACCGGGGCGTTTGGGGTTTGTGAGAAGCTAGGGGAGTGAACGACATCCTCCCCATCATCCTGCCCATCCTCGTTGCCCTGGTGGTCCTCGGTGCGCTGATTCCGGTGCTCATGAAGACCCGTAAGAACATCACCAACTACCCGTCGCAGCGCGACGCGAACGACCCCGTGCAGGGTACCGGCGGCGGCACGCTGCTGGAGGACCGTCCCGCTCCGCCCCGCGGGGCCACGGCGCCGGACGCCGTCGACCTCGAAGGCCTCGAAACCGTCGAGGTGCCGGACAACGTCGCGGGCCTCGAGACCGTTCCGGTCGAGACCCCGCTGCCGGTGGCAGGCCGCCTGACCCGACTGCGCGAACGCCTGGTCAAGTCCAACAACATCCTCGGCAAGGGCCTGCTCGCCCTGCTCTCCGCGGACAAAATCGACGAAAACGTCTGGGACGAGGTCGAGGAGACCCTGCTGCTGGCGGACCTCGGTACGGAACCGACGATGCAGCTCGTGGACGCCCTCCGCGAGCGTGTCAAGGTGCTCGGTACCCGTTCGCCCGAGCAGGTCAAGGCCCTGCTGCGCGAGGAACTCATCAAGCTTGTGGACCCCACGATGGACCGCAGCCTGAACGTCGAGCGGCACGCGGACAAGCCCGCCGTGATGATGGTGGTCGGCGTCAACGGCGTGGGTAAGACCACCACGGTCGGCAAGCTCGCCCGCGTGCTTGTTGCCGAGGACAAGGACGTGCTGCTTGGTGCCGCCGACACCTTCCGTGCCGCCGCGGCTGAGCAGCTCGCCACCTGGGGCCAGCGCGTCGGCGTCCCCACGGTCAAGTCCGACATCGACGGGGCGGACCCGGCGTCCGTCGCCTACGAGGCGGTCAAAGCCGGCATCGACCAGGAAGTCGACGTCGTCATGATCGACACCGCGGGCCGGCTGCAGAACAAGGTCGGCCTGATGGACGAGCTCGGCAAGGTCAAGCGCGTGATCGAAAAGCTCGCCGAGGTGGACGAGGTGCTCCTGGTCCTGGACGCGACCACCGGCCAGAACGGACTGAACCAGGCCCGCGTCTTCGCCGAGGTCGTGAACATCACCGGCATCGTGCTGACCAAGCTGGACGGCACCGCCAAGGGCGGCATCGTCGTCGCGATCCAGAAGTCGCTCGGGGTGCCGGTCAAGCTGATCGGCCTCGGCGAAGGCGCGGACGACCTGGCGCCCTTCGACGCCGAAAGCTTCGTGGACGCGCTGCTGAACTAGCAACTCAGCAGTCCAACTAGCTCGCACTTGTTGTCGTTTTCAGCGCTCAAAACGACAACTAGTGCGAGCTAGTTTGGGTTAATCCGTAGCGTCCGGTCAGTAGCTGAAGTTCAGCACCGTGACGGTGCCGGACGTCAGCTTTACCTTCTGCGTAGCCGAGCCGTAGGCGAAGCCCGGCACCGTCAGACGCTTGGCGGCCGGGACCGGCGAATCCTTGGCCCCGTCGATCACCGTGCTGTCCTGCGCGTTCAAGCGGGGCCCGCTGAGCTGTGTCATGGTTCCGCGTCGGGCACGGCCGGGCAGCTTCAGCGAAACTTCGGTCTGGCCGTACTTCCCGGGGTCGTTTTCGTTGACGATGACCACAGTGGTGCTTCCGTCCGCGTTCCGCAGTGCATAACTGTTGGACAAACCTCCGCCCTTGCTACTGAGCTCCAGGAACTTCCCGGGCGCCAGGTCCGCGACCATCGCCATCCCGAAGTAGTTCGCACGAGGGACCATCACGCCGTTCGGCTTCAGGAATGCCCCGCCGCTGCACAATACGGACATGGGCGGCCCACCCTTGCAGGTCGACAGGGAACTGTGGAAGCCCAGCCGGGTGATGCCGAGGCGGGCGGCGTTGAGCGCGTAGTCCGCCGCCCATAGTGCCGCCGCATGCGTCTCGGTGGTCTGGTTGGAACCCGGGCAGGCTGACATGCCGGTCTCCGCGAGCCAGGTCTCCAAGCGGGCGGCCTTGGCCACTTTGAGGGCGCTCTCCTGGTACGTGGCGGCGCGCTGGCGATTGAGCGGTCCCAAAAGGTTGGAGATGGTGGGGAAGTTCGGGGACTTCGTGTCCTTGCAGCTGGAGAGCCGGTAGTTGTGGAAAGACAGGACTTTCTTCTGCGGCAGCTTGGCGTCGACAAAAGGCTTCCACCATTTCTGGTCGTAAACGCCGGGCCCCGAAATAGTGACGCGGGGGGAGACCGCATATATTGCCTTTGCATAGGCTTTGAGTTGCGCGAGGTACTCCTCGACGCCGTAATTGGCCGGCCGCAGTTTCGTGGAGGCAAACCCGTTCGGTTCGTTCCCGACGGTAAAGCTCACCAGCCGCGGACCGAAGATCCGGGAGGCGTTCTTGATCATGTCCGCGGCCCGCGCCGGGTTGTAGTGTCCGAGGTCCACCGTGAGGCTGATCTTGGCATTGGTCGCATTCAGGAGAGCCGCAACCCGACGCAGGTCGGCCGGCGTGACCACCTTGGCCGGGTGGGATTTGTCGCCCTTGTAGTTCTTTGGCAGTGCTTCGCCCGAGGACGTCCAGAAGAATCGTCGGTCGACGGAGTTACCCCCAAACCGCAGGACGGTGCCGTCCGAGCCGTTGAGAAGCTTCACCATCGAGGCATTCTCCGCACCCAAAGCGGGATCCGCGAGGTCGGTTGCTTCCAGGGAAATTCCGACGGTGCCCTTGTTCAGGGTCGTTCCGACCGGCACGTCCTTTACTGTCAGCGTCAGCGGAGGCACTCTCACCAAGGGGGAGCCCAGCGGGGGCGGGATCTGCTTGTAGAAAGTGGCCCCTGTGCTCTTGTCCTCGTGAGCAGGTTGCCTCCGGCTGTCCCGGGCGGTGGGTTCGGCCTTTTCCGACGCCCCATTGGGTTCCGACGTCGCACTGGGGTTCGACGACACGGTGGGCACGCCGGCAACGAGAGCGACGATGGCCAGGGCGGACATTGTCGCGACGAGGCGGAGGCGTGTGATTTTGCGGGAAGGGCGGCGTCTGCGGGAGGCGGGTTCCACATCGATTGGCGGGCGGCCGGTCTGAGGCATCTCGACTAGGCCCGGGCGGGGGTGCGCTGGAAGGTTTCCCGGGCCAGCAGCCAGCCCGCGGCCGCCGCGAGCAGCACTCCGCCGGTCACGCCGAACGCCCAGCCGTAGCCCAGCCGGTCCGCCAGCAGCCCCGCGATCACGGGCCCCACGATCGCGCCGCTGTCCGCGGTCATCTGGAACACTGCAAGCACTCGGCCGCCGGATCGCTCGTTGCCGACGACGTCGGCAATGGCCGCCTGCTGTGCGGGCCCGAGCAGACCGGAACCGATGCCCGCGACGGTCGAGGCCAGCAGGAACCAGGGCAGCTCGTGGGTGAAGCCGATGGCGGCGGTGGCGAGGCCGGTGACGACGAGGCCGGCGAGCATCATCGGCTTCCGGCCCAGATTGTCCGCGAGCCGCCCGGAAAAGGTCAGCGCCGCGGCGTTGCCCGCGGCGAACACGGCCAGCGCCCAGCCCGCGGACGAGGACCCGGCGCCGAGCGCCGCCACGGCGAAGAGCGGCACGGTGGCCATCCGGACGCCGAAGGTGGCCCAGCCGTTGGCGAAGCTGGAGGCCAGTCCGGCCCGGTAGGCGCTGTCCCGCAGCGCGTCCCGGAGCAGCATCGCCGGAGCAGCCGCGCCCGCTTCGCGGGAACCTGCCGGGACGTGGCTGAGCTGGGTCTGCACGACGGCGGCGGCGAGCACCAGCGCGGCCGCGTATGCAAGGAACGGCACCCGCAGGCCGAAGCTGGCCAGCAGCCCGCCCACGATCGGGCCGCACACGTTGCCGATCAGGAAGGCTGAGGCGTAGGCACCCGAGACGCGTCCCCGGCTTTCCGGCGGCGCCAGCCTCACCACGAGGGCCATCGACGCCACCGTGAACATCACTGACCCCACACCGCCCAAGCCGCGGAAGACCAGCAGCTGCCAGTAGTCCTGGGCGAAGGCGCAGGCTGCCGTGGACGCCGCCACGATCAGCAGACCCGCCACGTACACCGGGCGTTCGCCCAGCCGCACGATTAGCGCCCCGCCGGCCGGAGCGAAGACGAGCCGCATGAACGCGAAGATGCTGACAATCACGGCCGCCGCTGTCGCGCCGACGTCGAAAGTGGTGGCGAACTGGGGGAGCACTGGCGCGACGAGGCCAAAGCCCAGCGCGATGAGGAAGGCCGCGACCAGCATCACCTTGATGTCCCGGGGCAGGCGGGGGCCGCCGGGGCGGCGGAGGCCGGCCAGCGGGCGATAGCCGTTGGCGGAACGGGTTGCTTTGCTCATGGTGCTGCTTTCGGTGCTGCTTCTGATGCCCAAGGGCAGCCAGGGGCGTGATTGAACGCGTGAAACATAACCGTAACAAGCGCGAGACGCACCATTTACTTCCGGGAGGTTCTTGTAACAACCCGGCAATGTAAATCCTCTGCCGGTGAAACACGGCGCCAGCAAACTCTTCTTAGAACGCAAAACGCGTTGGACCGGCGGACAAGTCCGCACCTAAGAGCAAGAGAGGACGCAGACCATGGAACTCACCGCGGGTCTCGTTTGGCTCCTGGTCGCGTCAGCCCTCGTGCTGTTCATGACCCCGGGCCTGGCATTCTTCTACGGCGGCATGACTCGTGCCAAGTCGGCATTGAACATGATGATGATGAGCTTCGTCGCCATTGGAACTGTAGGCATCATGTGGGTCCTGTGGGGCGCTTCGATGGCTACCAGCAACAAAGACAACTTCTTCCAGATCTTCGCGAACCCCACCAGCCACTTCGGCCTGCACAACTTCACCGAACCGGCTGACCTGCTCAAGGTAGGGTACGCGGCGACCTTCGCCATCATCACCGTGGCACTGATCTCCGGCGCTGTCGCAGACCGGGCCAAGTTCTCCGCCTGGGTCATCTTCACGCCCATCTGGGCCACCCTGGTCTACGCGCCGCTGGCCTACATGGTCTGGGGTGGAGGCCTGTTCTCCGCAGACGGCTGGTTCGGCCAGACGTTTGCCCCGGTGATCGACTTCGCCGGCGGAACCGTGGTCCACATCAATGCCGGCGTCGCCGGCCTCATCCTGGTTCTGATCATCGGCAACCGCCGGGGCTTCGGTAAGGACCCGAACCACCGTCCCCACAACGTCCCGTTCGTCATGGTGGGCGCCGCAATCCTCTGGTTCGGCTGGTTCGGCTTCAACGCCGGCGCCGCCGCCACGGTTGAGCAGGCCGGCCTGATCTGGATCAACACCCTTGCCGCTCCGGCCGCAGCGATGCTCGGCTGGCTCGCCGTCGAACGCTTCCGCGACGGGCACCCGACGTCCCTCGGCGCCGCTTCCGGCGTGGTCGCCGGCCTGGTCGCCATCACCCCCGCCTGCGCCAACGTCTCCCCGCTCGGCGCGATCGCCCTCGGCGTCGTTGCCGGTGTGGCCTCGGCGCTCGCCGTCGGCCTGAAGTTCAAGTTCGGCTACGATGACTCGCTCGACGTCGTCGGCGTGCACCTTGTCTCCGGCGTCGTCGGCACCGTGGCGATCGGCTTCCTGGCCACCCCGGCCCAGGGCACCGCGGGCCTGTTCTACGGCGGCGGCAGCACGCAGCTGGTCGCCCAGGTCCTGGCAGCCCTGATCGCCATGGCCTTCACAGCGATCATGACGTTCATCATCGCGTTCCCGATCCACAAGCTGATGGGCTTCCGGGTCTCCCAGGAACAGGAAGTCGTGGGCGTTGACCTGAGCCTGCACGCCGAGACGGCCTACGAGTTCGGTGTCAGCGGCCGCGGCGGAAGCTTCCAGCCGCTGCACGAACTCATCACCGGCAAGCAGCTGGACGAGGGCGCAGAAGTACCGGCCACCGAGTCCGTGGACGTCACGTCGAACGGCAAGAAGTCAGCAGCTGGCAAGGAAAGCGTGGAAGCATGAAACTGATTACCGCAATCGTCCGTCCGGAAAAGCTCGACACCATTAGGGAAGGCCTGGAAGCCTACGGCGTACAGGGCCTGACCGTCAGCGCGGCCAGCGGCTACGGCCGGCAGCGCGGCTACACCGAGGTGTACCGCGGCGCCGAGTACAACGTGGACCTGCTGCCCAAGATCCGGGTCGAGGTACTGGCCACCGACGAACAGGCGGACGACATCCTGGATGTCATCATCGCCAGCTCGAACACCGGCCGGGCCGGCGACGGGAAGGTCTGGACGATGGACGTCTTCGAGGCAGTCCGCGTCCGCACCGGAGAACGCGGCGCGGCAGCGATCTAGGCGGCAGCCCTCCAGCCGCAGGCGCGCGAGCGCACCGCGATCGGGGGTTGCGACAGCGGGCCGGGCACCTGAAAAGGTGTCCGGCCCGCATTTTTTGTTGCGTGCGTTGGGGCTGCTAGCGCCTGCGGGAGCGCCCGACGTCGGGCGCCGCCTGCCTTACGACGGCCAGCCCTCCGGAGGACCGGGCGTGCCGGCGGCATATTCCTCCAGCGGGACGCTGTCCCGGGCCCAGGCCTTGAGCACGGGTTCGAGGATGCGCCAGCAGTCTTCCGCAGTGTCGCCGCGCACGGACAGCAGCGGGTCGCCGGTGAGCACCCCTTCAAGCACTTCACCGTAGGGGAGCAGCTCGGAGGCGCTGAGTTCCGCCTTCAGGGTGGCCCGGTCCAGGCTGAGCACGTTGCCGGGGCCGTTCACGTCGACGTCGAACTGCAGCGTGTCCGGGCCGAAGCCGATGCGCAGCTGGTTGGGGGAGTCCACCCCGGTGAAGCCCTTGGGCAGGTGCGGCACCGGCCGGAACGTGACCACGGCTTCCTTGCGCATGGCGCCCAGCGCCTTGCCTGAGCGGAGGATGAACGGCACGCCCTGCCAGCGCCAGTTGTCGATGTCCACCTGCACCTCGGCAAGGGTCTCGGTGTTGCGGGACGCGTCCACGCCCTCTTCCTTGGCGTAGTCCGGGACCTTCCGGCCGTCGATGGAGCCTGCCGTGTACCGGGCGCGGCGGGTGTTCTTGGCGTACGGCGCCTTGATGCTGCTGGCCCGCAGGAGCGTGGCGACGGCGTCGCGCAGGTCCCCCTCGTCCACCGAGGCGGGCGGTTCTATTGCCATCAGGGCCATGATTTGCAGCAGGTGGCTCTGGATCATGTCGCGCAGGGCGCCGGCGCCGTCGTAGTAGCGGGCCCGGCCTTCCAGCGCGAGGTCCTCATCGAAGATGATCTCCACCTTCTCGACGTAGTCCCGGTTCCACACCGGCTCCAGGAAGGTGTTCGCAAAGCGCAGGCCCAGGATGTTCAGTACCGTGGCCTTGCCCAGAAAGTGATCCACCCGGTGGATGTGGTCCTCCGGGACCAGTGCGGCCAGGGTCTTGTTCAGGTCCCGTGCCGATTCTTCGCTGGACCCGAACGGCTTCTCCATCACCAGCCGGGTCCCGGCGGGGACCTGCTCCGGGGTCAGGGCTTCGCAGGCCAGCTGGCTGATCTTCGGCGGCAGGGCGAAATAGACAGCCACCGGTCCTTCCAGCGTCGCCAAGAGGCTGGCCAGCTGCCCTTCGGCGGTGACGTCCAGCTGGTGGTAGCTGGTGTTTTCGCGGATCCGTTTCAGCTCCCGCTTGCCGCTGGAGTCGGTCTGGGAGTTGGCGTCGGCGAAGGAGGTCTCAAGGCGTTCCAGCCACTGTTCCGAAGTCCAGTCGTCCGAGCCCGCGCCCACCAGGGTGAGGCCGGATGCATGGCCCCTCGCCACCAGCCGGGCCAGGCCCGGCAGCAGCAGCCTGCCGGTAAGGTCGCCCGAGGCCCCGAGGATGAGCAGGGTTTTTACTGTTGGTTGACTGGTCACCTAAGCCAGCATGCCATCTTGAAGGCGGGTCTTGGTACCCTAGATAGTCGAGTCCCGTTGTCGAGGCAGTTCGTTCCGGCGAAACAGTCACGACTCTGGCGTGCCGCACTGGCCGCCAGCTGTAGATCCACTGAAAGAAGTGCACGGCGCGTGTTCAATTCACTCTCTGACCGGTTGACAGCAACCTTCAAGAACCTCCGTGGCAAGGGCCGCCTCACCGAGGCGGACGTTGACGCCACGGTCCGCGAGATCCGGCGTGCCCTGCTGGACGCCGACGTTGCCGTCCCGGTGGTCAGGGAGTTCACCGCCCGCGTGCGCGAGCGCGCCCTCGGCGTCGAGGTCTCCGGTGCGCTGAACCCGAGCCAGCAGATCGTGAAGATCGTCAACGAGGAACTCGTCGAGATCCTCGGCGGCGAGACCCGCCGGATCCGGCTGGCCAAGACCGGGCCGACCATCATCATGCTCGCCGGCCTCCAGGGTGCCGGTAAGACCACCCTCGCCGGCAAGCTTTCCAAGTTCCTCAAGGCGCAGGGCCACAGCCCCATGCTGGTCGCCTGCGACCTGCAGCGCCCCAATGCCGTGACGCAGCTGCAGGTTGTCGGCCAGCGGGCCGGCGTTCCCGTCTTTGCCCCGCACCCGGGGGCCACCTCCTCCGAGCTGGACCACCCTGCCGGTGACCCGGTCGCCGTCGCCCGTGCCGGCGTCGAGGAAGCCAAGCGCACGCTGCACGACGTCGTGATCGTGGACACCGCCGGCCGGCTTGGCGTCGACGCCGAAATGATGGAACAGGCCCGCCAGATCCGCCGGGCCATCGTCCCCAACGAAGTCCTCTTCGTGATCGACTCGATGATCGGCCAGGACGCCGTCAACACGGCAATGGCCTTCGATGAAGGCGTCAACTTCACCGGCATCGTGCTCTCCAAGCTCGACGGCGACGCCCGCGGCGGTGCCGCGCTGTCCGTCGCGTCGGTCACCGGGAAGCCGGTCATGTTTGCGTCCACCGGCGAAGGCCTGGACGACTTCGAGCTCTTCCACCCGGACCGGATGGCCTCGCGCATCCTCGACATGGGCGACGTGCTCACCCTGATCGAACAGGCCGAGAAGTCCTGGGACAAGGACGAAGCGGCCCGGATGGCGAAGAAGTTCGCCGACCAGGAAGACTTCACCCTCGAGGACTTCCTCGCCCAGATGCAGCAGATCCGCAACATGGGCTCGATGAAGAAAATGCTCATGATGATGCCGGGCGCGCAGAACATCCGGCAGCAGCTGGAGCAGTTCGACGAGCGTGAGATTGACCGGGTCGAGGCGATTGTCCGGTCCATGACCCCGCACGAGCGGGTTGCCCCGAAGATCATCAACGGCTCCCGCCGCGCCCGCATCGCCCGCGGTTCCGGCGTGCACGTCTCCGAGGTCAACGGCCTGCTGGAACGCTTCGCGCAGGCACAGAAGATGATGAAGAAGATGGCCGCCGGCGGAGGTATGCCGGGGATGCCGGGGATGCCCGGCATGGGCGGCGGCGGAGCCCGCAAGGGGGCCAAGAACGCACCGAAGAAGAAGGCCCGCTCCGGCAACCCGGCCAAGGCCGCTCAGGAGCTCAAGGACGCGGAGGCACGGCGCGCCGCTGGCCCCAAGGCTGTGCCCACCGGTGCGGCCTTCGGCCAGCAGGGCGGGGAATTCGACCCGTCCCAGCTGAACCTGCCCAAGGGTTTCGACAAGTTCCTCGGCGGCAGCAAGTAGCGGAAGCCACCTTGGCGCTGGCAGTACCTCGGGGGCCGGTATCTCGGCGGTCAGGATGTCGTCGGCTTCGATGACGGACCAGTGCCATAGGCTTAGGTCATGTTCAAGCAGCGCGTAGTTTTCGTCCACGGGGCCGGCAGTTTTGGCGCCGCGGCGTGGCCGAAGCAGCACGGCATGGCGCTGAGCTACGACGCCTTGTTCCTGCGGCGGCACGGCTTTGACGCCGTCGCCGAGCCGCAGGAGACGGACTTCGCCGCCGACGCGGCAATTGTGCTGCGGGCCCTGGCCGACGACGGCCGCGGCGCTGCCGGCGGCCACGTGGTGGCCCATTCGCAGGGTGCGATCGCGGCGATGATGGCGGCCGTCGAACGCCCCGACCTGGTGCAGTCGCTGACCCTGGTGGAGCCGGCCTGCCTGTCCTTGACCGCGGAGCTCCCGGCCAGCGCTGCGCACCGGGCGCTCATGCAGCCGCTCTTCGACGTCCGGCACAGCCTCAGCGACGACGACTTCCAGCGGGAATTCGTCCGCCGTGCCTTCGCCGCCGGCGCCCCGGGAGCCATGACGCCGGAGGCCCTCCGGGCGGCGCGCCGGCTGCGGCTGCAGGCACCGCCGTGGGAAGCGCCGCTGCACATCGTTCCCGGCGTGCCCACCCTGGTCCTTACCGGTGGCTGGGAGCCGCTCTACGAGGAAATCGCCGGCTACCTGAGGGAGACGGGCGCCCTGCACCGCACCGCCCCCGGAGGGCACCGGCCGCAGGACTCAAAAGAGGGCGACCGCGCCATCCGCACGTTCATCGCCGACGTCAACCGCAGCCGGCACGCCCACGCGTCGTAGGAGTGGCCGGCCGGACGCCTACCCCGCAGGGCAGGCGCCCGGCCGCGGCCTAGGGGCGTGCCTGTGCCTAGGCCTGTGCCGCTGACTGTGCGCCCACGGTGGGCTCGGGCAGGTAGACCTTGCCTCCGGCCGCCAGGAATTCGTCGCTTTTCTTCCGCATTCCGTCCGCCAGCTGTGCCAAGGCTGCCTGGGGATCCGCCGAACCGTATTCGTCCCGGATGTCCTGGCTGATCCGCATGGAGCAGAACTTCGGCCCGCACATCGAACAGAAATGGGCTGTCTTAGCCGGCTCCGCCGGCAAAGTCTCGTCGTGGAATGCCTCAGCCGTCACCGGGTCCAGGGACAGCGCGAACTGGTCCCGCCAACGGAATTCAAACCGGGCCTTGGATAGGGCATCGTCACGTTCGTGCGCTCCGGGGTGGCCCTTGGCAAGATCGGCGGCGTGGGCGGCGATCTTGTAGGTGATCACGCCGGTCTTCACGTCGTCCTTGTTGGGCAGACCGAGGTGCTCCTTCGGCGTGACGTAGCACAGCATGGCGGTCCCGTAGCGGGCGATCTCGGTGGCGCCGATCGCGGAAGTGATGTGGTCATAGCCCGGTGCGATATCCGTGACCAGCGGCCCCAGCGTGTAGAAGGGCGCGCCCTTGCAGAGTTCCTGCTGGCGCTCCACGTTTTCCCGGACGAGGTGGAACGGCACGTGTCCCGGGCCCTCCACCATGACCTGGACATCGAAGTCCCAGGCCCGTTGCGTGAGCTCCGCCAGGGTGTCCAGTTCGGCGAACTGGGCAGCGTCGTTGGCGTCCGCCGTCGACCCCGGCCGCAGGCCGTCGCCGAGTGAGAAGGCGACGTCGTAGCGGGCGAAAATTTCGCACAACTCGTCGAAATGCGTGTAGAGAAAGTTCTCCTGGTGGTGTGCAAGGCACCACCCAGCCATGATGGAACCTCCGCGGGACACGATGCCGGTGACCCGGTTGGCGGTCAACGGGACGTACCGCAGCAGCACCCCGGCGTGGATCGTCATGTAGTCGACGCCCTGCTCGCACTGTTCGATCACCGTGTCACGGAAAATCTCCCAGGTCAGGGCGTTTGCTTCGCCGTTCACCTTCTCCAGTGCCTGATAGATCGGGACGGTGCCGATGGGGACGGGCGAGTTGCGGATGATCCATTCGCGGGTCGTATGGATGTCGTCCCCGGTCGAAAGGTCCATCACCGTGTCCGCCCCCCATTGCGTGGCCCATTGGAGCTTGTCGACCTCCTCGGCGATGGAACTGCTTACCGCGGAGTTGCCGATGTTCGCGTTGATCTTCACCAGGAACGCCTTCCCGATGATCATCGGCTCGGACTCCGGGTGGTTGATGTTGCTTGGGATGATGGCCCGGCCGGCGGCGACTTCGCCGCGGACAAGCTCGACGTCGCAGTTCTCCCGCAGCGCGACGAAACGCATCTCCGGTGTCACGATGCCGTGCCGCGCATAATGCATCTGGGTAACCGTTCGGCCTTCGACGGCGCGACGCGGCTCGGGCGGTGCGCCCCGCCATTCAGCCGAGGCGGCGCCGCGCCTGACCGCGGACTTGCCGTCGTCGAGCAGAGTGCGTTCCCGGCCGCTGTACGGCTCCGTGTCCGCGCGCCCGGCGATCCAGTCACGGCGGAAAGCGGCGAGTCCCACCACCGGGTCGCTGCCCGGGCCCGCGGTGCGGAAGACCCGGAACGGAGGATTCCCGACGCCGCCAGGGGACGGTGCCAGGGCGATTTCGGTTACCGGGACGCGGATCCCGCCGTCCTCGACGTACGCGAGGGCATGCGACTTCAGGGACTGCTTCACGGTAGCTGCTGCGGCGCTGTTCCCATTCTGGGCAGGGCTCTGCTGTGGATTTGTTGCGCTCAAAGAGATACTCACTTCCTTCGCCGGCATTACCCGGACAGGTTCAACGGTCGCAGGCTGCGTCAGCCCGATCTCAGCCCCTGCAAGGGCACCCGTGTGGTCGTAGACGAAGCTACCACAGCCCGACGGGAAGCCGTCGAGGGGCTGGGGGGCTGGGCGGGCTTGGCCCGCGGATCGCGATGCGGATTAGGCTTTAGGCCATGAGCGGCATCATCGAGTTCAGCTGCCCGGTCCTCACCGGAGCCGACCAAGAGCGGCGCGGGCTGTGGGCCGTGGACGGCCGCCTGACCTTCCGGCGCCCCGCGGCCGCGCCGGACCTGGTCCTGGACGGTTGGGTGATCCCCGGGCTGGTCGATGCGCACTGCCATATCGGGCTCGGACCCGGCGGGGATGTTCCCGAGGACGTTGCCGAGCGGCAGGCCCTGACCGATCGCGACGCCGGTACCCTGCTGGTCCGCGACGCCGGCGCCGTTCATGACACCCGCTGGATCCAGCAACGGCGCGAGCTGCCACGCATTCTCCGCGCCGGGCGGCACATCGCCAGGACGCGGCGGTACCTGCGGGGCTTCGCCGTCGAGGTGGAACCCGAGGACCTCGTGGAGGCCGTACGCAAGCAGGCCCGCGCGGGGGACGGCTGGGTCAAGCTGGTGGGGGACTGGATCGACCGCGACGCCGGCGACCTCGCTGCGAGTTTCCCGGCCCGGAGCGTCAGGGACGCGGTCCGGGCCGCCCACGACGAAGGCGCCCGCGTCACGGCGCACTGCTTCGCGGAGGACACCCTCGATGACATGCTCGACGCCGGCATCGACTGCATCGAACACGGAACCGGGCTGCTTCCCCGGCACTTGCCGCGCTTCGTCGAACAGGGTGTCCCGATTGTCCCCACCCTAATCAACATCGCCACTTTCCCGGACATCGCGGCCCAGGCCAAGGCAAAGTTCCCCCGCTACGCGGCGCACATGCTGGGGCTCTGGGAACGCCGCGCCGAACGGATCCTCGAGGCGTATGAGGCCGGGGTCGCCATCTACGCCGGGACGGACGCGGGGAGTGTGATCAAGCACGGGCGCATCGTCGACGAACTTGAGGCCCTGCACGGCGCCGGGCTCCCCGCCGGCGCCGCCCTCGACGCAGGGGCCTGGGCCGCCCGCGACTGGCTCGGAGCCGACGCGATCACAGAAGGTGCCAGTGCCGACGTCCTGGTCTGCGCCGAGGATCCGCGCGGGAATCTCGGCACCCTGCGCGAGCTCAGGGGCATCGTGCTCCGCGGCGAACTGGTACAGGGGAGCATCCCCGGCCATTAGGAATAAATTGAAGCTTCAAGTAATTTAACTCTACGAGGGTCGCCGAAGGTCGGGGGCCACAGAACCACCGGAGCGTTTCAATGACCGTAGAAGCCAGCACCCAGGATCTCCTTCCTGCCGAACTCACCATGGGCACCGTGATGCTCAAGGTCGGCGACATGAAGCTGATGACGGACTACTACCAGCGCGCCCTCGGCCTCGACATCGTTGCCGAGCAGGACGGCGGGCTCTACCTCGGACGCAAGCTCAAGCCGCTGGTCCACCTGGCACCGGCACCCGGGCTGAACCTGCCCTCCCGCGGCGAAGCCGGCCTCTTCCACACCGCCCTTCTCTTTGAGGACCAGCCCTCGCTGGCCGCCACCGTCGCGTCCGCCGCGCAGTATGAGCCGCAATCCTTCACCGGCAGCGCCGACCACCTTGTCAGCGAGGCCTTCTACTTCAATGACCCGGAGGGCAACGGTATCGAGCTCTACTGGGACCGCCCCCGCGAAGCCTGGTCCTGGGACGGCAAGAACGTCGTGATGGACAGCCTGGCCCTGCCGCCGCAGCGCTACCTCGAGCAGCACCTCACCGAGGCGTCGCTCGCCGGGCAGCGCGAGGCCGACGCCGGCGTCGGGCACGTCCACCTGCAGGTCGGCGACGTGCAGTCCGCGCACGACTTCTACGTCGGCACCCTCGGCTTTGAGAAGACCGCGGGCTGGCACGGCCAGGCGCTCTTCGTCTCAGCCGGCGGCTACCACCACCACATGGCCATGAACGTTTGGAACAGCCGCGGCGCCGGCCCCCGCCGTGACACCCTCGGCCTCGGCGAAGTGCTGGTTGAAGTACCGTCCGGCGACGACGTTGGCGCCCTCGCCGACCGCCTCAAGACCGCGGGCGTCCAGTCGCACCACACCGGAGCCGAGCTGCGCTTCGAGGATCCGTGGCGCAACAGCATCCGCGTCGCCGTCCGCTGATCATCCGGACATGCCCAGCCTGCAGCGCCAGGACTGGACATGTCCAACCTTCGAGGCCCGCGTTGGGCATGTCCACCTCCTGATGCTTGGGTCCGCGGACATGTCCCGCGTGCGCTTCGGGGAATGGACATAGTGGGATTATGTCCATTGCTCGCGTCCGGGGGTGCGCATGTCCGTTGGCGGGAGTGCGCGAGGCGGGGCGCGGCATGGGGTCCCTCGGCCATGTCCGTCCGCCGATCGGGACGCCGGGCATGTCCATCCGCCGCGGTCAGGGATGGACATAGTGGGATTATGTCCATTGCTCGCGGCCGGGGCAGGGCATGTCCGGTCCGGGCGCGGCCGGGCTGGAGCGGATAGGCTGAAAGCGACGCCAAAAACGCGGCCAGCGCCGCCAACCCTCATGAGGAGCACTTCCTTGGGATTTACTGAAATCTTCGTCGCCACCCATGACGCCGCCCTCAAGCGTGCAGCGGCCCTCGACGGCGGCGCCGCGGTCGCCCCCGGCGCGGTCCGGATTCCGGACATCAGCGACTTCGAAGTCGAACGCCTGGGTGACCTGGCCGGGACTGCCGTGCATGCCGCCGGGGCCGACTATGAGCTGGCCATGGTGGACGTGGCCAGCGACTCCCTGCTGGGCGTGCCGGCCGCCATGGTCCGTGCCCTGGCCGAGTTGCTCAGCTACGAGACCGAGGGCGAGGGTGATGTCCTAGCGGACGTCGCCGAAGGCTGGGCCGCGGAGGAGGACATGCCCTTCGGTGCCGACCAGGCCGCCCGCTATGTCCGCCAGCTCGCCGAACTCGCTGCCGGCGTTGACCCCGCCACCAAGGCCGGGCTCTACGTCTGGACCTCCTGACGCGCCCAAGCCGACGGCTCGAAAAAGTGCCCGGACACGCAGCCCTAGGGCGTCAAGTCGAAATCCGAGCGGTGATCTGGCACAATGAACAGGTACTCGATCTGCGTGGCCCCTCTCTCCGCGTCCGGATCTTGTCCTTTTAGAACCCCCTAGTACGGCCCGCCCCACGGGTGCAGAACGCCGGGCTCGACCCCGTTTCAGAAACAGGAGTGACCACAAAAGTGGCCGTAAAGATTCGCCTTAAGCGCTTCGGCAAGATGCGCGCACCGTACTACCGCATCGTCGTCATGGACGCACGCTCCAAGCGTGATGGCCGTGCCATCGAAGAGATCGGCAAGTACCACCCGACCGAAGAGCCCTCGTACATCGAGGTCGACACGGACCGTGCCCAGTACTGGCTCGGCGTCGGCGCACAGCCGTCCGAGCAGGTTGCCGCGATCCTGAAGATCACCGGTGACTGGCAGAAGTTCAAGGGTCTCCCGGGCCAGGAGGGCACCTTGAAGACCAAGGCTCCCAAGGAAGCCTTCGTCACCCCGGAAAAGGGTTCCGTGATCATCCCGGAAGCCATCACCAAGAAGGCTAAGAAGGACGACGCAGCTGAGGCTCCCGCCGACGCCGAAGCAGAGACCACCGAGGCTGAGTAAATTGCTGGCAGAAGCGCTCGAACACCTGGTCCGCGGGATTGTTGACAGCCCCGAGGACGTCAAGGTCAGTGCGAAGAACAACCGCCGCGGGGACACCCTCGAGGTGCGCGTTCATCAGGACGATCTGGGACGGGTGATCGGACGCCAGGGCCGCACCGCACGCGCTTTGCGCACTGTGGTGGCGGCGCTGGCCGACGGCGAGCCGGTCAGGGTCGACGTCGTCGACACCGACCGCCGCCGGTAGCGCGACCAGCATTATTTGTCTTTAGTCCGGCCCCTTCACCAGCTTATGGTGGAGGGGCCGGACTGTTTTGCGCAGCACATGCACCAACAAATCCCAGACTTTACGAGAACCCGAACAGAGGAACAGATGCAGCTTCAGGTGGCACGAATCGGCAAGCCCCATGGCATCCGCGGCGAAGTGACCGTCCAGGTGCTGACGGACGCCCCCGGTGACCGCTTTGTTCCCGGCACCCAGTTCGTGGTGGAACCGGCGTCGGCCGGGCCGCTGACCGTTGAGAGCGCCCGCTGGAACAAGGACATCCTGCTGCTGGCGTTCGAGGAGGTGGAGACCCGCAACGAGGCGGAAGCCCTCCGCGGAGCCAAGCTCTACGTCGAGACCGAAGAACTGGACGAGGACGACGACGAGGGCTGGTACGAGCACGAGCTGGTGGGCCTGGACGTCCGCGTCGGCGACCAGGTGGTCGGCAAGGTCTCCGGTCTGCACACCATGCCGGTCCAGGACCTGCTCGTGGTGACTGACCGGGACGGCAAGGAAATCCTGATCCCGTTCGTGGAGCAGATCGTGCCTGAGGTTAATGTCGCGGACAAGTACGTCCTCGTCACCCCGCCAGCCGGCCTTTTCGAGGTCAACACCGAGGCCGGCGGGACCCCCGACGACGGCGGCACCGAAACAGACGCCGACGCCGAGGGAGCCAGCGACGCCGAACGTGGCGCGGGGGACAACGCCTAAGATGCGGATCGACGTCGTCAGCATCTTCCCCGAATACCTGGCACCGCTGGAACTCTCGCTGATCGGAAAGGCCCGCCAGGACGGGCTGCTGGACCTCAACGTCCACGACCTCCGCGACTTCACCACGGACCGGCACCGCACCGTGGACGACACCCCGTATGGCGGCGGCGCCGGCATGGTGATGAAGCCCGAACCGTGGGCCCAAGCCCTGACCGCCATTGCCGAGGCCGGCCCGAAAGCGCCTGGGGCGGAGGCCGTTCGCAAGCCCGTACTGATCGTCCCATCGCCGGCGGGGGAGCGCTTCAGCCAGGCGATTGCCCACGAACTCGCGGAAGAAGAGCAGCTCGTCTTTGCCTGCGGACGCTACGAGGGTATCGACGAACGCGTCCTGGAGTGGGCCGCGGAACACTTCACCGTCCGGCCCATGAGCCTCGGGGACTACGTGCTGAACGGCGGCGAGGTGGCCGTGCTGGCCATGGTCGAAGCCGTGGGGCGGCTGTTGCCCGGCGTCGTCGGAAACCCCGAATCGCTCGTGGAGGAATCCCACTCCGACGGCCTGCTCGAGTACCCCGTGTACACCAAGCCCTCCAGCTGGCGGGACCGCGAGGTTCCGCCCGTGCTGCTGAGCGGCAACCACGGCAAGATCGCGCAGTGGCGGCGTCACGAACAGTACCGGCGCACCGCCGAACGCCGGCCGGACCTGCTCGACGCGTTCGACGCCGGCAAGCTGCCACGCGCGGACCGCACCGCTTTCGGGGAACTGGGCTACGACGTCGTGGACGGCCGGCTCCTGCGCCGCCCCGACGCCTGAGCTGAGCCGATTCGCGAAGCCCATTCGCTTGGCCAATTCACCAAAACGTGCCGGAATGTGGCAAAATTAGTCCTTGTGCCTGCTGGGTGCGAACCTGCCACAGGGGGAGCGTCACCAACAGCGCGGCACCCCGGTCCCGTCAATTCCTGACGGAGCCGGAACGACAATACTTTCGGCGGGAATTTCCGGTGCGCACAGCACCCGGGCTTGGCCGCCGTGACCCAACGTGAATGACCTGTGGCGTTCACCAGGAGTGGATCAATGCATATCCTCGATTCCGTAGATGCAGCTTCGCTGCGCAACGATGTTCCCGAGTTCCGCGCGGGTGACACCATCAAGGTGCACGTGAACATCATCGAAGGCAAGAACTCCCG
Organism: Arthrobacter sp. 10N410; assembly: GCF_056394945.1. Classification (NCBI taxonomy): domain Bacteria; kingdom Bacillati; phylum Actinomycetota; class Actinomycetes; order Micrococcales; family Micrococcaceae; genus Arthrobacter; species Arthrobacter sp. 10N410. The sequence continues at coordinate 76,755 of NZ_JBFTIP010000002.1, forward strand.
TGTCCAGGTCTTCCAGGGCTTCGTCCTGGGCCGCCAGGGCGACGGCGTCCGCGAAACCTTCACCGTCCGCAAGGTCTCTTTCGGCGTCGGCGTGGAGCGTACCTTCCCGGTACACTCCCCGATCATCGACAAGATCGAGCTCGTCTCCAAGGGTGACGTGCGCCGCGCCAAGCTTTACTACATGCGTGCACTGCGCGGTAAGGCTGCGAAGATCAAGGAAAAGCGCGACTTCCAGACCGCCAAGTAAGTCCTTCGGACTTTCCAGCGGGTCCACGGAGGGCTCCGGCGTTTGCCGGAACCGTCCCCACTGCGCCGTTCAATTAGAAAAGCGTTAGAGGACACGGATCATGGAACAGACAAGACGCCGGCCCAGGAAACTGGGCTGGCGTTTTGCGCTTCTGGGCCTGGTGCTGGCCGTGGCAATCAGCGGCCTGGTCCGGTCACTGTGGCTGGATGTTTACTTCATCCCGTCCGCGTCGATGGAGCCGCTGCTCCGCGACGGTGACAGGATCCTGGTGTCCCGCACCGACTTCGCGTTCGACCCGGTCCGCCGCGGCGACGTCGTGGTCTTCGACGGCCGCGGCTCTTTTGCCCCGCTCAGCAGCGGCAAAGGACCTGCGGCTGACGTCCTGACCGGCGCTGGCCACTGGCTGGGCCTGACCGGCAGCGACACCACCTATGTCAAGCGCGTCATCGGGCTACCTGGCGACCGCGTGGTGTGCTGCGGCGCGGACGGCCGGCTCACAGTTAACGGCCAGCAACTTGAGGAACGCTATCTGTATGAAGGCGACGCCCCGAGTAAGTTGAAGTTCGACGTGATTGTCCCGGACGGCAGGCTCTGGCTGATGGGAGACCACCGTTCGAAATCGGCCGATTCGCGCAGCCTGCTGGGCGCGCCGGGAGGCGGTATGGTCCCGCTGGAGCGCGTGATCGGCCGCCCGGTACAGATCATCTGGCCGCTTGATAGATTTGCAGCAATTCCGAGGCCCAACGAGGCCGCCACGACGATGAAGAACGGACAGTAGATGCCCGAGACCGGACCCCGGACTCCTGATCCGCGGGGGCACGACGAGCCCCGAGTGACCTCCTCGCCCATCCCCGGCGCCGAACACCCGACGACGCGGCTGCCCGCCGCGCCGAGGCCCGAACACGCGCCGGACCCTCGGCCGGTGCAGGCTGAACCGGTTCAGGCTGAATCGGTGCACGCTGAACCGGTGCACGCGGCGCCCGCGGCGCCCGCGCAGCCCGAGCGGGCCGAGGGCGCCCCATTGGCCGGTCCCTCACATGCCGGACCGTCGTCGGCGCGGGCCCGAAAGGCTAAAGCCCGCGAGGGCCGCAACCCGATGCTTCTCTGGCTTAAGGAGATCGCCACGGTGGTGGTGATCGCCGTCGTACTGTCTTTCCTGATCAAGACCTTCCTGTTCCGGGCTTTCTATATTCCGTCCGAGTCCATGATGAACACGCTGGACGTCAACGACCGGATCTTCGTCAACTTGCTGGTGCCGGAGCCGATCGCCTTGGAGCGCGGGGACGTCGTGGTGTTCCGGGACACCAAGGGATGGCTTGTCCCGAGCGCCGTGAAGCCGGCCGGTCCGTTGACCGGTGTCCAGGATGCGCTGACGTTTGTGGGCCTGCTCCCCGACAACTCCGAGCAGCACCTGGTCAAGCGCGTCATCGGCCTGCCGGGCGACCACGTCGTCTGCTGCGACGGCAGCGGCCGGCTCACCGTCAACGGGGCTCCCCTGAACGAGAAATACGTCAACAGCGCCGAGGTCCCGCAGGTGCGCGACTTCGACGTCGTCGTCCCCGCCGGCAAGGTCTGGGTCATGGGCGACAACCGGAACCACTCCGCCGACTCGCGCGCCCACATGGAAAGCAACGGCGGCTTCATCGACGTGGCCGACATCGAAGGCAAGGCGGCCGTGATCGCGTGGCCGTTGAACCGGATCACGTCGCTGGACAACTATCCGGACGTGTTCCGCGGCGTCCCGACTCCGGTGAAGAAGTAGGGACAGCAGTGTCCGAAGCTCCAACCCTCGACTACGAGCGCCGCTTCCGTGGCTCCGGCGCGCGGCTGCTCGCCGGGATCGACGAGGTGGGACGTGGGGCCCTGGCCGGACCCGTCAGCGTCGGAATCGCCGTCGTGGACCTGCATAAGCAGAAGCTGCTCGCCGACGTGCGGGACAGCAAGCTGCTCAAGGTCGCGGACCGGGAACGGCTCGAACCGCTGGTGCGCAGCTGGAGCGTCGCCTCGGCCGTGGGGCACGCCAGCGCGGCGGAAATCGACGCGCTGGGGATCATCGGCGCGCTCCGGCTCGCCGGCAACCGTGCCTGGTTCGCGGTGCTGGCCGCCGGTGTGACACCGGACGTAGTGCTCCTGGACGGCAGCCACAACTGGCTCTCACCCGTGGCGCAGGCCTCGCTCTTCGACGAGGGCCCCGAGGAGCCGGGCTGTGACGCCCCGGTCCACACCCTGGTCAAGGCCGACATGCAGTGCCTTAGCGTGGCCGCCGCATCCGTGCTGGCCAAGGTCGAACGTGACCGGCAGATGGCTGTCCTGCACACCGAGTACCCGGCGTTCGGCTGGAACGAGAACAAGGGCTACGGCACCGCTGCGCACAAGGAGGCCCTCCGCGCCGCCGGCCCCACGCCGTACCACCGGGTGAGCTGGCAACTACTCGGCGACTGAGCGGTGGCGCGCGCCCGGCGCCCGATGGTGCAAGATGGAACCATGAGTGCCGAGGACCTTGAAAACTATGAGACCGACATGGAGCTACAGCTCTACCGCGAATACCGCGACGTCGTCGGGCTGTTCAGCTATGTGGTCGAGACCGAACGGCGTTTCTACCTGGCCAACCACGTGGACCTGCAAGCGCGCAGCGCCGACGGCGAGGTCTACTTCGACCTGACCCTGCAGGACGCCTGGGTGTGGGATGTCTACCGCTCCGCCCGGTTCGTCAAGAGCGTCCGCGTTATCACTTTCAAAGACGTCAACGTCGAGGAGCTCCCGCGCAGCGAGGAGCTCGCCCTGCCCAAGGTCGAGGGCCTGGGCAACTGATTCCTGCCTCGCGTGACCTGAAGTTACCCACATAGCCGAATTTTTGTCCGCGTGCTGGCCGCCCTGCGATCCACGCTGGAGGCATGAGAGCTAAGGACATGCTGGGCCGGCGCGGCGAGGAACTCGCCGCCGGCTTTATCGAAGCCCAGGGGATGCGGATTGTTGACCGTAACTGGCGTTGCCCCGAGGGTGAAATCGATATCGTCGCGCTCGACGGCGACGCCCTGGTCATCGCCGAGGTCAAGACCCGAAGATCCCTCGCCTACGGGCACCCGTTCGAAGCCGTGGGCGTGGACAAGCTCGCCCGGCTGCACCGGCTGGCCTCGGCGTGGTGCCGGGACCATGAGCTGCAGATGCCGCTGCGCCGCGTAGACGTCATCGCCGTGGTCGACGACGGGACCGGTTCCCCGGCCATCGAACACCTCAGAGGGGTGGGGTAGATGGCGCTGGGACGGACCTATTCGGTGGCGCTGGTCGGCCTGAACGGATACATCGTCGAGGTCGAGGCCGACATCGGGCAGACCCTGCCTGCGTTCGTGATCCTCGGCCTGCCGGATGCCTCGCTCAATGAGGCCAAGGAACGGATTCGGTCTGCGGCGCAAAACTCCGGTATCCCGCTCAGCCGCCGGAAGATCACCGCGAACCTCATTCCGGCGTCGCTGCCCAAGCGCGGCTCCGGATTCGACCTCTCCATCGCCATGGCGGTGCTGCTGGCCGCCAACGACGTGCGCTCCACCGGACGCCATGTCTTCATCGCCGAACTTGGCCTGGACGGGCGGCTGCGTCCGGTCCGCGGCATTCTGCCGGCCGTGATGGCGGCTGTTCAGGCGGGGTATCCCGACGTTGTGGTGGCCCAAGCCAACGCCGCCGAAGCAGAGCTGGTGCCCGGCGCCAGGGTCCGCGGCTACCGTACCCTGGCCAGGCTGGCGTTCGATTTCGGCGCGGACCCGCAGGACCTTGCCCTGGACTTCGAGCCGGACACCGCGGATGCCGACGACGTCGACGGGACGGCCCCGGCCGGCCTGGCGCCGGATATGTGCGACGTCTCTGGCCAGTCTGACGGTCGCCGGGCCCTGGAAGTGGCCGCCGCCGGAGCGCATCACGTGCTGTTCACCGGCCCGCCCGGGGCAGGCAAGACCATGCTGGCAGAGCGCCTGCCCGGGTTGCTCCCTGATCTCGGTGACCGGGAAGCCATGGAGGTGACGGCCATTCATTCCCTCAGTTCGCTCACCTCGGCTTCCGTCACGCTGCTGCGGCGGCCGCCCTACGAGAATCCGCACCACACCGCCACCGCGGCTGCCATTATCGGCGGAGGATCCGGATTGCCTCGGCCCGGCGCGGCGTCCAGGGCTCACCGCGGCGTGTTGTTTCTCGATGAAGCCCCCGAATACGAGCGCCGGGTCCTCGACGCACTCCGGCAGCCACTCGAAAGCGGCGAACTGGTCATCCACCGCTCGGCGGGCACCGCTGCCTACCCAGCCCGGTTCCAGCTGGTCCTCGCCGCCAACCCCTGTCCCTGCGGCAAAGCCTCCGGAAAGGGCGTGGACTGCACCTGCACCCCGATGATGCGGCGCCGTTATCTCGCTCGGATGTCGGGGCCGCTGCTGGACCGGGTCGACATCCAGTTGGAGGTCGAGCGCGTCGCACTCGCAGACTTCGGCCAGCCCCGGGCCGAAGAGGCCACGGCCGACATCGCCGCCAGGGTGCGCGCCGCCCGGGAGCGCCAGCTGGACCGGCTCCGGCCGCTCGGACTGGAAACCAACTCGCAGGTTCCCGGACGGGTGCTCCGCGGCCCCCTGCGGCTCTCGGGACCTACAACGCGGATCCTCGACCATGCGCTGGAACGCGGCGCCCTGACGGCCCGCGGCTATGACCGGGTGCTGCGTCTGGCGTGGACCCTTGCGGATCTCTCCGGCCGCGACGGGCCGGACGCGGACGACATCGGTCAAGCGCTCAATCTTCGGCAATCCGCATCGGCTGCCGCGTGACGGCGCCGAGATGTCCCATCCCGCCACGCCCCGCTATCAGCACCACAGCAGCACCGGAAGAGGAGAGAGCAGCACCATGACACAGAACGAAAGGACCGCCCGGGCGGCGCTGTCCAGGCTTCTGGAACCCCAGGACGCCGCCGGCCTGGCGCTCGTACGGGTTGCCGGCGCCGAGGATGCGCTGCGGATCGCCACCGGGCAACTGCCGGCCGGCCCGAGGCTGGAGCAGGAACTTTCCCAGGTGCTGGAGCAGAACGGCGCCGGCGGCGGCTGGACCGGCCTGGGCATGGCACTGAAGCGCTGGGCACCGCGGGTACCCGACCTGGCGCCGGAGCGCGACCTGGCGACCATGCAGCGCCTCGGCGGCCGCCTGATTATCCCGGCGGACAACCTGTGGCCCGGCCAGCTCGCGGACCTGGGGCTGCAGGAGCCGCTCTGCCTCTGGTGGCGGGGCGTGGAACAGGAGTTGCCGCCAGTCCACAAAGCCATTGCGCTGGTGGGCTCCCGCGACAGCACAGCCTACGGCTCTGCAGTAACGGGCGACCTCGCTTATGGGCTGGCCCAGCGGGGCTTCACGATTATCTCCGGCGGAGCCTACGGGATTGACGCCCACGCCCATCGGGCCGCCCTGGCCGGGGCCGCCGCGGGCCTGCCAACTATCGCCGTCATGGCCGGGGGAGTGGACCGGTTCTACCCCGCGGGCAACGAGGATCTGCTCCGTGCGGTGGCCAACCAGGGCGCCGTGCTGGCCGAGGTCCCACCGGGTTCTGCCCCCACACGGTACCGCTTCCTGCAACGCAACAGGCTCATCGCTGCGCTGGCCGCCGTCACGGTGGTGGTCGAAGCCCGGTGGAGATCCGGGGCGCTCAACACCGCCCACCATGCCGAGACCCTGGGCAGGGCGGTCGGCGCGGTGCCGGGCTCGGTGCACAGTGCCAACTCGGCCGGCTGCCACCGGTTGCTGCGCGAAGGCGGCGCAGTGTGCGTCACGGACGCGGCCGAGATCGCGGAACTGGCCTCGCCGAGCGGCGAGGCGCTGCCGGAGGCCAAGGCGGGCCGGGCGGAGGCCCACGACGGGCTGACCCTCGAAGACCTCATTCTCCTGGACGCCCTTCCGCTGCGGATCACCAGCACTATTGAGAAGCTTTCCGTGGTCGCCGGGCTGAGCCCGGAATCGGTCAGGGCTGGTCTTGGGCGGCTCGGACTGCTGGGCCTGGCCGAATCACACCGTGGCGGCTGGAAACGCTCCGCCAAGGCGGGCTGACGCGATGCACCAGCTCGGTGGCGCATCACCGCCCGGGGGCAAAACGCCATGCCGCCCCGCGCCGCGACTTCCAGCATGGTGCGGAGCAAGCACGCGGGCGTTGGCGGCGCGCCGCCGGACTGCGCTGGCGCCGGCCAAATTGCTGGGAGAGTGGGAGGGTGTCAACACAGCAACTTCCCCCAGCGCTCGCTGCGGCCGCCCACGGCTTCGGCCGGTATCTGGAGGCTGAGCGGGGCCGCTCCGCCCACACCGTCCGCGCCTACCTTTCCGACGTCGGAAGCCTGTTGGCGCATGCGGTCTCGGAGGGCGCGGAGGATCTGGCACACCTGGAACTCGGCACACTGCGGCGCTGGCTTGGCACCCAGAGCGAAGCCGGGATGTCACGAGCCACGCTGGCCCGGCGCGCGGCCACCGCGCGGGCCTTCACCGCGTGGGCCGTCCGCGAGGAGCTCATCGCCGCCGACCCCGCCCTGCGGCTGAAGGCCCCGAAACGGGAGAAGTCCCTGCCCGGCGTGCTGCAGCAGGGGCAGGTGCAGCGGCTGGTGGCCGGAGCCGAGTCGGCCGCCGCGGAAGGGGAGCCGCTGGCCCTGCGCAACCGCGCCATGCTGGAGCTGCTCTACGCCACGGGCGTCCGCGTCGGCGAGCTGGCCGGCCTGGACATCGACGATCTCGACCCGGACCGCCGGACCCTGCGGGTGCTCGGCAAGGGCAACAAGGAGCGGACGGTTCCCTACGGCCTCCCGGCCGCGGTCGCCGTCGACGACTGGCTGCGCCGTGGACGCCCGGCCCTGGCGGCGGACGGCTCCGGCCCCGCGCTCTTCCTCGGGGCGCGCGGAAAGCGGGTGGACCAGCGGCAGGTCCGTAGCGTCGTCAAGGGGCTGCTGGACGGGCTGGGGGACACCTCGGCCACGGGTCCGCACGCACTGCGGCACTCGGCGGCAACCCACCTGCTCGACGGCGGGGCGGACCTCCGCGCGGTGCAGGAAATCCTGGGGCACAGCAGCCTGGCAACCACCCAGATCTACACCCACGTCTCCGTAGACCGGCTCCGGAAAAGCTACCAGCAGGCGCATCCGCGGGCTTGACCGGCCGCCGTCCGGCACGGCGCCGCGACCTGGGCCATCAGGGCTCCCGGGGGCCCCTCCGGGGCGTGTCAAGGGCACCTGTGGACCATTAGCAAAGCCGGAACGACTCGCCGGGAGCGACGCGCCGAATTGCACTGGCGTAATTAGGCGGGGTACGGCACAATGAGACTCACGCCCGGCAACTTTCAAGTGGTGCTTGAACCGCTAAAGCATCGATTTACCACCTGAGAACCGGACATATTTTTTGCATATTGTTGTTTTGAAGAAACTGAATAGTCTGGCAGGGGCCAAGAGCCCCGCACGCGGATCCACGCAGCAGACAGGCATCCAGGCAGAGGTCGTTGGGGAAGACGTACCTATAGCTATGGAGGATGGAATGTCTGTTGCACTAACCCGCGGTGTCCTGTTCGTACACTCGGCCCCGACCGCCCTGTGCCCCCACGTTGAGTGGGCCATTGGGTCTGTCGTGGACAAGCGCACGGACCTCGAGTGGACTGCCCAGCCCGCTGCGCCCGGAATGTTCCGGGCCGAGCTGTCGTGGACCGGAACACCGGGCACGGGGGCTCAGTTGGCGTCTGCGCTCCGCGGCTGGGCTCACCTGCGCTACGAGGTCACCGAGGAGCCCAGCCAGGGCGTCGACGGCGGCCGCTGGTCGCACACCCCGGAACTCGGCATCTTCCACGCCGTCACGGACGTGCACGGCAACATCATGGTCTCCGAGGACCGCATCCGCTACGCCTACGAATCCGGCGCCGGCGACCCTTCCGCGGTCTACCATGAGCTCTCGCTGGCCCTCGGCGAGGCCTGGGACGAGGAACTCGAACCCTTCCGGCACGCCGCCGAAGGCGCCCCCGTACGCTGGCTTCACCAGGTCGGCTAGCCACTCTGGGGCTCTTCCCACGACCCTGGACGTACCGCACCACACTCCATAGCAACGCCAAATGACAGATGGCGGCAATGTTCACCAGGAACATTGCCGCCATCTGTCATTTCGGCGTGGAGGCCCAGTTGAGCGGGCCCCGGCGGGTTAGACGCTGCGGACGGCGATGACGGCGTTGTGGCCGCCGAAGCCGAACGAGTTGCTCAGTGCCACGATGCTGCCGCCGGGCAAGGCGCGCTCGGAGGTGACGATGTCGAGCGGGATCTCCGGATCCTGGTTCTCGAGGTTGATCGTCACGGGCGCCTTGCGGTCGTATACGGCCATGACGGTCAGTACGGCCTCCACCGCGCCGGAGGCACCCAGCAGGTGGCCCATCTGCGACTTGGTGGCGGAGACGGCCACGTTATCCACGTGGCTGCCGAGGGCGGCCTTGAGGGCGGTGTACTCGGGCTTATCGCCGACCGGGGTGGAGGTGGCGTGCGCATTGACGTGCACCACGTCCTCGGCCTGGATGCGGCCGTCGAACATGGCTGCCTTCAGGGCGCGGGTGGCGCCGAGGCCCTCCGGGTCCGGGGCCGTGATGTGGTACGCGTCGGCGGTTACCGAGGTGCCGGCGAGTTCGGCGTAGATTCGGGCGCCGCGGGCGAGGGCGTGCTCCTCGGCCTCGAGCACCAGAGCGCCGGCGCCTTCGCCCATCACGAAGCCGTCGCGGTCGCGGTCGTAGGGGCGCGAGGCATGCTCGGGATCGTCGTTGCGGCGGGACAGCGCCTGCATCGAGGCGAACGCGGCGATCGGCATCGGGTGGATGGCGGCTTCGGCGCCGCCGCAGACGACGACGTCGGCCTTGCCGGAGCGGATCAGGTCCAGGCCCATGTGCACGGCTTCGGTGCCGGACGCGCAGGCGGAGACGGGGGTGTGGGCGCCGGCACGGGCGCCGAGGTCCAGGCTGACGGCCGCGGCGGGGCCGTTGGGCATCAGCATGGGGACGGTCATGGGGAGGACACGGCGGGGCCCCTTTTCGCGCAGGGTGTCCCAGGCGTCCAGGAGGGTCCAGACGCCGCCGATGCCGGTGGCGAAGGCGACGGCCAGGCGGTCATGATCGATGTCGGTGATGCCGGCGTCGGCCCATGCCTCGCGGGAGGCGACGACGGCGAACTGCGTCGACGGGTCCATGCGCTTGGCCTCGACGCGGCTCAGGACCTCGGTGGCGGGGTTGGAGGCCCGAGCAGCGAAGTGCACGGGCAGCTCGTACTTGGCCACCCAGTCGTCCTCAAGCGTGTGCGCGCCGGAGACGCCCTTCAGCGCGTTCTTCCACATCGTGGGGACATCGCCGCCAATGGGTGTGGTGGCACCCAGACCGGTAATGACTACTTTGCGTGCCATGGGATCACTCTCTGTCGGTGCGCCTGCCGTATCCGGAACCTGGTGAAGGCGGCCGGGGCCTGCGTAGGGAAAACTCGGTGGTCATGCAGAAATCAGGGATTGAACTGTGGTGTTCCGGTCCGGGACGCTGTCGAAGCGTCCCGGACCGGCCACAAGCCCGGCCGTTGCCGGCCACAAGCTCCGGCCGGTTACCGGCCGGAGCCAAGGCGCAGGCGGAATTAGGCCTGGGCGTTGGCGATGAAGCTGACAGCGTCGCCGACGGTCTTGAGGTTCTTGACCTCTTCGTCCGGGATGCGCACGCCAAACTTTTCCTCGGCGTTGACCACGATGGTCATCATGGAGATGGAGTCGATGTCCAGGTCCTCGGTGAAGGACTTGTCCAGCTCGACAGCCTCGGGGGCCAGGCCGGTCTCTTCGTTGACGATTTCGGCCAGGCCGGCCAGGATCTCTTCGTTGTTAGCCATTGATGGCTCCTTTTCTTGTTGTTGCCGTCGGCTTCCGGTGGTTGTGCCGGGAACGTCGGGCGAAATGATTCAAACCGAGGGTTCGGCTTGGTTGGGAATCCGTGCTGTTGAGGAATGCGTTCAGCTTGGGAAGTGCGGTGGCCGCCTACGGAAGCACAATCACCTGGGCGCCGAAGACAAGTCCGGCTCCGAACCCGATCTGCAGTGCCAGTCCGCCGCTCAATTCAGGGTTTTCCTGAAGCAAGCGGTGGGTGGCGAGGGGGATGGAGGCTGCCGAGGTGTTGCCTGCTTCGGCGATATCCCGGGCGACCTTGACGGTCTCCGGAAGCTTGAGCTTCTTGGCCATCTCATCGATGATCCGCATGTTGGCCTGGTGCGGGATGAAGGCCGCGAGGTCCTCGGCCTTGATCCCGGCGGCGTCGAGGGCCTGCTGGGCCACCTTGGCCATTTCCCAGACCGCCCAACGGAACACCGTCTGGCCGTCCTGCCGCAGCGTGGGCCACAGGGCCGCCTCGGTGACGGCGGCCTCGCCCTCGCTGAGGGCGGTGTCACGCTTGCCGGCGGCGGCGAAGTCGCGGATGTCCAGCATCGAGTGGGTCATGCCGATGGCGTCCCACTTGCTGCCGTCCGAACCCCATACCGAGGGGCCGATGCCCGGGGTGTCTGAGGGTCCGATGACGACGGCGCCGGCGCCGTCGCCGAGCAGGAAGGAGATGGTGCGCTCGGTGTTGTCGATGACGTCGGAGAGTTTCTCCGCACCGACCACGAGCACGTACTTGGCCGCGCCGGAGCGGACCAGCGCGTCGGCCTGGGCGATGCCGTAGCAGTAGCCGGCGCAGGCGGCGGAGATGTCGAACGCCGGTGCCGGGGTGGCGCCGAGACGGTCGGCCAGGCTTGCGGCGGCCGAGGGCGTCGCATACGGGTGGGTGACGGTGGAGACGATTACCGCGCCGAGCTCGGAGGCCTCAATGCCGGCCTTTTCCAGGGCCTCGCGGGACGCGCCCTCGGCCATGTCGATCACGCTGACGTCGGCGGGGGCCCGGTGGCGCGTGATGATGCCGGTGCGCTGCCGGATCCACTCGTCCGAGGAGTCGATCCACTGGCAAACGTCCTCGTTGGTGACGATCACGCTGGGCCGGTACGCGCCGACGCCCATCACCCGGGTGTTTTCCTGCAGGGGAGCCTGCTTCAGAGTAGGAGCGCTCATTCCCCTCCCTCCAGTTCTGCGAATAGGGCCAAGGCGGCGGAAAGGTCATCCGGGGTCTTGACGGTGACGGTCTTCACGCCGGGCATGCCGCGCTTGGCCAGGCCGGCCAGCGTCCCGGCCGGGGCCAGTTCGATCACTCCGGTCACGCCGCGCTTCACGAGGGTCTCCATGCAGAGATCCCAGCGGACCGGGCGGGAGACCTGGGCAATCAGGCTGTCGACGGCGGCACCGCCGTCGGTGACCTCCGCGCCGTCGAAGTTGGACAGCAGCGGGACCTGCGGGTTCCGCGGGTGCAGCGAGGGCCGGAGGGCCTTCAGCGCGGCGACCGCGGGGGACATGTGCGAGGTGTGGAACGCGCCGGCGACTTTCAGCGGGATCACTCGGGCCTTGGCCGGGGGATTGTCGGCGAGGGCCTTCAGCTGCTCCAGGGTGCCGGCCGCGACGGTCTGGCCGGCGCCGTTGACGTTGGCCGGGGTGAGGCCGCAGGCCTCGATCGCGGCCAGGACTTCGGCGGGGTCCCCGCCCACGACTGCGCTCATGCCGGTGGGGGTGGCCGCGGCGGCCGCGGCCATGCCGTTGGCGCGTTCGCGGACAAAGGTCATCGCTTCGGTCTCGGTCAGGACACCGGCCAGGGCGGAGGCGGTGATTTCGCCGACCGAGTGTCCGGCGAGGATGACCGGGAGGGTGCCCAGTTCGACGTCGAAGAGCGACTTGGCGGCCACGAGTCCGGCGGCGACGATCAGGGGCTGCGCGACGGCGGTGTCCTTGATGGTCTCCTCATCGGAGGTGGTTCCGTGGGCGGTGAGGTCGATACCTGCTATTTCGCTAAGGGAGGCCAAATGGCCTGCGACGGGAGGCAATTCCAGCCAGGGGGCTAGAAAACCAGGGGTCTGGGAGCCCTGTCCAGGGCAAACGATTGCAAGCACGTATCCAGCTTTCCAAATTGCCGCGTGATTCATCGGTACTCTCATGCACCAAGCTCACTGGGTCAGATTGTAGGAAGTCTACAACGGGTCAGGAGTTGTTGCGCGACGGCTGGCGTTCCGCGGAGGGCCTGGGCGGGGCCGAGAGCCGGCCCACCACGAGCGCCGCCTGGAGCACAAAAGCCTCCCGGGGGATCAACGGATCCCAGCCCGTGACGTCGCAGACACGCTTGAGCCGGTAGCGCACGGTGTTGGCGTGGACGAAAAGCTCGCGGGCGGTCGCTTCAAGCGAGTGGCCGAGTTCGAGGTAGGTCCCGAGGGTCTCCACGAGGCCGTTGGACGCCGCGACCAGCGGCCGGTAAATGTTCTTGACCAGGGAACGCCGGGCCGCGTCGTCACCGGAGATCACGCGCTCGGGCAGGAGGTCATCGGCAGCCACGGGACGCGGCGCGGAGGGCCACGCCTTGGCTGCGGTCAGGCCGGCGAAGGCGGACTGAGCGGAGCTGCTGGCCTCCAGCAGGGATCCGGCCTCGGCGCCGTAGACCACCGGCCCCGGGGCGAAGAGCTCGCTGAGTTTCTGGCAGGCCGTTTCGCGGTCCTGCACGCCGCCCAGGATCAGGATCAGCCGGTCGCCCTGGATCCCGACGAGGGCGTCCTCGGCGAAGCGCCCGGCCGTGCGGCGGAGTTCGCTGACGTAGCTGGCGCTGGGTTCCGACGGGGAATTCCCCACCATCACGGTGAAGCGTTCCTGGGCTTTCCAGCCCAAGGCGGCGATCCGGGAGCGCAGCGCGTCGGTGTTTTCGCCGCGCAGGATCGCGTCGACAATCAGCGCCTCCAGCCGGGTGTCCCAGGAACCGCGGGTCTCGGCGGCGCGGGCGTAGACGTCGGCCGCGGCGAAGGCCACCTCGCGGGAGTAGCGCAGCACGGCCTCGCGCAGGCCGGCCTGGTCGGCTTCCGGGGCGATGATCGGCACCTGCTCCTCGACCACCTCCACGACGATCCGGATCAGCTGCAGCGCCTTCTGCAGGCTGATCGAGCGGGTCAGCTCGGTGGGGGCGGTGCCAAAGACATCGGAGAGGATCCAGGACGGAGAGCTGGGCCGCTCGAACCAGGTGACAAAAGCGGCAATGCCGTTCTGCGCGACCATGCCCAGGGCGGAGCGCTCATCGGAGTTCAGCCGGCTGTACCAGGGCAGTGATTTCTCCAGCTGCCGCAGGGTCGTGGTGGACAGCTGGCCCACGCTGGCCCGGAGCTTCTTCAGCGTCTCGGCCTTCTCCGGGGTGAGCGCCCGCACGGACGGCTTGCGTTTTGCGGGAGTGGTGGTGGGCTCTGCCATGCATCGAGCATACGGTGCCCGCCGTCCAAGCTCCATTTGTGCAAAGGCTACAAGTCCCTTTGGGCTGCGTCACAGGCTTAAACGCCCGACGGCGGCCCCCACCCGAAGGTGGGAACCGCCGTCGTGCGTTCGCTTTGGAGACTAAGAGTCGCCGCCCGCGTTGCCGGTGGTGCCGGCGTTGACGTTGAGCAGGCGGTACTTCTCGATTGCCTGGGCCGGGGCCTGGGCGTCGACCTCGCCGCGGCGGGCCAGCATCTGCAGGGAACGGACCACGATCGAGTGGATGTCGTTCTTGAAGAAGCGGCGAGCGGCGGCGCGGGTGTCCGAGAAGCCGAAGCCGTCAGCGCCGAGCGAGGCGAACTCGTTCGGGATGAACTGGCGGATCTGGTCCGGAACGGCCTTCATGTAGTCCGAGACCGCCACGATCGGGCCGGTGGCGCCGGCGAGCTGTTCGGTGACGAACGGGACGCGGGCCGGCTGACCCGGGTTGAGGAAGGCGTCTTCCTCGGCGGCCATGGCGTCGCGGCGCAGTTCGGTCCAGGAGGTCACGGACCAGACATCGGCGGAGACGCCCCAGTCCTCGGCGAGGAGCCGCTGGGCTTCGAGGGCCCAGGGGACGGACACACCGGAGGCCAGGATCTGCGTGCGCGGGCCGTCGATCTTGGCCGGTGCCAGCAGGTAGATGCCCTTGATGATGCCCTCGACGTCGAGTTCGGCGGGTGCCGGCGGCTGGACGATCGGCTCGTTGTAAACCGTGATGTAGTACATCAGGTTCCGGGCCGGGTCGTTGTCCGCCGGGCCCGGACCATACATCCGGTGCAGGCCATCACGCATGATGACGCCGATCTCGTAACCGTAGGCCGGGTCGTAGGTGACGACGGCCGGGTTGGTCGAGGCAAGGATCGGGGAGTGGCCGTCGGCGTGCTGCAGGCCCTCGCCGGTCAGCGTGGTCCGTCCGGCGGTCGCGCCGATGATGAACCCGCGGGTCATCTGGTCGGCGGCGGCCCAGAAGGAGTCGCCGGTGCGCTGGAAACCGAACATCGAGTAGAAAACATAGATCGGGATCAGCGGTTCGCCGTGCGTGGCGTAGGACGTGCCCGCCGCGGTGAAGGCGGCGACCGAACCGGCCTCGTTGATGCCGGCGTGCACGATCTGGCCGGCAATGGATTCCTTGTAGGCCAGGACGAGGTCGCGGTCCACGGACAGGTAGTTCTGGCCGTTCGGGTTGTAGATCTTCGCCGTCGGGAAGAACGCGTCCATGCCGAAGGTGCGTGCCTCATCGGGGATGATCGGCACGATCCGGGAGCCGAAGTCCTTGTCCCGCATCAGGTCCTTGAGCAGCCGGACGAACGCCATGGTGGTGGCGGCCTGCTGCTTGCCGGAACCGCGGTTGGCGACCTCGTACGCCTTGTCGCCCGGCAGGGTGACGTCGGTGTGCTTGGAGCGGCGTTCGGGGACGAACCCGCCGAGGGCGCGGCGGCGTTCCATCAGGTACTGGATCTCCGGGGCGTCGGCGCCGGGGTGGTAGTACGGCGGCTGGTACGGGTCGGCCTCGAGCTGCTCGTCCGTGACCGGAATGCGCAGGTGGTCGCGGAAGGCCTTCAGGTCCGCCAGCGTGAGCTTCTTCATCTGGTGGGTCGCGTTGCGGCCCTCGAAGTGGGTGCCCAGGCCGTAGCCCTTGACCGTGTGGGCCAGGATGACCGTCGGCTTGCCCTTGAACTCGGTGGCGGCCTTGTACGCGGCGTAGACCTTGTTGTAGTCGTGGCCGCCGCGCTTGAGGTTCCAGATCTCCTGGTCCGTCATGTCCGCGACCATGTCCTTGGTCTGCGGGGTCTTGCCGAAGAAGTGCTCGCGGACGAATCCGCCGGATTCGGCCTTGTACGTCTGGTAGTCGCCGTCGACCGTCTCATTCATGATCTTCACGAGCGAGCCGTCTTCGTCCTTGGCGAGCAGGTTGTCCCACTCGCGGCCCCAGACGACCTTGATGACGTTCCAGCCGGCGCCGCGGAAGAACGCCTCGAGCTCCTGCATGATCTTGCCGTTGCCGCGGACCGGGCCGTCGAGGCGCTGCAGGTTGCAGTTGATGACGAAGTTGAGGTTGTCCAGCTTGTCGTTCGCGGCGAGCTGCAGCAGGCCGCGGGACTCCGGCTCGTCCATTTCGCCGTCGCCCAGGAACGCCCAGACCTGCTGGTCCGAGGTGTCCTTGATGCCGCGGTTGTGCAGGTAGCGGTTCGACTGCGCCTGGTAGATGGCGTTCATCGGGCCGATGCCCATGGACACGGTGGGGAACTCCCAGAACTCCGGCATGAGGCGCGGGTGCGGGTAGCTGGAGAGGGCGTGGCCCTCCTTGGACTTCTCCTGGCGGAAGCCGTCCAGGTCCTCCTCGGTCAGCCGGCCTTCCATGAAAGCGCGGGCGTACATGCCGGGGGAGGCGTGGCCCTGGAAGAAGACCTGGTCGCCGCCGCCGGGGTGGTCCTTGCCGCGGAAGAAGTGGTTGAAGCCGACCTCGTAGAGGGTCGCCGCACCGGCGTAGGTGGAAATGTGGCCACCGACGCCGATCTCGGGACGCTGGGAGCGGTGCACCATGACGGCGGCGTTCCAGCGCAACCAGGCGCGGTACTTGCGTTCGATCTCTTCATCGCCGGGGAACGGCGCTTCCTGGTCCACCGGGATGGTGTTGACGTAGTCGGTGGTGGTCACCATCGGCACGCCCACGCTCTGCGCGCCGGCCCGCTGGAGCAGGCTCCGCATGATGTATTGGGCACGCTCGGTGCCCTGTTCCTGAATCAGGGTGTCCAGGGACTCCAGCCATTCGGCGGTCTCTTCCGGATCACGATCAGGCAGCTGGTTAGTCAACCCGCTGAGGATATGGGAGGTATCTTCTCCTGCAGCCACGTCCAACCTCTCTTTGAGCGCATTCATCGGCACCCTCAGCTCCGGCAGGGTAACTGCCTGGCGTGAACGCGACGTGTGCGACATATCGGTAACAGCAGCCCGGTCCTGTACGCCGGGCTAGGTCCAATCACAACCATGCCTGCCTGTATTAGCGGTCGGTTGTCCGCGCAGGCAAAGTCGTCATCAGCCACTCTAGCCGTGTCAGTCCGCGGATGCGTAGCTGTCCTATGGGGCCACCGCCGTATTTCACGGGCATACTGGTTCTGTGACGTGGACCCCCTCCGGGGCCCGCGGAACGGCCGGTGTGACGCAGAATATGGCGGATCGCGGCGTTAGCAGCTTGAAGCAAAGGCCCAAAGGGTGTTGGCTTGTAGTAATGGAAATCACTAGCACCATTGGGTCCACCAAGCAGTACACCAAGAAGTACAAACAGCATAGGAGCAACACGTGAGCGAGGCCGACGCCGCCACTTCGGTAAATGTGGCGGAAAAATTGGGTTTCAAAAATGGAGATCTGATTCAAGAATTCGGTTATGACGACGACGTCGACTTCGACTTGCGCGACGACATCGAGGACCTCACCGGCTCGGAACTCTTCGACGAGGACGACCATGAGGTGGTCGACGCCGTGATCCTCTGGTGGCGGTCCGACGACGGGGACCTCGTTGACACCCTGGTCGGCTCGCGCACCACTCTGACCGAGGGCGGCGTGGTCTGGGTGCTCACCCCGAAGAACGGCCGGGTGGGCTACGTCTCACCGGCCGACATCCAGGATGCCGCGCCCACCGCAGGCCTGCACTACACCACGTCCGCTGGCGTCTCCAAGGAGTGGAGCGCCACCCGGCTGGTCACGCGGAAAAACAAGTGACCCAACCCGGCGCAGGAGTGGCGCTGGCAACCGCCGTGCCGGCGGTCGGCCAGCCCGCCCCCGACTTTGAGCTGGTCAACCAGTTCGGTGAGCCGGTCCGGCTGTCGGAACTGCGCGGACGCAATGTGGTCCTCGTGTTCTTCCCGTTCGCGTTCTCCGGCATTTGTACGGGCGAACTTTGCGAAATCCGGGACAACCTTGCGCTCTTCGAGGACGCCGACGCCGCCGTGCTGGGGGTTTCGGTGGACAGCAAGTTCGCGCAGCGCGCCTACGCGGAAAAGGAGGGTTACTCCTTCGACCTCCTTGCGGACTTCTGGCCGCACGGTGCCGTGGCCGAGCGCTATGGCGTCTTTGACCCCGACAGCGGCATGGCCAAGCGCGGCACCTTCATCATCGACGCCCACGGAACGGTCCGCTACGTCGTGGTGAACCCCCGCGGCCAGGCCCGGGATTTCACCGAGTACCGCGCCGCCCTGGCGGGGCTCGCAGGGAACTGACGGGGACAGGCGCGATGCGGCAGCGGCGACCCGGCGTCGGCATGACTGGCTTTGCCAGCCTGCCGCCGGTCGTTGCCGCCGAACCGGCGCGGAGCGAACTCGAGGTCCTGCGGGAAATCCACGGCGTCCTCGCGGGGGAGCGCTTCGCGTTGCTCACCGGCGCCGGGCTCAGCACGGATTCGGGCATCCCGGATTACCGGGGCCCCGGGGCGGCTCCGCGGGCGCCCATGACCTACCAGGAATTCATTGGCGACCCCGAGAACCGCCGTCGCTACTGGGCGCGGAACCACATCGGCTGGTCCCATCTGCGCCGCGCCGATCCTAACGACGGCCATGCGGCCGCCGCCCGACTCGAGCACCGCGGGCTCCTCACCGGCCTGATCACCCAGAACGTGGACCGGCTGCACGAGGACGCCGGGAGCGTCAACGTGGTGGACCTGCATGGCCGCTTCGACCGGGTGGTCTGCCTGGCCTGCCATCGCCGCTACAGCCGCTCGTTGCTGGCCGGCGTGCTGGAGGAACTCAACCCTGACTTCCTGACGGAAGCACTCGCCGCCGGTGTCGTGGAAATGGCCCCCGACGCCGACGCCACCGTGGAAGATTCGGAGCTGATCGCGGGTTTCGTCGTCGCCAACTGCCCGGCCTGCGGCGGCACACTGAAACCCGACTTTGTCTACTTTGGCGAGAACGTGCCCAAGGACCGGGTTGAGCGCTCCTACGCCATGGTGGACGACGCCGCGGCCCTGCTGGTGGCCGGTTCCTCCCTGACCGTGATGAGCGGACTGCGGTTCGTCCGGCACGCCGCCAAGCAGGGCAAGGCGGTGGTGATCATCAATCGTGGGCAGACCCGCGGCGATGACCTGGCCACCATCAAGCTGGAGGCAGGCGTCAGCGAATCGCTGACCTGGCTCGCCGCGGAGCTCCCCTCACTGTGAGGCGTTCCGGCCCGGCGGACGATTGGCGTTTCCGGCGCCGTTTCGGGTAGAGTCATTGTTCGTTGGTTGACGCACTGAAGTGCGGAAACAGCACCTTGGGTCTTTAGCTCAGCTGGTAGAGCGCCACGTTTACACCGTGGATGTCATCGGTTCGATCCCGGTAGGACCCACCAAGGAAAACCCCGTCGCGGCAGGCCTAAACGCCCTCCGCGGCGGGGTTTTCTGCTCTCCATGTGCTGTGTCCTGCACTATGCCCGCGCCTAAAAGTTGCCGGAACTATCTGTGTGCTCACAAATCGGTTGGCAACGCGCGGGCGCTACGCCGCTGGCCCCGACGGCCACTGCTCGCCGCGAGGGTCGGCAGGGGGCGCCCCGGCCCAGCAGGGAGTGGGGGATTCCGAACCGATAATAATCTAAGTGATATTGTTATCTTACTTATTCGGGGGGCGACTTGTTAGGTTTACGTTCTTTTTTTGCCAGGTTTTGGGCTACAAAATGCCGGCTATGCGGGATTCCTGTTCCGGATTCCCGGGTCCCTTACTGCAAGGAGCAACACCAGACGGAGTTCGAATCCGCAAACGCCTGGTAGTGGAGCGCGGCCCCGCTGCCCATGCGCTGTCGGCCATCCAAGTCTGGACTGCACCAAAATGTCGGTGCCTGTCCGTACCGTCGCCGGCATGGAACATGTGATCGTAAAAACCGGCCCTGACGGACATCCGCGGGCCGTGGTCCGCGGTGGCCGCGAATGGGTGGTTGGCGCGGAACCCGTGCGGTGGTTTGAGCGCGTGAGCTGGTGGGAGGCCGAGCGCCGGATGCCGAAGGGACTGAGCCGGGTCGATGTCGAGGTGTGGCAGGTCCAGGCCAGGCTGGGCCGGAACAGCGGATCGGCCCTAACTACGATGGAAATCATCCGGGACGGCCTCGGCGGAGGCTGGCGGCTCCGGGACGCGGTGGCGGACGCCGCCTGACCAGCGCTCACCCGCGGCAAAAGCTTCCGCGCAATGGAAACGCCTGAGGGCAATGGAAAAGCCTCCGGGCAATGGAAAAGCCTGCGGGCAATGGAAAAGCCTTCCACCGCGACTATTGGGGGATGCCGCGGTGGAAGGCTTGTTAGAAATATACCGTGAATGCGTCCAAATGTGAAACGCCTAGCGGTTGAATTTGACCATCGACGGGACTAATCCGGGCCCCGCGGCTGTCTATCGGAAGCCGTGCCGCTGCCGTGCGGGCGGACTAGCGGGGCTGGACCGGGACGAAGACGCGGGGCTGGTCCTTCCAGCTGGGTTCCATGTCCGCGATTGTCTCGCGCATGATCTTGTTGGAGGCCTCGCGGGCGGCCACGCCGTCGCCGGCCGCAATCGCCTCCGCCACGTCCACGTGCCACTGCAGCGCGGAGGCCCGCGGATGGTCCGGCATCAGACCGTGGACGGTGCGGCCGGTCAGCGTCTCGGCCACCTGGCCCACCATGTTGGCGAACATTTCGTTGCCGGAACCGGTCAACAGCAGGGAATGGAACTGGATGTCCAGCTCGAGGAACCGAGGCACGTCGCCGGCCACACCGGCCTCCCGCATGGCGTGGGAGATTTCCACCAGCTGGCTGCGGAGTTCATCCGGGGCGTTGCCGGCCGCCAGTTCGGCCGCCACCGGCTCCACCGCGGTCCGCAGCTCGGCCAGGGAGCGCAGCTGGGCGCCGCGGCCCTCGCCGGCCAGGCGCCAGCGGATCACGAGCGGATCGAAGGGATTCCAGCGGCTGGCGGGGAGCACCCGGATGCCGACACGTTTGATGGTCTCGACCAGCCCCAGGGACTGCAGCACGCGCACCGCCTCGCGGACCACCGAGCGGGAGACCTTCAGCTCATCCTCGAGGTGCTCGGCCAGCATGACATGGCCGGCGGGGAGCTCGCCGGCGACGATGCGGGCTCCCAGATGCTCGATGGCGCGGTGATGCAGGCTGGTCGACATAGTCGTAAGCATAGTGGCGCAGGCCGCAATCCCGGGGCTACAGGCGCAGTGGCCGCCGAAAATCATAGACTGTTTGTGACGCGCCGTATTCCGCCACGTGGGCGCTGCTTTCCTGCAGTCAGCGGAAATACATATGGTTTATTGACAGCCACTGATCCCAAGAAGCGTGTTCCGCAGCAACTGCGGGACGAACTGCACTCGATGCACAGAATGAATTGGAGTTTTGATGTCAGCACACATCGGTGTCACCGGCCTTGCGGTGATGGGGGCCAACTTGGCCCGGAACCTGGCCCGTAACGGCTTCACCGTTGCCCTGCACAACCGTTCCGTGGAGAAGACCGACGCGCTCCTCGAAAAGCACGGCCAGGACGGCGACTTCGTCCGCACCGAAACGCTGCAGGAACTCGTTGACTCGCTGGAGAAGCCGCGCCGCGTGCTGATCATGGTCAAGGCCGGCAAGCCGGTGGACTCCGTGATCGAACAGCTCGAGCCGCTGCTGGAGGCCGGCGACATCATCATCGATGCCGGCAACTCGCACTACGAGGACACCCGCCGCCGCGAGGCCGCCCTCGCGAAGAAGGACCTCCACTTCGTCGGCATCGGCGTCTCCGGCGGCGAGGAAGGCGCGCTCAACGGCCCCTCGATCATGCCCGGCGGCTCCAAGGAGTCCTACGAGGCGCTCGGCCCGCTGCTGGAAAAGATCGCAGCCCACGTCGACGGCCAGCCGTGCTGCGCCTGGATCGGCACCGACGGCGCCGGCCACTTCGTCAAGATGGTGCACAACGGCATCGAATACGCCGACATGCAGGTCATCGGCGAGGCCTTCGACCTGCTGCGCTCCGGCGCGGGCATTGAGCCGGCCGAGCAGGCAAAGATTTTCGCCGAATGGAACAAGGGCGAGCTCGCCTCCTTCCTGATCGAAATCTCCGCCGAAGTCCTCGGCCACGTCGATGCCAAGACCGGCAAGCCGTTCGTCGACGTCGTGGTGGATGCCGCCGGCCAGAAGGGCACCGGCCGCTGGACGGTCATCTCCGCCCTTGAACTGGGTTCCCCGACTTCCGGCATCGCCGAATCGGTCTTCGCCCGCGCGCTGTCCTCGCAGGCGGAGCAGCGCAAGCTGGCCCAGGAGCTGCTGGCCGGCGGCGAGGCCGCCGTCGAGGTCCCCGAGACTTTCGTCGAGGACGTCCGGCAGGCACTGTACGCCTCCAAGCTGGTCTCCTACGCGCAGGGCCTGGACATGCTCACCTCCGCCGCCAAGGAATACGGTTGGGACCTCAAGCTGGACGAGATCGCCTCGCTGTGGCGCGGCGGCTGCATCATCCGCGCAGAGCTGCTGAAGGAGATCACCAAGGCCTACGCCGCGGACGAGAAGCCGGCGAACCTGCTGTTCGCGCCGGCCTTCACCAAGGCGATCGCCGAGGTCCTCCCGGCCTGGCGGCGCGTGGTGGCCACCGCGGTGCAGCTGGGCATCCCGGTGCCGGTGTTCTCCTCCTCGCTGGCGTACTACGACGGCCTGCGGCGCAAGCGCCTCCCGGCCGCCGTGATCCAGGGCCAGCGCGACCTCTTCGGTGCACACACCTACGGCCGCATCGACACCGAGGGCACCTTCCACACCCTCTGGGGCGAGGACAAGTCCGAGATCTCGGCAGTGGACACGCACTAATCCAGACCGGTTAACGACAGCGGCCGGCGGCCCCGTTTTGGGGCCGCCGGCCGCTGTCTTTATGACTGCGTGCTTTAGATGCGGTACTCGATCAGGTACTCGGCCGGGTCGACGGCGGGTTTGGTTTCGCGCTGGGCGTCGCGGTGCCGCCAGGTGGCGGGCACTCCGGTCAGGATCGATTCGGCCGGGGCGTCCTTGACTACGACGGCGTTGGCGCCGATGGCGCTGTCCCGGCCGATCGTGATGGGGCCCAAAACCTTGGCTCCGGCGCCGATGACGACGCGGTCCTCGATGGTGGGGTGCCGCTTGATCTTTGCGAGCGAACGGCCGCCGAGCGTGACACCGTGGTAGATCATGACATCCTCGCCGATCTCGGCGGTTTCGCCGATCACAACCCCCATGCCATGGTCGATGAAGAAGCGGCGGCCGATCGTGGCGCCGGGGTGGATCTCGATGCCGGTCAGGAAGCGGGCCAGCTGGGAGATCAGCCGCGCAGGGAAGCGCAGCGAAGGGTTCTGCCAGAGCCGGTGCGTCAGGCGGTGCGCCCAGATCGCGTGCAGGCCGGAGTAGGCAAAGAAGTTTTCGAAAGAACCGCGCGCCGCCGGGTCGTGGGACCGGGCGGCGTCGAGGTCTTCCTTCAGTCTTGCGAAGAAGCTCACAAAGACCTTTCTACGAAATCTTGGGACAGGGCTGGGCTTAGCCGCGGATGTCGTCGTACAGCACGGTGGAGATGTAGCGCTCCCCGAAGTCGCAGACAATGGCAACAATCAGCTTACCGGCGTTCTCCGGGCGCTTCGCGAGCTCCAGGGCCGCCCAGACGATCGCGCCGGAGGAGATGCCGCCGAGGATGCCTTCCTTGACGCCCAGCTCGCGGGCCACGCGGACCGAGTCCTCCAGGGTGGCGTCAATGACCTCGTCATAGACGTTGGTGTCCAGGATTTCCGGCACGAAGTTGGCGCCGAGGCCCTGGATCTTGTGCGGGCCCGGGGCGCCGCCGTTGAGGATGGGGGAGTCCTTGGGCTCGACGGCGATGATCTGCACGTCGGGCTTGCGCTCCTTGAGTACCTGGCCGACACCGGTGACGGTTCCGCCGGTGCCGACGCCGGCGACGAAGATGTCCACCTTGCCGTCGGTGTCCGACCAGATTTCCTCGGCGGTGGTGCGGCGGTGCACCTCGGGGTTGGCCTCGTTGGCGAACTGCTGCGCCCAGATGGAGTTCTCCGTGTTGGCGACGATCTCCTGGGCCTTCTCCACGGCTCCGCGCATGCCCTCGGAACCGGGGGTCAGCACAATTTCTGCGCCGTAGGCGCGGAGCATGACGCGGCGTTCCGTGGACATGGTCTCGGGCATGGTGAGGATGACCTTGTAGCCGCGGGCGGCGCCGACCATGGCCAGGGCGATGCCCGTGTTGCCGGAGGTTCCCTCGACGATGG
Source organism: Arthrobacter sp. 10N410 (assembly GCF_056394945.1). Lineage (NCBI taxonomy): Bacteria > Bacillati > Actinomycetota > Actinomycetes > Micrococcales > Micrococcaceae > Arthrobacter > Arthrobacter sp. 10N410. The sequence continues at coordinate 100,594 of NZ_JBFTIP010000002.1, forward strand.
TCCCGCCGGGCTTGAGTGCACCGGACTTCTCCGCGGCGTCGATGATGGCGACGCCGATCCGGTCCTTGACGCTGTTGGCCGGGTTGTAGAACTCCAGCTTGACCGCCACCGTGGCGTCCAGGCCTTCGCTCAGCCGGTTGAGGCGGACCAGCGGGGTGCCGCCGACCAGCTGGGTAACATCGTCATAGATCCGTGCCATGGGTAGGTGTGCCTATCTGTGAGGAGGAATTCTAAGGTCAGCGTAACGAGGGCGCTCAGGCCCTAGCTAAGCATTAAGCCATGCAGAGTAATATTTCCTGGCCTTCGCCAGCTTCGGGTTGATGATCACCTGGCAGTAGCCCTGTTCGGGGTACTTCGCGTAGTAGTCCTGGTGGAAATCCTCCGCCACGTGGAAGACCGGCAGGCGGCTCACCTCGGTGACGATCGGGTCCGACCACAGCTCCTGGTTCCGGCCGATCGCTTCCTCGAAAAGGATCTTCTCCTCGGTGGTCTCGTAGAACATCGAGGACCGGTACTGGGTGCCGACGTCGTAACCCTGCCGGTTCAGCGTCGTGGGATCGTGCAGGGCGAAGAACATGTCCAGGATGACCTCGGCCGGGATCACCTCCTCGTCGAAGGTCACCGCCACCACCTCGGCATGGCCGGTGGTGCCGGAGCACACGCTGTAGTAGTCGGGGTTGCGGTCGTGGCCTCCGGTGTAGCCGGAGACGACCGAGCTGACACCCTTGGTCTTTTGATAGACGGCGTCGAGGCACCAGAAGCAGCCCCCGCCGAGGACGAAAGTTCTCATGTCCTGTTCAATGGACGAAGGGCCCGGATCATTCCCGAACCCGGCATTCCGCCAGCATCCGGGACTCCCGGCAGGGGTGGCTGGCACCGCGGATAGGGTAAAAATGAGGTTATGGAACCTGAGAACACCGACGTTTCAGCGCAGCCCGACGAAGCTACCCGCCCCGGCGAGGCCGCCACGCTGGGCATGATCCTGCTGGCCGTCGAGGAGCTCTGGCCCGAATCGCTGGCGGAGGAGTGGGACGAGGTAGGCCTGGTGGCCGGGCACCCGTCCGCCGAGGTGAGCAGGATTCTCTTCGCCGTGGACCCCACCCTCGAAGTCATCGAGGAAGCCGTCGCCTGGGGCGCCGAACTGCTCATTACGCACCATCCTCTGCTGCTCAAGGGCGTCACCTCCGTTGCCGCCAACACCCCCAAGGGCAAGGCGGTGCACCGGCTGATCGAGTCAGGGACCGCACTGCTGACAGTGCACACCAACGGTGATTCCGCCGTCGGGGGCGTCTCCGACGTGCTGGCCGACGCGCTGGGCCTGCAGGACGTGGTGCCGCTGACGCCGGCCGCGAACGGCCTTCCGGAGGAAGGGATCGGCCGGGTCGGGGACCTCGCCGACGTGCAGACGCTGGGGGACTTCGCCGCGCGGGTCTTCGGCATCCTTCCCTCCGTGGCCGGCGGCGTCCGTGTTTCCGGCGACCGGGACGGCCTGGTGCGACGTGTGGCCCTGTGCGGCGGCGCGGGCGACTCGCTGTTCAACGAGGTCCGCGCGAGCAACGCCGACGTCTACCTGACCGCGGACCTGCGCCACCATCCGGCGTCGGAGGCCCGCGAGGCTGCCGTCAATGACCGGCCGTACCTGATCGACGTCTCGCACTTTGCGAGCGAGTGGCTGTGGCTGCCGGCGGCCGCCGAGGCCTTGGGGAATGTGCTGACCGACCAGGGCCACGACATTGAGATCCGGGTCAGCAGCACCAACAGCGACCCCTGGGACTTCATTCTGACTCCGGGCGGCGACTAGAGTCTAGGGAGCGCCGGTACGGTGCCCGGCTCCGGCCGGTAAGTGAACAAGCGGAGGAAATAGTGGCCAAGGCAGCACCGGCGGAACAGTTGAAGTTGCTCGAATTGCAGGGACTCGATGCCAGGCTCAAGTCCCTGTCCAACCGCCGCCGCAGCCTTGAAAGCGACTCCCGGATCACCGACCTGGAGGCTGCCCTCAGTGTGGCCAACGGAGAACTCGGGGCCGCGAAGGTGGCGGTGCACGACGCCGAACTGGAACTCAAGCGCGCCGAGGCCGACGTCGAGCAGGTCGCCTCCCGGATCGAACGCGACGAGGCCAGGCTCAACAGCGGCACCGGGCTGTCCAAGGACCTCGTGGCCCTGCAGCGCGACATCGCGTCCCTGAACAAGCGCCGCTCGGATCTTGAGGACGTTGAACTCGAGGTCCTGGAGCGGCTGGATTCGCTGCGCCTGCGCCAGGCCAACCAGCAGCAGATCGTTGACGATATCCAGGGTTCTTTTGGCACCATCCGCGCCGAACTGGACGAACAGCTCGCCGAAGTGGCCGCGGAGATGACCGTGGTGCGCGGCCAGCGCGCCGAGTTCGCCGAGGGACTGGACGCGGGAATGCTCGCCGTCTACGAGAAGACGCTCGCCAAGCGCGGCGTCGGCGCGGCCCGGCTCTTCCACGGCACCTCCGAAGGATCCGGCATGCAGCTGAGCCCCGGTGACCTCGCCGAGATCAAGGCCGCCGCCGAGGACGACATCGTCTTCTGCCCGGATTCCGGGTGCATCCTGGTCCGCTCCGCCGAGTGGGCCTAGTCCCCAAGTGACTCGCAGTTGTTGTCGTTTAGAGGCGTCTAAACGACAACAACTGCCAGCTAGTTGGGCAGGATGAGGTTGAGGGTGTGCGGCTTCCGGGCCGTGCCCTGGACCAGCTCCGCGGACCATTTCTCGGCGGCGGCCTTGTGCAGCTGCGCCGGGGTCTGCGGGGTCTTGCCGCGGCGGGCCAGCAGGTGCCGGGCAAGCTCCCCGCGGGTGTGCTTGGCGAAGTGGCTTACCACCTTTCGGACGCCGTTGACCTCCGTGAAGACGTTCACCGCCACGGTCCGCTCGGGCGGGGGAGCCCAGGCCGCGGCGTAGGTGCTGGAGCGGCAGTCGACCAGCAGCTCGCCGTCCGTTGCGGCGGCCAGGGCCTCAGTCAGCTGCGGCTTCCAGAACGAGGCCAGCCGTCCGACGTCGGGCAGGGACGTGCCCATCGATAGCCGGTACGCCGGCACCCGGTCCGCAAACCGGATCGCGCCCCAGAGCGCGGAGATCACCAGCACGTTTGCGTCCGCCTTCTTCCGCTGCGCCGGAGTCAGCGAGCGGTAGTCCAGGGCGTCGTAGAGGACGCCGGAATACACCTGGTGGGCGGGCGCGGCAGGCTCGGCGTGCAAGCGGGTGTTGCGTTCGACGTCGGCCTTCAGCGAGGCGCCGACGCCCAGCAGCGCCAGGGCGTCCTCGTGCGCGCTGACGGTGCCGAGCGCCTCGAGCACCTTTGCGCGGTAGGCGTTGAGGCCGGGGAAGCTGAGCGAAGCCGCGTCGACGGCGTCACCGCCGGTCGCGGGGGTCTTGCCTTCGGAGGGCGGCAGCAGAATTAGCACCGTACGATCCTACCGGCGGCCAGGCGGCTGCAGCCGCGCGCGGCCCGGCGTCGGGCTAGCGCCGGTGTCCGGTGTTGTCGAGGCCCACGAAATTCGACTGGCCGACTGTCTTGGCCCGCTGGATGTCCCGCCGTGCCCGCTCGGATTCCGGGTCGCTGCCCAGCCGCGCGTGCTTCCGGCGGGTCAGGATGTCACGCACGACGGTCGCGACGACCAGCAGTCCGGCGCCGACGGCAAGGAGCAACAGTTCCATGAGGTCAGGCTACCTTCGTTGGCGCCGCCGGGACAGGGGGAGGCGCCGTGGCCGCCACGGGGGTGGGGCCGGCGGCCTGGGCCGGCGCCGCTACCGCTGCCTGGGCGGCCTTGGTCTCCCGGGCCAGGAACGCGGACAGCTCGCCGATGGTGCTCATCAGCGGCGCCGGGAAGACCACGGTGGAGTTCTTGTCCACCGCAATCTCGACGAGGGACTGCAGGTTCCGCAGCTGCAGGGCCAGCGGATGCGCCATCATCATGTCAGAAGCCTCACCGAGCGCCGCCGCCGCGATCGACTCGCCCTCGGCGGCAATGATCTTGGCCCGCTTCTCCCGCTCGGCCTCCGCCTGCCGGGCCATGGCGCGCTTCATGCTTTCGGGAAGCTGGATGTCCTTCAGCTCCACGAGCGTGACTTCGACGCCCCACTCCAGGGTGAGTGCGTCCAGGATTTCGCGGATGTCGCTGTTGATGTGTTCCGTTTCGGACAGGGTCTGGTCCAGGCTGTGCCGGCCGACCACCTTGCGGAGCGTCGTCTGGGCGATCTGGTTGATCGCGGCAGCCACATTTTCGATCGCCACCACCGACTTCACGGCGTCGATCACCCGGTAGTAGGCCACCGCGGAGATATCCACGCTGACGTTGTCCTGGGTGATGATGCCCTGCGACTGGATCGGCATGGTCACGATCCGCAGGCTGACCAGCTGCAGCCGGTCGATCACCGGGATGATAAAGCGCAGCCCGGGCATCCGGACTCCGATCACCCGGCCCAGCCGGAACAGCACGCCCTGCTCATACTGGCGCACAATCCGGATCGAGGCCCGGGCCAGGATGAGCACGAGCGCGGCGATGATCAGCCAAATGACGACGGCGGTGAAATCCATCCGAATCGCTTCCTTGCCTGGCGGGGTTGCTGCTTTCATTCTCCCACCGGCAGGCCCAAAAGGCGCCGGTGCGGTGAGCCTGCGGGGGCAGCCCGTAGAATGAGAACCGGATGGGTTGACCAGGCGGCCGCGCGTCACGCAAGTGGCTCGAGGAACGTCCGGGCTCCGCAGGGCAGGGTGGTGGGTAACGCCCACTCGGGGTAACCCGCAGGCCAGTGCCACAGAGAATAGACCGCCTGCCCCAGGGCCGTGTCCGCACGGTCGGGGGAGCAGGTAAGGGTGAAACGGTGGTGTAAGAGACCACCAGCTTCCCGGGTGACCGGGAAGGCTAGGTAAACCCCACCCGGAGCAAGGCCAGACAGGACACGTTTGAGGGCTGCCCGCCCGAGTGTCCGGGTAGGCCGCTGGAGGGCGTCGGCAACGGCGTCCGTAGATGGATGGCCGCTACTCCCGCGCCGGCAACAGCGCGGGAACACAGAACCCGGCGTATCGGTCAACCCATCCAACCAAACGAAAAGGACCGGCACCGTGTGGTGCCGGTCCTTGCCGTTTGGATCGAGGTGTAGGTTTCGGATCAGGCCTTGGCCTTCCGCTTCACCCAGCCCCACGCCGCCGTGGCGACGAACAGGACCAGGCCGATGACGGCCAGCCAAAGCAGGCCCTTCACGACGAAGCCCAGGATCGAAAGAATGAGCCAGATGACAAGTAGTGCAACTATGAGTCCCATCTGGACATCCTACGTCAAGGGCTGCGTGACGCGGCGGACCCCGCTCGTGTGAGTGATTTCACGCCGCCTCCGGCCCCCTGGACCGGCGCCCCGCTCTAGAATGGATAGCGAACGTAGATGTTCTGCCACCGGGTCTGCGTTCGCCGCCGGTGGCTTTTTCTTTGCGCTCCATGCAGGCGCCCGGGGTGGACCGAATCCCCGCCGCGTCCAGGTTCCGGAGATCCGCCGGCAGCCGACTTCCGCATACGAGGACGTATGTGGTGGATTTTAGGAAGGTAGTTCTGTGAGCCAGACGTCAGATTCTTGTCTTGATACGTGGATGGGCCGGGAGGCGCTCGCCGAGGCCATGATTCCGGTGATCGGCCGGCTGTACCGCGAAAACAACGTGGTGACGTCCATCCACGGCCGGAGCCTGATCAATAAGTCCACCATGAACATCCTCAAGGCGCACCGTTTTGCCCGCCGGATGAGCAAGGAAGAGCTGCGCCTCGAAGAGACCGCGCCCCTGCTCGACGCCCTCACCAAGCTGGACCTCGGCGCGGCAGCCATCGACATTGCCCGCCTGACCGAAAAGTACCGCGTAGAAGGCAACGGCATCAGCCTGGACGACTTCCTGCGCGAGGAGCTGGCCGAAGTGGTCGGCAAGCGCGGCGGCGACGACCGCACCAGCACCGACGTCGTCCTCTACGGCTTTGGCCGCATCGGCCGGCTCCTGGCCCGCCTCCTGATCGAGAAGGCCGGCGGCGGGCACGGCCTGCGGCTGCGCGCGATCGTGGTGCGCCGCGGGTCGGACAACGACCTCACCAAGCGCGCCAGCCTGCTGCGCCGCGACTCGGTGCACGGGTCCTTCGAAGGCACCATCAAGGTGGACCTCGAGAACGACACCATCACTGCCAACGGCGTCCAGATCCAGGTCATCTACTCGGACAACCCGGCCACGGTGGACTACACCGCCTACGGCATCCACGATGCACTGGTGGTCGACAACACCGGCCGCTGGCGCGACGCCGAGGGCCTCTCCCAGCACCTGCAGAGCAAGGGCGTTTCCCGCGTTCTGCTCACCGCCCCGGGCAAGGGCGAGCTGAAAAACATCGTGCACGGCATCAACCACGCCACCATCACGGATTCGGACAAGATTGTTTCGGCGGCGTCCTGCACCACCAACGCCATCACGCCGGTACTAAAGGCGATCAACGACCGCTACGGCGTCGTGCACGGCCACGTAGAGACGGTCCACTCCTTCACCAACGACCAGAACCTGATCGACAACTTCCACAAGGGTGACCGCCGCGGCCGCTCCGCCGCGCTGAACATGGTCATCACTGAGACCGGTGCCGCCAAGGCTGTCGCCAAGGCCCTGCCCGAGCTCCTGGGCAAACTGACCGGCAGCTCCATCCGCGTTCCCACCCCGGATGTCTCCCTGGCCATCCTGAACCTGAGCCTGGAAAACGGCACCACCAAGGATGAGGTCAACGACTACCTGCGCGAGATGTCGCTGCACTCGGAGCTGCGCAAGCAGGTCGACTACATCGATTCGCCGGAGGTTGTCTCCACCGACTTCGTCGGCTCCCGCCGCGCCGGCATCGTCGATGGCCTCGCCACCATCAGCAACGAGAAGAACCTTGTCCTCTACGTCTGGTACGACAACGAATTCGGTTACAGCTGCCAGGTGGTCCGTGTGATGGAGGAAATGGCCGGCGTGAACCCGCCGTCGTTCCCGGCCAAGGACGCGGCCGCGACCCTCGAAGCTGCCGGGCTGCCGGTCGAGGTCGGGTAGCCCCACTTTGGACCTTCCCGGCCGGTTCGCTGGAATCGGCCGGGAAAGGGAACCACAATGGAGCCATGGAACAGAACTCGGCTGTGGAGCACGAAACCACCCTGGAACATGCCCTCGACGTAGCCCGGCGGAACGCCAAGGAAGCCAAGCGCCTCCTCGACGACGCCCGAGCCAAACGCGAGGCCGGCGAGATCGACGACGCGCGGGTCAGCCAGTTGGAAGCGCTGCTGAATCTCGCCGAGGAGGACCTCCGCCGGGTCACCAAGGAACAGTGACCGCTCGGCACTGACCAGCCGGCGGCCGTCCGGCCGCCAGCCCCGGGGCATAGCCTGTCCTGTCCTGCACACTGTGGACAACCGGGCCGCTGTCGGTGCCCCGGCCTAGGCTGATGAGGTGCAGCAGCCCCATCCCTCCCCGGAACTTCCGTGACCGTCACCTGGCGCGACTTCAGGCGCGCCCGGCGCCGGTCGCGCCAGGCCTGGGCATTGCTGGGCGCCACGATGCTGGCGTTGCTGGCTGGCCTCGGCTGGTTCTTCACCGCCGGCCAATTTGCGATCGCAGAGCCGAGGGTGGCGGGGCCCACCGAGGCTCCCGTGCTGGCGGCGGGTTGGATGAAACCGGTCGCGCCGGTTCGGGCCGTGCCGTCCGGTCTCGCCGTGGACCTCCTGTCGGTGCTGCCGGTCAAGGGCCGCGCAGCCAGCGGCAACTACAACCGCAGTGCCTTTGGCCAGGCGTGGCTCGACGTCGACCGTAACGGCTGTGACACCCGCAACGACATCCTCCGCCGAGACCTGGCCGGCGCCATGTTCACCGAAGGCTCCCGCTGCCGGGTCGGATCCGGGACCTTCCAGGAGCCCTACACCGGGCGGACCATCGCCTTCCAGCGCGGTGCGGCGTCCAGCAAAGCCGTGCAGATCGACCACGTCGTGGCGCTGGGGGACGCCTGGCAAAAGGGGGCCCAGCAGCTGAGTCCGCTGCAGCGCCAGCACCTCGCCAACGATCCGCTGAACCTCATTGCCGTGGACGGGCAGGCCAACCAGGACAAGAGCGCGTCCGACGCCGCCACCTGGCTGCCGCCGAACAAGGCGTTCCGCTGCCACTACGTCGCCCGGCAAATCTCGGTGAAGGCCGCCTACGGGCTGTGGGTAACGCCGGCCGAAAAGGACGCGATGAAACGGGTTCTCGGTGCCTGCCCGGGGCAGCAGACCATCGTGCCGCGCTGATGTCCGGGCTGATTCGCGCTGCTGTCTGCGCTGTTGGGAGCGGAACGATTCCCGGCTCATTGACACCCGACACTGCCAGGTCTAGGACTGGAATCGTCAGCTACGGCCCACCACTCGAGGAGTAGAAATGGCCTACGGAGTTGTGCACTTTTTTCCGGGAGGAACCAAGGAACAGTACGAGGCGTCCATTGCCGCGGTTCATCCCGGCGAAGGCCGCTTGCCGGAGGGGCAGGTCTTTCATGCCGGCGGCGCATCGGCCGGTGGATGGACAATCATGGCGGTCCACGATTCCCAGGAGAGCTGGGAGAAATTCCGTGACGGCATCCTGATGCCCAAAATGCAGGCCGGCATCGAGGGCGGCTTCACATCCCCGCCGGAAGAGACCGTCATTGAGCTTTACAAGGTGATGCCTTAGGACACAGGCCGTCCGGCAGTCAGAACAGCAATGAGACGAGGCACCAGCAGGCCACGACCAGCCCCACGACCAGCATCGGGACGTTCCACTCGGACACGACCGTGCGCTCGGCCGAACTCTGGCCGGGGCCGCTGGTTGCGCCCGGCTGCCTGGCATCCTGCCAGGCCCGGACAATCGCATCCCGTCCGCCCGACGTCGGAGGCTGGCCCATGCGCTCATTGGACGGCAGCATCCCGAAGGGGCGTTCCTTCCAGTCCCGGGCCTGTTCGAACCCGGTGCCAAAGGCGCTGGGCGGCGTCGGGGCACCCCAGCTGACATACTTCCTACCGGCAGCCCTCACCGTGACGGAGTAGCGGACCTCGACGTCGTCCACGGCGGCGAACGGGATCCGGTGCCGTCGGAGCCCGTTGACCACGTCAAACTTGTCGGCTCCCACGATCAGCCTCGGCTGCCACTGCGTCAGATAGACCAGCAGGGCCGCGGCAGCCAGCCACGGCGCGGCCGCCACGGCAGCCCCGCCCCTTCCCGCGAGCATCAGCCAGCCCATGCCGGCAGCGCTGCCTCCCCAGACCAGGAGCGATACCACCCGGCCGGATGGCTCCTTGAAGGTGCGCGGCCTCGGTCTTGAGCTTGTTTCGGTTTCCCCCATGCGCCACATCATGCCAGCGGAGTGCCGGTTTCCCGGCTAGGCCCGGGCGGCTTGTTCCGCGAGTTCTGCTTCGAGCCGCTCGACGTCGGCCCGGTGGCAGAGCTCGGTGGCGCGTGTGGTGACAGTCGCGCTGCCGGCAGCGACCGCCGAACGGAACGCATCAGCCAGCGTGCGCCCCTGCGCCAGCCGGAGCACGAAGGCTGCCAGGAAACTGTCGCCGGCACCGACCGTGCTCTGCACCCGTACCGGCGGCACGGCCAGACGGAGCGTGCCGCCCTGGGACGCCAGGACTGCTCCCTGGCCGCCCAGGGTCAGCGCGACATGTTCGGCGGATCCGTCGGCCACCAGCGCCATGGCGGCGTCGAGCTCGCTTTGCTCGGTCTCCAGGGTCGTGCCGAAATGCAGCCCGAGCTCCCGCCGGCTCGGTTTGACCAGGAAGACCCCCTCGGACAAGGCGGCGGCCAGGGCCGGTCCTGAGGCGTCGACGACGCAGCGCGCATTCTGCTCGCGCGCGAGCCTGGCCACCTCGGCGTAGAAGTTATCCGGTACACCGGGGGGCAGGCTGCCGCTTGCCACCACGTACCCGCCGGGCTGGATGGAATCCGCCACGAGCGCCAGGCACAGCCGCCACTCGGGTTCACTCAGCTCGGGTCCCTGCAGGACAAAGCGGAACTGCTTGCCGGTGGAGGTCTCATCGACAGTGAAGTCCTGCCGGGTGCTGCCCTGGATCGGAACCACCAGTGTGGGGAGCCGCTCCGCTTCGATCAGTCTCCGGTAGGCCTCGCCCGTGGGGCCGCCCGCCGTGTAGATGGCCAGGGGACGTCCGCCGAGCCGTTGGACCACCCGGGCCACGTTCACGCCGCCGCCGCCCGGATCCAGGCGGCTGGGTCCGCAACGGAGCTTATGACCGCTGGTGACCACCCCGGTGGTGGTGCTGATGTCCAATGCTGGATTCACGGTGACCGTGAGGATGGGCTGTGCCGGCGTGGTGGCTTCCATGGGGCCAAGCATAAGAGCACGGCGTTCACACTGTCCCCGGGCCTAGATCCCCTTGTGGGCAGTGGGGCGCTCCGCAAGAATGGGCGCGGCAGGACAGGAGGCTGGAATTCAGCCGCCACGACCGGGCGGGACGCATGGCACATCGCAAGAGAAACACGGGCAAGGGTAGCGCCGGGCGGGAGCCCACGCGCCATAAGGACGGCCCGGGGGAGGAGCCGGGGCAGCCTGGCCGGCTGCCTCTCGGCGTCTACACCGCGGAACTGGCGCGGCTTCAGGCGGAGCTGGTTGCGTTGCAGGAATGGGTCCGCAGCACGGGCGCACGGGTGCTGGTGATCTTTGAAGGGCGCGACGCCGCCGGCAAGGGCAGCGCCATCAAGCGGGTCACCGAGTACCTGAATCCCCGCGTTGCCCGGATCGTGGCGCTGCCGGTACCCACCGAGCGGGAGCGCGGTGAATGGTACTTCCAGCGCTACGTACAGCACCTGCCGGCGGCCGGGGAAATCGTGCTGATGGACCGCTCCTGGTACAACCGCGCCGGCGTCGAACGGGTGATGGGATTCTGCACGCCCGCGGAACACAAACGCTTTATGGCCCAGTGCCCGGTCTTTGAACGGCTGCTGATCCAGGACGGGATCCTGCTGTTCAAATACTGGTTCTCGATCAGCCACGCGGAGCAGGAACGGCGTTTCAGGTCCCGGCTGGAGGATCCGCTGCGTCAATGGAAGCTCTCGCCGATGGATCGGGAGGCGATCCTGCGGTGGGAGGACTACTCGCGGGCCAAGGACGACATGTTCATGCAGACGGATACCGCGGAATCGCCGTGGTTTGTGGTGGAGGCAGAGGACAAACGCCGGGCCCGGATCAACATGATCGCCCACCTGCTCTCCAGCATCGACTACACCGAAGTCAGGACGGAGCCGGTTACCCTCCCGCAGAGGCCGCGCGCCGTCAATTACACCCGGCCGCCGCGGGACTTGTTCCGCTACGTCCCCGACCATGCCGCCCAGCTGCTGAAACCGAACGAGGACTAGCCCGCCGGGGCGTAACTCCACGGCGGAAATTCCCCACTTTTGGGGGCGGCCGCCGGCGCGTCCCGCGAAATTCGCGGCGATTTCCTGCGTGTTGGCGTCAAAGGTGGGGAGACTCCGCGCCTGCTGGCGCAGTCCGAACGGGGACTAGCCCGCCGGGGCTAGTGGCCGAAGGGATCCGGGTCTACACCCGGCATCCAGGTCAAACCGGGGACGCCCCAGCCGCTCTTCTTGGCCTGCTTCATCGCCTTACGGGCGTAGCGGTCGATCAGCCGATTGACGTACAGCTTGCCGTCCAGGTGGTCGTACTCGTGCTGGATCACGCGCGCGAACCAGCCCGTTGCCTCGAACTCGACGGGTTTGCCGTCGCCGTCGAAGCCCTGCACCCGGGCCCATTCGGCGCGTTTGAGCGGGTACTGCCCGCCCGGGAAGGACAGGCAGCCTTCCTCTTCCTCGTCCGGGTCCGGCAGCGCCCCGGAGACTTTGGAGAGGGTCAGCACCGGGTTGACGACGACGCCGGAGGGCGGGGCGCCGTCGTCGTTGGCGTACTTGTACACGAAAAGCCGCTTGCCCACACCGACCTGGGGCGCGGCCAGGCCGACGCCGTTGGCGGCGTCGTTGGTCTCGAACATGTCCGCGATCAGGGTGCGGAGTTCGTCGTCGAAGACTTCAACTTCGGCGGCCCGGCGGTGCAGCACGGGTTCGCCCCAGATCGTGATGGGTAGGACTGTCATGTCGAAAAAGTTCCTTTAGTGCTGTTGGCTGCTGGTGCTGCGACGGTCAGCCGGCGATGGTGCGGCCGACGACGTCGCGCATGATTTCGTTCGTGCCGCCGAAGATCGTGAGCAACCGTGCCGCGAGGAAGGCCTGCGCCACCGGGTACTCCAGGATGTAGCCGTAGCCGCCATGCAGCTGCAGGCACCGGTCGGTGATGGACTTGGCCCGTTCGGAGGCCCAGAGCTTGGCCCGCGCCGCCGAGGCGGCGTCGAGTTCACCCGCGTTGAAAGCCCGGATGGCCTGGTCCACGTAGGTTTCAGTGACCTCGACCTCGGTGAGGATGTCGGCCAGTTCGAAGCGGCTGTTCTGGAAATCGATGATCCGCTCGCCGAACGCGTTGCGGTCCTTTGTGTACGTCACGGTCGCCTCGTAGACGGCGCGGACGACGGCGGAACTGGCGACGGCGATGGCCAGCCGGCCCTGGGGGAGCTGCTCGGCGGCGTACTGCAGCCCCTTGCCTTCTTCGCCGACCAGGTCCGCGTGCGGTACCCGGACGTTGTCGAAGAACAGCTCAGCGGTGTCCGAGGCCTTCAGCCCCATTTTGTCCAGCTGGTTGCCGGTGTTGTAGCCCTCGGACTTGCGCACCATGAACAGCGAGAAGGAGTCGCGGCCGCCCCGCCCGGTGCTGCCGTCGGTGCGGGCCAAGACCAGGGACGCGTCGCCGGAGATGCCGTTGCCGATGAAGGTCTTCTGGCCGGTGATGAGCCAGTCGTCGCCGTCGCGCACGGCCTTGGTGCGGATGCCGCGGAGGTCCGATCCGGCGCCGGGCTCGGTCCAGGCGACCGAGGTGACCGTCTCGCCGGAGACCATGCCGGGCAGCCAGCGCGCTTTGAGATCGTCGGAGCCGTAGGCCAGCAGGTGGGGGAGGACCATGTCATCGTGCAGGTGGAAGGCCAGCCCCACGGCAAGGTGGTTGCTCTTGGCGAACTCCTCGTCCAGCACGGCACGGAAGCGGTAGTCGTCCATGCCCAGGCCGCCGAATTCTTCGGGAACGGCGAGCCCCAGCAGGCCCTGCTCGCCGGCCGCGGTCCAGAGCGAACGGGGCATCATGTGGTCCTGGTCCCACTGGCCGTAGTGCGGGGCCACCGCCCGCGCGTTGAACTCCGCAGCCATCTCACGGAACATCTCGTGGTCTTCTTCAAAGAGCTGGCGCTTCATCGCGGTTCCTTCCACGCACGGACGAGACTGGACAGACAACAAAGGCCGCACCGGATATCCGGTGCGGCCTTTGGAAAAGGTCGGACAATTCTGCCGTCCTTTGTGAGGGTGAGCGACGGGGGTTGAACCCGCGACCTCCTGGACCACAACCAGGCGCTCTGCCAACTGAGCTACGCCCACCATGTGCCCCGCCATGCCTTCCGGCGAACCGTCTGGCTGAAAAGGCAACGACAAATAGCTTACCTGCTGTTTGGGGGTGGTTTTGCCACTTTCCTCGAATTCGACGAAATTTTCCCTAAACGTGGTGGAGATTACTCCGCGGGTGCTGCTGCCGGCGCCTCGGCGGGGGCGTCCGCAGGGGCCATGATCGACTTCGCGATCCGCTGCGCCGTGGCGCTGTCCGGACCCGGTGCGGGCACAAAGACCGCCTCCCGGTAGTAGCGGAGCTCGTCGATGGAATCCTTGATGTCGCCCAGGGCACGGTGGCCGCCGAGCTTGGCGGGGGACTGGAAGTACGCCCGGGCGTACCAGCGCCGGGAGAGTTCCTTGATGGTGCTGACATCGATCACGCGGTAGTGCAGGTGCTCCACCAGTTCCGGCATGTCGCGGACCAGGAACACGCGGTCGGTGCCCACCGAGTTGCCGCCCAGCGGGGCCTTCTTCGGGTCCGGCACCCACTTCTTGATGTACTCGAGCACGGCGGCCTGGGCTTCGGCCATGGTCTTGCCGTGGGGGAGTTCCGCCAGCAGCCCGGACCGGGTGTGCATGTCGCGCACGAAGTCGTTCATTTGGGCCAGCGCGGCGTCGTCCGGCTTGATCACGACGTCCACGCCGTCACCGAGGATGTTGAGTTCCGAGTCCGTCACCAGGGCCGCAACCTCGATGAGGGCGTCGTTCTTGGAGTCCAGGCCGGTCATTTCGCAGTCGATCCACACGATGCGTTCATTAGATATAGGCACCCGCCCAGCCTACCGTTCCGCCGCCGCTGAGCGGTCCGGTGCTAGGATTTCGGGTACGCGGCCGTCGAAGATTTTCGTCATCGCGGCGTGCCCCATGGCCGGCTTGTCGGTCCGTTGCGGGCCAAAACGAGCCCCACAAGAGATTGGACGATCCTGAGATGACGGCGCCTGTACCTGCGGCGGGGGAAACGGCTGCCGGTACCTCCCGCCAGTCTCCGAAGGCCGTTGTTGCCGATGTGGATAATGCCAGGTCGCCGATCCTTGCCGGATTCCTTGGCTCCGTGTTCATGGCGGTCGGCTCGCTGGGCGTCGGCTGGCTCGCTCCGGTGTCCGAACTGCGGCGCCTACCCTTGTTCATCTGGATGCGGACCGAGGCGGTGGGTGTCGGGCTGAGCATTGTGCTCCTGGCGGTCGGCGGAATGCTCCTGGTCCGCGCCTGGCTCCGGCTGGGGCAGCGCGTGCGGAGCTGGGGCCCCGGGGCCCGCAAGGCGACGCTGCTGGCGGTGGCTGCGTGGGGGCTGCCGATGATGTTCTCCGTCCCCTTGTTCAGCCGCGATGTCTACGCCTATATCGGCCAGGGCCGGCTGATGGTCGAAGGGTTCAACCCCTACGAGAACGGCATCTCGGCGCTGTCGAACTACTTCCAGCTGGGCGCGGACAAGATGTGGACCGAGGCTCCCGTGCCGTACGGACAGCTCTTCCTCTGGATCGAACAGTTCGTGGTCTGGTCCACGAACGTCCACCCCGAGGCCAGCATCATGCTGTTCCGGCTCGCGGCCCTGCTCGGAATCGTGCTCTGCGTGATCTACGTGCCGAAACTGGCCGAGCTGCACGGCGTCAACCCGCACCGTGCCCTCTGGCTCACCGCCGCCAACCCGCTGTTTCTGACCAACTTCATCGCCAGTGTGCACAACGATGCCCTGATGATCGGCCTGGCCCTCGCCGGCCTCTACTACTGCGCCACCAAACGCGTGCTGCTGGGCCTGGTCCTGGTCACGCTTTCCATCTCGGTCAAACCCATCACGATCGTGTTCCTGCCGTTCATTGGCCTGCTGTGGGCCGGCAAGAACGCCAGCTGGCCGCGCAAGTTCGTCTTCTGGGCGCTCACCGCCGGCCTCAGCCTGGCGCTGCTGTACGCGATGAGCCTGGTAAACGGCTTCGGCTTCGGCTGGATCAACGGGCTCTCCGCCCCGGGCAGCATCTGGATCTGGTACGCACCGGTCGGCCTGCTGGGGCTCATTGTCGCCTCGATCTTCAACGCCTTCAGCCTGGACGGCTGGGGGATGGCCAAGTGGGTGTACGACGCCGGGAAGCTGCTGGCGCTCGGCATCGTCGGCTGGCAGATCTTCCGCGGCGACTTCGACCGGCTGATGCGCCGGCTCACCCTGGCCTTCGCCGCCGTCGTCTTCCTGGCACCGATGATCCAGTCCTGGTACGTCGTCTGGCTCATCCCGCTCTTTGCGGTGACCGGCATCCGGGACGACTGGCAGGTCAAGGCGTTGTACTTCATGGTGTCCTTCTTCATGGTCTACGCCATTTCGGACCAGCTGGAAGTCTTCCCCTACCTGCAGACCGACGACCTGGGCCTCGCGCTCGCCCTGGCCCGCAACGCCGCTGCCATCATCGCCCTGCTGTTCGCGCTGTACCTGATCTTCCTCGACCCGAAAACCAAACAGCTGTTCAGCAAGCCATCGGAACCGGTGACCACCCGGCCCGTCATCTGAGCCTCCGGAGCCACCTGCTCCCGCGTCGGAAGGAAGCCCCATGTCCATGATCAAGAGCCCCGAAGAGATCGCCCTGATGCGCGAGGCCGGACGGGTGGTGGCTAACGCGCTGGCGCAGGTACGCGAGGCTGCCGCCGTCGGCGTGTCCCTCAAGGAGCTCGACGGCGTGGCCGCGCAAGTGATGGCCGAGGCGGGCGCCACGCCGGCATTCCTGAACTACCGTCCCCGCTGGGCTTCCGTCCCTTTCCCCGGCGTGATCTGCACCTCGGTCAACGACGCCGTGGTGCATGGCATCCCCAACGACTACCGGCTCGAGGACGGCGACCTGCTCAGTGTGGACTGCGGTGCCTTCTTGGCGGGCTGGTGCGGGGATGCCGCCGTCAGCTTCATTGTGGGCACGGCAGACCCGGTGGACCAGGCGCTGATCGACGCCACCGACGAGGCGCTGGCCCGCGGCATTGAAGCGGCGCGGATCGGCAACAAGATGGGCGACGTGGCGTACGCGATCGGCGGGGCCGCGCGCCGGGCCGGCTACGGGCTGCTCGCCGACCACGGCGGCCACGGCATTGGCCGGACCATGCACGCAGAGCCGCCCGTGCCCAACGACGGCCGGCCGGGCCGGGGCATCAAGCTGACCGAAGGTCTGGTCATCGCGATCGAACCCATGCTGATCCTCGGCGGCAACGGCGACTACTACCACGACGACGACGAATGGACCCTCCGATCGGCCAACGGACGCCGCGCCGCCCACAGCGAGCACACCGTGGCGATCACCGCGGAGGGCCCGGTCATATTGACGCTGCCATAGGGCCGGCGGACGGCGCCGCGCCCGCTGGTGGTCAGCGGCTCCGCGTGGCCTGGCCAGCCAGTCGGATGCGCTGGCGGTGCGTTGCGAGCCGCAGCTGGATGATGCGGGCCGCCCCGGCGATCGCGACCAGCACACCGCCGCCGACCGCCGCGATGAAGAGGGCAACGCCGAGCGGGACGGAGCCCTCCAGGCCGAAGAACTTCACCTGGACATAGACCTGGTTCTGCAGGATGAAGACGATCAGCAGGATCAGCACCACCAGCGCGCTGGCAACCGCAGTCCACACCATGCCCGCGCGGGTGACCCGGCGGGGTTCCGGTGCGGCGGCCGTCGGTTCCGGCGTACCGGCACGGGGAGCTTCTTCGCGCGGAACGGCTATGGCGTCGACGGGGGCCCCGGCGCCGGCGTCGGTGCTGTCTGCCGTGCCGCCGGCGGGGTAGCCCTCAACGGAGCCGGACGGGGCCTCAGCAGTCACCGGGTACTGCGCGGGAGCGGCGTTGCGCGGATCCTGCGGATCGAATCCGTGGGGTGTCTGGGTCATGGCGGCCGTACCTTTCGATTGCGGGCGGGTCGCTCAGGCTTTCCCTGGTGCCCCGCCTGTCACCTCAATACTAAGCGTGCTCATGGCTCGGGAGGCTTGCAGCCTAGGGGTGCGTTGCGGCTCAGTCCGGCCGCGGCAAACGCAGGAAGGCAGGCTGTTGGCACCGGGCGGGCGGGGGTATAGCGTCACAGCCAAAGGGGCGCCCGGAGCGGGCGGTTCAGGCGAGGAGGCATGGCCGTGACGATCGTCGACAACGCCGTCTACGTGGACGGGTACCGGACCGCGGACCCTGAGGACCTGGACGAGACGTATTTCCTGTTGCGGCAGCGCCAGGGCATGGCCTGGATCGGGCTCTACCGTCCGGACGCAGCGGAGCTTCGCTCGGTGGCCGAGGAATTCGACCTGAACCATCTGGCGGTGGAAGACGCGCTCGCCGGCCATCAGCGCGCCAAGCTGGAACACTACGGCGACACCCACTTCCTGGTGCTGCGCCCGGCCCGGTACCTGGATGAGGTGGAGAAGGTCCAGTTCGGCGAGATCCATATTTTCACCGGGCCCGATTTTGTGGTCACCGTCCGCCACGCGGAATCACCGGACCTGGCCCGGGTGCGCCGTCGGATGGAGTCCCAGCCGGACTTCCTGGCCCTTGGGCCGGATGCCGTGCTGTACGCCATCCTCGACCAGGTGGTCGATGAGTACGAGCCAGTTGCCGCCGGCCTGGAGAACGACGTCGACGAGATTGAAGACGAGCTGTTCGCGGCAGATCCGGGAGTCTCCCGCAGGATCTACGAACTCTCGCGGCAGGTGATCATGTTCCAGCGCGCCACGGCGCCGCTCACCGGCATCCTGCAGGCTCTCCGGGCCGGCGCCCCCAACCACGTGCCGGGCCCGGAACTGCAGGACCACTTCCGCGATGTGCTGGACCATGTGCTGCGCCTGAGTGAACGGATCACTGCGTTCCGCGCCCTGCTCCAGAACGCTCTCGCGGTCAACGCCGCCCTCGTGGCGCAGCGACAGAACGATGAAATGCGGCTCCTCACGGAGTCGAGCATCGCCCAGAACGAACAGACCAAGCGGATCTCGTCCTGGGCCGCCATTCTCTTCGCGCCCACGTTGATCGCGTCGATCTACGGGATGAACTTCCGCCTGATCCCGGAGCTCGACTGGGTATTTGGCTATCCGATGGCGCTCGGGCTGATGCTGGTGATGGGCGTGGCCCTTTACCTGACCTTCCGGCACAACAAATGGATCTGAAGGGGCCCGGCTTCGCGTCAGAGCGGGCTTCGGGGCGGCAGGGGTGCGGCCCTGGGCGGCGGATAAGCCGCGACCAGGGCCGCACGTTGTGCCCCAGGAGGGAATCGAACCCCCGACCGGCGGATTAGAAGGCCGCTGCTCTATCCCCTGAGCTACTGGGGCACGTTCGGCGTGCCGACAGGCTACTGCCGGGGACGCCTCAAGAAGTTTACAGGGCCCCGCGCGCTCCGCCAGTCAATCGTGCCCGCAAATGCCTGTGCCTGGCCGACCAGGTTTTCCACATAGCGGAATCCCGCACTGCCGTCCGACGCGCCCGCACGTGAAGCTGGAACTGCTCGGTGGGGCAAGACCAAATCGACCGAGCGTACTCAAGACAGGGCTTGTTCAGGACAGCGACTACTCAAGACAGGACAGACCAATGAACGACAGCATCACGGTCCGCGGCTTCGTCGCCTCGGAGATCAGGAGCACGACGACGCCGGGCGGGGTCGCCACCGCTTCCTTCCGGCTGGGCTCGACGGAGCGGCGCTTTGACCGCTCCGCAAACGCATGGGTGGACGGAAACACCAACTGGTTCACGGTGCAGGGATACCGCCAGCTGGCCGGAAACATGGGCTGCAGCATCAAAAAGGGCCAGCGCGTCATCATCGTGGGCCGGCTTAAGATGCGCAGCTGGGAAAAGGACGGCCGCGTTTATCACGTGGCAGAAATCGACGCCGAGTCTGTCGGCCACGACCTGATGTGGGGGTCCGCCAACTTCACGCGCACCGCCGCTAATGGCCCGGTGCCCGGACAGGACGCCGCAGCCCCCGAACGCACCGGGAGCGGCCACGACGCCCATGACGACGACCGCGGCGTGGACGTCGACGCGGACGATGCAGGGGCCGACGATGCCGGGTCGGGCGACGACGAGCAGGATTTTGACGCAGAGACCGGCGAATTGAAGGGGGCCGCCGCCTGAGGCCGCCGGACTGCAGCCCATGGCAGAATTGCCGGGTGAAGCGAGCCCGGACGAACTCTCAAGACCAGGCGGTGCTGCCGGTGCTCGGGGCGCTTATCCTGCTGCTTGCATCAACGGCGGGTTGTTCGGCGGCCGCTGGGGGCAGTGGGGGAGCGCCGGGGGGCGTCCTCTCCGCGGAAACACCGCCGGGCACGGCCCGGCCCGCACCCGCCCGGATCCCTTCCGCGGCAGCGACAGCGCGCCCTGCCACCTCCGCGGCCGCCGCCCGGCTTGAGGCGGCTTTGGCGAAGCTGGCCAGGGAGGCCGAGCCCGGAACGGAACAGATCCGGGCGGCCCTCGTCGAAGCCGGATTCCCGCGGGACGGCATCGAAGTCACGGCGAGCCGAACCCCTACCGGGCTGCAGGCTGACGCTGTAGAGGCTGCGGTCCGGCAAGACCGGGACTGCGTCGTGGCCCAACTGCGCAACGGTACGGTGGCGGTGACCGTGTTGACAGTCTTGGCGGATGGCCGCTGTTTCGCGGGCAGACCCGCCTAGAGACCGTCCGCAGACCAGATGCCGGGCCGCCGGCTGGCCGGGGGACCGGAATGTGAGTTATCCGCGTCAAGCCACTAGATTTGTAGGCATGGCGGAATTTATCTACACAATGACCAAGGCCCGCAAGGCCGTTGGCGAAAAACTTATCCTCGACGACGTGAGCATGTCCTTCTTCCCGGGGGCCAAGATTGGTGTTGTTGGCCCGAATGGTGCCGGTAAGTCCACCATTCTCAAGATCATGGCCGGCCTGGACACTCCCTCCAACGGCGAGGCCCGGCTGAGCCCCGGCTACACCGTCGGCATCCTGCTGCAGGAGCCGCCGTTGAACGAGGACAAGACCGTTCTGGGCAACGTCCAGGAAGGCGTCGGCGAGATCTACGGCAAGATCCAGCGCTTCAACGAGATCTCCGAAGAGATGGCCAACCCCGACGCTGACTACGACGCTCTCCTTGAGGAAATGGGCCAGTTGCAGGAAGCCATCGACGCCGCCGACGCCTGGGATCTCGACTCCCAGCTCGAGCAGGCCATGGATGCCCTGCGCTGCCCGCCGGCCGACGCCGATGTCACGCTTCTCTCCGGTGGTGAGCGCCGACGCGTCGCCCTCTGCAAGCTCCTGCTGCAGAAGCCGGACCTGCTGCTCCTTGACGAGCCCACCAACCACCTCGATGCCGAGAGCGTGTTGTGGCTTGAACAGCACCTGTCCTCCTACCCGGGCGCAGTCCTCGCCGTCACCCACGACCGGTACTTCCTGGACCATGTGGCCGAGTGGATCGCCGAGGTGGACCGCGGCCACCTGTACCCGTACGAGGGCAACTACTCCACGTACCTCGAGAAGAAGCGTGCCCGCCTGGAGGTCCAGGGCAAGAAGGACGCCAAGCAGGCCAAGCGCCTCTCCGAGGAACTCGAGTGGGTCCGCTCCAACGCCAAGGGCCGCCAGACCAAGTCCAAGGCCCGTCTGGCACGCTACGAGGAAATGGCCGCCGAGGCGGACCGTACCCGCAAGCTCGACTTCGAAGAGATCCAGATCCCGCCGGGACCGCGGCTGGGCGGCCTGGTCCTGGAGGCCAAGAACCTCCAGAAGGGCTTCGAGGACCGCACCCTGATCGACGGCCTGTCCTTCACGCTGCCGCGCAACGGCATCGTCGGCGTCATCGGCCCGAACGGTGTCGGCAAGACCACTCTGTTCAAGACGATCGTCGGGCTGGAGCCCCTCGACGGCGGCGAACTGAAGATCGGCGACTCCGTCAAGATCTCCTACGCTGACCAGAGCCGTGGCGGAATCGACCCGAACAAGACCCTGTGGGAGGTCGTTTCCGACGGCCTCGACTTCATCCAGGTCGGCCAGGTCGAGATGCCGTCCCGCGCCTACGTTGCCGCGTTCGGCTTCAAGGGCCCGGACCAGCAGAAGAAGGCCGGCGTGCTTTCCGGTGGTGAGCGCAACCGCCTGAACCTGGCCCTCACGCTCAAGCAGGGCGGTAACCTGCTGCTCCTCGACGAACCGACCAACGACCTCGACGTCGAGACTCTCAGCAGCCTCGAAAACGCCCTGCTCGAATTCCCGGGTTGCGCCGTCGTGGTCTCGCACGACCGCTGGTTCCTGGACCGGGTGGCCACGCACATCCTCGCCTACGAAGGCGACGAGGAGAACCCCTCCAAGTGGTACTGGTTCGAGGGCAACTTCGAATCCTACGAGGAGAACAAGATCGAGCGCCTCGGCCCCGACGCGGCCAAGCCGCACCGGGTGACGCACCGCCGCCTGACCCGCGACTAAGTCCGCAAAGCGGTCCCGCCAGGGCCTACGCGAAAGGCCCGGCTCCCCGTGGGGAGCCGGGCCTTTCGCGTGTCCGCGTCAGCCGCGGTCGGCCTTGCGCATCTGGTGCTCCAGCACCTTGGTCTGGACGGCGCCCTTGACCTTGTTCTTGAAGTCGGTCGGCACCCGGATCATGCCTTCCTGGGCCACCGTCGCGACGTGCCGGCCGTCGCGGCTGAAGATCTTGCCGGTAGCCAGGCCGCGGGCACCCTGGGCGCTGGGGGATTCCTGGACGTAGAGCAACCACTCGTCCACGCGGACGGGCCGGTGCCACCACATGGCGTGGTCCAGGCTGGCGACGGACATTCCCGGGGTAATCCAGCTCATGCCGTGCTTGCGCAGGACGGATTCCAGCAGCGTGTAGTCGCTGGCATAGGCCAGTGCGGCGCGGTGCATCTCCGGGTCATCGGGCATCGGGCCGAAGGTACGCATCCAGACCGCGTTCCGGGCTTCCTTCGGGCCTTTCGCGGAGACGTACAGGGCTGGATCCACATGGCGGATGTCGAAGGGGCGCTCGTAGGCCCAGTGGCGGGCCACCGGGTGGTCGTACTTGCCCAGCAGGTCAGCCGTGCTCGGCAGCGACTCCGGGTCCGGAATCCCGGCGGGCATCTGGGTCTGGTGCTCGATTCCTTCATCCTCGTCCTGGAAGGACGCGATCATCGACAGGATGGGCATGCCCTCCTGGTACGCGTGGACCCGGCGCGCGGAAAAGGAACGGCCGTCGCGCAACCTCTGGACGCCGAAGGTGATGGGCTTGTTGGCGTCGCCCGGCCGGAGGAAATAGCCATGCATGGAGTGGACCCCGCGGCCGTCCGGAACAGTGCGGCTGCCCGCCACGAGGGACTGGGCCAGCACCTGGCCGCCGAAGACGCGCTGCCGCGGCTGCTTCTGCGAGGGGCCCATGAAGATGTCCTCGTCGGTCCGTGCGCCCTCCAGCTCGCCGAGGTTCAGGAGTTGGATCAGCGAGGAGGTGGGGTCCTCGGTGGGCATCGCCTGCAATCCGGCTTCGGCTTCAGTCATGGTTTGACTCTAGACGGCACCCCGGCACGGCTCAAAAGAGGCACAGCCGGTAGAGTCAAGATTGTGTCTGACGTCCTAACCCAGCCCCTGCAGTTCACCGATCCCCGCGACCTCGCCGACCTGCGCACCTTCGCCACCCGCGCCCGGGCCGTCGAGGACGGCGCCATCCGGCTGAACGCCAGCGGGCCGGTCCTGGCCGCGTACGTCTGCGTGCTCCGGCCGCGGCTGCTGGGGGAGGCAACCCCCACCATCCTGGGGCTCCGGACCGTGGCGCTGGCAGCGCCGGCCGAGCTCGATGTGACCGTCCCGCTCTCTGCCGTGCTGGACCGTCTGGCCCGCGCGGGCGCCGACGACGTCGAACTCCCGGTGCCGCCGATGGCCGTCACCGAATCGTGGGCCGGCGTCGGCGCACCCCGCACCGGCTGGGAGCCGCTCGGCGCGCTGCCGGACACTGTCCTGCGGCAGGCCGCGGAGGCAGGCATCACCGAGATCGCAGCCATCATCCCGGACAAGCCCGGCGCCCTGATCGTGAACAACGCCCGGGCGACCGTCTGGGGCCGGGAGTTGCCCGACGCCGGCGGACTGCCCGCCGGGGCCGCGTTCGCCGCGCTGACGCTGGGCTTCCTGGCCGACGGCGAACAAAGCCTCTTCCGTTCGGGCCGCTGGTTCCGGCTCAGCAGCCCCCGCGGCCACGTCCTGGTCCGCGCCGGCTCGGGACTTTAGAGCCGCCAGGTCCAGAGGGGCGGCCGGCTGGCGGACGACCTGCTCAGTCCGCCGTGACGGACGCGAGTCTGACCGGGGTCCGCTGTCCGGCCCAGGTAGCGGTGAGGGACTCAGGGCCAGCGGTCTGTTCCGCCAGTTGAAGCCGGCGGCTGACCAGCAGCTCCAGCGCTCCGGTCCGGACCACCGTTTCCGCGTCCGTGCTGGAGGCTGTGCCGGGGCCGAGGGCCGGCGCCGCGGAACGCAGCGGCCCGGTGCTGCCAACGAGGACGGACTCCGGCATCGGCTCAAGCCTGCCATCGACGTCCAAAAAGTGCTGCGCCTGGGGCTCGCCCGTCAAAATGGCGGCAGCCAAGGCGTCCAGGTAG
This sequence comes from Arthrobacter sp. 10N410, assembly GCF_056394945.1. Taxonomy (NCBI): domain Bacteria; kingdom Bacillati; phylum Actinomycetota; class Actinomycetes; order Micrococcales; family Micrococcaceae; genus Arthrobacter; species Arthrobacter sp. 10N410. The sequence goes on from NZ_JBFTIP010000002.1 coordinate 124,606, forward strand.
CAGGGATCGCCGACGGCGTCGTAAACCCACCGTTCGCCGAGGACCGAGTGCTGCATGGTGCCGATCAAGGACGCTTCGGCGCCGTGCAGGGGCGATCCCCGGTAGCTCAGCGGCACCTGGAACACGCTACCGTCAGCGGCGACGAGGATCGTCTCGATGCCAACTTCGCCTTCGGGGTCGTCGAACCGGAAGGCGCCCACCTTCCCCAGCGCCGCGGCGGTTGCCGTGAACCAGGGTTGGCGCGGCAGCCAGCCTTGGAGGAGTTCAAGTTTTGTGGGCTGCAGCTCAGCCTGATGAATGATCGCCATGATCGTCAGCCTAGCCGGACCGGGGTGCCGTCCCGGTCAGAACCGGAGGATGCTGAGTTCTTCGGCAGGCTGGAACCCCAGCCGGGCGTAGAAGTCCCGGGACGCAGGCGATGGCGAAAGCACCATCCGGGCCGCGTTGAGGCCCCGCGAGAACTCAACCGCCGCCTGGACCAACTGTGCTCCGATGCCGGCGTTCCGGAAATCCGGCAGCACATAGACGTTGCCGAGGTAGACCCAGCAGGAGGGCGGTTTCCCCGGTTTGGGCATCCGCTCGAAGACCAGGAGGTTGAGCATCCCGACCAGTCGGCCATCCACCTCGGCGACAAAGAACTTCCGCGGGTTGGCGTCCATCCAGTCGCCGTAGATCTCTTCGAAGCCGTGACCGTCCTGCGGTTCCGGCTCCTGTTCCGCGGCCCATGTGGCCCTGAGCGCTGCAAGGGCGGGGCGGTCCCCGGGCCATTCGTCGCGGATTATTGGCATGGGAAGTACCTTACTAATCCCCGCGACGGTCCTGGGACGGAATACTTGCCGCCCCATACCCGGCAGGGTATTCTGGACGCAGAAAGACCCCGGAGGCATTCCCCCAAGTGCCTCCGGGGTCTTTCCACGTCCGGTCCTAGGCCCCGGAAGGGCTGTTGACCATCGAGAGCGCGGCCCGCTCCATGTAGTCCCAGAGGGTCCCCTCGTAGAGCGGCGGCAGGTCCAGCGCATCGACGGCGGTGCGCATGTGGTGCAGCCAGGCATCCTTCGCCTCGGGCGTGACGCGGAACGGCTGGTGCCGCATCCGCAGCCGCGGGTGGCCGCGCTCCTCGCCGTACGTGGTGGGGCCGCCCCAGTACTGTTCCAGGAACATCAGGAACCGCCGCTTGGCCGGCCCGAGGTCCTCTTCCGGATACATCGGGCGCAGCAGCGGGTCGGTCGCGACGCCGTCGTAAAACACATCGATCAGCTTCACGAACGTGTCGTGGCCGCCCACGGCGTCATAGAAGTTGTCGGTGTAACCGGGCTGGCTGAACGGATCGTTCTGCATCAGCATCTTGGGCTGGCGGGGTTCGCCGGAAATGGGGATCGACATTTTATTCTCCGGCCTGTTGCTGGGTTGAGGAGCCGGCGTCGTCCGCCAGCCCGCTGTCGGGCGCCACGTAGCTGCCCTGCGAACGGTTGCCCACCCGCAGGATTTCGCCGTTGCGCAGGTACCAGACGGTGCCGTCCTCGGCCCTGACTCGGGTGATGCGCAGGCCCATGGACTCGACCGTTCCCACCACTTCGGACGTTTCGATGATGTCGCCGATGCCGTACTGGTCCTCGATGGTGATGAAGATGCCGGCCAGGAAATCGCGGATCAGCTGCTGGGCGCCGAAACCGATCGCGACGCCGAGGATGCCGACGCTGGTCAGCAATGGGGCGATGTTCACATTGAGGTTCTGCAGGACGTACATCACCGTGATGACGACGACGAGCACGCTGACCACGCTGTTGAGCAGCGAACCGATTGTGTTGGCGCGCTGCTCGCGCCGCTGATGGTCCAGGGCACGAAGCGCGGGTGCCACCCAGCGGAAATGCGGTTTCTTGAAGAACGTGGTTCCGGCGGCAACCCGCTTCGTGATGCCCGCGATCACGAAGGACGCCACCAGCCAGGTGGCGACGCCAACGCCGATGCTGATCAGGACGCCCGGCAGGTTGACTGCCGAGATGTCCGGCGGCGTGAGGGGCTCGGCGGTGGTCAGGCTGTACATCAGCAGGGTTTACTCCTTAGGGGCGCCCGCGTTCGCCGGGCGCATAACATTCTGTTCAGCTTCCACATTAGCGCCGTAGCGTGGCCCCATGCGCATCCTGGTCCTCGGCGGCACCGCCTTCCTGTCAGCAGAAATTGCCCGGCAGGCCGTCGCCGCCGGGCACGACGTCATGTGCCTGGCCCGCGGGAGTCGGTCGGCCCCGCCGGAGGGCGCCAGCTGGCTGAAAGCGGACCGCTCGCTGGGCCCTGCCGCCTACGCCGGCGCCGCCGGCGCTGGGGACTGGGACGCCGTCATCGACGTCGCCCGGGACCCCCGCCAGGCGCGGGAGGCACTCGAAACCTTGGCCGGAACGGCCCGCCACTGGACCTTCGTTTCGAGCTGTTCGGTCTACGCGGACCCTTCCGTCCCGGGCACGGCCGAGGACGCCGCCGTGCTCGCCCCGCTGGCGGCGGGAATCGAGGCGACCATGGAGAACTACGGCGAGGCAAAGTCGGCCATCGAACAACTGACAACGGAACTAGCCGGGGACCGGGCGCACCTTTGCCGGGCCGGGCTGATCGGAGGGCCGGGGGATGGCTCGGACCGCTACGGCTACTGGCCCGCCCGTTTCGCCCGGGACCCGGGGCCGGTGCTGGTTCCGGACATTCCGGCGGATCCCACCCAGATCATCGATGTCCGGGACCTCGCCGCCTGGCTGCTGCTGGCGGCGGAGGCCGGCGTCACCGGGGCGCTGAACGCGGTCGGCGAACCGGTGCCGTTCGCCGAGTACCTCGAAGAGTCACGGCAACTGTCGGGGGGAGCTGCGGAGGTGGTGGCCGCCCCGGCCGACTGGCTCGCCGAACGCGGGGTGAACTACTGGGCCGGTCCGGACTCGCTTCCGTTGTGGCTCCCGCCCGGCCACGAGGGCTTTGCAGCCCGCAGCAACGCGGCGGCCCGCGCCGCGGGACTGCAGTTGCGGCCGTGGACCCGGACGCTGCGGGACACGCTGGCGGACGAGCGCCGCCGCGGACTCCACCGGGAGCGCCAGGCGGGGCTCACCCCGGACGTCGAGCGCCGGCTGCTACTCGAGTTCCAGACCGAGTTTCAGTCCGCCTGAGCATCTGCTGCCGGATCCGCCGGATCCGGTGCACCGGGAACCGGTTCCACGGCGGCTGAGGCCTCGTGCCGGACCGGGAAGTTGACGCTCCGGGCGATGAAGCACACCGCGTTCGCTCCGCGGTGCAGTTCCTCGAAAAGTTCCCCGGCCACCGGGGCCGCCGTCGTGACCCGGGGTTTGAGCGTGACCGATTCGAACTGGCCGCTGCCGTCGCGGTTGGTCCGCATCACGCCCTCGGCACGGTCCTCATAGCCGGTCACCACCACGCCGTGCTTCACGGCGACGTGCAAAAAGGACAGCATGTGGCACTGCGAGAGCGCCGCCAGCAGCAGCTGCTCCGGGTTGTACCGCTCCCGGTCGCCGTGGAACGTGGGGTCCGCAGAGCCCTTCAAGACCGGCAGCCCGGGGATCTCGACGTCGTGGTCGCGCGAGTAGCCCCGGTAGGAGGACGTCCCGCTGCCCAGGTTCCCGGTCCAGCGAACCGTCAGGGCGTAGTGGTGCTCGTCGAGGTTCATGCGGCCAGTCTAACGGCGCAGGAACGGCAGGACCCCGGCGCCGCCGAGAGCGGTGCCGGGGTCCTGAACTGCTGGTCCTGAAGTGCGGGCTAGTTTCCGCCGGGCCTAGACGTCAGCCGCACGTGCGCGCAGGGCGCGGGCGACGCCGTCGCGGTTTTCCAACATCATCCGGCGCAGCGCCGCGCTGTCTTCCGGCAACGAGGCGAGGAACGCGTCGGTGCGGTCCACCGTGGCCTGCGTGGTCAGCTGCGCCGGGTAGAGCCCGACGACGATCTGCTGGGCCAGGGCGTGGGTGCGGTCCCTGACGATGCCCGGCACGGCCTCGAAGTACTTTTCGGCGTACGGCTCCAGCAGCGCGGTGTCCAGCACGCGGGTGAAGCCGGCCACCGCCGAACCCTGCAGGGCGTTGGACAGCTCGCCCTTGACCACAATCGATTCCCAGGCCGCGGCCTTGGCCTCGGCGGTGGGGATGGCCGCCTTGGCAAGGGCCGCGGCGTTCTGTCCGGTGGCGGTGTTGTCGTGCTCCAGTTCGGCGTCAATCTGCTCCTGCCCGGCGCGACCGCCCACCACGAGGGACGCGATCAGCTCCCAGCGCAGGTCCTGGTCGACGGCGAGGCCGGGCAGCTCGCGCGAGCCGTCCAGCAGGCCGGCGACGGTGTCCAGCTGGGTCGCGCTGCGTGCCAGCAGGGCGTAGGACTTCACAAACTGCAGTTGCGCGTCCGACCCGGCCGGGACGCGGGAGGCAAGCTCCCAGAGCCGGTCCGCGGCGGCGGTGGCGGTGGCGTCCTTGTGCTCGGCGGCCACGTAGAAGTTCAGCATGGTGGCGAGCTGGCGGAGCTGGACCAGGATCACGGAAGAATCGGATTCCTCGGCGATGTTGGCCAGAATCAGTTCCACGTAGCCGCGGGCCGGGGTTTCGCCGTCGCGCGCCGCGTCCCAGGCCGAACCCCAGACCAGCGTGCGGGGGAGGCTCTGGCCGAAGTCCTTCAGGTGCGCCGTTGCGGTGGCGAGGGACTTTGGATCCAGCCGGACCTTGGCGTAGGCGAGGTCGTCGTCGTTGAGCAGGATGAGGTCCGGCTGCGCCAGGCCCGCCAGGGCGGGAACCTCGGTGCGCTCGCCGTCGACGTCGAGCTCCTCGCGGTGGACGCGCTCCAGCTTCCCGGCGCCGTCCAGGTTGTAGAAGCCGACGGCGAGCCGGTGCGGGCGGATGGTCGGCTGCGCCTCGGTGGCGGACTGCAGGATGGCGAACGAGGAAATGCTCCCGTCCTCGCCGACGGACAGCTCCGGCTTGAGCGTGTTGACGCCGGCGGTCTCCAGCCAGAGCCGTCCCCAGTGGTCCAGGTCGCGGCCGCTGGCCTTTTCCAGCTCGACCATCAGGTCACTGAGCTCGGTGTTCTGCCAGGAGTGCTTGCGGAAGTACTCGCGGACGCCGGCCATGAACTCTTCCGGGCCCACCCAGGCCACCAGCTGCCGCAGCACCGAGGCACCCTTGGCGTAGGTGATGCCGTCGAAGTTCACCTCGACGTCCTGCAGGTCGTTGATCTCGGCGAAGATCGGGTGCGTGGTGGGGAGCTGGTCCTGGCGGTAGGCCCAGGACTTTTCCACCGAAGCGAAGGTGGTCCAGGCGTGGTCGAATTTTGTGTTCTCGACGGCGGCGAGGTGGGACATGTACTCGGCGAAGGACTCGTTGAGCCAGAGGTCGTTCCACCAGCGCATGGTCACGAGGTCGCCGAACCACATGTGGGCCAGCTCGTGCAGCACGGTGATGGCGCGGCGTTCCACCTGTGCGTCGGTGACCTTGCTGCGGAAGACATAGCCCTCCAGGATGGTCACGGCCCCGGCGTTCTCCATGGCCCCGGCGTTGAACTCCGGGACGAAGAGCTGGTCGTACTTCTCGAACGGATAGGGGCAGCCGAACTGGGCCTCGAAGAACTCGAAGCCCTGGCGGGTCAGGTCGAAGATGTTGTCCGCGTCGAGGTACTGCATGAGGGACTTGCGGGCGAAAACGCCCAGCGGGGTGACTATTCCGTCCGCGGACTTCACTTCGCTGCGGACCGACTGGTACGGACCGGCGATCAGGGCGGTGACGTAGGAGGAGAGCCGCGGGGTGGGGGCGAACTCCCAGACCGAGCGCGCACCGCCGTCCTCGCCGGGGATGGTTTCCACCGGCACCGGGGTAGGGGAGTTGGAGACGACGTCCCAGTGGGAGGGCGCGGTGACCGTGAAGCTGAAGCTGGCCTTGAGGTCTGGCTGCTCGAAGACGGCGAACATGCGCCGGGAATCCGGAACCTCGAACTGGGTGTACAGGTAGACCTCGTTGTCCACCGGGTCCACGAAGCGGTGCAGTCCCTCGCCCGTGTTCATGTAGGGCGCGTCCGCGACCACCAGGAGCTCGTTCTCGGCGGCCAGGTCCGTCAGCTGGATCCGGATGCCGTCGGAGACCTCCGCGGAATCCAGCTCGCGGCCGTTGAGCGTGACGCTGTGCACCGCGTGGGTCACGGCGTCGATGAAAGTCGAGGACCCCGGCTTGGCCGTGAACTTCACGGCGGTGGTGGAGCCAAAGACCTTTTCGCCACGGGTCAGGTCGAGGCTGACCTCGTAGGAGTCGACGGCGATCAGTTCGGCGCGCTCGCGGGCTTCGGCGCGTGTGAGGTTCATACCGGGCAAGAGGTGCCTCCAGAAATGGTGGGAACGGTGGAAACGATACTGTGAAATTATTCTTTCACGTTGTGGTGCGTTGGCAAGTTGTCCACCTCACAGCGCGTCCCCTCCGGCGGGCCCGGCAGGGGTAGCGTTGGGTTCATGGGAAAGATCCGGGATTCCGTTGACGCCAGGGCCCTGCGTTTCGCCGTGGGTTTCCCGCTCATGCTGGCCGTCGCCTTCGTGGTGTGCGCGCTGCTGATCCGTGTGGACCTGCCCGAGCCGCTGGCCGTCCGCTGGACCGGCGCCGGCGCCGCCGATTTTGCGCCCTTTGGAGCAGTGGTGGGGGTTGGTGCGGCAATGATCGTCCTGGTCGGCTGGGCCGTCCTGCTGCAGGCGGCGCCGCTGTCCCGGCCGGCCCTGATGCGCCGGTTCATGATGGGCGCCGGGCTGGCGGTAAGCCTTTTCGTCACCACCGTCCTTGCCGCCGTACTGGTGGGCCAGCTGGGGCTGGCCGATGCGCGGGAGTCCCGCGTGGACGTGGCCGTCCTGGCCATGGGCAGCGGCGCGGCCCTGGGCCTCGGGGTGGTGATGGGCTTCGTCTTCAAGGCGGACGAGCGGTGGTCCACCGAGGACGAAAGAGCCGCGCAGGCCGCGCTGGAACGGGAGCTGGACCCCGAACTGGCCGGCGATTCCGTGAGCCTCTGGGTCCACGCCCGCAGCTCGGTGTTTGTGATGCTCGGGATTGCCACGCTGTTCCCCGCTGCCCTGCTCACCGTTGCCGTGCCGTGGCTGGCCGCGTTGCTCGTGGCGGTCGCTCTGCTGGCCGCCGTGTTCCTCTTCGCCCGCATCCGGGTGGACCGGAGCGGCCTGCGGGTGTTCGCGGCCGGGTTCGTCCGGGTCATGGATGTTCCAGCGGCGGCCATCGATTCGGCGACGCCGAAAGAGGTCAAGGCCGCCGACTACGGCGGCTGGGGCTACCGGAGCCACGGCGCCACGACGGCGATGCTGGTCAGCAGCGGCCCCGCCGTCGTCGTCGACCGCTCCGACGGCCGACGGCTGGCGGTGAGCGGGGGCAGCGCAACGACGGCGGACAACGTCGCGCAGGTGCTCTCCCGCGTGGCGGCGCGGGCTCGCCGCAACGGCGGGGCGCCCGCGGCGTAGCCCTAGTAGGCTGGGACGAGCCCTGATCAGCCGCGCCGAGAGTCCACCGGCGCCCCACAGAACGGATACGCCGTGACCACTGCCCCGGATTTCCCGCGCGTCCACATCGCCACCGACCACGCCGGCATGGAGCTCAGTGCCCATCTGGTGGCCCACCTCCGGGCGAAGGGCTACGACGTGGTGGACCATGGGCCGAAGGTTTACGACGCCCTGGACGACTACCCCTCGTTCTGTATCAACGCCGCCCGCGCCGTTGTGGCCGACCAGGAAGCCGGCACCCCCGCGCTGGGAATCGTCCTGGGCGGTTCCGGCAACGGCGAGCAGATCGCCGCCAACAAGGTCAAAGGCGTCCGGGCCGCCCTGGCCTGGAACCTCTCCACGGCAAGGCTGGCCCGTGAGCACAACGACGCCAACGTCGTGGCCGTGGGCGGGCGCCAGCACAGCGTCGACGAGGCCACCGCCATCATCGAGGCCTTCCTGACCGAGCCCTTCAGCAACGATGAGCGCCACGTCCGCCGGATCGGCAAGATCGCCACCTACGAAACCACCGGCGAGGTCGTCGAGTAGTGCCGGAAGGGCATTCGGTCCATCGGCTGGCGCGCCAGTTCGCGGACGTCTTCGCGGGGGAGCGGCTCGCCGTGTCCAGCCCGCAGGGACGTTTTGTGCACGGTGCCGCTCTGCTGGACGGCCACGTCCTCACCGGGTCCGTGGCGCATGGGAAGCACCTGTTCCTCGACTTCGACCACGGGCTGGTCCTGCATGTCCACCTTGGGCTGTACGGCGCGTGGGACTTCGGCGGCGATGCGGACTTCCGCGGGGCCTCCAGCATTGGCGCGCCCCGAAAAGTAGGGGAGCGGGAGGTCTACAGTGACGGCGGCGCGGATCCCGTGTACGCGGGCCCACCGGCTCCGGTGGGCGCGGTCCGGGTCCGGCTGGCCGGCGCGCACGGGTGGGCGGACCTGCGCGGGGCGACCACCTGCGAGACGCTGACCGAAAGGGAGGCGGAAGCCGTCACGGCACGGCTGGGCCCGGATCCGCTGCGGAACCTCCCGGGGGACCGGGAGGACTTCATCGCCGCCCTGGCGAAAAAGCGCACGCCGCTGGCCACCCTGCTGATGGACCAAAAGGTGATTGCCGGCGTCGGCAACGTCTACCGCGCCGAGCTGCTGTTCCGGCAGCGGCTGGACCCCTGGCTGCCCGGGAGCGCCCTGCCGGCAGGATCCGCCGGGCTGCTCTGGGATGACACCGTGGCGATGATGTCCGACGGCGTCCGCGACGGCCGGATCATCACCACCCCGGCAAGCTATTGGACAGGGCAGGGCGACGGTAAAGGGCAGGGCGACAGGCTGCCGGAGCCTGAGGAAGCGCACTTCGTCTACCGCCGGCAGGGCCTGGAGTGCAGGGACTGCGGCGCAGCCGTGGCGCTGACCGAGCACGCCGCCCGGAAGCTCTACTGGTGCCCGGCCTGCCAGCGGGCCTGAACCGGCCGGTGCACCGCGTCCCCGTGTCGGATCATGGCGGGGTGAGCACGAAAAAAGCCCCTCCGGGGAGGGGCCAAGCTTCGTCATATTCGGAGGGGACGACGGGAATCGAACCCGCGTAATCAGTTTGGAAGACTGAGGCTTTACCATTAAGCTACGTCCCCGGGAATTTGCTGGAACTTCAGCAAAACTTCCGGGCGGCTGTTGAAGCCGGATACAACTAAACCCAATTCAGGCCCCCAGTGTCAAATGTGCAAATCAGCACAGTATGACCGTAGACTGTTCTGTGCACTTACGGGGTGTAGCTCAGCTTGGCTAGAGCGCCTGCTTTGGGAGCAGGAAGTCGCAGGTTCAAATCCTGTCACCCCGACTCTGCAGCAACTGCCAGATATGTGGCGTTGCAGAACCCCATCCCCCAAAACCAGGAGTACTTAGACTGTGAAGAGCGCTGTCGAGAACCTCACCCCTACGCGGGTCAAGCTCAATGTTGAGGTCCCCTTTGAGGAATTGAAGCCCAGCATCGCAGAGGCATACAAGACTGTTGCTTCGCAGATCCAGGTTCCCGGGTTCCGCAAGGGCAAAGTCCCCTCCAAGCTCATTGACCAGCGCGTTGGCCGCGGCTACGTCCTGGAAACGGCCATCAACGAAGGCCTCAACGGCTGGTACCAGGCTGCCGTGCAGGAAACCGGCATCCGCCCGCTGAGCCGTCCCGAGGTCGAAATCACCGAGGTGCCGGATCCGTCCGCCACCGACGGCGAACTGAAGTTCCACGCCGAGGTCGACGTTCGCCCCGAAATCGAACTCCCGGACTACTCCGGCATCAAGGTCGAGGTCGCGGCTGCCGAGTCGTCCGACGCCGACGTGGACAAGGCCCTCGACGAGCTGCGCGGCCGCTTCGGCACGCTCAAGTCCGTTGACCGCCCCGCAACCGACGGTGACTTCCTCACGATCGACATCACCGCCTCGATCGACGGCGCCGAGGTCGACTCTGCGTCAGGCCTGTCCTACCAGGTCGGCGCCGGCACCATGCTCGAAGGCCTCGACGAAGCCGTCACCGGCCTGAGCGCCGACGAAGACGCCATCTTCGACACCACCCTCGTGGGCGGCGACCACGCCGGCGAGGCCGCGCAGGTCAAGGTTGTCGTCAAGGCCGTCAAGGAGCGCGAGCTTCCCGAGGCCAACGACGACTTCGCCCAGCTGGCGTCCGAGTTCGACACTCTGGCGGAGCTCCGCGAGGACCTCGCCAAGCAGGCCGCCGACTCCAAGACGGTCGAGCAGGGCGTAGAGGCCCGCGACAAGGTCCTGGACAAGCTCGTCGAGCTCGTAGAGGTGCCGGTTCCGGAATCCGTCGTCGAAGAGCAGCTTGAGCAGCACTTCAGTGCCGAGAACTCCCACGGCGAAGGCGAGCACGACACCGAGGAACACCGCGCCGAGGTCAAGGCCAACACGGAGCGTGCCTTCCAGAACGAGATCATCCTTGACGCAATCGCCGAAAAGGAAGAAGTCAACGTCACTCAGAACGAGCTGATCGACTACATCGTCACCACCGCCGGCCAGTACGGCATGGATCCGAACCAGTTCGCGCAGATCATCGATCAGAGCGGCCAGGTTCCCATGATGGTTTCCGAGGTGCGCCGCCGCAAGGCACTCGCCGTGGTCCTGGGCCAGGCCGAGGTCACCGACTCCGAGGGCAACAAGGTTGACCTGAGCGACTTCGTCCGCCCCGGCGGCGAAGAGGCCTCCTTCGAAGCCGACGCCACCGACGAGGCAGCCGCAGCCGAAGCACCCGCCGAGTCCACCGACGACGCGGCAGCTGCCGAAGCGCCCAAGAACGACGACCCCGCGGCCGTGAAGTTCTAGCACCCACGGTTCCCGCAGTTCCTGCCCGCACCCCCGGATCACTGATCCGGGGGTGCGGCTTTTTAAGCCTGCAATGAACCCTTCCGGGCAATCGTGCGCCGTCAGCGAACAGCCCTGCGCCTGAGCACAAAGCAGCCGCGAAAACCGTTAGTGTCCATGTAGGAAAGTTCAGTGATGCCGTCCAGTGGCGTCACCGTCGCCAGCGAGAGGTAAGTACACATGTCACAGCAAGCAGGGGCACCCCGGATGGCTACCGTCGATCCGGCAGCCCAGGATAACTACATTTACAACCGCCTGCTGAAAGAGCGCATTATCTGGCTCGGCTCCGAGGTCCGCGACGAGAACGCCAACGCGATCTGCTCGCAGCTGCTGCTGCTCTCGGCCGAAAACCCCGAGAAGGACATCTACCTGTACATCAACTCGCCCGGCGGCTCCGTCACCGCCGGCATGGCCATCTACGACACGATGCAGTTCATCCCGAACGACGTCGTCACCGTCGCCACCGGCCTGGCCGCCTCGATGGGCCAGTTCCTGCTCTCCTCCGGCACCAAGGGCAAGCGCTACGCCACTCCGAACGCCCGCATCCTGATGCACCAGCCCTCCGGCGGCATCGGCGGCACCGCCTCGGACATCAAGATCCAGGCCGAGCTGATCCTGCACATGAAGAAGGTCATGGCCGAACTGACCGCCGAGCAGACCGGACAGGCCGTGGAGACCATCCTCAAGGACAACGACCGCGACAAGTGGTTCACGGCGCCCGAAGCCCTCGAATACGGCTTCTTCGACAAGATCGCGGCGCACGCCGGGTCCGTGGCAGGCGGCGGCGGAACCAACGCCGACGCCGGCACCGAAAACTAACCGGCACGCAGACAGAACCGACTTCAGGAGCAATGAACATGGACTACAACTTCGGATCGACTGCCGGTAACCTGCCGACCAGCCGCTACGTGCTGCCGCAGTTTGAAGAGCGGACCCCCTACGGCTTCAAGCGCCAGGACCCCTACACCAAGCTGTTCGAGGACCGCATCATCTTCCTGGGCGTCCAGGTCGACGACGCCTCCGCCGACGACGTGATGGCGCAGCTGCTGGTGCTCGAGTCCACCGACCCGGACCGCGACATCACGCTTTACATCAACTCCCCGGGCGGCTCCTTCACCGCCATGACGGCGATCTACGACACGATGCAGTACATCCGCCCGGAGATCCAGACGGTCTGCCTGGGCCAGGCCGCGAGTGCGGCCGCCGTGCTGCTCGCCGCGGGCACCCCAGGCAAGCGCCTGGCCCTGCCGAACGCACGCGTCCTGATCCACCAGCCGGCCCTCTCCGGCGGCCAGGGCGGACAGGCCTCCGACCTGGAGATCCAGGCCGCCGAGGTCATGCGGATGCGCTCCTGGCTGGAGGACACCCTGGCCAAGCACTCCGGCCGCACCTCTGAGCAGGTCAACAACGACATCGAACGCGACAAGATCCTCACGGCCGCCGAGGCCATGAGCTACGGCCTGATCGACCAGGTGCTTGACTCCCGCAAGATCAAGCCGCAGGCGATCACCAAGTAGCAACACGGCAGTTCAACCACGACGCCGGTGCAGCTCAAGCAGAAATGGGCCGCACCGGCGTCTCCTTTCCACCCATCAGGCCGAAAGTGACCTAGAGTGGAAGTTGTCACGGCCTCACGTCCCGCGAGGAACGTCCGTGATTCCAGTAACGGGTGCAGCGCTGCACAGGAGCACGACCCAGCCGGCAGCAAGATACTAAGGGGTTCACATATGGCTCGGATTGGCGAGAGCACCGATCTGCTGAAGTGTTCTTTCTGCGGAAAGAGCCAGAAGCAGGTCCGCAAGCTCATTGCCGGGCCCGGCGTCTACATCTGCGACGAGTGCATTGAACTCTGCAACGAGATCATTGAAGAAGAACTCGCCGAAGTAGCTGACCTGGGGAGCTTCGAGCTGCCCAAGCCCCGCGAGATCTTCGACTTCCTGCAGGAATACGTCATCGGCCAGGAGCCCGCCAAGCGGTCCCTCGCCGTCGCCGTGTACAACCACTACAAGCGGATCCAGGCCGGCCACGCACCCAAGAGCGGCACCCTTGCCGAGGGCGGCCACCACGACGACGTCGAGATCGCCAAGTCCAACATCCTGCTGATCGGACCTACCGGCTGCGGCAAGACCTACCTCGCACAGACCCTCGCCCGGCGCCTCAACGTCCCCTTCGCCGTGGCGGACGCCACCGCCCTGACCGAGGCCGGCTACGTCGGCGAGGACGTCGAAAACATCCTGCTCAAGCTGATCCAGGCCGCGGACTACGACGTCAAGAAGGCCGAACAGGGCATCATCTACATCGATGAGATCGACAAGATCTCGCGCAAGAGCGAGAACCCCTCCATCACCCGGGACGTCTCGGGCGAGGGGGTGCAGCAGGCGCTGCTGAAAATCCTCGAAGGCACGGTCGCCTCCGTCCCGCCGCAGGGCGGCCGCAAGCACCCGCACCAGGAATTCATCCAGATCGACACCACCAACGTGCTCTTTATCGTGGCCGGCGCCTTCGCCGGCCTGGAGGAGATCATCGGGTCGCGCTCGGGCCGCAAGGGCATCGGCTTCGGCGCCCCGCTGAACGAGGTCAAGAACAACGCGGACTCCTACGGCGAAGTCATGCCCGAGGACCTGCTGAAGTTCGGCCTTATCCCCGAATTCATCGGCCGGCTCCCGGTCATCACCACGGTCTCGAACCTGGACCGGCCAGCGCTGATCCAGATCCTCTCCACGCCCAAGAACGCGCTGGTCAAGCAGTACCAGAAAATGTTCCAGCTCGACGGAGTCGAGCTGGTGTTCGAGGACGAGGCCCTGGACCTGATCGCTGACCAGGCCCTGGAACGCGGCACCGGTGCCCGCGGCCTCCGGGCCATCATGGAGGAAGTCCTGCTCCCGGTGATGTTCGACCTGCCGAGCCGCGACGACGTCGCCAGCGTGGTCATCACCGAGGACGTTGTGGCCAAGAAAGCCCCGCCCACCTTGATCGCCCACGACGTCAAACGCCGCAAGTCCGCCTGATCCGAACCGCGCAGCGCGCCGGGGAAGTTCCGGAATAAATCCGCCGGCAGCTTCGCTATGACTAACTGATGCTCCGTGCCGTCCGCGGCCATTTCCGCCGGCCCGCCGCGGTTCCGCGTCCCCGTAGACTTCCAAAGGAGAACTCCTGTGCCTGAGACCATGACGAACAAAGCTGACTTCTGGTTTGACCCCATGTGCCCCTTCGCCTGGGTGACGTCGCGCTGGATCAGCGAAGTGGAAGATGTCCGCGACATCAAGACCGAATGGCACGTGATGAGCCTGGCCGTCCTGAACGAAGGCCGGGACGAGCTGCCGGCCGAGTACAAGGAATTCCTGGTCAAGGCCTGGGCCCCGGTGCGGGTGATCGTTGCCGCCGCCGAGAAGCATGGCGCCGAGTACATCAAGCCGCTCTATGACGCCATGGGCACCAAGATCCACAACGAGGGCAACAAGGACATCGCCGAGGTCATCGCCAAGTCGCTGGCCGAGGCAGGACTGCCGGCCGAGCTCGCGGCCGCCGGCCAGAGCGACGAGTTCGACGCCCAGCTGCGCGCCAGCCACGAAGGCGGCATCTCCCTGGTCGGCCAGGACGTCGGCACCCCGGTGGTGGCGTTCAACGGCACGGCGTTCTTCGGGCCCGTGCTCACCCGCATCCCGCGCGGCGAGGACGCCGGCAAGTTGTGGGACGCCACCGTCGCTCTCGCCGCCTTCCCGTACTTCTTCGAACTCAAGCGCAGCCGCACCGAGAGCCCCGTTTTCAGCTAGGCAGCCCCCGGCAGCGACCGCGAGGGCCCCGGAAGAACTACTCCCATGTAGTTCCGCCGGGGCCCTTGTGCATCCACAACCTCGGGAGAACAATAGAACTTACCCACTTCGAAAGAAGCGGGACGCAGGAACCAAAGATTCAGTGACACTCATCCGACGCAGCCTTCGGCAAAGTCAGATGATGGCTACCAGTGACGAGGTAGGAAGACCTGAAATTCCAAGGATCCCGCCAGATTACCTAAGACGTCACGTGGTGATCGAAAAGTCGAAGCCCCACCAACCGCAACAAGCTGATGGGGCTTCCCCTTTGCCCAAAAATGGCCTCAGATTGGTGCCATGAGCACCGAGCCCATCGCGGACTACGCCCTGCTGTCCGACTGCTGGTCCGCCGCGCTGGTCAGCGCCGCAGGCTCCGTGGACTGGCTTTGTTTCCCCCGCTTCGACAGCCCCTCGGTCTTCGGCCGGCTGCTGGGCGAGGAGGCCGGCTTTTGGTCTATCCGGCCTGCCGGCGAGTACACAACCACCCGGCGGTACGTGGGCCCGTCCATGGTGCTGGAGTCGCTCCACACCACCGCCCGCGGGCGACTGACGGTGAGCGACGCCCTGGTCCTCGGCTCCGGCCGGCGCGGCCACGACCTCGGCCAGGCGTCCCCCGGAACGTTGCTGCGCCGGCTGGCCTGCACCGCGGGGACCGTGGAGGTTGAGGTCAGTTTCGCGCCGCGGCCCGGCTACGGCCTCATCCTTCCAATGCTTCACAACGTCGACGGCGGCGTCCTGGCCCGCGCCGACGCCGAGGAACTCGCCCTTTCCTCCCCGGTGCCGTTAGAGCTCGACGGCGGCACGGCGCGCGCCGTCCTGCGCCTCCGCGCCGGTGACGCTGTTGGCTTCGCCCTGCACCGCCAGCGCGGCCATGACGAAGCGCCGTCGTTCTGGAGCCAGCAGGAGATGGCCGGCCGGCTTACGGACACCGTCGAGGGCTGGACAAGCTGGTCCGGAATCCACCAGAGCTACAGCGGTCCGTGGCAGGAGCTGGTGGCAGGCAGCGGCCGGGTCCTGCAGGCCCTGAGTTACTACCCGAGCGGTGCGATCGTGGCCGCACCGACCACCTCGCTGCCCGAGGTTGCCGGCGGCACGCGCAACTGGGACTACCGCTACACCTGGGTCCGGGACGCCAGCATGACGCTGCAGGCCCTGTGGGTGGCGGCCTGTCCGGACGAGGCGGGCAAGTTCTTCCAGTTCCTCGCCACGGCCGCCGCCCGCCAGCTCGCCGGCGGCGAAGAGCTGCAAATCATGTACGGGATCGGGGGAGAACGGGACCTGCCCGAACGGGTGCTGCACCACCTCCCCGGCTGGCGGTCCAGTGCACCGGTGCGCGTCGGCAACGGCGCCTGGAACCAGCGGCAGCTCGATGTCTATGGCGAACTGCTGGACGCCGCGGCCACCATGCCGGAATTCCTGGCGGAGCTGGCACCGGAAACCCTGCGCTTCCTCGCCGACGCGGCCGACGCCGCCATGGCCCGCTGGCAGAATCAGGACCAGGGGATCTGGGAGGTCCGCGGCGACCCCCGGCACTACCTGTATTCCAAGCTGATGTGCTGGGTGGCGGTGGACCGTGCGATTACCCTCGCCGGGATGCTGCAGGCGAGCGACCGGGTGCCCCGCTGGACGGACGCCCGGGAACAGATCGCCGCCTCCATCCGCGACAACGGCTGGAACGAGGCCGCGGGCGCGTACACCCAGGCGTACGGGAGCGAGCAACTCGACGCCTCTGCCCTCATGCTGGCGATCGTCGGATTCCTGCCGGCCGGCGATCTCCGGTTCCTGGCCACGATCGAGGCCATCGAGCACCGGCTCACCGACACCCGCGGGCTGGTCTACCGGTACCACGGCGACGACGGGCTCCCGGGCGAGGAGGGAGCGTTTTTGCTGTGCACGTTTTGGCTCGCACACGCCCTTGCCCTGGCCGGGCTGACGGAACGGGCCAGGGCGGTCTTCGCGCGGGCCGCCGGATTCGCCACCGGCCTCGGACTGATGGCCGAGGAGGTGGCCCCGGACAGCAGTGAGCTGCTGGGCAACTTCCCGCAGGCGTTCAGCCACATCGGACTGGTCAACGCGGCCTGGGCCATCAGCGAGGCGGAACGGCGAGGCCGGGGTTCTGCCACCTAAGGGCGGCAGAGGACCGGCACGGCGTCGAGGGAACAAGTCCGGAAGCGCCGCTGTTGCCTCCAGTGAGCAAGCTGACCACGCGACCATTGGAGTGCCATGCCCATCACAGCCCACCTTGACCTGACCCTCAAAGCGGAATCCCTGCCCACGGCGCCGGCCGTGCTCCGCGACATTCTCGCCGACACCCGGGCGTTCGACGGCTGCCTTGGCGTCGATGTGCTGGTCGACAATGCGGATCCGGCGCACATCCTTGTCGTGGAACAGTGGGCGTCCCTGGAGCACGACTCCGCCTACCGCGCCTGGCGGGCGGGCGAGGGAGCCAGCGGGCTGGGAGACCTCCTGGCCGCCCCGCCGGTCCTGACGCACTTCGAGGCCACCACCGGGATCTGAGCCCGGAAGACCCAGAGCAGAAGACCCAGAACAGAAGACCCAGAACAGAAGAGGGCCCTCCGCCCGGCGCGAGCCGGCCGGAGGGCCTTCTTCTTTGTTGTCGCTTTGCGTGGGTTACGCCTGGGCGGGCTCCTCGGCGGGGACCAGCACGACGTCGCTCACGGTCAGTTCGCCCTCGCCGGCCACCAGCGCCAGCTCACGCGCGTTGGCCGCGGCCTTGAGGTCGCCCAGTCCGGCCTTCAGCTGCGTGGTCAGGGACTCCGACGCCGTGATGGTCGCGGAGAGCACCTCGGTACGCTGCTTGACCTTGGCCTCGGACTTGGCCTTGCGGATGCCGCCCAGCGCCGCGCCCACGGTGGCGAGCAGGGTGGTGTCGCCGTCGATGTCCACGGCGGCCGGCCACTGCGCGCGGTGCACCGAGCCGGTCCGCCACCAGCCCCAGACTTCCTCCGTGGCGAACGGCAGGAACGGCGCAAAAAGCCGCAGCAGGGTGTCCAGGCTCGTCGCCAGCGCGGCCAGCACGGACGCCTGCTGGGCCTCACCGGCGGCACCGTAGGCGCGGTCCTTGATCAGCTCCACGTAGTCATCGGTGAAGTGCCAGAAGAAGCTTTCGGTGATCTGCAGCGCCCGGGCGTAGTCGTAATTCTCGAACGCTTTGGTGGCCTGCTGGACCACGTCTGAGAGCTGGGCAAGCACGGCGCGGTCCAGGGGATTGGTGAGGACCGAGAGGTCGGAAGAGACCACCGAGTCCTCGGTGGCGCCGAGGTTCAGCACGAACTTGGATGCATTGAGGAGCTTGATCGCCAGACGACGGCCAATCTTCATCTGCGCGATCTCGTAGGCGGTGTCCGCGCCGAGCTTGGCCGAGGCCGCCCAGTAGCGGACGGCGTCCGAGCCGTATTCGTTGAGCACATCGGTCGGGACGATCACGTTGCCCTTGGACTTGGACATCTTCTTGCGGTCCGGGTCCAGGATCCAGCCGGAGATCGCCGCGTGCTTCCACGGTGCGACGTCCTGCAGGGCATCGGCGCGGACGGCAGTGGAGAACAGCCAGGTCCGGATGATGTCGTGCGCCTGCGGGCGCACGTCGAACGGGAAGACCTTGGCGAAGAGTGCCTCATCGGTGCTCCAACCGCCCACGATCTGCGGGGTCAGCGACGAGGTGGCCCAAGTGTCCAGGACGTCCGCGTCGCCGGTGAAGCCGCCCGGCACATCGCGCTGGGCCTCCTCGTAGCCGGGGGCCGCATCCGCGGCGGGGTCCACCGGCAGCTGCCCGTCGGCGGGCAGGATGGGCGCGTCGTAGTCCGGGTTGCCGTCGGCGTCGAGCGGGTACCACACCGGCACCGGCACGCCGAAGAACCGCTGGCGGGAGACCAGCCAGTCCCCGTTCAGACCGGTGATCCAGTTCTCGTAGCGGGACCTCATGAAGGACGGGTGGAATTCGATCTCGTTGCCGCGGCCGACCAGGCGTTCGCGGCGCTCCTCGTCACGGCCGCCGTTGCGGATGTACCACTGGCGGGAGGTGACGACCTCGAGGGGCTTGTCGCCCTTTTCGAAGAAGTTGACCGGGTGCATGATCTTCTTCGGTTCGCCGTCGAGCAGGTCCGCGGCGGCGAGCAGCTCCACCACGCCTTCCTTGGCGCTGAAGACCGTCTTGCCGGCGATCGCCTCGAACGCGGCCCGGCCTTCCGCGGACGTGATCCAGTCCGGGGTTTCGCCGATGATGCGGCCGTCGCGGCCGACGATCGCGCGGGTTGGCAGCTGCAGCTCGCGCCACCAAGTGACGTCAGTGAGGTCGCCGAAGGTGCAGACCATGGCGATGCCGGAACCCTTGTCCGCCTTCGCGAGCGGGTGGGCCTTGACCTCCACCTCGACGCCGAACAGGGGAGAGGTCACCGTCTTGCCGAAGAGCGGCTGGTACCGCTCGTCGTCGGGATTCGCCACCAGGGCGGCACACGCGGCGAGCAGCTCGGGGCGGGTGGTCTCGATGTAGATCTTCTCGCCCTCGGCGGTGAAGAACGGGTAGCGGTAGTACGCGCCGGCGACCTCGCGGTCCTCCAGCTCGGCCTGGGCCACTGCGGTGCGGAAGGTGACGTCCCACAGCGTGGGTGCCTCGGCCATGTAGGCATCCCCGGCGGTCAGGTTGGCCAGGAACGCCCGCTGCGAGATGGCGCGGGACTTGTCGTCGATGGTGCGGTAGGTCAGGTCCCAGTCGACCGACAGGCCGAGGGTCTGGAAGAGGTTCTCGAAGACCTTTTCGTCCTCGACGGCGAGTTCCTCGCAGAGTTCGATGAAGTTCCGGCGCGAGACGACGTCGAAGTCGCGCTGGTTCTTGGCGGGCTCCGCCGGCGGCCGGTACCCGGCGTCGTAGGGGATGGCCGGATCGCAGCGCACGCCGTAGTAGTTCTGCACCCGGCGCTCGGTGGGCAGGCCGTTGTCGTCCCAGCCCATCGGGTAGAAGACGTTCTTGCCGGTCATCCGCTGGTAGCGGGCCAGGACGTCGGTCTGGGTGTAGGAGAACATGTGCCCCACGTGCAGGGACCCCGACGCGGTGGGCGGGGGTGTGTCGATCGAGTAGACCTGCTCCCGGGTGGTCTCCCGGTCGAACTTGTAGGTCCCTTCGTCAAGCCAGCGCCGGGTGAGGGCGACTTCGAGCCCCTCGAGGGCGGGCTTGTCCGGAACGTTGATGGGGGCAGTGGTGGGCGTGTCTGTACCCTGAGTGTCTTCAGCCATGGGTCAATTCTTGCAGTTCTTTACACTTCGCTTCACCGCGCTTCGCTAGTTTCGCGAATCTAAGTGCAATAACCTGCACCACTATGGAGGAAAACACCGGAAGTTTCGCGATCAAGCGCATCTACGACGAGACCGCCGACGACGACGGTTGCCGGGTTTTGGTGGACAGGTCTGGCCGCGCGGAGTCAGCAAAGAACGGGCGCGACTGGACTTGTGGCTCAAGGAAGTGGCGCCCTCGCCGCCGCTGCGCACCGAATTTGCGCACATGCAGGAACGCTTCGCGGACTTCCGCGCCGCCTACGAGGCGGAGCTCGAATCCAACCCCGCCGTTGGCACCCTGCGGGAACTGGCCGCCGAACACGGGAAGGTGACCCTGCTGTTCGGCGCCCGGGACCCGGAGACCAACCACGCCCGGGTGCTGCTGGAGTTCCTCGGGCGGGGCAGGAAATGAGCCGCCGATTCCCATAGGGTGGTGCCATGACTGAGGGAATCCACAACGCAGGAACTGCAACTACAGCAAAAGCCGCCGTCGTCACCGGCGCCAGCACCGGTATCGGGCAGGCCACCGTGCGCGCGCTCCGGCAGGAAGGCTGGACCGTCTTCGCCGTCGCCCGCCGTGCCGAACGGCTGGAGGCGCTCGCCGCCGAGACCGGCGCCGTCGCGGTCCCCGCCGATGTGACAGACGACGCCGACGTCGCGCGGCTGGTGGATGAGGTGACCCGCGCCGGCGGCATCGACACCCTGATCAACATCGCCGGCGGTGCCCGCGGCGCGGACAAGGTGGCCGAGGCCAAGACCGAGGACTGGGCGTGGATGTACGAGGTCAACGTGCTCGGCACCATGAAGCTCACCCGCGCGTTCCTGCCGATGCTGCGTGCCTGCGGCGAAGGCACCGTCCTGAACCTGACCTCGACGGCGGGGCTGTCCGCCTACGAGGGCGGCGGCGGCTACAACGCCGCGAAGTTTGCCCAGCACGCCCTCACCGGCGCCCTGCGCTTGGAAGAGGCCGAGCACAACCTGCGGGTGATCGAGGTGGCCCCGGGCATGGTGCAGACCGAGGAGTTCTCACTCAACCGGCTCGGTGACCAGGGCGCCGCGGAAAAGGTCTACGCCGGCGTCGAGAAGCCGCTGACGGCCGCCGACGTCGCCGACGTCGTCCGCTTTGCGGTCGCCGCGCCGCACCACGTCAACCTGGACCAGATCGTGATCCGCCCGGTGGCGCAGGCCTCCAACTTCAAGGTGATCCGCAAGGGCTAGCGGCAACCGCCGGGGCGCACCGGGCTCCGTCGTCGGGCCCAGCGGGCCGCCCCCGGACGTTCACCCATGCGTTGCACGGTAGTCGGACAGGGGTGGCTGGGAGTTGGCCGGCGGAGGACACCGTGGGTGGGCAACTGCACACCACCAGAGTGGAGACTCCTTCCCATGCGCACCCCCACGAAGCCCGCTGGTTCGATTGTCGGCGCCGCCGCACTCGGCGCGGCCCTGCTCCTTGCCACTTCCGTCCAGGCCCATGCTGCCGACACCAACCCGAACGGCGGCGACAACCACTTCGACCTCCAGGCCCACCGCGGCGGCATTGGCCTGACCGTCGAGTCCACCCTGGCGTCCTTTGCCAAGGGCATCGAGACCGGCGTCTCCACCCTCGAGCTGGATCTCCAGATCACCAAGGACGGCCGTGAAGTCATCACCCATGACCGGAAGATCAGCGGCAAGAAATGCCTGGACACCGCGCCGGTCACGCCGAACGACCCTCAGTACCCGTACGTGGGCAAGTACATCAAGGACCTGACCTTCGCGCAGGTCCGCAGCCTGGACTGCGGCTCACTCACCCAGCCCGAGTTCCCCGGCCAGCAGGCCGCCCCGGGCGCCAAAATGCCGACCCTTGCCGAGGTTTTCGCCATGACGAACGCGCACCGGGCCAGCCAGGTGAAGTTCAATATCGAGACCAAGGTCGAAGCCGGTGCTCCCCAGGAAACCGCCCCGCGCGAGCAGTTCGTTGACGTGGCCCTGCGTGAGATCACCAAGGCCCACATGCAGCACCGCGTCTCGATCGAGAGCTTCGACTGGGGTGCACTGCGGCTGGTGCAGCAGCGCGCGCCGCAGATCCCGACCGTGGCACTGACCAACAAGGACTTCCTGCAGGCAGGCCAGCCGGGGAAGTCCCCTTGGCTTGGCGGCATCGACGCTGACGACTTTGGCGGCGACCTGGTCGCTTCGGCCGCGTCGCTCGGCTTCAGTGCCATCTCGCCGGTGCACGGCACGCCGCAGAACGGCAAGGTCACCGACCCGGACTACGTCCCCTACGTCACCCCGGACATGGTCCGGCGCGCCCACGCGGCGGGCATGCAGGTCATTCCATGGACTGTCGACGACAAGCCCACCATGCGCGCCCTGATCGGCGCCGGCGTCGACGGCCTCATCACCGACTACCCGAACCTGTTGCGCGACGTCATGGCCGAGTCCGGCATGAAACTGCCCAAGCCCGCGCCGTCCGTCGGGTAGCCGCTGGGAGTTTCCGGTAACATCGACGTATCAGCTTTGACCCGGCCATCACCGGTGAGCTTCCGGAAGAACGCCCCGGCGCAGCAGCATTGTGCGCCGGGGCCGGTAGAACCGGACGGGTAAGCCCGTCACAGCAGTCAACGAGCGGCCGCCGCCGGTGCAGCGCTTTCCTTGGATTCTTAGGGAAAGGGCGGGACCGGCGCCGGTAAGTGAGGTGGTACCGCGGTGCCGGTGTTGTTCCGACAACACACGGGCCGTCCTCGCATCCTGAATGAATCCCGTTGTTCACCAGCTCAACCCAGGATGTCGAGATGACCCATTACCCAAAGGCCTCAGCCGCACCGTCAGGCGCCAGCACCTCCGCTTCCAACACCTCAGGCGTGTCCGCTTCCGTGAAGTTCCCGGAGATCGAAGAGCGCATCCTCAAGTACTGGGACCAGGACGGCACCTTCCAGGCCAGCATCGACCAGCGGGATGCGGGTAAAGACGGGTCCAACGAATTCGTATTCTATGACGGCCCGCCCTTCGCCAACGGCCTGCCGCACTACGGCCACCTGCTGACCGGCTACGCCAAGGACCTCGTGGGCCGCTACCAGACCCAGCGCGGCCGCCGCGTCGAGCGCCGCTTCGGCTGGGACACCCACGGCCTGCCTGCCGAACTGGAAGCCATGAAGCAGCTCGGCATGACGGACAAGACCCAGATCGAGGCCATGGGCATCGACAAGTTCAACGACGCCTGCCGCGCCTCGGTGATGAAGTACGCCGACGAGTGGAAGAGCTACGTCACTCGCCAGGCGCGCTGGGTGGACTTCGAGAACGACTATAAGACGCTCAACGTCGAGTACATGGAGTCCGTGCTCTGGGCTTTCAAGCAGCTGCACGAAAAGGGCCTGACCTACAACGGCTACCGCGTGCTGCCGTACTGCTGGAAGGACGAGACGCCGCTGTCCAACCATGAACTGCGCATGGATGACGATGTCTACAAGAACCGCCAGGACCAGACCGTCACCGTCACCTTCCCGATCACCGCGGGGGAGTCGGCGCTGTCCCGCCAGCTGGCCGGGGTGCAGGCGCTCGCCTGGACCACCACGCCATGGACGCTGCCCACCAACCTGGCGCTCGCCGTCGGGCCCGCGATCAACTACGTCGTGCTGCCGGCCGGCCCGCACGGGATCAAGGCCGCCTCGGCCGAGGCCCCCGTCACGGGCAGCTTCCTGCTCGCCGCGGACCTGCTGGGCGCCTACGCCAAGGACCTCGGCTACGGCGACGGCGCCGAGGGTGCCGCAGCGGCCGAGGCCGCCGTCACGTCCCGCCACACCGGCGCCGAGTTGGAAGGCCTGAGCTACGAACCGCTCTGGGACTACTTCCACGACGCCGAGAAGTACGGCACCGAGAACGCCTGGCGCGTCCTCGTGGCGGACTATGTCACCACCACCGACGGCACCGGCATTGTCCACCAGGCGCCGGCCTACGGTGAAGACGACCAGAAGGTCTGTGAAGAGGCCGGGATCCCGGTGGTCCTCTCGGTCGACGAGGGCGCGAAGTTCCTGCCGCTTTTCGGCCACGGCGACCTCGCCGAAATCGCCGGACTCCAGGTCTTCGAAGCCAACAAGCCCATCACCCAGGTGCTCCGCGCCCAGGGCCGCCTGGTCCGCCAGGCCAGCTACGAGCACTCCTACCCGCACTGCTGGCGCTGCCGCAACCCGCTGATCTACCGCGCGGTGTCCTCCTGGTACGTCGAGGTCACCAAGTTCAAGGACCGCATGTCCGAGCTGAACCAGGAGATCAACTGGATCCCGGGCAACGTCAAGGACGGCCAGTTCGGCAAGTGGCTCGCCAACGCCCGCGACTGGTCCATCAGCCGCAACCGCTACTGGGGCAGCCCCATCCCGGTCTGGCAGTCCACCGACCCGGACTACCCGCGCACAGACGTCTACGGCTCACTCGCCGAGATCGAAGCCGACTTTGGCCGGCTGCCGCTGAACAACGACGGCCAGGTGGACCTGCACCGGCCGTTTATCGACGAGCTCACCCGCCCGAACCCCGACGACCCCCGCACCCCGGAACAGGGCCAGTCCGTGATGCGCCGCGTCGAGGACGTCCTGGACGTCTGGTTCGATTCCGGCTCCATGCCGTACGGCCAGGTCCACTACCCGTTCCAGAACGAGGAGTGGTTCGACACCCACAACCCGGCGGACTTCATCGTCGAGTACATCGGACAGACCCGCGGCTGGTTCTACATGCTGCACATCCTCTCCACCGCGCTGTTCGACCGGCCGGCCTTTCGCAACGTCATCAGCCACGGCATCGTGCTCGGCTCCGACGGGCAGAAGATGTCCAAGAGCCTGCGCAACTACCCGGACGTCTCCGAGGTCCTGGACCGTGACGGCTCCGACGCGATGCGCTGGTTCCTGATGTCCAGCCCGATCCTGCGCGGCGGCAACCTCGTGGTCACCGAGCAGGGCATCCGGGACGGCGTCCGCCAGGTCATCCTGCCGCTGTGGAACGTCTACAGCTTCTTCACGCTCTACACGAACGCCGCGAACGGCGGGGACGGGTACGACGCGAAGCTGCGCTACGACGGTTACGCCGACACCCTGGATCAGTACCTGATGGCCAACACCGGGGACCTGGTCCGGAACATGACCGCGCAGCTGGACAGCTACGACATCTCCGGGGCCTGCGACGAACTGCGCGGCTACCTGGACATGCTCACCAACTGGTACGTCCGCCGCAGCCGCCAGCGCTTCTTCGACGAGAACGTCGACGCCTTCGACGCGCTCTACACCGCGTTGGAGACCGTCTGCCGGGTCGCGGCATCGCTGCTGCCGCTGGTCTCCGAGGAAATCTGGCGCGGCCTCACCGGCGGGCGCTCCGTGCACCTGGCCGACTGGCCGGACGCGGACCTGTTCCCGGCCAACGCCGGCCTGGTTGAGGCGATGGACCGGGTCCAGCAGATCTGCTCCACCGGCTCCTCGCTGCGCAAGGCCGCCAACCTCCGCGTGCGACTGCCGCTGCAGGAACTCACGGTCGTGGCACCCGGCGCGGACGCGCTGGCAGGCTTCGCCGCCGTCGTCGCCGATGAACTGAACCTGCGCTCCGTGCGCCTGCTCGACGCCGAGAGCGCCTCCCCGGAGGAGTTCGGCATCGAGCAGAAGCTCGTGGTCAACGCCCGCGCGGCCGGCCCGCGGCTGGGCAAAAACGTCCAGCAGGCGATCAAGGGGTCCAAGTCCGGCGACTGGTCCGTGGACGACGCCGGTGTGGTCACCGCCGGTGGCCTCGCCCTCGAGCCGCAGGAATACACCCTGGAAACCGTGGTGGCAGAAGCAGCCGAAGGCGAGGGCTCCCGCGCAGCGGCAGTGCTGCCGGGCGGCGGCTTCGTGGTGCTCAACACCGAGGTCACCCCGGAGCTGGAAGCCGAAGGGACCGCCCGCGACCTGGTCCGCGCCATCCAGCAGGCCCGCAAGGACGCCGGGCTGAACGTCAGCGACCGGATCCGCACCACCGTCACCGCGGCGCAGGACACCGTCGAGGCGCTGCTGGCCCACGCCGCGCTGGTCAAGACCGAGACCCTGACCGTGGAGTTGGACACCGTTCCCGCCGAGGTCAAGGAACCTCAGGTCAGCGTCGAAAAAGTAACCGTTGAAGCAGGGGCATAATTCATGAGCGACGAATTTTCCGTAGAGAGCGTCTACGCCGAGCTGCTGGGCCGGGCGCCGGAAAACAAGATGGAGCCGAGGCTGGCTCCGCTGCACCGGGCCATGGACATCCTGGGGGAGCCGAACAAGGCGTTCCCGATCATCCACGTCACCGGCACCAACGGCAAGACCTCCACGGCCCGGATGATCGAGGCCGGCCTGCGCGCCTACGGGCTGAGCACCGGCCGGTACACGAGCCCGCACCTGTCCAAGGTCACCGAGCGGATCAGCATCGACGGCGAACCGGTGCCGGATGAGACGTTCGTCCGGATCTGGGACGAGATCCGCCCGTACCTGGAAATCGTGGACAGCGAGCTCGTCGCCGAGGGCCAACCGCGGCTGACCTACTTCGAATGCCTGACCATCCTCGGCTTCGCGGTGTTCGCGGACCAGCCGGTCAATGTCGCCGTGATCGAGGTGGGACTCGGCGGCATCACAGACGCGACCAACGTCGGCGACGGCCAGGTTGCCGTGGTCACCCCGATTTCGCTGGACCACACGGAGCTGCTCGGCGAGACCACCGAGGAGATCGCCTACGAAAAGGCCGGCATCATCAAGCCCGGCGGGTTCCTCATCAGCGCCGCGCAGCCCGTCGACGCGGCCCAGGTGCTGCTGGAAAAGGCCAAGGAAGCAAACGTGCCGTTCCGCTTCGAGGGCGTGGAGTTCGGCGTCGAGTCCCGCACCGTCGCCGTCGGCGGCCAGATGGTGAACATCCAAGGCATCGCGGGTCGCTACGAAGACCTGCTGCTGCCCCTGCACGGCGCACACCAGGCGGAGAACGCCGCCGTCGCCGTCGCCGCGCTGGAAGCCTTCTTCGGCGCCGAAAAGCCGCTCGACTCCGAGGTGCTGCAGGAGGCCTTCGCCTCTGTCACCTCCCCGGGCCGGCTGGAGGTGCTCCGCACCGCGCCGACCATCATCGTGGACGCCGCGCACAACCCGGAGGGCATCCGGGTCTCCGCCGAGGCGATCCACGAGGCCTTCAGCTTTAGCAAGCTCGTGGTGGTGGTGGGCGTCCTGAAGGAGAAGGATTCCGAGGAAATCCTCCGCCAGCTCAAGGAATCCCTGGGCGACCTCGCCTCGGACTACTGCTTCACCCAGTCCAACTCGCCCCGCGCCGTACCGGCCGAGGACCTCGCGGAGCTGGCGCTGGACCTGGGCTTCGGCGAGGACCACGTCCACGTGGCCGAGAAGCTCGACGACGCCCTGGAATGGGCCGTGGAGCGGGCCGAGTCCAACGACGACCTTGCCGCCGGGATCCTGGTCACGGGGTCCATCACGCTCGTTGCCGAGGCCCGGATCCTGCTCGGAAAGACCGAGGCGTAACCCATGGCCAGACTCACCAAAGCCCAGCGCGAATGGCGTCCGGGCATGCCCAAGAAACGCCGTTCCACCAAGGTCATGTTCGCCTCCACGGTGCTCCTGCTGGAGGCCTTCGTGGCGCTCTTCGGCACCCTGGCGGTCTTCGGCCTCCGGCGCGGCGAGTTCCCGCCGCTGCTGGTCTTCGGGGTCGGGATCGGACTCAGTGCGGTGCTTGTGCTGACCTGCGCAGTGCTTTCCAAGCCGTGGGGCGTGGCCTTGGGCTGGATCCTGCAGCTGGTGCTGGTCCTCACCGGGATTGTGGAGCCCACGATGTTCGTGGTGGGCGGCCTTTTCGCGATCACGTGGTGGTACGGCATCCGCACCGGCATCCGGATCGACCGCGAAGCCGCCGAACGCGAACGCGAGCAGGCGGCCTGGGAGGCCGCGAACCCCGAGGGCCAAAGCAACTAGACTTGTCCCGAACCCCACCCCAACACATTGGAGCAGCTGTGAGCACTGAGCGCACCCTAGTCCTGATCAAGCCCGACGGCGTCGCCCGCAACCTGACCGGCAGCATCATCGCCCGGATCGAAGCCAAGGGCTACACCCTGGCCGAACTCAAGAAGGTCAACGCCAGCCGCGAACTCCTCGAACAGCACTACGAGGAGCACGTCGGCAAGCCGTTCTACGAGCCCCTCGTCGAGTTCATGCTCAGCGGGCCCGTCGTTGCCGCGATCTTCGAAGGCCACCGCGTGATTGAGGGCTTCCGCTCGCTCGCCGGCACCACGGACCCGACGACGGCGGCGCCCGGCACCATCCGCGGCGACTTCGGCCGCGACTGGGGCCTCAAGGTCCAGCAGAACCTGGTCCACGGCTCAGACTCGGCGGAGTCCGCCGAACGCGAGATCAAGATCTGGTTCTAAGAACCCGCGGCACCACACCGAGGTGACAGATAAGGCCAATGTTCGCGTTGAACATTGGCCTTATCTGTCACCTCGCGGCGTTTGCGGAACGCTCAGTAGCCGGAGGTTCCGATGAACACCTGAATGAAGGCGAAGAAGATCGTGGCGACGACGGCGACGTAGAGCAGGGCCGTGAGGATCCAGCCGGAGTCCGCCAGGATGCGGGCGGCAGCGGCGGGCACCCGGATGACGCCGTGGCTCACGTTGCGGACCGTCACCCAGACGAACAGCGGAATCATCGCGGCCCAGACGATCATGCAGAACGGGCAGAGAATGTGGATCGAGTACAGCGCCTGGGACCACAGCCACACCACGAAGGCGAAGCCCAGCGTCACACCGGCCTGCAGCCCGATCCAGTACCAGCGGGCAAACGTGGCCCCGGCGAGGATTCCCATGGCCGTGGTGATGATGACCGCGAACGCGACAATGCCGATGAACATGTTCGGGAAACCGAAGACCGAACTCTGCCAGGTCTGCATTACCTGGCCGCAGGAGATCCACGGGTTCACGTCGCACACCGTGGCGTGGTTGGGGTCCTTGAGGACAGCCAGTTTCTCCAGCACCAGCGTGCCGGACGCGAGCCAGCCGACGACGCCGGTGATCAGCAGGAGCCAGGCGAAGGGCCGGTCACGCGTCATCGGGGGCAGCGGGCGCTCCGCAGCTGCCGCGCCGGTGCCGCGCTCGTGGGCGGTCACGTCGCCGGGGGCGTGGGAGATGCTGGGCATGGGATTTCAGTCCTTTGCGTCGGGTGCTCTTGGGCCGATTCTATCGCCGGAGGCTGGATGTAACCGGGTAGGAGTCGTGCCCTCACCGGTGATTCGGTCCACGGCGCGGACTGGATGTCCCGCTTAGCCCTGCTTTGGCGGCTCCTGTGAGACAATGAACCTGGCTGGGGCCCGATCCACATTCGGGTTTCGGTCCGGCGACTTTGCTTTCAAGACCGCCAATGATGAGCAGGGCATACTTCGGATCCCTCGATCCGGCCTATCCCGCAATGCCATTGGACGGCACCTGGTTGTGACAGAGAGATCAACGGGTTCAGAGCAATCTTGCCGGCCTTCCAGGGCTGCCGCACCCCACTGCCGGTGCGAACCTGGAGGTATCCAATTGACTTCTGTCAATGCCTGCGGGTGTTGACAAATATTTGCCCCACGGGTGCCGGATGTGGCGGTACATCAGGGGCAGGAGTGTCGCCACATATGGATAATGACCAGCTTGTAGCCGGTAACGACGAAGCCGCTGTTGCCGAAGTAGCACCGGAAGCCGCCGCCGCGGAGGCGCCCAAGAAGGCCACCCGGTCCCGCCGCAAGGCGGCCCCAAAGGCGGAGGCCGCCGAAGCAGCCGTCGCGTCCGACGTCGTTGCTGACGCCCCCGCCGTCGACAATCCCGAAGCGGCCCCGGAAGCGAAGGCCCCGGCCCGCCGGAGCCGG
The DNA here is from genome assembly GCF_056394945.1 of Arthrobacter sp. 10N410. Lineage (NCBI taxonomy): Bacteria > Bacillati > Actinomycetota > Actinomycetes > Micrococcales > Micrococcaceae > Arthrobacter > Arthrobacter sp. 10N410. The sequence continues at coordinate 154,398 of NZ_JBFTIP010000002.1, forward strand.
TCGCGGAAGAAGGTCGAACCCGAGGTGCTGCCCGCCTTCGCTGACTCAGCCGCCAGCACGGAAACTGCGGTTCCCGCCGATGAAGCGCCTGCCGAGCTGCCGGCCGCCGAGGCGGCACCGGAGAAGCCGGTCCGCCGCCGCGCCTCCCGCGCGAAGACAGCCGTGACGCCTGCAGCGACGGAAGAAGCCCCGGCCCCGGCCGAGGCTCCCGCCGCCGTGGCTTCCGACGCGCCGGCCCCTGAGGCCGCGCCCGTCGAGGCCCCGGCCGACGCTGCACCCGCTGCCGAGGCGTCTGTAGAAACATCCGGAGCCCCCTCGCTCTTCCTCGCACCGGGCGCCGTCACCTCGATGATCTTCCAGGCCCCGGATCTGAGCACCGTCATCCGCCCGGCCCCGGCCCCCGCTGCTGTTGCCGAGGAAGCCGAAGAAGAAGAAGACGAAGAAGCCGAGGGCGAGGATGCCGGCAGCCGCCGTCGCCGCCGCAGCCGTGGACGCCGTGGCCGCAGCCGGACCGGCGAAGCCGACACCGACGCAGACGGCGCAGCCGAAGATGCAGCGGAGACCGGCGAGGACTCCGAGAGCACCCTCGAAGACGGCGTGACCTCGCGCCGCCGTCGCCGTCGCCGCCGCGGCGACCAGGATCTCGAACTGACCGGCGGCGGGGACGACGATCCGCCCAACACGGTAACCCGCGTCCGGGCGCCGCGCTCGGTCAGCGAGGCCCCGGTCAACGACCGCGTCACCTCCGTCAAGGGCTCCACCCGCCTGGAGGCCAAGAAGCAGCGCCGACGCGAGTCCCGCGACACCGGCCGCCGCCGCACCGTCATCACCGAGGCCGAGTTCCTGGCCCGCCGCGAATCCGTGGACCGCCAGATGATCGTCCGCCAGCGCGACGACAGAATCCAGATCGGCGTCCTGGAAGACGGCGTGCTGGCCGAGCACTTCGTCTCCAAGACCCAGCAGGATTCCTTGATCGGCAACGTCTACCTGGGCAAGGTCCAGAACGTGCTGCCGTCCATGGAAGCCGCGTTCGTCGATATCGGACGCGGCCGCAACGCCGTGCTGTACGCCGGCGAAGTCAACTGGGACGCCGTCAACCTCGAAGGCAAGCAGCGGCGGATCGAAAATGCGCTCAAGTCCGGCGACTCCGTGCTCGTCCAGGTCACCAAGGACCCGGTCGGCCACAAGGGTGCCCGCCTGACCAGCCAGATCTCGCTGCCCGGCCGTTACCTGGTGTACGTGCCCGGCGGTTCCATGACCGGCATCTCCCGCAAGCTGCCCGACGTCGAACGCAACCGGCTCAAGCGGATCCTCAAGGACCGCCTGCCGGAAGACGCCGGTGTCATTGTCCGCACCGCGGCCGAGGGCGCTTCGGAAGAAGAGCTGACGCATGACATCAACCGGTTGCGAGCCCAGTGGGAGGGCATCGAAAGCCAGTCCACGTCCACCAAGATCCTCGCCCCCGAGCTGCTCTACGGCGAACCTGACCTGACCATCAAGGTGGTCCGCGACGTTTTCAACGAGGACTTCTCCAAGCTGATCGTCTCCGGCGAGGAAGCCTGGGACACCATCGAGGCCTACGTCACCTACGTGGCACCGGACCTGGTGGGCCGGCTTGAGAAGTGGACCAAGGACACAGACATCTTCGCTGCGTGGCGCATCGACGAGCAGATCCACAAAGCACTGGACCGCAAGGTCTTCCTGCCCTCCGGCGGCTCGCTCGTGATCGACCGCACCGAAGCCATGACCGTGGTGGACGTCAACACCGGCAAGTTCACCGGCAGCGGCGGCAACCTCGAGGAAACCGTCACCAAGAACAACCTCGAAGCGGCCGAGGAAGTCGTCCGGCAGCTGAGGCTGCGTGACATCGGCGGCATCATCGTGATCGACTTCATCGACATGGTGCTGGAATCCAACCGCGACCTCGTGCTGCGACGCATGGTGGAGTGCCTAGGCCGGGACCGGACCAAGCACCAGGTTGCCGAGGTGACCTCGCTGGGCCTCGTGCAGATGACCCGCAAGCGGATGGGCACCGGGCTGCTCGAAGTCTTCGGCGAACAGTGCGAGGCCTGCGCCGGCCGCGGCATCGTCACCCACGACGAGCCCGTGGAACACCGCCGTGCCAACACCGTCGCCGCAGAACACCACGTCCCGCGGACCGAGCACCAGCCCGCCGCACGCAGTGAGCGCAAGCGTCGCCGCGGCAAGGGCGGCCAGGGCGGCGAAGCCATGCCGTCCGCACCCGTCGCCGTGCACGCCGAGCCCACCGAGGCGGAGCGCCACGCCAAGGCAGAGGCGACGCGCGCCGCGCTGGCCAACATCGCCGCCGCGGCGCACGCTGCCCACCTGCACGACGGTGAAGCGACAGCAGCTCCCGACGCCGAAACCCGCCAGGCCGCGCTCGACGCCGCCGTGGAACTCGCTTCGTCGGAGGAGGCAGCGGGTCGTCCCGCGGCCGTGCTGACCTTCGGCGGCGAACAGGTTGCCTTGCCCTTCGTCGAGCACGCCGAGGAAACCCCGCAGCCCGCGCTGACCCTGGACCTGCTGACCGAAGCGTTCGCCCACCTGGGCGACGCCGAGACCGGCAAGCCAGCCGCCGCGGCTCCGGTTGCCGAGTCGCCCGCAGCCGAGGTTCCCACGGCCGAGCACGCGGCGGAGCACGCTGCGGAGCACGCTGCGCCTGCAGCTGCAGCGCCGTCCCGCGCCACCCGGGGCCGCGGCCGCGCCAGGACGGCGCGGATCCAGCCGCCGAGTGTACGTACCGCCGAGGCCCAGGCCCCGGCCCGCCAGGAAGCTGCGAAGGCCCCTGCGGCCCAGGCGCCGGCCCGCCAGGAAGCCGGCAAGGCTCCTGCGGCCCAGGCCCCGGTACGCCAGGAAGCCCGCAAGGCCCCTGCGGCCCAGGCCCCGGACACCACCGGACCCCGACGGGTGCGCCGGAACCGGAGCGCCAGCCGAGCCCAGGGCGCCGCCAACGAGACGTCCGTGCAGCAGCGCGAGACCGCTCCGTCGGTTGAGGCCGTCTCAGTCCATGAGGCCAAGGCCCCGGAGCCGGCAAAGGTGGCCGCCAAGCCCGCCGCCAACGAGCCGATCATCCTCGGCGTCGGCGTCCCGGCGTCGGAGCTCTAGGACCCAGCAGGCACCACCACTCGCGGGTTCCGTCCGGGATCGACGTAACATCACGTCGACCCCGGACGGAACCCGCGAGGGCGTTAAGGGGACAGGCTGAAATTTAGCGGGGTTGCCGGCGAGGAACGCTAGGCTGGGGGACTGACACGGGGTGCCGCGCATCGAGCCGGCTGAGATCCAGACCCGTTGAACCTGTCCGGTTAGCACCGGCGAAGGGATGTCTCTTGTCTTCAACAACCCAGCCTGCATCGACGCAGCCTGCATCTAGCCGAACGTCAGCCTTCCTGCAGTCCGTCTTCCCGGAGCCCGACGGCGGGGCCTCAACGCCGCCGCGGATTCCGCGGGTGCTGGCCATCGCGGGCTCGGACCCCTCCGGCGGCGCCGGCATCCAGGCCGACCTGAAGAGCATTGCCGCGAACGGCGGCTACGGGATGGCTGCCATCACGGCACTGACCGCCCAGAACACCCAGGGCGTCCGGTCGGTGCATGTACCGCCGGCAGCGTTCCTGACCGCCCAGCTGGAGGCCATCAGCGACGACATCACCATCGACGCCGTCAAGATCGGTATGCTCGGCGACGACTCGGTGATCGACGCCGTCCGGGCCTGGCTCGAAAAGGTGCGCCCCGGCGTCGTGGTCCTGGACCCGGTGATGGTGGCCACGAGTGGCGACCGGTTGCTCCAGGAATCGGCCGAGACCGCGCTGCGGGCCCTCTTGCCACTGGCGGACCTCATCACCCCGAACCTGGCCGAGCTGGCCATGCTGCTGGGCGAACCGCCCGCCGCGGACTGGGCCAGCGCGCTGGAACAGGGCAAGCGGCTCGCGGCCCTGGCCGGCACCACGGTGCTGGTCAAGGGAGGCCACCTGCCGGCCGGCGGAGCCCCGGCCGGCGGAGCCCAGAGCGACTGCGCCCAGAACGACGGCGGTTGCCCGGACGCGCTCGTCAACACCGGGGGAGTGCTCGGCCAGGAGACGGTGGTGGTGCCCGGCGAGCGGATCGACACCCGCAACAGCCACGGCACCGGCTGCTCCTTGTCCTCGGCGCTGGCCACGGTCCAGGCCAGGACGGGGGACTGGGAGGCAGCGCTGCGGGAGGTCAAGCCGTGGCTGCTGGGTGCGTTGCGGGATGCCGGCCGCCTGGAGGTCGGATCCGGCAACGGACCCGTGCACCACTTCCACCACCTGCAGCACGCTGCGGCACCCCAGCTTCCTGCCGAGGGCGAGTTCGCCGCGCTGCTGGCAGGGCACGCGGCGGACGGGCTGGACGCGATCTACGGCCTGGACTTCATTCGGGGGCTCGCGGACGGTACCTTGCCGGAACCCGAGTTCGCCTACTACCTCGGCCAGGACGCCCTGTACCTCAACGGCTACTCCCGGGTGCTGTCCCGCGCGGCGGCCCTGGCGCCGTCGGAAGCCGAACAACTCTTCTGGTCCCGCTCGGCGCAGCAGTGCCTCGAAGTCGAATCCGAACTGCACCGGAACTGGCTGGCCGGCCGCGCCGTCGAGACCCAGCTGGGACCGGTGACCAAGGCGTACGTGGACCATCTGCACGCGGCATCGCTCGCCGGCAGCTACGGCGTGCTCGTGGCCGCGGCGCTGCCGTGCTTCTGGCTCTACGCGGAGGTCGGCGCCACGCTGCATCGCGAGTTCCTCGCTGCCGGCGCACCGGCAACGCATCCCTACGCGGAGTGGCTGCGCACCTATGCGGACGAGGCCTTCGCGGAGGCGACGCGGCAGGCGATCAGGTACACGGACGCGGCGGCCCGTAAAGGCTCCGAGGCGGAACGCAGCGCCATGGCGGTGGCGTTCAGGCAGTCCTCCCGCTACGAGGTGGAGTTCTTCGACGCGCCGAGGCTGCACGCCTAAGCCGCGCTACGCGAAGCAGCCGGTAGGATAGTTGGGCGCGGTTCCGGAAGTCGCTGCGGCACCATAACTTTGGCCCCCGGGCGCAGGGTGTGGCGTCCGTCACGCACTACCTGCCGGGACCAGCCTCGTTTGCGGCCGAAGGCAAAATTAGCGTAGTCTAGATCTTCGGTGCTTACGCCAACACTTGGGTTATGACCTTGAGGAACAGTTCACCCGTACTACGGGCAGGACTTTTCCGCAGGATAGCTCATGGGTTCCCCCGGGGAATCCACCGGCGTTGAGGCACAGCGTGAGCCGGTCCAAGCATTTTGGGCCCCAGGTTCCGCACGCAAATCTAGTAATAAACGTCGAGAGAAGTGAGTTCCCCAGTGGTGTACGCGATTGTCCGCGCAGGCGGCCGCCAAGAGAAGGTTTCCGTTGGAGACTTCGTTACCCTGAACCGCGTCCCCGGTGGAGCCGGCAGCACCTTTGAGTTGCCCGCACTGCTCCTGGTGGACGGTGACAAGGTCACGTCTGCAGCCAAGGACCTGGCCAAGGTAACGGTTACGGCTGAGATCCTCGAAGACCTCCGTGGTCCGAAGATCGTCATCCAGAAGTTCAAGAACAAGACCGGTTACAAGAAGCGCCAGGGTCACCGTCAGGAACTGACCAAGGTCAAGATCACCGGTATCAAGTAACTAACGTTACTGTTCAGGTTTTCAGCAGATTCCCCAGAATTTTAAAGGCAGGCATTTCAAATGGCACATAAAAAAGGCGCGAGCTCCACTCGCAACGGTCGTGACTCCAACGCCCAGTACCTCGGCGTCAAGCGCTTCGGCGGCCAGGTAGTTTCCGCAGGCGAGATCATCGTCCGCCAGCGTGGCACCCACTTCCACCCGGGCGCCGGCGTTGGCCGCGGCGGCGACGACACCCTGTTCGCACTGACCCCCGGCGCTGTCGAGTTCGGCACCCGCCGTGGTCGTCGCGTTGTGAACATCGTGGCTGCTGCAGCTGCAGAGTAACAACAAGTTCTAAATCGGTGGGGCGGACCAGTAGGTCCGCTCCACCGGTGTTTTAACCGCATTACAATCATCTTGGGCCCCTTGCGGGCCCGAGGAACAGCACTGAGGAGATCCACGTGGCGAGCTTTGTAGACCGGGTAGTACTGCACGTATCCGGCGGTACCGGCGGCCATGGCTGTGTCTCCGTCCACCGCGAGAAGTTCAAGCCCCTCGGCGGTCCCGACGGCGGCAACGGCGGCAACGGCGGCGACGTCATCCTGCGCGTGGATCCCCAGACCACCACCCTGCTCGACTACCACCACGCCCCGCACCGGCACGCCACCAACGGCGGCCCCGGCATGGGTGACTGGCGCGGCGGCAAGAACGGCGAGACCCTGGTCCTGCCCGTGCCCGAGGGCACGGTCGTCAAGAGCAAGGACGGCACCGTCCTGGCCGACATGGTGGGCGAAGGCACCGAGTACGTCGCCGCTGCCGGCGGCATCGGCGGCCTCGGCAACGCCTCGCTGTCCTCGCAGAAGCGCCGGGCCCCCGGCTTCGCGCTGCTGGGCATCGAGGGCGAATCCAGCGACATCGTCCTGGAGCTGAAGTCCATCGCGGACATCGCCCTGGTCGGCTTCCCGTCCGCCGGCAAGTCCAGCCTGATCGCCGCGATGTCCGCCGCGCGGCCCAAGATTGCCGACTACCCGTTCACCACCCTGATCCCCAACCTCGGCGTCGTCCAGGCCGGCGACGTGCGCTTCACCATCGCCGACGTCCCGGGCCTGATCGAAGGCGCCAGCGAAGGCAAGGGCCTGGGCCATCACTTCCTGCGCCACGTCGAACGCTGCGCCGCGCTCGTGCACGTGCTGGACTGCGGCACGCTGGAATCGGACCGTGACCCCCTGTCGGACCTCGCCGTGATCGAAGCCGAGCTCGAAAAGTACGCCGTGGACATGAGCTACGCCGGCACCGACGGTGAAGTCGTGCCGCTGAACCACCGCCCCCGCCTGATCGCCCTGAATAAGGTCGACTTGCCGGACGGCAAGGACATGGCCGAGTTCGTCCGCCCGGAACTCGAAAAGCGCGGCTACAAGGTCTTCGAAATCTCCGCCACGAGCCACGAGGGACTCCGCCAGCTGGGCTTCGCCATGGCCGAGATCGTCAAGGCCGCCCGCGACGCCGTGGCCGCCACGCCGCCGAAGGTCCAGGCCCCCGTGCTGCGCCCGCGCGCCGTCAACGAGAGCGGGTTCACGATCCGCCGCGAGGAAAAGAACCTGGAGCCGCTGTTCCGCGTGCTCGGCGAGAAGCCCGTGCGCTGGGTCAAGCAGACCGACTTCACCAACGAGGAAGCCATCGGCTACCTCGCTGACCGCCTCGCTAAGCTCGGCGTCGAGAACGAACTGTTCAAGCAGGGCGCCAAGCCCGGCGACATGGTGGTCATCGGCGAGGACGACGGCGTCGTCTTCGACTGGGAGCCGACCATGATGGCCGGCGCCGAACTGCTGGCCTCCCCGCGCGGCACCGACGTGCGCTTCGCGGACATCGGCGACCGCCCCACCCGTGGCCAGAAGCGCGACGAGCAGCAGGAACGCCGCGACGCGAAGGCCGCTGCCCGGGCCGAGCTGGAGGCCGAGCGCAAGGCCGGCATCTGGACCGAGTCGGTCAGTGCCCGCCGCGCCCCGCAGCCGCTCAAGGAGAGTGGACTCGGCGAAGCCGATGACGAGTAACGCCGTCGTCGTGCCCGGAGCGGCGGCGGTCCCCAGCCGCACCCTGCTCTCCGGCGCCCGCCGAATCGTGGTCAAGGTCGGGTCTTCCTCGCTGACGTCCATCAAGGGCGGCATCGCCGAGGAAGCCCTGAGCGACCTAGCCGACGCCCTCGCGCACAAGCGCAACGCGGGCACCGAGATCATCCTGGTCTCCTCCGGGGCGATCGCCGCCGGGTTGGCACCGCTGGGGCTCGAAAAACGCCCTCGGGACCTCGCCACCCAGCAGGCCGCCGCGAGCGTGGGCCAGGGCCTGTTGATGGCCCGCTACACCCACGCCTTCGGCGCACACGGCGTCACGGTGAGCCAGGTGCTGCTGACCGCGGACGATTTCATGCGCCGCAGCCAGCACACCAACGCCTTCCGCGCCCTGGACCGGCTGCTGAACCTTGGCGTCGTCCCCGTGGTCAACGAAAACGACACTGTCGCGACCCACGAGATCCGCTTCGGCGACAACGACCGGCTCGCGGCCCTCGTGGCCCACCTGGTCCGTGCCGACGCCCTCGTGCTCCTCTCCGACGTCGATTCGCTCTACGACGGGCCGCCCTCGCACGGCGCCAAGCGGATTGCCCACGTCTCCGGCCCGCACGACCTCGAAGGCATCTCGATCGGCAGCACCGGCAAGGCCGGAGTCGGCACCGGCGGAATGGTCACCAAGGTCGAGGCCGCATCCATCGCCGCCGGCTCCGGGATCAGCGCCCTTGTGACCTCCACCGCGAACGCCGCTGCCGCGCTGGCGGGGGAGGACGTGGGAACCTGGTTCTCCGTCAACGGCGCCCGCAAGCCAATCCGGCTGCTCTGGCTTGCCCACCTGGCATCCGTGCAAGGCACTTTGGTACTCGACGACGGCGCCGTCCGCGCCGTGCGCGACCGCCACACCTCGCTGCTGCCGGCCGGGATTACCGCCGTGCGCGGGGACTTCGAAGCCGGCGACGCCGTAGAGATGGTCGGCACCGACGGGACCGTGATCGCCCGCGGCCTGGTGAACTACGGGGCCGCCGAGCTGCCCCAGATGCTCGGCCGCTCCACCCGTGAACTCGGCAAGACGCTGGGCCGCGGCTATGACCGTGAAGTTGTTCATGTTGACGACCTGGTGCTGGTCTAAGCTGCCGCCTCGCCTAAACTTGGAGCATGACTGAGGCCCTGACTTCGCACCCCGACCTGCCGGTTCACGACGCGCCCTCCGGGGGCCTGCCGCCGGCCGCAACGGACGTCGAAGCCGCCGTGCACGCCGTCGCAGACCGCTCCCGGACCGCCTCCCGCCGGATGGCCCGCGCCAACCGGGCCTGGAAGGACCGGGGGCTGCGCGCCATCGGCGCCGCACTGCTGGAGCACAGGGACCGGATCCTGGCCGCCAACGCCACGGACGTCGCTGCCGGCCGGGCCAATGGCACCTCCGCGGCGCTGCTGGACCGCCTCACCCTCAACGAAACCCGGGTGCAGGGCCTGGCCGCCGCACTGGAAAACCTCGCCAACCTGCCCGACCCGGTAGGCAACGTGGTGCGCGGCCAAACCCTCCCGAACGGGTTGCGCCTGCGCCAGGTCAACGTGCCGATGGGCGTGGTTGCCGCGATCTACGAGGCGCGTCCCAACGTCACCGTGGACATTGCCGGACTGGCCCTCAAGAGCGGCAACGCCGTGATCCTGCGGGGCGGAAGTGCCGCCGCCGCCACCAACGAGGCCCTTGTCGGCATCCTCCGCGAGGCGCTGGAGTCCGTGGGCCTGCCGGCGGACGCCGTCCAGAGTGTTGACCAGTACGGCCGCGACGGCGCAAACGTCCTGATGCGTGCCCGCGGCCGTGTCGACGTGCTCATTCCCCGCGGCGGACGCGAGCTGATCCAGACCGTGGTGACGAACTCCTCGGTGCCGGTCATCGAAACCGGCGAAGGCAACGTGCACATCTTCCTCGACGCCTCCGCGGACGAGGAGATGGCCGTCGAGATCCTGCTCAACGCCAAGACCCAGCGGCCCAGCGTGTGCAACACCGTGGAGACGCTGCTGGTCCATTCCGCTTCCACCGTGCTGCCCGCCGTCGCCGCCGCCCTGCGCGCCGCCGGCGTGACTCTGCACACAGACGACCGGATCCGCGCCGCGCTCCCGGCCGCAGTGGAGTCCGTGCCGGCCACCGAGGTGGATTGGGCTACCGAATACATGGACCTGGACCTGGCGGTGGCCATGGTGGACAGCCTCGACGAGGCCGTGGAACACATCCGCACCTGGTCCACCGGGCATACCGAGGCGATCCTCACCAACGACCTCGCCAATGCCGAGCGCTTCATCGCGGAGGTGGACTCGGCTGCGGTAATCGTGAACGCCTCAACGCGGTTCACCGACGGCGGGGAGCTGGGCCTCGGCGCCGAAGTGGGCATTTCGACGCAAAAGCTGCATGCCCGCGGTCCGATGGGGCTGACCGAGCTCACCACCACGAAGTGGATCGTGCAGGGCGAAGGCCAGGTCCGGGCCTAGCAACGCGGTAACATGGAACAGAAGCCAGGAACGGCGGGGACCTCCGTCGTCGCAAAACCGCAATTAATTTGTGAAGTCACTAGGGGAGAACATGCTGTTGCAGCAGATCACCACGTCCATCGCCGCAGCCGTTGAACATGAGGAGCTCGCGCCGCTCATTGCGCCGCCGTTCGTCATTGGCGGCTCCATGTTCGTGATCCTGCTGGTCCTGATGTTCATCACGCTGTCCTACGGCAACCTCGGCAAGCGCCACGAAGCCGTCGAGGAGCACGCGGATCCGCACCGCCAGCACCCGAACAAGCACGACCACGGCCAGGGCCACTAATATTTCCGCCAAGGTGAAGCAGCACGGCGCGAAGCGCCGCCTGCGGCTGGGTGTGATGGGCGGCACGTTTGATCCGATCCATCATGGTCACCTCGTCGCGGCCAGTGAGGTCGCGGCGAAGTTCGGCCTCGACGAGGTGGTGTTCGTTCCCACCGGCCAGCCCTGGCAGAAGAGCAGCAAGAAGGTCAGCGAGGCCGAGCACCGGTACCTGATGACGGTCATCGCCACGGCCTCGAACCCCCGGTTCACGGTGAGCCGGGTCGACGTCGACCGCCCGGGTCCCACCTACACCATCGACACCCTGCGCGACCTGCGCACGCTGCGGCCGGACGCCGATCTGTTCTTCATCACCGGCGCGGACGCGCTGGCCCAGATCCTGTCCTGGAAAGACATTGACGAACTGTGGTCCTTGGCGCACTTCGTCGGTGTGACCCGCCCCGGACACGTGCTGGACGGCATGGGCCGCGATGATGTCAGCCTGCTCGAGGTCCCGGCCATGGCGATCTCCTCCACGGACTGCCGGGCACGCGTCGCCGCGGGAAACCCTGTCTGGTACCTCGTGCCGGACGGCGTGGTCCAGTACATCGCCAAGTACGACCTGTACGACGGCCAGCCCGATCCCGGGCCGGATTTCCGGGAATCCCGGGCTGCCCTCGAAATAAACCAAACCGCCAGCACCGAATGAGCCTTCAATGAGTCAGGAACAGCCTCCCATCCGCAGCCGCCGCGAATTGCGCCAGGCCAGGGATGAACGCCAGGAAGTGAACCCCGGCGCCGGTACCGCGGGTGCTGGCGCGGATCAGGCTGCCCGGAATCAGGACGGCGGGGGTTCCGGCTCCCGGCAGGCCGGCGCGGATCCCTCCTTCTCCGGACGTCCCGAGGAACCGACCGAGGCCGAGACCACGGGCCGCCGCCGCGTCCCAGGCCCGGTGGATTCCGTCCGGACTACTTCCGCCGCCGAACGGTCCTCCCAGATCCGCGCCCGCGACCGTGCCGCGCTGCGGACCATCAAGGAACTTGCGGAAAAAGAGGGGCAGCTGTCGCCCGGCGGTGCGCCCACGCGCCGCCAGCTCCGGCTCCAGCAGCTTGCCGAGGAGACCGCACCTGCCACCTCGGCCAATCCGATCGTGCCGATGCCCAGCCCGCGAACCCGCTCGCACCCGGCAGTGGGAGCGGCTGCCAAGCCGCCGGCCGGCGCGGAAACGTCCGCTGACGCGGTCCCGACGCCGGCGGAGGCTGCCGCCGCCCCGAACCAGGGCGACGGCGAGCCCGGTCCCGGCCGCGGCGGAAAGCTGCCGGACGGAATGAGCGTCGAGCAGGCCCTCGCCGCGCGCGAACTGCTCGCCGAGCAGGCCCGCAACCAGATGGCGAAGATGGAGCACATTGCCGCCACCGATCCGGACGCCGTCGATCCGGAGATTCTGGCCGAGCAGATTGCCCTCGCCGAGCGGGCGGCGGTGCTCAACCGTCGCGCGGCCGCGAAGCAAAAGCTGGCCGAGCAGAACAACCGGCCCGCCCAGCCGCGCAGCGAACAGCCTAAGAACGATCCCTCGACCGCCAGCAACCTCGCCATGGTGACGCCGCTGGAATTTGTCGAGGTCCCCGGCGTGGAGCGGCCAGTAATGAAGCGCCCTGCCACGTCGTATGTCCCGCTGGTCACCAACTCCAGCCCGAAGGTCCAGCCTCCGCGCACCTCGCGCCGTCCCGGCCAGGCCCGCAAGCGGGATGCCGCTACGGTCAACGGCCGCTCCGGTGTCCTGGCACGCGCGGAGGCGGCCGCGCAGGCCGCACAGGTCCGCCGCCCGGCTGCGGCAGCCGCCCCCGAAAATCCCAGTGCCCCGGCGGTGGAGGAAGACTTTGCGGCACGTCCGCCGGTCGCTGCCAACGCCGCCTACGGCCTCGATCCGCTCGACGCGGCCACGGCCGGATTGGGCCGGGCGAGGCGTCTGCGAGCCCTTCAGCTCAGCGTTCTGGCCCTCGGCGTGCTGGCGCTGATTGCCGGCATCATCCTGATCGTCACCGGACTGGCGCACTAGCCGCTCCGCCGCGGCGGCGCCAGGCTGCTTCGGTAGCCTTCCGGTTCCAGCACACAGCTTTTCATTCCAACAGCTTTCGACATTCAATGCTTTTACATTCAACAAGGAGTCCCGTGACTGCAACCGATTCATCCATCGCCACAGCCCGCCACGCAGCCCGTGCTGCCGCGGAAAAATTGGCCGAGGACATTGTGGCCCTCGACGTCAGCGAGCGGCTTGCCCTCGCCGACGTCTTCCTGATCGCCTCGGCGCCGTCGGAGCGACAGGTCAACGCGATCGTCGACGGCATCGAGGATGAACTGTCCAAGTTCGACCTCAAGCCCGTGCGCCGCGAAGGACGTTCCGGCGGACGCTGGGTGCTGCTGGACTACGCCGACGTCGTGATCCACGTCCAGCACGAGGAAGACCGCGTGTTCTACGCCCTGGAGCGCCTCTGGAAGGACTGCCCCGTCGTGGACCTCCAGCTCGGTGACGACGCCTCGGCGAAGGCCACTGCCGCCACCGAATCCGAGTAGGCGGCGCGGCAGCCAGCAGCGCAAAACCCTGAATATGCCCGATTTGGAATTTTCAGAAGTGCTGATCTAAGATATTTGAGTTGCTTCGGAGAGAACGAAGTCGGAGCAGCGAAAATTCGGGGCTGTGGCGCAGCTGGTAGCGCACCTGCATGGCATGCAGGGGGTCAGGGGTTCGAGTCCCCTCAGCTCCACCGGATAATCCGCCGGAATCGAAAGATTCCGGCGGATTTTTTTGCGCCCGCTCCGCCCGGAGGCGTGCGGACAGCGGTCCGGCCCGACACGCCGCACGCCGATTAGCGTCGGCGGCAAATGTAGATTAAGCTAATCAGGTTGCTTGATCGAACCGGCTCTTTGAAGGTCCCGGTCAGCGGCAGTTTCGGGGCTGTGGCGCAGCTGGTAGCGCACCTGCATGGCATGCAGGGGGTCAGGGGTTCGAGTCCCCTCAGCTCCACCGAACGAGGTCCCGCTCTCTGAGCGGGGCCTCGCTTAGTTAACGCTCAATTAGGATGGGGACCGTGGACGACTCCCTGCCGCCGTGCCCCGAATGCTCCAGTACATACAGCTACGAGCTGGGTGTCCTGCTGGTCTGCCCCGAATGCGGCCATGAGTGGTCCGCTACTGCCGATGCGGCGGAGGCCGAAGCCGGTGCCCGGGCCGCGCGAGTCATCAAGGACGCGGTGGGCAACGTGCTGGCCGATGGTGACACCGTAACGGTCATCAAGGACCTGAAAATCAAGGGCAGCTCCACTGTCATCAAGGTCGGGACCAAAGTACGCGGAATCCGCCTCATGGACGGCGTTGGAGACCATGACATCGACTGCAAGGTCGACGGCGTCGGACCCATGCAACTCAAGTCCAGCGTCGTCAAGAAGAGCTAAGCGGGGGACCCGCCATTCCTGAACCGCGTCCGGGCCAACCGGAAGCGCCCGTAATCTCCGCCGACGTCGTGGTCATCGGTGCTGGCCAAGCGGGGCTGTCCGCCGCCTACCATCTGCAGCGCCGCGGCTTCGTCCCGGCCGGCGTCTCCGGCAACGCCGGTGCGGACAGCGCCGCCGACCCGCTGAGCTACGTGGTGCTCGACGCCGAGGACGGCCCCGGCGGCGCCTGGCGGCACCGTTGGAAAAGCCTGCTGATGGACACCGTCAACGGCATCAGCGACCTCCCCGGCATCGCGCAGCCGCAGGTGGACCCGCAGGAGCCCAGTTCGAGTTTCCTGAGCCGCTATTTCGGCGGCTACGAATCCCGGCTGGGCCTGGCCATCGAGCGGCCCGTGAAGGTCCACGCCGTCACCCGCGAGGACAGCAACCCGGCCGGACGCCTGCGCATTAAGACCTCCCGCGGGGCCTGGTCCGCCCGGGCCCTGATCAACGCCACCGGCACCTGGACGCGCCCGTTCTGGCCCATCTATCCGGGCCAGGCCAGTTTCCGCGGCAGGCAGCTGCACGTCGCGGACTACGTGTCCGCGGAGGAATTCCGCGGCCAGCACGTGATCGTGGTGGGCGGCGGCATTTCCGCCGTCGGACTGCTCGACGAGATCTCCAAGGTCACCGGCACCACCTGGTTCACCCGGCGGGAGCCGGTCTGGCGCGACGCCGCCTTCGACCGGCAGGCAGGCCACGACGCCGTCGCCCTGGTCGAGGAGAGGGTCCGGCAGGGGCTGCCGCCGCAGAGCGTCGTCGCTGCGACCGGACTGATCTGGACACCGGCCCTGCGCGCCGCCGCGGACCGCGGCGTGCTCAAGCGACACCCCATGTTCACCGGCATTGAACCCGGGGGAGTGCGGATGGCGGACGGCAGCTTCCGGTCCGCCGACGTCATCCTCTGGGCAACGGGCTTCCGCGCCGAGCTGGAACATCTCGCGCCCCTGCACCTGCGCGGACCCGGCGGCGGCATCGCGATGGACGGCACCCGGGTCGCCGCGGAGCCCCGGGTGCACCTCGTCGGCTACGGGCCGTCGTCCTCCACCATCGGGGCCAACCGCGCCGGCCGGGCCGCCGTGGCAGGGATCGTTAAACTGCTGGCCGGTTCGGGATAACGTAAAGCGGTGCCCGTTACCAACAATCTTGAATCCCTCTTCCCCCGGCTCCGGAGGTTCCCCGACGTCGAGGCCGCCAACCTGCAGGCCTGGGACGCCACCGACCGTTTGTTGCTGGACACCGCCGCCGAACTGCGGGCCGCCGGCCAGGTGGCATCCGGCGGCAGGATCGCCGTCGTGGGGGACCGCTACGGTGCACTGACCCTCGGTGTGCTCGCGCTGGGGTGGCACGACGCCGGCCCGGTCCGGGTGCACGAAGACCTGATCACGGGCGAACGCGCGCTGCGGCATAACGCCGCCGCCACGGGGCTCACCGAGGGGTTCGAGCAGCTCCCGCTGGCCGACGCCGTGGAGGGCGCCGCCCTGGTCCTGCTCCAGCTGCCGCGGTCCCTGGCCGAGCTGGAGGAGATCGCCGACGCCGTCGCGCGGTACGCCGCACCCGGGGTGGTGCTGCTCGCCGGCGGCCGGGTCAAGCACATGAGCCTGGGCATGAACGCTGTGCTGGAGCGCTACTTCGGGGAGGTGCAGCCGCAGCTGGCGCGGCAAAAATCACGGATCCTGCTGGCCCGGGCCGCGAAAGCAATGGACGGGCCACCGCCGTTCCCCGTCTCTGAGCGGAACACCGGGCTGGAGCTCACGGTCTGCGCCCGCGGCGCCGTGTTCGCCGGCACCGGGCTGGACATCGGAACCCGCTTCCTGCTGGATTTCCTGCCGGAGATCCCCGGCGTCCGGCACGCCGTCGACCTCGGCTGCGGCACCGGCATCCTGGCCGCACTGTACGCCCGCAGCCATCCGGAGGCCCGGGTCACCGCCACCGACCGGTCCGCGGCGGCCGTCGATTCCGCCCGGGCGACGGCCCGCGCCAACGGCCTGGACCGCCGGATCGAGGTCCTGCAGGACGACGCCATGAGCACCCTGCCGGACGGATGCGCCGAGCTGGTCCTACTCAACCCGCCCTTCCATCTCGGCGCCGCGGTGCACGCCGGAGCCGGGATCAAACTGATCGAAGCCGCGGCCCGGGTCCTGGCCCCCGGCGGTGAACTCTGGACGGTGTTCAACAGCCATCTTCACTACCAGCCCGCGCTGGAACGGCTGGTCGGCCGCACGCGGGAGGTGGGCCGCAATCCGAAATTTACCGTCACCGCGAGTGTCCGCAGGCCACGGCCGTAGGAGCCCGCGCCGGTAACGGTAGGCCGTTCGGGCGAAATCTGACCGACTGTGACGGCCGAAGGTGGGGGCGTGGGGCCGCGGGTAACGTACGATTCTGACATCAGCAGTGCTTGGCCGAAGACGTTTAGAGGTATCAGTGACTGAGATCCGAACACCCTCGCCGCGGCGCGGAACGAACCTCCCACGGATGGGGGATTTCAACCTCACGGTTATCCTGGATGCGATCCGGCGCGCCCCGGGCGGCCTTAGCCGGGTGGAACTCGCGCAGCTCGTCGGACTCTCGCCGCAGACCATCTCCAACATCTCCCGCCGGCTGCTGGACCAGAACCTGATCGTCGAGGCGGGCAAGGAGGGTACCGGTCCCGGAAAGCCGCGGACCATGCTCCGGCTTCATCCGGGCGGAATGTACGCCGTCGGCGTCCACCTCGATCCCGCCGTGCTGACGTTCGTGCTGCTGGACCTCGTCGGCGCCGTGGTGAAGCACTCCCGGATCAAGACACCCTCGGGCGCGGATCCGGGGTCCATCATCGACACCATTGCCGCCGAGATCAAGCAGCTGATCGAGGACTCCGGGGTGGACCGGGCCAAGGTCGCCGGGCTGGGCATCGCCTCGCCGGGGCCGATCGACCTCGAGGAAGGCGCCGTGGTGGACCCGCCGCTGCTGCCGGGCTGGGAACGCGTTCCGCTGCGCGACCGGCTCGCTGAAGCCACCGGGCTGTCCACGCTCCTGGACAAGGACGTCACCAGCGCCGCCGTGGCCGAAACCTGGGCCGGCGGCCCCAGTGGCGCCGGCAGCTTCGTCTTTATGTACATGGGCACCGGAATCGGCTGCGGGGTGGTCCTCAACGACGAGGTCATCCGCGGGACCTCCGGCAACGCCGGCGAAATCGGGCATATCATCGTCGACCCCGACGGCCCGCTGTGCGACTGCGGGCAGCACGGCTGCGTGAAGTCCTCCGCCATCCCCCAGGTCCTCGTGGCCCAGGCCGAGGCGGCCGGCGTGCTGGACGGCGCCCTCGCGGACCGGAGCGCTCCGGCGGTGCAGGAACGCTTCGCGGAACTCTGCGCACTGGCCTACGGCGGGAACGAGGAGGCCCAGGGCATCCTGCGGAGGTCCGCCGTGCTGGTGGGACGGGCCATCTCGGCCGTCACCAACGCCCTGGACGTGGACCGCGTCGTCTTCGGCGGCCCGTTCTGGACCTGCCTCGCGCCGGCCTACCTGGAGCTGATCCCGGGACTCGTCGGGGACAACAGCGCCACCCGGAAGATCCACGGGATCGAGGTCGTCGGCACCGGCGTGGGTGAGGATGTGGGCGCCGTCGGCGCCGCCTGCCTGGTCCTGGAGCACACCCTGGCTCCGCGCTCCCAGCGCCTCCTGCTGGAGGGGTAGCCGGGAGCCGTCCGGGTGCCTTGCCGTCAGCCGTGAGCCGGAGCCGTCAGTCGATGTCCTCGATGACGGTCCCGAACGGGATGGTGTCATCAAGATGCGCCTGGTGGTCGTGCGGGTGCACCACCACCCGGACCCCGTGCAACTTGTCAGCCGCCGACTGCATCAGGATCGGGCGGACGGTGTTGATGACGCTCTCGCTCTTGCCGGCGAGATACTCCTGGTAACTGGCTGGAAGCTGGATCATGCCCTCAGGATAGACCTGCGCCGCGGACATGGGGAGGGCCGATAGGGCCCCAGGTTCCGGGACAACGTCAGCCAACGTAATCGGCCTGGTAGGCGAAGAATCTTCCGTGGAAGGCTTCGCGAAGGCGTAAAGTCGCGTCTTAATTCGGCGGAGAACTTGAATGCCCTTCCCAGGCACCTTAGAGTCGTAGACAAGTTACCGCGGTAACGTGTCAGCGATCCTCCGCTGCGGGCCGGCTCTTGGAAGAATTCCATGCGAATTATTCACGGGCGGCCTAGGAGGGTGTGGGTGCCCCCATGTGGGCCTGACATTTGCTCACGGACAACTTCGTATCAGGCGTAACAGTCGCGGCTGCGTCCTGCTGAAGTTTCCTCCGTGTTCCCCAAACTCAACTCATTGGCGGCAGCGCCGGCCGGACTCCGGCCCAGCTGGCACCAATGGCCCACAGCCAAGGACGCAAATGTCTCCACCAAGCCTTATTGACGCACATCCAAATCTCGCCGGCGCGGCCCCCGTCGCCCTGTCCTACGAACTCTTCCCGCCACGTTCGCCAGCGGCTGCTGAGTCGCTCTGGACCACCATCGGGGAACTGGAAGCCACCAGCCCCGACTACGTGTCCGTCACCTACGGCGCGAGCGGCTCGAACCGGAACACCGCCGTCGAACTCGTCAACCGCCTGGTGCAGGAAACCACGCTGCGCCCGCTGGCGCACCTGACCTGCGTAGGCAACACCCCCCAGGAGCTGGCCGAAATCATCGGCGAACTGCTCGACGTCGGCGTGCGCGGCATTCTCGCCCTGCGCGGCGACCAGCCCAGGGACGGCGGCGCGCCGGCCGATGGCTCGCTGCGCTACGCCCAGGACCTGATCGAGCTCATCCGCCGCGTCGAGCAGCGACGCTCGGCTCTGCTCTGCGCCGGCAAGGTGGCGGTCGGCGTCGCGGCCTACCCCACGCGGCACCCCGAATCCCCGAGTGAGGCGCACGACGTCGAGGTGCTGCTGGCCAAGCAGCGCTCCGGCGCGGACTTCGCCATCACCCAGGTCTTCTTCCACACCGAGCAGTACGCCCAGCTGCTGTCCCGGGCACGCCGGGCCGGCGTCACCATCCCGATCGTCCCCGGGGTCATGCCGCTGACCAGCATCCGGCGGCTCACCCGGCTGGGCGAACTGACCGGCGTCGAACCGGCGCCGGAGCTGATTGAGCGGCTGGCAGCCGCCGATACCGACGCCGAACGCAACCGGATCGGGGTCAGCGCCACCGTGGACCTGGCCAACGCGGCCCTGGACGCCGGGGCCCCGGGCCTGCACCTGTACACGTTCAACGAGCACGCCAGTGCCCTCGAGGTGCTGGACAAGCTCGCGCTTCCCCGCCCTCGAAGCGGCAACCGGCACAGTAGCCACCAGCGCCCGGCCGGCCGCCGCCAGCTCGCCAGCTGACGGCGCCGGTAGACACAACTTTCCTCTGCACAGCACCACGAACTCTTAGGACTTTCCATGACTGACCACAACACCACTGCCCCCACCCCGTTCCCGGCCGCCTCGATCCTGGGCTACCCGCGCATCGGCCGCCGCCGCGAGCTCAAGAAGGCCGTCGAGGCCTACTGGGCCGGCAAGATCGACGCTGCCGCCCTGGATGCCGCCGCCAAGGAGATCCAGCTGGGCACCGCCAAGCGCCTCCAGGGCCTCGGCCTGACCGAAGCCGCCGCCGTCCCCGGCACTTTCTCCTACTATGACCAGGTGCTCGATGCCGCCGCCCACCTCGGCGCCGTTCCGGCCCGCTTCGGAAACCTCCTCGACGCCGAGGGCCAGCTGGACATCGACGGCTACTTCACCCTGGCGCGCGGCACCAAGGACCAGCAGCCGCTGGAAATGACCAAGTGGTTCGACACCAATTACCACTACCTCGTCCCGGAAATCGGCCCCGAGACCAGCTTCGCGCTGACGTCCAACCGGATCGTCGAAGAATTCGAATACGCCCTGGCCGACGGGGTGGAGACCCGCCCGTACATCGTCGGCCCGGTCACCTTCCTGCTGCTGAGCAAGGCCTCCGACGACGCCCCGGCCGGGTTCAACCCGCTGTCCCGCCTCGAGGACGTCCTCCCCGTCTACACCGCACTGCTGGAAAAGCTCGCCGCGGCCGGCGCCAGCTGGGTCCAGCTCGACGAGCCCGCCCTCGTGGTGGACCAGGACACCCCCGCCGACGAGATCCAGGCCGCCGTCGCCCGCTCCTACGAGGTGCTCGCCGCCGCCGCGGACCGTCCGCAGCTGTTCGTCTCCACCCCCTACGGTGCGCTCAACGGCCAGCTCGGCACCCTCGCGGCGACCGGCATCGATGCCCTGCACCTGGACGTCTTCAAGGGCGACGTCCCGTCCGCCGCCGCCCTGGCCGCGCTGGGCGACAAGACCCTCGTGGCCGGCGTCGTGGACGGCCACAATATCTGGCGCAATGAACTGTCGGCCTCGGCCGCGAAGATCGCCGAGCTGCAGAAGTCGGTGGCGAAGCTCGCCATCAGCACCTCCACGTCCACCCAGCACGTCCCGCACGACGTCGACGAGGAAGTCCAGCTCTCCGCGCAGCTGCGCAGCTGGCTGGCCTTCGCCGACCAGAAGGCCACCGAGGTCGTCACCCTCGCCGGGCTGCTGAGCGATGCCGACGCCGTCCGCCCGGCCATCGAGGAGGCCACCCGCATCATCGCCTCCCGCGCCGAGGCCGAGGGTGTCCGCCGTGCCGAGGTCCGTGCCCGCACCGCTGCCCTGACCGACGCGGACTTCAGCCGCTCCGCCTACGCGGTCCGCGAAGCCGCGCAGACCGAGGCGCTGCACCTGCCGCCGCTGCCCACCACCACCATCGGCTCCTTCCCGCAGACCTCCGAGATCCGCACCGCCCGGGCCCGCGCCAACAAGGGCGAGCTCAGCACCGAACAGTACGAGCAGCTCATGAAGGATGAGATCAAGCGCGTCGTGGAGCTGCAGGAGGGGCTCGGCTTCGACGTCCTGGTCCACGGCGAGCCCGAGCGCAACGACATGGTGCAGTACTTCGCGGAGAACCTCGAAGGCTTCGACGTCACCGTGCACGGCTGGGTGCAGTCCTACGGCTCGCGCTGCACCCGCCCGTCCATCCTCTGGGGCGACGTCACCCGCAGCGCCCCGATCACGGTGGAATGGGCCCGCTACGCGCAGTCGCTGACCAGCAAGCCGATGAAGGGCATGCTCACCGGGCCGGTCACCATCCTCGCCTGGTCCTTCGTCCGCGACGACCAGCCCCTCGGCGAGACCGCCAACCAGGTGGCCCTCGCGCTCCGCGACGAGATCGCGGACCTGGAGGCGGCCGGTATCAAGGTCATCCAGGTCGACGAGCCGGCCCTACGCGAGCTCCTGCCGCTGCGCAAGGCGGACCAGGCCGCCTACCTGGACTGGTCCGTGAAGTCCTTCCGCCTCGCCACCGCCGGCGCCGCGGACGCCACCCAGGTCCACACGCACCTGTGCTACTCCGAGTTCGGCGCCATCATCGACGCGATCGACGGCCTGGACGCCGACGTGACCTCGATCGAGGCCGCCCGCTCCCGCATGGAGGTTGTGCACGACCTCGAATCGCACGGCTTCGGCCGCGGCGTGGGCCCGGGCGTCTACGACATCCACTCGCCGCGCGTCCCGGGCGAGCAGGAAGTCACCGAACTGCTCAGCACGGCGGTCAAGCACGTCCCGTCCCGCCAGCTCTGGGTCAATCCGGACTGCGGCCTGAAGACCCGCGGCTACGCCGAAACCGAGGAGTCGCTGCGCAACGTGGTCACGGCCACCAGGACGGTCCGCGCGGAAGTGCTCGAAGCGGCCAAGTAGCAGCAGCCGGCCCGGCGGTCGCTGAACGGTCGGCGGCTTAACCGACGACGGCGGCCGGCCACCTTCCTAGGTGGCCGGCCGCCGTCGTACGCATGTCCCATCGGCTGCTGAGCAGGGGCCCCTGTCAGCGCTCAGAAGGGCCGCTGCGGAACAATCGATTCAGGATTCCCAGAGGATCTCGTCGTCAACCACGCCGTCCTCGTCCGCGGAGGCCACCAGTACCTCGTCGGAGAAGTGGGCGCCCAGGGTGAAGTCGAGGACGAAGTAGCGCTCCGGCTGGCCCGGGTAGATGCCGACGTGGCCGAGCTTCAGGGCCTTGAGGAAGACCTGGTTGGTCAGCTGTGACTTGTCCGTGACGCCGAAGACCTGCTGCAGGTGCTCGGGCTTGATGGCGTTGCAGTGGAAGCGGAGGTATTCCTGCGGGCTGGTGCCTTCCTGCTCCAACTCCTCGGCAATCATTTCGCGGACCTGGTCCACAAGCTCGGGCAGGAAGCGCAGCCGGTAGTCAACCTTGTGCATGGCCGCCTCGTCGAAATGGTCATGCGCGTTGACATTCAGGTCAAGCTCCAGGGGCTGGCCGGCAAGTTCGTGCTTCGCAGCGAAATTATGGTCACGCCCGTGGTTGAGCTCGATCTCTCCAAAGTGCTGGCTCGCTACCTTGCTCATGTCTTCAACATAGTCCTGAATACTGGTCCGTTCCAGCATTGGCCGGCATTTATCCGATACCGCCCCTGAACTCCGGCAGGGGAACGGTACATTGATCGGATGCAAACAGTTGCGGCCGCCACCGTCGCCCGCGCCCGAGATTTTTTTGACAGCGGAACCACCCGCCCGCTGGCGTGGCGGCTGGAGCAGCTCGGCAACCTGCGGCGGATGCTCATTGAGCGGCGCCGGGAGTTTGCCGCCGCACTGGCCCGCGACCTGGGCAAACACGAAACCGAGGCGCAGCTGACGGAAATCGGGTTTGTCACGGCGGAAGCCGCGTACCTGGAGAAGCACCTCGAAGCCTGGCTGCGGCGGCGGCCGGTGTCCGTACCGCTGGCGGTCCAGCCGGCGAAGGCCTGGACCGAACTCACCCCGCTGGGCGTGGTCCTGGTGATCGGCCCGTGGAACTACCCGCTGCAGCTGCTGCTCGCCCCGCTGGCCGGCGCCCTGGCCGCGGGCAACGCCGTGGTGCTCAAGCCCAGTGAGCACGCCCCCGCCACCTCCGCCGCCCTGGCCCGCTGGATTCCGGAATACCTGCCCGGCGCGGCCCAGGTGGTCGAGGGCGGCATCCCCGAGACCACGGCGCTGCTGGCGGAGCGCTTCGACCACATCTTCTTCACCGGGGGCGAGGCCGCGGCCAAGGTGGTGCTCCGCGCCGCAGCCGAGCACCTGACGCCGGTGACCCTGGAACTGGGCGGCAAGTCCCCGGTGTATGTGGATGCCTCCACGGACCTGGCCGGCGCCGCCAAACGGATCGCCTGGGGCAGGTTCATGAATGCCGGGCAGACGTGTGTCGCTCCCGACTACATTCTGGCCACGGAGGACGTCTTGGTGCCGCTGGAACGCGAGCTGGTCAAGGCCATCAAGGCGCTGTTTGGCACGGATTCCGCGCGGAGCGAGTCCTACGGCCGGATCGTCAACGACCGGCACTTTGCCCGGCTCGCCGCGCTCGCGGACAGCAGCACCGTGGTCCACGGCGGTGAGCGCGACGCCGTCAGCCGGCACTTCGCTCCGACGCTGCTGCGCCCGGCGCCCGGGGATGCCGTGATGGGGGAGGAGATCTTCGGCCCGCTGTTGCCGCTGGTGCCGGTCAGCGGCCGCGACGAGGCGATCCGGACGATCAACGCCGGAGCCAAGCCGCTGGCCCTGTATGTGTTCAGCAACGACGCCGACACGCGCCGGGCGTTCGCCGAACAGACCTCCTCGGGGGCGCTGTGCTTCGACGTGCCGGCCGCGCACCTGACCGTTCCCGGGCTGCCCTTCGGCGGGGTGGGCGGCAGCGGCATGGGCGCCTACCACGGCGAACACTCGCTGCGGACGTTCTCGCACGAGCGCTCCACGCTCTCCAAACCGCTCTGGCCGGACACCCTGGCGCTGATCTATCCGCCGTACACAAGGGCGAAGCACCGGATCATCAGCACGCTCGTGGCGCCGGCCGGGAAGACCGGAAAGTCCCGGAAGCCGGCGGAGAAGCCCGGCCGGTCCTAGCGCTCAGTCCCGGCGCGTGGTTCCGAGTTTGTGGAGCGTGTCGGCCAGCAGTTCCACGAACAGCTGGACCTGGGCCGTCTGCTTCTCCTTGGGCAGCAGCGCGAAGACGTTGCGGGCCAGCCGGATCTCGGGGACATCCAGCACCACCACGCCGGCCGGCCGGTGCAGCAAGGCCAGCTCGGGGACCAAGGCCGCGCCCAGGCTGGCAGCGGCCATTTCCAGGCTGGCGTGGAAATCGTCGCTGTAGGCCACTACGCGCGGGTGCAGGTTGCAGCTGGCGAAGAGCCGTTCGATCACCGTGGCGTCGGAGGTGCCGGGGTGGTGCATGATCCAGGGCATGTCGGAAAGGTGGTCGGCCGCCACCTTGGATTCGGGGCCGATGCCCCAGGCCGCGGGCAGCACCACCCGGAAGTCGTCGTCGCCGATCCACTGCCGGTTCACCGTATGCGGCCAGGCGAGGCCGGACTGGCCCACCTGGTAGACCAGCGCGACGTCGAGCTCGCCGCCGGTGCGCAGCCCCTGGATGGTCTGGCCCGGCTCGGCCACGGAGACCCGCAGTTCGATGCCCAGCTTCTTCCACGCCGGATTCTGCAGGATCCGGGGGAGGACGTACGTGGCCAGGCTGGGGAAGATGCCGAGCCGGAGTTCCTGGCTGGCACTGTCGTGGGTCCGGGCCGCCGCCGCCATCAGCGCGTCGATGTCGGTGAGGACCTTGGCCGCATGCCGGGTCATCACGACAGCGGCCTCCGTCGGGTTGATGCTGCGGGCCGAGCGCTGAAACAGGGCCACCCCGGTGTCCCGCTCCAGGGCTGACATCTGCTGCGACACCGCCGAGGCGGTGTAGCCCAGCCGCGTGGCGGCCGCCGCGAACGAGCCCAGCCGGACCACTTCCACGAGCGTTCGGAGGTGCACGGGGTTGATCAAGGGCGGCCCTTCGGTGGTTACGGTGAGGCGGGAGCGAAATCCCGCTTCATTCTGGCACATTGGTGTGCAGGCAGCCGCTGGGAAATCGGACTCATCCGGCCGCCCCGCGGTTACGAATTGCCCATAAGACGGTCCACCAGGACGATTCAGGCGAAGCAACAGGAGCAGACCAGTGCAGCAAGCATCAAGCATCCCGGACGGACGGCGCGTCGCCGTGATCGGAAGCGGGGTCGCCGGACTGACCGCCGCCTACGTCCTGAACCGGCGCGACCACGTGACGGTGTTCGAAGCGGATGCACGGCTTGGGGGCCACGCCCACACGCACGACGTCGGCCAGGCCGACGGCTCCGTCCTGGGGATTGACACCGGCTTCATCGTCCACAACAACCGGACCTACCCCACCCTGCTGCGGCTGTTCAAGGAACTGGGCGTGCAGACCCAGGAATCGGAAATGAGCATGTCCATCCGCTGCGACGGCTGCGGACTGGAATACGCGGGCGCCCGGGGCGGCGCGCGGGGCATCATCCCGAGGCCCTCCACCCTGATGCGCGGCCGCTACCTGCTGATGCTGCTGGAGGTCACCCGCTTCTACCGCCGGGCCCGGGCCCTGCTGGCCGAGGCCGACGCCGCCACCGGCACGGCTGCGCCCGAGCTGACCCTCGGCGAGTTCCTGGACCGGGAGAAGTTCAGCAGCTACTTCGTCGTCCACTTCATGACCCCCGTGGTCAGCGCAGTGTGGTCCTGCGACCCCACCACCGCCCTGGCCTACCCGGCCCGCTACCTCTTCACCTTCCTCGGCCACCACGGGCTGCTCGGCGTGAAGGGCTCCCCGCAATGGCGCACGGTCACCGGCGGCTCGCGCAGCTACGTGGATAAAGTCGCCGCGACTCTGCCGGACATCCGCCTCTCCAGCCCGGTCACACGGGTCCGCCGCCACGCCGGCGGGGTGGAAGTCACCACCGGGGAGAGCACCGAGCAGTTCGACGCCGTCGTGATCGCCACCCATCCGGCGCAGGCGCTGCGGATGCTCGAGGACGCCACTGCCGCCGAGCGCGAAGCCCTGGCCGGCATGCCCTACTCGGTCAACCACACGGTCTTCCACCGCGACGACGCCGTGCTGCCCGCCAGCGACAATGCCAAGGCGTCCTGGAACTACCGGCTGCCCTCGTGCGACGCCCGCCCCGACAGGGTCCTGGTCAGCTACGACATGACCCGCCTGCAGCGTCTGGAACCGGCGGACGGTAAGCGTTACATCGTCAGCCTGGGCGAGTCGGAGCTGATTGGAGACGGCACCGTCCTGGAGCGGATGGTCTACGAACACCCGCAGTACACGCCGGATTCACTGCGCGCCCAGCAGCAGATCCTGGGCCTTGGCGACGGCAGCCTGGCGTTCGCCGGCGCCTACCACGGCTGGGGCTTCCATGAGGACGGCGCCCTCTCCGGCGTCCGCGCCGCAGGAGAGCTGGGACGCGAGTGGGAACCCGCCGGTGTTGCCGAAGTGAAGGCGGCTTCCTTGCAGGCGGCTGCCCAGGAGGGTGCATGAGCAGTCAGGCAGCCATTTACCGCACGTCGATCGCGCACGTGCGCCGCACCCCGCTGCACAATGCCTTCACTTACCGCAGCTACAGCTGGTATGTCGACGTCGATTCCCTCCCCAGCCTGCCGCGCTGGCTCGCCCCGCTGGCCGGCTTCTGCGTTGCCGACCACCTCGGTGACCCGGACGGAACGCTGCGCGGCAACGTCGAACGTTATCTCGCCACCCAGAACATTGAGCTCGATGGCGGGCGGATCACCATGCTGGCCAGCGCGCGCGTCTTCGGCCACGTCTTCAACCCGCTCAGCCTGTTCTGGTGCCGCGACGCCGCGGGGGAGCTGCGCTGCGTCGTCGCCGAGGTCCACAACACGTACGGGGAACGGCACTGCTACCTGCTGGAGACCGACGACGCCGGACGGGCCACCGTACCCAAGGCGTTCTACGTCTCGCCGTTCAACGACGTCGACGGCCAGTACCGGATGAAGCTGCCGGAACCCGCCGAGCGGCTCGCCGTCTCGATTGTCCTGGAGCGGGACGGGCAGAAGCCGTTCGTCGCGACGGTGGACGGCAGCCGCCGCGACGCCACCGTGCCGAACATCCTGGCCGCGGCGCTCGCCGTCCCGCTGGCGCCGCTGCGGGTGGCCGCGCAGATCCGCTGGCAGGGAATCAAGCTTTGGGCACGTCGGTTGCCCATCATCAAAAGACCACACCACCCCTCACAGGAGGCAGTCCAGTGACCATGACCGAAGCGACCGGGTCCCAGCCTGCGCAGACGAACACCACGCAGGCGAACACGGCGCAGACGAACACATCCGCGAACCCGTCGGTGCCCTACACGGTTCCGCAGCCGCCGGCGGCTATCGACGCCACGATCTGGCCCAGCATCGCGGCCGTGCCCTCCAGCCTCAAGGCCCGGCTGGCGGGGAAGGCCGCCGATGCGATCTTCCGTGCCGCGGTGCGCCGCCTCCCGCTGGAGGTGCGCTACCCCGACGGCTCCGTCCTCGGGAGGGCGGCATCCGGCCAGGCCGGGCCGGGCCAGTCCTTCCCGGTGATGACGATGAACCGTCCGGAGGCATTCGCTGCCCGGCTCGGCGACGGCGGACTGATCGGCCTTGGTGAGTCCTACATGGCCGGGGACTGGGACGCGGACGACCTGACCGCCGTGATGGAGGTCTTCGCGGCCCGGGTGGGAACACTCGTACCTGAGCCGTTGCAGAAGCTCCGCGGCCTGTACCTGCCCCGGACGCCGCGCACCGAGCGGAACACGGAGCAGAACACCCGCTCCAACATCTCCCGGCACTACGACCTGTCCAACGAGCTCTTTGCCACGTTCCTGGACAGCACCATGACCTACTCCAGCGCCCTCTTCCCGGAGAGCGGCGACGCGTTGCGGAATGTTGCCTGGGACGGCCTGGCCGCCGCGCAGCAGGCGAAGATCGACCGGCTGCTGGACAAGGCCGGTGTCACGGAGGGAACCCGCGTGCTGGAAATCGGCACCGGCTGGGGTGAACTTGCCCTCCGGGCCGCGGCCCGCGGGGCGACGGTCTACTCCGTGACCCTCTCCAGCGAGCAGCAGGAACTGGCGCGACAGCGCGTGGCCGAAGCAGGCTACGCCGACGCCGTCACGATCGAGCTCAAGGATTACCGCGCGGTGGAAGGCGAGTACGACGCCGTCGTCTCCGTGGAGATGATCGAGGCGGTCGGCTACGAGTACTGGGCCACCTACTTCCAGACGATCGAGCGCGTGCTGGCCCCCGGCGGCAAGGTCGCCATCCAGGCCATCACTATCGGCCACGACCGGTTGATCGCCACCCGGACCAGCTACACCTGGGTGCACAAGTACATCTTCCCGGGCGGCGTCATTCCCTCGGTCCGGGCGATCGAGGAGATCACCGAGAAGCAGACCGGGCTCCGGGTCCGCGAACGACTCGCCATGGGCGAACACTACGCCCAGACCCTGCGGCTCTGGGAGGAACGCTTCATGGCCCGCGCGGAGGACGTCCGCGCCCTCGGGTTCGACGAAATCTTCCAGCGGATGTGGCTGTTCTACCTGTGCTACTCCCGCGCCGGCTTTGAGACCGGTTACCTGGACGTGCAGCAGATCGTGCTGGACAAGGTTTCCAGCAAGACTGCCGCCGGTAAGGCAGCGGCCAAGGTTTCCAGCGAGCGGACCGCAGGATGACGGCGGCGCTTGCAACCATGATCGCTGACGTCCTTCGCCCGGTGGTCGGCGGTGAACTCCCCGTCCGGCTCGTCGTGTGGGACGGCAGCGAGGCTGGTCCGGCCGGGGCACCGGTGGTGCGGCTCAACTCCCCGGATGCCATCCGCCGGCTGCTCTGGGCGCCGGGGGAGCTGGGTGCCGCGCAGGCTTACGTCACCGGGGAACTCGACGTCGACGGCGACCTGAACTCGGTGCTTGAGCACCTCTGGAAGGTGGTCCGGGACCGCGGTCTGTCCGGCGTCCGGCCCACCCCGTCCATTCTGGCCGGCGTCGGCCGGATCGCTAAGGCTGCCGGCGCCTTGGGCGCGCCGCCCGAACCGCCGGCCAGCCAGGCCCGGGTGAAGGGCCGGCTGCACAGCCTGATCCGTGACCGCGCCGCCATCAGCCACCACTACGACCTCAGCAACGACTTTTATGCGCTGATCCTGGACCCGCAGATGGCGTATTCCAGCGGCTACTGGATGGATTCCCGCGGGAACGCCGCCCCAGGGTATGGGCTCGAGGACGCCCAGCGGGACAAGCTGGATCTGGTCTGCCGCAAGATCGGGCTGAAGCCGGGGATGCGGCTGCTCGATATCGGCTGCGGCTGGGGATCGCTGAGCCTGCATGCGGCGCAGCACTACGGCGTCGACGTCGTCGGTGTCACCCTGTCGGTCGAGCAGAAGGCGTTCATCGACGCGCGGATCAAGGAGCGAGGGCTGGAGGGCCGGGCAGACATCCGGGTGCAGGACTACCGCGAGATCCCGGACGGCCCGTTCGACGCCGTAGCATCGCTCGAGATGGGCGAGCACGTGGGGCAGCGTAACTACCCCATCTACGCCGCCGCACTGTTCAACAACGTGGTCCCCGGCGGCCGCGTCCTGGTGCAGCAGATGTCCCGTCGCGGCAAGCACCCCGGGGGAGGGCCGTTCATCGAGTCGTTCATCGCCCCGGACATGCATATGCGCCCGGTCGGGGAGACGCTGGGGTTCCTGGAGGGCGCCGGTCTTGAGGTCGAGGCCGTCGAGGCGATGCGCCGCGACTACGTCCGCACCCTTGAGGCCTGGTACGCGCGGTTCGAGCAGAACCACGACGCCGCCGTCGCGATGATGGGTGAGGAGATCGCCCGGGTATGGCGGCTGTACCTGGTGGGCGCACTGCGCAGCTTCGCGGAGGGCCGGATGGGCGTGGAACAGATCCTCTGCAGCCGGCCGGACTAACTGTTCCGGAAGCTCCACCCTAGAAGGACTTGGCCAGCAGCTTCGCGAACATCCCGGGCGCCTGCTGCACGCCGCTGCAGTTGCTGGAAGCGCTGCTGCCTTCTTCGGGCCGGCTGGCGGAAGTGCAGGCGATGTCCCGGTTCAGCGACCACATGGACATCCGCGCGATGCCGCGTTCCGCGGCGAAGCTGTTCAGGCCTTCGGCGTCCGCGAGGGTGAAGACCTGGCCTTTCACATCGTTCACCCCGATCATCGGGGTGAGCCCGATCCGCTGCCACAACGCCGCATCGTCGAGCGGCTTGCCGGCTTGCTTGTACAGTGCACCCAGAGTCTGGTGGGTAGCCTCAGCAGCGCTTTTTGCCGCGGCGAGCATCGTCTGGCCAGGCGCGAGCGGTTCAAAGTCCATCACCATGATGTTGACGCCGGCGAGTTCGACTCCGGCATCCAGCATGGCTGTCACGGACTTTTCGCCGTCTGTCGTCAGGCCCTGCATCGACACGGGAAGGGTCAGCCAGACCTTCAACGGGTTGACGGCAGGACTGTCGGCCTGAAGCTTCGCGGCGGCCGCGGCACGTCGTGTTGCCGCGACCTGATCGCTCAAGCCCGCGCCTTCTATGTCGAAGTCCAGGATGTCGAGTCCGTACTTGGTGATGACCGCCGCGTAGGCCTTCACCAGCGCGCCGAGGTCGGTGCAGGTTTCGGCGAGCTCCTTGCCGAGCTGTCCTCCGAAAGAGACAGCTATGTCATTGCCGGCCTTGCGGAATGATTTGATCTGGTCGTCCACGCTCAGCTTGGCGCCGGCCTGGTCAAGCGTGTGTACGCCGTCCCAGGAGGGTTGGCAGGTATTTTTCGGATGTGCGCCAACAAAGGACAGAACGGTCGTGGCGGCTCCGTGAAGTGCCGTGTCCTGTAGGCGCAGGCTCGGGAGGAGCGTGACGTCGAGGTAGCCGCCGAACCACTGAGGGGCCGGCGCGGACTGGCTCCTGCGCGGCTCCTGTCCGTAGTTGGTCGGCGGTGCCGGAGAACAAGCGGCAACCGCCAACACTATGGCGGAGGTGGCGAGGACCCCGCTCCGGCTGCGGGAGCGGGGCCTATTCCGTCTTTGCATGAATGCTTCCTCCGTCCGCCACGAGGGCCGTCCCTTTCTTCGCCACGGATCCCGCCAACGGCCCTAGGCTACAACGGGGCCAGCTGGTCCGCATGCGCCGGGGCGAGGGCACCCAGTTTTGCCTGGCCCGTCGGCATCAGGACGCTGTTGGTGCGTTCGGGCCTGTACCAGCCGACGGCGGTGCCCCGCAGGGCCAGAATCGCGGACCCGAACACCACGTAGGCGCGGAGGGGTTCGTAGATGAGCCGGTAGATGGGGACCATGAGGAGGTGCATCGGGCTCTCATGGACCATCAGCACGGCCACTATCGAGATGATCATGTGGGTTGCGGCGACGAACACCGAGAACGCGGCGACGGCCTGCCATTCGCCGCGGGCCAGGCTGGTCACAGCCACAATGACCGTCAGGGGCATGAAGACCAGCGGAACCAGCACCGAGATCAGGGCGTAGGGCATGGTCAGCATGCCGAGGGCGCCGAACCGGGGATTGAAGAGCATCGAGCGGTGCTTGTAGAGCGTCTGGATGTTGCCATAAGTCCAGCGGAGCCGCTGCTTGAACAATCCCCGCAGGGTCATGGGCGCTTCCGTCCATGCCACGGCGGAGTTCTCCTGCACGATGCTGTAGCCGAGCCGCTGCAGGGAGAGGGTGAGGTCAGCATCCTCTGCGAGCGTGTCGTGGGAGTAGCCGCCTGCCTGGATGAGTGCCTCCCGCCGCCAGGCTGCGCAGGCGCCCGGGACAATCGAGATCGCTCCCATCAGGCCCTCCGCCATTCGGGTGACGCAGATGCCGGAGAGATATTCAAGGCTTTGCCAGGCAGTCAGGAGATTGCGGCGGTTTCCGACTTTCACGTGCCCGGCGACTGCTCCGACGATCTTGCCGTTGCGCGGCGCCAGGAAATGGCGGGCAAACATCTTGATGGTCTGGGGTTCAAACAGCGTGTCACCGTCGAGGGTGACCACAATTTCTCCGCGGGACTGGGCTATTCCGTGGTTACTGGCGGCGGACTTTCCGCCGTTGGGCTGGTCGATGACGCGCAGTTGCGGCCAGGTCTGGGCGTATTCGGAAAGAACCGCCAAGGTGCCGTCGGTAGAGCCGTCATTAATGGCGACGACTTCCATCCGGGGGTAGTCGCTGGCTCTAAGGGCATCCAATGTTTTGGCCACGACAAGTTCTTCGTTGAACACCGGCAGGACGACGCTGACGAACGGCCACTCTTCCTCCTTGACGTCCGCCCAAAGACGTTTCTTCTGCCGCTGATTGTTGATGACGGCGAGGACCACGTAGAGGAACGTCAGGACGGTCAGTGAGCCGATTCCGAACCAGAAAAGCCAGGTGAGGACCACGTTCGGAGTCACTAGATACGTCGTCATCGCGGCCAGGGTCGCATCGTCCTCCACGGCGGCCTTGGCGTCCGACTGGGGAATGTATTCGGGCGGAAGCAGCGGCTCGACCGTGGTGAAGGTGTAACCCATCGCTTTTGCCTGCGGGATGAAAGTCTTCAGCATTTCGATCGTTGCGCTGCGATCACCGCCGCCGTCGTGAACCAGGACAATGTGTCCTTGTCCGTCCAGTTTCTGCGCCTTGATCGGAACGCCGGGGGCGTAGGACCAGTCACGCGTATCAAAGTCCATGTTGATGTGGAGGAACCCCAACTGCTGGGATTGCAGGAGAGCCAATGTGTTGTTTTCCGGGTCTCCGGTGGGGATCCGGAACAGCCGTGTTCCATAGTTGTCTGCGGCGCGCATAACCCGGTCCGCCCCGATAATTTGCTGGCGGTTAAACAGGTCGTCGTGAGCCCAGAAATCGATGTGGGACATCGTGTGGTTTCCGACCATATGACCTTCCTGGGTCATGCGGCGGAAGATATCCGGGTACTTGACGATGTTGTCGCCAACCGTAAAGAACGTCGCCGGCACGCCTTCTTTGGACAGCAAATCCAGAATTTGCGGCGTATTCCGCGGGTCCGGCCCATCATCGAAGGTCAACATCAATGTGTGGTCCGCCGGCTTCCCAAAAGTTTCCATGGCGTAGGGGCTGTTGCCGATCAGCTCAATTTCCTCGGCGGTGGCCTCCCTCCAGATGGTGTTGCTGAAGGGATCCTTGAGGAAGACTTTGCCGCCTCGCCGCTCGATGAGCGCTATCCGGTCGAAGGCGAAGCCGCCTTCAGGGCCGATTCGGGGAATGTTGCGCAGATCCTGGGTGGACAGCAATTTCCGGGGATACTCCACGGACTGGTTCTCCGCTGCTTTCCATACCGGGGCGCTGGCAGCGGGCAGGATCCACACGACCGACAGGACGATCAACAGCACGCTCGCCACCAGGGCGACGAGGATGCGTCGCCACCGTTTTCCACTGGGATCGAAGAAGACCGGTGCAGTGCCGGAAACTGGGGATATTTTCTTCATGGATTGCCTCGACAGGGAATCTGGTGTGATGAAGTCCCGACCGGAGTCAGGGCGTGAGCGCCAGTGCTCGTGCCCGGGGGTCAAACCCGGAATTGGCGGCCAACTCGCGGAGGGAAAAATCGGCGCTCATCTGATCTCTCCCTTGAAGCCGCGGGAGCCGCCGGTTCGCGGCGTCCCCCTATGCCTTCGAGGTTAGGAGCGCCCGATGGGGTCACACACGCGTAGGAAACACCCGCGTTTTAAGAGTGGTTCTACTTGGTTTGAGGGGCCGACTACCGCGATTGGTGGCGACGAGTCGAGTAAGCGCGGAGGGGCACAACTGGGGTGCCGCCGGACTCTGAGAGACGGGTGAAGCTTGCGTCTATCGCCGCAGCCGGGCCGACGGGTAGCGTTCTAGGTACGTGGTCCGAATTAGTGGAGGCAGATGCCGAATGCGCAGAGAGATCGGACTGGCCGCGGGCTTGCTGTCGGTTGTCCTGGCTGCCGCCGCGTGCGAGGGCGCGCCGCCGTCGCCACCGCCTTCTCCTTCGTCATCGGGGCTCTCGGCCGTCCCGGACACGTACATCACGGCCTATACCTGGTTCGACAACACGCCCGAGGGCTCCCCGGACATCAGCCACCCGGTGCTGCACAAGAAGGCGGGCGGGGCAGGGACCTACGCGGATCCGGTGACGATCGCCGTCGGGCACTCCCTGGAGACAGGCCAGGATGTCCTTGATTTCCCTGCCGGCACCCGGATCTACTTACCCGACGTCCGCCGGTACTTCATCGTGGAGGACACCTGCGGGGACGGCCCCACCCCGGAGGACGGGCCCTGCCACGCACTGGCGGCCAGGCACGGGGGTGCATCCAGCTGGCTTGATGTCTGGATTGGCGGTGAGGGGGAGAGCGAGTCATTTGCCAGGCGCTGCGCGGACCAGGTAACCGGTGTCCGGGCCGCCGTCTTCCACCCTGCGGACAACTACGTCGTGGCTTCCGGGGTGGGTGTGATCCACGACGGCAAGTGCGATAGCGGCTACGGCAATCAGCTCGTCACCACGTCACCGTCCCCGAAGGCCCGCTGATTTCCTGCTCCGAGTTTGAAAACAGGTCAAAGGACCCTGTCGATTGGCCTCTCCGCGCTTGCCAAGGTAACGTTTGGGTTACCGGTTGGTACACACGCCCGACAGAACATCCAGAATGCTCTTGCGTGTGGTAATCCCCTCGGCGAGGCGTCTTAGCGCTCCGCATGCCGTGACCAACTCCGGGCAGGAACCATCCCCAGGGACTGCCCGTTTTCCGCACCCCATGAAAAGGCTTTATTTTCCATGCGCAGAAATACTCTGCTGGCCGCCGGCATGCTCTCGGTCCTCCTCGCCACCTCGGCGTGTGGCGCCGAAACCGGCGCCTCCAATTCATCCGCCCAGTCTTCCGGAGCGGCAAACGCCGGTGTTGAGGTTTCGGCCGCTGCCGATAAGCCGTCCGCCGAGGTCGGCGCCTCGCAGCGGGCCGCTGCCGAGAAGGCCAAGGTTGCAGCTGTAGCCGCCAAGAAGGCCAAGGCGGCAGCAGCGCAGAAGGCCGCGGCTCAGAAAGCCGCAGCCGCTGCAGCAGCCAAAACGGCGGCCGCAGTAAAGACGCCGGTAACTGTTCCCGCCGCACCCGCCGTGCCGGCCGTGGCTCCGAAGCCGGCCCCGGCACCCGTTGTGCCGGCGTCGTCCTCCGAGCGGGTTGTCCACACCACGTACACGACGGCGTACACCTGGTACGACAACACACCGGTGGGCTCAGCCACGATCAGCCACCCCATTCTGCACAGCACGGCCGGGGGCACCGGCACCTACAACGACCCGATCACCATCGCCGTGGGTCATTCCACCGCCACCGGTAAGGACGTGCTGGACTTCCCGGCCGGCACCCGGATCTATCTTCCGGACGTGCGCCGCTACTTTATCGTCGAGGACAGCTGCGGCGACGGCGACGACCCCCAGGGCGGCCCCTGCCACCAGGGCACCAACGTGGAGGGGACCAACTCCACCATCTGGATCGACATGTGGATCGGCGGCCAGAGCATGAGCGCTGACGGTGCCGACAACTGCGCCAGCCGGGTGACGAACGTCCGTACGGCCGTCTTCAACCCTGCCAGCAACTACGCGGTTGCCCCGGGCACGGGCGTGATCCACGACGGCAAGTGCGACGCCGGCTATGGCAACACGCTCCTGAAGCGGTAGCTTTCGGGAGATTGACCTCCGGCTGCGGCCGGAGGCCCTGCGGGGGCTGGCGAGACTTCGCCGGCCCCCGTTTTCTGTTGGCGGGGCCGGTGTTGGGCCGCCCCGTTCCGCTCCGGAGGCCCAAAGACCCTTGTTCCTGGCCTGGGACAACGCAGACTTGGATGGAGTAGTCGCACCCAAAAGGGGAGGGCGCCATGCGTCGGTCCGCACAGTCCGTCAGGGCAGTTTCAGTAGGGTTTTGCGTCGCTTTTCTGCTGGCGTCCTGTTCTTCCCCCAGTGGCCCGCCAACGGGTACCGGGACAGCTACGCCGTCGCCGGCCGCCTCGTCCGCAAGCTCGAAGCCGGGCCTGAAACCGTTGGCCCAGGCTTCACCCCGGCCGACAGGGCAGGCCGACTGGAAGACCTACACGACGCCGGATGGCACGCTTATGTTCGACTACCCGCCGGACTGGACCGTCAAGGACCGGGCCCGCGAGGCAGCGCCCGGGGGAGTCTTCATCGAAGTCCTCACCGGCGCCCGCAAGTCGATCGCCACCCTGCGGACCAACATTGTGACCAAGGCGAACTGCACCCGGAAGTTGCCCTATGCCCTGATGGACTCACAGGAGTTGCCGGCTCTTGCCCGGAACGGTGTGAAGCCGCGCTTTGTGTTCGAGGGCCGGGACGACCATGAGTCCTACCCCTCAAGGCCGGCCCCGTTGTCCTACGGGATCACCTCCGCACCGCTGCCGGCCGGCCCCAGCGCCTGCCCGATTTTCCAGTTCTTCAACTGGCCGCCGGGCGTGGCGGCCTTCAGCGGCGTCTACGATCCGCTCCTTACGACACCGGGGGACACGCCCGACGTCGACACCCCGGAGTCCTATACGGGAACCGAGGAGTACGACTCGCTACGGCAGATGATCACCTCGCTGCGTCCGGCGGACTAGACCCGGCCGGGCGCCACCTGCCGAGGGCAGCGCGCCGCCGCCTCGGGTCCAGATCCGTCCATCCCGGTCCGGACACTCGGGGTGGCTCTTGCTGTGCCTTCGCCCACTGGATGTGGTGCTTCGTGCCACTCCGCGGCCTGCTGCGACGCACCTGCGACACGCCGTCCAAAATGCGACACGCGGGGCGGTTAATTGTGGCTAAGTACTCCACAGGGTGTGGATTTCGTCCTCGAAAACGGCTGAAATCCGGACATTTTGAAGGCCCTGGGCTGTGGATTAAAAGTGGGTTAAATGACATACTTGTAATACATCATCTTGGGGTCCGCGCGGGACTCTTGCACTACATGTAGTATCGACATACAGTTCGAGCGGAGCGGTTGCAGACCGCCAGGCGAGGCCAGTAACGGATAAGGATTCCTGTTCCGGTCAGGCCCCACCGGACACGAACCACAGATTTCAACAAAGGGGACTGAAGGACATGACCGTTACGGTTTACACGAAGCCGGCTTGCGTGCAGTGCAACGCCACCTACCGCGCTCTCGACAAGAAGGGCATCGCCTACCAGAGCGTCGACATCTCCCAGGATGCCGAGGCCCTTGAGCGCCTCAAGTCCCTGGGCTACATGCAGGCCCCGGTCGTCGTCACCGACCAGGACCACTGGTCCGGATTCCGCCCGGACAAGATCGAAGAACTGGCACAGGCTGCCGCCGTCGCGGTCGCCTGAAAGCCAACACACGGCACAAGCACGTCAGATGAGGTGACTCCGATGGCACCGGTTACAGCGGCAACAGCTGACACGCCGCTGGCAGCAGGCGCCGGAGATCCGGACCCGGTCCGAACCACCAGCAGCCACCTCATCTACTTTTCCTCCACCTCCGAGAACACCAAACGCTTCGTTGCGAAGCTGGGTGTCGACGCCGCCCGCATCCCCCTCCACGCGAGGGAACCGGGGCTGGTGGCGACCGAGCCCTACGTGCTGGTGCTTCCCACCTACGGGGGGACCGGGGGAGAAGGATCGGTTCCGAAGCAGGTCATCCGCTTTCTGAACGATCCGAGGAACCGGCAACAGCTCCGTGGAGTGATCGGGGCGGGCAACACGAACTTTGGGGACAACTACTGCATGGCCGGGGACATCGTCGCCGCCAAGTGCCAGGTCCCGCACCTATATCGTTTCGAACTCATGGGGACGCCGGAAGACGTCAGCCGAGTACAACAAGGATTGGAAGAATTTTGGACACGACTGTCGCAGACACCGAAGTGACCGGGGACTCCCACGGCACCGCCGGTAAGGCCAGCAATACCGCCGTCGAGAAGCACACCGTAGCTGGCGAGAAGCCGGCCATGCCGGCCGCCTACCAGGGCCTGGGCTACCACGAGCTCAACGCCATGCTGAACCTCTACGGCCCCAACGGCGAGATCCAGTTCGAGGCCGACCGCGAGGCTGCCCACCAGTACTTCCTGCAGCACGTGAACAACAACACCGTGTTCTTCCACGACCTCGAGGAAAAGCTCGACTACCTCGTCAAGAACGAGTACTACGAGCGGGAAACCCTCGACCAGTACACGATGAACTTCATCCGCGAGCTCTTCAACCGCGCCTACAAGAAGAAGTTCCGCTTCGAGACCTTCCTTGGCGCGTTCAAGTTCTATACCTCCTACACGCTCAAGACGTTCGATGGAAAGCGCTTCCTGGAGCGCTACGAGGACCGCGTCTGCATGGTGGCCCTGCACCTGGCCCGCGGCGACGAGAAGCTTGCCCTGCAGATGGTGGACGAGATCATCGAAGGCCGCTTCCAGCCGGCCACCCCCACGTTCCTGAACGCGGGCAAGAAGCAGCGCGGCGAGCTGGTCTCCTGCTTCCTGCTCCGCATCGAAGACAACATGGAGTCGATCGGCCGGTCCATCAACTCCGCGCTGCAGCTCTCCAAGCGCGGCGGCGGCGTCGCGTTCGCACTGACCAACATCCGCGAGGTCGGCGCGCCGATCAAGCAGATCGAGAACCAGTCCTCCGGCGTCATCCCCGTGATGAAGCTCCTCGAGGACAGCTTCTCCTACGCCAACCAGCTCGGTGCCCGCCAGGGTGCCGGCGCGGTGTACCTGCACGCCCACCACCCGGACATCTACCGCTTCCTGGACACCAAGCGCGAGAACGCGGACGAGAAAATCCGCATCAAGACCCTCTCTCTGGGT
This sequence comes from Arthrobacter sp. 10N410, assembly GCF_056394945.1. Classification (NCBI taxonomy): domain Bacteria; kingdom Bacillati; phylum Actinomycetota; class Actinomycetes; order Micrococcales; family Micrococcaceae; genus Arthrobacter; species Arthrobacter sp. 10N410. The sequence continues at coordinate 193,055 of NZ_JBFTIP010000002.1, forward strand.
GTCGTCATCCCGGACATCACCTTCGAGCTGGCCAAGAAGGACGAGGACATGTACCTGTTCTCGCCGTACGACGTCGAAAAGGTCTACGGCATGCCGTTCTCCGACGTCTCGGTCACCGAGAAGTACTACGAGATGGTGGACGATTCCCGGATCAAGAAGACCAAGATCAAGGCCCGCGAGTTCTTCCAGACCCTCGCCGAGATCCAGTTCGAATCCGGCTACCCGTACATCATGTTCGAGGACACCGTGAACCGGGAAAACCCGATCGACGGCAAGATCATCATGTCCAACCTGTGCTCGGAGATCCTCCAGGTCTCCCAGCCGACGACGTACCACGATGACCTGTCCTACGACCAGACCGGCAAGGACATCTCCTGCAACCTGGGTTCGATGAACATCGCCAAGGCCATGGACTCGCCGGACTTCGGCCTGACCATCGAGACGGCCATCCGCTCGCTCTCGGCCGTCTCGGACATGTCCAACATCACCTCGGTGCCCTCGATCGCCCGCGGCAACGACCAGAGCCACGCAATCGGCCTCGGCCAGATGAACCTGCACGGCTACCTGGCCCGCGAGCGGGTCCACTACGGGTCCGAAGAGGGCCTGGACTTCACCAACATCTACTTCTACTCGGTGGTCTACCACGCTGTCCGGGCCTCGAACCTGCTGGCCATCCAGACCGGCCAGACCTTCGGCGGCTTCGAGAAGTCCAAGTATGCGTCCGGGGAGTTCTTCGACAAGTACACGGACCGGAAATGGGTCCCGCAGACGGCGAAGGTCGCCGAGCTGTTCGCCCACATCCACATCCCCACCCAGGATGACTGGCGCGAGCTGAAGGCTTCCGTCATGGAGCACGGCATCTACAACCAGAACCTGCAGGCCGTCCCGCCGACCGGCTCGATCTCCTACATCAACAACTCCACCTCCTCGATCCACCCGGTGGCGTCCAAGATCGAAATCCGCAAGGAAGGCAAGCTGGGCCGCGTGTACTACCCGGCGCCGTACCTGACCAACGACAACCTCGAGTACTACCAGGACGCGTACGAGATCGGCTACGAGAAGGTCATCGACACCTACGCCGCCGCCACGCAGCACGTGGACCAGGGCCTGTCCCTGACGCTGTTCTTCAAGGACACCGCCACCACGCGCGACATCAACAAGGCCCAGATCTACGCCTGGAAGAAGGGCATCAAGACCATCTACTACATCCGTCTCCGCCAGCTCGCGCTGGAAGGGACCGAGGTAGAGGGCTGCGTCAGCTGCATGCTGTAACCAGCCGCTGAAGGCTTGAGTACGACGGCGGGCGCCCGCCCGCCGTCGTACGCTTTAACTTAGAGAACAACCCAACATTGAGGGGATGACATGACCGAGAAGGTCAAGCTGCTTAGCCACGTCGAGGCGATCAACTGGAACCGGATCCAGGACGACAAGGACGTTGACGTCTGGAACCGCCTGGTCAACAACTTCTGGCTGCCGGAGAAGGTGCCGCTGTCCAACGACGTGCAGTCGTGGGCGACGCTTACCCCGGACGAGCAGCAGCTCACCATGCGCGTGTTTACCGGCCTGACCCTGCTGGACACCATCCAGGGCACCGTCGGCGCCGTCTCGCTCATTCCGGACGCCCTTACCCCGCACGAAGAGGCTGTCTACACGAACATCGCGTTCATGGAGTCCGTGCACGCCAAGAGCTACTCCTCCATCTTCTCCACGCTGGCCTCCACCAAGGAGATCGACGAGGCGTTCCGCTGGTCCACCGAGAACGAGAACCTTCAGAAGAAGGCCCAGATCGTCATGGACTACTACCAGGGCGACGACCCGCTGAAGCGCAAGGTGGCTTCCACGCTGCTGGAGAGCTTCCTGTTCTACTCCGGCTTCTACCTTCCGATGTACTGGTCCTCACGGGCCAAGCTGACGAACACGGCCGACCTGATCCGCCTGATCATCCGCGACGAAGCCGTGCACGGCTACTACATCGGCTACAAGTTCCAGAAGGGCCTGGAAGGTCTCTCCGAGGAGCGCAAGCAGGAGATCAAGGACTACACGTTCGAGCTCCTCTTCGAGCTGTACGAGAACGAAGTCCAGTACACGCACGACCTTTACGACTCCGTCGGCCTGGCCGAGGACGTCAAGAAGTTCTTGCACTACAACGCCAACAAGGCGCTGATGAATCTGGGCTACGAGGCCATGTTCCCGGCCTCCGTCACCGACGTGAACCCGGCGATCCTCTCGGCCCTGTCACCCAACGCGGACGAGAACCACGACTTCTTCTCCGGGTCGGGGTCGTCGTATGTGATCGGCAAGGCTGTTAACACTGAGGATGATGACTGGGACTTCTAGGTCCTTGTGAGATCGGAAGCTAGTTGGCATTCCTCCAAGTAGGTGTCACTGAAGCGAGCCCTGCGCGATGAATCGTGCAGGGCTCGCTTCGTGAGCTTCGTCCATGGTTTGTAGCAGTGGCGCGGTCGTCTTTCACCACGAGATTGACCACGGACACGCCCACGCGCTGACTGAGCTGGCCAGGGGACGAGACATCCACACGCGCTCCGCCCCCTCGGCCGTGGGTACCGCAGCTTCGACTTAGAACACGAGAACGAGGCACCCGGGGACCTGCCCTCGGCCGTCCGCACACATGAGGTTGGACAGTGCCGGGACCCGGACTCCGAACCCGCGTCCCGGAGCGGAATTCTTCCTCGCCCGGAGTGGTTCCAAGAGTATGGCCCTTCCCCTTCCCCGGATTTCCATTCTCGACCGTGCCAACGCACGGGACGGGTTTCCTGCTGCGGACGCCCTGAACCGGGTGCTGGAACGGGCCCAGCGGGCCGAGGAATGGGGTTACCACCGCTTCTGGGTTGCAGAGCACCACGCGGTGCCAGGCATTGCCGGTTCCGTTCCGGCCGTGCTGATGGCCGCCGTTGCTGCCCGGACGCATTCCATCCGGGTCGGTTCAGGAGGCATCATGCTCCCCAACCACCAACCACTCGTGGTGGCCGAACAGGCGGCCACGCTGGAGGCTCTGCATCCCGCACGGATCGACCTGGGCGTCGGCCGGTCTGTCGGTTTCACCCCGGCAGTCCGGAATGCGCTGGGCGCCGGGAAACAGGACGCGGAGCGGTTTGGAGAGCCGCTGGCCCAACTGCTGGCTTACCTGTCCGGAGCCGCGCCCATCACTGCCCGGCCGCGGAACGATTCGGCTACACCGGTATTCGTGCTGGCCACCGGTTCGGGAATCGATATTGCAGCCCGTGCCGGCCTGGCTGTGGTGCTGGGCGGGCCGGCCGTGTTCCGGACGGATCAGAACGGCACACTCCCGGCGCTGGAAAGGTACCGCTCACAGTTCCGTCCATCACGCTGGTTCGAGCGGCCCTATATCCTGGTTTCCGCCAACGTAGCAGTGGCCGCCACCCGCCAGGCAGCGAGGGAACTGCTTCTGCCCGAAGCCGTCGCGCTGGCCCGTTCCAGGACCACCGGCGAATTCGCTGCCTTGGCGCCCGTGGGTCCGACCGAATGGGCCGGGCTGACTCGCCGGGAAAAGGAAGCGGTCGAAATGAGCCTGTCCACATCGCTCTACGGCACGGCCTCCGAGGTGCGGACCCAAGTCCAGCACCTGCTCGCGGCCTCCGGAGCTAACGAGTTGCTGGTCACTGGCGGAGCCTTCGATGTCGCGGCACAGGCGGAATCCGACCGGATCCTGGCCGGGCTTTTCCCCCAAGACGAGCGCCGCAGCATGGACGACCGCCGTGGATTCGCGGCATCCCACTGACGCCCACCTGACTTGACGCCGCCTAGCGCCCTCCCAGCGCGAGCAGCCATTCCGGCCCGGCCCGGTCCTGTAAATGCGCTCTGGTGGAGGAGCTACTGCTCGGCGCCGCCGTGCAGGGGGTCGTTGCTGGCGTCGGTGTCTGGTGTTGCGCCGAGGTCCTCCGGGGGCAGGTCGATGTTCCCGATCGCCTCGGACATATTGGGCATTCCGGGGACGCTGTAAGTATCCGGAAAGATGCCGTGGGCTTGTTCCTCGATCAGGGCTTCCTCTTCGCTGAAGCGGATCTCGTTCGCTTCGTCGCCGACGTCGCCCGGGACGTCCTCGCTGAACTTTGACGGGTTCGGAACTATAAAGCCGTTGAAGCTGCCTTCGCTGTTGCCGGTCATTGGTTCATCCTTTCGTAAAGCCTCAATCACCTCAGCGTATGCCCGGCAGCTCAGGTATGACCCGGACGCGGCCGGGCGACTTTAAGGAGCGCTGGAGAGGGATAGGGTCAATGCGCACCCCGGCAGTGTTGCATTGGGCAGTCGGGCGAGGGCGATCGATGCAATATTGACGGAGGACACGACGGCGCCGAAGAAGCAGCGCATACGGCCCCCGGATCCTGTGCGCTGTCCACAACCGGGGACGATTCTTATTCTTCTACCCTCTGGTCAGCAAAAGACGAGCCCGCACCCGGTCCGGGGGAAGGGAATGCGGCGAGCGCGGCATGGGCTTTGCCCGACAGCACTCGCCCTCATCATTCCAGCGGTCATCCTTGCGTTCTCATTCGGAACCGCACCCGCACGTGGTGCCGTCGCGGGCGGCCTTACGGGGGGCACAATCATCATCTGGCCATACCTAGCGGGCCAGGGGACAGCATCCAAGATTGGGAGCTAAGCAGGGTGGAACACCCGTCCACCCGACTCCCTCCAGAAGTAGATGTCCCATCCGTAAAGAGCCAGTTCGCTTCGAAGTCTTACTGGGTGTGTCCCTATTCGGGTTGTGAGTGCACTCATCTGCCGATGATCGAGCCTCTACGGAACTCGCCCGCGACAAGGAACCCCGCGGCTGAGGGCAGGTTCGCCTCCCCGCGGCCGCCTTTAAACGTGGTCGAGCACATGATCGCGCGGTGGGGTCTGGCTCGTACGAGTGCGCCGTTCGTGGGTGATGACAGTGGCGGCCAGGGCGATGCTGAGGCCAACGACGGTCTCGAGGGCCCGCTGAGTCAGGAGGGTGCCGATCGAGGCGGGCAGCATGAGATCGCCGAGCAGAAGGGCCATCGGGGTGAAGAAGACCAGGCCGAGGCTGTAGTTGCGCCCGGTTGTCAGCTCGGTGCACGCCTGGAGCACGGCGATCACGATGATCGCGGCATAGCTGCTGGGGTGGGCGGCCAGGACGAGGGCTGCGACGCCGAGGCCGGCGGCGGTGCCGATCACCCGCTGGGCAGCGCGCGTGAGGCTGGCGTGCAGGTCGGGTGCCGACATGGGGACGGACGCCGTGACGAAGGTCCAGTAGGGGTGGCCGATGCCGCTGGTCGCGACGGCGAGGGCGGCGGCGGCGATACCGAGCAGATAGCGGGCGGCGTGGCGGCCCACCGGGTCGGACGGGCGTAGGCCGCGCCACGACAGCCGATACCGCACCGGGTCGCCGCCGTCGCGGGCGGTGCGACCCGGGAGGGCGAGCAGCAGTGCGAAGACGGCCGCGCCAGTCGCAGCGAGGGCGGCTGCGGGCACCGTGCTCAGCGCGATCGGGACCGTGGCCGAGGCTGTAAGGGCGAAGACCGGGTTGAGAGCTCCGGCCGGATGCCATCGGCCCAGCTCGGCTAGCACTACCGCGACGCCGGCCCAGGCGGCCGCGACCGGGACGAGCAGCCAGAGCCGGAACGGGACGGTCGCCACTAGGGCGCCGACGACGACGCCGACCACCATCACCAGGCCCGCCTGCGCCTGCATGGTTAGGCGTACCCGACCCGGCTCGTGTCGGCCGTACAGGGCGGCGAAGGCACCGATCGCCGCATACAGCAGCAGGTCGCCGCGACCGGACGCCAAGCAAGCCACCAGCGGCACGAAGATAGCCAGGCTTGCGCGCAGGGCGGTCCAATGGGCGCCGGCATGCGGGCCCAGATCGAAGACTGCCGCCCACCAGGACCGCGTGGGGGTGGCCTGCGTCATTTTAACCTTCCGAGGTGGTACAGGAATGAAGTACCTCAAGGTTACTACACGTATGAACTACTATTGAGTTGACCGAGGCGACCGCCACGGAGGCGCGGAGGAGCCGGATGGACCAGGACGCAGACAGCCTGCCCGCTCATGGCGACGTCGTAGACCGGATGCAGCGTGAGTGGGCCCTGCTGCGCCCGGACCTGAGCTTCACCAGCCTCGGGGTGATCCACCGCGTGCTGCGCGCTTCCCGCCTCATCCTCGAAGCCAGTGACGCCTTCCTCGCCGACTACGGGCTCACCCGCGGCGAGCTGGACGTGCTTTCCGCGCTGCGCCGTACGGGCGAACCTCTGAGCCCAACGACGCTGGCCCAGACGCTGCTTGCCCCGCGCTCCGCGATCACCATGCGGCTGAACGCCCTCCAGGCTCGGGGACTGCTGAGCCGGACGGCCAACCCGGCCGACGGCCGCTCGTCCCTGCTCGTCCTCACCGACACTGGCGCCGCGCTCGTGGACGAGGTGATTCCCGCCCAGCTCGCCCTCGAAGATGCCCTACTCGGTGAAGCCCCGGCCTGGGCCATCGAGGGCTTGGTCGGTCCTCTGCGGGCACTGACCTCGGTGTGGGAGCAAGGACGAGGCCACCAAGCCGGGTCCAGCAAGGACCGGCGGAACGGCGCGCTCGAGCCCTCCGGATGAGCCGCAGCAGCGCGCGCTTCGGGTGAGCATCAGCCGACGCGCTACCGGGCTCCGCGTGGTAGACCACCAACGGCGCGCTGCTCCAACCTGAGGACGAAGAGCTACCGCGCGATGCGCGGTGGTCATCAGCCCTGCCGACTCCCGACGCCGGCAGCTTGTTTAGGGGACTATTTGCGCAACGCTGCCCAGGCTTGGAAACCGCCGATAGGGTCGGTCGCGCGGGTCAGTCCCAGCCGTCGCAGGGTGTGTGCAGCGAGACTCGAGCTGTAACCTTCATTGCAGACCACCACGATCCGCCGTGCGGGGTTGTCAGCGATCGGGAGCCGGTGGGGGCTGGAAGGGTCCAGCCGCCACTCGAGAACGTTTCGGTCAATAACGACCGCTCCCGGAAGATCACCGTCGCGGTCTCGCTGATCGACCGGCCGCGTGTCGACAACGAGGGCGCCCGCTGCCATCTCTCGCTCAAGATCCGAAGCGTGAACACGCTCGAGCCCCATGCGGCTCTCAAGTAGTAATTCGTTGATCGTAAGCGTTGCAGGGGAAGCGCTCGGATCTAGGACCCGTTGGCAGATCGGAACGCCGTCATCGGAGATTTCACACTGCGTCACGGTTTTCCTCGCTCTGCCTGCTGATCCGTCTGTCGTTCCACCCCCAAGCGGAACCATGAGCTATTTTGGTCATCAATCCAAGGGCATGGAGGGAATCATGTCAATACACGTCAGTCATGCACTACGGCCATGCCCGGCCTCTCTCGGCGGAGTCGGCCCGTGCCGCGGGATGAGGTGCGAGGCTGGGGCCCCGCGGGAATAAGAACCCCCGACAAGAGGTTGGATTGTCGTGTGAAAAACATCGGATTCCTGTCCTTTGGCCATTGGACCGACCACCCGGAGTCCGGCACGCGCAGCGCGTCGGACGCGCTGTTGCAGGCGATCGATCTTGCGGTCGCGGCCGAGGAGCTGGGGGCGGACGGCGCGTACTTCCGCGTCCACCACTTCGCGCGGCAGTACGCCTCCCCATTCCCGTTGCTCGCCGCCATCGGGGCACGGACCAGCCGCATCGAGATTGGTACCGGCGTGATCGACATGCGCTACGAGAACCCGCTCTACATGGCGGAGGACGCCGGTGCGGCCGATCTGATCTCGGGCGGCCGGCTGCAGCTGGGCATAAGTAGGGGTTCACCCGAGCAGGTCATCGACGGGTGGCGTCACTTCGGCTTCGCCCCCGCCGAGGGCGAGTCGGACGCCGATATGGGCCGCAGGCACACCGAGCGCCTGCTCGAGGTGCTCACTGGCGAGGGCTTCGCGGCGCCGAGCCCCCGCCCGATGTTCCCGAACCCTCCGGGCCTGCTGCGCGTGGAGCCGCATTCGGAGGGCCTGCGTGAGCGCATCTGGTGGGGTTCCGGCTCGAACGCCACGGCTATCTGGGCGGCGAAGCTCGGCATGAACCTGCAGAGCTCCACGCTCAAGGATGACGAGAGCGGCAAGCCCTTCCACGTCCAGCAGGCCGAGCAGATCGAGCTCTACCGGCAGGCCTGGAAGGAGGCGGGGCACGAGCGGGAGCCGCGCGTTTCGGTCAGCCGTAGCATCTTCGCCCTGACGGACGAGCGCGACTGGCAATACTTCGGCCGCGACCGCCGCAGCTCGGACCAGGTGGGCAACATCGACGAGAATACGCGCGCGGTATTTGGCCGGTCCTATGCGGGTGCCCCGGATGAGCTGGCCGCGAAGCTGGCGGAGGACGAGGCGGTCGCCACGGCAGACACCCTACTGCTCACGGTCCCGAACCAGCTCGGTGTCGACTACAACGCCCACGTCATCGAGTCGATTCTGAAGTATGTGGCGCCGCAGCTCGGCTGGCGCTGACCCCGCGTGGCAGCTTCCCCCTGGGAGACTGCTGAATTAGTGGCGCGGTTGGCTGGTGCTGTACGCGTGCCGGAGCGCCCCCTTTGAGCGCGAGCAAGGCCAGCCCCAGCATCTCGAGCCCAGTCCAGGCGAGCGTCCCGCCCCAAATCTCGGCGGAGAAGCTGAGGGCCCCATCGTGGAGTGCCACACCGGCGAAGTAGGCGGCCCAGAACACGACGGGCGAGAGTGCTGCCGCGGTCATGAGCCTTGCCTGGTGGCCCGGGGCCGGGCGGACCGCTGCCCACACCACTCCCACGAGCAGGGAACCGACGAGGGCCACCGGCACGAGCCAGGCGTCCCGCATCGCGACCATAAGCTGCATCGCTACGGAGGGTACGAGTGCCATGGCCGCGGGCACCGCTGCGTTCACGTGCCAGCGCAGCGACAGCAACAGGACGGGCACGAAGAGCACGGCCGTTGAGACGAAGAACGATCCCAAGGCGACCAGGATGGCCGACGACGTCGGAGCCGTCACCGCGGGCTGGGCTGCGGAGCCGGTGTACGTCTGGACGAGGCCATGGCGCGCGAAGACAGCGAATTCCTGCAGGATGAACGCCGCAACCATGCCCGAAAGCATCGCGCTCACGACGGCCGGCACCAGCTGTGGCCGTGACCGCTCTGGCGCGTGCCATGCGGCGGAAAACGGCGCGCTGAGGATCAGGAATGCGCCCGCAGCAAGTCCCAGATGGGACGGGCTGAACAGCGCCTTGAGGTTCTGCTCAATTCCGAAGACCGAATGCCAGGCGAAGTCGGCCACCCCGGAGGCAAGGAAGAGGAAGACGCCTGCAGCGGCGGGTCCGTAGCCTGCCGGGATCGCTTCCGTCCACCGCATGCCCGGTGCGTGCCGGCGCCACGTCAGGGCGGCGAGCCAGAGGGCGCAGGCAGCAAAGCCCGAGTAGAGGACCGCGTGCCAAGGCGTGAAGAAGCTCTCAAGGTCGTGGAGGTTGTTGTGGGCCCAGCCGTCCACGTACGTCCCGCCGAGGAGCCAGACCCCGGCGGCGAGGGTGATGGTGTCTTCAGCGACCGTAGTGGGACGGTGCACTGAGACCTGCGGAATGGCCAAGGCGTTGGCGGCTGCGGCGTCCATGGTTCCACAGTAGGACTCGCGGCCTTTGGGGGCGAGAGGCTAAAAGCCCGGGGGTCACCGCATCACGGTGCGGTGACCGGCATCCAGACGCCGGGTCCAGCCGCGCGAGTCCAGATATTCAAGCAAGGGGACCGCGACCCGTCGAGTTGTGCCGAGGGCCTGGCGTGCCTGGCTGGTGGTGAAGGGCTGCTCCAAGCGGGCCAGTTCGCGCATCGCCAGGGCCGGGGCCGTAGGCAGCAGCACCACCCCGTCGCGCAACCGCAAGAGCCGCCCGGTGCGCTCGCCGGCAGCGAGCTCCCGGGCGCCCAGGCCCAGTGCGGCCAGCTCATCGGTTTCCGGGGCATGGAAGGCGTTTTCAGTGAGCCTGCGCTCCAGCTCGGCGACCGCCGGCCCGGCGGCGCCCAGGTTGCCTTGGGTCCCTGGCAGCCGGACGTGGCCGCCCTCCTGTTCGAGACTTGCTTCGCGGATGACCGGGTCAAGAAGCCGCTCATCGGGCAGTTTGAGAAGGTCCCGGGCCGCGCCTCGGGAAAGGCCCGGGGCGAGAGGATCGCGCTCCTGCAGTTCCCCGAGCGCCGTACGCAGCCGACGCTGCCATGCCTCGAAGAGGGGAGCGTGCACCCACCAGTCGCCGAGAACCCGGACGCCGGGTGGCGCCGCCTCGTGCGCAGACAATAGCCCGAGCCGACGCAGGTGCTCTTCCTGCACGGCCCCGCGGCCTGCCACTTCCCCAAGCACGTCTCCGGCGGCGTCCATGCCTGCGAGCCGCTCAGCCCAGTGGACGCCGTCCCCGCGCCGCCGCAAGGCCGGCGGATCGGCGTCGAGCACCTGCGCGCCGCCCAGCACCGAGCGGGTCCCGGGGTCCCGCAGCACCAGACGGTCTCCGAGAACGAGCGGCAGGCGCCGGTCCAGGACAAGCCGGGCGTGATCGGCACCGAAGGGACGCAGCCGGGCCGGCACGGCAGCGGTTCCGGCATGCACCATGAGCTGCTCCGGTACGTCCGTGTAGGCCACGCCGGTTGTGCGCTGGATGCCCAGGACGCCCGTGACGGGCCACGCGTCGGGGGTCAGCAACGCGTCTCCCCGTCGGACGTCGGCGGCGGAAACATCGCGCAGGTTCAGTGCCACCCGGTTGACCGGCCCCAGCGAGGAGTACGACGTGTCGCGGCTTTGCAGGCCGCGGACCACGACGGACCGCGAGCCATCGTGGCCAAGCAGCTCCAGCCGGTCACCTTGAGCAAGTGTTCCCGCTGCCAAAGTTCCGGTCACCACGGTTCCGGCACCCTTGATGGTAAACGAGCGGTCCACCCACAGCCGGAGCCGGCCTGTGGTGGCGGGGGCGGGCACCCCGGCCAGAACGCCGTCGAGCGTGGCACGCAGTTCGGTCAGCCCGGTGCCCTCGATGGCAGACACAGCCACTGCGGGCGCATCCGCCAGACCTGTCCCGGCCAGCTCTCTGCGCGTCCGGGCGAGCACTTCACCAACCTGCCCGGGTGCCCGGTCGGTTCGGCTAATGACTACGACGCCGTACTCGATGCCCAGCGCCGCGACGGCGTCCCGGTGGTCGCTTGACTGCGCCTGCCAGCCTCCATCGGCAGCGACGACGAAGCAGACGACGGGAGCGGGTCCGATTCCGGCGAGCATGTTCCCGAGGAACCGTTCGTGGCCCGGTACGTCCACGAAGGCAACATCCTGCCCGGAAGGCAACGTGGTCCAGGCATAGCCCAGGTCAATGGTCAGCCCACGGCGCCGCTCTTCCTCCCAGCGATCCGGTTCCATGCCGGTAAGCGCGCGCACCAGCGTGCTCTTGCCGCAATCGACGTGTCCGGCGGTGGCAACGACATGCACGGTTCAGCCCGCCCTGCCTGCATCCGAATCCGTGAGGGTCGCCAGCGCCTGGCGCACCGCGTCGAGTATCCGGTCATCGTCCGCTTCGGGCACGCAGCGCAGATCGAGCAGGCAGGAGCCGTCATGGACGCGCGGGAGCACGGCTGGGTCGCCGGTTCGCAGGGGCGCCGCGAGCGCTTCGGGTAGCCGGAGCGCCCACCCCTGCAGCGCCACGCCGGGCGCTCCGCCGCCGCCGACCCGGCCGTCGTGCGCGACCACCGGTACCCCGAGTGCCGCGGCGAGCCGGCCGGTACGGTTCCGCAACCACTCCGGGTCCGCGTGCAGGGCCCGGACAACCGGCGGTGCTTCACCCGCGACCGTCGCCTCCAGCGCCGCGAGGGCCAGTTTATCGGCCCGCACTGCTCGGGCCAGCGGGTGGCGTGCCAGCCGGGAGATGATCTCCGTCCGGCCGAGCAGCAGACCGGCCTGTGGTCCGCCCAGGAGTTTGTCGCCGCTGGCGATCACGACGTCGGCCCCGCTTGCCAGCGCGGTGGCAGCGTCCGGTTCTGCGGGAAGAAGCGGATCGGGCGCCAGCAGTCCACTGCCGAGATCGGCCACGAGGGCGACCCCGTGCGCCGCGGCGAGCCTGCTCAGTTCGTCCAATGGAACAGCGGAGGTGAATCCGTCCACCCGGAAGTTGCTCGGGTGGACCTTGAGGAGGCAGCCGGTGGCTGGTCCGATGGCGTCGGCGTAGTCCCGCAGGTGTGTGCGGTTGGTCGTGCCCACCTCGTGCAGTGTCGCGCCCGTTGATTCGATCAGGTCGGGAAGCCGGAAGCCGGCACCGATCTCAACCAGTTCGCCGCGGCTCACCACCACCTCCCGGCCCGCGGCGAGGGCCGTGGTGGCCAGCACCAGCGCCGCAGCCCCGTTGTTGACCACCAGAGCGTCCTCGGCAGCGGGACAGGCGGCGAGCAATGCGGCCCGGGCACCGGCGCCGCGGCGGGCGCGGCTGCCGGTTGCCAGGTCGAGCTCCACGTCGACGTAGCCGCTGGCTGCGACAAGAGCTTCGACCGCGGCCGCGGACAGCGGGGCGCGGCCGAGGTTGGTGTGGACGACTACGCCGGTTGCGTTGAGCACCGGGCGCAGGGTGGTCGCCCTGCGTGCGGCGACGGCGGTGAGCAGGGCCGGTTCCACCTGGCCGGGAGCGAGTTCACCGCGCCGCGCCCGCTCCTGGGTTTGCCGGACGAGTTCACCGATGAGTTGTGCACTCAGACGACTCCGGGCCGCGCGGACGGCCGGCAATGCCAGCAGATCGTCGGTGCGCGGAATCAGGCGGCGGGGATCGACCTGGTCCACACAGTCCCTCTTCCTTCCGCGGCATTGCGTGACGGTGGTTGGCGGAGGCGGACGGGAATCGAACCCGCCAGGCCGAGATACTCAGCCTCACCGGTTTTGAAGACCGGGGGGCCCACCAGGACCCGGACGCCACCGCGTTCAATGTAGCAGATTGCCCCCGGGGGTAGCCTAGGGGTGTGAAAGAGACCGAGACGTCTATTCCGCAGCTCAAAAACGACGGCGTCGGCGCAGTCCGGCTCACCGGCTATGCCCACGGTGGGGGCTGCGCGTGCAAGATTCCGCCCGGCGAACTCGAAGAAGCGGTGCGCGGCCTTACCGGCCAGCCAGGAGCGGACGTGCTGGTGGGTCTTGACAGCGGCGACGACGCAGCCGCCGTCCTGGTGCGCGGCGACCTGGCGGTATTGTCCACCGCCGACTTCTTCACTCCCGTGGTCGACGACGCCTTTGACTGGGGCCGGATTGCTGCCGCCAACGCGCTCTCTGACATTTACGCCATGGGCGGCCGCCCGATCATGGCAATCAACCTCGTCGGTTGGCCCCGCGGCGTGCTGCCGCTCGAGTTGATGACTGAAGTGCTCCGCGGCGGCCTGAGCGTCGCCTCCGAGGCGGGGTGCCCGGTGATTGGCGGGCATTCGATTGACGATCCCGAGCCGAAATACGGCATGGCGGTCACCGGCGTCGCCCATCCGGACCGGTTGCTGCGCAACGACGCCGCCCGGCCCGGGCTGCCGCTCACCCTCACGAAGCCGATCGGCGTCGGACTGCTCAATAACCGGCACAAGCAGACCGGTGAAGTGTTCGCGGAAGCCGTGGCGACGATGACGCGCCTCAACCGCGACGCCGCCGAGTCCGCGGTGGCGGCCGGCGTGCGGGCGGCCACGGACGTGACGGGTTTCGGGCTGCTTGGACATTTGTACAAGATGTGCCGCGCCTCCGGAGTGGGGGCAGTGATCGACCGGGCGGCGCTGCCACTCGTCGAGGGCGCCCGGGAGGCGTTGCGGGACGGCTTTGTCTCCGGCGGGACGCGGCGCAACCTCGATTGGGTTCGACCGCACCTGCAGACCGAGGCGGGCGTCACTGAAGACGATCTGCTGCTGCTTGCCGATGCGCAGACTTCCGGCGGCTTGCTCGTGGTCGGCGAGGTGCCAGGCTATCCAGTGATCGGGCATACCGTCGTCGGTCAGGGCATCGAGATCCGCTGAACCCGGGATCTCCTGAACCCACGGTCCTCTAGAACAGCATCCCCTAGAGCACAGCGGACTCGTCAGCCGGCAGTGGTGATCGAGTCTCCGGTGATGCCGGCGGCGCGGCGGGCGGCGAGACGGTTCTTCTGCGGTTCGATCGTATACCGCGGGTCCCGAGCCGAGGCAAGGCCGGCCTCGAACACCCCGAACCGGGTCAGCCCCGAGGCGGCCAGCAGTGCCAGTCCCGAGGCCGCGGCCACCGCCCGGTTGCGTCCGCCCAACAGTGCCCCCAGTCCGCCCGCAACGGCTAGCCGCTCGCTCCATTTCAGCATGACACCTGCCTTGCCCTGATGCAGGGGCTCGGCGACCACCGGGTCCATCCGGTGCTCCATCACCCGCATGGCCACCACGTCACCCATCACGCCCAGCACCGCAAGTTTCCGTGCCGGGCCCGCCTCCTGTGCCGGAGTCGTGATCATCGCGAGCCCGGCAGAAGCGAGGGCCGCGGAACTCACGAAAACGAAGGGCAGTTCCTCGTGCGCGGCGTTCCAGGTGGGGGTGGCCGTGTCACCGAGCAGGACCGCCGTGTACGCCGCCAGCGGTCCGGCGAAAAACGCGGCCTCGAAGCCGGCCGGTCCCTCGACCGCGTACAGCAGGTTCCGCAACGGCCCCAGCGGCAACCGCGCTCCGGTCATCCGATCGACCTCCGCTGCCGCCGAGACCGCCGCGCCCACGCTGAATGCGCTGAGAATCCACGAGCCCACGCTCATCGGCGAGGTCAGTTTGATGGTCCGCAGCATGTTCAGGAAGCGCTCCGGCCTGCCCAGATCCTTCAACAGCGCAACGGTGCCCATGCTTGCTGCCGTCAGGGCACTCAGCCGGGCATTCCGGCGCAGCGTCGGCCGCCCGGTCAGCTGGCCGCCGAGACCGAGCAGTGCAGAGCCGGCCGCCACGCCGCCAAGGAACAGGTAGGCGGCCACATCTTCGGTCCAGGGTGCCGGTTTGACCACGGGACGGCCGTAGTACGAGGTGAATTCCGGCTCCGGGACCATAGGCATTTCTCGGGAACCGTCACCGCCGTCGCGGCGGCCGGTGCCGCGCTTGCCGCCAGCCCGACGCCGGCGGGCAGGTTCGGGCGGCCGAAAGCTGTCGAACTCAGAGTGGGTCACGCGCGCCCTCCCAGGAAAGCCAGCGCCGCAGCGGCGGCCATGCCGGCGACGGCCATACCGGCCCGCCGGTACATCTGCGGCAGATCGGCGGTTGGCACTCTCGGATCCGGCGGAAGCCCGTACACTTCCGGTTCGTCGAGCAGGAGGAAGACCGCTCCGGTTCCGCCGACGCCGTCGAGTTCGTTCGCACCATAGAGCCTGGCTTCCGTGAGTCCCTGCTGGTGCAGGGCGGCGACCCGCTCCCGGGCGGTCTCCACCATGTCGTCATGGTTGCCGTACTTGATGGACGTCGTCGGGCAGGCTTTAGCGCAAGCGGGCGTCTCATCGTCGACCAGCCGGTCGTAGCACAGCGTGCACTTCTGGGCGACGCCGACGTTGGGGACGGCGGGCTGCTTGGCGTGCGGCTCCTCCCGTTGGGCGGCCACCGCCACCATGCCGTCGCTGCGGCGCTCAATCACGCCGAAGGGACACCCGGCCACGCAGGTTCCGCAGCCGTTGCACACATCGTCCTGGACCACCACCGTGCCGAACTCGGTGCGGAACAGCGCTCCGGTCGGGCAGACATCAAGGCACCCGGCGTGCGTGCAGTGCTTGCAGACATCGGAGGACATCAACCAACGGAAGTCTGCCGTGTCCGGCGGCGTCGTATCCACATTCGCCAGGTCCGCCCCGGCGGACGCCGCCGTCGGGGGAGGCCCGATGCGGGGCATGCCGAGGTTGACCAGCGCGCGCCCGGATTCCCGCGCCTCGGTAATGCGTTCCTGGCCCTGTTCAACGAAGGCAACATGCCGCCAGGTGCTGGCGCCGAGTCCTCCGGTGTTGTCATAGGAGGATCCCAGCAGCTCCAGGTTCCCGTCGTGGGGGTTGTGGTTCCACTCCTTGCAGGCCACTTCGCAGGCCTTGCAGCCGATGCAGATGGAGGTGTCTGTGAAGAACCCCTTGCGCGGCTGCTGGTCCTCCCACCGGGCATCGGCGGCGGGGTCGGTCGGTCCGGACAGCTGGCCCATCTAATCCTCCAACATCGAGTCGGCATCCGGAACGGTGCCGCCCGGATCGGTAACGAGTCGGTTCCCGGTCTCGGTCGTCGCTCCGGCCCGGGCCTGGTACTCAGCAACCAGGGAAAGCAGCTCCGCCCCGCGGGGCCGGCGGCCCGGACGGATGTCACAGGAGGCGGCCTTGGATTCCTGGATCTGGACGTTGGGGTCCAGCGTCACGCCCAACAGGTCATTGGCCGCGTCACCGCTGACCACAGCATCCGCTCCGACGCCCCAGTGGTACGGCAACCCGATCTGATGGACGGTGTGGCCGCCGACGGCCAGCGGTTTCATCCGCTCGGTGACGAGCACCTTCGCCTCGATGGCGGAGCGGGCCGAAATGATGGTGGCCCACCCGTACGGCTCAAGCCCGCGCTCAGCGGCCAGCTCGGGAGAGACCTCGCAGAACATTTCCGGCTGCAGCTCCGAGAGGTACGGCAACCAGCGGCTCATTCCGCCGGCCGTGTGGTGCTCGGTCAGCCGGTACGTGGTGAAGACGTAGGGGTAGACGCCCGCGCCACTGGTACCGGCGCTTGGTGCACTGAGGTTGTCTGCGCGGGGGTACACCAGCCGGGCCGGATTTTGCTGCTGCGGGTAAAGGCCATTGGCCACCGGCGATTCCTGCGGTTCGTAGTGGGTGGGAAGGGGGCCGTCGACGACGCCCTTCGGCGCGAACAACCATCCCTTGCCGTCTGACTGCATGATGAAGGGATCATCTCCTGTCAGGGCGGCCGGACCACCGAGATCGGGGTCGGGTTGGCTGCCCGGTGCAAGGTCAACCGGGAAGTCGGGAACGTCGTCTCCGACCCAACGTCCCTGCTCCTGGTCCCACCAGATGTATTTCTTCCGCTCGCTCCACGGTTTACCGGCCGGGTCGGCCGACGCCCGGTTGTAGAGGATCCGGCGGTTGGCCGGCCAGGCCCAGCCCCATTCCGAGGCAACAGGCCCTTGCTCATGGCCCGGTTTCCGGTTGGCGGCATGGTTGATGCCGTCGGCGTAGACGCCGGTGTAGATCCAGCAGCCCGCCGACGTGGAACCGTCGGCGCGCAGCTCTGTATACGCGGAGAGCGGTTTGCCTGCGTCCGGGCCGCTGAGGTGGCGGCCGTTGATCTCGGCCAGCACCGCCTCGCCGTCGGGCTCGCCGTGTTCGTCGGTGGGGTAATCCCAGGTGAGGTCGAGCAGCGGACGGTCGCGTTCATCCTCCGAACCCGCCAGTTTTTCGCGGATCCGCTGGCCCAGCTCAAAGAAAAACTGCAATTCACTTTGACACGCACCAGGCGGTGCCACCGCCTGGTGCCGCCACTGCAGCAGCCGTTGGGTCTGCGTGAACGAGCCGGCCTTTTCGACGTGGCTTGCTGCAGGCAGGAAGAACACTTCGGTCTCGATGTCTTCGGTGCGCAGTTCGCCCGATTCGATCTCCGGGCCGTCCTTCCACCAGGTCGCCGACTCGATGAGGTTCAGGTCGCGCACCACCAGCCACTTCAAGTGCGACATGCCAAGGCGTTGCATCCGGCCGTTGGACGAACCTACGGCGGGGTTCTGTCCGAGCAGAAAGTAGCCCTCCACCTTGTCCTCGAGCATGTCCATCACCGTCTGGTACGTGCCGTGCGCTCCGGTCAGTCTGGGAAGGTAGTCGTAGGCCCAGTCGTTCTCCGCGGTCGCGGCGTCGCCCCACCAGGCCTTCAGCAGGCTGATGACGTAGGAGTCGGCGTCCGCCCAGAAGCCCTTCTGCTTCTTCGACGCGATCGCATCCAGGTATTCGCTGAAGGTGTCGTGGCGTCCGGCGCTGGGCATCGGCAGGTAACCGGGCAGCAGGTTGAACAGGGTTGGAATATCCGTGGAGCCTTGGATGCTTGCATGCCCGCGCAGGGCCATAATTCCGCTGCCCGGGCGGCCCACGTTGCCGAGCAGAAGCTGCAGGATAGCGGCGGCCCGGATGAACTGCGCTCCGAGCGTGTGCTGGGTCCAGCCGACGGCGTAGGCAAAGCACGTTGTCCGTTCGCGCCCCGAGTTTTCCGTGATGGCGTGGGCCAGATACTCGAAGTCCTTGGCGTTGATGCCACACATATCCTGGACCATCTCCGGGGTGTAACGGGCGTAATGGCGCTTCAGGATCTGGAAGACGGTCCGGGGGTCCTGCAGGGTATCGTCACGCTGCACTTGGGCGTGTTCCAGGGCGGGGCCCCCGCTGCCGAACTGGTCTCCCGCGGCCCGATCCGACGCGTGGGAGCCGTGCTCGGTGCCCGCCCCAGCGTCCCCGATGGTGCCTCCGCCCTGTTCCGCGTACGACCATGACGCCATGTCGTATGCTCCGGTTTCGGGATCGTAGCCGGAGAACAGGCCGCCAAGGTCCTCGGCGTCGCGGTAATCGGCGTGAACCAGCGTGGCCGCGTTCGTGTAGGCGCTGACGTACTCCTTGAACCACAGGTCGTTGGTGATCACGTAGTTAATCAGCGCGCCCAGGAGGACAACGTCAGAGCCGGCCCGGATGGGGATGTGCTTATCCGCGACGGCCGAGGTGCGCGTGAACCTGGGGTCGACGTGGATGACCTTCGCTCCGCGGGCCTTGGCCTCCGCAACCCACTGGTATCCCACAGGATGGCATTCGGCCATATTGGAACCCTGAATGATGATGCAGTCGGCGTTGGCCATATCTTGCAGTGATTGCGTCGCACCACCGCGTCCAAACGAGGCTCCCAAACTGGGAACCGTGGAGGAGTGTCAAATGCGGGCTTGGTTCTCGATTTGCACTGCTCCGGCAGCCGTGAAGAGTTTCTTGATCAGGTAGTTCTCTTCGTTGTCCAGGGTTGCCCCGCCCAGCGAGGCTATGCCCATGGTGCGTCGAAGCAGCCGGCCTTTTTCGTCTTCCTGCTGCCAGGTCCGGCGGCGGGAGTCGACGAAGCGGTCCGCCACCATGTCGATGGCAGTTTCCAGATCCAAATGCTGCCACTGGGTGGAGCGTGGCGCACGGTAGAGCACCTCGGTCTGTCGGCCCGGCGAGTTGACCAACTGCTCGCTCGCCGAGCCCTTGGGGCACAACCGGCCACGGGAAATCGGCGAATCGGGATCGCCTTCGATCTGAACGACCTTTTCGTCCTTGACGTAGACCCGCTGTCCACAGCCCACGGCACAATACGGGCACACGCTCTGCACGACGCGGTCTGCGGTGGCCGTGCGCGGGGTGATGTCCCTCGTCCGCGGGGAGGTTACCGCCGGGCCGCGTCCCAGCAGATCGCCCGTGCTGAACTGCCGGACGACCGGCCACTGAAGAAAACTGCGCCGAGCCATGGCAGGAGCCTACACAATCCGGGGCCCCAACGACAGGGTGTCGATGAAGCGTTCCGTGCTGCCCATCGCCTCCGACGTTTCAGCGGGCCGTTGGAGTGCACGGCCGCCGTTATCCAGGCGAGCCGTCGAACAAATCCGGAGAAGTCCTGGATAAGTGCGGCTTGTCCGCATCGCGGCGCCGGGACCCGGGGGCCGGACATTGTGGGCCGAAGTCCGAGCTAATGCTTGGCCGTCCGGTGCCGGAAGAAAACCCCTGCCGAGAGGGTCCGGCAGGAGATTCCGGACGTAGTATCAGCGCATACGGAAGAACTGAGGTGAGCAGATGAACACCGACGCATCACAGACGGACGGCCCTTCCGGGCAGCCAGAACAGGGCGGGAGTGGCAGCGGCGGACTGGCCACACGGCTCAGCGACCTGGCCAGGGAGCTGCAGCACGAACATGATCCCGACAGGGTGCTTGCCGGGATAGTGCAGGCCGCCGTCCAGCTCATCCCCGGCGCCGCCGATGCGTCCATCAGCGTGGTCACTGGCCGGAAGAAGATCGATTCACCGGTCGCTTCGGGAGACCTTCCCCGCAGGGTTGACGCTCTGCAAAGCACATCCGGACAGGGGCCGTGCCTGGACGCGGCCTACGAAGACCGGATTGTGCGGGTGCCCGACCTCAGCAGTGAGACCCGTTGGCCGGCCTTCTCCCGCGGCGCCGTTGAGCTTGGGGCGCGCAGCATGCTTTCAATCCAGTTGTTCGTCGAAGGCGACCGGCTGGGTGCGTTGAACCTGTATGGCGCCAGTCCGAACGCTTTCGACCTAGAGTCGGAGCAAATTGGGCTGCTCGTCGCCGCCCACGCAGCGGTGGCCTTCGCCGACTCCCAGAAAATCAGCCAGCTCAATGAGGCGCTGGTCTCCCGCCAGCTCATCGGCCAGGCCGAAGGCATCCTCATGGAGCGTTACAAACTAACCGCCCAGCAGGCCTTTCTGGTCCTCTCACGCGCCAGCACCACGTCCAACACGAAACTGCGTGAGGTGGCAGAAAACCTGACCAGTAGCGGAGAAATGTCGACCGAAATACCTCCGCGTCCAAAGTAGGGCAGTGCCGCGGCAGATCGTCAGTTCGCGCCTGCCCCGTCCCCGGAGGGCTCATCGTCGCGCGGTGCGCCGCCCCGGCGCCTGACTACTTCCTCATCGACAAGGAGAAGGAGCTCGCTGGCGCCGGTCCGGCCGCCGAGGCTCTGCGCCTGACGCAGTGATTGGCGCAACTTCAACAGGTCTTCAGCGGGCACGAACGGCCATCTCCCGAAATGGTGGAATATCCGCTCGTGGTAGCCGGAGCTGCTTAGTTCCATCACGCGGCCGTCCGCGTTGGGGCACTGGGGCGGCACCCGGCGCGTGGGTGATGGCTGCGAATGGTCCGGGCCCCGGCCTGGCTAAGGGCGGGGAGCGTTTCAGGGCAATCCACGAGGAGCTGGTCAAGATCAAGCAGGACGTCAAAGCCGGGCAGGACGCGCGTCGCGCGTCGCACCACAGCAAGGAGGCCTTAAACGTTCCTGGGGGTCAACCGGCCGGTGGGTCGAAGGGTAACGGCGGCGGCGTCCATGTCGACGGCGACAGTTACGGAGAGTTTCGCGGGCATACAGTGTGTCCTCTGGAAAAGAACGGAGGCCACTGCCTGACCTCTTCCAGAGTATCGGAGTATGGCTGGAACGGACCCGTTGTGACGACACTATTCCCGGCGGCGTCAGCGCGCCGACGGTCGGTCGCCGGGCTGCGACCAGCGCCTGCGACGGTCCGACGAGTTGATCCGCCCGCGGATCCGCCCGCTAGCTGCGGCCGCCGCACGACGGCGTCACCAGCCGCCGCGCGTTGGGGTGTGACCCTTCCGGGCGTCGTCGGGCATCGGCATTTCGGCCCGCAGGCCCAGGAGCCGGATGGGCCTGCCCGCTTCGATTGCGGCCGCAAGGTCCAACGCCTGCGCGAGGATCTCGTCCCGGTCGAATGTCTCCGGAATCTTCCTTGCGTGGGTCTTGGTGACGAACGGCGCGTACCGAACCTTCAAGGTCAGCCCAATGACGGGTCGTCCTTCGGCCGCAACATCCTCGAGGACGCGCGCTGTCAGCTCCCTGACAGCGCCGGCCACCTGGGCTGCCTCGGTCAGGTCGTGCTGGAAGGTGGTCTCCCTGCTGTGACCGCGGGCAACCCACGGGGTGGCGTCCACCACGCTGGTGCCGTCGCCACGTGCCAGCTCCGCGTACCAGGGACCCATTCTGGGGCCGAACTCCGGGACCAGGTCCTGAGGGTCGGCGGCGGCGAGCTCGGCGACAGTGTTGATGCCGAGCTTGGCCAGCCGGCCGGACACCTTGGTTCCGACGCCCCACAGCTCCTTGGTGGGCAGGCTGCCCATGACCTCGAGCCAGTTCTCGGAAGTGAGGCGGAAGACGCCGGCCGGCTTGCCGAAACCGGTGGCCACCTTGGCACGGACCAGGGTGTCGCCGATGCCCACGCTGCAATGCAGCTGCGTTTGCTCCAGGACGGCGGCCTGCACCTGCCGGGCGTAGGCTTCCGGATCCTCTGACTCGATGCCGACAAAGGCTTCATCCCAACCCAGCACCTGGACGGTGGCGCCCGGCTGCGCGCGCAGGGTAGCCATCACCGTTTCAGACGCCGCGAGGTATGCCTCGTGATCGACGGGCAGGATCACGGCGTCGGGCACTTTCCGGGCCGCAATGCGCAAGGGCATTCCGGATCCCACCCCGAACGCCCTGGCTTCGTAGGACGCGGTGGAGACCACCGCCCGTTCCGTGGGATCGCCGCGGCCGCCGACGATGATCGGCTTGCCCGCAAGCTCCGGCCGCCGGAGCACTTCGACGGCGGCGATGAACTGGTCGAGATCGACGTGCAGCACCCACCGGATTCCGTCCACGCCACCAGTCTGCCCTAAACATCACCGGCAGGCATCGGCCGCAGCAGTCGAGTTTGCGGCGCCGGTCCGGGGAAGCTAGCCCTCACTATGTGATTCACGAAGCTTGAACCTTCAAGTAAAGCCGACTAAGCTGAAGGCATGACTTCGACACTCGACCGCCCTCCGGTTCTTTTCCTCAGCCATGGCGCGCCGCCGCTGGCTGACGACGCGACGTGGACGGGTGAACTCAAGAATTGGTCCGCCACCTTTGACAAGCCCAAAGACATCCTGATGGTGTCCGCCCACTGGGAGAACGCCCCGGTCACCCTCAGTGCCACCGGGCGCAACCCGGGACTGGTCTACGACTTCGGCGGGTTCGCCCAGAAGTACTACGACGTCACGTACGACGCCCCGCAGGCTCCCGGGCTGGCCGCCGAGGTGGAGAAGCTTGTGGTCGGCCATGGCCATCACGTCGAGCGGGACGAGAGCCGCGGCCTGGACCATGGCGCCTACGTCCCGCTCAAGGAGATGTTCCCGGACGCGGATGTACCGGTGGTGCAGATGTCGATGCCCACCCTTGATCCGCAGGGCCTGTTCGATCTGGGCAAGTCGCTGGCGCCGTTGCGGGACCGCGGCACGCTGATCGTCGGATCCGGCTTCACCACACACAACCTGCGCTGGTTCAACCCCGCCGGGGGACCCGACAGCACCCCGCCGTCGGTCTCCCGTGAGTTCGACCAGTGGGCCGAGGAAGCGATGGCGCGCGGCGACGTCGACTCTATCCTGGACTTCCTGCACAAGGCCCCGGCAGCCCGCGAGGCGCACCCCCGCAGCGAGCACTGGGCACCGCTGTATGTGGCGCTTGGCGCGGCCTACGAGTCCGGTGACCTGCAGGCCAAGACCGCCATCGACGGGTTCTGGTTCGGCCTGTCGAAGCGCTCCTGGACCCTGACCTAAGCCAAGAAACCGGCTGCGGGACTTCCTCCGGTCCGTTCTCCGGGTGTCCCGCCCTTCTTCCAATCTACCGCGCCCTAAAGGGCTTGCGGCAAGGCCCCCTTCATGCTTCAAACTGGCTCGGTGGTGCCGGAAGCGGTGCCGGGGAAGCCAGCCTGTAGAAGGCGCGGAGAGGCGGGGGTATTGGTGGTTGATGTGATTGTTGCGGGCGGCGGTCCGACGGGGTTGATGGTGGCCGGCGAGCTCGCCTTGGCCGGGATAGATGTGGCGATTGTGGAACGCCGACCGACGCCGGAACTGGTGGGCTCGAGAGCGGGCGGGTTCCACTCGCGGACGATCGAACTCCTCGACCAGCGCGGGATTGCAGACCGGTTCCTCGCCGAGGGCAAGGCCGTCCAGGCGGCATTCTTCGGCACGACGGCCCTGGACCTGGGTGACTTTCCTACCCGGTATCCGTACACGCTCGGCTTGTGGCAGAACCACATCGAGCGGATCCTGGCAGGCTGGGTGGAAGAGCTGGGTGTGCCGGTTCATCGGGGGCTCGACGTTGCCGGCTTTGCCCAGGACAGCGGCGGTGTCACCGTCCAGCTCGCCGACGGCGGTGCGAGGCGCGCGCTGTACCTTATAGGCGCCGACGGCGGCCGGAGTGCCGTCCGGAAGGCGGCCGGCATCGAGTTCCCCGGCTGGGATGCGACGAGGAGCAGCCTGATCGCCGAGGTGGAGGTGACGGAGGAGACGCCAACGGGCATGCGCATCGACGAGGTGGGGGTCCACGGGCTGCACCCGATGGAGGACGGGCGAACCATGCGGGTGGTCGTGACCGAGAAGCATCTCGGACCGGCCACGGAGCCGACCCTGGCTGACCTCGCCAGGGCGCTGGTCGAGGTCTACGGCACGGACTTCGGGGTCCATACTCCGACCTGGATCTCGCGGTTCACCGACGCCACACGCCAGGCCGCGGCCTACCGCAGCGGCCGTGTGCTGCTCGCCGGGGACGCCGCGCATATCCACTCTCCGTCGGGTGGCCAGGGGATCGGCCTTGGGATCCAGGACGCCGTGAACCTCGGCTGGAAACTCGCCCAGGTGGTCAAGGGACAGGCGCCGGAGGGCCTGCTGGACAGCTATCACGCCGAGCGGCACCCCGCCGGGGCACGCGCGCTACAGCACACGATGGCACAGTCCGTTATGCAGCGGTCCGACCCGCGCATCGGCGCATTGGCCGACACTGTGGCCGGCCTGCTGACGATCGATGAGGCCCGGAAACGGCTTGGCGGCCTCATCTCCGGCCTCGACGTCCGCTACGACTTGGGGGAGGGGCATCCGCTGCTCGGACGCAGGATGCCCGATCTCGACGTCGTCACCGCCAGCGGTCCGCTGCGCGTGTTCAGCTTCCTGCACAACGCCCGCGCGGTGCTGCTCAACCTCGGGGCGCCGGGCAGCGTCGACCCGGGGCCGTGGGCGGACCGGGTGCAGCCGGTGGACGCCATGTACGACGGCGGATGGGAGCTTCCGGTGATCGGTCCGGTGAGCGCCCCGGCTGCCGTGTTGATCCGTCCGGACGGGTATGTGGCGTGGACGGGAGACGGAACCTCGCGGGGGCTGGCCGAGGCGCTGGCCAGGTGGTTCGGGCCTCAGGGCTGACTAGCCACGGCCCGCCTGGGTGACAAAGTGCTCAACCCGGCGGTCCGGCACCAGCCAGATCAGGGCCACCACGGTGTACACGGCAAGCCCGAGCAGCGGTTGTACGACGCCCACGGCAATCCCGGTGAGGTAAATCAGCGGCGACGCCTTGCCCTTCCAGTCCCGGCCGACAGCGCGTGCCAGGGCGCCGTCCCTGCCCTGCTGGCGGATCAGTGCCTGCTGCACAATGAAGTAGGCGATGGCTGCACAGAATAAGTTCATCCCGTAGACCAGCACCGGTACCTGGACGAAGCCGGTTTCATCCATCCAGCGGGTCGTGAAGGGGAACAGCGAAAGCCAGAACAACAGGTGCAGGTTCGCCCAGAGGATTGCCCCGTTGACGTGGTCGGCCAGGTGGATCATGTGGTGGTGGTTGTTCCAGTAGATTCCAACGTAAACGAAGCTGAGCAGGTAGCTGAGGAAGGTTGGCAGGACATCGGCCAGGCTATGCCAGGTCGGTTCTTCCGGCACCCTCAGCTCCAGGACCATGATCGTGATGATGATGGCCAGCACGCCGTCGCTGAACGCCTCCAGGCGGTTCTTGTTCACACCGTTTGCTCCATCAAGTCATCATGCTCGCGGCAGACTGCAACGGCAACGGCAACGCAACGGCAACGCCGGTCGGATCAGATGTTGGCAGCCTCGCGCCCCGCCACGCGCCGGGAAAGGAACTCCTCCACCACTGCGGCGAACTCGTCAGGCCGCTCGATCTGCGGCATGTGCCCCGTCTTGGCGAAGACATGTGACTCGGCCTGCGGCAGTGCCGCCGTCGCCGCCGCCAGATGGCTAAACGGCAGGATGTGGTCGTGGGAGCCCCACAACACCAGGGCGGGTATCTCCGACGTCGCCAAAGCACCAAGCAGGGACGTCCGCCATTCGGCCCGAACGCCGGAGACTGTGCCAAGGTCGCGGGCGACGTCCAGCAGCGTCTTGCGGTGCGTGGCCCGTCGCGACAGGGCGAAAGCGTGGCCAACCCGGTCGTCGGTCACCAGCCTCTTGTCATAGAAGATCGACTCGACCGTGCGGCGGGAGGCCGCCGCAGCGGGACGCATGAGCAGGGCCGCGAGCGGCCGGATCGTAAGCAGGCGCAGGACTAGCGCAACCTCCTTGCCGAATCCGGCGCTGTTGGCAAGAACCAGGGCGGAGACGCGGTCCGGATGGTCGGCCGCCAGTTTCATGGCGACGGCCCCGCCCAGCGAGTTGCCGATCACGGGCAGCGGCTCGTGCACCCCGACGGCGTCGAGGAAGGCCGGCAGGGCGTCGGCAAGCTTTGCCAACGTCGCCGGCCCGGAGAGGCGGGCAGAGTACGCGAACCCGGGCAGGTCCACGCTGATGACCGTGTGCCGTGCCGCGAGACGATCGTGCTGCTCGTTCCAATCCTCCAGGCTCTGGCCGATGCCGTGCAGGAGCAGCACGGGGTCCCCGCTGCCGGTCTTCCGGAAGCGCAGCCGCGCACCGCCGACGTCGACGTATCCCGTTCCCGGAAGCTCAAGAGGGCCAAGCGCCGCCGTCGTACGTCTGGACCCGCGCACTTGCTGCCCGCGCCGGCCGAAACGGACGTGGTCCGTGACCCGGCCGGCCCTGAGCAGGGCGAAGTCGCGCAGATAGTTCTGGTGCAGCCGCCAGGGTGAGCCGGCGCCCTGCCGGGGGAGCTTGTCCGCGCCGCGCAGGATGTACCCGGCTTTCAGGTCGATCATCGAAGTCAGCCCCGCGTCCGCAACCTCGCCGGGCGCCGCGGGTGCAACCCACTGCAGGTTCCGGCGGTCGAGGTGCTTGAGCAGCCGGCAGATATAACCCGCGACCAGATCGGCCTTGAGCGTCCATGACGCGTTCGTGTAGCCGATGGTGAGCGCAAAGTTGGGTACGCCGTCGAGCATCATGCCCTTGTAGGTCAAGGTCTTGCCGACGTCCACGGGCTCGCCGTCCACGGTGAGGGTCATTCCGCCAATCACCAGCAGGTTCAGCCCGGTCGCCGTGACAATCACGTCGGCAGGAATCGATCCGCCGGAAACCAGGTCAATGCCGTCCGGGGTGATCCGGGAGATCTCGTCGGTCACGATGTCGGCAGTGCCGGCGCTGATCGCCCGGTAAAGGTCCCCATTGGGGATGGCGCAGACCCGCTGGTCCCAGGGCTGATACGACGGGGCCAGGTGCGTGTCGACCGGAAAGCCGGCCGGCAGTTTGGCGACGGCTGATTTCCGGAGGATCGCCTTCATCGTTTCCGGCCGCCGCCGGCTGAGCTGGTACGTGAACATCGAAAAGAGAATGTTCTTGGCCCGGACGACGTCGTAAGCCAGCTGGGCGGGCATCTTGCCTCGGAGGCGGTCGGCCAGGTGGTCCCGGGAGGGCACGGGGGCGATGTAGGTGGGGGAGCGCTGCAGCATGGTGACCCTGGCGGCCGTCTTCGCCATCGACGGCACGAGCGTCACCGCGGTGGCGCCGCTGCCGATGACCACCACCTGCTTGCCCTCGTAATCGAGGTCGGCCGGCCAGTGCTGCGGGTGGACGATCGATCCGGTGAAGGTGTCGGCGCCCTCGATGGCCGGGGTGAAGCCCTCGTCATAGCGGTAGTAACCCGAGCAGACGGACAGGAACGAGCAGGTAAAGGTGGCCGGCTTGCCGGGACGGGATGCCGCAGCGTCCTGGCGGTACTCGCCGCCCGACGTCGGGACCGCCGTCACCGTCCACAGCGCGGCTTCGCTTGACCACTCGGCCGAGACGACCCGGTAATTCAGCCGGATCCGCGATTCGAGACCCTCGTCCGCGACCGTCGCCTGGATGTACTCGCGAATCGAATCGCCGTCGGCGATGGCCTTGGCGCCGGCCCAGGGCCGGAAGGAGTAGCCGAGCGTGTACATGTCGCTGTCGGAGCGGATGCCGGGGTACCGGAAGAGGTCCCAGGTGCCTCCGACGGCGCTGCGGGATTCCAGGATCGCGAACGACTTCCCGGGCAGCTCGCGTTTCAGCCGGCTGGCGAAACCTATGCCGCTCAGCCCGGCGCCGACAATCAACACATCCACGTGTTCGCTCATACCGCCAAGTTATCGACTTAGTGTTGAGAGAGTCAACACGGCGTCGGAAAGTTGGATTAGGATGGGCGGCATGGTTCAGCGAGGAAGACGCTCCGCAAAGGTCTCGGGTGATGAGCGCCAGGACACAATCCTGATTACCGCCGAGGCCCTCCTGGCCGAGCGGGCCTTCGACGACATTTCGATTGAGGAGCTGGCCCGCGGCGCCGGCATTTCACGCCCTACCTTCTATTTCTACTTCGGGTCCAAGGACGAGGTGCTGCTGGCCCTGCTGGACCGTGTCATCACCGAGGTGGAGCACCGGGTCGGTGACCTGCC
Source organism: Arthrobacter sp. 10N410 (assembly GCF_056394945.1). Classification (NCBI taxonomy): domain Bacteria; kingdom Bacillati; phylum Actinomycetota; class Actinomycetes; order Micrococcales; family Micrococcaceae; genus Arthrobacter; species Arthrobacter sp. 10N410. The sequence continues at coordinate 221,369 of NZ_JBFTIP010000002.1, forward strand.
GCGCGATTTCGAGAGCGACCCCGCGGCAGCCTGGACCCGTTCCATTGGAATGTTCGTCGAGGTGTTCGCGGCCCACCGGGGTGTTTCCACTGCGGCGATCGCGGCGCGCGCCCGCAACGAGGAGGTGCGTGCGCTATGGTCCAAGTCGATGCAGTCATGGGTCGACTTCTCCAGCGACGTGATCCGGTCCGAGCAGGCACGAGGCGCTGCGCCGGAGGGCGTCGACGCCCACGACCTGGCAGTAAGCCTCAACCTGATGAACGAACGGGTGATCACCGCGGTCCTCAACCAGGAGAGTCCCGCCATCGCGGAGTCCAGCGCCCTGCACGTGTTATCGACCATCTGGATCCGCAGCATCTACGGCTCCGACAACCCCGGCCGACGGTAACGTCCGTGCCGAAAGGAAGAACGCAAATGGCAGAAATCAAGACCCTCACCGTGCTTGGCACCGGAGTACTCGGCTCCCAAATCGCCTACCAGGCCGCGTTCCACGGGTTCGCCGTCACCGCCTACGACCTCGACGATGAGGCCCTCGACAAGGCCCGCTCCCGCTTCGCGCAGCTCGCCGGCATCTACCGGGCGGCGAACATTGCCGGCGCCGGGGAGGGCAAGGCCGAGGCGGCTCTCGGCAACCTCCGCCTCACCGCCGACCTCGGGGACGCCGTCTCCGAGGCGGACCTCGTGATCGAGGCCGTACCCGAACTGCTCGAGCTCAAGCGGGACGTGTACCGCAAACTCGCGGAGCTGGCCCCCGCCAGGACCATCTTCGCCACCAACTCCTCAACCCTGCTGCCCAGCGACCTCAAGGAGTCCACCGGCCGCCCCGACCGCTTCCTCGCCATCCATTACGCCAACAACATTTGGGCGCAAAACATCGCCGAGGTGATGGGCACCGCTGACACCGACCCGGAAGTGTTCGACGCCGTCGTCGAGTTCGCGCGGAACAGCGGCCTGGAGCCGATCGAGATCAAGAAGGAGAAGGCCGGCTACGTGCTGAACTCGCTGCTGGTTCCGTTGCTGAACGCGGCCGCCGGCCTGCTGCTGCAGGGCATCGCCAGCCCGGAGACAATCGACAAGACCTGGCGCATTGCCACCGGGGCGCCGAGCGGACCGTTCCAGATTTTCGACGTCGTCGGCCTGGGCACCGCGTACAACATCGCCGCCTCCTCGCCGGACGCCGGGTCTCAGGCATTCGCTAAGCATCTGAAGGACAATTACATCGACATGGGCAAGCTCGGTGTCGCGACGGGCGAGGGCTTTTACCGGTACTGAGCCATGCCGGCGCCACGTGCGTCCCGGGTGTCAGCCCCGGCCGTTCGTGTCCAGGACCGTGACGCTCAGGGGCATCCGGTTGGCCCGGCGGAGCCGTCCGGCCAGCACGTTGCGCACTCCACGGGTCACCATGGTGGTCTTCGTCAGATACCGGAACTCGGCCGCGTCCGACGTTACGAGATCCAGGAGGGGGCGCGCGGCGTCGTCGGGGGTCTGCCCCCACAATCCGACGACGACCTGCAACGCGCCCAGCCGATGGTCGTACCCCGGCTGGGACGTGATGTGCCCCAGCAGGTCCGTCACCACCAGCCCCGGGTTCATGCCATGCACCCGGACGCCGGTGCCTCGGGTCTCCAGCCGCAACGTCTCGGTGAACTGCCGGACCCAGCGCTTGCTTGACGCGTAGGCATTCTGCAGCGCGACGGGCCCCCGGTCGCCTTGGCCGTAGACGTTGACGAGGTCGCCGCGGCCCTGGCCGAGGAACACGGGCAACGCGACTCTCGATCCGTGGAACGTGCCGAGGATGTTTGTGCGCACCACCCGCGTGAAGTCGTCGACCGGTGTGGACGCCGTGGGCCCGAAGACGCCGGAGACTCCGGCGTTGTTGACCCAGATGTCGAGCGTCCCGCGGCTTAGCGCCTCGTCGCGAAGGGCCTCCACGTCGGCGAGCTCCCCGGTGTCGCAGCGACGTCCGGACGCCGCGATCCCTTCCGTTCTCAGCCGCTCCACGGCGGCGGCGACGTCGGCGTCGGATCTTGACGCCAGCACCACGGTCGCCCCCTGGTGCCCCAGCAGCCGCGCCATGGCAAAACCCAAACCGCGTGTCGAGCCGGTCACGACCGCCACGCGTCCGTGGAGGACGTCCCGTTGCGAACTCATGCTTCTCTCATACGCGCAGCGGCCGTGGAGAGCAAGAGTTGTCATCGGACTCGGTACCGGGGCGGAGCGAGGCTCAGGGCTTGGTCATCGACTTGGGCGGCGGCGGGAAGGGTGCGGCGGGGTAGAGCGGGGCCACCTGCTGCATGTAGTTGGCCCACTGCGGGCCGGCGAGCATGTAACCGTCAATGTTCCGGTAGAACTTGCCGTTGATGGTGACGTTCTGGCCTGGCCGTTTCTGGGCCGCCAGGGTGTCGCCGAAGAACGATGCGGTGGCGAGGCCGGTGGTGTAGCCGACCACCCAAGTCGCGCCATTGTTGTTGGAGGTGCCGGTCTTGGCAGCCACCGGAACTCGGGCCTGGACCTTGGGTTCAATGTAGATTCCCGACCCCCGTTTCAGCACGTCCTGCAGCACGGCATTCACGCCGCGGGCCACCTCGGGCCTGACCGCGCTCCGGCAGTCGCTGGCCTGGGCCGGAAGCTCCCGTCCGGCGGCATCGGTCACCGCGGTGATCGCGATGGGGGCGCAGTACTTGCCATCGGCGGCGAAGGTGGCAAAGGCATTCGCCAGATGGAGCGGCGCCACGCCGATGGCCCCGAGCAAGTTGCCCAGCTGGTGCATGTTCACCCGGGCGTTGTCCACGCCGCTGTGGAGGCCCACCGTGTCCACCATTTTCTGGATGCCGCAGAAGTCCAGCTGGGCGGCCTCGGCGAAGGTTGCCGTGTTGATGGAGTTGTAGAGCCCGTAATTGACGGGCATCTTGCGGTAGTAACCCTCATCATTGTTCTTCAAGTCGTCGGCGGCACCGAGGGCCCTCTGCGCTGTGTTGTAGGCGCCGAGGACCTTGCCACAGCTGGACTTCCAGGGGAAGTCCAGCGGATAGACCCGCCGGGAAGCATCCACCTTGGTGAGCATGGATTTGCCTTCATTGAGCCACTCCGCGAAAGTGAACGGTTTCATTGTGGACCCGGGCTGGAATCCGCCGGCGCCGTTCAGGTCCTTGCCGTTGGCGTCCTTGGAATCGACGTTGAAGTTCAGCTGGGTGTCGAACTTTCCGGGGGCGGGCAGAAACACGGTGTTTTGCGCCATGGCGAGGATCTTGCCGGTGCCCGGCTGGATAGAGACCAGGGACGCGCCCCATTTGTCCGGGTTGGCCCCGGCTGTGGCGTCGACCTGCACCTGGGCGGCCGCCTGCAGCCTGCTGTCCAGCGTGGTGGTGATGGTCAGGCCGCCGCGGTACAGCCTCCTTTCGCGTTCCGTGGTGTCGGCGCCGTAGGCCGGGTTGTTGAGGATCAGGTGGGAGACATAGTCGCAGAAGTACGGGGCCATGTCCGCCGCGGAGCAGCCCTGCTTTGCGGCGGCGATTTTCAGCCTGACACCGCTGGCGACGGCGGCGTCATGGGCAGCCTGGGTAATTTTTTCCTCGCTGAGCATCTTGTCCAGGACCTGGTTGCGCCGCTTGATGGAGTTTTCCGGATGGACGGCGGGGTCGTAGAAGCTGGGACTGTTGACCAGGCCGGCCAGCAGGGCAGCCTGGGGCAGGGTGAGAGCCTTGGCGGTGGTGCTGAAGAAATGCCTGGCTGCGGCCTCAATGCCGTATGCGTCGCGGCTGAAGAACACGATATTGAGATAGCCCTCCAGGATCTGTGCCTTGGTGTACTTCTTTTCCAGCTCGATGGCGAGCTTCATCTCGCGTACCTTGTCGCCGATGTTTTTCTGCCCGCTGAGGATGACCTGATCGCTCCGGTCCGCCGACAGCAGGGACTCGTTGATTACGTTCGTGACGTACTGCTGGGTGAGCGTCGATGCTCCCTGCCTCGCGCCGCCGGTCAGGTTGGAGGTGAGCGCCCGGAGAATGCCCTGCGGGTCGACGCCGCCGTGTTCGTAGAAGCGGCTGTCCTCGATGGCGACAATCGCATCCTTGATGTACGGGGACATCTGGTCCAGCCTCACCTTCACACGGTTCTCCGCGAAAAAGGTGGCAATCGGTTTCCCGTCCGCGCTCAGTACTTTGGTTGACTGCGACGGCGCAGTCACGGCCAGCTCGGAGGGAAGGTTATTGAAGAACGTGATTGATCTGCTGACGGCGACGCCGGCCGCCGCCACACCGGGGACCACCAGGCTGGCGGCCAGAACACCGCAGAACGCGCTCACTATCAAGAACCCGAGGACCCTCCTAAAGGCCGCGGCCAGCCGAGCTCCGAATCGCTTTTTCTGCGCCATTTTCTGTCCAGCTATCACGCTCAAAATCTGTGCCCAGATTAGGCCGGGCCGCCCCCGAAGGACCAGTGCCGGAAGGCCTTCCCGCTGCCGGCATCCGTGAGGCGCGACACCCGTCCGCTTCCGGGAGCCCGAGTCCCTGTGAGAGTTCACCATTTTTTGCGGAACAGCAGGCCTCGCCGTTTCCGCTGCTCGCCGCAATCGCCGCCGCACCTCGCGCATCGAACTCGGCACCGGCGTGATTGACATGCGCTACGAGAACCCGCTCTATATGGCCGAGGAGGACTCCCGGGCCCAGGCGGATGCCCGGGACCAGATGGGGTACCTCGACGGCGGACTTGACCGCTTCGGGCGCAGCTACGCCGGCGAACCCGAGCCCTCGTGCAGGAGCTCTCCCGTGTGCCGGCGCCCCGGTCGGTGGCCAATGACTCTTCCCGCGAGGGGCGTGTCGCTGGTAGGCCGGTAATCAGGTCCTGATTGTTCCAGTCGTCCGGGAGGCCCCATGGCCGAGGTAATCATTGGCACTTCCCGCGGCGAAATGCCGGCCTACGTGGCCACGCCGTCCGGCGAAGGTCCCTGGCCCGGCGTCGTGGTTATCCATGACGCGCTGGGCCTGAGTCGAGACACCCGGGGGCAGGCCGACTGGCTGGCCCGCGAGGGGTTCCTCGCAGTGGCACCGGACCTGTTCTACTGGGACACCAGGGCAGCCTGCCTCTGGTCACTTATCCGCGGCTGGCGGCCCCTCGGCGACCTGGACCTCACCCGCGCCTGGCTGGTGGCACGCGGCGACTGCACAGGCCGCGTCGGGGTGATCGGCTTCTGCATGGGTGGTGGCTTCGCCCTCATGCTCGCACCGGATCACGACTTTGCCGCGGCCAGCGTGAACTACGGCGGACTCGACGACGCCACGGCCCGGGCCATGCCGCGGGCCTGCCCAATCGTGGCGAGCTACGGAGCAAGAGACCGCTGGCCGGGGGTGCGCCGGGTGCCCGCCCGGCTGGAACCGCTGCTGGCTGACGCGGGGATAGACCACGACATCAAGGTCTATCCCGGCGCGGGCCACGGCTTCCTCAACCGGCATGGCCCGTCAGACCTGACGTTCGGCGACAAGTTGCTGGCGAAACTGGTGGCCGCCGGTTACCACGAGCCCTCGGCCGAAGACGCCCGACGGCGGATCCTGGCGTTCTTCCGGACGCATCTGAAACCTGAGGGGGTGCCACGATGACCTCGCACCGGATGGGGGGAATGGCCGGCGGAGTTGCCGCGTTTCTCACCGCCGCTTATCTGATGGTTGTGCGCCCGCGCCTGCTACGCGCCGGTGCGACCGACGGTGAAGTTCACGGACCCTACCCGGGTGCCGGGCTTATCCCGGACGGGACCCGAAGCGCCACGATGGCCGTGACCGTTGACGCGCCCCGTTCGCGCGTGTGGCCCTGGCTGGTGCAGATGGGAACCAGGCAGGGCGGCTGGTACAGCTGGGACCGCCTGGATAACTTCGGGCGCCGCAGTGCCGGGACAATCCATCCTGAGTGGCAGGATGTCGCCGTTGGGGACCGGCTGGCGGCCACGCCGGACGGCAGCCAGTGGTGGGAGGTCGCGGCGCTGGAACCCGAGAAGTTTCTGGGTCTGCGCATGTCGATCGATTTGCGCGGGCGTCCGTTCGACCCAGCGGGAGAGCGGCCCCGTCACTTCACCGACTCGCTGTGGGGGTTCGAGCTGAAGGACGCGGCAGGCGGCCGCACCAGGCTGGTGGTCAGCGGCTATTGGTCGTTCCGGCCCCAATGGCTTCAACCCGCGCTGAGTATCTTGGTGTTGGAGCCCTCGCACTGGGTCATGCAGACCCGCCAGTTCTCAAATCTGAAACGTCTCGTTGAGTCAGAAAGCAGCTGAACCCCGGAATTCGCCTCCGGCAGGGCCACCACCAGCGCCCTCTCCGACCCCGCTGCCCAGCAAACTGCGGGTGAGCGCCTCGCCGTCGGCCATCAGCTGGCCCACGGAAGTCTGAAGGTGGCCGTCCGCGACCGGGACGCCGGCCAGGGCGGCCGCCACGACGGCACGGCGGATCAGTTCGCGGGCAAAGGAGGCCGTGGTTCCTTCGGTGCGGGCAGCCGCCTCATCAAGGGCGGCAACACTGAAGGGGATCCCGCGTGAATACAGCTTGAGCAACGCCACGCGCTCGGGCTGCGCGGGCAGGGGAATCTCCACGGCCAGATCCACCCGCCCGGGGCGTTGCGCGAGGGCGCGTTCCAGCATGTCCACCCGGTTGGTGGTGAGGACGAACGCCACGTCGGCGTCGCTGGCCAGGCCATCCATCGCGTCGAGCACCTCGAATAGCAGCGGCTGGGGTCCATGTCCGAAGCTGCGGTCCTCGGCAATGAGGTCACAGTCCTCGAGCACCACGATGGAGGGCTGCAGCGCCCTGGCCATGGAGGCCGCCTCGGAAATCCGGGCAAGCGATCCGCCGGACAACAGGATGGCAGTGGCACCTTGGCTCCGGCTCAGCAGATACCGCACCGTGTGGGTCTTTCCGGTGCCCGGCCGCCCGTAGAGCAGGATGCCCCGCTTCAGGTGCTGCCCGTACTGGTTGAGGGTGTCCCGGTGCTCGGCGATGCCGAGGGCATGGTCAGACACTTTCTGCAGCAGACCGTCCGGCAGGATGACCTCGGACGCGGCCAGATCCGGCCGGGCGTGGAAGGTCACGCCTGCCGCGCTGGGTCCGTACTCGCCCATGACAAGGGAGATGACCTGTCCCTTCAAGATGCTGTGGCGCTGCATCCGACGTCGGAACTCCGCGAGGAAGCTTGCGGCAGTATCGGTAGCGCCGGCCAGGACTTCCAGGGACGCCGTTTGCCGACCGTACCGGGGGTTGGCATCCCGTTGCAGCACCACGATCGGATGTCCGCCGTGACTGAACAGCCAGAGCCCCAGCGCCACGGCCTGCCGCTGCTCGTCAGGGCCCACCGCGAGGTTGGCGTAGTCCGGCTGGGAGAGCGGGAATTGGGGAAAGACCTGCGCCTGCTGCAGCATGTCGCTCAAGGAATGATGGTGTCGCTGGTCGCCGCCACCGATGCCGACCAGCCGGGACTTCGGATCCTCGCGCGCCAGCTCGGCCATTTGGATGTCTGCGTCGACGAACCGGTGCGGCGGAATCTCCTCCACCACGACAGAAACCGACCCGGCCGGCGCGCCCAAATGTTCGGTAAGCGTCGACAGCAACTGTGGTCCCGCCGGCGTCCGGTGCTGGCCGGACTGCGCAAGTTGCACAAGCTGCGCAAAATCGTCGATGAACTTCCCCAAATTTTCATCCATGCGCAGACCCTACCAGCGGCCGCCAGCGTAGCGTCCGCTGCCGCACCATCCGCTACTGCCCGTTCCGCTCGATCGCCTGGCCCAGGACCCGGGCGCCCTCCGGGAAGTCACCCGGGTTCGGCCCGGCGTAGTTGAGCCGGATGAAGGGACCCGCGGGTTCGGCAGGGAACCATTCCGTGCCGGCGGCGATCAGCACCCCGGCGCGCTCGCAGTCGGCGCTGAGCCGGTCGACGTCGGTCCCGTCAGGCAGGCGGGCCCAGAGGTTCAGCCCGCCCTTGGGGACCAGCGTCAGATGGGCCTGCGGGGCATGCTCGCGAAGGCTCGTGACCAGCAGGTCGCGGCGTGACTGGAGCTGGTGGCGGACGCTGCGCAGGTGCGTCTGCCAGGCCGGCTGGGTGACGACGTCGAGGGCAGCGGACTGGAGGACGCCGCTGACGTACATCGACTCGGCCCCGCGGTCCGCGAGGATGCGGTCCCGAGCCGGGCCGCGCGCGATCACGGCCCCCACCCGCATGGCAGGCGAGACACTCTTCGTCAGGGACCGCAGGTATACGACGTGGCCGGAATCGTCACGCGCGGCGACGGGGGAGGGGGCCGATGTGATGCCGAAGTCGTGGGCCCAGTCATCCTCCACCAGGAACGCTCCGTGCCGGCGCACGACCTCCAGGACCTCTTCGCCGCGCCGGCCCGTCCACTGCGCCCCGGTGGGGTTGGCGTAGTTGGCCTGTGCGTAGAACAGGCGGGCGCCGGTCTCCTGAAACGCGCGGTCCAACCCGTCCGGCTCCGGGCCGTCGGGTCCGCTCGGAACGGGAACGACGCGCACGCCGGCCTGGGCGGCAGCGAGAATCGCGCCCCAGTAGCTTGGGGATTCCATGAGCAGCGGCTGCGCGCTGCCCACCAGCGACCTGAAGATCGAGCTGAGTCCGCTTTGGGTTCCGGGCAGTACGACAACGTCGCTCGCAGCCGGCGGGGTGACGCCGGCCTGCATCGAGGCACCCAGTTCGTGCGCGAACCAGGACTGCAACTCCGGGAGCCCCGCTGCCGGTGCGCGGGACAGTGCCGCGTCGCCCCTGGCCGCCCTGGTCAGGGCTGCCCGGACCAGCCGTTCGGGCAGCAGTTCGCGGGCCGGGTAGCCGGAGTGCAGGGCGATGACATCGTTCGCCGCGCTGCGCATCGCGGTGGATGCTGAACGAAGCGGCGCGTGCGGCGTCCGCAGCGCCGCGGTCTGCCAGCCGTAGTCGGAGGGGCGCGCCGTCCGGATCTCCCGGACGAAGGTCCCGACGCCGGGCCGGCTCTCGATGAGCCCCTGGGCGGCGAGGACCTGCAGCGCCTTCTGCACCGTGACGGGACTGGCCCGGTGTTCGGCCACCAGCGACCGCGTGGACGGCAGCCGGGCTCCGGGGGCGGCACGTGCGATCCACTCTTTGAGCTGCGTCACAATCCGTGAACTGCTATCGTGGTTCATGAGAGACAATAGTAGCGCTACTGTACTTTTTCGCCCAGTGATACCGACTCCTCGGTCCGGCCGTTCCGGCGGCGGCCTCGGGTGGGGACTGCTCGGAGTTGCGGCGTTCTCCTTCACCGTTCCCTTCACCCGGGTGGCCGTGGCGGGACTGTCGCCCTTGTTCATCGGCTCCGGCCGGGCGGTCGTTGCCGCGGCCCTGGCTGCCACCGCCCTGGTCCTGACCCGTCAGCGGTTTCCGCTGGGCCTTCAGTGGGCCCGTCTCGCGGTGGTTGGCGGCGGGATCGTCGTCGGCTTCCCGCTGCTCACCTCGTTCGCGCTGACCAGTGTGCCCGCCAGCCACGGCGCAGTCGTTATCGCCCTGCTCCCGGCCGCTACCGCCACCGCCGTCGTCCTCCGCGGCCACGAACGTCCGCGCGCGGCTTTCTGGTTCGCTACGGCTGCCGGCGCCGCGGCGGCCCTTGGCTTCGCCTTCGCGCAGCCCGGGGGCTTTGGGCAACTGCACTGGTCGGACCTGCTGCTGCTGGGCGCCGTCGCGGCCGCGGCGGTTGGCTACGCCGAAGGGGGCCTGCTCGCCCGGGAGCTCGGTGCGTGGCAGACCGTCTCGTGGGCTCTCGTGCTCGCCGCGCCGTTGATGCTGTTTCTGGCCGCGTGGACGATGATCCAGCAGCCCCCGTCGGGTACTCCGGCGCAGTGGGCCGCCTTCGCCTACCTCGGCGTCGTCAGCATGTTCCTGGGGTTCTTCGCCTGGTACCGCGGCCTCGCCATCGGCCCCATGACCCAAGTCAGCCAGATCCAGCTGATCCAGCCGGTGCTGAGCATCGCCTGGGCCGCGCTGCTCCTTGGCGAAACCTTGACGCCGACCACCCTGGTCGGCGGGGCCGCGGTAATCGCCTGCGCGGGCATCGCCGTCCGCGTCCGGCTGAGGCCAACACCGCCGCCACCGCGGCCCTGACTCTTCCGGCACCCCACCCAACGGCAAAGGACAATCCCATGTACATCCCAGCGCACTTCGCGGCCGGCCCCGGCGCCGTCCGTGACCTGCTCACCACCCCGGCGGCCGCCAACCTGGTCACGACGACCGCGCACGGCATGCTCGCAACCTTGCTGCCCTTGGTTTACGATCCCTCAATCGGCGAGCACGGGGCCCTGCACGGCCATCTGGCCCGGAATAACCCGCAGTGGTCCGAGCCGGCTCTCGGCGAGGCCCTGGTCATCATGCAGGGCGCCGACGGCTATATTTCACCGGGCTGGTATGCATCAAAGGCCGAACACGGGCGCGTGGTCCCGACCTGGAACTACTCCACGGCCCACGTCTACGGCACCCTGGTCATCCACGATGATCCGGCCTGGCTCGCCGGCCACGTCAGGCGGCTCACCGACCTCAACGAAGCCGGTTCAGCCCGGCCCTGGTCCGTCGACGATGCGCCGGAGCGGTACATTGCCGGCCAACTGCGCGCCATTGTCGGCGTCGAACTGCTGATCGGCAGGATCGAGGCGAAGACCAAGCTCAGCCAAAACCGCTCCGATCAAGACGTCGACGGCGTCGTGGCCGGACTCGCGGGGTGCGGGCACGCAGCCAGTGCCCGCGACGTCGAACGCGCACGCCGGGAGCGGCGCCCGGACCTGGGAGGGTAGGCCGGCTGGGTCCGAACTGCCGCGCCCCTACCGTTCGTCGCTGGCGTAGCTGAGCCCGATCTGGCTTCGGACAGTGTCCAGCGCGGCCATGACCTGGACCGTCTCGCTGGGTGACAGCACGTCGTTGGACACCGCGCCGTCGGCAATGAGCCGCTCGACTTCCCACGCCTGGTACTGCATGCCGCGGCCGGTGACCGGCTGGTCAAAGCGCTCAACGACGTTGCCGCCGTCGTCGTACCGGGTGAAACCGGTGGGCGTGTACCAGACCGGGTCCATCTCGATGCTGCCTTCGGTGCCGATCACCGCGGCCCGGTTGGGCCCAGCGGTGTCCAGTGCGCAGTGCAGCACAGCCTGCTGTCCGTCCGCGTATTCGAAGATCATCGCGGTCTGGCGGTCGACGCCGGTGGCCGTCATGCTGGCGGCTGCCTGGATCCGGGCTGGCTCGCCGAACACGTCGAAGGCGAAGGAGACCGGGTAGATCCCCAGGTCAAGGAGGGCTCCGCCGCCCAGGGCGGGGTCGTTGAGCCGGTGCGCCGGATCCTTGGGCAGGTTCTGGTTGTGGTCCGCAATGACGGTCCGGACCTCCCCCAGGGCACCCGAGCGGATCAGTTCCCGCACCCGGACCATGTGCGGGAGGTAGCGCGTCCACATCGCCTCGAGGGCCACCAGCCCCTTCGATGCGGCGAGGTCCACGATTTCCTGCGCCTGCCACTCGTTCATGGCGAACGGCTTCTCCACCAGCACATGCTTGCCGGCGTTGAGGGCCAGCAGTGCGTTCTCGTAATGGAACGGGTGCGGCGAGGAGATATAGACGACGTCCACCTCGGGGTCGTTCACCAGCGCTTCGTAGCTGCCATGGGCCGCGGGCAGCCGGAACCTGCCGGCGAACTCGCGGGCCGTCGCGAGGTTCCGGGAGCCCACCGCCTGGACGTTGAAGCCGTGTTCCACCAGGTCCGAAGTCTGCAGCCCGGCGATTAATCCGGTGCCGAGGATTCCCCAGCGGACGCCACCGGGGGAGTCGGAGCTTTTGGGGGCGCGCGTCGCAGCGGTGTCTGACATGGCTTCGGTTCTCCTTGGGCTGGCGGTCAGGTCGGCGTCGCTGCGTACGGATCGCAACGACGCCGTCTGAGCATGCTAGCCCAGCACCGGAGCCGGCCGGGGACGAGTCACTTGCAGGTGCAGCGCTGTTCGGTGGGCACCTCGGCCATGACGGAGTCGACATGCTCGCCGCAGCCGGCCCAGGTGATCTTTCCACAGCTATTGCAACGGACGGGACTGCACATTGTTTTCTCCTTAAGTGGGTGCTGCTGGTTGGGTGCTGCGTTGGTTTGGTATTGCTGGCGGTTAGGACGCGGGCGCGGCGGCCATCTTGGCCCGGATTTCTTCCATGTCCAGCCCCTTGACGGCGGTGATGAGTCCGTCGAGCCCGCTGGCGTTCATGGCGCCGGGCTGCGAGAAGACGAGGATACCCTCTCGGAAGGCCATCAGGGTGGGGATCGAGGTGATGCGTGCTGCCGCGGAGAGCCCCGGCTCAGCCTCCGTGTCCACCTTCGCGAAGACGACGTCGGGGTGGGCTTCGGAAGCTTTGCGGAATGTGGGGGCAAACATGCGGCACGGACCGCACCAGGCTGCCCAGAAGTCCACCAGGACGATGTCGTTGCCGGAAATGGTGTCGTTGAAGGTCTTTTCAGAAATGTCGATGGTTGCCATACTCCAAATATATACCCCCGGGGGTATCGGAGCAAGCGTGCGCCACGGGGGAGGTGGATGGCGCGGGGTCTTGATCAAATACCCCCAGGCGCCGAGGTGCAGAGGCTAACTCTCGACGAAATCCGTGCCCTCTTCCTGCGCCTGGCCTGACGCCCCGGGGCTTGCGCGGCGCCCCCGGCGACTCCGGGCGAACAGCGGCAGATTTTGAACCTCAATACCCCTGGGGGTATATTTGTGAGTGGCTGGATCGGCCACATGCCCCTGCCGAACGCCTCCCGAAAGGTGCACATCAATGGACATTACCGCCCAGCAACTCAACGAACAGCTCAAGAGCGGCAGCGACGCCCAGGTCGTGGACGTTCGCGAATCCGAGGAGATTGCTTCCGGCATGATTGCCGGCGCCCGCCACATCCCGCTGGCGCAGCTGCCGGCCCGCTTGGGGGAACTGGACAAGACCCGTCCCGTCGTCGCCGTCTGCCGCAGCGGCCGCCGCAGCGCCGCAGCCGCCGACCAGCTTGCCGCCGCCGGCTTCACCGCCTACACGATGACCGGCGGGATGCTCGACTGGTCCGACGCCGGGCTGCCCGCCGGCTGACACTCCCCCTAGACTGCCCGGGCGGCGCCTCCCCCCATGCGCCGCCCGGGCCTCCACCTGTCCTGACTGCGCCCTAACGGGCTTCAGGCCGGTGGACGGCGGCCCGCATCCGCAGGGGTGCCGCCAGAACCACCCAAGCTAGACCGAAAGAGACTATGACTACCTCAAACAAGACCACTACGGCCGAGTCCGCACCCCAGTCCATTGACGCCGCCACGCTCAAGGCCTGGGAGGACAACCACGATGACCTGATGGTGATCGACGTACGCAGCGGTGCCGAGTTTGATTCGATGCACATCAAGGGCTCGTACCATGTCCCGCTCCCCATGCTGAGCGAACACACCGAGGAATTCGCCGCCAAAATGGGCACCCGCGTTGTCCTCGTATGCCAGTCCGGGAATCGGGCCGAGCAGGCCCGCAAGCACCTGGACGCAGTCGGCCTGGGCAGCGCGAGCGTGCTGGCCGGCGGCGTTCCTGCCTATGCTGCCGCCGGCGGCAACGTGGTGAAGGGCCGCAACACCTGGGCCTTGGAACGCCAGGTCCGCATGACGGCCGGCTCCCTGGTCCTGGCCAGCATCGTGGGCAGCAAGCTGCTCTCGCCGAAGCTCGGCCTGCTTGCCGGCGGCATCGGCGCCGGCCTGACCTTCTCCGCGGCGACGAACAGCTGCGCCATGGGCCAGATGCTCTCCAAGATGCCGTGGAACCGTTCCGCCAACGAGCCCACCGCCCACCAGGCGCTGCAGAACCTGGGCTCCAAGGCATGATCCTCACCGCGGCGGCGTTCGGGCTGGTCGTCGGCGGCCTGCTGGGCCTGGTTGGAGGCGGCGGGTCCATTCTCGCCGTCCCCGCCCTCGTCTACGGCGTGGGGCTTCCGCTGGCTGCGGCGATCCCGACGTCGCTGGTCGTTGTCGGCGCGTCCTCCGCCGTCGCGGTGCTGCCCCGCCTGTGGGGTGGTGTGAACTGGCGGCTGGCCCTCATTATCGGTGCGGCCGGCACGGCAACTGCCTACCTGGGCGCTTACGTGAACCGGTTGCTCGACCCGAAGGTGCTGCTGCTGGCTTTCGCCGCCATCATGGTGTTCGCCGGCATCCGGATGATGCTTCCGGCCAAGGCCTCCGGCGGCTCCTGCGCCCTGCCTAGCGGCGGCGTGAACTGGCGCAGCTGCCTGCCCAAGGCCATCGCGACGGGTGCCGTCGTGGGTTTCCTCACCGGGCTGCTCGGCGTCGGCGGCGGCTTCCTGATCGTCCCGGCCCTGACCCTGGTCCTGGGCCTGCCGATGGCGGTGACCGTCGGTACCTCGCTGGTCATTATTGTGATCAACTCGATTGCCGGCTTCGCGGCGCACCTCGGTGACCTGCAGATCGACTGGGCCGTGACGGCAGCGTTCGCGGGGGCAGCAATGGTTGCCTCCCTGATCGCGGGCCGGCTCGGAACCAGGATTCCGGACAGGGTGCTCAAACGCGGTTTCGGCGTCCTGGTCCTGCTGGTCGCGGCCTACGTGAGCGTGCAGGCACTGCTCTCCTAAGCCGGACAGCCCGAGGGAAAACAGCACGGCGGTAAAGCGCCGGAGGACATGTCCTCCGGCGCTTTTTCGTTGCCCGGGTTCTGCTCAAGTCGGTTGGTGGAGGGTACCTTTGGTGCTTAGGGGGATGAATGGAAGAGATCTTGATCGCAGGCGGGAAAGGACGGCTCGGAATCTGCGGGCCTCATTTTCACCTGGTTTGGGCGCCGGGGACGCTTGTCGACGCCCGGGACGCGGCCGCTTCGATTGAAGCGATGCGGGCCCTTGGCGGCGGCCGGGAGTTGCCCTTACTCGTGGATATATCCGGTGTAACGATGCGCTCGACGGCAAGACATACCTACGAACGTGCCAAGGCAGTGACCGCGGTGGCCCTGCTGGGTTCCAGCGTGGTGGACACCGTCGTTGCGGCGGCACTCGGCCGCCACAGCTTTTGCCCGCACGCGTATTTCACCTCACGCACGGAGGCGCTGGAGTGGCTGGAGGGCCTCCAGCTTCCGGAGCTCGCCGCGGGGGAGGGAACGGGCCTGCACAAGGCGTAGCCCCGGTGCCGGCTCCCGTCGCCGCCTGACGACAGGGATTGGAACTGGTCGCGGACACAGCTGTGGCGGCGACCCGGGTTACCCGGGCCGCCGCCACGCTGTCACTGTGTTGCCTTACTGGTTGTCCTGCTTAGCTGGCCGGAACGGTTTCCGGTGCCTGCCGGCGGGCGGCCTGTTCCATTGCGTTCCACGCGGCGTAGCTGCCGTCGAGTTCGACGACGTCGTAGCCGGCGCGGCGCAGCGCGCTGGCCGCGACGGAGTTCCGGACGCCGCTCTGGCAGTAGGACACGATGGTGCCTTCGGTGGGGAGTTCATCCAGGTGCCACATCACGCGGCCGCCGCTGAGCTGGTAGGAGCCGGGGATGTGGCCGGCTGCATGTTCGGTGCGGTTGCGAACGTCCAGGACCATGGCGGCGTCAAAGCCGTCGAGTTCCTCGGGCTGGATCAGCTTCGGGACGCTGACCGGCAGGCCCTCGAGGCTGGTGACGTAGCCGGCGACTTTGTCGATGCCGACCCGGACGAGGTGGTCCCACATTTCCTGCGCGTCCGCCTGGCTGGAAGCGAGGAGGACCAGCGGGTTGGTGTCGGTTTCCGGGTTTACGACCCAGGCGCCGAAGCTGGCGGTGGACTTACCGGCCGGGACGTTGACGGAGCCGGTGACGGTGCCTTCGTGGACCTCGTTGTTCGGGCGGGTGTCAACGAAAATGACCTTGTCCGCGGCGAGGTCGCGGGCGACATCGGCGGTGCCCAGCTCGGGGAGCGGGGCGCGTTCGCCCATGACGGCGGGGCCTTCACGGTTTTCGCGTTTCATCCGGGCGAAGTAGGCGTGCGCGTCCGGCTGGCCGTCGAGGAGTTCATCAATGAAGCCCTGCTCGTCGTTTGCGGCCAGGTAGGGGCCCCACCAGGCGTAGAGCCGTTCGTAGCCGACGGTCGAGGACGGGATCGCGCCCAGGGCCTTGCCGCAGGCGCTGCCGGCGCCGTGGCCCGGGTGGACCTGGACGTGGTCCGGCAGGGTCAGGAACTTGTCCCGCAGGCTGGCGAACAGCTGCTTGGCGCCTGCGAAGCGGGTGTCGACGCCGCCGGCGGCCTCATCCAGCAGGTCCGGCCGGCCCAGGTCGCCGGAGAACACGAAGTCACCCGAGAGCAGGTAGCCCGGCTTGTCTGCGAATGCGCCGTCGGTGATCAAAAAGGACAGGTGCTCCGGGGTGTGCCCGGGGGTGTGGAGGGCCTTGACCGTGACGTTGCCCAGCACGATCTCATCGTTGTCGTTGAGCCGCTCGGCCTCAAAACCGTACTGCCAGTCCGCGCCGCCCTCGCCCGAGACATAGGCGGTGGCGCCGGTCGCGGCGGCCAGTTCCCGGGTGCCGGAGAGGAAGTCCGCGTGGATGTGCGTCTCGGTAACGGCCACGATCTTCATGCCGTTCGCGGCAGCGAGGTCCCGGTACACGGCGATATCACGCCGGGGATCAACCACAAGGGCCTCGCCCTTGGCCTGGCAGCCGATGAAATAGCTCGCCTGGGCAAGGTCTTCGTCGTAGATGCGCTCGATAAGCATTCGGGAGAACTCCTTCTTGAGGTGGACGGGGAAGGGATTCCTTCCTCCTCTACATTCAACAGTAATACCCCCGGGGGTATCACGCAAGCGGCGCCGGACCGGTCCTGCGGTGCCGCCGACGTCGCCCGGAGGCTTCAGTTGCCGATCCTGGCCAGCACCTTGTTGATGGTCGCCGCGAGCCCGCGCGCGGCCTGGAGGACGCCGGCGTCGGACAGGGCTTTCGTTTCCGTTTCCACGCACAGCCTGCCCTTCCGGGCACCCACCTGGATGTGCCGGACTCCGGTCCCGTCGGGAAGCACATAAACCACGGCGTAGCCCGCTTCGCCGCCGGTGTTGACGATCGGGTGTTTGATGGCGGTCCAGGTGCGCGAGCCGCCGCCCGGCAGGCTCTCCCGGATCGAACTGCAGCGGCTGAGGTCGGCTGCCCGGCTGTCAAAAGGGGACGGCCCGGCCGGCGGGGGCGGCAAGCTGACGAGCCGCAGGCTGATCTGGTCCAGCACCTGCGGCCCACCGGCGATCTCAGCCACCACGGTGGCCGCCCCGGAGAACGAGGCAAGATAGGCGGCGTCGTCGTAAATGCATCCGGAAACGGCCGGCGCCGTGGCAGGGCCGCTCCGGGTGTAGCGTCCCTCCAGCACCTGGGCCGGCCTTCCAGTGGGGCCGGTAACGCCCTGCAGCAGCCGGGCCAGTTGCTGCGGCGTCCGTTGTTCGGGGGGCTGTGGGGTAGCGGGCGGACCAGGCGGCGGTGCGGCTGACGGTGCCGTGCCGGAGTCGGTCTGCCCGACCAGTTTTTGGGCCAGCCGGACCAGCGGCTCGAGGGCGGTCCTGAGTTCCGCGTCGGACCTGGCGGTGGGTGCCTGCCGGCTCAGCCCGATCGTCAGGGTTCCCTTGAGTACCTGCAGTGCAACGGTGGCGCCGCCCGGGGGAGTGCCGGCGGTTGCCGGTGTGCTCAAAACCGTGGCGTAGGCCTTCTCGCCCACGGCCGGCGTCCTAAGCAGCCTGACCGTGGACGTTGGATCATTCCCCACCGTCTGCCGGAACGTTGAACACCTTTGGGCCAGGTCGTCGGTGTAGGCGAAATCCGCAGCGAGCACGTCGCTGCGCGGTGCGCTTCGGGCAAAGACAAACGCCAGGGACTCGCGTGACCACACGCCGGTCAGCGTCAGGACGCCCGCGGCGAAGTGCATTGCCAGGTCCGCTCCGCTGGTCGGCGAACTGTGCGGCCGGAACACGCTGCACTCGCCGGGCTCGACGGCCGGCTTATCGGCGGGCTCCGGTCGTCCCTGCAGGCGGGTGCGCAGGTCCGAGCTTCTGGAGACCCGCCCGGTGCCTTCCTGGCCGCTGTTGATCGCCCTGTCCACGAGGACCATCAGTTCCTCATCGGAAAGCACCTTCTCCGCCGTCGCCGACGGGAGAGTCCCGGTTGCGGGAGACGATCCGCTGCCCGCGGGCGGTGAGGGTGAGCCCGGCGTGCAGCCGGTCACCGCCAGAACAGCGGCAGCGCAGGCCAGGAGCCAGCGCTGGGTCCGCGAGCGGGGACCGCTGGTGTTCCGTGTTGTTGCAGCACCTGGACACACGACTGGACTCCCTGCCGTCGAAAGATGTGCTGAGCCCATGATCCGGCGCAGGGGCCGGGGGCACCAGAGGATTTATGCCCCCGGGCCGCGCCGGAGGTTACTCAATGCCGGGGACCAAGTCCGGCGGATGACCGGAAGCAAGTAGGCGACCAAGTGTCCCTAACAACCAACCAAGTAGGACCGGCCGGAAAGCAAGAAGCCCCTTCCAGAAGACGGGTAGGCGCCACTCGCGCGCTGCTCTTTCGGCGCTTCTAGGCTCCGGAGTACTGGGTGGAGTTAGTCAATTGAATGTTCAGAAACGGGTCTCAGCCATGCGTGAACAAGCGGCACTTCGTGCTTTGTCCGGACATTTTCCTGGTCGCTGTGGGGGCGCGGCCGGGGCATCCCATTTCAAGCGGAAGCGGGCTGCCGGATGGTCCCAGGCTCCCTCCCGGCGACGGTCGCGGACCCGACGCGCGTGGGCGATCTTCGTGGCGTCATCGCTCGCCCTGGCCGGGCTATCCGTCAGCGGTCCGGCCTCTGCCGACGTCGGCACGATCGCGCACGATTTGCTACGGACAGGGTGGGACAGCAACGAGACTGCGCTTTCGCCGACGTCGGTCGCGTCATCAAATTTCGGCAAGCTTTTTTCCACCGCCGTGGACGGCCAGGTGTACGCCCAGCCGCTCGTGGTGGGCGGCACCGTCATAGCCGCGACGGAGAACAACAACGTCTACGGCCTGGATGGCGGCACCGGAGCGGTGAAGTGGCAGCGCAACCTCGGTCCGGCCTGGCCGGCAGCGACCGTAAGCTGCGGTGACCTCACCCCCAACATCGGAGTCACGTCCACTCCGGTCTTCGACGCCGCGACCAACAGCGTCTTCCTGATGGCGAAGACGAACGACGGAGCGACGCCGCAGCTCCCGCACTGGTACATGCATTCGCTGGACAGGGTCACGGGGGCCGAGAGGCCAGGGTTCCCGGTGCTCATCAACGGCGCGCCCACTAACGACCCGACACGGCCGTTCAACGCGATGACTGCGATGCAGCGGCCCGGGCTTCTCCTGCTGGATGGCGTGGTCTACGCCGGTTTCGCCAGCCACTGCGACTGGGCACCGTTTGTCGGCTACGTCGTCGGGGTGTCCACCGCAGGCCGGCAGACCACGATGTGGGCCACCGAGTCCGGCAACAGCAGTGCGGAGGGCGGAATCTGGCAATCCGGCGGCGGCCTGGTCTCCGACGGCACCGGCCAGATCCTGTTTTCCACCGGGAACGGGATTTCCCCTAAGCCGGGACCGGGCAAGACCCCTCCGGCGACCCTCGCAGAGTCAGTCGTTCGGGTCAGCGTCGGAGCCGACGGAAACCTCAAGGCCACGGACTTCTTCAGCCCGGCCAACAACGCCAAGTTGGATCAGAACGATGCCGACCTGGGTTCCGGTGCCCCGATCGCCATCCCCACCGGCTACGGCACCACGGCCCACCCTCGCCTGATGGTCCAGGTCGGCAAGGACGGCCGGGTCTACCTGCTGGACCGGGACAACCTGGGCGGTATGGGGCAGGGGAGCGGCGGAACGGACGCCGTCCTCGACGGCGCCGGGCCGTACAGTGGCGTCTGGGGCAGGCCCGCGTTCCTCGGGACCACAAACGGCGGGTACATCTACACCGTGGAGAACAAGGGCTACCTTCGTGCGCACAAGCTGTTGGCCAGCAGTACCGGCGGCATCCAGCTGGCCTCCGTCGGTACGTCCATTGGCACCTTCGGGTACACCTCCGGGGCGCCCACGGTGACCTCCAACGGTACAAACGCCTCCACCGCCCTGGTCTGGGCCGTGTACGTAACGGGACCCACCGGTACCGGCGCGGAACTCCGTGCCTACCGCGCAATGCCGGACAGCACCGGTAAGCTTCAGCAGGTTTTCGCGGCCCCGCTGGGCACCGCCGCCAAGTTTTCCACGGTTGCCACTGACAACGGGCGCGTCTACGTGGGAACCCGGGACGGGCACGTGATCGGCTTCGGTGCCCCGACGACCTCAGCGGTTGGGGCGACAAACACGGACCTGGGAACCGCCGCGGTAGGCACCTCCGTGAAAGGGAACCTGATCATCACCGCCAGCAGGGCTGTTACGGTCAGTTCCGTCGCAGCACCTGCGCCGTTCGGGATCGAGGCCCTCACACTGCCCCGGACGCTTGCCAAAGGCGGAACCATGACGGTCCCGGTCACCTTCTCGCCGACCGTAGCCGGACAGGTCGACGGGACGTTGACCGTCAAAACCTCCGACGGCGAGACGGACCTTCTGGGGGTTCACGGCGTCGGCACCAAGGACGGACTGGGGGCAACGCCGCCCACCCTGGTATTCACCGACGTGCCGACCCAGACCAGCAGTCGCCAGACCGTAAACGTGGTCAACACCGGCACGAGCGTCGCCACGATCACCGGCGTCACCTTGCCGGGCAACGCCCAGCTTGCGGTCGACCCGGCCACGCTGCCGGCCGTGGGACAGAAGATTCAACCCCTTACTTCCGTTCCGGTGTCCGTCACCTTCAGTCCGACGACGGCAACCCCGGTGGCTGATCAGCTCCTCATCACGAGCGACCGAGGATCACTCACGGTACCGGTGACGGCGACCGCCGTGTCGGGCGTAGCGCATCTGCAGCTGCCGGCATCCCTGGACTTTGGTGATGTGCCTGCCGGCGCTGCGGCCACCCGGGATTTCACCATTACTAACACTGGCAACATCCCCCTGACGATCACCAAGGCCAAGGCGCCGGAGGGTGTATTCTCCACCACCGTTCCAATCTCGGAAGGCCTGGTGATCCCGCCTGGAGAGTCCGCACATCAGAGCGTGACGTTCAAGCCGACGGTGGTCGGTCAGGCCGGAACCGCCGACACCTACTATCTGCTGACCGCGGACGACGGCCAAGGAGCACAGAAAGTAATGCTCACCGGAATGGGCGTCGACGATCCCATCGGCCTGAAGGCGTACCAGACCAATGCCGGTGACCCGCGGTCTGTCCTCGGCAGGTCGCTGACCTTGGAGTACCCGGTGGGGGCAGGGAAATGCCAGGACTACACCAAGGGCGTGATCTGCTGGTCCCCGTCCACCGGGGCCCATTGGGTCGCAGGCGCGATCTATGCCCGCTACAAGGCCGCGGGCGGCGCTGCCGGTGTCCTGGGGTTCCCCACCACCGACCAGCTGACAACCCCGGACACGATCGGGCGGTATGAACACTTCGCCGGCTCCGGCGGGGCATCCATTTACTGGACGCCAAGCACCGGGGCGCACCTCATCACGGGCGCGGTCCGTGCCAAGTGGTCGGCCCTGGGCAGGGAACGGGGACTGCTGGGCTATCCGACGTCGGACGAGGCGCGCACCCCTGATGGCGTGGGACGTTACAGCCACTTCACAGGTTCGGGGGGTTCATCGATCTACTGGACGCCAAGCACCGGGGCGCACTTCATCACGGGCGCGGTCCGTGCCAAGTGGTCGGCCCTGGGCAGGGAACGGGGGCTGCTGGGCTATCCGACGTCAGACGAGACGCGCACCCCCGATGGCGTGGGGCGTTACAGCCACTTCACAGGCTCGGGCGGTGCATCGATCTACTGGTCGGCGAAGACCGGGTCGCACTACGTCCTCGGTGCGATCCGTGCCAAGTGGACGGCCCTCGGCAGGGAAAGGGGACGTCTGGGATATCCGACCCGGGACGAGTACGCAGTGTCCGTGGGCCGGGCTTCGGACTTCCAGCACGGGCGGTTGACCTGGAATAGCTCAACCAGACTGGTGACCGGCTAGCGCGTGCGGGCCCCCGGGCCCCAGCGGTCCGCGTAGGACACTGCGCTCGCCGACGGTTTCCCGCGGGAGGACGCAGCTGCTTAGGCCAAGCCGGCCCCCGCACGACAGAATGGATCCATGAGCGAGGCCGGTGACTTCATTGACGCGGCGCTGCTGCGTGAGAGCTCGTGGCAGCGGGCCGAGGAAGCGCAGGCGCGATACGGCCCGGCCCTGGGGAGCTATGGCTCCTCGGTTGGCGCCGTCCGCGGCACTGTCCGCGACGCGCTGCGCCGGTACCGGTCACTAGGCCGCGACGATGTCACCGCCCTCAGCTCGGAGTTGTGGGAGGTGCCCGTCTTCGAACGCCGCCTTGCCGCCATCGTCCTGCTGCAGTCCAGCCTGGCCCTGCTGGACAATTCGGACCTGACCCGGATCGAGGGTTTCCTGCGGACTGCGCGCCTGCGCGAGCTGGCCGATCCGCTGGCGACCGACGTCGTCGGGCCGCTGATTGCGGGACTGGACGGCCAAAACCGTTCCCGCGCGGAAACCGTGCTGGGCCGCTGGCTGCAGGACCCGGACGATTGGCTGCGGCGGGCGGCCCTGATGGCGCCGCTCCGCGAGCTACGGGCCGGGGGAGGGGACTGGGACCGTTACCGGCGCCAGGCCGGGCTGGCGGAGTCGGGCACCCCGGACGACGCCGGTCTGGTGAGGGAGGCGATCGCTGCCGTCACCTCCGGGATGGCGAAGTAGCGCTACTTGCCGGGCCGGCGCTCCACGACGGCATACGCCTTTCCGTCGAGGAACTGCCAGTCGGTCACCACCATAAAACCGAGCGCGTCCACGCGGTCATTCAGGACGTGGATATCGAAGCCGCCGTCGCGCGGTTCCGCGTCCCACGTGGCTACGTGGATTTCCTTTCCCTCGAGAACCAGCAGCTCTGTGTTGACGTCGAAATCCTCCTGCGGCTGATCGCTGAGCTGGCAAATTGCGACACAGTGGCTGTTCATAACGGGGCCTCCGCTCGGGGAATGCTGGGTGCCCTCATCCTATGGCTGGCAGGTAGCAGCGTCCTAGGCTTTCTTCCGCGCCAGGACACGGATCCGTTATCTGAATGTGACATTCCCGCCCGGGCCCGTTACCGTAGATGGGTGCCTGTTTGTTTCCGATACGGGCGCTCCCGAGCCGATTGCCTAACTCTGCCGCGGCCTGGGATCCGAATGCAACCTTTCTGGCAGAGACGGGGAAACCACTTTTGACCTGCAGTTTTAGCAGGTCTTGGGGTGAAGCCGCACAGCGCCCGCATTGACGGGCCCGCGGCCGGGTGCCTCCCATCCGAATCCGACAGCTCACCTCGCAGGCATTGGGAGAGGCTACAAACATGACTTCAAGCATTACTTCTGCGCGCCATCGTTCCGACGCATCCGCCGGACGGGCCTCAGCATTCTCGGGCAAATCAGGCACCATCGGTCGTCAGGCCGCAGTAATCTTCGCAGCCTCCGGCCTCGTCCTCACGAGCGGAATGGCAGCCAATGCAGCCGTTGCCCCGGCCGAAAACAAGACCGGCCCGGCTTCGTCGGTTGACGTCGGCAGCAAGGTCTCCGCGCCGGTTACCGCTGATTCCGCAGTTCAGATCAGCTTCGCCCGCCCGGCAGTCGCTACCACGCCGGCGCCCGTGATCGAGCAGCCCAAGCCCGTCACCGCCCCTGCGGTTGCCGCCGCTCCGGCTGTCGCGCCTGCCCCCGCTCCGGTGCTCGCGCCGGCAGCGCCGCAGGTCAGCGTTCAGGCGAAGGCGGCCGTGGCACCTGCCTCGGCAGCCGGCGGAGCCAACGCCGCGATGCTTTCGGCCGCCTACAGCCAGATCGGCATCACCCAGGACTGCACCGCCATGGTGGAGAAGGCCCTCGGTGCGGCCGGTATCCACGTGGGCGACCTCGGTCCCCAGCAGTTCATGGGCTACGGCAAGGTTGTGGGTGCCCCGCAGCCCGGCGACATGATCGTCCAGTCCGGCCACGTCGCCATCTACGCCGGTGACGGCATGGCCATCAGCGGTGGCATGAACGGCAGCAACCAGACGATCAAGCACCCGCTGTCCTGGCTGACCGCCACGGGTGGCGTGACCTTCGTCCGCGCCAGCGCATAGCAAAAAGCGTAAGAACCTCTTTCCAGGGCCGGTGGTCGGCTGCTAAACGGCAGCTGGCCACCGGCTTTTGTGCACGTTTACGCCGGCCGGTGAGCTCAGCCGGCGTACCGCAGCAGGACGACGCCGTTGCCAAACGCGCGGGTGCCGGCGAGCGTGAGCGCGGTCCTGTCGTCTGCTGACTTGAACAAGGGATTCCCCCGCCCGATCAGCACCGGGTGGACATAAATCCAGTACTCGTCAATGAGCCCGAGCCGGCGGAAGGTATCGGCGAGGTCGGCCCCGCCCAGTGCCAAGTCGCCGCCGGGCTGCGCCTTCAGTGCCAGCACGTCATCGGCGACGACGTCGCGCACCACCGTAGTGTTCCAGTCGGCCCGTTCCAGCGTCCTGGAGTAGACAATCTTCGGCATGTCCCGCCAAATTTTGGCGAACTCGACCATAGCCGGTGTACTGGACGGATCCTGGTCCGCCGTCGGCCAGAAGTCGGCCATCAGTTCGTAGGTCACGCGGCCGTCCAGGAAGGCGCCCATAGAGGCCAGTTGCTCGTTGAAGTGGCTGTGGAGCTCCTCGTCCACCATGTGCCAGTCAATCTCTCCGTTCGGCCCCTCGAAAAAACCGTCGAGGGAGACCTGGAGGGCCAGAATGATCTTTCGCATGGGCCAGAGCCTACGCCCGGACGAAGCGTTGCGGGAAGGCGGCGCTCGTCCCCGGTGAGCGGCAACATCCTGCCGTTTTGGACTCCAAGCTCGTGCCGTAGGCTCGCGACAAAAGAATTTCGGCAGTATGTTGCCGAATGGGCAATATTCGGGCACTATTAGGAGAGTCCTGCTGAGGGATCGGCAAAATGATGCCGATATGGCGAAGCCGGGACATCAGACCGCGGCATGGTGTGCGCGCAGCGAAGGGGAGTGCCAGTGAGCGACGTGGCGGCGATTGCCGAGGGGATCCGCCGGACCCGCAAGGAGGCCGGACTGACCCAGGAGGACCTGGCGCACCTGGCCGGCACCTCGGAGCGTACCGTCCGCGCCATCGAGACCGGGAGCGGCAACCCGTCGCTGCAGGCTGTGGTGGCGGTGGCGAACGTGCTCGGCCTGAAACTCGCGGTGGGCTGATGCCGGCCGAACTCCAGGACCTGAGGTTCGTCAGGGCGGCCGACGTCTACAAGAACGGCCGCCTGGCCGGCCACCTCGCACGGACCGGCACCGGGGGAGTGCGGTTCTCCTACCGGCCCGACTACCTCGCAGGCGGCCACCCCGCCGTCGCCATCTCCCTGCCCCCGTCCGAGGTGGCAGTGGAAGCCCCCGCCGGGGCGCTGCCCGCCTTCTTTGCCGGACTCCTCCCCGAGGGCCACCGGCTCACCGTGCTGAAGAACGCCACCAAAACGAGTTTCGACGACGAGTTGACCCTGCTGCTCGCCGTCGGGGCGGACGTTCCCGGCGACGTGCAGGTGGTTCCGGCCGGAGAGCCCCCGGCGGAACCGGCGGCCCTGGCCGATACCTCACGGCCCGAAGAACTGGATTTCTCCTTCCTCGCCAACACCGTGGACCTGCACGGCATCCCGGGGGTACAGCGCAAGACCAGCGCCTCCATGCTGACCACTCCGCTGGCCCTGCGGGGACACCGCTACCTGCTGAAACTCGATCCGCCGGAACACCCGCACCTGGTGGAAAACGAGGCCGCCCACCTGAAAGGTGCGAAGGCGCTGAAGATCGCCGTCGCAAAAAGCTCCGTCATTGCCGACCGGAACGGCCTGCCCGGACTCCTCGTCGAAAGGTTTGACCGGGTCAAGACGGCCGACGGCGCATGGCACCGGCTGCCGCTCGAAGACGGCACCCAGGTGCTGGGCCTCCCGCCGGCGTCCAAGTACGGCGTGGCGTCGGAGGATGTTGCGGCCGCGCTGGCCCGGATGTGCAAGGCGCCGGTGGTTGCCAGCCGCAACCTGTACCTCCAGTTCCTCTTCGCGTGGCTGACCGGAAACGGCGACCTTCACGCCAAGAACCTGGCCATCCTAGGCGGTCCCGCCGGTTTCGCGATGGCCCCCGTCTACGACGTTCCCTGCACCCTGCTGTACGGGGACGAGACGCTGGCCCTCCCCGTCGCCGGCAAGACCCGGAACCTCAAGGCCAGGCACTGGGCGGAATTCGCGGACACACTCGGGTTGCCGCGCCGGGCCGCGGAGAGCGCCAACCGCACTGCGCTTGCGGCGGCGGACGCCATCCGCCTCGAAGACTTGCCGTTCTCGGGTTCCCCGCTGCGCGGAGCGCAGCGGGAATTGCGGTTCAGGCGCCAGGAGATCAACGCCTGAACCAGGACATGGAAGGTCTAGGCCCGGCCGCGCCCTATTCCGTGCCCTTGGCGAAGGTGGCCGCGCTCAGGAACTCGACCCCGACAAACGGGTCTCCGCCTTCAACCCAGGCGTCGTGGCCCGGGGGAATGGTGTAGGAATCTCCCGCGGCGATGTCGATGCGGCCGCCGTCGGTGGTCTCGACGGTCAGCTTGCCGGACACGCAGAACCCCACGTGGCTGTTCTCGCACGTATCAGTGTGCACCACGGGTTTGATGCATTCGGACCAGCGCCATCCCGGCTCAAAGCTGAATCGGCCGATCGTGTAGTCGCCGACGGACACGATGTCGACCTCGGTCTTGTCCGGACGGCGCTTCTCATCGGGCGAGTTGTGGGACTTCACCTGCAGCTGGGTAACAACATTTGTGGTCATGGCACTCCCTCTTCCCTATCAGGGAATTTAACTGCTTACGGAGCCAAGCGTCCTCGCTTGGCCGCCCGTTGTCGATACACATTTCTTAGAAGCTGGACGAGCTCCCGGAGCCGGAAAAGCTGCCGCCGCTGCCGCCGTATCCTGTGGTGGAACCGCCCCTGGCGGAGCTGACGCTGCTGACGCCGGTGCTGAAACCACTGTTGAAAGTGGGGACCGAGAAGAAGTAATAAGAGGGATACACCGTGCCCAGGATGCTGGGCTCATAGCTGCGCCGTTGCTTCTTGCCGGTCCCCGCCTGGGCCTCCTCCATTTCCTTGCGCATGAGCTTGGCCTCGCGATCGTTCCGGGCGAAGCCGGCGATCACCGTGTCCGCGTGGCTCTTGAGCAGCTCTGAGAGCTCGGTCCTGGCGTCGCGCAGCCGGTCCAGCGCGGTTTCTGGGGTGATGCTGCCGTCGGAAAGTTCCGCGGTCCAGCGTTCTATGTCCCGCTGGCTGCGGTCGCGGAAGGAACGGAGTGCGGCGGCAGTGGCGGAATCGCCCTCACCGTGGCTCTTGGCGAGCATGCCCTCGATCCCCGCCAGGTCGCTGCGGAAGGGGGCGAGCTGCCGGTCCCACGCCGTCGCCCAGATGGACCCGCGGTTCAGCAGTGCGTTCGTGTCGGCGATGACGTCATCCAGGGCATCGAGTTCGGCG
This sequence comes from Arthrobacter sp. 10N410, assembly GCF_056394945.1. Lineage (NCBI taxonomy): Bacteria > Bacillati > Actinomycetota > Actinomycetes > Micrococcales > Micrococcaceae > Arthrobacter > Arthrobacter sp. 10N410. The sequence continues at coordinate 248,940 of NZ_JBFTIP010000002.1, forward strand.
GCTGCATCGGCGTACTGCCGGGCCAGCGACAGGCTGGAACGGCGCCCCAGCTGCCGCGGCGTCAGGGCATGCACCTGGTTCGAGAGCCCGGTGGCCGTGTTGTAGCGGCTCAGGAAGGTGCGGTGCTTCTCCAGCACGGTGCTGCCGTACCGCGACGACTCGGGGATGGTGCTGGCATTGAGTTCCGTCACCTGCAGATCCATGCTCACGTTGGCATAGTTCGCGTCGCCGCGGGCGATCTCTTTGCGGCTGCCCACTCGGGTCCGCCAGCGGACCAGCAACCAGGTGCCCGCAGCGGCCACCGCGGCCCCCACAGCGCCCCAGGCCGTGACAAGGAAGGCGGTGGAGCGATACCACGGCTGGTTGATCAGCTCCGCGCCGCGCCGAATGCCCGCAATGGTCCCTTCCGTCCACTGGGCGTCGCGCAGCAGTTCCTTGGCGGCGTCCTGGATGTCAGCGCGCTGCTCGAGGGATACCTTCCGGTCCTCGCCCATGTACGTTCCGACGTGCCGGCCCACCGGATCCAGCGCAAAGATGAAGAGGCCGTCCGCCCATTTCTGCCCGTCCTTGCTGATCCAGTCCGGGTGCTCGGCGCGGGCGAAGCGCAGCACCTCCTCGTTGAGGTTGTCCGCCGCGCTGCCCTTGTACGTGTAGACGGCGACCTTGGTGGGCTCGTAGAACTCGATCTTCTGCACCGCAGGGATCAGCGTGTTGCGGTCCAGGACCCCCGCCCGGTCCTCCACGACGACGTCGGCCGGCGGGACGGCGAGCGCCGCCGGCGCGGCGCCCAGCAGGATGGCCAACGGGGCGATGAGCAGCAGCAGGGCGCCCGCCAGTTTCGGGCCAATGATTTTCCGCATGATCCCCATCGCCTGAGAGTAGTGTCTGCTGCCAGCGTCGTCGAGCCGCGGAGGCGCTGAAAGGGCCTAAAGACACCATGACGGGCCATCGCGGCCCCTCCATACTGACGGCATGAGCCAACCGCCGAACGGCCCCGAACGACCGGCCACAGCACGCAGCGACGGCCCGCGCGGCAAGGATCCGGTTCCGGGACCCGCCGCAGCCGAGGCACCGGTCCCGGAGCGGCACCGGCCCGACCGGGTGCTGCAGGGCATCGTTGCTGCGATCGCCGTGCTGGTGGTGGTCGCGCTGGCCGTGGTCTTTCTTCGCGGGGAGCCGCAGCCGCTGGATGAGTCGTCCCCGGCCGGAGTGGTGCAGCGCTACAGCAGGGCCGTCATCGACGCGGACACCGCCGCCGCGGACGCCTACCTCACCGACGCCGCCCGGTCCCGCTGCGCCAACTTCTACGGCAGTGCCCAGGCCAGCCGGGTGGTCCTGATCTCCACCTCGGAGCGGGGGGACACCGCCACGGTGAAGGTCTCGGTGGTGCACTCGGCGTCGGAGGGGCCGTTCGGCCCCTCCGAATACGCCGAGGAAGCCGTCATCGGCCTGGTGAAGGATGCCGGCAAGTGGATGATCAACGATCTGCCATACAGCCTCCAGACCTGCGCCGGCGGGGTGTTGAAAAAGTGAGCGCCACCAGGGTGCCCACCGGCCCAGCGGCGGGGTCGGCGCAGGCGAAGGTCCGCCGCCTGGTGGTCTTCGTGTTGCTCTTTGCCCTCGTGGTGATCGCCGCCAACGGGCTCAGCGGCCTGCTGGAACGGCTGCTGCGCTCCGGCCAGGTGCTGGCCGGAGAAGGGGTCGCGGGGCTGGCGTTGTCGCTGGCGTTCACGCTGATCGGCGGCCCGCTCGCCGCGCTGCTCTGGTGGTTCGTCTGGCGGCGGCTGGACGAGGAAGCGGAGCGGGCGGCCACGTCGTGGGGTCTTTACGTCGCCGCGGTTTACACGATTTCGCTGATCCTCTTTGTGACGTCCCTGCTGGCGATGGCGGCCTCGTTCATCGCCGACGCGAATCCGGAGTGGCGGTCGCCGCTCTCCGTCGGCCTGGTCTGGGCCTTAGTGTGGGTGTGGCACCGCTGGATGTGGCGGCATCGGGCGCGGAGCCCGCTCGAGCTTGCGAACGTGCCGGCCGTCATCGGCACGTATTTCGGGCTGGGCGTCGGAGTGGGCGCCGCGGTGACGGCCTTTGGCGGCCTGCTGGACGTCGCCATCCGCGGATCGATGGAGCTCACGTCGACCGTTGACCCGTGGTGGCAATCCACCCTGCAGGATCTGGTCTGGGCGGCCGGCGGGGGCCTGGTTTGGTGGTGGCACTGGGTCCGGGGTGGTGCGCGCCGGCTCCGGGGCGGGTTCGCCGATGTGGGGCTTGTCGTCGTCGGTGTGCTGGCGGCGGGCCTTCTCGCCCTGGGCGGGGCCGGGACCGTCCTTTTTGTCCTGCTGCGACTGGCGTTTGACCGGCAGGACGCCCTGATGGAATTGCTTGCGCCCCTCGGCGTCGCGATCGCGTCGGCCGCCGTCGGCTCGCTGGTCTGGCGCTATTACCGGACCATTGCGGTCAGCCGCGCCGAACGGACCCGTCAGGCAGGGGCGCTGGTGACCTCGGGTGTGGCCCTGGCGGCTGCCGCCACCGGCGTCGGCGTGATCGTGAACGCGGCCCTCTCCATCGCGGTGTCGCCGTTGGCCGGAGGCAACGCCCGCACCCTGCTGCTCGGCGGCATCAGTTCCCTCGCCGTGGGCGGCTGCGTCTGGTGGCTTGCGTGGCGGCCGGCGAGGCAGCACCGGCTTGAAGGCGCTGTCCCGCTCGGGCGGCGCGTCTATCTCATCGCGGTGTTTGGCCTCAGCGCCGTGGTGGCCCTGATTGCCCTCCTGGTGGTCGGTTACCGCGTCTTCGAATATTTTCTGGGCGACGTAACCGGCGGCAGCCTGGTGGACCGGATCCGCGCACCGCTGGGCCTGCTGGTGGCCACGGGCCTGGCCGCCGGCTACCACTTTGCCGTCTGGCGGCAGGACAGGTCCCGGCCGGCAGCCGCGGGGCTCGGCCGGAAACGGACGATTGGGCACGTGATCCTTGTGGCCGGCCCCGACCCGGAGCCGCTGCGCCGCGCCCTCGAGGAGCTCACGGGGGCCGCGGTTACTGTCTGGATCCGGGACGACATCGCCGTGCCCGTACCGGCGGCCGCCGTGCCTGCCGCCGGCGTGCCTGACGCCGGCGCGCCCGGCGTCGGCCTGTCCGAGGCCGGCGTGTCCGCGGGGGATCCCGGCGGCCGGCTGGCCGAGGCCCTCGCCGGGGTAAGCGCCAAGCGCGTGCTCGTGATCACGGGTCCCGGCGGCAGCGTGGACGTCATACCGCTGCGCGGCTGAGCCGGTTGCGGGCAGCCGGCGACACCGCCCGGCGGGTCTCTGGCCGGTCCTCCAGGGTTAGCAGTAGCCTGTCGATTAGCGGCCGCCCGGCCGTGGTTATCGACGAAGAAGTCGGGGTGCGACATGGCTGGAAAATTCGAAGTGTACAAGGACAAGTCCGGTGGGTTCCGGTTCCGGCTCAAGGCTGCCAACGGCGAGGTAGTGGCGTCTTCGCAGAGCTACAAGTCCAAGGCCAGCGCCATGGGCGGAGTCGAATCCGTCAAGAAGAACGCCGGGGCCGACGTCGTTGACCTCACCGAAGAGCCCGCAGGCAGCATCACCGGGGTAGCCGGCTAGGCCAGGACCCGCCGGCCCGGATCACGGAAGTCCGAATTCCCTGCGGTAGGAACGGACGGCGTTGTGCACCGTGGGAAAAAAGTGGTCCGGGCCGAACCGGCTGCTGACGCCGAAGCGGATGAGCCGGTCCTTGATCGGCCCCTTCATCTCGGCGAACACCAGGCTGATGCCTTTCCGGGCGAGTTCGTCGTCGAGTTCCACGAGGTCATCCAGGGCAGTCGTGTCGAGGTCCGTGATGGCCTCCGACGCCACCACCACCCACCGTACGGGTCCGGGGGCCTGCGCCACGAGCGTGCGGATGTGCTCGGCGAACACCGCGCCGTTGGCGAAAAACAGCGGGGCGTCGAAGCGGGCAATCACCAGCCCCGGCACCCGGTGGCCTTCCGGGTGCCGGCTGAGGTCGTGGTAGCCGGGCAGGTCCTCAACACTGGCCAGCTCCGTGCGGTAAGGGTCCCAGGCGCGCAGGACGAAAGCGATCAGGGACAGGCCGATTGCGACCAGGATGCCCTCGAGGACACCCACGAAGGCGACGCCGAGGAACGTCGTGACGAGCAGCGCCGTTTCGGTCCGGCTCATCCTGATCAGCCGCACGAGGGTCTTGACGTCAACGATCGAGGCCGCCGCAAGGATCACGACGGCGGCCAGGGTGCTGGAGGGCAGGAACGCCGTGATCCCGGGCGCGGAGATCATGAACAGCACCACAAGGGCTGCCGCGATGACGCCGCTGAGCGGACTGCGCGCCCCGGCCTCAAGCGCGATCGGGGTGCGGGACGCGCTGCCGGAAACCGGAAAACCGCCGAACAGTCCGCAGGCCGCATTGGCGAAGCCGAGTGCGCCCATTTCCTGGTTCCCATTCACGCGGGTGCCGCGCCGGCGCGCGAGGCTCGTCGAGAGCACTGAGGTGTCCGCGAAGGCGATCAGTGCGATGCCGGCCGCGGGCCCCAGCAGGGCAAGGACTTCCTCCGGCCGGACGCTGCCAAGCGCGGGCACCGAAGGCTCTGCCGGGAGGGCGCCAACCACCGGAACGGCCCCGCCCAGCCCGGCCGCGGCGGTGACAGCCATGGAAGCCAGCACCGCCAGCAGCACACCGGGGACTTTCCACGGTAGCCCCCGGCAGCCGAGGATGACCGCGATGGTGCCGGCGCCGAACAACAGTGCCAGCGGATTAGCGGCGCCCTGGAGCAGTGCCCGCCCCGTACCGCCAAGGCTGCCGGCGAGTGAACCGGCGTCGGCCGGGATGCCGAACAGCTTGGGCAGCTGGCTGGCGATTACGACGAGCGCTATGCCGTTCAGGTAGCCCACGCGGATGGGCTTGGACAGCAGGCCGGTGACAAAACCGAGTTTGAGGAACCGGCCAACGATCAGCATCGCCCCTATCAGCAGCGAAAGCACCCCGGCCAGGGCCACGGCGTGGCCGGACGCCCCGCCCGCCAGTGGGAGGATCGCCGCGGCGATCATCGGTGCGAGGGAGGAGTCCGGCCCGACGATCAACACCCGCGAGGGGCCGAACACGGCGTACGCGAGCAGGGGAACCACCGAGGCGTAGAGACCGGTGACGGCGGGCAGGCCCGAGGCCTCGGCGTAGGCCATGCCGGCCGGGATCAATGCCGCGCTCAGGGCCGCGCCCGAAGCCAGGTCGGACTTCAGCCAGGAGCGCCGGTAGCCGAGGACAATCTTGAGGCCGGGCGGCACACTTCCGATCCAGCGGCGGCGCACGGCGGCCGGCTCAGTTCCAGGCCGGTGACGAGCGGGCGCGCTTCATGCTCGATTCTACGTCGGCCGGCCGGCCGGACCCCCCCCTAAACGCAGCTTGGCTGGTAGGCGGGGTCGGCCGGCTGACCGGCCGGGCGCCCGAGCGCGTTGGAGACGAGCCGCTGAACGACCGGATCGTTGGGCGTCTGGTCGTGCTCAATCACATCCGCCGGGCACTTGTCCTGGATGGTGATGTTGGTGACCTGCTGCGCTGACCCGGCCAGGAACTGGCTCTGATACGGCGTCACCACCTCATCGTGCGTCGTTGAGATGACCGTGTATGCCGGCCCCGCCACGGTATCCCCGATCGAGTTCAGCTTGGCCAGGAACGGCGAGCCCGCCTGCTGGTCAGCGCAGGCCTGGCAGTTGGAGCCGCCCAGGGAGGTAGCGGGCGGCACGGAGTCCGGCGCCGGAGCTATCAGCCCCTGGGTGCCGTGGTTGGACGGGGCGATGCCGACCAGGTGGTTGACCTTTTCCGCGCCGTCCAGGAATCCCATGTAGTAACGAGGCATCATGCCGCCCTGGCTGTGTCCCACCAGGTCGGCCTTCTTCGCCCCGGTCGAGGCCAGTACGGCGTCGACAAACGGGGCAAGCTGCGCCGCGGAGTCGGCGATCGGGCCGGTGGCGTCGATGCCGTTGGTCGAACCGTAGTTGAGCGCGTAGACGCAGTAGCCCTCACTCTTGAGGGCCGGCGCCATGGTCGCCCAGTTCTTTGCCATGCTTTCGAAGGTGCCGGGTACCAGAATCACCGGGTAGGGATGCGCCGTCGTGGGCTTGCACGACCAGTCGTTTGCACCGGGAGGGGAGACGTCGACGGTGTCGGCGTTAGCCGCGGGTGCAGCCGCCAGGGATCCGCAGAGGAGGGCGATTGCACCCACCGCGGCGGACATGGCCTTGGCGCGCTTGGTTCGGGCAGATGTGCTGGGCTGGGACACGGAAGTACCTCTTCGATTGGGCCCCTCGGCACTGAGGGGTCTGTGTAGATGGAGGTGAGTTAGGGACCGCCCCCCTTGTGATCCGGCTCACGTCCACCCCTTCACGCTAGATAGCTCTTCCCGACGTGCGGACTTTTCTGCACGTTTGTGCAGCGGTTTCTCGCCGCATGAGGGTACTTCCCGGTAACAGGACAGCGCGGCTGCACATATGCGCCTTTCCGGCCCTGGCCCAGTGCCGCTGGCTGCTACTGCTCTTGCCGTCTCCGGCTTCAGTCTCCGGTTTTCAAAGGTTGGGCGAAGGTCTTGGCCGCCTGCGATCCGGCCAGGCTGCTGGCGGCTATGGTCACCAAGGCGCCGAGGAGCAGGGCGGCGTCCTCGCCGGGCAGCAGCACGTTCAGCTGCGTGCCGATGCTGGCAGCTGCCACCGGCACCCCCAGCTGGGCCGCCGAGAGAACGCCCAGCGGAAGGGGAAGTCCGACCACTCTCAGGCCGGCATGGAGCAGCACCGTCCCGGTCCCCAGGGAGAGTCCCAGGACCACCATGTCCGGGTGGCCGGCGAGATCGCGCAGATTCAGGGACGCGCCCAGCCAGACAAAGAAAATCGGGCCGAGAAATCCGTCGCTGACGGCGAAAAGCTGGCGGGCCAGGCGCCTCGGTTCGCCGACGGCGGCCACCACCAGACCGAACGAGAAGCCTGCCAGCATCACGGAGACATGGCCGAAGTTGGCCACTCCGGCCAGCGCGAAAAGCAGGGTCAGCTGGATTCGCAGCTCCAGGGCAAATTTGCGCTCCTCGGAGAGCCGGTGCATGCGCTGCCGGGTGCCGCTCCGCTCCAGGGCGCGCAACGCGAAGAAGAGCGCCATGGCCGCGACCCCCACCGCGAGCGCCCCCAGCGCGGCGCGGCCGGCGTTCGGCGGATCCACGGCCAGTGGCAGCGCGACGATGCAGGCGATGTCGGCAATCGCAACCTGGGCCGTCATTGCCACCACCTTCGGTCCGCCCAGGCGCAGGGAGTCGACGATCGGGAGGACCAGTGCGGCTGACGATGACGCCAGGAGCACCACATAGAGCGGAGCATGGCCGGTACCGAAGGCCAGGCCCATGCCGGTTCCGATGACCACGGCCGCGCCGGCAGCCACCGCGGCCCTGCCCGATCCCTTTCCCAAGGCGGAGCGGATCTGTGGGTCCCTGACGGGCACATGCGTTCCGGCCACGAACATCATCAGCGCAAAGCCGATGTTTGCCAGCAGACTGAAGGTGGGATCACCCGGATCGACCAGCGAGAGCCCCGTTCGGCCGATCACGACGCCGGCCAGCAGCTCGCCCAGGACCACCGGCAGGCGCCAGCGGACCGGCAGTGCGAGCACGGGCCCGGCGAGGGCGACGACGGCGATCAGCGCCAGGGACAGGAACGTCACCGTGGACGCAACCCGGCGGGCGGCGCTGACGGCGCAAGCGCCCCCGGCACCTGTGCGGCGGGCGCCTGTGCCGCCGGTTCAGGCAGCCAGATGACGGAAGCCGCCGCGGCCCTCATTCTGGGGTGTTTCGCCATGGAATGAGACTAGTCCGTCGGGGGTCCGGCGCCCCCGAATGAGACGCCAGCGCCCCGGCGTCAGCGCCCGGCGGCGGGAAGGACGATCTTCATGACGGTTCCTTCGGCCCCGGTGCGGGCCACCTCAACCGTGCCGCCGGCGGCCATGGCAATCTCACGGACCAGGGACAAACCGATACCGAAGCTGCGCTGGCTTCGGGCACCGTCGGCGTTGGGGGTCCTGACGAAGCGCTCGAAGATCCGGTCCTGCTCGACGCCGCTGATCCCGGTCCCCGTGTCTGCGACGGTAATGACGGCCCGGTCCTGCTCCGCACCCGTTGAAATGGTGATGCGCCCGCCGGGCGGCGTGTGGGCGAGGGCGTTGTCCGCGAGCGCCAGTACCGCGCGTCGCAGGGCGTTCTGCTCAATCCTGGCCTGTGGCCGGCCGAGAGCGGCGAAGTCCAGTCGCACCCCGTTCGCCGACGCCAGCTGCTGGAGGCTCTCAGCGACGGAAGCGGCGACTTCGGCCAGTTCGACGGGCTCCGCGCCGGGATCGGGTGCCGCGGCCGTAGCGGCCAGCAGCAGTTCGTTGACGATTCCGGTCAGCGTGGCCGCGTCCTCGCGGATCCGGGCCAGGTTCCGGCCCTGCTGGGAGTCCGGCGCGGCATCGCGCTGCGCGAGCTGGATCCTAGTGTCCAGGATGGCCAGCGGCGTGCGCAGTTCGTGGCTGGCGTCCTGGACGAAGCGGCGCTGCAGGGCCAGCGCCTCGCCCAGCGGGCGGATGGCGCTGCGGGCACTGAGCCAGCCCACGAGGCCGGCGAGTGCGATTCCGGCCACCCCGGCGATGATCATCGCCTCCAGCAGGTCCCTGGAATCCAGGTAGGCGTAAGTCCCGGCAGCCGCGGCGGGCGGCAACTCCGGATGGGCCAGTTTGTTCATGAGATATACGGCGGCGACGGCGAGGAGGCAGACCACCATCACCGCGCAGGCGGCGCTGATCCGCACCGCCACCTTGAGCGAGGCCCTGCGAAGGGTGGACTGGTCCGGCGTTCCCCCCGGCACGGTTTCCTTGGTCATTGGCTTCCTAGTCATTGGCGTCGCCGATCTGGTAGCCGACGCCGTGGACGGTGCGGATGACGGTCTTGGCGATCTTCCGGCGCAGGTGGTGGACGTAGGTGTCGATCACGCCGGGCTGGTCGGTGGCGTGGAAGAAGCCTGCAAGCAGTTCGTCACGGGTGAAGACCCTGCCGGGCTCGGCGGCGAGTGCCCCGAGCACCTCGGCCTCCTTCGCGGTGAGGGACACCTGGCCTCCGTACACAGAGCGGACCGAGCGCGACGCCGGATCGAGTTCCCAGTCGCCGATGCTCACCGGGCCGGCGGGCCGGGCGAAGGTGCGCGTCAGCGCGCGCAGCCGTGCCGCCAGTTCGCCGGCGTCGAACGGCTTGGTGACGTAATCGTTGGCGCCGGCGTCGAGCCCCCGGACCTTTTCGTCCGGGTCGCCCAGCGCCGTCAGAATCAGGATCGGCGCGGCGATGCCCTTGGACCGCAAGGCAGCGATCACGCTGATCCCGTCCATCACGGGCAGTCCCCGGTCGATGACCATGACGTCCCAGGGCTCCGTCAGCCCCAGATGCAGGCCGTCCTGGCCGTTGGCGACCAGCCGGACCCGGTAGTCCGGTTCCAGCAGCTCGGCGATCATCGGGCCCAGGACGGGGTCATCCTCGACGAGCAGCAGGGACGGCCGGTCAGCGGTGGTCATGGAGCCTATTCTTCCGTGGCGGTCTTCCCGGCCAGCACGCCCCCGGCCGTGTCGTGTCCAGTTCCGTCTACACCGGCTGCTTCGTCCGGAGCGGCCGCAGCAGCGGTGCGGCGGTTGCTCCGCCGGCGCTTGAGGAACTGGATCACCCAGGGCACCACCGAGACGAGGACCATGACAACGGCGATGACGTCGATGTTCTTGGCGATGATCTCGTAGTGTCCCAGCCAGGTGCCCAGCAAAGTCACGGACGTGGCCCACGCGAGGGCTCCGACGATGTTCCAGAGGGTGAAGGACTTGTACCCATAGCGGCCGATGCCTGCGGTGAGCGGCGCGAAGGTCCTGACCATCGGCACGAAGCGGGCCAGCACGACGGCGGCGCCCCCGTGGCGGCGGAAGAAGTCCTCCGTGGTGGTCAGGTGGGCCGTCTTCAGCACCCTGGCGTCATCCTTGAACCATCTCCGGCCAAAGGTGCGTCCCAGCATGTAGCCAACCTGGTCACCGGCGATGGCGGCCCCGGTCACGACGCCGATCAGCGCCGGCAACGTCAGGTGCAGCTGCTGATGCAGCAGCCCCGCCGTGAAGAGCAGGGAATCGCCGGGCAGGAACGGGAACAGGACCCCGGACTCAACGAACACCATGGCGGCAATGACGCCCAGCGCGGCCGGTCCGAGCCCCGCGAGCAGGCTGGCCGGGTCCAGCAGGGAGGGGGTTCCGGCCGCGGCGGCCAGGGCAGGGGCCAGTCCCGAAGACAGGATGCTGTGCACGGTCACGTCCTTAGGGTCGGTGTGAAGGGAGGAATGGGGCGGCCGGCAGGCGCTCCACGATCCGGGGCGCGAACCGGTTCCACAGTCCGGTGAGCAGGACCACCGCGGCACTCGCGGCCAGGAAGCTGGCCGCGACGTCGGTGGGGTAGTGGACGCCGACATAGAGCCTCGACCAGGCCACGACCAGCGCCATGGCCGCACCCGCGACGGCGGCGGCCTTGGACCAGCGGGTTCCGCGGGCCAGGAAATACAGGGCGAAGGCGAGCGCGACGGCGAAGGAGACGTGGCCCGAGGGGAAGCTGTTGGAGCCCGTCTCCGGCGCCAGCGGGTCGAAGAGCAGCTTCGGATCCGGCCGTTGCCGGGCGATGAGGAGCTTGAAGGCTTCGCTGGCCACCCAGCCGGAGCAGGCGACCAAGCCAAAGGCCACGGCCTTGACCAGGTCACGGCGGACCAGCCAGAGGTAAACGGAGACGACGCCGACCAGCATGAGCCCTACCAGCGGACCGAACAATACGTTGATGCCCATCGCGACGGCGGTCAGCGCCGCGCCGTGGTGCCGGCTGAGACCCTGGTCCACGCCCAGCTCGGCGGAGGTTTCGCCGGGCACCAGCTGCACCGCCAGGCCCAGCGCGATGACGGCCGCGCACAGCAGCGCGCCCACCACCAGCCAGTGCCTGGCCTGGGGGAGGGTCCAAAAACCTGGTCCGGCAGCGGCCCGATTGTCGGGCAGGCGGGACGGTGCAGTGCGGTCGTCAGTGGCGGGCCCAGTCATGGAATCCTTCGGCTCGAGTCGGCGGCGCGCGGTCACGCGTCCTGATCAACTCTTCCGCGGGGCTCTTAAGAAACGCTTAAGAACTGGCCGCGGGTGTCCTAGGACCCGGCGTTGTAGACGTCCAGGCCGAAGCGGTTCAGGCCCGGTGTCCCGGCATAGCCCAGGTAGGGCAGCCCGAAGGTGTCTTCGATGCTGGCGAGCAGGCTGTAGTGGTTGTACGGCGTGGTGGACCAGGTGCCGCCCTTGGTGAACGGCGAGAGGACCAGGGCACCGACCCGGCCTCCGCCCATGCCGGTGATGCCCGGCAGCGGCGCATTCGGCCCGGGGCCTTCGCCGCAGCAGGCGCTGGCGTCGCTCTGCGGCCCGTCGGACTCGTCGAAGGTGATGACCAGGACCCCGTCCTGCTTGAACGCGGGGGAGGAGGTGATGGCCGGAACCCATTGCTTGAGCCACTCGTCGGCGCTGGCGAGGCCGCCCGGCTGCCCGTCCACGCACGGGGAATCGTGTCCGTCGTGGCAGAGGTTGGGAGTGATCATGGACAGGTTCGGGGTGGTGGCGGCGGAGGCGAGGTCCGTCTTCAGGGCGGCCAGGTCGACGTCGTTCGTGGCGCAGTCGGGCGAGCCGGTGATCCCGGCGAAGTATACGAACGGGTTGTGGCGCGCCGCGTACTGGTCGCCAACCTTGGCTTTCTGGGTGTCATCGACGGCGCCGAGCGCCGGGTGCCGGCACGGGGTGCCCATGTCCTCCATGTACCCCTTCCAGGTCTTCCCGGCGGCCGTCAGCTGGCCGGCGACGGTGGGGACGCTGGCCGGGAAGACGCAGCCGTCCCCGACGGCCTGGCCCGGGCTGGCCGTTCCGCTGCCGGCAAAGGGGGTGTAGCTCTGGCAGTCGGCTTGCATCTGGGGGTTCGGTCCCTGCCCCGAAATCTGCGCCACGTAGTTGGGCTGCGAGTTGTGCGCGGTTCCGAAGTACTGGTTCAGCAGGACTCCCTGGCTGCGCAGCGTCTGGGAGAGATACGGTGCTGCCGACGCCGGGCCCCAGGTCTTGTCGTAGCCCTTGTTTTCAAGGTTGATGACGAAGACGTGCTGGGCCCCGGGCAGGTAGCCCTGGCCGGCGGTGGTGCCGGCCGGGGCAGCGTTGGCCGGCGTGGCCGCCGTGCCGGCCTGGGGGCCGTAGCTGAGCGCCGCGGCGGCCAGTACGAGCAGCGCGGCGGCGGCGAAGCGCTTGAGCGTACGGCGGCTACGCGGCCGGGGTGCGGATGCGGTAGGGGTGGTGGGGTTCACGGGAGCTTCCATCCGTCGGCGAGTGCTTTCTCTTTCAGTCCGGACCATTCCTCGGCCGGCGGCGGGCCGACGGGGGTGCAGGCCGGTCCGGCCACGAAGGGCGGGACAAGGTACTTGGGCGCGGCCAGGTTTGCCGGTGTGGCGAAGTCCAGGACTTCGGCGATGTTGCGGGCGGCCCTGTCCCGCGGCGTCAGTGGCGGGAGGTTCCAGCGCCATTCGATGGCCTTGAGGACCGAGGTGTGGTCGTAGACGTCGTGGGCGACGTAGCGGCGTCGTGCGCGGGGCGAGACCACCAGGGAGGGGACCCGGAAGCCGCGCAGGGCCGTGGCGGCACTGGTGTCCGGGGCCGTCGTCGGTGCTACGTGGTCGTAGAAGCCGCCCCATTCGTCGTAGTTGACCACCAGCAGGGTGTTGGCCCAGCCGGGACCGGAGGTGACCGCGTTGTAAACCTCGGCCAGGAACGTTTCGCCGGAGCGGATGTCCGCGTGCGGATGGTCATCGCCCGAGGTGCCGGAGCCCTCGTCGGTGAACCGCGGGTCCACGAAGGACACCGCGGGCAGGGTCCCGGCGGAGCAGTCCGTAAGGAACTCGGAGTAATGGTGCGAGATGCCCTGGTATTTGGCCCCCCAGAGCGCGGTGAAGGGGATGTCGCCGTAGTAGTACTTGCCGGATACCCCTGCGGCGGCGAGCCGGTCCCAGATGGTCGGCAGGGTGCTGGTGACCGTGGAGTTATGGACCCGGTCGGTGGCTGCGGCGTGCTGGTAGAACCGGTTGGGGTAGGTCTCTGCCATGGTCGCGGCGAAGTACTGGTCGCAGACCGTCCAGTCGGGGCCGGCCTGCCGCCAGAAGTCCAGGTCGGCGGCGTCGTAGTATCCGACGGCGAACTCGTCGTTCTCCCCGGCCTGGAGCCAGCCGTTGTTCTTCCCGTTGTTGAACTGGATCCGGCCGCCCTCGTAGGAGTGGTCAGGGTCCGGGTGGCCGCAGCCCTGGAAGTCTGTCAGGTGGTGGGTGGAGTGCGGGATGCCGTAGCGGTCGGTGAAGCTCAGCCCGGACTGTTTCCCGTCGGCCCCCGGCATCCAGCCGAGGAAGTGGTCGAAGGAGCGGTTCTCCATCATCACCACGATGATGTGGTCGATGCCGGAGGCACCGGGTGCAGGCAGCGTCGCCGCGGCTGCGGCCCGGGAAGCGTTGCCGGTGGCCAGGGCCGTGGCGGTGCTGGCGGCCAGGGCCGTGCCGGCGGCGGTCATGAAGTTACGTCGTGTTAAGTTCACGCCCAGAAGTAGATCACGGAAAGGTTACGGCCCCGGCCCGTTTCGGGGCTGGTTCACGAACTGTTCACCGTGTGTTGGCGGTCCGGTACCGCCGCGGAAATCCGGGCAGGACCCCGGACTTCCGCCGGGCAACGGTCAGGATGGCGCGGTTCCGCCTGGCATCCCGGGCGCGTTCTGGCCGTACTCGGCCGAGATCAGGATGGGCAGGTGGTCGGAGGCGCCGCGCGGCAGCGTTTCGACGTTCTCGATCATGAGGCCCTGGGACGTGGCGAAGTCGAAGTGGCCCTTGAAGACCTTGTACCGGGTGTACGTCCGCCGGTCGCTGAGGGAGAGCTCGTAGCCGGCGTCCTTCATCTGTTCCGTGAGGTACTTGGTGAAGAACGGGTAGTTGAAGTCGCCCACCATGAGTGTCATCAGCCCGCCGCCCATGCTGAGCAGTTCCGCGTGCGCGGCGTGGATCTGGTTCCGGCGCAGCGAGTTCGACGCCGTCAGGGGCGCCGCGTGGAAAGAGGCGATGACGAGGTCGTGGTCCGTCTCGTTGTCGACCACCCGGGTGCCGATGAGCCGCTCGTGCGCGGGTGCCAGCACCCGGTCATGCATCGACTTCTTCAGGGCGAACGTCTTGGTCTCGTACGCGGTGAAACGGTCCTTGCGGTAGTAGATGGCCAGGCCCAGCCGGTTGCCTCTCGTGGCATCCGCGAGGTGCAGGTCGCCGATGGTTTCGGGCAGGTCTTCGGTGTCGCACTCCTGGAGGCAGAGCGCATCGATCTCATAGCCGCTGGCCAAAGCCTCCAGTTCGCCGCTGGCCTTGTGTTTGCGGAGGTTGTAGCTGATAACTCGGATCAGGGGGAGCACCTCTTCGCGCAATAGTCGGGGTAAACCTGCTCCCGAGTCTACCCAGTCCGGCGGATCGGACGGGACCAGACTGGCCGGGTGACTGCCCGGGCCGCTCCGTGGAACCGCCGCCGCAATGGCGCGCTGAAGCGGTGGTGGCCCGAGGCGATAAGGTGGTTGGGATTCTCTGATTGTTGCTGCGAAAGGGTCGACGTTGACTGCTGAACTACCCGTGCTGGCCGAGGGCGATTTCTACTACGAGGTGCTGGGGGACGGGCGTTTCCGCTCCACCATCCACGCCCAGGGCGCTTGGAACGTGCACGAACAGCACATGGCGCCGGCGTCCGGCATCATGGCCGATTGCCTGGCCCGGCACGAACCGCGGGACGACATGCGGATGGCGCGGATCAGCTACGAGATCCTGGGCCTCATCCCCGGCGGCGAATTTGAGGTCACCACCACCACGTTGCGCCCGGGCCGGACCATTGAACTGCTGCAGGCCGAACTCGTGGCCGGCGGCCGCGTGGCGATCCGGGCGACGGCGTGGCGCATGATCACCTCCGACACCTCGGCCATTGCCGCCTTCGAAGACCCGAGGATCCCGGCACCGGACGACTGTGAGCCCTATGACGCCGCAACGGTCTGGCCGGGCGGGTACATCGCCTCGCTCAAGATGCGCATCGCCGAGGGCCACCGCGCCGGCTCCGGGACCGTCTGGCTGCACACCGACCACCCGCTCACGGACCGGGCGGACAGCAGCGACCTGGCCCGTCTGATCGGCCTCGTGGACACAGCCAACGGGATTGCCGCACGGGTTCCGCCGGGCAGGGGCAGCTATGCATTTCCCAACTTGGACCTGCAGATCCACATGTACCGGCGCCCGGAGGGGGAGTGGCTGGGCCTGGACAACGAGGTGTCCTTCGGCACGGACGGCATCGGCCTGACCTCCACGGTGCTGCACGATCTGCAGGGCCCCTTCGGGCGGGCCGAGCAGATCCTGACGCTGCGCAAAAGCTAGTCGAGTGCCCCGGCAGGGAAACTGTCCGGTCAGTGGAAGACGAGCCAGCCGACGGTTGTGGCCAGGCCGGTCAGGAACGCGCCCCAAAGGATGTCCGCCACGACGATCGCCAGCGGCCAGTTCTTCAGCGTCGCGGCGTTGGTGAGGTCGTAAGTGGCGTAGGCGAACCCGCCGAGGGCGGCGCCGTATCCCAGCGCGGTCAGCCAGCTGCCGCCGTCGAGGGCCGGGCGGAGGGCGAAGAAGACGATCCCGGCAATGTAGAGCACGTAGAACACCACGGCGTACCCTAGATGGGGTTTGTCGGCCATCAGGTGGCCCAGGTGCCGGCGGTAGAACTTGTTCATCGACTTGAGCCAGACGGCGTCGATGACGGCGAACGCGGCGGCTACCACTAGGAATTGCAGAATGACCATAAGGGAGCATAACAACATGCAGCAGGCCGCGGCCGGACCCCGGAGCCTGACGGCGTTCCGGCAGGAGCACTCCCTCGGCGCCGCGGAGGATCTGGACCTCGCCTTGGAGCTGCTGCAGCGGGTGAAGACCGGCGCGGTGGGACCCATGCTGCGGCTTTACCGGCCCGCGCCCACCGTGGCCTTCGGTCAGCGTGACACGCACCTGCCGGGCTTCGACGCCGCGGCGCGGGCCTGCCGCGAGCTCGGGTTCGAGCCGTTGGTCCGGAAGGCAGGCGGACGGGCTGCCGCGTACCACGGGGGAACGCTGGTGATCGACCATCTCGAGCCGGACGCCGATGCGATCGCGGGCGCGAAGGGACGCTTTTCCTTCTTCGGCGAACTGCTGGCGCAGGCACTGCGCGACGCCGGGGTGGAGGCCGCCGTCGGGGAGATCCCCGGCGAATACTGCCCCGGCGAGTTCAGCGTGCACGGCCAGGACCCGCTGGCTCCTGAGCGCCGGCTCAAACTCATTGGCACCGCCCAGCGCGTGGTCTCCGGCGGCTGGCTGTTCAGCTCGGTGATCATCGTGGAGAACTCAGCGCCGATCAAGGCCGTGCTCGAGGCCAGCTACGCGGCCCTGGGCCTGGACTGGGACCCTGCGACGGCGGGGGCGGTCAACGATCTTGTCCCGCACCTGGGCGTGGACGCTATCGAGGCCGCCGTGCTGGGCGCGTACGGCCGCTACGCCACCCTGGCCTACGGCGACTTCGACAGCCTGCTGGATTAGCCTGGGGCGCGCGCCGCGAGGAGTTGCTCGCGCAGGATGTCGGCGTGCCCGCAGTGCTGGGCGAGTTCCCGGAGCATGTGCAGATACACCCACCGCAGCGGGAGCGGCCCGCGCCGGTTTCCGGTGACCAGGTCGTCCAGCCCCAGCGGCCGGGTCCTTTCGCGCGACCCAGCGCAGGCCAGCCGGTACGCGGCCTGGACGCTTGCGATGGTGTCGCCGTCGTCCAGGATGAAGGACTCGTCCGGGGTGGCAGGTATGCCGATCTCCTGGCGGCTACGGCGCGTGATGGCTTCGTCGAACCAGACCTTTTCCACGAACGTGGCGTGCTTGACCAGCCCCAGCAGCGTGGTGCGCGAGGGGACCAGGGAGGCCCGGGCCTCGTGCTCGCTCATCCCATCCAGGCAGTCGTGCAGTGAGGTCCGGTGCTCGTCCAGGAAGGCGTCGAACTGCGCCCGAAGGTCGGCCGCGAAGATGCCGGGATCCATGCTGGGGAATGTGCTCATGGGTCCACAGCCTAATACCCTGCCGCCGGGCGCCCGCAGGCCTGCCCTTACCGCATCCACCCCCACCATGGGCTGGCCCCGTCCGCGACTTCGGACAGGGCCAGCCCATGACGGAACACCGGGACGTCAGTGCCCCCGCGCGATCCAATCCTCAAGTTGCGGCGCTTCGGCGCCCACACTGGTCGAGTCCCCATGGCCGGTGCGGACCACCGTGTCCGCGGGAAGCGTCAGCAACCTGGACTTGATCGACTCGACAATGGTGGGGAAGTCGCTGAAGGACCGGCCGGTGGCGCCCGGGCCGCCCTGGAAGAGCGTGTCGCCGGTGAAGACCGTGCCCTCGGCGGCCAGGTAGAAGCTCAAGGAGCCGGGCGAGTGGCCCGGGGTGTGGAGCGCCACCAGCCGCGCGCCGCCGACGTCGAAGGTGTCGCCGTCGTCGATGCCGTGATCCGGCTCGGTTCCCGGGAAGACCCGGTCCCAGAGCATCCAATCGTTCCGGTTGAGGTAGACCGGCGCGTTGACCAGGCCGCGGAACTCGCCCACCGCGGCGATGTGGTCGTCGTGGCCGTGGGTGAGCAGGATGGCTGTGACTTTCCGGCCGGCGACGGCGGCCGCGATGGCGGCGGCGTCGTGGGCCGGATCGATCACCACGCACTCCTGGTCATTACCGACGAGCCAGACGTTGTTGTCCACGTCCCAGGTGCCGCCGTCGAGCGAAAACGTGCCCGAGGTGACCAGCCGCTCGATCCTCAGTCCGGTTCCGGAACCGGCGCTCACAGTTCCACCACCGAGCGGAGGACGGCCCCGGAGTGCATCTTCTCGAAGGCGTCTTCGATCTGGTCGATGGTGATCCGCTCCGTGACGAAGGCGTCCAGGTCCAGCCGGCCTTGCTGGTACAGGTCGATAAGCATGGGGAAGTCGCGCGACGGCAGGCAGTCGCCGTACCAGGAGGACTTCAGCGAGCCGCCCCGGCCGAACACGTCCAGCAGCGGCAGTTCCAGGGTCATGTCCGGGCTGGGGACACCCACGAGGACCACGGTGCCGGCGAGGTCGCGGGCATAGAAGGCCTGCTTGTACGTCTCGGGCCGTCCCACGGCGTCGATCACGACGTCGGCGCCGAAACCGCCGGTCAGTTCGCGGATCGCCTCCACCGGGTCGACGGCGGAAGAGTCCACCGTGTGGGTGGCGCCGAGTTCCTTGGCACGTTCGAGCTTTTTGGCGTCGATGTCCACCGCGATGACGGTGGTGGCGCCGGCGAGCGCGGCACCGGCGACGGCCGCCACGCCCACGCCGCCGCAGCCGATCACGGCGACGGAATCACCGCGCTGGACGTTGCCGGTGTTGATCGCGGCGCCGAGGCCCGCCATGACGCCGCAGCCGAGCAGGCCGATCGCGGCGGGGTCGGCGTCGGGGTCCACCTTGGTGCACTGGCCGGCGGCGACGAGGGTCTTCTCGGCGAAGGCGCCGATGCCGAGCGCGGCGGTGAGCTCGGTGCCGTCCGCCAGCGTCATCTTCTGCGTCGCGTTGTGCGTGTTGAAGCAGTACTGCGGCTCGCCGCGGCGGCACGCCCGGCACTCGCCGCAGACGGCTCGCCAGTTCAGCACCACCCGGTCGCCGGGGGCCACCTCGGTGACGTCGGGGCCGACGGCGCTAACCACGCCGGTGGCCTCATGGCCGAGCAGGAACGGGAAGTCGTCGTTAATGGCGCCCTGCTTGTAGTGCAGGTCGGTGTGGCAGACACCGCAGGTGAGGATGTCCACCAGGGCCTCGCCGGGTCCGGGGTCAGGGACCAGGATGGTCTCCAGGGTGACGGGTGCGTTCTTGGAACGGACTACTGCGCCTTTGACTTCGTGGACCATGGGGTTGGCTCCTTTCATCACCGCTTCCGTGGCGGGAAGCGGCACGGCGCGGGCCCCTGGGGTGAGCCGGGAGTCCGCGCCGTAAGTGGTTTGGGGGGTGTCCTGAAAAGGTGGCGTTAGGCCGCGAGGCGGCTCTTGACCTCGGCCGCGGAGGGGTTGGTGGCGGCGGTGCCGTCCGGGAAGAGCACGGTGGGGACCGTGCGGTTGCCTCCGTTGAGCTGCTCCACGAGTTCGGCAGTGCCTTCGACTTCCTCGATGTTGATCTCGGTGTATCCGATGCCCTGCGCGTCCAGCTGCTTCTTCAGCCGGTTGCAGTAGCCACACCAGGTGGTCGAAAACATGGTGATGGTGCCGGAATCGGGGGTGAAGTCCACGAAGTTCTCCTCAAGGCAGGTTGACGGCACTGGTTGGCGATGATGAGTGGCATCGCCGTTGCCGACAAAAGTCGTATGTCACTCCCAATAACGGTAACCCGGGGCCCGCTATTCCCTGCTCTATTCCCGCTGGGCGGCCCGCGGTGGCATGCTGGTGCCATGTGTGGACGCTACGTGATGGCCCGGGCCGTCGGGGACCTGCTGGCAGAATTCGACGCCGAACTCGAGGAAGAGGTGGTGATTCCGCCGTCCTGGAACGTCGCGCCGACCGCGGACGTGCCAATCCTGCTTGAGCGGCTGGTGGACGGTGAACCCGTGCGGCAGCTCCACATTGCCCGCTGGGGACTGGTGCCGTCCTGGGCCAAGGACCCCGGCATCGGCTCGAAGATGATCAACGCCCGCAGCGAGAGCGTGCTGGAGAAGCCGGCCTTCCGCAAGGCCACCCGCACCCGCCGCTGCGCCGTTCCGGCCGACGGCTATTACGAGTGGAAGGGCGAGGGCCGCGGCAAACAGCCGTACTACGTGCACCCAAAGGACGGCAGCCCGGTGGTCTTCGCAGGCCTCTATGAATGGTGGAAGGACCCGTCAAAGACCGAGGGGGACCCGGGGCGCTGGCTGCTCTCGACGTCGATCCTCACCACCGATTCTCCGCCGGAGGGCTACGCGGACGGCATGCTGGCGGAACTGACGGCCCTGCACGACCGCGTCCCGCTGCCGATGGACCGCAGGACCATGGAGACCTGGCTGGATCCGCAGGCGGAAGACGCCGCCGCGCTGGTCGGGCTGGTCCGCGCCGGCGCGCACGACGTCGCCGAGGGCTGGAGGATCGACGCCGTCGGCACCGCCGTCGGGAACGTCAAGAATGACTCCCCGGAGCTGATCGAGCCGGTCGGCAGCCTGTTTTAGCGGACGGGCCGGCAGGCTTGGCTCCGTTCCCGGCCATGTTTGGCTCTGCAGGGCCGAGACAAAGGTACATTTGACTCGATTAGAATCTGGTTCTGCCATGGGGGGCAATGGTGACAATTTTGGGTCGTGAGTCGGCTACCGCGGTCTTTCGAATAAGGCGAAAAGCGAGTGGGCTGCGGTGGATCATCCTAAGCACCGTACTCGCTGTGATGGGCCTTCTCGGCGTATGGATTACCATCCCGGAATGGATCAACGTGCTCCTGGCGGCAATCTCATTTGCCTTGTTGTACATGGAGGTGCGCGCCCACCGTCGTTCCGTTGCCTCGACGGTGTTTGAACCGCGCATTAGCGATTCCTTCGAAAGTTTCGTGCCGACGACTAGCAGCCACGGCCGGTTCACCTATCGCAAGTTCCCGCACGGATCCTTCCTCTCGGACAACTTGGTGAGCTCGGCCATACAGGACGGACTGGAGGCGCGACTGGAATCCAAACCGTTCACGATGCCCCCGTCCCTGAGCGCCCTCGGCCAACGCTTTCTAGACGACAAGATCAAGGTTAGGCATGTCTTTGACGGGTCTATCCTTGGTTGGAACTCGAACGTTGGGGTAGGGCCGGCTGCGTCTGAGCTGCCTCGCTGGATAGATTTTCAGCCCGCAACCTACTTTCAGCACATCGCAACGGACCAGCTTGCGCTCCACGACGTAAGCCAGGCCGGTCGTTTCACCGAAGACCACGGACGAAGGCTTTTCATTACCCGACGCGGGGCGCTCAGGGACTTCCACGACTCATGGCTTGTAAACGTGGTTGGGACCTCAGTCATGGCATTCACGAGCGATGGCAAGCTGCTCATAGTGGATCAAGGAATTCATAACCTAAACAGCGGCGGTCAGTTGGCTCCGAGTGGCTCGGGTGCGCTGGAGCCCAAGGATTTTCAGGGCCGCGCTTCGCTTCCCTTGGCGGAACTGGCGGCCAACGGGGCCAACCGTGAGTTGCAGGAAGAAGCTGGAGTTCTGGCCAGTGAGATCCAAGAGAGCTACTTCCTAGGCTTCGGACGCTGGCTTGAAAAGGCGGCGCGTCCCGAACTCATGACATTGAGTTTGCTCTCCGTGGACTCGCACGTTCTGGAACAGCGGATGACGGGGAAACTCGAGAGACCGTTCGTTCGCGGACGGACATTCACCAGGCTTGTGGGTGAACCGAGCGAATGGGGATCGTCGCCGGAAACAATGCTCGAGCCCCAGTACCGGGGAAGGCTCTCCCTGCCGCTTTCAGTGGGGCTTTCCCTTTTGAAAGAATT
The DNA here is from genome assembly GCF_056394945.1 of Arthrobacter sp. 10N410. Classification (NCBI taxonomy): domain Bacteria; kingdom Bacillati; phylum Actinomycetota; class Actinomycetes; order Micrococcales; family Micrococcaceae; genus Arthrobacter; species Arthrobacter sp. 10N410. The sequence continues at coordinate 270,570 of NZ_JBFTIP010000002.1, forward strand.
CGTCGCAGCGGGCGGCCCGTCTGCAGAAGTGTTTTCGAGCCAGGTCATCGGCGGCGACTAGACCGTGACCTTGCCGCCGGCGTCGACCGTCCAAGTGGGGTTGAAGGCGACCTCCCAGCGGAAACCGTCCGGGTCCGCGAAGTAGCCCGTATAGCCGCCCCAAGGCTGGGTCTTCGGCGCGGCCACGACGACGGCGCCGGCGGCCTCCGCCTGGCGCATCGCCTGGTCCACCTCGTCAGCGCTGCCCACGTTGTGGCTCAGGGTGATGCAGGGGATGCCCGCCGGGGGATCGGTGGCGGCCTCGGCCTGCATCTGCCCGGCGTCCCAGAGCGAGAGGATAAGCCCGTGGTTGACCTGCAGGAAGAGCACCTCGCCGGAAACCTCCCGGTGGACCGGCCACCCGAGGCCCTCCACGTAGAAGCGGCGCGAGGCGTCAACGCTGCGGACACCCAATGAGATGAAGTCGACTCGTGGTTGCATCGTTCGATACTGTCATGCACATGTCCACACATCACCGTGACGCCAAAGACGCCCAGGCCGATAAGGAACAACTCGCCGCCGTGCGGGTGGCGGTCGACGAGGTGGACGAACAGATCGTCGCGCTGATCGGCCGGCGCGAACGGCTTATCCGGATTGCCGGCACCCTGAAGGCGGACAGTGCCGAGGTGCGGGCGCCCGGCCGCGTGGAGCGGGTCCTAGAACACGTCAAGGCGACGGCTGAGCAGAAGGACATCGACACCGAGATCGTCGAACAGACCTACCGGGCCATGATCGATGCCTTCATCCGGCTTGAGCTGGACGTCTACAAAGCTTCTAGCTAGGGCTGGTCGACTCAGCTAGAGCGACTCTTCGACGGGCACGTTGGCCTGGTACTCCCGGCCCTCACAATCGCTGTAGGCCGTCATCAGATGGCCCTTGGCCAGCCCCATCACCGTGCTCAGCGGAAAGTTGCCGGTGATGGTGTTGCCGGAGTGCTCCACACCCTTGAGGTCGAAGTTCTCTTCCGTGCCGTCATGGCTGAAACAGAAGAAAGAAACTGCCTCGCCGTTCATGAACTCGATTTCCATCCGGCGCTGGTGCGAATGGTCCGGGGTGGCCGCCACGAGCCCCACCACATAGGCCCCGGAACTCGGGATATTCCCGTCTATATCGAACTTCGCCACCAAGGTTGAATCCTTGGCGGCGATGCTTACGTGCTTCAGGAGTGCGCTATGGGAGCTCATAGCTCAATCCTGCTACCTGCGCTTGCGTCCGTCCACCCCCATCTAGGTTTTGTCCCGGGCCCGGCGTAGACTTGAATTGTTCGAAGATATATTCGAATACCCTCTCAAGATTCTTGCCAGAGGTCAGCGTATTCCGGGAGGCACCATGGGGATGTTCAGCGAGTCGGTGGACGTCGCGTGCACCCCGTCCGGCCAGCCGCTGTCCCTTGCCTGGGGCGGCCGGCACTACGACGTCTGCGCCGAACCGGTCCGCTGGTTTGAGCGGCGGCAGTGGTGGGCCGAGGAGCAGCGGGCTCCGCTGGGCAGCGGCCCGGGACTGGTGGACCACGAGATCTGGCGGATCCAGGTCCGGGACGCCGGTAACCCGGAGGACACCCTCACCCTGGACCTGAGCCGTCATCTGGGCAGCGGTCGCTGGCGGCTGCTGCGGATCCACGATGCCCTGCGCACTATCAGGAAGCCCGAGTCGGCATGAGCTTCACCCACCTGCACGTTGCCACCGCCTTCAGCGCCCATTACGGGGTGTCCTGGCCGGAGGAACTGGCTGCTGCCGCCGCCGCGGACGGGGCCACGGCGCTCGCCTGCACGGACCGTGACGGGCTTTACGGCACGGTCAAGCACCTGAAAGCCTGCATGGCGGCAGGGCTTGACCCAGTCGTGGGGGTGGACCTGGCAGTCTTCGACGACGACGGCGACCTCCGCACCCAGCTCGGCGGCCGCGTCGTCGTACTGGCGCACGGGCACAACCGCGGCGCCGGCTACCGGGCGCTGTGCCGGCTGGTCTCCGACGCCCACGCCCGCACCACGGGCAAGGCCGGAGGAACGGTGCCCGTCGCCGTGACCAGGGCGGAACTGGCCTCCCGCGCCCTCGACCCGCAGACCCTCGAACCGGTGCTGACCGTGCTGATCGGCCCGGACTCCGACGTCGGCCGCGCGATGGGCGGCCGGCGCTACCTCCGGCCCCGCACGTTCTTCAAGCGCTGGCTGGACGCCATGCCGGCGGGAACTCTCGCCGCTGAGGTCGTCTCGCAGCTCAGCCCGCCCGGCGAGCCGCTGAGCACGGCCCACGCGGTGCGAATGCTCAAGCTCGCCGCGGAACACGCAGTCCCCGCGGTGCTGAGCAACGCCGTGCGCTACTGTGCCGAGGACGGTGCCGCGACGGCGGACGTGCTGGACTCCGCCCGGACACTGAAATCCCTGCCCGAGCTCTCCGCCGCGCCGCAGCTGCAACCCAACGGGCAGGCCTGGCTGAAATCCTCCGCGCAGATGCTGCGGCTGGGCCAGGAAATCATGCACGCCGCCGGCTACGGCGCCGCGGACCTTAAGAGCCTGCTGGCACACACCGAGGCGCTCGCGGACCGCTGCCGGATGGATCCGGTCACGGACATGGGATGGAAGCAGCCCGTGGTCCCGGAGGCCTCGGTGATCGGAATTGCGGGGGACCCGCTCGTGGAACTCACGCAGCGCTGCGAGGCCGGCATCAGCCGACGCTTCCCCGGGATCGCCGGCAAGCCAGCCGAAGAAATGCGCGCCCGGCTGGAGCACGAACTGCGGATCATCGACAGTCTTGGTTTTGCCTCCTATTTCCTGACGGTGGCCGAAGTGTCCCGGATGATCCTGGACATGGGGGTCCGGGCGGCAGCCCGCGGCTCGGGCGCCTCCAGCCTGGTCAATTTCCTGATCGATGTCAGCCAGGTCAACCCGCTGCAGCACGACCTCATCTTTGAACGATTCCTGTCCAGGGACCGCGCCACCCTGCCGGACATCGACATCGACGTCGAAAGCGCCGAACGGCACAACGTCTACCGGAGGATCTTTGAGCGCTTCGGCTCCGAACGCGTCACGCTGATGAGCATGCAGAACGGCTACCGCGCCCGCGGGGCCGTCCGCGACGCCGGCCTGGCCCTTGGCATGGACGGCGGCGACATCGACGAGATCGCCAAACAGCTGTGGCGGTTTTCGGCCCGGAACTTCCGTGAGGCCCTGGTAAAGAAGCCGGAGCTGAAGGAATTCGCCGGCCGGGTGGAGCAGCGGGACTTCACCGAAAACCAGCAACTGGACCTGTTGGTGGACCTGACCGAACGGCTGGACCGGCTGCCGCGGCACATCTCGATGCACCCCTGCGGGGTCATCCTGGGCGATGCGACACTGCTGGACCGCACCCCCGTGCAGCCCAGCGGCCTGGGCCTGCCGATGAGCCAGTTCGACAAGCACGACATGGATCCGATGGGCATGCTCAAGCTCGATGTCCTTGGCGTCCGGATGCAGAGTGCCATGGCGTTCGCGGTCCGGGAGGTGATCCGGCTGCACCCGTCCAAGGCCGAGGTGGTGGCGGCCGGCCGCCACCCCGCAGGCCCGGACGGCTCCGGCCCGGACTACATCGCAGCCGACGGCCGCATCGACCTCAACGCCGTCCCGCTCGACGACGAACCCACCTATGAGCTGATCCGCAGCACCCACACCCTGGGCTGCTTCCAGATCGAATCCCCGGGCCAGCGGGAACTTATCGGCAAGCTGGCGCCCCGGGAATTCAACGACCTCATCATCGACATCTCGCTGTTCCGGCCGGGGCCGATGAAGTCGGACATGGTCCGGCCCTTCCTGGAACACCGGCACGGCTTCGCGCCGGAGGTCTACCCGCACCCGGACCTCAAGCCGGTGCTGCAGGAGACGCACGGCGTCACCGTCTTCCATGAGCAGATCCTCAAAACCTTCGACGTCATGACCGGCTGCGGGCTGGCCCGGGCCGATGAATTCCGGCGGGCCCTCGGCAACGAGGTCCTCGAGGGACGGGTGGAGGAATTCTTCCGCCGCGAAGCCCGGGCCCGGAACTACACCCCCGAGGTGGTGGACAAGGTCTGGGGGACGCTGAAAGCCTTTGGCAGCTTCGGTTTTTGCAAGGCCCACGGCGCCGCCTTCGCCGTGCCCACCTACCAGTCGGCGTGGCTCAAGACCCACCACCCCGAAGCCTTCCTGGCCGGGCTCTGGGAACACGACCCGGGGATGTACCCCAAGCGGCTGCTGGTGGCCGAAGCCCGGCGGCTGGGGATCCCCATCCTGCCGCTGGACATCAACCGCAGCCACGCCGAATACCGGGTGGAACGGGTGGACACCGGCCCGGACCGGGGCAAGCTCGGCATCCGGCTGAGCCTGAACGGCATTTTCGGGCTTTCCGGGGCCGAGCTGAAACGGATTGTGGCCGGCCAGCCCTATGATTCCCTCGCGGACCTGCGTGCCCGCACCCGGCTCAGCAAGCCGAGCATCCAGCGCCTGGCGCAACTGGGCGCCTTCGACTCGCTGCACCGCTCCTCCGGCAGCACCGCCAACCGGGCCGACCTGGTCCAGCACCTGCAGCAGCTGCAGGGCAGGCCGCAGCGCAAGGGGGTCGAGGTCATCGAGGGGCAGTTGGCCTTGCCGCTGGGCGACGTCGAGCTCAGGAACCTGAAGGGCGGCCTGCCGGCCCCTACGCTGGTGGAAACCGTGCGCGCCGAACTGGACCTGTTGGCCCTGGATGTCAGCGGACACCTGATGGACAGCCACCGCCCCTTGCTGGACCGGCTGGGCGTTACGACGGCGGACAAGCTGCTGGGACTGCGCAACGGTACCGAGGTGCTGGTGGCCGGGGTGCGGGTGGCCACCCAGACCCCGCCGATGCGCGGCGGCAGGCGGGTGGTGTTCATCAGCATCGATGACGGCACCGGCTGCGTGGACTCGGTCTTCTTCCATGAGGCCCAGGAACAGTCCGGTCCGCTGCTGTTCGGCACCCGGCTGCTGTTGATCCGCGGTACCACCCGGCGGACTGGGCCGCGGGGCATCAGCATCAGCGCCTCGATGGCCTGGGACCTCAGTCGGACCGAGACGCTGCCCTTCCCGGCGCCCCCCGCCAACCGGACGGCTGCTGCCGGGCCCGGCGCCGGCGGAGCTGCCACCCCCGCGCAGGGCCGTCCTGAGCACCCGGTCCGGGGCCCGCTGGACGGGATCCGCCGGACCCTGGCCATCACCGGGTTCTCCGGCTAAGCGGCGGCAAAACGCCTGCCGGCCGGCGGCCTGCCGCGTTGGTTGGCCTATCCGGAACCCGATAGCATGGACGAGGCTGGCTGTGGTCCCCGTACGCCACAAGCTACGAAGCCTTAACTTTGAATAGGAGACACCCGTGTCAGATGCCCAGCAGATCACCCTTATCGTCGACGGCGAAGAGACCAAGGTGACTACCGGGACCACCGGCGCGGAACTCTTTTTTGAGCGCCGCGACGTCGTTGTGGCCCGCGTCAACGGCGAGCTGAAAGACCTGGACCAGCCGCTGCCCGAGGGTGCAGCGATTGAAGGCGTCACCATCGATTCCCCGGACGGCCTCAACGTCCTGCGCCACTCCACCGCCCACGTCATGGCCCAGGCCGTGCAGCAGTTGCGCCCCGACGCCAAGCTCGGCATCGGCCCGTACATCACCGACGGCTTCTACTTCGATTTCGACGTCGAGGAGCCGTTCACCCCGGAAGACCTGCGCCAGCTGGAAAAGATGATGCAAAAGATCATCAACCAGAACCAGAAGTTCGTCCGCCGCGTCGTCTCCGAGGACGAGGCCCGCGAAGCCATGAAGGACGAGCCCTACAAGCTGGAACTGATCGGCCTCAAGGGCGCCGGCTCGGACGCCGACGGCTCCAGCGTGGAGGTGGGCGGCGGCGAGCTGAGCATCTACGACAACGTGGAGCGCAAGGAAGGCACCACCGTCTGGTGCGACCTGTGCCGCGGCCCGCACCTGCCCAACACCAAGCTGATCTCCAACGCCTTCGCCTTGACCCGCTCGTCGGCCGCCTACTGGCGCAGCAGCGAGAAGAACAAGCAGCTGCAGCGCATCTACGGCACCGCCTGGCCCACCAAGGAAGCCCTCAAGGCCTACCAGGAGCGGATCGCCGAGGCCGAACGCCGCGACCACCGCAAGCTGGGCGCCGAACTGGACCTGTTCTCCTTCCCGGACGAGCTGGGCTCCGGACTGCCGGTGTTCCACCCCAAGGGCGGCATCATCCGCAAGGCTATGGAGGACTACTCCCGCCAGCGCCACGTCGACGCGGGCTACGAGTTCGTCTACACCCCGCACATCACCAAGGGCCACCTCTACGAGGTCTCCGGACACCTGGACTGGTACCGCGAGGGCATGTTCCCCCCGATGCACATCGACGCGGAACTGAACGAGGACGGCACCGTGCGCAAGCCCGGCCAGGACTACTACCTGAAGCCGATGAACTGCCCGATGCACAACCTCATCTTCCGCTCCCGCGGACGCTCCTACCGCGAACTTCCGCTCCGGCTCTTCGAATTCGGCTCGGTGTACCGCTACGAGAAGTCCGGCGTCGTGCACGGCCTCACCCGCGTCCGGGGCATGACCCAGGACGACGCCCACATCTACTGCACCCGCGAGCAGATGAAGGACGAGCTCACCAAGACGCTCAACTTCGTCCTCGGCCTGCTCAAGGACTACGGCCTGGAGGACTTCTACCTGGAACTCTCCACCAAGGACCCGGAGAAGTCCGTGGGTTCGGACGAGGTCTGGGAGGAAGCCACCCAGACCCTCGCCGAGGTGGCGCAGGAGTCCGGACTGGAACTGGTCCCTGATCCGGGCGGAGCCGCCTTCTACGGCCCGAAGATCTCGGTGCAGGCCCGCGACGCCATCGGCCGGACCTGGCAGATGTCCACCATCCAGCTGGACTTCAACCTGCCGGAGCGCTTCGAACTCGAGTTCCAGGCCGCGGACGGCACCCGCCAGCGCCCGGTCATGATCCACCGCGCCCTTTTCGGCTCCATTGAACGCTTCATGGGCGTCCTGACCGAGCACTACGCCGGCGCCTTCCCGGCCTGGCTGGCCCCGGTGCAGGTGGTCGGCATCCCCGTGGCCGAGGCGTTCAACGACTACATGTTCGACGTCGTCGACCAGCTCAAGGCCGCCGGGATCCGCGCCGAGGTGGACATCTCCTCGGACCGTTTCCCGAAGAAGATCCGCACCGCCAGCAAGGACAAGATCCCGTTCGTGCTGATCGCCGGCGGGGACGACGCCGAGGCCGGCGCCGTGTCCTTCCGCTTCCGCGACGGCAGCCAGGACAACGGCGTGCCCGTTGCCGAGGCCGTCCGGCGGATCGTCGACGCCGTCCGCAACCGGACCAGCTAGGGGAGCAGCACGTGCAGGAGACCACAGGCGCTGTCCCGGGCTACCCGGGTGACGACGGCGTAACCGACGACTTTGGCCTGGCCGGGGTGCCGGACGCCTTCCAGCGCCTGTGGACTCCGCACCGCATGGCGTACATCAAGGGCGGCCAGCACCAGTTCAAGAACCCGGATGACTGCCCCTTCTGCGTCGCTCCCGAGCGCGAGGACGACGACTCCCTGATCGTGTTCCGCGGCCGGTCCTGCTACGTCGTGCTCAACCTCTTCCCCTATAACCCGGGCCACCTCCTGGTCTGCCCCTACCGGCATATCCCCGATTACACGGACCTGACTGTCGAGGAGACCGCGGAGTTCGCCGAGCTGACCCAGACTGCGATGCGGGTGCTGCGCAAGGTCGCGAACCCCACCGGCTTCAACTTAGGGATGAACCAGGGCGTGACCGGCGGGGCCGGCATCGCGGGCCACCTGCACCAGCATGTGGTGCCGCGCTGGGGCGGGGACGGCAACTTCTTCCCGATCATCGCGCAGACCAAGGCGATCACCCAGACCCTGGGCGAGGTCCGACAGCAGGTCGCCGAGGCCTGGCCCCAGGCCAATGACCAGGCCAATGACGAGGGCAGCGACCAGGCCGGTCCTACGGGGCAGCGGCCCTCCGGGACGTCGGATGCTGAATAAGCACGCCCGCGGTTTCTTCACCGCGCTGTTCTCGCCGCTGGCCCGCTGGCTGCTGCGGGTGGGTGTCTCGCCCGACGCCGTCACGATCATCGGCACCGCCGGCGTCGTCATCGGAGCGCTCGTGTTCTATCCGCTGGGCCAGCTCTGGTGGGGAACGCTGTTCATCACGGCGTTTATTTTCTCCGATGTCATCGACGGCATCATGGCCCGGATGCAGGAACGCGGCGGACGCTGGGGCAACTTCCTGGACTCCACCCTGGACCGGGTCGCCGACGGCGCCCTCTTTGCCGGCGTCGCCATCTGGTTTTTCACCGGCGGCTCCGATATCCCCATCGCCATCGCCGCCGTCGTCTGCCTCGTACTGGGCATGGTGGTGTCCTACGCGCGGGCCAAGGCCGAGGCGCTCGGCTACCACGCGAACGTGGGCATCGCGGAGCGGGCCGAACGGCTGGTGTCGGTCCTGGTGGTCACCGGCTTCACCGGGATAGGCCTCCCCACCGTGGTCCTGTTTGCCACCCTCTGCCTGCTCGCCCTGGCCAGTTTCGTGACGGTCGTGCAGCGCATCGCCTCCGTGCACCGCCAGTCGCTGGAGGAAAATACGGGAAGCGCCACGGAACAGGCCGCCTGAGCCCGTAATCGGAATTCAACCCCGCCGCGGCGGGGGACTAGTATTAGGCTTACCGGCCAATGGTTCCCGGTAATCCGGTGTGTGCGAGCCGGTGTATGCGAGATTGTCATCTGCGTGCCGTCCGCGCCCCGGCGAGGTCATCTATCTACCCATAGGGGTTTTTGTGTCTACACCTGATGTAAGCAGCGAAGCCGGCGCGTCCGCCAAGAACGTTACGGGCAGCAGCCGCGTCAAGCGCGGCATGGCGGAGATGCTCAAGGGCGGCGTCATCATGGACGTCGTCAACGTCGAGCAGGCCCGCATCGCCGAGGACGCCGGTGCCGTGGCCGTGATGGCGCTGGAACGCGTTCCCGCCGACATCCGCGCCCAGGGCGGCGTGTCCCGGATGAGCGATCCGGACATGATCGACAAGATCATCGACGCCGTATCCGTGCCGGTTATGGCGAAGGCCCGGATCGGCCACTTCGTCGAAGCCCAGGTCCTGCAGTCGCTCGGCGTGGACTACATCGACGAGTCCGAGGTCCTGACCCCGGCCGACTACACCAACCACATCGACAAGTGGAACTTCACCGTCCCCTTCGTTTGTGGTGCCACGAACCTCGGCGAAGCGCTGCGCCGCATCAACGAGGGCGCGGCCATGATCCGCTCCAAGGGCGAGGCCGGCACCGGAGATGTCTCCAACGCCACCACCCACATGCGCCAGATCCGCGCCGAGATCCTCAAGCTCGCCGCCCTGCCTGAGGACGAGCTCTACGTCGCCGCCAAGGAGCTGCAGGCCCCGTACGACCTGGTCAAGGAAGTTGCCGCGACCGGCAAGCTTCCGGTGGTGCTGTTCACCGCCGGCGGCATCGCCACCCCGGCCGACGCCGCCATGATGATGCAGCTCGGCGCCGACGGCGTCTTCGTCGGCTCCGGCATCTTCAAGTCCGGCAACCCGGCCCAGCGCGCCGCCGCCGTCGTGAAGGCCACCACCTTCTTCGACGACCCGGACGTCATCGCCAAGGCCTCCCGCGGCCTGGGCGAGGCGATGGTCGGCATCAACGTCGACGAAATCCCCCAGCCGCACCGGCTCGCCGAGCGCGGCTGGTAGCGTTCGACTGCTTCTCCACAGACTCGGCGCCAAGGCGCCTCGTCCATGGAGCCTCTGCAGTCTCTCTTATTAAGCCAAGAGAGTTAGGCGCGTCTGTTGCCTGATTTTTGACCGACGACGGCGGCGGGGGCCCTTTTACGCGCGTTGCCGGATCACACCGCCCCGCGCCTTGCGCTTCTGATTGAACGACGGCGGCGGGTCACCTTTCTGAGGTGACCCGCCGCCGTCGTTTGCGTTCTGGGGGTCAGTTGAGGCCGCGGCGCTTGAGCAGCGGTTCGAGCCGGGCTTCCCGGCCCCGGAAGGCGCGGAAGGATTCCAGCGGGTCGCGGCTGTTGCCCCGGGAGAGCAGCTCGGCCCGGAAGAAGTCACCGTTCGCCCGGGTCAGGCCGCCGTTTTCCTTGAACCATTCGACCGTCTCGGCGTCGAGCACCTCGCTCCAGATGTAGGAGTAGTACCCCGCGGCGTACCAGCCGCCGGCAAAAATGTGCTGGAAGTAGCCGGTGCGGTAGCGCGGCGGGATCAGGCTGTGCGCGACGCCGGCGGCGGCCAGGGCCTTGGCCTCGAACTCCAGCGCGTCCTCGGGGATCTCGGTACCGTCGAGCACGTGCCAGGCGAGGTCCAGCAGCGCGGCGCCAAGGTACTCGGTGGTGCCGAAGCCCTCGCCCCAGAGGGCGGCTTCGTTGAGCTTGTCCACCGCTTCCTGCGGCAGCGGCTCGCCGGTGGCGTGGTGCCGGGCGTAGTTGGCGAGCACCTCCGGCCACATGATCCACATTTCATTGACCTGCGAGGGGTACTCGACGAAGTCACGCGGCACCGAGGTGCCGGCGAACCTCGGGTAGGTGACCGAGGAGAACAGCCCATGCAGGGCGTGGCCGAACTCGTGGAAGGTGGTCCGCAGCTCGTCCAGGGTCAGCAGCGTCGGCTCGCCGGCCGGCGGCTTGGAAATGTTGAGGTTGTTGATCACCACGGGCCGGGTGTTCAGCAGTCCGGATTGCTCCACGAGGGAGTTCATCCAGGCCCCGCCGCGCTTCGAATCCCGGGTGTAATAGTCGCCCAGGAACAGGCCGAGGTCGGTGCCGTCGGAGTTCTTTACCTCCCAGACCCGGACATCGGGGTGATAGCCCTCAAGGTCGGTGCGTTCGTGGAAGGTGATGCCGTACAGGGCGGTGGCGGCGAAGAAAACTCCATCCCGGAGCACCCGGTCCAGCTCGAAGTACGGCCGCAGGGCCTGCTCGTCCACCGAGTACCGTTCACGCTTCACCTGCGCCGAGTAGTAGGCCCAGTCCCAGGCCTCGAGCGGGTGGCCGGCGACCTCCGCCAGCGCCTCCGCCTCGGCGTCGGCGTTCCGGACGGCGGCCGGGGCGAGCCGGTTCATCATGGCCTGCACGGCCTCGAAATCGGGGGCGGTCTGCTGGTCCACACTGAGCTCGGCAAAGTTGGCGAAGCCAAGGAGGCCGGCCTTCTCCGCGCGGAGCCGGACCATGTCCTTGACCAGGTCCAGCACATCGAGGTCGCCACCGCCGCTGCCACGGCCAACCGACGCCTCGAAAAGCCGGCGCCGCACCTCCCGGTTCTCCAGGGCGGCCAGCGCGGGCTGGTTGCTGGGCTGGATCAGGGTGAGCAGGAATTTCCCCTCGTGCCCCGCGGTGCGCGCGGCTTCGGCGGCGCTGGCGACGTCGTCCGCCGGGAGACCGGCGAGCTCGGCGGCGTCGTCCAGCAGCAACGAGGCGGACTTCATGCCCTCCTTGACCCGTTGGCCGAACTCGGTCCCGAGGGTGGACAGCTCGGCGTTGATGGCCTTGAGCCGTTCCTGGCCGGCCGCGTCGAGCTGGATGCCGGTCTGGCGGAACTCTTTGAGGTATTCCTCCACGAGCCGGTTTGATTCCGCGTCCAGCCGGTCGGTGTTGATGGCGGCGAAGCGCTCGAACAGCCCCCGGTTCAGGTACACCGCGTCCTGGTGGGCCGAGAAGCTGGGGGAGAGGCGGGTCTCGAGCTCCCGGATGGCCTCCGAGGCGTCCGCGGACACCAGCGTGAAGAACGACGCCGCGGCACGCTGCAGCAGCTGTCCGGAGCGCTCCATCGCCAGCGCCGTGTTCTCGAAGGTCGCAGGCTCCGGGTCCGCCACGATGGCCTGGATCTCGGCCAGGTGTTCGGCGAGGCCGGCCTCGACGGCCTCGGAGTAGTGCTGGACCTCGATGTCCGCGAATGGCGGCAGTCCGTAGGGCAGGGTGCTGGGGCTCAGGAGGGGATTGGTCATGAAATAACTCTTTCATGCACAGCGCCGGTTCTCAATGGACCGCTAGGCGTGTTGTGACCCGGGCCACCGTACGATGACAAAATGCGAATCATCACCCCCACGCTGCGCGGACGGCTGCTGGCCGGGTCCGCCGCGGCTCTCCTGGCGGTCTCCCTGGCGTCCTGCGGCCTCGTCGCCCGCCCGGACTCCAGCGCGGGACCGTCCTCGGCGGCTGCCGCCAATACTGCCGGGACCACTGCCTCTGGAACCCCGGGATCCACGCCGGACGCGACGCCGACACCCACCCCGACGCCGACGCCGGGGAAGGGGCCGGCCTGCGCCGCCATCCGCTGCACCACTGTCCTGGTCACCGGGGACATGCTGGTCCACGCCCAGCTCTGGGAGCAGGCCCGTGCCGACGCCCTCGCTACCGGTGCCAAGGGCCTGGACTTCGAACCGCTGCTGGCGGGCCAGCGCAAGTACATCGAAAAGAGCGACCTCGCGGTCTGCCATCAGGAAACGCCGGTCTCCGGACCCACCGGGCCGTTCTCCGCCTACCCGTCGTTCAACGTGCCGCCGCAGATCATCACCGCCGCCCAGCAGGTGGGCTACCAGGCGTGCACCACCGCCAGCAACCACACCATCGACCAGGGCACCGCGGGCCTGGTCCGCACCCTCGACGCCCTCGACGCGGCCGGACTGCAGCACACCGGCTCCTACCGCAGCGAAGCCGACTCCCGCGGCGTGATGATCCTGAATACCGCCGCCGCCACGGTGGCCGTGATCGAGGGCGCCTACGGTTTGAACGGGCAGACCCCGGAGCACGCCTGGCAGGTGGACATGCTCGATCCCGCCGCGATGATTGCCAAGGCCCGCAAGGCGAGGGCACTCGGGGCGGACATCGTGCTGGGCGTCATGCATGCCGGGGACGAGTACTCCAACGTGCCGAACGAGCAGCAGCGCACCGTGGCCCACGCGCTGGTGGACAGCGGCCAGTTCACCATGATCTACGGCCACCACACCCACTCGGTGCTCCCGATTGAGCGCTACAAGGGGACCTGGATCGTGTACGGGCTGGGCAACGGCGTCACCGAACTCTCGCCCTGGTACGTGGTGAACAACGAGGGGCTGCTGGTGCGGGCGCAGTTCAGCCAGGACGCCGCGGGCAAGTGGTCCGCCTCGGACCTGGCCTGGGCGCCCTCGGTCATTGTGCGCGGGCCCTACCGCTGGTGTTCGGTCGCCTCCGACGCCCCGCAGGGTCCCTGCGCCGGTGCCGCCGCGGACGCGGCCACCCGGCTCCGGACCCGGACCGTGGTTGAATCGATGGGCGCTGCCGCGGCAGGCGCCCATGAACTGCTGATCACGAAGGAGCGGTAGCCCTGGACACACTGAGCGAACGACGGCGGACTGTCGGCGCGCACGGTGCCGAGCTGGCCGTCGTCGAATACGGCCGGCAGCCGGGTCCGGACGTTCCGACGTTGCTGCTGGTGCACGGGTATCCTGATGACCACCGGGTGTTCCTGCCGGTCATCCGGGAGCTTGCCGCAACGCACCACGTGGTCGCGTACGACACCCGCAATGCGGGCGCCTCCGTCGTCGTCGGGAGCCCCGGCGACTTCAGCCTGGCCACGCTGGTGGACGATCTTTTTGCCGTGCTCGACGCCGTCGGAGCCGCCGGGGTGCATCTGGTTGGCCACGACTGGGGGTCGATCCAGGGCTGGGCAGCGGTGCAGGATCCGCGTGCCGCCGGTGTGATCCGCCGCTACACGAGCATCTCCGGCCCGGACCTGCGCCACTTCTCGCGCTGGGTGCGCTCACGGCTCCGGGACCCCCGGTCCTGGCGGCAAGCGGCCGGGCAGTTGCTGCGCAGCTGGTACATCGCGGCGTTCCTGGTCCCGGTGCTGCCGGAGGCTGCCTGGCGGCTGTTCCTGACCCGGCGCTACGAGCGGGGCGCCAAACGCAGCGTCGGCAACGACCCGGTCCGCGGGCTGGCCCTGTACCGCAGCAACTTCCGGTCCGCCCGGAACTGGCCTGCACCCGCGCGGGTGGCGATGCCGGTGCAGGTGGTGGTCCCGTTGCGGGACCCCTTCCTGTCCCCGCACCTGGTGGAGGGGCTTGAGGCGTGGGTGGATGACCTGCGCGTGGTGAGGGTGGACAGCGGCCACTGGTGGCCGGCTACCCGGCCGGCCGAGCTCGCGGCGCTGCTCAGGAACAGCGGAGCCGGAGGATGACGACGACGGCGGCGCCCGCGGTCCATTTGCTCTGCGGGCTCAACGGTGCGGGCAAAACGACGCTGGCCCGGGAACTTGAGGCAACCTTACCGGCCGTGCGGTTCAGCCTCGACGACTGGATGCTGCGGCTGTATCCGGGCTTGCACTACGCGGCCGAGGAGTTCGGCGGCCGCGCAGAGAGCTGCAAACTGCTCATCTGGGACACGGCTGCGCAGGTCCTGCGCGCCGGGACGGATGTGGTCCTCGACTGGAACCAGTGGAGCCGCGCCCGGCGGGCGCTGTGGCATGGGAAGGCGACCGCGGCCGGGTTCGACGTCGTGCTGCATTATCTCCAGACGCCCTTGGACACCGCCCTTGAGCGTGTCCGCCGGCGGACCCTGGCGGAAGAACCGGGTTCCCATGCGTTGGAGGACTCCGGGGTCCGGCACCTGGCGGCAATCTTCGAGGAGCCGGGGGAGTCGGAGGGGCTGGAGATCCTCCGGGTGTCGGGCAACTGACCGCGGCGTCCGGCGCTTCTCAATTCGTCAGCGAACCCGACAGATTGCGGGCCATAAAGACGCTGTTGGGGTCGGGCAGGTAATCGGCGAACGGCTGGCAAAGGACAAATTCGTGCCGTTCATAGAGCCGCCGTGCCGGTGCGAAGAAGTCCTCCGACCCCGTTTCCAGGCACACCCGGCCGTAGCCGCGGTTCCGTGCCTCGTCGAGGATCCGGGCCAGGAGGAGTGCGGCGATGCCACGGCCGCGGGCGTGGAGCGCTGTCCGCATCGACTTGATCTCGCCCTCGCCCGCGCCGAGGTCCTTCAGCGCTCCGCAGCCAAGCAGCGCGCCGCCGCCGTCGCGCGCGGTCCAGAAGGCGATCTCCGGACCGGCCAGCGCGTCCGGGTCCAGGGCGTGCACGCTCTCGGCCGGTGAGGTCGCATACATGTCCGCGAGGTGTTCTTCCAGGAGGCGCCGGACGTCCGGGCGCGCCGGGTTGTCGCGGGCAACCTTGATCATGCGGCGCGCGTCAGCGGGGCCGGCGGGCCGCGTGATCGCGGGCCAGGACGGCGTACGAGTCATCCGGGGTGCCCGGTGAGAAGCTGCCGTACTTGCGCTCGACGGCGGTTTTGATCAGGAAGTCTGCCAGCGCGGGGTTCTTGGGCAGCAGCGAGCCGTGCAGGTAGCTGGCGACGATGTTGCGGTAGCGGGCGCCTTCCTGGCCGTCGCTGCTGTTGTTGCCGGTGCCCTTGGCCGTGGTTCCCAGCGGCGCGACGCCCGGGCCCAGCGTGGTCTGGCCGCTGTGGTTTTCGTAGCCCAGCACGGTGCCGAATTCGGGGGAGGCCACCGAGACGTTGCCGATCAGCCGTTCGTCCGTGCCGTGCGTCTCGACGTCCAGGATGCCGATGCCCGGGATGACGGAGCCGGTCCTGGTCTTGAAGAACTTCCCGAACAGCTGGTACAGCCCGCAGATCACCAGCATCGGCGTGCCGGCCTCGGCGAGTTCCTTCAGGACGGTCTCGCGGGAGAGCAGGTCATCCTGGATCACCAGCTGGCCGCTGTCCTGGCCGCCGCCGCCCACGATCAGGTCGACGCCTGCGGGGAACTCGTCCCCGACGTTGTACTCGAGCAGTTCCGGGGTGTACCCGTGCCAGCGCAGGCGCTGGGCCAGGACCAGGGCGTTGCCCCAGTCGCCGTAGATGTTCATGTCCCGTGGATAGAGCTGCAGCACGCGGACGCTGCCCTTGCTGGGGGCCGGGGTGTCCTCGGGGGGCAGTTCGTGCCCGAAGGAGAGCCCGTTCGGGGTTTCGGGGGACGCGGGGGTCATGAGACCACCTCCACTGTGGTGATTTTGGACAGCTCGCGGCGGATGGCCAGCATGGCCGTGTAGGTGCAGAAAATCCGCTTCGGCTTGTCCTTGGAGCCGCGGATGAAGGCGGCAAGGGCGGCGGCGATGTCCGTGTCGACGGCGCCGATCGCCACGTCGTCGTATTGCAGCCGGAGCGCCATGTCGTAGGCGCGCGAGCCGGAGAGCTGGTCCACGCCGCCGTCGCGCAGGGTGTCGAATTCGACGTCCCACAGCCAGGACATGTCCCGGCCGTCCGCGTAGTTGTCATTGATGGCGATCATCGTGGCGTAGCCGGCGGCCGGGAAGGACTTCAGGCCGAGGCGGAAGCCGCTGGGGTTCTTGACCAGGACCAGTTCCAGCGGCAGTCCGTCGACGACGAGGCTTTCGCCGCGTCCGAAGGCAGGGGCAACGTTGGAAAGCGCCGTCAGCAGGCCGGCGTGGTCGGTGCCCGTGCCGCGGGCGCCAGTGATGGCCCGCGCCAGGGTCAGGGCAGCCGCAGCGTTGAAGATGTTGTAGACGCCGCGGAGCTTCATCCCGGTGCTGACCGTCGCGCCGTCGTACTCGAAGTCGGCGTCGTCCGCGCCCACCCGGCGGAGGACGACGTCGGCACCCGGCTTGGCGGGGGCCGGAGGCACCGGGCTGCCCGGCGCGGCACGCATTTCGTCGTCGTTGGGGAACGTGCTGAGCAGCGAATCATCGAGGCCGAAGTAGCGGACCTCGGGACCGCCGGCCGCCGGGCCGTCGAGCGTGTCGGCGATGCGGGCCACGCGCGGGTCCTCGCGGTTCAGGACGACGGTCCCGGAGGTCTTGGCGGCGATGTGCTGCAGCAGCTCGGCAGTCTTGTCGATCTCGCCGAAGCGGTCCAGCTGGTCGCGCAGGACATTCAGCAGCAGGCAGTAGCGCGGCGGGACCTTGTTGACGAAGTGCACGGCGTGGGCCTCGTCGAGTTCCAGGACGGCGACGTCGGCGTCGAGCCGGCCGCGCCAGTCCACCTCGCCGAGCAGCGCCGCGGCCACGCCCCGGGTGAAGTTGCTGCCGGTGCGGTTGGTGAAGACCTTCAGGCCCTGGCTCTCCAGCAGTTCCACGACCATCTTGGTGGTGGTGGTCTTGCCGTTCGTGCCGCTGACGACGGCGACGCCCAGCGGCAGCGTGGAGAGCGTCCGTTGCATGAAGCCGGGGTCGATTTTTTCGACCACCAGACCGGGGAGGGCTGAGCCTCCGCCCCGGAGCCGGGAGACCCGGCGGACGAGCTTGCCGAGCGGAACGCTGAAGTAGAGCATGCTTTGTAATATATCCCAGCGGCGGCATGGAACCCGGTCCGGGGGCGCGCTCCGGTGCGGCCCCGGGGAGCGCGGCGCATTATGCTGGCACCATGACCACCCCCCTTTCTTTGCCTGGTTCCGGCGCGGGATCAGGCCTCCGGATCGGCGTCCTGGCGCTCCAGGGCGACTTCCGTGAACACCTGCACGCCGTGGAGGCAGCCGGCGCCACGGGCGTCGGCGTCCGCCGCCCCGCCGAGCTGGACGGCCTTGACGGCCTCATCATTCCCGGCGGGGAATCGACGACCATCGACAAGCTCGCCCGGATGTTCGAACTGCGGGATCCGCTGCGCGAACGCATCCAGGCCGGTCTGCCGGTCTATGGTTCCTGCGCCGGCATGATCCTGCTGGCGGCGGACATCGCCGACCCGGCCCTGGACCTTGCCGGCAACCCCCAGCAGACCTTCGGCGGCCTGGACATCACGGTCCGCCGCAACGCCTTCGGCCGGCAGCGGGAATCGTTCGAGACCGACCTTGAGTTCAAGGGGCTGGAGTTCAGCGCCGATGAATCCGGCGTGGCCCCGGTGCACGCCGTGTTCATCCGCGGACCCTGGGTGGAGCGCGTCGGCGCGGGCGTTGAGGTCCTGGCCCAGGTGGAACCGTCCAAGGCCGGCCACCCGGAATCCCTCGACGGGACGGCTAGAATTGTTGCTGTGCGTTCCGGCAAGCTGCTGGCCACCTCCTTCCACCCGGAAGTGACGGGGGAGAAGCGCGTGCACGAATTGTTTATTCGAATGATCAGAGGAGAAGCGTAAAGCATGTCAGGCCACTCCAAATGGGCGACGACCAAGCACAAGAAGGCCATCCTGGACAGCCGCCGGGCCAAGTCGTTCGCCAAGCTGATCAAGAACATCGAAGTTGCCGCGCGCATGGGCGGACCCGACCTCGCCGGCAACCCGAGCCTGGAACTCGCCGTCACCAAGGCCAAGAAGACCTCGGTCCCCGCTGACAACATCGACCGCGCCATCAAGCGCGGCGCCGGCCTCACCGGCGAGGTCGTGGACTACACCGAGATCATGTACGAATGCCGCGGACCGCAGGGTTCGGCCCTGCTGATCGAGTGCCTTACGGACAACAAGAACCGCGCGGCCTCCGAGGTCCGGCTCGCCATCTCCCGCAACGGCGGCACGATCGCCGATCCCGGTTCGGTCAGCTACCTGTTCTCCCGCAAGGGCGTCGTCTCGCTGCCCAAGAACGGCCTGAGCGAGGACGACGTGCTGATGGCCGTCCTGGACGCCGGCGCCGAGGAAGTCAAGGACAACGGCGACAGCTTCGAGATCCACTCCGAACCGACTGACCTGCAGGCCATCCGCGATGCGCTCAAGGAAGCCGGAATCGATTACGACACCGACGAGGCCGAGTTCGTGCCCTCCATGCAGGTGCCGCTGGACCTCGACGCCGCCAAGAAGTTCATGAAGCTCGTGGATGCCCTGGAAGAGCTCGACGACGTGCAGAACGTCTACAGCAACGCAGACCTCAGCGACGAAGTGCAGGCCGCACTGGAAGCCGAGTGACCCTTCGCGTCCTCGGCGTCGATCCGGGCCTCACCCGCTGCGGCATCGGCATCGTGGACGTCGAGAAAAACCGGCGCGCCACGATGGTGGCGTTCGGCGTCGTCGGTACCTCCCCGGAGGAGAGCCTGGACCAGCGGCTGCTTGTCATCGCCACCTCGATCGACGACTGGCTGGACAAGTATGAGCCGCAGGTCCTCGCCGTCGAACGTGTCTTCTCCCAGCTCAACGTCAGCACGGTCATGGGTGTGGCCCAGGCCTCCGGCGTCGTGATCGCGGCCGCCGCGCGCCGCGGCATCCCGGTGGCGTTGCATACGCCCTCGGAGGTCAAGGCCGCCGTGACCGGCAGTGGAACGTCCAACAAGGACGCTGTCACCAAGCTCGTCACCAAGATCCTGCGGCTGGATGCCCCGCCGCGGCCAGCCGATGCCGCCGATGCGCTGGCACTGGCCATCACACACGCGTGGCGGGCCGGCAGTGGTGCCGCGGTGGCCACCACAGGGCCGGGAAGCCAGTCCCTTACCCCGGCCCAGCGCGCCTGGGCCGACGCGGAGGCCAAGGCGCGCCGCGCGCGCTGAATGTCCGGGACGCTTGCTAGGGTATTCGTAGATATGTTCGGATAGCCGGCTGCCAACCCAGCCGTAGACCCAGGAGCCAGGCCTTGATCAGTTTTCTCCGCGGAACCGTAGCGCACGTTGGCCTGTCCTCGGCAGTGATCGACCTCAACGGCGCCGGCATGAGCGTCAACGCGACGCCGCAGACCCTCAGCAAGCTCCGCGTCGGGGACGAGGGCAAGCTCTTTACTTCCCTGATCGTGCGCGAAGACTCGCTGACCCTTTTCGGCTTCTCCAGCGACGACGAACGTGAGGTCTTCGACGTGCTGCTCAGCGTCAGCGGCGTCGGCCCGCGCCTGGCCCTGGCCGTCCTGGCCGTCCATGAGCCCGAGGCGATCCGGGTCGCCGCGCATTCCGGTGACGGCAAGGCCTTCACCAAGGTTCCCGGAATCGGCCCCAAGGTCGCCGGCCGGATCGTGCTGGAACTGGCCGGCAAGCTGGTCCCGCACGGCACGCCCGGAGGCTCCGCGGCGGCCGTGTCCGCCGAAGCCGTGTGGAAGCCGCAGGTGGTTGCCGCGATGACGAGCCTGGGCTGGTCCGAGAAGGACGCCACCGCCAGCATCGACAAGTCACTGGCTGATTCCCCGGAGCTCGCCGAGAAGGGCAACGTCGCGGAAATCCTCCGCGCCACGCTGCGCTGGCTGGGCCAGGACGGCGCCCGCGCCGGCAACAGGGTAGGCGCCCGTGGCTGAGCCGTCGCTCGTCGCCGGGGGCGAGGAACCCGAGGAGCGCGCGATCGAGGCCGCCCTCCGGCCCAAGAACCTGCACGACTTCGTGGGCCAGCACCGGGTCCGCAAACAACTCTCCCTCGTCCTGGAGGCCTCCCGGATGCGCGGCCGCAGCGCCGACCACGTGCTGCTGTCCGGGCCGCCCGGCCTGGGCAAGACCACGCTGTCCATGATCATCGCCGCCGAGATGAACGCCCCGCTGCGGATCAGCAGCGGCCCGGCCATCCAGCACGCCGGTGACCTGGCCGCCATCCTCTCCTCGCTGTCCGAGGGCGAAGTCCTCTTCCTCGACGAGATCCACCGGATGTCCCGCCCGGCCGAGGAGATGCTCTACATGGCCATGGAGGACTTCCGCGTCGACATCGTCGTCGGCAAGGGCGCCGGGGCCACCGCCATCCCGCTCGAGCTCCCGCCCTTCACCCTGGTCGGCGCCACCACCCGCGCCGGGCTGCTGCCGGGGCCGCTGCGGGACCGGTTCGGTTTCACCGGCCACCTCGAGTTCTACTCCGTCGAGGAGCTCGAACTGGTGCTGCGGCGCTCCGCCGGCCTGCTGGACCTGAAGGTGAATTCGGCCGGGTTCAGCGAGATCGCCGGCCGGTCCCGGGGCACGCCCCGAATTGCCAACCGCCTGCTCCGCCGCGTCCGGGACTGGGCTCTGGTGCACGGCGTGGATCAAATCGACGCCCGGACGGCGTCCGCTGCCCTCGACATGTACGAAGTGGACAAACGCGGCCTGGACCGCCTGGACCGTGCCGTCCTGGAGGCGCTGATCACCAAATTCGGCGGCGGACCGGTGGGCCTGTCCACCCTGGCGATCGCCGTCGGCGAGGAAACCGAAACGGTGGAAACCGTCGCCGAACCATATCTGGTCCGGGAGGGTCTGCTGGGCCGGACGCCGCGCGGTCGGATTGCCCTGGCCCCGGCGTGGACCCACCTGGGTTTTGCGGTGCCCGCCGGCGCCTTCGGGCAGGACCCGCTGGACCTGTTCCAGGCCGGCACCCCCGATAGTGGACCGGCCGGCTTCGGCGTGGATGCCGAGGGCGAAGTCGATCCGGAATGGATCCGTAATAGTCAATAGCACTCGCTAGTGACCTTTTCCCTTTAGACTGGTATGACGCTCGGCACGTTCGGGCCATTGTTTCCGTGTGCGGCTACCGCTAGCCGCTGCCGGCCGGGCATGATTTTCTGCCAGGTCTACTGCCAGGGCCCACACCAGGCGGCCCCGGAACGGAACGGACGTTGCTGTGAAACCAGCTTGCAAGTACAGAACGGAACTTTCCCCTTGGATCCAATGACTATTCTCCTGTTCGTCATGCTCGGCGTGTTCGTCTTCATGATGTTCCGCCGCAACAAGAAGACGCAGCAGCAGCAGGCAGAGCTCCAGTCGAAGTTCGGCACCGGCGTTGATGTCATGACCAGCTTCGGGCTGTTCGGCCGCATCGTTGAGATCGACGAAGCCGAGAACAAGGTTGTTTTGGAGCTCTCCCCGGGCAACACCGCCACCGTGCACCGCCAGGCCGTCACCAAGATCGTTGAGCCGGTTGTTGCCGCCGAGGAACCGACGGTTGTTCCGGACGATGCCTCCTCGCTGACCCTCGGGAAGACCGATGCCACCATCGACGGCGTCGACAGCGCCGCCACCGCCGGTGAGGCGCCCCGCCACGAAACGCCGGACGAAACCCTGCGCCGCCTGAACGACGAAGGCAAGAAAGACAGCTAGTCTGCCTCCTGAGCTATCCCGCGAAGCTACGGTGCGCGGGCATCCGCCGGTGCAGGCCTGACAGGCCGCACCGGCGGTTCCTCCGTAAACAATAGAAAGATCGACAATGGCACGAACTGGCCCCAAAAACTCAGCCCTCAGGGTGCTGGTCTGGCTTGGCGTAATTCTCGCCGTCTTGACTGCCGTCCTGGCGGGCGGCACCATGGCCGGGCAGGCGAGCTGGGCTCCCAAGCTGGCACTGGACCTTGAAGGCGGCACCCAGATGATCCTGGCGCCCAAGGTGGAGGGCGGTTCGGACATCAACGAAGAACAGCTCAACCAGGCCGTGGCGATCATCCGCCAGCGTGTGGACGGCTCCGGCGTCGCGGAAGCTGAAATCAGCACGCAGTCCGGCCGCAACGTCGTCGTCAGCCTTCCGGGCACTCCGTCGAAGGAGACCCGTGCGCTGATCCAGGCGTCGGCCGACATGAACTTCCGCCCGGTCATCCAGGCCGGCGCCGGCGCAGCCGTCCCGGTCGCGTCCCGGACCCCCGCGAACAAGCTGCCCAAGCCGACCGCCGCGCCCAAGAACAGCAGCGACGAGAACTGGGTCACCGCGGACGTCTACAAGAAGTTTGAGGCGCTCGACTGCGACAACCCGTCCCAGGACAAGCAGGAACGCTCCGATCCGGCCAAGCCGCTGGTTACCTGCGAACCCGCCTCCGACGGCAGGCCCGCAATCAAGTACATCCTCGGGCCGGTTGAGGTCAAGGGCTCGGACATCACGACCTCGTCCTTCCAGCTGCAGCGCGGCGCGCAGGGCGCGGTGACCAACCAGTGGGCTGTCGACATCCAGTTCAACGACGAGGGCACTGCCAAGTTCAAGACGGTCACCGAGCGGCTGAACAAGTTCTACGTCGCTGCCGGCGGCGAGACCGGTTCGGACCCGAAGGCGCAGTTTGCCATTGTCCTGGACGACCAGGTCATTTCCGCCCCGCGGGCCCAAGCCGTCATCACCGATGGCCGCCCGCAGATCACCGGCGGTTTCACCGAGCAGTCCGCCAAGGCCCTCTCCGACCAGCTGCGCTTCGGCGCCCTGCCGATCAGCTTCGAGATCCAGAGCGACCAGCAGATCTCCGCCACCCTCGGCGGTGAGCAGCTGCGGATGGGCATGCTGGCCGGCCTGATCGGCCTGCTGCTGGTTGTGGTCTACTCGCTGTTCCAGTACCGGGCGCTCGGCTTTGTCACCGTCGCCTCGCTCGTCGTCGCCGGTGCGCTGACCTACCTGGCCATCGCAATCCTCGGCTGGACCGAGAACTACCGCCTCTCGCTCGCCGGTGTGGCCGGCATCATCGTGGCAATCGGCCAGACGGCGGACTCGTTCATCGTCTACTTCGAACGCATCCGTGATGAGCTGCGCGAAGGCCGCGGCCTGGTCTCGGCCGTGGAAAACGGCTGGAAGCGGGCCAAGCGGACCGTGCTGGCGTCCAAGGCCGTCAACCTGCTGGCAGCCCTCGTGCTCTACTTCGTGGCGGTGGGCAACGTCCGCGGCTTCGCCTTCACCCTGGGCCTGACCGCAATCGCCGACCTGATCGTGGTCTTCATGTTCACCCATCCGACCCTGCAGGTCCTGGCCCGCACCAAGTTCTTCGGCGAAGGCCACAAGTTCTCGGGCCTTGACCCGAAGCGGCTCGGCGCCGTGCCCCTGTACCGGGGAGCCGGACGCATCCGCACGCCGGAGGACCGGCCGGTTGCGGCCCCGCGCGCCAAGAACACCGGTGCCGCGGCCGAGGCCGAACGCCGGATGACCATTGCAGAACGACGCCTCGCGGAAAAGCAGGAACAGCTTGCTGGTTCCTCCAAGAGCGCGTCCAAGGAGGGCAAGTAAATGGCCAGCTTCGCCACTTTCGGTAACGAGCTTTACACGGGCAAGCGCTCGTACGACTTTGTCGGTTCCAAGAAGATCTGGTTCCTGATCGCCGCGGCCGCCGTCGCGCTTTCCATCCTGCTGCCGATCGCCAAGGGCGGCTTCAACCTGGGCATCGAGTTCCGCGGCGGCTCGGAGTTCACGGTCTCCAACGTCAAGGACCGCGACGCCGCCCTCGGCGAGAAGGCCGTCCAGGAAGTCGTCTCCGGGAGCCTGCCGCGCGTCGCCAACGTCGCCGGCAACACCATGCGCATCCAGACGGACAAGCTCAGCGACGACGAGGTGATCAAGGTCAAGGAAGGCCTCACCAAGGCCTATGGCGTGACCGACAACGAGGTCACTTCGACGTTCGTGGGGCCCACCTGGGGCGCTGACGTGACCAAGCAGGCGCTGCTCGGCCTCGCCATCTTCGTGGGACTTGCCGCAGTCCTGATGGCGCTGTACTTCCGGACCTGGAAAATGTCCCTGTCCGCCCTCGCCGGCATGGCGGTAACGATGTTCGTCACGGCCGGGGTGTATTCGCTGAGCGACTTCGAGGTCACCCCCTCGGCCATCATCGGCTTCCTCACGGTGCTCAGCTACTCGCTCTACGACACCGTGGTGGTGTTCGACAAGATCCGGGAAAACACCTCGGACCTGCAGGCATCCACCAGGCGCACGTTCGCCGAAGAAGTGAACCTCGCCGTCAACCAGACGCTGGTGCGTTCCATCAACACCATGATGGTCGCCATCCTCCCGGTCGGCGCGATCCTCTTCATCGGGGCCGGACTGCTGGGCGCGGGCACCCTTCGGGATCTCTCGCTGGCGCTGTTCGTGGGCATCCTGATCGGCACCGCGGCGACCATCTTCGTCGCCGCCCCGCTGTACGCCTGGCTGCGCCAGGGGGAGCCGGACCTGATCAAGCAGGCCAAGCGCGTGCAGCAGCGCCGCACCGAGAATGCCGCCAAGGCGGCGCCGGCCACGGCCTAGCCGGCAGGCCCGCAGAAGACCGCCCGACGGGCCGGAGAACGTCCCCGCGACGTTCTCCGGCCCGTGGCCGTTGGTCCCGGTTATCGAAGTGTCCTGCTGCGGGAATAGACTTGAATAATTAACGGGTTGTGAGAGGTGCTTCATTGGAAGAACGTTCGACGCCGGTGCCTGCAGCCCCGGCGGATAAGGCTACCGGCCAGGGGCCCCAGACTGGCGTGGTCGCTGCCGGACGCCCGGACACTGCCGTGCCCGTCGACAACTCCGGAACCCGGCCCACCTTCCCCGGACGCCGCGAACGCACCCGCTCCCGGCTGGCGCGCCTGACCGGCCGCGGAACGCCCTCGTACTCGCCGATTCTGGAGCCGTTGCTGCGCACCGTGCGCGCCAACAACCCCAAGGACGACTTCGAACTTATCCAGCGCGCCTTCGTCGTGGCGGAACGATGCCACCGCGGACAAAAGCGCAAGAGCGGCGACCCGTACATCACACACCCGGTGGCCGTGGCGACGATCCTGGCCGAGCTGGGATTGAGCGGGACGACGCTGGCCGCCGCCCTGCTGCACGACACCGTCGAGGACACCTCGTATACCCTGGATGATCTCAAGGGTGAGTTCGGTCCGGAGGTGGCCATGCTGGTCGACGGCGTGACCAAGCTGGACAAGGTCAGCTTCGGCGAGGCCGCCCAGTCCGAGACCGTGCGCAAGATGGTCGTGGCCATGGCCAAGGACATCCGCGTGCTCATGATCAAGCTTGCGGACCGGCTGCACAACGCCCGCACCTGGCGTTTTGTCTCGGCCGAGTCCTCGGCCCGCAAAGCCCGCGAAACCCTGGAGATCTTTGCGCCGCTGGCCCACCGGCTCGGCATGAACACGATCAAGTGGGAACTCGAGGACCTCTCCTTCGCTGCGCTGTACCCCAAGGTCTACGAGGAAATCGTGCGCATGGTGGGGGACCGCACCCCAGAGCGGGAGAAGAACCTCGCCGTCATCCGCAACCAGATCACCGAGGATCTGCGCGCGGCCAAGATCAAGGCCACGATCACCGGCCGGCCCAAGCACTATTACTCGATCTACCAGAAGATGATCGTCCGCGATAAGGACTTCGACGACATCAACGACCTGATGGGTGTCCGGGTTCTCGTCGACTCGGTGCGCGACTGTTATGCAGCCCTCGGTGCCATGCACTCGCGCTGGAACCCGCTCCCGGGCCGGTTCAAGGACTACATCGCGATGCCGAAGTTCAACATGTACCAGTCGCTGCACACCACGGTGATCGGCCCGGGCGGCAAGCCGGTGGAAATCCAGATCAGGACCCACGAGATGCACCGCCGCGCCGAATACGGCGTCGCCGCGCACTGGAAGTACAAGGATCAGCCCAACCGCACGGCGGCCGGTCCGGGGAGCCCGCGCGACGGGGATATGGGCTGGCTGCGGTCGCTCGTGGACTGGCAGCAGGAAACCTCCGACCCCGGCGAGTTCCTCGATTCGCTGCGCTTCGAGATCAACGCCCGCGAAGTGTTCGTGTTCACGCCCAAGGGCGAGGTCATGGCCCTCCCGGCCGGTTCGACGCCGGTGGACTTTGCGTACGCGGTCCACACCGAAGTCGGGCACCGGACCATCGGCGCGCGCGTCAACGGCAAACTCGTCCCGCTCAACAGCGAACTCAACCACGGCGACTGGGTGGAGATCTTCACCTCCAAGGCCGAAGGCGCCGGCCCCAGCCAGGACTGGCAGCACTTCGTCAAGAGTGCCCGTGCGCGGAACAAGATCCGGCAGTGGTTCAGCAAGGAACGCCGCGAAGAGGCGATCGACCGCGGCAAGGAACTGCTCACCAAGGCAATGCGCAAGCAGAACCTTCCGCTGCAGCGCCTGATGACCCACGACGCCCTCGCCGCGATTGCCGAGGACTTCAAGTACGCGGACATCTCCGGGCTCTACGCGGGTGTGGGCGACGGCCACACCTCGGCCCAGTCCGTGATGGAGCGGCTCGTCGAGAGCCTCGGAGGGAACGAAACTCCCGAGGACGACCTCACCGAGATCTCGATCCCCACGCAGGTCACCAAGACGCGGTACTCGGACTCCGGCGTCGTGGTCCGCGGCGTCGATGACGTCTGGGTGAAACTGGCACGCTGCTGCACCCCGGTGCCGCCGGACCCGATCCTGGGCTTCGTCACACGCGGTTCCGGCGTCTCCGTGCACCGGACCGACTGCACCAACGTGTCCGGCCTGATGGACCAGCCGGACCGGATCGTCGAGGTGGAGTGGGCGCCGACCCAGTCCAGCGTCTTCCTGGTGGAAATCCAGGTGGAGGCCCTGGACCGCAAGTCCCTGCTCTCCGACGTCACCCGGATCCTCTCGGAGAACCACGTCAACATCCTGGCCGCTAGCGTGCACACCTCCACCGACCGGGTGGCGATCTCCAAGTTCGCGTTCGAGATGGGCGATCCAAAGTACCTGAGCCACGTGCTCAGTGCCGTCCGGCGCATCGACGGTGTCTTCGACGTCTATCGAACCACGGGCAACCGCCGCCGCAGCTAGCATCCCGGACCGGCTAACAATCCGGGAAAGTGCCGCGGTCCTGCTCCGGCAGCAAGGCCGCGAGTTTCGCCAGGGCCGACCTCCGGTACGGCAGCCGGGGCGTGGCCTCCACCGCGCGGATGAGCAACCGCAGCCGCACGTTCAGCTCCGGCGCGGCCAGGAAGGCTCCGAGGGCGGGCACTGCCCGCTCTGCGTCCACATGCAGGGCGATGTCCACTGCCGTCCGCAGCGGACTGGAGACCATGAGCCCGCCGAGGCTGACGACGTCGAACGGCCCCAGCCGCACCTCGTGGAAGGTGCAGCCGCGGGTGGCCCGGAGGCTTGAAACGCGCCGGTTGGCGTCCACGAGCAGGGCCGTCCGGTCCGGTTCCCCGGCGCAGCCGTAGATCCACGCCGCCGTCATCCGTCCCGCGACCACGCGCTGCCGGATTGGCGGCGGAATGGTGCAGGCCGCCGCCCGGGCGCGCAGCTGCGGGGTGGACGCGGCGCCGGGCGGGAGGTAACCGCGCTGGGAGAGTTGCGTCAGCACGCCGTCGGACGCCATGGCCTGCAGCTCCGCCCATGAGAACAGCGTCCCGGGGGAGTAGAGCACCGACGGCGCACCGCCGAGCCGGCCCGGACCGGACGCCGGCTGGCCGCCAGCCGCGGGGCCGGCACCCGGGGAACTGGCGGCGGGGTAGCCGGGGCGCAGGGTCATTCAGCCATCGTGCCGCGTGGCCCCGGACGCGAAACAGGCCCCGTCCCGGTCATGTGGATAACCGGGAGGGGCCTGTCGCTGCTAGCTGTTCCTAGGAGAGTTCGCTGGCTGACCGCTCGAGCTGCTCAAGCCAGGCTTGGCGGGCCTCCAGGGCTTCCTGGGCTGCCTTGATCTTGCGCTCGTCGCCGGCTTTCTCGGCCTTGGCCAGATCGTCCTTCAGCCCCGCGATGGCAGACTCCAGCTGGGAGAGGGCGCTGTTGGTGCGGGCCTTCGTTTCCGGGTTCGACCGCTTCCAGTTCTCGTCCTCGGCGTGGCGGACGGCGTCCTCCACCTTCCGCAGGCCGGCTTCGATCCGGCCCATGTCCGCGCGGGGAACCTTGCCGGCTTCCTCCCAGCGGTCACGGATGGACTGCAGCGCCTTCTTGGCCGCGGCGAGGTCCTTGATCGGGAGCAGTTCGTTGGCCTCCACCAGCAGGGCTTCCTTCACCTTGAGGTTCGCCCCGTACTCCTGGTCGATCTCCTCGTTGGCGGCCTGGCGATTGGTGAAGAAGACGTCCTGCGCCGCGCGGAAACGTGCCCACAGGGCGTCGTCGTCCTTGCGGCTGGCGCGCGGCGAGGCCTTCCACTGATCCATCAGGCGGCGGTATTCGCCGGCAGCGAAGCCCCAGTCGGTCGAGGAGGACAGCGCTTCGGCCTCGGTGATCAGCTTCTCCTTGGCCGCCTTGGCCGCGGAGTTGTTGCTGTCCAGCTGCGAGAAGTACGCGCGGCGGTGGCGGTCGAAGACGGTGCGGGCGGCGCGGAACCGCTTCCACAGCGCGTCCTCGTTGCTGCGGCCAAGCCGGACGCCGCTCTTCTGGGCGGTCTTCCAGCTCTCGAAGAGCTCGTTCATCCGGGCGCTGGAGGTCTTCCACTGGATCTGCGCGGGATCGTGCCCGGCGATCTCCTCGGCCTCGGCCACGATCGCTTCGCGGGCTGCCAGCTCGGCGGCGCGGACGGCGTCGTGCTCCGCCTTCTCGGTCTTTTCGAGTTCGGTGATCTGGCCCGACAGCGTGTCCAGGCGACCCTCCGCGGCACGGAGGGCGCCCACCATGTTGCGCTCGGCCAGCAGCTCGCGCAGGTGCGTGACCGTCTTCTGCATGTCAGTCGCGGGAGCCTTGGAGGCAACCCGCTGCTCGAGCAGGACGATCTGGGCCACGACGTCGTCGTACTTGCGGGCGAAGTAGCCGAGGGCCTCATCATCGCTGACGCCGGGGTACTGGCCGACGGGGTGTTCCTCGCCATCGATGGTCAGGAACACGTGGCCGTCGCCCTCGACGCGGCCCCAGCGTGCTGCCTCGGCAAGCGATGTGGCACTCGAGGAGGGGGTGGCTGCGGGCGCGGCCAGCGATGGCGTTGCCTTCGGGCGTGCGGCAAAGGCGGCGGGTGACGGGGCCGGACGGGGCGCGGGAGCCGGGGCCGGGCGGGAATCCGGTGCGGATTCTGCGGCGGCGGCGGCCTCGGGCTTGACTGCTTCCTCGGCCTCGGCCTGCACGTCCGCCTCTGCGGATGCGGCGTCGGCCTCCGTTGCCGCGGGCTCCGGGGCTCCCGTCTCCTGTACTT
Organism: Arthrobacter sp. 10N410; assembly: GCF_056394945.1. Lineage (NCBI taxonomy): Bacteria > Bacillati > Actinomycetota > Actinomycetes > Micrococcales > Micrococcaceae > Arthrobacter > Arthrobacter sp. 10N410. The sequence goes on from NZ_JBFTIP010000002.1 coordinate 300,234, forward strand.
CCGGCGTGGCCGGGTTGGCGCCGCCGGGCTCGTTGGCCGTCTCGGTCACCGTAACCTCGGCTTCGGTCTCGTTGGCAGCTGCTGCCACTGTTTCGTCGGATTTCTGACTGTCTGTCACCGCTAGAAGTCTTTCGCTTGGAGGGAAATACCGGCACCGCGGCCGCGAGGGCCCCGGCTGGTTACTTCAGAGAGAACGAGTCTATCGTGACTGGTTCCACAGGTGCGCCGTCCGTGGCGCTGGCGCCGGGTTTGACGCCGGCCGCCGCAATCTTCTTGACCACGTCCAGCCCGGACGTGACCTTGCCGACCAACGTGTAACCGCCGGCGGCGTCGGCGGGGATCACGGTGTCCTTGTAAACGATGAAGAACTGGGTTCCATTGCCGTACGCGTTGCCGCCGGTCCGTGCCACAGCGATGGTGCCGGCCGGGTACTTGTTGTCGGCAGGGGTGTTTTCCAGCGGACCCCAGGTGTACGCGGGGTCGCCGCTGCCGTCCCCGGACTTGGAACCGCACTGCAGCACGCCGAAGGACGCGGCGGTGGTAAGCCGGTGGCAGCTGAGGCCCTTGTAGAAGTTTTTGTCCGCGAGGGACTTGAACACGGCGGCCGCCTGCGGAGCCTTGCTGCCGTCCAACGTGACCCCCAGGCTGCCGCGGTTGAGGGCCAGGGTGCCGGTGAAGGTCTTGCCGGACGCGGTCTCCGGCTTCGGAATGTTCGCGCCGTTGCTCGCGGCGGGGGACGGGGTGGCGGAGGCCGACGGGCTCTGCAGCCCGGCTTCCGCGGCCTTGAACTCGTCCTCGCTGGGATTGCTGGAAAACACCGTCAGCTGCAGCACGACGGCGAGGAGGAGGGCGGCGGCGCCGCCGGCGGTCGCGAGGACATTGTCGCGTTTCCGGCGTTTGTCCTGCTCCCGGCGCAGCTCGCGCTTCGCCTCCATCTGCTGGACGCGCCGCTTGGCTTCGCGGGCGCTCCGTGAACTGGCCGCCAAAAGTCCTCCTGGTTGTAGGGCCGCACCCCGGGCCGCGCCGTCGGCGCCGATCCGGGTGCAACACGCAAGCTTCCGGCAGTACTGCCGGCGGCAACCGTTTCAGAGCCGCGCATTAGAGATGCGCGCGCCGAAAGCATAAACTGACTGCCGCACACAGTTTATGCACGACTGGCCGGTCAGCGCGCGACGCCGCGGCCGTTGCAGCCGCCGTCGTTATCAGAGGAGAAAATTCCACCATGGCACGCACCGCCTCCCTGTCCGGATTCCCCGAGTGGCTTCCCGAGGAGCGGCTGGTGGAACTGCATGTGCTGGACACCCTGCGGCGGACCTTTGAGCTGCACGGCTTCTCCTCCATTGAGACGCGCGCCGTGGAGACGGTGGGACAGCTGCTCCGCAAGGGCGAAATCGACAAAGAGGTCTACGGCCTCAGCCGGCTGCAGGACGACGAGGGGGCCGGCGGCGCTGCGAGCGACCCAGCCGCGTCCCACAAGGCCGATCCGCACGCCCTGGCCCTGCACTACGACCTCACCGTGCCGTTCGCGCGCTACGTGGTGGAGAACGCCGGTTACCTGGCGTTCCCGTTCCGGCGCTACCAGATCCAGAAGGTCTGGCGCGGTGAGCGTCCGCAGGAGGGCCGCGCCCGCGAGTTCACCCAGGCGGACATCGACATCGTCGGCGACGGCGAGCTGCCGTTCCGCTACGATGTCGAAATCGCGCTCGTGATTGCTGAGGCGCTGGGTGCCCTGCCGATCCCGGACTTCCTGCTCCGGGTCAACAACCGCAAACTGGCCGAGGGCTTCTACAACGGCATCGGCCTGACCGACACGGCAGGGGTCCTGCGCAGCATCGACAAGCTCGAGAAGATCGGCGCGGCCAAGGTCGCTGAGCTGCTCCAGACCGAGCTCGGCGCCACCGAGGAGCAGGCGCAGGCAGCGCTCAAGCTGGCCGGAATCCGAACCGGGGACACCTCGTTCGTGCAGCAGGTCCGGGCGCTCGGCGTGAGCAACGAGCTGCTCGAGGAAGGCCTCAACGAGCTGGAGCAGGTCATAGCCGCCGCCGTCCAGCGCGCGCCGGGCAAGGTGGTCGCGGACCTCAGCATCGCCCGTGGCCTGGACTACTACACCGGCACCGTGGTGGAAACCGTCCTGGTGGGCCACGAGCAGCTGGGTTCGATCTGCTCCGGCGGCCGGTACGACGCGCTGGCGAGCAAGGGCAACCGGAAGTTCCCCGGCGTCGGACTGTCGATCGGCGTGACCCGGCTGGTGTCGCGCATGCTCAGCCAGGAGCTGGCCAAGGCGTCCCGGGCCGTGCCCACCGCCGTTCTGGTGGCGCTGACCAACGACGAGAGCTGGGGCGCGGCGCAGGACGTCGCGGCGCAGCTGCGCGCCCGCGGGATCGCCACGGAGGTCGCGGCAAAGGCAGAGAAGTTCGGCAAGCAAATCAAGTTCGCGGACCGCCGCGGCATCCCGTTCGTCTGGTTCACCGACGACGACGGCAAGCACCAGGTCAAGGACATCCGCACCGGCGAGCAGGGCGACGCCGATCCGGCCGGCTGGGCGCCGGCCGAGGAGGACCTGCACGTCCGCGTGACCAGGGCCTAAGCCCTTCCGCGGCGCGCACCGTTTCAGCGTCCGCTGCGCCTTCGGTGCGCCAGCACCAGGAACCGTCCGGCGACGCCCACAGCCAGCACCGCCGCCATGCCCAGCACCGAGGCGGGCGGCAGTGTCACGGCCAGGACCAGGCAGCCGGCGAATCCGAGGGCATTGAGCCAGCGCGGGGCGAGGCGGCGGGGGCCCGTGAGGGTGAACGCGGCGGCATTCGTCACGGCGTAGTAGATCAGCACACCGAAACTGGAGAAGCCCACCACCGTCAGCACGTTCGTGGTCAGCAACAGCACGATCACGGCCGCGGCGACGGTCAGCTCGGCCACGACCGGAACAGTGTGCGCCCCGCCGACCCGGGCCAGCGGGGCGGGCAGGTCCCTTTCCCGCGCCATCGCCATGGTGGTCCGGCCCACGCCGGTGATCAGCGCCAGCAGGGCGCCGAGGCACGCGGCGGCGGCCCCGGCCTGTACGAAGGGGGCGCCGGCGCGCAGCGACGAGTTGGTCACGGCGTCGAGCAGCGGGGCGGATGAGCCGGCCAGTTGGTCCGCCGGCAGGTGCCACTGCAGCAGGGCCGCGAGTCCGAGGTAGATCAGGAAGGCCGCGGCGAGGGCGGCGAGGATGGCCCGCGGGATGGTGGTGACTGGATCCTTGACCTCTTCGCCCAGGGTGGCGATCCGTGCGTACCCGGCGAAGGCGAAGAACATCAGCCCCGCCGCAGGCAACACGCCCCACGCCCCGCCGGTGGCACCGGGCTGTAGCGCCTGGAGTGATATTGCCCCGAACGGTCCGCCCAGTGCCGCGCCGGCGCCTTCAGGGTGCGGGCCGATAACCGAGGCCACGGAAACGAACGCGAGCGTGGCCAGCACGACGGCGAGCAGGATCTTGGTCAGCAGCGCCGTACGGGTGATGCCCAGCAGGTTTACGCCGGTCAGCACGACGACGGCGGCAACCGCCACCGGCGTAGCGAAGCCGGGCGCCAAGTAATGCCCGAACGTTAGAGCCATGGCCGCGCAGGAAGCCGTCTTGCCGGTCACGAAACCCCACCCGGCGATGAAGCCGGGCCATTCGCCCAGCTGCCGGCGGCCGTACACGTAGGTGCCGCCGCTGGACGGATATCTGGCGGCCAGCTGTGCCGACGCCACCGCGTTGCAGTAGGCCACCAGGCCGGCCAGGGCCACTGCGACGGTGAGCAGCGGCCCGGCGAGGGCTGCGGCGGGGGAGAACACCACGAACACGCCGGCGCCCAGCATTGAGCCGAGACCGATCGCGGTGGAATCGACGACGCCGAGTCGGCGCTTTAGCTGCCCCGGCACGGGCGGATGGCTAGCCATGGCGGGTGGGGCCTTTCCAACGGGTAAACTCGAACGGGATCGTTCCCGTAGCGGTCCCATTTAACACCACCCTGTTTTCCTTCTGAAAGGCGAGCTGTGCTGCGCACACACGACCTCGGATCCCTTCGCTCCGAGCACATTGGACAAACCGTAACCCTCGCCGGCTGGGTCGGCCGGCGTCGTGACCACGGTGGTGTCGCATTCGTGGACCTGCGCGACGCTTCGGGCGTCGCCCAGGTGGTCGTCCGCGAAGAAGAGGTCTTCCACGGCCTCCGCAACGAGTTCGTGCTGCAGGTAATCGGCACCGTCGCCAAGCGTCCCGAGGGCAACGAGAACCCGGCGCTGGCCACCGGCGAGATCGAGGTCATGGCCGAGAAGGTCACCATCCTCAACACCTCTGACCCGCTGCCGTTCCAGATCGACGAGCACGTTGAGGTGGGCGAGGAAGCCCGCCTCAAGCACCGCTACCTGGACCTGCGCCGCCCGGGCCCGGCCCGCAACCTTCGCCTGCGCTCCGAAGCCAACCGGGTGGCCCGCGAACTGCTGCACCAGGACGGCTACGTCGAGATCGAGACGCCCACGCTGACCCGCTCGACGCCGGAAGGCGCCCGCGACTTCGTCGTCCCCGCCCGCCTCGCACCGGGTTCCTGGTATGCGCTGCCGCAGTCGCCGCAGCTCTTCAAGCAGCTCTTGCAGGTCGGCGGCTTCGAGAAGTACTACCAGATCGCCCGCTGCTACCGCGACGAGGACTTCCGCGCCGACCGCCAGCCTGAGTTCACCCAGCTCGACATCGAAGCCAGCTTCGTGGAGCAGGATGACATCATCGGCCTCGGCGAGAGCATCGTGAAGGCGCTGTGGAAGCTGATCGACGTCGAGATCCCCACCCCTATCCAGCGCATCACCTACAACGATGCGATGGCCCGCTACGGCTCGGACAAGCCGGACCTGCGCTTCGGCCTGGAGCTGACCGAGCTCACCGAGTTCTTCAAGGACACGAACTTCGGCGTCTTCAAGGCGCCCTACGTTGGTGCCGTCGTGATGCCGGGCGGCGCCTCGCAGGCCCGCCGGGCCCTGGATGCCTGGCAGGAATGGGCCAAGCAGCGCGGCGCCAAGGGCCTCGCCTACGTGCTCTTCAAGGAAGACGGCGAGCTTGCCGGTCCGGTGGCCAAGAACCTGACCGAGACCGAACGCGCCGGCCTCGCCGACGCCGTCGGCGCCAAGCCCGGGGACTGCATCTTCTTCGCCGCCGGTGAGAAGACCCCGTCCCGTGCGCTGCTCGGCGCCGCCCGGGTCGAGATCGGCCACCGCACCGGCCTGATCAACCCGAGCGACTGGGCGTTCTGCTGGGTGGTCGACGCGCCGATGTTCGAACCGGCGGCAGCGGCCGTCGCGTCCGGCGACGTCGCCGTCGGCGGCGGCAAGTGGACGGCCGTGCACCACGCATTCACCTCGCCCAAACCGGAATTCATGGACAGCTTCGACACGGACCCGGAAACCGCGCTGGCCTACGCCTACGACATTGTCTGCAACGGCAACGAAATCGGCGGCGGCTCCATCCGTATCCACCAGGGCGACATCCAGGAGCGGGTCTTCAAGGTCATGGGCCTCTCGCACGAGGACGCCCAGGAGAAGTTCGGCTTCCTGCTCGAGGGCTTCAAGTTCGGCGCGCCCCCGCACGGCGGCATCGCGTTCGGCTGGGACCGCGTGGTCTCGCTGCTCGCCGGCGTGGACTCCATCCGCGACGTCATTGCCTTCCCGAAGTCCGGCGGCGGCTACGACCCGCTGACCCAGGCGCCCGCGCCCATCACGGCGCAGCAGCGCAAGGAGGCCGGCGTCGACTTCAAGCCGGAAGCCAAGAAGGACGAGGGCTCAAAGTAGCCTGACCCGATCAGCAGCAAAGGCTCCCCGGGCAACCGGGGGGCCTTTGCCGTTCAAACCGGCGGTCATTTCTTTTGCGGAGGTCACGAACATGGAAGCAGTGCCCGGCCTTGAGGCCCTGATGGACGCCGCGTGGCCAGCCGCCGACCGAGAGGAGTGCGGCGGCTGGGAGCTTCGGGCTGCCTCGGGCGTGACGCAGCGGGCCAACTCGGTGTGGCCCCGCCAGCCGGGAGCTGACCCGAACGCGCAGCTCGCCGCGCTCCGGGACGCCCGGCTCTGGTACCGGGCCCGCCGCCAGCCGCTGATCTTCCAGGTCTTCGACGACCCGCGCTCCGCGCCGCTCAACGCCCTCCTCGATACCGAAGGTTTCACCCGCCAGTCGGAAACCCTCGTCCTGGTCCGGGCCGGAGGTAGGCCGGCTCCGGGTTCGGCCCGCGGCGTCGAGCTCTCCACGGAACCCTCCGGCGAGTGGCTGCAGCTGTGGTGGAGCGTCGACGGCCGCGGCGACGAGACGGCACTGGGCGTGGCCCGCGGCATCCTGACCGGTTGTCCCTCGCTCTACGCCCTCGTGCGGGACGCCGACGGCGCCCCCGCCGCCGTCGGACGCCTTGCCCTGCCCGTCGCGGAACCTGGCAGCCCCGGGTGGGGTGGTCTCTACTGCATGGCGACCCGTCCCGACGCGCGCCGGCGAGGTTACGCCGCCAGGGTGCTGCACGCCTTGCTGGGTGAGGGAACGCGCCGGGACCTGGCCGGCTACTGGCTGCTCGTCACGGCGGCCAACACCGGGGCCCAGGAACTCTACGCCCGCGCCGGCTTCGAGGAGTCCGGCCGGTATCTGTACCGGCAGGAGCGCCCCAAGCGACACCTGACCGGCTGCTGACCGCGGATCCCTCGGGCCGTTTCGACGGTTCCCTGCGCACAAGGTGTTTCGCAGCGTCGAACGGGCACGGAACCGTCGAAACGGCCGAGTCGGGAGAGCCTGCGCCCTACGCCGGCGGGTCTGTGACCATGATCCGCACCGCACACGCGTCGGCCGCGGCCTTCTTCAGCACGGCGGCCCGCGGGTCCGGGACGTCCAGGAACGGCAGCCGGACCAGCGCCGCGTAACGCTTGAGCGCGGGTTCGGCGAGTACCTGCTCGGCCAGGGTGCGGTCCCCGCCCGGGGCGAGGTATTCGACGCTGTGGTCCGCGAAAATCCGGGCGGCATGCTCGGCCACGGCCTCCACCAGGGCGTCGGCCTGGTTGGCGCGGCGCCGGGCGAAACGCTGCTGGGACCAGCCGCCCGCCGCGGTGCGGGACTGCACATGCCGGGTCCCGGTTTTGGCGGCGAGCACCCGGCCCTCGGACACCACCGCCACCGAGTAGCCGCCGCGGCGCACCAGCACCAGGCCGAGCCGGCGCGGCTGCGAGGCCAGCGACGCCAGCCGGGCCACGGGATCGTTCCCGCGGCCGGGCCGTCCGCCGTCGGGCCAGGGCGGGAGCAGCAGGGCGGTGGCGCCGTCGGCCGCGAGCAGCCGCAGGCCGGCGTCGTCGGGCTCCTCCCGCAACTCCCCGTGGCTGGCGCGGAACCGCTCCACCCAGCCGGGCAGCCGTCCGCCGGAGACGAACGCCACACGGGTGTCGGGGCTGGCCATGGCGCGGATCTCCGTTGTGAGGGTGCAGGGGCGGCCGCCGTGTCGGGGCGGGCAGGAACTAGAAGTAGCCTATCTATGTGGATGATCTCTTTGGCTCAGGGCAGGACAACGCGTCGGCGACCAACGACGTCGACGCCGAAGAGTCCGGCGGTGCCAGCTCCCCGAGCGGCACAACAGCCCGCTCCGCTCCGCGCAGCCCGCTGGCCGTCCGGATGCGGCCGCGCAGCCTCGACGACGTTGTGGGCCAGCAGCACCTCCTGGGCCAGGGATCGCCGCTGCGCCAGCTCGCGGCCGGCAGCGACGCCACCGGACCGGCCGGACCGAGCTCGCTGATCCTCTGGGGCCCGCCCGGCACCGGCAAGACCACGCTCGCACACGTCATCGCCAAAGGCCCGGGCCGGAAGTTCGTCGAGCTCTCCGCCATCACCGCCGGCGTGAAGGACGTCCGCCGGGTCATGGATGAGGCCCTCACCGCGCGGGACCTGTACAAGACCACGACGGTGCTGTTCCTGGACGAGATCCACCGCTTCAACAAGGCCCAGCAGGATGCGCTGCTGCCCGGCGTCGAAAACCGCTGGGTGGTCCTGGTCGCGGCCACCACGGAAAATCCCTCGTTCTCCGTGGTGTCGCCGCTGCTGTCCCGCTCGCTGCTCCTGACGCTTAAACCGCTGACCGACGCCGACGTCGAAGGACTGCTGCGCCGGGCCGCCACGGACGCGCGGGGCCTGAACGGCAAGGTGGAACTGGACGAGGAAGCACTCGCCCACCTGGTCCGGCTCTCCGGCGGGGACGCGCGCCGGGCGCTCACGGCGCTGGAGGCCGCCGCCGGCGTCGCCTTCGGGGACGCGGACGACACTGACGGGATCACCGGGGCGGGCGGAGATGCACCCGTCAGGATCGAGCTCAAGCACACCGAACGTGCCCTCGACGTCGCATCGGTGCGCTACGACCGCGCCGGCGACCAGCACTACGACGTCGCCAGCGCGTTCATCAAGTCCATCCGCGGATCCGACGTCGACGCCGCGCTGCACTACCTGGCCCGGATGCTTGAGGCAGGGGAGGACCCCCGCTTCGTGGCCCGCCGGATCGTCATCTCCGCGGCTGAGGACGTCGGCATGGCCGACCCCACCGCGCTGCAGACCGCGGTGGCGGCGGCCCAGGCGGTGCAGCTGATCGGCATGCCCGAGGGGCGCATCATCCTGGCCGAGGCCGTGGTCCACCTTGCCACCGCACCGAAGTCCAACGCCGCGTACATGGGCATCAACCAGGCGATCGCCGACGTCCGTGCCGGCCTCGGCAACGGCATCCCGGCGCACCTGCGCGACGCCCACTATCCCGGATCCAAGCAGCTGGGGCACGGCAAGGGCTACAAGTACGCGCACGACGCGCCGCATGCGGTGGCCACCCAGCAGTACCCGCCGGACGACCTCGTTGGCCGGAACTACTACGAACCCACCGGCAACGGCGCCGAACGCGACATCTCCACCCGGCTGGAACGGCTGCGGAAGATCATCCGGGGCAAGTGAACCTCTGGTAGGATTGATCGTTGTCTGGCAAGGCACGGACGCACAATCCACCAGTTCTCGGCAGTTCCTGCTGATTTGATGGGTTCGCCCTGTGCCCAGTAGCAAAAGGCAGCGGTTGGCCGATGCTCTCCATCGTGGAGGCCAGTAACACTGACACACCGCAGATATTGGAAGGACACAAGTGGCTAACAACACTCGTGCTCGCCGTACCGCACGCCTCTCGCGTGCACTCGGCATCGCTCTGACCCCCAAGGCCGCCAAGTACATGGAGCGCCGCCCGTACGGCCCCGGTGAGCATGGCCGTGCCCGCAAGAAGCAGGACTCCGACTACGCCGTACGTCTGCGCGAAAAGCAGCGCCTGCGCGCCCAGTACGGCATCCGCGAAGCCCAGATGACCCGTGCCTTCGAAGAAGCACGCCGCACCAAGGGCCTGACCGGTGAAAACCTGATCGAACTGCTCGAAATGCGTCTCGACGCCCTCGTGCTGCGTGCCGGCTTCGCCCGCACCATCGCCCAGGCCCGCCAGCTGGTTGTGCACCGCCACATCCTGGTTGACGGCATCCGCGTTGACCGCCCGTCTTTCCGCGTCGGTGAGGGCCAGCTGGTCCACGTCCACAGCCGCAGCGAGACCATGCCTCCGTTCCAGGTGGCAGCAGCCGGCGCGCACCGCGACGTGCTGCCGATGGTTCCGGCCTACCTGGACGTCAAGCTTGACGCCCTGCAGGCACGCCTGGTCCGTCGCCCGAAGCGCTCCGAGATCCCCGTGACCTGCGAAGAGCAGCTCGTCGTGGAATTCTACGCACGCTAGATCCAACGCGACACCTTACAAAGAAGCCCGTGGCAAGCGCCGCGGGCTTCTTTGTATGTAAGGTACTTGGGGGAGTTCTCCGCTTGCCATGCCCGGCCAGTGGAGGACCACGCAGGAATCCACGTAGTTTCAAGGAGATGAACGTCTATGTCTGGTGGCGATATTGCCGGCCTGATCGCGGCCGGAGTGTTTGCACTGCTGGTCCTGCTGCTCGCCGTACCGATCCTCAAGCTCGGTGGTGTGTTCGACGAGGTCCGCAGCACCATCCGCTCGATCAGCGACGGCGCCACCCCGCTCATGGATGAGGTCACCGCCACCGTCTCCACCACCAACCAGCAGCTGAAGAAGGTCGACGGGATCGCCTCCAACGTCTCAGACGCCTCCGCCAACATCTCGGCGCTGTCCTCGCTGGTCGCCGCGACCGTCGGCTCGCCGCTGATCAAGGTTGCCGCCTTCAGCTACGGTGTGCGGTCCGCCTTCTCAGCCCGCAAGAAGCCCGCCACCGGCCGCCGTAGCCGCTGACCAAACCGATCACGCTGACAGGATCTGACATGAACAGAATCATCTGGATGGGCATCGGCGTCGCGATCGGTGTCATCGCTTTCCGCAAGCTCACCGAGGCGCAGTCGACCCTTGGCCCCGAAGGCCTGAACCGTGCCGTCGGCCGGCTCGCCGACGGCGTGTACGACTTCGCCGACGCCGTCCGCGTCGGGATGCTCGAGCGGGAAACCGAACTCCGCACCGCCCTCGGGGTGGACGCCAGCGCAGACGGCGCCGTCACCGGCCGGGATGCGCTCCGGCGCTAGCCGGGGGAGAATGGGAAACAACGGCGCCCCGCGGGGCGCCTGCCGGAACCAGGCCGGCGCATCAAAGAATTTTCCGAAGGCTGGCAGCACGGCGCCCCGCGCCCACATGCTGGCACACACCGCTGGCAGAAACCGGTGGCAGGCAACCAGCCCGGAACCAACTACGCAGTGCATATTGAAGGGTAAGTAACCAGGTTATGAAGTCGCAGGAGATCACCAAGCGCTGGATCGACTTTTTTGTCAGCAAGGGCCACACCGCCGTGCCCTCCGCCTCCCTGGTCTCCAGCGACCCCTCCCTGCTGTTCACCGTGGCCGGCATGGTCCCCTTCATCCCGTACCTCACCGCGCGTGAGGAAGCCCCCTACTCCCGCGCCACCAGCGTGCAGAAGTGCATCCGCACCGGCGACATCGAAGAGGTCGGCAAGACCGCGCGGCACGGCACGTTCTTCCAGATGTGCGGCAACTTCTCCTTCGGCGACTACTTCAAGGAAGACGCCATCAAGTTCGCCTGGGAACTGCTCACCACGAGCGTCGACGACGGCGGCTACGGCCTGCCGCCCGAGCGCCTCTGGGTCACCGTCTACGAAGAGGACGACGAGGCCAAGGAACTCTGGCTCAAGAACACCGGCGTCCCGGCCGAGCGGATCCAGCGGATGGGCAAGGCGGACAACTACTGGTCCACCGGCCAGCCCGGCCCGGCCGGCCCCTGCTCCGAGATCTACTACGACCGCGGCCCGGCCTACGGCATCGAGGGCGGCCCGCTGGCCGACGAGACCCGGTACATCGAAATCTGGAACCTCGTCTTCATGCAGTACCAGATCGACAACGTCCGCTCCAAGGTGGACTTCGACATCACCGGCGAACTGCCGAAGAAGAACATCGACACCGGCCTCGGCATGGAACGCCTCGCAATGATCCTGCAGGGCGTCGAGAACATGTACGAGACGGACCAGGTCCGTCCGGTGATCGACAAGGCCGCCGCGCTCTCCGGCAAGGAATACACCTCCGCGGAAACCCCGGCGGACCCCCACCACACGGACGACGTCAGGATGCGCGTGGTGGCAGACCACATCCGCTCTGCCCTGATGCTGATCGCCGACGGCGTCACCCCCTCCAACGAGGGCCGCGGCTACGTGCTGCGCCGCCTGATCCGCCGGGCGGTGCGCTCGATGCGGCTCCTCGGCGTCGAGAAGGCCTGCCTGCCCGAGCTGCTGCCCGCCTCCCGCGACGCCATGAAGGGTGTCTACCCGATCGTGGAGACCGACTTCGACCGGATCAGCCGGATCGCCTACGCCGAGGAGAAGGCGTTCCTGCGCACCATCGCCTCCGGCACCGCGCGGCTCGAGGACGCCGTGAAGGAATCCAAGGCCGCCGGCCAGCCGCTCTCCGGCGCCGACGCCTTCGCGCTGCACGACACCTACGGCTTCCCGATCGACCTCACCCTTGAAATGGCCGAGGAAGCCGGGCTCAAGGTCGACGAGCCGGAGTTCCGCAAACTCATGCTGGAACAGCGCCAGCGCGCCCAGGCGGACGCCAAGGGCAAGAAGGGCGCCCACGCGGACCTCAGCGCCTTCCAGGAGCTGCTGGCCGCGGGGGAGACCGTCTTCACCGGCTACACCGAGCTTGCCGGAGAATCCAAGGTGCGCGGCATCCTGGCCGGCGGCCGGAAGGTCTCGCAGGCCTCCACCGGCGAGGAAATCGAACTGGTCCTGGCCGAGACCCCGTTCTACGCCGAAGCCGGCGGCCAGGCCGCCGACACCGGGCTGATCACCGGAGACGGCTTCGTCGTCGAGGTCCTTGACGTGCAGCGGCCCATCAAGGGCCTGAGCGTGCACAAGGCAATCGTCCGCGAGGGCGAAATCGGAGCCGACTCACTGGTCCAGGCCGCCGTGGACCGGGAACGCCGCCACGCCGCCGAGCAGGCGCACACCGGCACGCACATCGTGCACGCGGCCCTGCACCAGATCCTCGGCCCGGAGGCTACGCAGCGCGGTTCGTTCAACAAGGCCGGCTACCTCCGCTTCGACTTCGCCTGGGGTGAGGGCCTCAGCGCCGCCACCCGCTCCGAGATCGAAGAAGTGTCCAACATCGCCATCCGGAACAACTTCCAGGTGCAGACCAAGGTCATGGGCCTGGCCGAAGCGAAGGCCCTCGGCGCCATGGCGCTGTTCGGCGAGAACTACGGCAACGAGGTCCGCGTCGTGGAGATCGACGGCGCCTGGTCCCGTGAGCTTTGTGGCGGAACGCACGTGTCCAACACCTCGCTGATCGGCAGCCTGTCGCTGCTCGGCGAACAGTCCGTTGGTTCGGGAAACCGCCGCGTGGAGGCCTTCGTCGGCATGGACGCGTTCCGGCACCTCGCTGCTGAACGCGCCCTGGTCACCGAACTCACCGAGATGCTCAAGGTTCCTTCCGGCCTGCTCACCGAGCGGATCGCCAGCACCCTGAACAAGCTGAAGACGGCGGAAAAGGAACTCGAGCGGCTCCGCAAGGAACAGCTCACGGCTGCCGCAGCGCAGTTGGTGGGCACCGCCAAGGACGCCGCCGGCGTCAAGGTGATCGCCCACGATGCCGGCCTGGTCAGCGGAGCCGACGACCTTCGCGGCCTCGCCCTTGACCTCCGGACCCGGCTGGGCTCCGAGCCGGCCGCCGTCGCGGTCGCCGGCGTTAGCAACGACCGCCCGGTCATCCTGATCGCCACCAACGAGGCTGCCCGGTCCGCCGGCGTCAAGGCCGGTGCGCTGGTCCGCCTCGCCGCCGGTATCCTCGGTGGCGGCGGCGGTGGCAAGGACGACGTTGCACAGGGCGGCGGCACCGACGCTTCCAAGGTCGGCGCGGCCCTCTCCGCCGTCGTGGACGCCATTACCCGGCGCTAACCCAGGACCTTGGATGACTGAATCGGCCGTGCCCGGCGCCTACCCCCAGGGCGTGAAACTCGGGGTGGACGTCGGCACCGTCAGGGTGGGCGTCGCGGTGTGCGACCGCGACGGCATCCTGGCCACGCCCCTGCGGACGCTGGCCCGCAATGCCAAGAAGAACACCGACGTCCGGATCCTCGCGGATCTTGCCGTGGAGCTCGGAGCGGTGGAAATTTTTGTGGGCCTGCCACGCACCATGAAAGGTGAAGAGCACGCTTCCGCCCGAATGGCCACCGAATATGCAAAGCTACTGGTCAGTAAACTATTGGACGCCGGATCCGGCGTGCCGGTGAGGTTGGTTGACGAACGGCTGAGCACCGTGTCAGCCCACCGCGACCTGCACCAAGCTGGCATGAGCAGCAGGGACCACCGTAAAGTAGTTGATCAGGTCGCGGCCGCAGGTATCCTGCAGCATGCGATCGATATGCAAAAGGCCAGGGGAACGGATGTAGGAAACCGCGTCAGCGCGGACCTCCCTCCGGGGCCACCCGGTGACGACGCTCAGGCCGTCCCGGCAGTACACACGCATTCTGCACAACGCATTCTGCCCAAAATGGAAGGCTACAGTGAGCCCGGTCAACAATGACGACTCCTCTGGTGTTGCCAAGAGCGGCGCCGGCCGACCGCTGACGCGCAAAGAGATCAGGGCCCAGGAGAAGTTCCTGGCCACCCAGGGTCACGACGTCATCCCGCCGCAGGCCTTCGAGACGGGGCCGGAAGCTCCGGCCGTGCCGCCCGCCGACGCTTCGGCCACGGCTGATGCACCCCGTGAACCCTCCGCAGACGCCCCGGAACCCCCGGAGGCTGCGCCGACCGTGCACGAACCCGTGAACGAGAGCCCCGCCGCGCGCGTGCACGAGGAGCCCGAACACGAGGATCCCGCACACGCAGCACCCATACACGCAGAACCTGCGCACGCGGAGCCGGTGCTTGAACAGCCCGGGCACGCCACACCCCAGCCGGAACAGCCTGTGCACGAGGACCCCGCGCAGGGGGAGCCGGTCCACGGCTACTCCGGTCACGACGAACCGCACCATGATCAACCGCAGCACGAGGAACCCGCGCTCGAGGAGCCGGTCCACGAGTACGCCGGCGGGATGTCCCGCGAGGAAACCCTGCGCCGGGCCGACGCGCTGCAGTACGGCCACGGCCTTCACGACGGGGCGGATTTCCACCAGGCCTACGCGGACCAGCCCGACGATGAGGCCCACCATGTCTACGACGACGAGCCCGGCCACGACCTGATGGCCGGCGCCGCCAGCCTTCCCACCGCCAAGGGCCCCTCCAAGAAGGTCCGCCGCCGCCGCCGCTTCCTCGCCCTCGTCCTGACGTTGGCCGTGTTCGTGGTCGCAATCGTGGTCGGCGCGCAGGTCATCAAACCCCTGCTCGGCGGCGACAAGGTCGCCGACTACCCGGGCCCGGGAACCGGTTCGGTGACGATTACCGTTCCGCCGGGTGCCGGACCCCGGTCCGTGGCGGCGGAGATGGAATCCAAAAAGGTCATTGCGAACGCCGATTCCTTCGTCAAGCAGTTCGCCGCCTCGGGCGGCGCCCTGAGCCCGGGGACATTCACGATGCGCAACGAAATGAACAACTCGGATGCCGTGGCCGTCCTGTTGAACAAGGGCCAGGAAAAGGTCATGTACGTTGCCCTGAGCGCCGGTTTGAGGATCAGCGAATCGCTGCAGGCCATATCCGAGGGCACCGGAATCCCGGTGGCGGAGCTCAAGGCACTCAGCGACTCCCCGAAGCAGTTCGGTGTGCCGGCCAAGGCCAAGAACCTCGAAGGGTTCCTGTTCCCGGGCGAGTACCGCTTCCCGCTGGGCACGTCCGGGAAGGACGTACTGCAGAAACTGGTCGGCAGCACGCTGGAGGAACTCAAGTCACAGGGCGTGACCGATCCGGCCAAGCAGTACGACGCCATCACGGTCGCGAGCATCGTGCAGGCCGAAGGTGGCCAGGCGGAATACGGAGACGTCGCCGGCGCGATCTACAACCGGCTCAAGCCCAACAACACCGAGACGAACGGCCTGATCCAGTCCGACGCCACGGTGACCTACGGGCTGGGCATCCGGAGCTTCCACATCGACGAGGACCAGAAGGCCGACAAGTCGAACAAATACAACACGTACGCCAACGCCGGCCTGCCGGCGGGCCCGATCGGTTCGCCGGGCAAGCGGGCTATCGACGCGGCCGCCAAGCCGAAGAAGAACGACTACCTCTACTGGGTCACCATCAACCTGGACACCAAGGAGACGAAGTTCTCCAAAACCCTGGCCGAGCACAACGGCTACGTGGCCAAGTACAACGCCTGGTGCGAGGCCAATCCCGGACGTTGCGTGTGACGCTGCGGGCCGCCGTCCTCGGGCATCCCATCAGCCACTCAAAGTCGCCGGCCCTGCATCGCGCCGCCTACGCCAAGCTCGGCGTGGAAGTGGCCTATGACGCCGTCGACGTCACCGAGGAGGCCCTCCCGGCCTTCATGGCGGGCGTACGCGGGGACGAAGGCTGGCGCGGGCTGTCGGTGACCATGCCGCTCAAGGCCGCGATGGCCGCCGAGGTGGACGAGGTCCGCGGCGTCGCCCGGCAGTTGGGCGTCATCAACACCGTGGCCTTTGAGCGGCCGGGCGCTGCCGCCGGTGCGCCGGTCCGCCTGGTGGGGTACAACACGGACGTCGCCGGGATCGTCAACGCCGTCCGCTACGCCGGAGTGGCCGCTAAGCCGTCCGCCGTCATCCTCGGCGGCGGCGGAACCGCCGCGGCCGCCATTGCCGCGCTGAAGGAACTCGGTGCCCCGGATGCTGCCGTTTACGTCCGGGACGTCGGCCGCGCCGTCGAAGCCCGGGCAGCGGCCGCCGCCGTCGGACTTCCGCTGCAGGTGCTGCCGCTGACGGCTGCAGCGCCCGCGGTCGCAGCAGCGGACATCGTGATCTCCACCCTGCCGCCCCGCGCCGCTGACGGCCTCGCGGAGGAACTCGCCGCAGCATTGGACGCGAAGGGCGGCACAGTCGCCGGGGTGCTCCTCGACGTGGCCTACGACCCGTGGCCGAGCCGGATCGCCGCGGCCTGGGCGGACGCGGGCGGTCGGGTGGTCCCCGGCCTGGAAATGCTGCTGTACCAGGCGGTGGAGCAGGTCCGCCATTTCACCGGCCTCCAAGGACCCGTGCCGGTGGAGGTCATAGATGTGATGTGTGACGCAGTCGGGGTACCCCGACGGGTGTTCTAAGTGCCTTGCATGGCAGGATGGATTTTATGTTGCGTTGGTTGACTGCCGGAGAATCCCATGGTCCGGCCTTGGTCGGAATTATCGAAGGCGTCCCCGCAGGTGTTGAACTCACCAGCGACCGGATCGTCGAAGCGCTGGCCCGCCGGCGCCTCGGTTACGGCCGCGGCGCCCGGATGAAGTTCGAACAGGACGCCGTGACGGTCCTGGGCGGTGTGCGCCATGGCCTGACCCAGGGCGGCCCCGTCGCGATCCAGGTCGGCAACACCGAGTGGCCCAAATGGGAGCAGATCATGTCTGCGGACCCGGTGGACCCCGAGGCCCTCGCGGACCAGGCCCGCAACGCACCGCTGACCCGGCCTCGGCCGGGCCACGCCGACTTCACCGGCATGCAGAAGTACGGCTTTGACGAGGCCCGCCCGGTCCTGGAGCGCGCCAGCGCCCGGGAGACCGCCACCCGCGTGGCCCTGGGCGCCGTCGCTTCCGCGTTCCTCAATCAGCTCGGCATCGAACTCGTCTCCCACACGGTGTCCATTGCCAGCGTTTCCGTCCCGGAGGGCCGGCCGCTGCCGCTGCCGGACAACGTGCTGGCCCTCGACGCCGACCCGCTGCGCTGTTTCGACCGCGAGACCTCGGACGCCATGGTCGCGGAGGTGGACATGGCGCACAAGGAAGGCGAAACCCTCGGCGGCGTCGTCGAAGTCCTCGCCTACGGCCTGCCCCCCGGATTGGGCAGCTACGTCCACTGGGACCGGCGCCTCGACTCGCGCCTCGCTGCCGCCCTAATGGGCATCCAGGCAATCAAGGGCGTGGAGGTCGGCGACGGCTTCCTCACCGCTGCGCGTCGCGGCTCGGCTGCCCATGATGAAATCGTCAAGGACGCCGACGGCAGGATCATCCGCACGTCCAACCGGGCCGGCGGCATCGAAGGTGGCATGAGCATCGGCGACGTGCTCCGCGTCCGCGCCGCCATGAAGCCGATCGCGACGGTGCCGCGCGCGCTCAAGACTGTCGACATCAGCACCGGCGAGGCCGCCAAGGCACACCACCAGCGCTCGGACGTCTGTGCGGTCCCGGCCGCCGGCGTGGTGGCGGAGGCCATGGTGGCGCTGGTCCTCGCCGAAGCGGTCACGGAAAAGTTCGGCGGCGACTCCGTGCAGGAGACCGCCCGCAACATCAAGGGTTACCTGGACAACATTCCGGCGTCCCTGGACTCGATCGGGCACTAGTGCCGGGTCGTCACGCAGCGCGTAAGTCACTGGACCGCCCGGTCGCCCTGATCGGCCCGATGGCGGTCGGCAAGTCCGCTATCGGGCAGCAGCTCGCCCAGCAGCTCGGCGCCCGCTTCGTCGACACCGACGTCGAAGTGGTCGCCCAGCACGGCACCATCGCGGACATTTTCGCCTGCCGCGGCGAAAACGCGTTCCGCGAACTGGAAGCCCGGGCCGTCGCCAAGGCGATCGAGGAGGCCGCAGGCACCAACACCGCAGGCACCAACACCGTCATCTCCCTCGGCGGCGGGGCTGTGCTGGACTCCGGAACGCAGCAGCTGCTGGCCAGCTGCACCGTGGTCTACCTCGAATGCGATGCCGACACCGTCTCCGAGCGGATTGCCCGGAACTCCGGGCGTCCCCTCCTGGCAGGCGACGCGATGGAACGCTGGCGGACGCTGTTCGCCACCCGCCAGCCGGTCTATGAACGCCTCGCGGACCTGACCCTCGATGTCCGGAGCGGTTCCGTCCAGGAGCTCGCACGCCGGCTTGAAGATGCGCTGGAGCAGCTCGCCGCCGCCCCAACCGCGGCAACGCGCACCCCCGCAGCCACAAGGAAAGTTGAAAAGTGAGCACCGAATCAACCGTCATCAAAGTCACCGGACACGCTCCGGCGGAGAACTACGACGTCGTCGTCGGCCGCGGATTGCTGGCTAACCTGCCCGGGCTGCTGGGGGAGCGCGTCAAGCGCGTCCTCGTCGTCCACCCGCGCGCCCTGCGGCTCACCGGTGACGCCGCCCGCGAGGAGCTCGCCACCGCCGGCTTCACGGCGCTGACGGCCGAAATTCCGGACGCCGAAGAAGGCAAGCACATCGAGGTGGCCTCGTTCTGCTGGCAGGTGCTGGGCCAGAACGACTTCACCCGCTCGGACGCAATCGTCGCCGTCGGCGGGGGAGCGGTGACCGACCTCGCCGGCTTCGTCGCGGCGACCTGGCTGCGCGGCGTGAAGGTCATCCACATGCCCACGAGCCTGCTCGGCATGGTGGACGCCGCCGTCGGCGGCAAGACCGGCATCAATACCGCCGAGGGGAAGAACCTGGTGGGCGTCTTCCACCCGCCGGCGGGCGTCCTCGCCGACCTGGACACGCTGGACACGCTGCCGAAGAACGAGATGATCTCCGGCATGGCCGAGGTCATCAAGTGCGGCTTCATCGCCGACCCGGCCATCCTCGACCTGATTGAAAAGGACCCCGCCGCGGTGTCGGACCCGCGCTCCGAAACGGTGCGCGAACTGATCGAACGCGCCATCGCGGTCAAGGCCCGGGTCGTGTCCGAGGACTTGAAGGAAACCGGGCAGCGCGAGATCCTCAACTACGGCCACACCCTGGGCCACGCGATTGAACTCGCCGAACGCTACTCCTGGCGGCACGGCGCCGCCGTCTCGGTGGGCATGATGTTCGCCGCGGAACTGGCCCGCAGCGTCGGCCGGCTCAGCGACGCCGACGCCGACCGGCACCGGAGCATCCTGGAGAGCCTCGGTCTGCCCATCACCTACCGGCGCGACCGCTGGCAGGCGTTGCTGGACGGCATGCGGCGGGACAAGAAGTCCCGCGGCGACCTGCTGCGCTTCGTGGTGCTCGACGGCGTCGGGCGCCCGGGCATCCTGGACGTGCCGGACACCTCGCTGCTCTTCGCGGCGTACCAGGAAATCGCGTCCTGATGATCAGCGACAGCGGTGGCACCAGCGAGTGGCCCGACGGCGGGTTCCCCGGCATCCGGATCAACCCGGAAACCCTCATGCCGCAGGTGGTCAACGGGGAAGCCTGCGCCGCGGCGCTGGCCGCCTCAACGGACGACACGGACCTGATCTTCGTGCGCCTCGTGGAAGGGCACCCGGGCGAGGCCGCCGAGCTGCTCGCCGAGGCCCGGTACAAGGACCCGGATTCGTTCCGGCTGCGGATGTTCGAGGCGGAAGTCCTGCGGGTGTCGCACCGCTTCGACCGCGCCGTAGAGCTTTACCGCCAGCTCCTCGCCGAAGCCCAGGGCACTCCCGACGAGGCCGTGGTCCGGCAGCACCTTGGCCGGTCCTACTTCGCCGCCGGCAACATCGCCGCCGCCGTCGAGTCCTTCGCCAAGGCGCTGGACCTGCGGGTGGCGGGCTCGGCTGATGCCGCGCTGATCTACTCCTCGACCGTGGCGCTGCAGCGCGCCCGGGACGTGCTTGACCTGGCCTGCTAAGGGCCGTTCCTGGCCCGTCCGGCAGCGCACCGGCAAAACCGGTAGAATGGTTTTTGGATTTTTGATAAATACGCGCTGGCGGGCCGGATCGGCATGCCTGCCTGGCATAAGCGGCTGGCGGCTAGAACCAGTCAACAAAGAAACCTGAGGATACTGTGGCAACCACTAACGACATCAAGAACGGAACCGTGCTGAAGCTTGAGGGCCAGCTTTGGAACATCATCGAGTTCCAGCACGTCAAGCCCGGCAAGGGCGGCGCTTTCGTCCGCACCAAGATGCGCAACGTGATGTCCGGCAAGGTCGTCGACAAGACCTTCAACGCCGGGCTCAAGATCGAGACCGCCACGGTTGACCGCCGCGACTACCAGTACCTGTACCAGGACGGGGCCGACTTCGTGTTCATGGACACCTCGGACTTCGACCAGCTCACCGTGTCCGCCGCTACCGTCGGCGACGCCACCAACTTCATGCTCGAGAACCAGATGGTCAACATCGCCATCCACGAGGGCAACCCGCTTTACATCGAACTGCCGCCGAGCGTCGTGCTGGAAATCACCTACACCGAGCCGGGCCTGCAGGGCGACCGCTCCTCGGCCGGCACCAAGCCCGCGACCCTCGAGACCGGCTACGAGATCCAGGTGCCGCTGTTCGTCGAGAACAACACCAAGGTCAAGGTCGACACCCGCGACGGCAGCTACCTTGGCCGGGTCAACGACTAGTGAGTGCACGCGGTAAGGCCCGTAACCGGGCCCTGGATGTACTCTTCGAGGCGGAGCAGCGCTCCGTCTCCGCATTCGATGTGCTGCGTTCCCGTCGTGAACAGACGGATCAGATCATCAACCCCTACACCCTGGAAATCGTTGAGGGGGTCGTGTCCCACCAGGCCGCGATCGACGAATTCCTCGAAACCTACTCGCAGGGCTGGTCGCTGGAGCGGATGCCCTCGGTAGACCGCATCATCCTGCGGATCGGGACCTGGGAACTGCTCTACAACGACGACGTTCCCGACGGCGTCGCCGTGAGCGAGGCCGTGGCGCTGGCCAAGACGCTGTCCACGGACGAGTCGCCGTCGTTCATCAACGGCCTGCTGGGCCGCCTGCAGCAGCTGAAGCCCTCGCTGCTGGCCTGATGGCCGTTCCATAAAGGGCCGGTGCCCGCCCCACGGCGGACACCGGCCCTTGGCGTATCACGGCCCGCTTTCCCTCTAGGCTTGCCCTCCGGGGGTTAGCGCAGCACGGCGTCGCGCAAGGCCAGGATCTCGCCGAGCTGGTGCTGTTCGTCAAGCTGATGCGCCGCCACGTCCCGGCCGCTGAGGATCCGCTGCCGGATGATGGCCAGCCGGGTGGCGGCCTGCAGGAAAGCCTTCATCTGCGGGGCCCGGCCGATCGACCTGGCCCAGCGCAGGGCCGAGCGGCGCCCGGCGGGAGTCGCCAGCATGGCTACCTCCTGGCCGGTGAACCAGCCGGCCGCCGCGTACTCCTGCAGCCGTTGGCGGGTCAGCCGGCGTTCCGCCACGCGCAGCAGCACCACGACCAGGACGGCGAGCAGGAAGATCGGCACCTGGACCAGGATGTACTGCGCCAGGAAATTCTGGCCCATTGAGTTCCAGCCGCTATGCAGCAACATGGCGGGGACCAGGCCCACCGGGAAGGCGAGCAGCGTCAGGCCGGAGTGCCAGCGCCGCGCCGCGAAGCCCAGGATAAGCCCGGTCGTGCCGGTGAAAATGGCATGCGCGAACGGGGACATCACGCCGCGCAGGAAGAACACGACCGCCAGGTCCGTGCCCGGAGTGCTGGACTCGGCGATGGCCCGGCCGAAGTACAGGATGTTCTCGGTGAAAGCGAAACCGCCGGCAACCGTGAACGCAAAGACGACGCCGTCGACCGGACCGTCGAATTGTTTGCGCGCGAAGAGCAGGAGCAGCAAGAGACCGAGTGACTTCGCGAATTCCTCCACCACCGGGGCCTGTACCGTGACGGCGAACGTCCGGTAGTCCAGCCCGGACGCGGGACCCGCGGCGAGCGAGAAGAACGGTTGGATCAGCATCGTCACGGCAATCGAAACGAGCGCGCCCCACGCGAACGCGAAGAACAGCAGCCGTTTCGGTTCGGGCTCCCAGCGGTCAATGTAGCGGACGGCCAGCAGGACCGAGCTGAGCGGCAGCAGCGACGCGATGAAGCCCACGACGAAGCCGCCCGGCCCGGTGTTCTCCAGCACGAACGGCAGCACCAGGAACAGGCTCACAAAGGCGAGAACCGCGCCGCCCAGCACGAGGGCCGCCATACCCGCAGAGGCCCGCGCACGGGGTGCCGCGGCGTAGGCTGCCGGCAGTACCGGATGGCGCTGCGCCGGAGCCTGCGCTGACGTCTGCGCCGGCAGCGGTGCCTGCCCGAAGCCCGGCGCCGGGCGGTAGTTCTCCGGCTGGACCTGGCCCATCCAGCTTGGGTTCGCCTGCTGCGGCTGCCGGGTCGCTCCGGGCGGCTGCCGGGCGGGGGGAGGATCGAAGCTCGTCATGCCATGAGCCTAAGCCGCGCGCCGCCGGGCGGCCCAATACGGCCCGTGCCGGTGTGACGCACGCCGCCTGCTCCGGGGCCGGGAGGCGGCGGCCCGTGTGGTAATTTGAAAGAGCAAATGATCCTTTTTTAATTCCGTCCCGTGAGGCGGGGAAAGGGGAGACGAGCGTTGACTTCTGTTCCAGAAGCACCGGTTCCGGCCAAGGTCCAGCTCAGCAGGGTTGTCCTCAACCAGGCTGACATCGACCGTGCACTCACTCGTATCGCCCATGAAATTCTTGAGTCCAACAAGGGCTCCCAGGACCTGGTCCTGCTGGGCATCCCGCGGCGGGGCTATCCGCTCGCCGTCCGGCTCGCCGCCAAGATTGCCGCCGCCGATCCCAACGTGGACCCGGCCGCGATCGTGGGCCAGTTGGACGTCACCATGTTCCGCGACGACCTCTCGCACCAGCCGACCCGGCCCCCGTACCCCACCCAGTTGCCCCGCACCGGGATCGACAACAAGGTAGTGGTGCTGATCGACGACGTCCTCTACTCCGGCCGTACCATCCGCGCCGCGCTGGACGCGATCATCGACCTGGGCCGTCCCCGGATCGTCCGGCTGGCCGTCCTGATCGACCGCGGCCACCGGGAGCTGCCCATCCGCGCCGACCACGTCGGCAAGAACCTCCCCACCTCCTCCGCGGAGAAGGTCCGCGTCCGGCTGGAAGAAACCGACTCAACCGACGGCGAAGCCGTGAACGAAGTTGTTATCGAGGCCACCGCATGAAGCACCTGCTCTCCACCGAAGACCTCAGCTACGCCAACGCCATCCGCATCCTCGACACCGCCGAAGAGATGGCCGCGGTGGGGGAGCGCGAGGTCAAGAAGCTGCCGGCGCTGCGCGGCCGCACCGTGGTCAACCTTTTCTTCGAGGACTCCACCCGCACCCGCATCTCCTTCGAAGCAGCCGCCAAACGGCTCTCCGCGGACGTCATCAACTTCGCCGCGAAGGGTTCCTCCGTCTCCAAGGGCGAATCCCTCAAGGACACCGCCCAGACGCTCGCCGCCATGGGCGCCGACGCCGTCGTCATCCGGCACTGGGCCTCCGGTGCCCCGCACCGGCTGGCGGCGACCGACTGGATCGACGCCGCCGTCATCAACGCCGGCGACGGCACCCATGAGCACCCCACCCAGGCGCTGCTGGACGCCTTCACCATGCGCCGGCACTGGTCGCAGCTCGCCGGCAGCCCGTCCGCCGGCGCGGACCTGAAAGGCATGCGCGTCGCGATCGCCGGCGACGTGCTGCACTCCCGCGTGGCCCGTTCCAACGTCTGGCTGCTGCGCACCCTGGGGGCGGAAGTCACCCTCGTGGCCCCGCCCACGCTGCTGCCCATCGGCGTCGAAGAGTGGCCCTGCACGGTCAGCTACGACCTCGACGAGACCCTCGCCCGGGGCGTTGACGCGATGATGATGCTGCGCGTACAGGGCGAGCGGATGAACGCTTCGTTCTTCCCGACCACCCGCGAGTACTCACGGCGCTGGGGCTTCGACGACAACCGCCTCCGCGCCCTCGACAGCCTGGGCCTGAAGGACACGATCATCATGCACCCCGGTCCGATGAACCGCGGGCTGGAAATTTCCTCGGCCGCCGCCGACTCGCCCCGCTCCACCGTGCTGGCACAGGTGCGCAACGGCGTGTCGATCCGGATGGCCGCACTGTACCTGCTGCTCTCCGGGGACACCCGCGAACCAGCAACCTCCACCGCCGCCTATTCCAAGGAGAGCCACTGATGGCATCACAGCAACAGGACACAGGCAGCACCGGCGCCTACCTCATCCGGGGAGCCTCGATCCTCGGCGGGGCCGCTGAAGACCTGCTGATCCGCGACGGCGTCATCGCAGCCCGCGGCCAGGACCTCGACGCCGGGAACGCAACAGTCATCGATGCGGCCGGCCTCGTCGCCCTGCCCGGCATGGTGGACATCCACACCCACCTGCGCGAGCCCGGCCGTGAGGACGCCGAAACGGTCGAGACCGGCACCCGCGCCGCGGCCCTGGGCGGTTACACCGCCGTGCACGCGATGGCCAACAGCACGCCGGTGGCGGACACCGCCGGTGTCGTCGAGCAGGTCCTCACCCTGGGCCGCACAGCCGGCTGGGTGGACGTCCGCCCGGTCGGTGCCGTCACCGTCGGCCTGGCCGGCGAGCAGCTCGCCGAGCTCGGCGCCATGGCCGACTCCCGCGCCCGGGTCCGGGTCTTTTCCGACGACGGCATCTGCGTCAGCGACCCCGTGCTGATGCGCCGTGCCCTCGAATACGTCAAGGCGTTCGACGGCGTCGTCGCCCAGCACGCGCAGGAGCCCCGCCTCACCGCGGGAGCGCAGATGAACGAGGGCGTCGTCTCCGCGGTCCTCGGCCTCACCGGCTGGCCCGCCGTCGCCGAGGAGAGCATCATCGCCCGCGACGTCCTGCTCGCCCAGCACGTCGGATCCCGGCTGCACGTCTGCCATGTCTCCACCGCGGGCTCGGTGGAAATCGTGCGCTGGGCCAAGTCACGCGGCATCAACGTCACTGCCGAGGTCACGCCGCACCACCTGTGGCTGACCGACGAGCTAGTCCGCAGCTACGACCCGGTCTACAAGGTCAACCCGCCACTGCGCACCGACGAGGACGTCCAGGCCCTGCGCGCCGCCCTGGCGGACGGCACGATCGACGTCGTCGGCACTGACCACGCCCCGCACCCGAGCGAACACAAGGAATGCGAATGGGCGCAGGCCGCGATGGGCATGACCGGGCTGGAAACCGCCCTGTCGGTGGTGCAGCACACCATGATCGAGACCGGGCTGATGACGTGGGCCGACTTCGCCCGCGTGACCTCCACCACGCCTGCCGCGATCGGCCGGCTGGAGGACCAGGGCCGGCCGCTGGAGACCGGTGAACCCGCCAACGTCATACTCGTGGACCCGGCTGCGCGCTGGACCGTGGACCCTTCTAAGATGGCAACCATGGGCCGTAACTCTCCGTTTGCCGGCCGGCAACTCCCGGGCAAGGTGGTGGCCACCTTCTTCAAGGGTCATCCGACCGTCCTGGACGGGGAACTCAACACCCCGTACCGGTGGCTCCCCGACAGCACAGACGTCCCGGACACGGCGGTCCGCCCCTGATGGTCAAGGAACTCTCCCTGCTCTTCACGCTGGTCCTCATCGGCGTCGCGCTGGTCCTGATCTGGATCGGCTGGCGCAATCGGCTGCGACGCCAGGCCGACGTCGATCCGCTCCCGGCCGTTCCCGCCGAACTGGGCGGAACGCTGGCAGCCGCCGAGGGCCAGTACGTCGCCTCCACCACCGCCGGCGACTGGCTGGACCGGATCGCCGTCCACCAGTTGGGCCTGCGCACCAACGCCGAACTCAGCGTCCACCCCGAAGGCGTGTTGTTCGACCGCTCCGGCGCCGCCCCCGTGTTCATCCCGGCCGCCAGCCTCACCGGCGTCCGGCAGGAAAGCGGCATGGCCGGGAAGTTCGTCGAAAAGGACGGTCTCCTGGTTCTCAGCTGGATGCTCGGCGCCAAGGAGCTGGACACCGGCTTCCGCACCCGCCGTGCCGAGGACAAGTCCCTGCTCCTGTCCACCCTCCAAGATTTGATCTCCGCAGCCCCTCAGGCAGAAGCCGATAGTGGAAAGTAACGACGTGACAGACTCCCACGCAGTGTCAGAGACAGCAGTGTCAGGAACAGAAGTGTCAGCAACAGAAGTGATTGAAGAAACAGTGACAGCAAACGACTCTGCACCCGCTGCAGCAGCCTCCACCCCCGCCGTGCTCGTGCTCGAAGACGGCCGGATCTTCCGCGGCCGCAGCTATGGGGCGACCGGCACCGCGCTGGGCGAGGCGGTCTTCGCGACCGGCATGACCGGCTACCAGGAAACCATCACCGACCCGTCCTACGCCCGCCAGCTGGTGGTGCAGACCGCGCCGCACATCGGCAACACCGGTGTGAACAAGGACGACGCCGAATCCCGCCGCATCTGGGTGGCCGGCTACATCGTCCGCGACGCCGCACGCCGCGCGTCGAACTGGCGCTCGGAGCGCAGCCTCGACGAGGAACTCGTCGACCAGGGCATCGTGGGAATCCAGGGCGTCGACACCCGCGCCATCACCCGGCACCTGCGCGAACACAAGACCATGCGCGCCGGGATTTTCTCCGGCGAGGCCGCCGGCGCCACGGACAAGGAGCTGGTGGACACCGTGCTGGCCAGCGCGCCGATGGAAGGCTCCCGGCTGGCTGAGGAAGTCAGCGTCGACGAGGCGTACACCGTCGAGCCCGCCGACTGGGGCTGGGAGGGCGAGCCGCGGTTCAGCATCGCCGCGATCGACCTTGGCATCAAGCGCATGACCCCGATCCGCTTCGCCGAACGCGGCGTCCGGGTCCACGTCCTGCCGGCCACCGCCACGCTCGAAGACGTCAAAGCCGTCAACCCCGACGGCGTCTTCATGTCCAACGGCCCCGGCGACCCCGCCACCGCCGACAGCCAGGTAAACCTGCTGCGCTCCGTTCTGGACGCCAAGCTGCCCTACTTCGGCATCTGCTTCGGCAACCAGATCCTGGGCCGCGCCCTCGGCTTCGGCACCTACAAGCTCCGCTACGGCCACCGCGGCATCAACCAGCCCGTCATGGACCGCCGCACCGGCAAGGTCGAAATCACCTCGCAGAACCACGGCTTCGCCGTCGACGCCCCGCTCGAAGGCGCCACCCAGGCTCCGGAGGAGCGCTTCGGCCGCGTCGAGGTCAGCCACGTCAGCCTCAACGACGACGTCGTCGAGGGCCTGTACTGCCTCGACATTCCCGCCTTCTCGGTCCAGTACCACCCCGAGGCGGCTTCCGGCCCGCACGACGCCGCCTACCTCTTCGACCGCTTCATCGAGCTGATGGCGGACACCAAGAACGCCGACACCAAGACTGCCGACACCAAGACTGCCACCGACTCCAAGACTGAGGACAAGAAGTAATGCCCAAGAGAACTGACCTTAAGAGCGTCCTGGTCATCGGTTCCGGCCCGATCGTCATCGGCCAGGCGGCCGAATTCGACTACTCCGGCACCCAGGCACTGCGCGTCCTCAAGGAGGAAGGCCTGCGCGTCATCCTCGTCAACTCCAACCCGGCCACGATCATGACCGACCCGGAGTTCGCCGACGCCACGTACATCGAGCCGATCACGCCCGAGGTGGTCGAGAAGATCATCGCCAAGGAACGCCCAGACGCACTGCTGCCCACCCTGGGCGGCCAGACCGCACTGAACACGGCGATCGCCCTGGACAAGAACGGTGTGCTGGAGAAGTACAACGTCGAGCTGATCGGCGCCAACATCGCCGCGATCGAGCTCGGTGAGGACCGTGAGAAGTTCAAGGGCGTCGTGGAGCGCTGCGGCGCCGAATCCGCGCGCAGCCACATCATCCACAGCATGGACGAGGCCCTCACCGCGGCCCAGGACCTGGGCTACCCGATGGTGGTCCGGCCCTCCTTCACGATGGGCGGCCTCGGCTCCGGCCTGGCCTACAACGAGCAGGACCTGCGCCGGATCGTCGGCCAGGGCCTGCAGTACAGCCCCACGTCCGAGGTGCTGCTCGAAGAGAGCATCCTCGGGTGGAAGGAATACGAACTCGAGATGATGCGGGACAAGAACGACAACGTCGTAGTGGTCTGCTCCATCGAGAACTTCGACCCGGTGGGCGTGCACACCGGCGACTCCATCACCGTCGCCCCGGCGCTGACCCTGACGGACCGTGAGTACCAGCGGCTGCGCGACATCTCGATCGCCGTCATCCGCGAAGTCGGCGTCGACACCGGAGGCTGCAACATCCAGTTCGCCGTCGAGCCGGACACCGGCCGCGTCGTGGTGATCGAGATGAACCCCCGCGTCTCCCGCTCCTCGGCCCTGGCCTCCAAGGCCACCGGCTTCGCGATCGCCAAGATCGCCACCAAGCTCTCGCTCGGCTACACCCTGGACGAGATCCCGAACGACATCACGCAGAAGACGCCGGCCTCCTTCGAGCCGACCCTCGACTACGTTGTCGTCAAGGTCCCGCGCTTCGCCTTCGAGAAGTTCCCCGCCGCGGACTCCACGCTGACCACCACCATGAAGTCGGTGGGCGAGGCCATGGCCATGGGCCGGAACTTCACCGAGGCGCTGCAGAAGGCGCTGCGGTCCCTGGAACAGAAGGGCTCCCAGCTGGACTTCAGCCCGGTCCCGGAATGGGAAGTCCCGGAACTGATCGAGAAGGCCAAGCGCCCCAGCACCGAACGCCTGCACCAGGTCCAGCGCGCGCTGCTCGGCGGCGCCACCCTGGAACAGCTGTTCGAGGCCACCAAGATCGACCCTTGGTACCTGGACCAGCTCCAGCTGCTGAACGAGATCTCGCAGGAAATCCGCCACTCCACCGCCCTGACCCAGGAGATGCTGCAGCGCGCCAAGCGGCACGGCTTCTCCGACGCGCAGATCGGGGCACTGACGCACAACTCCGAGGACGTCGTCCGCGGCGTCCGGCAGGCCCTCGGCATCCGCCCGGTCTACAAGACCGTGGACACCTGCGCCGCGGAGTTCGCCGCGTACACGCCGTACCACTACTCGTCCTACGACGAGGAGGACGAGGTGGCGCTGCACGCCAAGCCGTCCATCATCATCCTCGGCTCCGGGCCGAACCGGATCGGCCAGGGCATCGAGTTTGACTACTCCTGCGTGCATGCCTCGATGGCGCTGCGCAAGGCCGGTTACGAGACCGTGATGGTCAACTGCAACCCGGAGACTGTCTCCACCGACTACGACGTCTCCACCCGGCTCTACTTCGAACCGCTCACCCTCGAGGACGTCCTCGAGGTCATTGCAGCCGAAGAGCGGACCGGCGGTGTGATGGGCGTGTTCGTCCAGCTCGGCGGCCAGACCCCGCTCAAGCTCGCCCAGCAGCTCGCCGACGCCGGCGTGCCGATCCTCGGCACTTCCCCGGAGGCCATCGACCTGGCCGAGCACCGCGGCGCCTTCTCCCGGGTGCTTGATGAGGCCGGGCTGATCTCCCCGAAGAACGGCACCGCCGTCTCCTTCGAGGACGCCAAGAAGATCGCCGACGAGATCGGCTACCCGGTCCTGGTCCGCCCGTCCTACGTGCTCGGCGGCCGCGGCATGGAGATCGTCTACGACGAAGCGAACCTCTCCCGCTACATCGCCAACGCCACCGAAATCACCCCGGACCACCCGGTGCTGATTGACCGCTTCCTCGAGGACGCCGTCGAGATCGACGTCGACGCCCTCTACGACGGGAAGGACATGTACCTCGGCGGCATCATGGAACACATCGAGGAAGCTGGAATCCACTCCGGCGACTCAGCCTGCGTGCTGCCCCCGATCACCCTGGGCAACAACGTGATCGACCGGGTCCGGACCGCCACACGGGCCATCGCCGAAGGCGTCGGCGTCCGCGGCCTGATCAACATCCAGTTCGCCCTCGCCTCCGACGTGCTCTACGTGCTCGAGGCCAACCCGCGCGCCTCCCGCACCGTGCCCTTCGTCTCCAAGGCGACGGGTGTGCAAATGGCCAAGGCGGCAGCACTGATCGGCACCGGCGTCACCATCAACCAGCTCCGCACTGCCTACAAAATGCTGCCGGAATCCGGCGACGGCTCCACGCTTCCGCTGGACGCCCCGGTGGCGGTCAAGGAAGCGGTGCTGCCGTTCAGCCGCTTCCGCACCCTTGAGGGCAAGGTGGTGGACTCCCTGCTTGGCCCGGAAATGCGCTCCACCGGCGAGGTCATGGGCATCGACAAGCACTTCGACACGGCCTTCGCCAAGAGCCAGGCCGCGGCCAACAACGCGCTGCCCACCGAGGGCAAGGTCTTCGTCTCGGTCGCCAACCGGGACAAGCGCGCCGTCATCATGGCCGTCAAGCGCCTCTCCGACCTCGGCTTCGAGATCGTCTCCACCGGCGGCACCGCCGACGTGCTGCGGCGCAACGGCCTGCAGGCCACCACGGTCCGCAAGGTCGCCGAGGGCTCCAGCGCCGAGGGGGAAGGCACCATCGCGGACCTGATCATCGCCGGGGAAATCGACATGGTCTTCAACACCCCGTCCGGCGGCGAAGCCCGCGGCGACGGCTACGAAATCCGTGCCGCGGCCACTTCGATCGGCATCCCGTGCATCACCACGGTGGCCGAGTTCAACGCCGCCGTCCAGGCCATCGAGGCGATGCGGACCTACGAGTGGTCCGTTACCAGCCTGCAGGAGCACGCCGCGGCCCTGGCTGCTTCCCAGGAGCGGGTCGCGCAGGAAGCGAAAGCGCATGCCTGAGGCTGCCACAGCTGAGACGTCCGGCCGGGAGTCCTTTGGCTCCCGGCTCGGCCGGGCCATGGCGGAGCGCGGCCCGCTCTGCGTGGGCATCGACCCGCATCCGGCGCTGTTGCAGCGCTGGGGCCTGAACGACGACGTCGCCGGGCTGGAGCGCTTCTCGCTCACAGTGCTCGAGGCCGTGGCCCCGCTCGCTGCCGCCGTGAAACCGCAGGTGGCGCTGTATGAACGCCACGGCTCGGCCGGGATGGCTGTGCTGGAACGAACCCTGGCAGGGTGCGCGGAGGCGGGCGTGCTCAGCATCGCCGACGCCAAGCGCGGCGACATCGGCTCCACCATGGCCGCCTACGCCGACGCCTGGCTGCGGGACGGCTCGGCCCTGGCCGCGGACTCGGTGACGTTGAGCCCCTACCTCGGCTTCGAATCGCTCCGGCCGGCGCTTGACCTCGCGGCGGAGTCCGGGCGCGGCGTCTTCGTCCTGGCGCTGACGTCCAACCCGGAGGGCGCCTCCGTGCAGCATGTCGGTGGCGCGGACTCGGTGGCGCGGCGGATTGCCCGGGCCGCCGCCGCGGAGAACCGGCGGTACGGTGTTGAGCAGGGCGACGGGAAACTGGGCTCCGTCGGACTCGTCGTGGGCGCGACCGTTGGCTCCGCGCTGGCGGACCTTGACCTGGACCTGTCGGCGGTACGCGGCCCGATCCTGGCGCCGGGGCTGGGCGCGCAGGGGGCCACGGCCGCCGATCTGCGGAGCACCTTCGGCAGCGCTTACGGTCAGGTGCTTGGCACCTCAAGCCGGGACATCCTCGGCGCCGGGCCGCAGCCTGCAGGGCTCCGGGACGCCGCGCAGCGCACGCTCGACGAACTCCGCGCAGCCTAGGCCTTCCCGGCTCGGCGGAAAACCGCCCGCGGGGCCGGCCCCGGGTTTGCTGCGTCGGTTGGTCACAGAAGGCCGCTGTGGACGAGGCATTGCGGCCATCTGTGGCAACCGAGGCGCCTGCCGTCCCGCCAGCCTGTCCGCCAGGCCCCGCAGCCACATCTCCGGCGTGCTGGGCCCGGGCTGAACCCCACGTCCGCCGCCTGGCTCCAATGGCGTCGGCCGCAGGTTTAGCGCCGGACGCGATCCATTGCTTTCCGGCGACTTCAGACTGTAAGTTCAGGACAAGTCCGCGGTACCGGCCGGGGCGCTGTCTGCGGCCCGTCTCACGGTCACGTCTGACCAGGACGTTTGCGTGGGCCGTTTGCGTGGGCCCGGCTGACAATGCAGGGAGGACCTCAGTGAGCTTGCGACCCCTCACGCCGCAGGAGCGTGCCGACGCCCTGCACAAGGCCGCCGCGGCCAGGCTGGCCCGGGCGGCCGCGAAGGAGCGGCTGAAGTCGGGGGAACTGTCGATCGCGGAACTGCTCAGCGCGGGGGAGACGGACGAAGCGATCGCCCGGATGCGGGTCGTGGAGCTGCTGGAAGCGCTGCCGGGAATCGGGCGCGTACGGGCCGCGGCGATCATGGACCGGTTCGGCATCGCAGCCTCCCGGCGGGTTCGTGGCCTGGGAATCCACCAGCGCCGGGCGCTGGTAGATTTTATAGACGAGAAATAGCTTGGCCCGCCGAGCTTCCACCACCGCCCAAAGGAATACGTGAGCAAGAAACCCGGACTGACAGTCCTCGCCGGTCCGACGGCTGTCGGCAAAGGCACCGTGTCCACCTATATTCGGGACAACTATCCCGAGGTCTGGCTTTCAGTGTCGGCAACCACCCGCCCGCCGCGGCCCGGTGAGATCGATGGTGTGCATTACTACTTCAAGTCCAAGGAAGAGTTTGATGCCCTCATCGCGGCAGGGGAACTCCTGGAGTGGGCTGTGGTGCACGGACAAAATACTTACGGCACCCTCAAGAGCACTGTAGACGCGGCGATTGCTGAGGGTCGCTCGGTGCTTTTGGAGATTGATCTGCAGGGCGCACGCCAGGTGAAGCAGGCCGTCCCGGACGCGCAATTCGTCTTCCTCGCCCCGCCAAGCTGGGAAGAATTGGTGCGCCGCCTGGTGGGCCGCGGCACTGAATCCGCCGAGGAACAGCAGCGACGGCTGGAAACCGGTAAAGTAGAACTAGCCGCTGAACCGGAGTTCGATCACACAGTCATCAATGATGACGTACGTCGGGCAGCGGATGAGCTTGTTTCACTCATGGGGCTAACGCCGCACCCGCACTAACCGCAGGGTCGGATTGGCCCGTTAGAATTTGGAGAATTCGTGTCCACGAACCTTGAAGGCATCATCAACCCGCCGATCGACGAGCTGCTGAAGGCTGCCGATTCGAAGTACGGACTGGTGATTTTCGGTGCCAAGCGCGCCCGGCAGATCAACGCCTACTACGCCCAGCTGCACGAGGGCCTGTTCGAGTACGTCGGCCCGCTGGTCGACACCAAGCTGAACGAAAAGTCGCTTTCCATCGCCCTGCGCGAAATCAACGAAGGCAAGCTCGTTTCCACGCCGATCGAAGCCGCCGCAGAGTAATATCTCTGCTGCCTGACGGAGGTCACGTGCGCATAGTCCTCGGAGTCGGGGGAGGGATTGCCGCCTACAAGGTGGCGTCGCTCCTCCGGCTTTTTACTGAAGCCGGCCATGACGTTACCGTCATTCCCACCGAGGCCGCCACCCGGTTCGTCGGCGTGGCCACCTGGGAGGCCCTCTCCGGGCACCCGGTGAGCAACAGCGTCTTCGACGAGGTGCACACCGTCAACCATGTCCGGCTCGGCCACGAGGCTGAGCTGATCGTGGTGGCACCGGCCACGGCGGACCTGCTGGCCCGCGCCGCCACCGGTCAGGCCAACGACCTGCTGACCAACACGCTGCTGATGGCCGGCGGGCCGGTGCTGATGGCCCCGGCCATGCACACCGAAATGTGGCGGCACCCGGCTACCCAGGCCAACGTCGAAACCCTGCGCAGCCGTGGCATCACCGTGCTCGAACCCGCCACCGGCCGGCTGACCGGGGCGGATTCCGGCCCGGGCCGGCTGCCCGAACCCGAGGCAATCTTCGCTGCCGCGCTGGCCCTGGCCGGCGCTCCGGCCGTGCCCAACACCCCCGGCCTGTCGACGTCGGACGCGGCCCTTCCAGCCGCCGCAGCCAGGCCGCTGGCCGGACTCACTGTCACCATCAGCGCCGGCGGCACCCGCGAACCCCTGGACCCGGTCCGCTTCCTCGGCAACCGTTCCTCCGGCAAACAGGGCGTGGCGCTGGCCGTCGCCGCCCGCGAGGCCGGCGCCCGCGTTCGGCTGCTGGCAGCCCACATGGACGTCCCGGCCCCCGACGGCGTCGAGGTGGTGGAGGTTGAGACCGCACTGGAACTGCGCAAGGCGGCCCTGCACGCCGCCGCCGATTCCGACGTCGTCATCATGGCCGCCGCGGTGGCGGACTTCCGCCCGGCGGATGTCTCCGGAACCAAAATCAAGAAGCGCGACGACGTCGCCGATCCCGTGATTTCGTTGGTCCGCAACCCGGACATACTCCGGGAACTCGTCGAGGTCCGTGATGCTGCGTCCCGCAACCAGCTGATCGTGGGTTTCGCTGCCGAAACCGGCGACGCCGACGGGGATGTCCTTGAATACGCGCAGGCCAAGTTGCGCCGCAAGGCCTGCGACCTGCTGGTGGTCAACCAGGTGGGCCAGAACCAGGTCTTTGGCCAGGACAGCAACGCCGTAGTCATCCTTTCGCGGTCCGGCTCCGAACCCCAAGAGGCGTCGGGTTCCAAATCCGACGTCGCGGCTGCCGTCATTGACCGCATCAGCGCCGAGCTAAGCCGGGTTATCCCGCCCGCATAAGCGCTGGCGTAATCAAGGTCTCCTTAGCAGGGGGACACACGCCGCCGGACGTCCGTTTCCCAACCAGTAAGGTAGTTGAGTGACTTTACCGCTGCACATCCCAGACTTCCATGGGTCCACGCCCGCCTCGCTCCGGCTCTTCACGTCCGAGTCGGTGACCGAAGGACACCCCGACAAGATCTGTGACCAGATCAGCGATGCGATCCTCGACGCCCTGCTGGCCAAGGACCCGGAGTCGCGCGTCGCCGTCGAGACCCTGGCCACCACGGGCCTCGTGCACGTGGCCGGTGAAGTCACCACGGACGCCTACGTCGAAATCCCGCAGATCGTCCGCGAGACCATCCTCGGGATCGGCTACGACTCTTCCGCGAACGGCTTCGACGGCGCCCGCTGCGGCGTGTCGGTCTCCATCGGCCAGCAGTCCAACGACATCGCCGGCGGCGTATTCAACTCCCTCGAGGCACGCGAAGGCCGCCAGGAAGACGATTACGACCTCCAAGGCGCCGGCGACCAGGGCATCATGTTCGGCTACGCCAGCGACGAGACCCCGTCCTACATGCCGGTCCCGATCTGGCTCGCGCACCGGCTTTCCGAACGGCTCACCGAGGTCCGCAAGTCGGGCCAGCTGGGCTACCTGCGCCCCGACGGCAAGACCCAGGTCACTGTGGGCTACGACGGCGACCGTCCTGTCTCGGTCGAGACCGTCGTGATCTCCAGCCAGCACGCGGAAGGCGCCAGCCTGGACCAGCTCCGCGCCGACCTCGCCGAGCACGTCGTCGACCCGGTCATGGCGCTGTCCAACCTGGACATCTCCCGGTCCCGCAACATCCTCAACCCGGCCGGCGCCTTCGTGATCGGCGGTCCGGTGGGTGACGCCGGCCTGACCGGCCGCAAGATCATCGTCGACACCTACGGCGGCATGGCCCGGCACGGCGGCGGCGCCTTCTCCGGCAAGGATCCGTCCAAGGTGGACCGCTCCGCTGCTTACGCGATGCGCTGGGTTGCCAAGAACGTGGTGGCCGCCGGCCTCGCCAAGCGTGCGGAAATCCAGATCGCCTACGCGATCGGGCAGGCCCGCCCCGTGGGCACCTACGTGGAGACTTTCGGGACCGAAACCGTCGATCCCGCCCGGATCAGCGCCGCGATTGCCGAGATTTTCGACCTCCGCCCCCGCGCCATCATCGACGCGCTCGACCTCAAGCGTCCGATCTACGCGAAGACGGCCGCGCACGGCCACTTCGGCCGCGAGGAGCCTGACTTCACCTGGGAGCGCCTGGACCGGGTCGACGAGCTGAAGGCCTTCTTCAACGCCTAGCAACCGGCCGAACCGCTGGATGGCAGAGCTCTTGAATGTCATTGCTCTTCAATGTCACAGCTCTGTGATGTGCTGTAGCCAGGCCGCCGAACGGCGGCCTGGCTACAGCTTTAATGTTGATCGTTAGCCTGATCGTCGAAGTTTCCAGGCTCTTTACTTGACCGATTCCAGCGCCGAAGGGAGGCAGGCACCATGACTCCAGATCGCCGCGCCGCCACGCCGGAGGAACCGCTTCAGCTCTCGCTGCTGCACGGCTTCCCGGCCTCCGCGGCAGCCGCCGGGCCCGCCCTTGCCGCGGAACTGCCGGTGGCCCGGGTGCTGCTGGAATCCTCCCTCCCGCACCTGGACCGCCCGTTCGACTACAGCGTGCCGGCGGACCTCGACGCCGCGGCCCGGCCGGGCGTGCGGGTCAAGGTGAAATTCAGCGGCCAGGAGCTTGGCGGATACCTGCTCGAACGCACGGCGGCGTCCGACGCCGGCCACCCGCTGGTGCCGCTATTCAAGGTCGTGTCCCCGGTTCCCGTTCTCACCCCCGCCGTGTCCGAACTGGCCGGGAGGGTGGCGGCGCGCTACGCCGGAACTGTCAGCGACGTCCTGCGCGTCGCCATCCCGCCCCGGATGGCCAAAATGGAAAAAGACTCCGCACCGGGAGGCCTGCTCGACCCGGCACTCTTCGCCGCCGGGGACGACGCCCGGGCAGAGCCGCCTGCTGCCCCTCCGTCCGGCTGGGCGGAATATCACAACGGCCCGGCATTCCTCCAGCACCTGGGGGCGGGGGAGTCGCCGCGTGCCGTGCTGAGCGCCCTGCAGGGGTTTGGTCCCGGCGGCTGGCCCCGGATGGTTGCCGAGGCTGTTGCCGCCGTCCGCCGCTCCGGCCGGGGCGCCGTCGTCGTGGTGCCGGACTACCGCGACCTGGACCGGGTGGAGGCGGCCCTGCTGGAACACCTGCCGGCCGGCGACGTCGCCCGGCTCACGGCCGACGACGGCCAGACACCGCGGTACCGCAGCTTCCTGCGGGTCCTCAGCGGCGCCGCAGGGGTCGCCGTCGGCACCCGCTCCGCCGCCTACGCCCCGGTGCGGAACCTGGGCCTGGTGGTGTGCTGGGACGACGGCGACGACCTGCACATCGAGCAGCGTTCCCCCTACGCCCACGCCCGTGAAGTCCTGCTGCTCCGGGCCGCGCATGAAGGCGCCGCCTGCCTGCTCGCCGGGCACGCCCGCAGCACGGAGACGCAGCGGCTGGTGGAATCCGGCTGGGCCCGCCCGATCGAGGCGGGGCGCTCCGTGATGCGCCGCACCGTCCCGCGCGTCCAGAACACCGCGGACAGTTTCGAACAGGAGCGCGACCCGCTGGCGCGGATCGCGCGGTTGCCGGGCGCCGCATGGCGCGCCGCAAAGGAAGGCCTGGAACGCGGTCCCGTCCTCGTTCAGGTTGCCCGCGCAGGGTACGCGCCGTCTCTGGCCTGCGAACGCTGCCGCGAAGCCGCGCGCTGCACCGCCTGCAACGGACCGCTGGCCATCGCCGGGCCCGGCGGCAGCGCCGCGGTGCCGGTGTGCCGGTGGTGCTCCGCGGCGGCCCCGGACTGGCACTGCATGCACTGCGACGGGGTCCGACTCCGGCGGGGCGCCACCGGGGCACTTCGGACGGCCGAGGAACTGGGCCGGGCGTTTCCGGGCAAACCCGTCGTCACTTCCTCCGGCGACCGCGTGCTGGCCACCGTCCCGGACTCAAAGGCCCTCGTGGTCGCGACGGTCGGCGCCGAACCGGTCGCGGCGGGCGGGTATGCGGCCGCGCTGCTGCTCGACGGCGACTCGCTGCTGCGGCGCGAGAACCTCCGGGCGGGCGAGGACGCCGTGCGGCGCTGGTTCAACGCCGCGGCCCTGGTCCGTTCCGCGTCCGAGGGCGGCCTTGTGGTCATCACCGCCGAGGACACGGCGGGAGTCGGGGCACTCCTGCGTTGGGACCCCGCCGGCTACGCCGGACGCGAGCTCGCCCTGCGGCAGGAGCTGTCGCTGCCGCCAGCGGTCCGGATCGCGTCCGTCACCGGCGGCCGGACCGCCGTCGGGCACTTCACCGAGGCCGTCGAACGGGCGCTGGCCAAAAAGGGCATTGTGCTCCGGCAGGCCGGGCCGGCGCCGCTGCCGGGCGCCGGCGGATTCGTAGCCACGCCAACGGCTGCCGGCATGGAGCGGCGCGGTGGGGAGGACGTGCGGACGCTGCTGTTCATCCCGTACGCCGAAGCCTCCGAGGCCACAAAG
Organism: Arthrobacter sp. 10N410; assembly: GCF_056394945.1. Lineage (NCBI taxonomy): Bacteria > Bacillati > Actinomycetota > Actinomycetes > Micrococcales > Micrococcaceae > Arthrobacter > Arthrobacter sp. 10N410. The sequence continues at coordinate 338,607 of NZ_JBFTIP010000002.1, forward strand.
GCCATGCGTGCGGTCAAGGCCGCAGCCGCCGCCAAGCGCACCGACGATCCGGTGCAGCTGCGGCTCGACGGCGTCGACGTTCTCTAACGGTGCTTGCGCCGGCGTAGGGGCGCCGCTTCGACGGTTCCCTGCGCACTCGACGTCCGCCCGCGTCGAATTGGCACGGAACCATCGAAACGGCCGAGGTTAGCGTCGCTTGCGCCGGCGCAGGGCCACGGCCTCTTCGGCGGCGGCCAGCAGGCGCTGTGCGGAGGCGTCCCAGCTGAACTCGGCCGCGCGCTGCACCGCACTGCTGGAGCGCTGCTTCCAGAGCTCGGGCTCCTCGAGCTCGCGGACCGCGGCGGCAAACGCGGACGGGGAGTCGGGATCGACGTAGCTGACCGCGTCCCCGCCCACCTCGCGGAAGATCGGAATGTCGCTGGCGATGACCGGAGTGCCGTGTGACATCGCTTCCACGAGCGGCAAGCCGTAGCCCTCGGCCTTGGAGAGGTTGACCAGGGCCGTGGTGCGGGCCAGCAGCGCCTCGTACTCGGCATCGGTGACGCCGTTGTGGAACACGATGCTGGCGCCCGCCGGGGCCAGCGCCTCCAGCTCCGCCCTCCGTTCGGGCGTGATCCGGCTCAGCAGGTGCAAGGTTATCTCCGGCAGCTGGGCCATGCCCTTGACCATGGTTTCGACATTCTTATAAGGCATGAAAGACCCCATGTAAAGCAGCGTCTTGTCGGCGCCGGCGCCGGGGTCCCGAGGAGTCAGCCCGGGCTGCGGGGCGTTGCCGACGATCCGGACCGGCCGCTTCGTCAGGCGGTACTTCGCCATCAGGGCCTCGGTGGTGGAGCTGATGGTCGCGACGACGTCGGCCCGGTTCAGCAGGACCCGCTGGGGCCAGAACGCCTTGTGATAGAGCCGCCAGAGGACCCGGACCGGGGCCGGGAGGAAGCCGGGAGGTGCCGGGTGCTCGTAGTAGATCAGGTCGTGCAGGGTCAGGACCAGGGCGTACTTCCGGCCCCAGCTGCCCATGGTCTGCATCGGGCACACCACCACGTCGGCCCCCAGCGGGTTGACCTTGGCCGCAACGAATAGCTCCGCGGGCGAGAGCGGGCTGTTGATCAGGGTGTAGGGGACGTCCGGGAGCAAGGCCAGCTGTCGCGTATCGCTGATCAGCATGGAGACGTCCGCGACCTTGGCGGTCGCGGCAATGAGGCTGGCGCCGTAACGGCTGATGCCATCGTGGTGGTCGAGCCTGGTGAAGCGGGCGTCAATAAGGATTTTCACGCGGCGTGTTCCTTCAGGAAGCGTCGGATGAAGCCCGCGGCGGGTTCCGGGGTTTCGTAGTGGATGAGGTGCCCGACGCCGGGAATGACTTCGAGGCTGGCGTTCGGCAGCAGCGGGAGCAGCTTGTGCTGGTCGGGCAGGGTGGCGATTTCGTCTCTTTCGCCCGCCACGAGCAAAACCGGAAGGGCCAGCCGTGGAGCCACCTCCGCGACGTTGCTGCTGACCGAGGCCTTGAAGGCTTCGAGCAGGCTGTCGCGGTCGGCGAAGGCGGAGAAGTACGCGCTGTGCTGGGCGTGGACGAACCTCCGCAGCGCCTTGTCCTGGGTCTTGGCCATGGTCTCGCTCATCACCCGGACGATCAGCTGGTTGCGCAACAGCGCGTTCCCGAGTCCGCGGGGGAGCCGGGCCGCCGCCTCGTAGTACAGCACCGCGGCCTTGGTCATGAGCCCTTTGGGCCCCTCCAGAGCGGGTGCGGCGATGGGGTTGATCAGGATCAGTTCGGCGACCGCGCCGGGATGGTCCGCCACGAAGTGGCTGGCGATGATCGAACCGAAGGAGTGGCCCAGCAGCACCGTGTCCTTGCCCAGCCCGAGGGCGGCCATGAAGTCGGCGATGAACCGGCCGTAGCCGCTAACGCTGTGCCCGCCGGTCCGGAACGCGGCGGAGGCGCCGAACCCCGGGAGGTCCGGCATGATGAGGCGCATTTCGGGGAGCTGGTCGACCACCCGGAGCAGGCCATGGTGATCGCCGCGGAAGCCGTGGATCACAAGGATGGTCCGGGTGTCGGCGGTCTCCCGGACCGGTTCGTAGCTCCAGTAGGCGACCCGGGTACCGTTGAGGTCCACCGCGGAGGCGCTGCTGCGCGTTTCCAGTTCGGCGCTGAGCAGGGGAGGCAGGGGGGAAGGCTCGGTGGCCACGTGTTCCATTCGTTCGGGTCCTAGTTGACGTCGTCGGGGTTCGAACCGGTGCGGAATCCCCGGTCCAGGCCGGCCAGGGCGTCCAGGTCCGTGGTGCTGAGGCTGAAACCGAAGATGTCGTGGTTCTCGCGGATCCGGGCGTAGGAGCTGGCCTTGGGGATGACGACGTTACCCAGTTCCAGGTGCCAGCGCAGGATGACCTGGGCCGCGGTCCGCCGGTGTGCCGCGGCGAGCTCCAGCACCACCGGGTCCTCCATCACCTGGCCGCGGCCCAGCGGGCTCCACGCCTCGGTGGTGATGCCCAGCGACGCGTGCAGGGATCTCAGCTCGGCTTGTTGCAGCCAGGGATGCAGTTCAATCTGGTTGACCGCGGGCACCACTTCGGCGGTCTGGAGCAGCCGCTCCAGATGTGCGGGCTGGAAGTTGGACACCCCGATGGCGCGGACCTTTCCCTCGCGGTAGAGCGATTCGAGCGCGCGGTAGCTCTCCGTGAAGAGCCCGCGCCGGGCGCACGGCCAGTGGATCAGGTAGAGGTCCACATATTCGAGGCCCAGCTTGGCGATCGAGGTGTCGAAGGCACGCAGGGTCGCGTCGTAGCCCTGGTCGTCATTCCAGAGCTTGGTAGTCACGAAAATGTCCTCCCGGGCGAGCGGGGAGTGCAGCTCGCCGGAGCCGCCGGCGGAGCCGTCGAAGGCGGACAGGGCGCCGATCGCTTTCCCGACGCCCGTCTCGTTCCCGTACATCGCCGCAGTGTCGAAATGACGGTAACCGGCCTCCAACGCCATGGTCACGAGCCCGGCGGCGTCCGCGGGGGGCACCTTGTAAAGCCCGAACCCGAGGCGGTCCATCATCACGCCGTTGTTCAAGGTCAGCCGGGGGGAGATTCTCATAGCAACGACTCTACCCATTCCGGGCACCCGGCCGCGGGTGTCCGGCCCTCAGGACAGGCCCTCGGCGCTGACCAGCCGCCGGGCGCTGGCCTCATCCAGGATCAGGTCCGTGGCCAGGCCGGCAGCGAGCGCCCCGCGCAACCCGTTGATCTTGGACGCGCCGGAGACCACACAGATCCGGCGGCGGACCTGCCGGAGCTGGGCCAGGTCCGGCCCGGTGGAGCGTTCGTTGAGGGTAATGCCGTCCGAGGAGCCGTCCGCGCGGAAGAAAACAGTGGCGACGTCGCCCACGACGTCGGACTCCGCCAGTACGCTCAGGTCGTCCTCGTCCAGGTAGCCGCCGGCGTACACGTGGCTGGGGTAGTCGGCGTCGACCGATCCCACCCCGAAAATGGCGATGCTCATCCGGGACTGCAGTTGCAGGATGCGTTGAACACTGCGTTCATTCCACATGGCCTTCTTGGTCGCGGCGTGGTCGAAGAACGCCGGCACCGGGAACTGTTCCACCCGCGCCCCGTAAGCGCTGCCGAAGCGCCGCATGATGTCCGAGGCGTAAGTGATGCCCGTGGTCTGCATGTTTCCGGCTCCATTAAGCTGCACGATGATGCTGTCATGGGTGATCTTCCGGGTCAGGTGCCGGCTCACGGCGCTCAGCGTGGAACCCCACGCCACCCCGATGATCGCGTTCGAGTCCACGAGCGGGCCGATGGTGCGCGCGGCCTGCATCGCCACGCGGTCCAGCGTTTCCGCCTCGTTGAGCGTGTCCACCACCGGCACGACGTGCACATCGACCTTGTATTCGGCGCGGATCATGCTGGCGAGCTCGGGTCCGGTGTCCAACGGGCTGCGGATCTGGATCTGCACGAGGCCCGATTCCCGGGCCGCCGACAGCAGCCGCGAGACGGTCGAGCGGGACGTTCGGAGCTCACGGGCGATGGCGTCCATCGTCAGGTCCTGGAGGTAATACAACTGGGCGGCCCGGAGGGCGTCGGACTGGCGGGTTGGCGACATTCCATTTCCAATCTGCACGTTTGTGCATAGTGCTTGACTCCATTTTCCATTAGTCCAAAGAATAGTGTTGAACGGCGACGTGCCCGGTGGGCGCGCCGCAGAGCACCGATCCCCAAGGAGCAGTTTTGGGAAACAAGGTTTCATCCGGCAATCCGGCGTCGAGCACACAGCGCACGTCCGTGCAGCAGTTGCGGAACCGGCCGCACGCGCAGGTGCTCATCATCGGCGGCGGCATCAACGGGGTCGGAACCTTCCGTGACCTTGCCCTGCAGGGCGTTGACGTTGCCCTCGTCGAACGGGGCGACTTCTGCCAGGGAGCCAGCGGCGCCTCCTCGCACATGATTCACGGCGGTATCCGGTACCTGGAAAACGGCGAGTTCCGCCTCGTCCAGGAGTCCGTGGTGGAACGCAACCGGCTCCTCCGGATCGCGCCGCACTACGTGAAGCCGCTGCAGACCACCATCCCGATCTTCAGCACCTTTTCGGGCATCCTGGCCGCGCCGTTGCGGTTCCTGACCCACAAGCAGGGGAAGAACACCGAGCGCGGTGCCTTCCTGATCAAGCTGGGCCTGAGCATGTACGACTCCTTCTCCCGCGACGGCGGCACCGTGCCGCGCCACCAGTTCCGCGGCCGCAAGCGCGCCCTGGCCGAGCTGCCCCGGCTGCACCCCGGCATCAAGTACGCCGCGACCTACTTCGACGCCTCCGTGCACAACCCGGAGCGCCTCACCCTGGACGTGCTCCAGGACGGCGAGAAGGCCGGCGAGGCGGCCGGCAACGGGGCCCGGGCCAGCAACTACCTCTCCCTGGTCTCCATGGACGGCGCAGCCGGTTCCGGCAATGGCACGGCAACCCCCGGAGCGAAGGGCGGAACCGTCCAGCTCCGGGACGAACTGACCGGCGACGTCTTCGACTTCAGCGCCGACGTCATTGTCAACACCACCGGCGCCTGGGTGGACCTGACCAACCAGGCCATGGGCGCGGCGTCCGCGTTTATGGGCGGCACCAAGGGTTCCCACATAGTGCTGGACCACCCCGGGCTGCTTGAGGCCTGCCAGGGCCGGGAGATCTTCTTCGAACACACCGACGGCCGGATCGTGTTGATCTACCCGATGGGCGACCGCGTGCTGGTCGGCACCACCGACATCGACGCCGACATGGCCGAGGACGCCGTCTGCACCGAGGCCGAGATCGACTACTTCTTCGACCTCATCGGGCACGTCTTCCCGGACGTGGCCGTGGACCGGGAACAGATCGTCTACACCTTCTCCGGCGTCCGTCCGCTGCCCCGGCACGACGCCACGCAGCCGGGCTTCGTCAGCCGCGACTACCGGATCGAGCGCCGCGGCCCCGCCAGGGGCGCCGGGCAGCTGGCCGACGGCGGCGCCGTCGTGCTCAGCCTGGTGGGCGGCAAGTGGACCACGTTCCGGGCCCTCGCCGAACACCTCAGCAACGACGTCCTCGCCGAACTCGGCATGGAACGGAAAGTCTCGACCGCCAAACTTGCCATCGGCGGCGGGGCAGGTTTCCCCGACACCGAGGACGGCGTCCAGCGCTGGATCAAGGCCCACATGGGGGCCGGCCGCGACGCGGACCGGACCGCTGGCCTGCTCACCCGCTACGGCACCCGCGCGGTGGACGTCATGGCCTACCTCGACGCCGGGACCGACCGGCTGCTGCACTCCACCCGGGAACTGAGCGTCCGGGAACTGGAGTTCATGGCGGCCAACGAGCAGATCGGACACCTGGTGGACGTGCTGATCCGCCGCACCTCCCTCGCGTTCCGCGGGCTCGTGACGGGGGAGCTGCTGAACGAGCTCGCCGAGATCCTTTCCGGACCGCTGGGCTGGGACGCGGCGACGCGGACCGCCGAGATCGACCACGCCCAGGAGGTGCTCCAGCGGTTCCACGGCGTCCAGGTACACAGCCTGGTCGCCTGACAACTTGAGTGTCCGGAGGCTGGAGCCTCCGGACACAAGGGCTGCGGGGTTTCTCCCAGGGGAACCCGCAGTGGCCGGCCGGCAGCGCGAAACCGCTGCCGGCCCAACGGCCCTTCAAACTCGCGAAGGGCTGACAACAGAAAATAGAGGAGTCAAAGATGTCTCTTGGAATAGTTTTCCTGTCCGAAGTATTCGGCACCGCAATGCTGACCCTGCTGGGTTGCGGCGTTGTGGCCAACGTCGCGCTCAAAGGCACGAAGGGCAACAACGGCGGGTTCCTGATGGTCACCTGGGGATGGGGCATTGCCGTCTTCGCCGGTGTCTTCGTTGCGGCCAAGTCCGGGGCGCACCTGAACCCGGCCGTCACCTTCGGCCTGTTGCTTAACGGCAAGAAGGAGTACGCCCCGGGTGTCGCGGTCGATTTCGGCTCCACCCTGACCTACTTCGGCGGGGAACTGCTGGGCGCCTTCCTGGGTGCCGTCGTGATGTGGCTGGCCCACAAGCAGCACTTTGATGTCGAACCCGAGCCCGCCAGCAAGCTGGGTGTTTTCTCCACCGGACCCGCCATCCGCTCCACCCCGTGGAACCTGATCACGGAGATCATCGGCACCTTCGTCCTCGTCTTCGTCATCCTGACCTTCGGCGGGACCCCGTCGGGACTTGGCCCGCTGGCCGTGGCGCTGCTGGTTGTCGGCATCGGTGTTTCCCTCGGCGGCCCCACCGGTTACGCCATCAACCCCGCCCGTGACCTCGGCCCGCGCATCGCCCACGCCCTGCTGCCCATCAAGGGCAAGGGTTCTTCGGACTGGAGCTACTCGTGGATCCCGGTCGTCGGACCGCTGATCGGCGGCGGACTCGCTGGCGTCGTAGCAGCCGTGGTGCCGATCATCGCCACCGCCGCCGCCTGATTCTGCCGCACAGGACCCTGAACCAAACCCGCTCGAATCGCATCAATTCAACCGCCAGGCCCAAAAGACAAGGACGTCAGCATGAACCAGTATGTAATCGCCATTGACCAGGGAACCACGAGCACCCGCGCCATCGTGTTCGATCACAGCGGCAACATCGTTTCCTCCGGCCAGATGGAACACGAGCAGATCTTCCCGCAGGCAGGGTGGGTGGAGCACGACCCCGCCGAGATCTGGAACAACACCCGCGAGGTCATCGCCTCCGCACTGTCCAAGGCCAACCTGACCCGCCACGACATTGCCGCCGTCGGCATCACCAACCAGCGCGAAACCGCGGTGGTCTGGGACAAGACCACCGGCAAAGCCGTGTACAACGCGATCGTCTGGCAGGATACCCGCACCCAGTCGATCGTCGACGAGCTGGCCAAGGACGGCGGCCCGGAACGCTTTAAGCAGAAGGTGGGCCTGCCGCTGGCGACCTACTTCTCCGGCACGAAGATCAAGTGGATCCTGGACAACGTCGAGGGCGCCCGGGCCAAGGCAGAAGCCGGCGACCTCGTCTTCGGCAACACCGACAGCTGGGTGCTGTGGAACCTCACCGGCGGAACCGACGGCGGCGTACACGTCACCGACGTGACCAACGCGTCCCGGACCATGTTCATGGACCTCGACACGCTGTCGTGGGACCAGGAAATCCTGGACGCCTTCGGGGTCCCGGCCTCCATGATGCCCGCCATCAAGTCGTCCTCAGAGGTGTACGGCACCGTCCACACCTCCCAGCTGCTGCGCGAAGTTCCGGTCGCCGGCATCCTCGGCGACCAGCAGGCGGCAACCTTCGGCCAGGCCGCGTTCGACACCGGCGAGGCAAAGAACACCTACGGCACGGGCTGCTTCCTCATCTTCAACACCGGCGAGGAAATCGTCCACTCCAAGAACGGGCTGCTGACCACGGTCGGCTACAAGCTTGGCGACGCCAAGCCGCACTACGCCCTGGAGGGTTCGATCGCTGTCACCGGTTCGCTGATCCAGTGGCTGCGCGACAACCTGGGCATGATCAGCAGCGCCCCGGAAGTCGAGACCCTGGCCGCTTCGGTGGAGGACAACGGCGGCGTGTACATCGTTCCGGCCTTCTCCGGCCTGTTCGCACCGTACTGGCGCTCCGACGCCCGCGGCGCGATCGTCGGCCTGACCCGGTTCGTGAACAAGAACCACATCGCCCGCGCAGCGCTGGAGGCCACCGCGTTCCAGACCCGTGAGGTGCTCGACGCCGTCAACGCCGACTCGGGGGTTCCGCTCACGGAACTCAAGGTCGACGGCGGCATGGTCGCCAACGACGCGCTGATGCAGTTCCAGGCCGACATCCTGGGCGTGCCGGTGATCCGGCCGAAGGTCGTCGAGACCACCTCGCTCGGCGCCGCCTACGCGGCCGGCCTCGCCGTCGGCTTCTGGAAGGATCTGGGCGAGTGCTCGGCCAACTGGTCCGAGGACAAGCGCTGGGAACCGAAGATGGACCAGGCGGAGCGCGAGCGCCAGATGCGTCTCTGGAAGAAGGCCGTCACCAAGTCCATGGACTGGGTCGACGAGGACGTGAAGTAGGCCGACGAGCCGATGCCTTCACTGTTGAGGGGGCCCCGCCCGCTTCGCGGACGCCCGAAGCCGCTCCCGGGCCCCCTCAACAGTTCGGCATTTCCGGGCTGGCCGATTCAGCCGCTCGTGGCGACTTACGTAGCGCTGGCAAGCCGTGCGCTAAAGTAGTCGTATGCGTGCGATCCTCCTGCTTAGTTAGCCGCCCGGCATCCCGGCGAAAACCCGGATTGCCGAGCGGCAGCCCCTCCGTGTCGAGGGGCTTTTGTGTGTCCGGGATATGTACCGGCCCGCAGCAGGGGACCAAGGGATCAGGCGGGACAGTCCTGATCCGACAAGATCGAAAGAACAGAAGAGGCCAGCAGTGAGCGTTCAGCCGGAGACAGAGACCGGAACAGCAGCAGCCGTCGCGAATGAAGGCCCCGAAGAGGGCGCCTACAGCTTCGCCGCCATGGAGGCCAAGTGGCCGCAGGTCTGGGAGGACCTCAAGGTCTTCACGCCCCTGGATGACGGCTCGAAGGAACGCCGCTACGTGCTGGACATGTTCCCGTACCCGTCCGGTGACCTGCACATGGGCCACGCCGAAGCGTTCGCGATGGGCGACGTCGTCGCCCGCTACCTGCGCCAGCAGGGCTACGACGTGCTGCACCCGATCGGCTGGGACTCCTTCGGACTGCCGGCGGAGAACGCCGCCATCAAGCGGAACGCGCACCCCAGCGAGTGGACGTACGCCAACATCGACACCCAGGCGGCGTCATTCAAGCGTTACGCCATCTCCGCTGACTGGTCCCGCCGGCTGCACACCTCGGATCCGGGGTACTACCGCTGGACCCAGTGGCTGTTCAAGCGCTTTTACGAGCGCGGGCTGGCCTACCGCAAGAACTCTCCGGTCAACTGGTGCCCCAAGGACCAGACCGTGCTGGCCAACGAGCAGGTCGTCAACGGCGCCTGCGAACGGTGCGGCACCGCTGTGACGAAGAAGTCCCTGAACCAGTGGTACTTCAAGATCACCGACTACGCCGACCGGCTGCTCGATGACATGGACGAACTGCGCGGGCACTGGCCCGAGCGGGTCCTGGCCATGCAGAAGAACTGGATTGGCCGTTCCGAGGGCGCGCACGTCAACTTCGTGGTCGAGGCCGACGGCGGCAAGCCCGCCAAGGACGTCACGGTCTTCACCACCCGCCCGGACACCCTGTACGGCGCGACCTTCTTCGTGGTCGCCGCCGACGCCCCGCTGGCCGCCGAACTGGTCACCGAGGAACACGCCGGGGCCCTGGACGCCTACCGGGAACAGGTCAAGGCGCTGTCGGAGATTGAGCGCCAGTCCACCGAACGGGAAAAGACCGGCGTCTTCACCGGCCGCTACGCCATTAACCCGCTGAACGGGGAGAAGCTGCCCGTCTGGGCGGCCGACTACGTGCTGGCCGACTACGGCACCGGCGCCATCATGGCCGTCCCGGCCCACGACCAGCGCGACCTGGACTTCGCCAAGACCTTCGACCTGCCCGTCCGGGCGGTCCTGGACACCGGCGAGGAAGACCCCGCCGTGTCCGGCACGGCGACGACCGGCGAGGGCACCTTGATCAACTCCGGCGCCCTGGACGGGCTGCCCAAGGCCGAGGCCATCCCTGCCGCCATCGCGATCCTGGAGCAGCTGGGCACCGGCGAGAAGTTCGTGAACTTCCGCCTGCGCGACTGGCTGCTGAGCCGCCAGCGGTTCTGGGGCACCCCGATTCCGATCATCCACTGCCCGGCCTGCGGCGAGGTTCCGGTCCCGGACGACCAGCTGCCGGTGACCCTGCCGGAGGACCTGCGCGGCGAGGATCTGTCGCCAAAGGGCACCTCCCCGCTGGCCGCCGCCGAAGCCTGGGTCAACGTCGAGTGCCCCAGCTGCCACGGCCCGGCCAAGCGCGACACGGACACCATGGACACCTTCGTGGACTCCTCCTGGTACTTCCTGCGCTTCGTCTCGCCCGACTACACCGAGGGCCCGTTCGATCCCGCCAAGATCAACGACTGGATGCCCGTGGGCCAGTACGTCGGCGGGGTGGAGCACGCCATCCTGCACCTGCTGTACGCCCGCTTCTTCACCAAGGTCATCCACGACCTGGGCCTGATCGAGGCCGACGAACCGTTCAAGGCGCTGCTGAACCAGGGCCAGGTGCTCAACGGCGGCAAGGCCATGAGCAAGTCCCTCGGCAACGGCGTGGACCTGGGCGAGCAGCTGGACAAGTTCGGCGTCGACGCCGTGCGGCTCACCATGATCTTCGCCTCCCCGCCGGAGGACGACGTCGACTGGGCGGATGTCTCGCCGTCGGGCTCCGCTAAGTTCCTGGCCCGCGCCTGGCGGCTCGGCCAGGACGTCAGCAGCGAGCCCGGCGTCGACTTCGCCGCCGGGGACCGCGCCCTGCGCACCGTCACCCACCGCACCATCGCCGACGCGCAGGCACTGCTGGACCACAACAAGTTCAACGTGGTGGTGGCAAAGCTGATGGAACTGGTCAACGCGACCCGTAAGACCATTGATGCCGGCGCCGGCGGCGCGGACCCGGCCGTCCGCGAGGCCGTGGAGGCTGTAGCGGTGATCCTGAGCCTCTTCGCGCCCTACACCGCCGAGGACCTGTGGAACGTACTGGGACACCCGGCGTCGGTAGCCAACGCCGGCTGGCCCACGCACGACGAGACGCTGCTGGTGCAGGATACGGTGACCGCCGTCGTCCAGGTCCAGGGCAAGGTGCGGGACCGGCTCGAGGTTTCCCCGGGCATCTCCGAGGACGAACTGCGCGAACTGGCGCTGGCCTCGGAAAACGTCCAGCGCGCGCTGGACGGCAGGGGGATCCGCACGGTCATTGTGCGGGCGCCTAAACTGGTCAACATCGTCCCGGCCTAGCCGGGCAAGGCCGTTCGTGAACCGGCCGCCGGCAGAAGCCGGCGGCCGGAACTCTTTTCAGGAGGTGCTTCGTGCCGGACCGTGAGCCCCCGGGCTGGCCGTGGCTGCGCGAGCGCCTCGTCAGGCTCCGCCAGGCTGCCCGCCCCGGGGCGGTGCCCGAACCAGTGCGCGCCATGGCGGCGCGGACTGCGGTGGTCACTGACTCCGCCGCCGCGCTGCCGGCAGAATGGGTGCGGGACTTCACCGCCGACGGCCGCCTGACCGTGGTACCGATGCCGGTCATGGTGGGCGCCGAGATCTACGGCGAGGGCGAGGACGACATCGCCGAGACCATCGCGGTGGCACTGGCCAGCGGCTTGCCGGTCCGGACCTCCAGGCCCTCACCCGGCCAGTTCGAACAGGCCTACCTCGCGGCGGCGGCACGCGGCTTCGAATCCGTAGTCTCGCTGCACATTTCGGGGGAGCTCTCCGGCACCGCCGACTCCGCCAGGCTCGCAGCCGCGAAAGTGGGAATCCCGGTGGTGGTCGTGGATTCGCGCACGGTCGGGATGGCGCAGGGCATGGGCGTGCAAAGCGCCGTCGTCGCGGCTGCTGACGGCCGGGGCGCGGACGAGGTCAGGGCCTTCGCCGAAGAGCGGCTGGCCCGGACCAAGGTCTACTTCTATGTGCCGAGCCTGGAGCAGCTGCGCCGCGGTGGCCGGATCGGCGCAGCCGCCTCCCTCTGGGGCACCATGTTTTCGATCAAACCGATCCTGGCGGTCGACGGCGGCAAGGTCGTCCCGCTGGAAAAGGTCCGTTCTGCGCCCCGCGCCATCGGCCGGCTGGAGGAAATCGCCGCCGCTGATGCGCTGTCCCGCCCCAGCGGTGAGGCCAGGATCGCCGTGCACCACTTCGGCAACCGCGCCGAGGCCGAGCAGCTGGCATCGCGGCTGGCACAGCGGTTGCCTGACTGCCCGCCCGCCCAGATCAGTTCGCTGCCGGCCGTGCTGGCGGCCCATGCCGGACTGGGCGTGCTGGCCGTCATTGTGGGGGAGAGCAGCACCCCGCTTCCCGGGAGCGGCCCCACACCGGGGTCTGGCTCCACACCGGGGGCTGCCGGGGCGCTTTCCACATAGCCGTTGCCGCGCCTGTCGGCAGGTCCGGTCCCATCCCTAGGCTGGCTTCATGTCGCGCCGATACCCGGGGGCCGGAGCCCGCAGCGGACCCCACTCAGGAACCGGCGTGGCACGGCACCGCTGGGCCGCCAGCCTCGGCCCTGCGCCGGAGGAGGGGCTGCTCGGCGATGTGCCGGCCCCGGGAGCCCCGGCTGACGGAGCCCCGGACCCGGCGGCGGCGGACCGGGCCTCTCCTGACGGGGCCGATGCTGCGGAGTCCCCAGTGCCCGCGGTGTTCAGGTGGCGCAGCGGTCGGAGTGCCGCAGCCATGCTCGCCGTGATCTCTGTGCTGCTGGCCGGCTGGTTCTGGTGGCAGGCAGCCGACGGAGCGCCACGGGTCCAGTCGCTGGGCGAGCCACCCGGTTCGGAAGCGGCGGACGGGTCCGGACCGGCCGTAGCCGATGACGGCGGTCCCGGCGGGGCGCCGTCGAGGGCGGACCCGGCTGCCGCGGAGATGCCCGGCGCGACGGCGGCCGGCACCATTGTCGTCCACGTTGCCGGTGCCGTGGCGAAGGCCGGGGTGGTGGTGCTGCCGCGCGGAAGCCGGATCCACGAGGCGATCAAAGCCGCGGGCGGAAACACCCGCGCAGCCGACCTTGACCGGCTCAACCTGGCCGCCGTTCTCGAAGACGGTCAGAAAGTCCTCGTCCCGGAGCGCGGCAGCCCGGACCCGGTTGAACTTCCCGGCCCCTCTCCCGGTCCCGACGGCACCGGGACCTCCGGCGGCGCCGGAGCGCCAGCGGGGAAAATCAACCTGAACACCGCCGGCGTCGAAGAGTTGGCGACGCTGCCGCGCGTCGGTCCGGTCTTGGCCCAGCGCATCGTCGACTGGCGCAAGCAGCACGGCAGTTTCGGCAGCGTCGAAGAACTCGACGCTGTGGAGGGTGTTGGTCCCAAGCTGCTCGAAGCCCTGTTGCCGCTGGTGCGGGTCTGACGTGGCCGGGGAACAGCGGCCCCGTTGGCAGGCTTTCCGCGCCGCCGCCGCCGATGCCATGGCCCGCAGCCGGGATCCGCTGGATCCTGCAACGACGCAAAACAGACAGGCACCGGGCGTGCCCGCGGCGCCGGGCGCGTCCGAGGCACCGGGCGTGCCCGCGGCGCCGGACAGCTCGTTCCGCGCAGGGGGAGCCGCGCGTACCGCCTTGGCCGGCCTGGGGCACCGTGTCCTTGAGGCGCTGCGCAGGCGCCGGGCCGGGGTCATGCCCGTGCCGCACGGCGTGCCGGGACGACGACGCCGGACCGACCTCCGCCTGGTGCCCGCCGCGCTGCTGGTTTGGGGCATTGCTCTGGCTGGCGGATGGCTGGAACCAGCCCCGCTTGCCGGGCTCTGTGCCGGATTGGCGGCCGCCGCGGCTGCCCTGTTGCTGGGTCCCGGTGCGCATCGCCGGAGACCTGGACCCCGAAGCTTCCGGGCCACCTTGGCGGTAGCTTTGCTTCTCTCGTGCGCCGCCGGGGCGCATTCGGCGGTGGCATCGGCGCAGCGGAACGACGGTGCTGTCGCAGAGGCCGTCGCCGCCGGCGCGTCGGTGGTGGCCGAGATCGAAGTTGCCGGCATGCCACGGCGGCTTTCCGCCCCGGGCCGGTCCGGTTTGTCAGACCGGTGGGCCGTGCCGGTGACCCTGCTCGTCCTGGTCTTCGACGGCCGACGCGTGGAAGCCTCCGTGAAGCTGCTTGCCCTCGGCGGGGAGGAGTGGGGACACTCATCTCCGGGGCAGCGTTTCCGGGCCACAGGCAAGCTCAGGCAGGCCGGAGCAGGTGAGGCCGAAGCCGGCATCCTCTCTGCCTCCTCTGCGCCGCACCGTGTGCGGACCGCCTCCAGCTGGGTGCACCTCCCGGCAGGCCTGCGGCGCGGTTTCAGCGTCGCCGCCGCGGGGCTGCCTGGCGACGCGCGCGGACTCCTGCCAGGGATGGTGACCGGCGACACCGGTGAGCTGGACCCCGAACTCGCTTCGGCCATGAAAACCGTCGGAATGACCCACCTGACCGCGGTGAGCGGAGCCAACTGCAGCCTGGTCCTCGGGGTCCTGCTGCTGGCGGCCCGTAGCCTGCGGCTTCCGCGCCCGGCGGCTTCCGGAATTGCCGTGGCCGGGCTGGGGCTGTTTGTGCTGATGGTCGGGCCCGATGCCAGCGTGCTCCGGGCCGCCCTGATGGGGTCGATCGGGCTGTGGGCGCTAGGGTTTGGCCGTGCCGGCCGCGGCCTCAGCCTGCTGTGCGTGGCCGCGGCCGGCTTGCTGCTGGCGAATCCGGCCCTGGCTACCGACTTCGGCTTTGTGCTCTCCGTTTTGGCCACGCTTGGCATCGTCGTGGTGGGCAGGCCCCTCATGGGCTGGCTGGCCGCCTTCGTGCCCCACTGGTTGGCTGCCGGACTCGCTGTTCCGTTGTCCGCCCAGTTGTTCTGCAGCCCGGTGATCGTGCTGCTCCAGCCGCAGTTCTCCAGCTACGCGCTGCCCGCGAATCTGGCAGCTGCCGTGCTGGTGCCGCCGGTTACGGTCTTCGGCACGGCAGCAGTGCCAATCGTACCCCTCGCCCCCGCGTTGTCGGCTATGCTCATCGCCGTTGCCGGCACCTTCGCAGCGGGTGTGGCCGGCATCGCCCGCTGCTTCGCGGCGCTTCCGGGGGCCGCGTTGCCCTGGCCGGAGGGGGCCCTCGGCTCGTCCACGATGGCGGCGCTCTCGGGGCTGACACTGACGGGCTTCTGGCTCGCCACCCACCCTGCCGCTGCGGTACGCCTGATCCTGAAAATACATGACCGGACCACGCTGTGCCTCACCCGGACTCTGCGCCGTCATGAGCGGCCGCCGGGCACCGTCCGCGCCCTGCCGGGGTCCGTCGGCCGCGGCTTGGTGGACCGCCCACGCCGTGGCAGGCTTAGAGTCTGCAAACCAACTTCCCGGAGGAACCACGAGTGGCTGCTGCCCAGACCCAACGCACCAGGACCACGGCGACGAAGACCGCCACCTGGCGCGATGTGACGCCCGCGGCGGTGGTGCTGGTCGGCGGACCGGAGGACTACCTGGGTTCCCGGGCCATGGACCGGATCCGCTCCCAGGTCCGTGCCGCGGCCCCCGACGTCGAGCTCACCCGCCTCAACGCCGGCAGCTACGAACCGGGCACGCTGGCCATGAACGTCAGCCCGTCCCTTTTCGGCGAGCAGAAGCTGATCGAGGTGGAGGGCCTGGAAGCGATGAATGACGCCTTCCTCGCCGACGCTCTGAAGTACCTGGTCCAGCCCGAACCCGACGCCGTCCTGGTGCTCCGTCACGGCGGAGGAGTGCGCGGCAAGAAGCTCCTGGACGCGATCAAGGCGGGCGGTTGGCCCGTGGTCGACTGCCAACCGTTGAAGAAGGACGCGGACAAGGTGGCTTTTGTCACCACAGAGTTCAAGGCCGCCTCCCGGCGGATCGAGCCGGACGCCGTGCACGCCCTGGTCAACGCGGTCGGGGCCAACCTGGCCGAACTCGCGGCCGCCTGCAGCCAGCTGATCGCCGACGCCACCACCGGCGTGGATTCGGAAATGGTTGACCGCTACTACGGCGGCAGGGTGGAGGCCACGGCATTCAAGGTCGCGGATGCCGCCATGGCCGGGAATGCGCCGCTGGCCCTCTCCACGCTCCGCCACGCACTGGATACCGGTGCCGACCCGGTGCCGATCGTCGCTGCGCTGGCCTCCAAGCTGCGGTCCCTGGCCAAGGTGGCCGGGGCACAGGGGTCTTCCGCCCAGATCGCCAAGCAGCTGGGCATGCAGCCGTGGCTCGTGGAGCAGGCGCAGCGCGATGTGCGGCGCTGGACTCCGGAGGGCCTGGTTAGGTCCATCCAGGTCACGGCCGAAGCCGACGCGCAGGTCAAGGGACTCTCCCGCGACCCGGTCTACGCCGTGGAACATGCCGTCACGGTGATTGCGGGCGCGGTCCGCCGCTGACGACCACGGCCCGCGCACGGCCGGTGCCCGACCGCACGTCCCGCGCCGCGGCTTGCCCGGGTCGCCGGGTCACGTTGCCCGGGTCGCCGGGTCGCGTTGGCGGCTTGCCCGGGTTACGTTGCCGCGTCCGGTCCGGCGCTTTAACTGGCTGTGGCCGGCACCCTGGGGGTGCCGGCCACAATCATCAGTTCAGTTGAACTGGAAAACCTTAGAGTGCGTTGACCTTCTTGGAGATCGCGGACTTGCGGTTTGCAGCGTTGTTCTTGTGAAGAACACCCTTGCTGACAGCCTTGTCGAGCTTCCGGCTGGCAGAAACCAGTGCAGCAGCAGCGGCATCCTTGTCGGTGGACTCAACGGCGGTGTTGACGGCGCGGATGGCCGTCTTCAGCTCGGACTTGACTGCGTTGTTGCGCAGGCGAGCCTTTTCGTTGGTCAGGATGCGCTTCTTCTGGGACTTGATATTAGCCACGTGTGAACTCTCTTTTTCAATGCGGAAAATGGTCTAGAGGGCTTTCAGATTGGCCATTGACTGAGCGGCGTGGGGATACCTATGGCGACCAACCATCTGTGGCCGTCGACCTGCACGGACACACAGCTGTCAATAATAGCAGAGACGCGAACCCGGTGGCGATTCCCGGTGCGACCCGCGGGTCGGAGTTCCCCCGCACGGCGTCGCCGAAGAACCCGGACTTCAGGACCAGCCGTGCCGCCTGCGCAGCGCAGAGGAAATGTCCCGGAACCGTCCGGCGTCCAGGATGGCGCCCTCGCGGCGCACGTCCTGGGGGTTGATTTGCAGGATGCGGTCCAGCCTGGCTTCGCTCGGGCGCCACTGCCGGTCCCAGGGCCCGGTGCCGATGTCGACGTAGTCGTCCGAGCGGCGCGCGTCGCCGTCGTGGTCCTTGCTGGTGAGCATCAGGCCAAGCAGGAACCGGCCCTTGCTTCCCACGAGCAGCACCGGCCGGTCCTTGCCCCGGGAGTGGTCCTCTTCGAACGGGACCCAGGTCCAGACGATCTCACCGGGCTCGGCCCGGCCGTTCGCGGCGGGGCTGTACTGCACTTTGGCTTTGCCCTGGAAGTCGCCCGGGTAGGTCCCGGTCAGTCCGCCGGATGCGCGGGGCGGCTGCCGGGCGGGAGCCTTGCCGGCAGGACGGCGTGTCGCGGGAGGAGCGCCGCCGCCGAGCCGGTCGAGGAAGCGCAGGGCGCCGCGGACGGCGTTGCCGAGGGAGCGAAGATTCAAGGCCATGGGGAAACCCTACCGGCCGCCGTGCACCGGCGTACGTTGACGGAGCGGCGACGACGGGCAGTGAGCGCCGGCGCTAATGCAGTGCCACGGTCCGGGACGTGGGAGACTATAGGAACGAGAAATGCGGCGTGCCGCAGCAGGTGGAACAAGCAACCTAGAACACCGGCTGCGCCCGCCCGTAGAACAGCCCAGCTGTGCAGCCCGCCAGTACAGCCCCCAAGTATTGCCAACAGTAAGGACCCTGCGTGTCTCCCATGGCCCGCACCGCCCCGGTGCCTGCCGCAACAGATCCGGCCCTCATCCGGAACTTCTGCATCATTGCGCATATTGACCACGGCAAGTCCACGCTGGCCGACCGGATGCTCCAGTACACCGGAGTCGTCCAGTCCCGCGACATGAAGGCCCAGTACCTGGACCGGATGGACATCGAGCGCGAACGCGGCATCACCATTAAGTCCCAGGCCGTCCGGATGCCCTGGGAGCTGGACGGCACCAGCTACGCGCTGAACATGATCGACACTCCCGGCCACGTCGACTTCACCTATGAAGTCTCCCGGTCACTCGCCGCCTGCGAGGGCGCCGTGCTGCTCGTGGACGCCGCCCAGGGCATTGAGGCGCAGACCCTCGCCAACCTCTACCTGGCGATGGAGAACAACCTCACGATCATCCCGGTCCTGAACAAGATCGACCTGCCCGCGGCGCAGCCGGAGAAGTACGCCGAGGAGCTGGCCAACCTGATCGGCGGCGACCCGGACGAGGTGCTGCGCGTCTCCGGCAAGACCGGCGCCGGCGTCGAAGTCCTGCTGGACAAGATCGTCCGCGATCTCCCCGCCCCGGTGGGCGACCCGAACGCCCCCGCCCGGGCAATGATCTTCGACTCCGTCTACGACACCTACCGCGGCGTCGTAACGTACGTCCGCGTGGTGGACGGCATGCTGCACCCGCGTGAGCGCATTCAGATGATGTCCACCCGCGCCACCCACGAACTGCTCGAAATCGGCGTGAGCTCCCCGGAGCCCACCCCGTCCAAGGGCCTGGGCGTCGGCGAGGTCGGCTACCTGATCACCGGCGTGAAGGACGTCCGCCAGTCCAAGGTCGGCGACACCGTGACCAACCTGGCTAAGCCCGCCACCGACTCCCTGCCCGGCTACGCCGACGCCAAGCCGATGGTGTTCTCCGGCCTCTATCCGCTGGACGGCACCGACTACCCGGTGCTCCGTGACGCGCTGGAGAAGCTGATGCTCAACGACGCCGCCCTGGTCTACGAGCCGGAGACGTCCGCCGCGCTGGGCTTCGGCTTCCGCGTCGGCTTCCTGGGCCTGCTGCACCTGGAAATCACCCGCGAGCGGCTCGAACGGGAGTACAAGCTGGACCTGATCTCCACCGCCCCGAACGTGGAGTACGAGGTGACGCTGGAGGACAAGAAGGTCGTCCACGTGACCAACCCCAGCGAATACCCCACCGGTAAGGTCTCCGAGGTCCGCGAGCCGATGGTCTCCGCCACGATTCTGGCGCCCAACGAGTTCGTCGGCGCCATTATGGAGCTGTGCCAGAGCCGCCGCGGCGTCATGGGCGGCATGGACTACCTCTCCGAGGACCGGGTGGAGATCCGTTACCGCCTGCCGCTGGCCGAAATCGTCTTCGACTTCTTCGACATCCTGAAGTCCAAGACCCGCGGCTACGGCTCGCTGGACTGGAAGGCCGACGGCGACCAGGTCGCCGATCTGGTCAAGGTGGACATCATGCTCCAGGGCGAACAGGTCGACGCCTTCAGCGCCATCACCCACCGCGACAAGGCCTATGCCTACGGTGTAATGATGACCGGCAAGCTGCGCGAACTCATCCCGCGGCAGCAGTTCGAGGTGCCGATCCAGGCTGCCATCGGCTCCCGGATCATCGCCCGCGAAAGCATCCGGGCCATCCGCAAGGACGTCCTGGCCAAGTGCTACGGCGGCGACATCACCCGAAAGCGCAAGCTGCTGGAGAAGCAGAAGGAAGGCAAGAAGCGCATGAAGATGGTGGGCCGCGTCGAGGTCCCGCAGGAGGCCTTCATCGCCGCACTCACCACGGAAGAGTCCAAGGACAAGGCCAAGAAGTAGCCATGCCAAGTGCGCTTCCCCTCGGTGACCCCGCGCCGTCGGACGGGCTGCTGCCCGGCCAGGCGCTGGAGGGCGCCGCGGACCGGGCCTTCGGGCTCTACGTCCACATTCCGTTCTGCGCCGTGCGCTGCGGCTACTGCGACTTCAACACGTACACCGCCACGGAACTCGGCGGCGGCGCCTCGCAGGACGCCTACGCGGACACCGCCGTCGCGGAAGTGGACTTCGCCGGGCGGGCGTTGAAAGCCTCCGGCCTGCCGGAGCGCCGGCTCAGCACGGTGTTCTTCGGCGGCGGCACCCCCACGCTTCTCCCGGCCGGTGACCTGGCCCGCATCCTGGCCGCCGCCATCGATACCTGGGGACTGGAACCCGGCGCCGAGGTCACAACGGAAGCCAACCCCGACTCTGTCACGCCCGAATCCCTGCAATTGCTCGCCGACGCCGGCTTCACCCGGGTCTCCTTCGGCATGCAGTCAGCCGTGCCGCACGTCCTCAAGGTCCTCGACCGCACCCACACGCCCAGCCGTGTGCCGCAGGTGGTCCAGTGGGCGCGCGAGGCCGGCCTCGCGGTCAGCCTGGACTTGATCTACGGCACCCCCGGGGAGTCGCTGGAGGACTGGCGCTACTCGCTGGAGACGGCACTGTCCTACGCCCCGGACCACATCAGCGCCTACGCGCTGATCGTCGAGGAGGGCACGAAACTCGCCGCCCAGATCCGGCGCGGCGAAGTTCCGGGGATCGACGACGACGACCATGCCGCCAAATACGAACTGGCCGATGAACTGATCTCCGCGGCCGGGCTGGGCTGGTATGAAGTAAGCAACTGGGCGCGCACGCCGGACCAGGCCTGTCGCCATAACCTGGCCTACTGGCGTGGGGATGACTGGTGGGGCATCGGCCCCGGAGCGCATTCGCACGTCGGCGGGGTCCGCTGGTGGAACGTCAAGCACCCCACGGCCTACGCCGGTCGGCTGGCGGCAGGCGTCTCGCCCGCGGCCGGGCGGGAGACCCTCGACGCCGAGACCCGCAACGTGGAGCGCGTCATGCTCGAAGCCAGACTGGTCACCGGCCTGGAAATCCCGAGTCTTGGCGGGCTGGGGGATACCGGACGGCACGCGGTCGCCGGACTGATCGCCGACGGGCTCGTTGAGCCTGCGGAAGCGTTCAAGGGCCGGCTGGTGCTCACGCTCAAGGGCCGGCTCCTGGCCGACGCCGTGGTCCGCCGGATCCTGCCGGACTAGGTAGTCCGCCCATGCGGGCCGAAGTGTCCGATCGCGTTGGGCGCGCGGGCCGGAAATGTCCGTTCGCGCTACTTGATCCAGCGGAGGTTGTACTCGTAGCGGTGCGGCTGGCCGCGGTTGACGTGGATGCCGGCGGCCACCGAGAAGCAGGCGAGGGCAATCCAGATGGCGGTCGCCAGGACTGCGAACAGGTTGCCCACCACCGGGACGAAGACCAGCAGATTGGCTACCACCGCAGCGATGGTGGGCGGAAGCGTAAAGTTCAGCGCCTCCTTCGACTCCTGCGCCGTGAACGGGCCGCGGTCCTTGAAGATCAGGTAGATCAGCAGCGCGGGAATGCAACCCAGAATGCCGCCAAAGTGCGCCAGGGTGGCCCATTGCCGGTCCTCGCTTGCCGTCAACGGCAGAGCATTTGCGGGAACGCCATGGTACTGCGACTGGCCATGGCCGGCCTGGTGATCCGTGTGTTCGCGTGCGTCTTCTGCCACGTTTCGTCCTTTGGATTGCGGTGGAGCGTAGGTACCTGTACGAGCCGCGGCCGCAACAAAATGCAGCGGCCGCCCTACCAAGAATACTTGCTCGGACCGCGAACTAAAGCACGGGGAGGCGGCTACGGCACCGTGAGGAAGTCGATGACCTCTTCGACCCGGCCCAGCAGGGAGGGCTCCAGGTCCGCGTAGCTGCGGACCGCGCCGAGGAGTTTCTGCCAGCCCAGGCCGATGTCCTCCTTGGTGCTGTGCGGCCAGCCGAAGGCCGTCAGGATGCCGGTCTTCCAGTCCACCCCGCGCGGAATCACCGGCCACCGCTCAATGCCCAGGACGGCAGGGCGGATGGCCTGCCAGACGTCGACGTACGGGTGCCCGACGATCAGCACGTTGCCGGCCGCGCCCGGGGAGGCCATCACCGCGTCGGCGATTCGCGACTCCTTCGAGTCTGGAACAAGGTGGTCCACCAGGACGCCGAGGCGACGGCCGGGGCCGGGCCGGAACTCCTTCACGGCGGCAGCTAGGTCGTCGATGCCGTGCAGCGGCTCGACCACGATGCCCTCGACGCGGAGGTCGTCACCCCAGACTTTCTCGACGAGTTCGGCGTCGTGCTTGCCTTCCACCCAGATCCGGCTGGCCTTCGCGACCTGGGCACGCTGTCCCTCCACCCGGACCGAACCGGAGGCGGTGCGCGCGCCGACTCCGGCACCCGCCGCGGGAACCCGCGGGGCGGGCGGCATCAGCCGGATGGGCTGGCCCTCGAGCAGGAAGCCGAAGCCGAGGCGGAAGGATCGGGACTTGCCGCGCCGGTCCTCGAGGGCCACGACGTGCATGCCGCCGGACTTCTCCACCCGGGTGACGGCGCCCACCCAGCCGGACTGCACGTCCTCCAGCACCATGCCGCGCTCCACCGGGATCTCGGGCAGCTGGGCCTTGGCGGGCGCGGAGAGATCCTGCGGGCCCCAATTCTGGTACGACATCTGCTACACACTGCTTTGCACTCGGGAATTACGGGGGACAGAACGGCGGCGCGGCCTGTGGTGTGCCCGGAAACACCAGTCCCGGGGCTCACGCCCGCAGCGAATCCAATGCTAACAACGGCGCGACTCATATTAGACTGGTTAGCACTTAGGCATGTCGAGTGCTAACGCCGGGTGTTCCTGCACGCGCGGCGGCACCGGCGAACCGATACGGGTCGATTGGAGGTGGAGAGTGAGCGAGCCACGCAAACTCGAAGTGCTGCGCGCCATCGTGGAGGACTACGTCCATTCCCGCGAGCCGGTTGGATCCAAGGCCCTGGTGGAACGGCACCATCTGGGCGTGTCCAGCGCCACGATCCGCAATGACATGGCCGCCCTGGAAGACGAGGGCCTGATCACGGCGCCGCATACCAGCGCCGGCCGGATTCCCACGGACAAGGGCTACCGCCTGTTCGTGGACCAGATTTCGGCCGTCAAACCCCTCTCTCCGGCGGAGCGCCGCGCCATCCAGGCGCTGCTCGAGGGGTCCGATGACCTCGACGACGTGCTGGACCGGACGGTGCGGCTGCTATCGCAGCTGACGAACCAGGTCGCCGTCGTGCAGTACCCGCTGTTGAGCCGGGCCCGCGTCCGGCACATCGAATTCGTGCTCCTGGCGCCGCGCAAGGTACTCACGGTCCTGATCGCGGATACGGGCAAGGTGGAACAGCGGGTGATCGACGTCGGCCAGGACTTCGGCGACGACGCCCTCGCCGAACTCCGCACCCTGTTCCTGGCCAGGCTCTCCGGCACCCCGTTGAGCTTGCTGCCCCAGTCGCTGCAGGCCGTGGTGGACAGCTGTCCGCCGGTGCGGCGGGGACCCGCCCAGGCCCTGGCCCGCGGGCTTGAATCGCTTGCCGCGAGCAGCCGCGAGGAACGGATGGTCATGGCCGGGACCGCCAACCTGGCCAGGTCCAATGTGGATTTCCCGCTGAGCATCGGACCCGTGCTCGAAGCGCTTGAAGAGCAGGTGGTGATGCTGCGCCTGCTCAGCGACATGGCGGAGGACCCGCGCGGCGTCACGGTAAGCATCGGCCGGGAGAACCCTTACGACGGCCTGTCCGAAGCGTCCGTGGTGGCCACCGGCTACGGCCCGGACGCCACGGCCAAGGTCGGAGTCCTTGGCCCCACCCGGATGGACTACCCCACCACCATGGCCGCCGTCCGTGCGGTGGCCCGCTACCTTTCGCGGATCCTCGGGCCCTGACGGGCCGGATCCGGAACCGGACTTCTTGCCAACTACAGGCAGTGCCCCACTGGCAGTACAAAAAGGAAGAGATACAGACTTTGAGCAGCCACTATGACGTTCTTGGAGTCTCCCGTGAAGCCACGGGGGAAGAGATCAAGAAGGCCTACCGCAAGCTTGCGCGGACCCTGCACCCGGATGTGAACCCCGGTGATGACGCTTCCGAGCGCTTCAAGGCGGTCACCCATGCCTACGAGGTGCTTTCCGACCCGCAAAAGCGCCGGGTCTACGACACGACGGGCAACGAGAACGGGAACGACAACGGCTTCGGCGGCGGCTACGCCGGCCAGGGCTTCGCCTTCCAGGACATCTTCGAAACCTTCTTCGGCGGCGCCGGCGGCCAGGGTGGCCCCGCATCCCGGGTGCGGCGCGGCCAGGACGCCCTGATCAGCGTCCGGATCGACCTGCGCGACGCCGTCTTCGGGGTCAACAAGAAGCTCGAAGTGGACACCGCCGTCACCTGTCCCACCTGTGAGGGTTCCTGCTGCCGCGAAGGCAGCCACCCCGAGCGCTGCGACATTTGCGGCGGCAGCGGCCAGGTCCAGCGCGCCGTGCGTTCCATCCTCGGCCAGGTCATGACCACTGCCCCCTGCGGCAGCTGCGAGGGCTTCGGCACGGTCATCAAGGATCCCTGCAACGAATGCGCCGGCCAGGGCCGCATCCGCAGCCGCCGCTCGCTTACCGTCAAGGTTCCCGCCGGCGTCGCTACCGGCACCCGCATCCAGCTCTCCGGCCAGGGTGAGGCCGGTCCTGCCGGCGGCCCGTCCGGTGACCTGTACGTCGAGATCCGGGTCAACAACGACCCCACCTACGTGCGCGAAGGCGACGACCTGCACGCTAGCCTGAACATCCCGATGACGGCGGCCGCGCTCGGCACAGAGCTGACCCTTGAGACCTTTGACGGTCAACAGGAAATCGACGTCAAGGCCGGCACCCAGTCCGGCGAGGTCATCACGCTGCGTGGCCTGGGCGTCACGCACCTGCGCGGCTACGGCCGCGGAGACCTCAAGGTCCACCTGCAGGTGGATACCCCCGCGAAGCTCGACGCCGCCCAGGAAGACCTGCTGCGCCAGCTCGCCAAACTCCGCGGCGAGCAGTTCACCGAAGGGAAGCTTGCCGCCAGCGGCGGTGTCTTCGCGAAGCTGCGGGACCGGCTCGGTAACCTGTAGCGGTGAGCAACCCGGTCTTCTTCACCCCCGCAGGCACCCTGGACCAGCTGGTCCCCGGCGCGACGTTCGTCCTCGAAGGCGCCGAGGCGCGCCACGCGGTGACGGTCAAGCGCCTGGCCGTGGGGGAGCCGGTGGACATCGCCGACGGCGCCGGCAAGCGGATCACCGGCACCGTGACGGCCGCCGCGCCGCAGGAGCTGACGGTGGAGTGCGGCGAGGTCGTGACCGAGCCAAGGCCTGACGTTCGGCTGGTGCTGGTGCAGGCCCTGGCCAAGGGCGACCGCGACGAGCTGGCGGCTGAGACCGCGACCGAATTGGGGATTGACGCCGTCGTGCCCTGGCAGGCCGAACGCTCGATCGTCCGCTGGAAACCCGAACGCGCGGCGAAGGCGCACGCCAAATGGCAGTCCGTGGTGACGGCAGCCGCGAAGCAGGCACGCCGCGCCTGGATTCCGGAGGTCCGCGCCGCGGTGGACGGCAACGGCCTGCAGGCGGCCGTAGCCGCCGCGGACCTGGCCGTGATCCTGCACGAGGACGCGGTTCGGCCCCTGCGGCAGGTGCTGGAGGCCTGGCACCAGCAGGCCGGCGACGGCGGTGTGGCCCGCGAGGTGCTCCTGATCGTGGGCCCCGAGGGCGGCATCAGCCCCCGCGAGGTCACCCGGCTGTGCGATGCGGGAGCCGTCACCGCCCTGCTGGGCCACCACGTGCTGCGTTCTTCCACCGCCGGCCCCGCCGCCACGGTGCTGGCCAGCGACGTCCTGGGACGTTGGTAGGGGCAAGCAGTAGTAGGACAGGCCAGGCGCCGCGCCCGTGCGGGTCCGCCGGGTGCCTGCCTTAGCGGAATGCCTTAGCGGACAGTGAACCCGCGGGTATCTACGTTCAGGTCCTGGACCTTGCTGCTGGGATCGACCTGCGACACGCGGACCTCATACTCACCGGGACCGAGGTTCAACGAGAGGTTGAACAGGCCGGGCTTCGAGGCATCGGCGGAGGCCGTGATGTTGCCGTCCAGATAGGGCGTCTTGCTGGCGCCGTCGACCCGCAGGATCTCCCAGCGCAGCTTTCCGCCCGGGACCGTGCTCCGGCCGGAAATCTTGACCGCGCCGTCCGCCACCTCGGTGCCCTCCTGCGGATCGATGATCCACACGGGCGCCACCATTCCGGCGCTGCGCGAGGTCGGTGAACCGAGCCGGACCCGGTTGAAGGCGACGTAGTCGGTGTGCCCGTCGACGAGGATGACGACCTGGATCTGCTGCCCGGTATCGGTCAGCCCGGCGCTGGCACCGGCGGCCGTGGCCGTGTAGACGAGCTGCTGGATCGCGCGTTCGGCCATGTCGGCGTCGACGTTGCTGTTGAACGCATCGGCGGACACGTCCACCGTGATCACGTTCTTGCCGGAAATCGAGGTGGCCAGGAGCCTGGGGTTCTGCCACGGGGTGAAGAAATCAGGGTCCAGCGGCTTCTGCGACATCATCACCCGCAGCGCCCGGGTGATCGGGTTGTCCTCTTCCGACACGTCCCGGAACTCGCGGTACAGGAAGACGTTGTTGTTGCTGCGCCCGATCCAGTAGACCGGAGCCTTGTTGGAGGCCTGGGTGGATTCCAGCGGTGCGCTGGTGGTGGCGACGCCGGCGGCCGGGCCGGGGACCGTGTGGGAGGGCGTGTCGGAGTTCGTGATGCCCGGCTGGGGCGTGGCCACGCAGCCGGACAGCGCCAGGGCAGCGGGCAGCACAAGGTGCAGCAAGCCGCGGCGCGTATTCCGCCCTGCTGCTGTCTTGTTCACTCCACGCTGGCTGATTGCCCTGTCCCTTCGCTGTGTTTCTCGCTCCGCGGGCCCGGCAGGGCCGAATCCAGCATTGCACAAGGTGCCTGCGCTCCAGTGGGGATTCCGCGCTGTCCGGCGAACTGCAACGGGAACGATATGAGGACGATATGAAGTTGATACCTAATGCCCTCCGCTCCGGCACCGGGCCGCGCTGGCGTAAGATGGAAGGACCCGCTGAAACCCGGCGCGGACGGCCCGGAACGCCGTCGGCCGGCGCCGAGGCGGCGAGACCATTTCCGAACTGGAGGGGACCAGAGGCCCACGGGCCAACACCATGACTGAAGCAGCCAACGGCAAGGCCCGGATCAGCGCGAACGAGCGCACCGCAGGGGAATTTCCCCACTCCCTCCCAGGTCTGCGGACGGAGGTGGTCCTGTTCGACAATTCCGACCAGATGGTGCAGTCCCTGGGGAGCCATGACGAAGCCCTGCGCTTTATCGAAACCCAGTTCCCCAGCGTCGACTTCCATGTCCGCGGGAACGAGCTCTCCATCAGCGGCCCTGCCGCCGACGTGCCCAGGATTATGCGGCTGCTCAACGAGGTGCGCGGCCTGGTGGCGCGCGGCACGGTGATTACGCCGGTTGTCCTGCAGCAGCTCGTGTCGCTGTTGCGCACCCAGTCGCTGCAGAACCCGGTGGACGTGCTCACCCACAACATCCTCTCCAGCCGCGGCAAGACCATCCGGCCCAAGACCTTGAACCAGAAGAACTATGTGGATGCGATTGACGCAAACACGGTGATCTTCGGGATCGGCCCGGCCGGCACCGGCAAGACCTACCTGGCCATGGCCAAGGCGGTCCAGGCGCTGCAGCAGAAGGAAGTCAGCCGGATCATCCTGACCCGCCCGGCCGTCGAAGCGGGGGAGCGGCTCGGCTTCCTGCCCGGCACGCTCAGTGACAAGATCGATCCCTACCTGCGTCCGCTCTACGACGCCCTGCACGACATGATGGACCCCGAGTCGATCCCGCGGCTGATGGCCGCCGGCACCATCGAGGTGGCGCCGCTGGCCTACATGCGCGGACGCACGCTCAACGACGCGTTCATCATCCTGGACGAGGCCCAGAACACCACCCCCGAGCAGATGAAGATGTTCCTCACCCGGCTGGGCTTCGGCTCCAAGATGGTCGTCACCGGCGACGTCACCCAGGTGGACCTGCCGTTCGGCACCCGTTCCGGGCTGCGGATCGTCGAAGACATCCTGCAGGGGATCGAGGACGTCAATTTCTCGGTCCTGGACGCATCCGACGTTGTCCGGCACCGGCTGGTGGGCGACATCGTCAACGCGTACAGCGTCTGGGACGAGACACAAAGGAACCGGGTCAAGCATTCCGTCGCCCGGGAGAACCGGGGAGAACACGCATGAGCATCGAGGTCAACAACGAATCCGGCGTCACGGTGGACGAAGCCGAGCTGGTGGCGCTGGCCCGGTTCGTCTTTGAGCGGCTCTTCATCCACCCGCAGGCGGAGCTGTCCATCCTGCTGGTCGACGAGCCCGCCATGGAGAAGCTGCACATCGAACTGATGGACGAGCCCGGGTCCACCGATGTGCTGTCCGTGCCGATGGATGAACTCACTCCCGGCACGCCGGACAAGCCCACACCGCAGGGCATGCTCGGCGACATCGCGATCTGCCCCCAGGTGGCGGAGGTACAGGCTAAGAACGCCGGCCACTCCACCCAGGACGAGATGCTGCTGCTGACCACCCACGGCATCCTGCACCTGCTGGGCTTCGACCACGCGGAGCCGGAGGAGAAGGAAGAGATGTTCGGGCTGCAGCGCGAGCTGCTCTCCGGCTTCACCGGCAAGGACGCCCCGGCAGAGACGATTCAGTGACCCCACTGATCCTGGCCGGCATGGCGCTGGTCTTCCTCAGCTTTGCGGCTGTGTTGACCGCGGCAGAGGCCGCCTTCAACTACCTTCCCCGCCACGACGCCGAACAGGCGATCCTGCAGAGCCGCGGCACGGCGCTGAAACGGATCATGGCCCAGCCGGTGGCGCACATGCGCGCGCTGCGGTTCTGGCGGGTCTGGTTCGAGATGGCCTCCGCGGTGGCCGTGACCGTGCTGTTGAACAGCCTGCTCGGCAATGTCTGGCTCGCCGGGCTCGCCGCGACCGGCATCATGGCCCTCGTGGGCTTCGTGATCGTCGGGGTGTCGCCGCGCCAGCTGGGCCGGGTGCACTCCGCCGGCATGGTCCGTTTCTCCGCCCCGCTGATCCGCTGGCTCTGCTGGGTGCTTGGTCCGATCCCGGGCTGGCTGGTCACCCTGGGCAGCGCCGTGGCACCGGGGGCGCCTGCGGACAACGAGGCCTTTTTCAGCGAAGAGGAGTTCCGCGAACTCGTTGATCGCGCCAGCGAATCCGACGTGATCGAGGACAACGAGGCCGAGCTGATCCAGTCCGTCTTCGATTTCGGCGACACCCTGGTCCGCTCCGTGATGGTGCCCCGGACCGACATTCTCTGCATCGACTCCGGCTCCAGCCTGCACCGGGCCATGTCGCTGTTCCTCCGCTCCGGGTACTCGCGGATCCCCGTCATCGGCGAGAACACGGACCAGATCCTCGGCATCGTTTACCTCAAGGACGTCGCCGCCGTCGTCCACAACCTGGCCCCCGGCGAGGAACCCCCGGTCGTCGACGAACTGGCCCGCGAGGTCCGCTACGTGCCGGACTCCAAACCGGTCAGCGAGCTGCTCCGCGAGCTGCAGAAGGAATCCACGCACGTGGCGATCGTGATCGATGAGTACGGCGGCACCGCCGGGCTGGTCACACTCGAGGACCTGATCGAGGAAATCGTCGGCGAGATCGTGGACGAATACGACACCGAGGCCGCGGAAGCGGTCGAATTGGGCGACGGCAGCTACCGGGTCAGCGCCCGGATGAGCATCGACGACCTCGGCGAGCTCTTCGACCTGGAGCTCGACGACGATGAGGTGGACACCGTCGGCGGCCTGCTCGCCAAGGCGCTCGGCCGGGTGCCGATCGTCGGAAGCACCGTCAGCGTCGACGGCGTCACCCTCCGCGCCGACAGGCTGGAAGGCCGCCGGAACCGCGTCAGCCACATCATTGCGGCCGCGGTGCCAAAGGAAGAAACTGACCTTGAAGATCTTCTCGACGAGGCTGAACCAACGCAACAGGGAGTTCCACGTGAGCAAGCAGAATAAGTCCGACGGCGAAGCGCCTTTCGGCGGCTACCGGGCCGGGTTCGCGGTGCTGGTGGGACGGCCGAACGCGGGGAAATCCACCCTCACCAACGCCCTGGTGGGCCAGAAGGTCGCCATCACCTCGGCGAAGCCGCAGACCACCCGGCACACCATCCGCGGCATTGTGCACCGCGACGACGCGCAGCTGATCATGGTCGACACCCCGGGCCTGCACCGCCCGCGGACCCTGCTGGGCAAGCGGCTCAACGAACTGGTCGCGGACACCCTCGCCGAGGTCGACGCGATCGGCTTCTGCCTGCCCGCCAACGAGAAGATCGGCCCCGGCGACAAGTTCATCGCCGCACAGCTCGCCGCCATCGGCAACAAGCCGGTCATTGCGATCGTGACGAAAGCCGACACGGTGGACCGCCAGGCACTGACCGAGCAGCTGCTCGCCGTCGCCGCCCTGGGCCGCGAGGTGCTGGGGGAGGACGGCTGGAAGGATATCGTTCCCGTCTCCGCGACGGACGGCTTCCAGGTCGGCACCGTCGCCGACGTGCTAATCGGCCACATGCCGCCGTCGCCGCCGCTGTACCCGGACGGACACCTGACGGACGAGCCGGAAGCGGTGATGATCGCCGAACTCATCCGCGAGGCAGCCCTGGAAGGCGTCCGCGACGAACTTCCGCACTCCCTGGCGGTTGTGGTCGATGAGATTGTTCCTCGCGAGGGCCGGCCCGAGGACCGCCCGTTCCTGGATGTCCGGGTTAATCTCTATGTCGAACGGCCGTCGCAGAAGGCAATCATCATCGGCAAGGGCGGAGCGCGGCTCCGCGACGTCGGCACCACGGCCCGCAAGGCCATCGAGGCGCTCCTCGGCGCCCGCATCTACCTGGACCTGCACGTCAAGGTCGCGAAGGACTGGCAGCGGGATCCAAAGCAGCTGGTGAAGCTGGGCTTCTAGGCCTGGACTGAACCGGCGGCGGTTACCCGCCGGGACGGACCGCGCAACAACGCAGCGGCCACGCTCGGGCATGCCCATCGGGATTTTCCCAGTTTCGGCCACTAAAATAGGGAAACTCCCGTTCGCAAAGGAAGGCTCCACCCGTGGTTCTACCCCGTGATAACCGTGCAGACGGAACCGGCCCCCCGGTTCGGTCCCATGCGGCTGCTCGGCACGCGGAAGATCCTTCCGTCGGCCCGGCGCGCCATCTTGGCGCCGCCCGGCATATCCCCGGCTGGCTGAAGGCCACCACGATCGTTGTCTCCGTGCTGCTCGTGGGGGTCATTGCGTTCGGGGCTTACTGGCTCATCCGGTTGCAGGGCAACATCAGCACGCAGGCCCTCGGCGCCGGCAACAGCCGGACGGAGGGCGCGCCCGACGATGCCACCGGGCGAATGCAGATCCTGATCCTGGGCACGGACACCCGCGACGGCAAGAACTCGCAGTACGGCTCCAAGGACGATTCCTCCGGCTACGGCCACTCGGATGTCATGATGCTGATGGACATCTCGGCGGACAACAAGCGCGTCAGCGTCGTTAGTTTCCCGCGCGACCTGCTGGTGGACACCCCTAAGTGCAAGGACCCGAAGTCCAACAAGCAGTATCCCGCCCAGACAGGCGTCATGATCAATTCGGCGATGTCCGAAGCGGGCATCGGCTGTGCCGTGGACACCGTCAACAAGCTCACCGGCCTGGAGATCGACCACTTCATGATGGCGGACTTCAATGCCGTCAAGGAACTCTCCAACGCCGTCGGCGGTGTGGATGTCTGCATCAGCGACGCGGTCTTCGACCCGGACTCCGGGCTCCGGCTTCCCAAGGGCACGTCCAAGGTCAAGGGCGAGCAGGCTCTCTCGTTCGTTCGTACCCGCCATGCCTTCGGCGACGGCAGTGACCTCGGCCGGATCAAGGCGCAGCAGGGCTTCCTGTCCTCGCTGGTCCGCAAGATCAAGGACGACGGGACCCTGACCAACCCGGCCCGGATGCTCGGCATTGCGGACGCCATTACCAAGAACCTGACCATCGACGACGGCCTGGCCTCCGTACCGACGCTGTTGACGGTGGGGAACCGGCTGAAGAACATCGACGTCGGCAAGGTGGCGTTCGTTGCCGCCCCGACCGAGCCGGCGGTGTCCGACTCGAACCGCCTCCAACTGGCGGAACCCGCAGCCTCCGAGCTGTTTGCGGCGATGCGCAAGGACATCGACCTGACCGACCCGACAGCCAAGCCTGCGGCCACCCCCGATGCCTCCGCCAGCGCGTCGGCAAGTGCCACGCCGACGGCCAGCAAGGCCCCGGCCGCCCCGGCCTACGACAAGACGCTGCAGCCCATTGCCGTGGCCAACGGTTCCGGTAACCCGGCTCGGGGCCAGGAACTCGCGGCCGCCCTCAAGGCCGGCGGCTTCACCCAGACGAGCCAGTTCGACGCCCAGTCAGTGGCGGCCACCGCCGTCTACTACGGAGCAGATTTCGCCGACGTTGCAGCCGACGTCGCCAAACTGCTGGGCATCCGGGCGAAGCAGGTGCTCCCGGCGGCCGGTGTCACCGGCGTCCAGGTCTATGTGGGCAGCGATTACAAGAGCGGCACCAAGCAGGCGGATGCACCGGTATCGCTGCCGCCGGACATCGTCAACCAGACGGCCGGTGACACCGTCTGCCAGCAGGCGAACCCGGAGCTGATTGTCCCCTAGGACGAGGACGGGGCACGAACTGGGGGCCGGCCGAACGAAGTTAACAGGGGCGGGCCGGGTGATGATTTCACCCGGCCCGCCCCTGTTGGCTCAGTTGCCGCCGAAGGCTGGCTACCAGATGCTGACGCGTTCCTCCGGCGCCAGCCACATGCCGTCCTGCTCGCCGGTTTCGAAGGCCGCATGGAAGGCGTCAAGGTTCTGGGCGATGTTGTTGGTGCGGAATTCGTTGGGGGAGTGCGGATCCGTGGCGAGCCGCCGGATGGCTTCCTCGCTCCGGATCACCTGCCGCCAGCTGGCCGCCCAGGAAGCGAAGAAGCGCTGGGCTCCGGTCAGCCCGTCCAGGACCGGCGCCTCCTGGCCGCCGAGGCTGATCAGGTACGCCTTGTAGGCGATGGTCAGGCCGCCAAGATCGCCGATGTTTTCGCCCAGCGTCAGCCTGCCGTTGACGTGGTGGCCTTCGGCTTCCGCGGGGGAGAGGGCATCGAACTGGGCCACCAGCCTGGAGGTCAGCGCCTCGAAGGCCGTCCGGTCGGCCTCGGTCCACCAGTTCCGGAGCAGGCCGCTGCCGTCGTACTGGGAGCCCTGGTCATCGAAGCCGTGGCCGATCTCGTGGCCGATCACGGCCCCGATGCCGCCGTAATTCACGGCGTCGTCGGCGTCGGCGGTGAAGAACGGCGGCTGCAGGATGGCTGCCGGGAACACGATCTCGTTCAGCAACGGATGGTAGTAGGCGTTCACGGTCTGCGGCGTCATGAGCCACTTCTCCCGGTCCACGGGCTTGCCCACCTCGTCCAGGTGCCGGTCGACGTCGGCGCTGTGGGCGCGCTCCACGTTCCCCAGCAGGTCCGCCTCGTCGATCACGACGGCGGAGTAGTCGATCCATTTGTCCGGGTAGCCGATCTTGGCCCGGAAGGAATCCAGCTTCTTCAGCGCCTCCAGCTTGGTCTCTTCGCCCATCCACGCCAGGCCGGTGATGGATTCGCGGTACGCCTCGATCAGGTTGCCGACCAGCGAACGCATGTGCGCCTTGTGGCTTTCCGGGAAGTGCCGGGCGACGTAGATCTGCCCGACGGCCTCACCCAGGGCGGCCTCGACGACGGCGACGCCTCGCTTCCAGCGGTCCCGGTTGCGGGGCGTGCCGCTGAGCGTGGTGCCGTAAAAGGCGAAGTTCGCGTCCACGAACGCGGCGGACAGATACGGCGCCGCCGCGCTGACCACCCGCATGGCCAGCCATTCCTGCCAGGTGGCCAGTGGCACCGCCTGGAGCAGTTCCGCGGCGCCCGCGAAGAAGTCCGGCGTGCTGACGACGAGTTCGGAGCGCTTCTCCGGCACGATGGCGGCGGCATCGAACCAGGCGGACAGCAGCGGGAACAGCTGCGAGACCTCCTCGGCTGATTTCAAGTTGTACGTCTTCTGCGGATTGCGCAGCGTGACCTTGTCCCAGTGATGGGACGCGAGGGACGTCTCCAGGTCCACCACCCGGGCCGCGGCTGCCTCCGCGTCCGCTACGCCGGCCAGCCCGAACATGGTGCGGACATGTTCACGGTAGGCCTGGACCATCGGCGCGAACTTCTCTTCGCGGTAGTAGGACTCATCCGGCAGGCCCAGGCCGCCCTGGCCGGTGTAGAGCAGGATCCGGTCCGGGTTGCCCGCGTCCGGTGCCGGGTAAATGTAGAAGAGTCCGGAGACGTCCGCGCGGAAGAGCCGTCCGGCCAGCTGGACCAGTTCGGCCACCGAGTCGGTGGCGAAAACCTCGGCCAGCCGCTCCCGGATCGGCTCCGCGCCTTTGGCCTCCGCGGCGGCCTCGTCCATGAAGCTGTTGTACAGGTCGCCGATCTTGCGTTCGATACCGGTGGCTGCCTCGCCGCGGCCGGCCGCCTCCAGGATGATCTCCTTGACCGCCAGCTCCGAGCCGTCGCGCAGCGCCGTGAACGTTCCCTCCAGGGGCCGGTCGTCCGGGATGGCGGTTTTCTTCAGCCAGCCGCCATTGAAATGCCGGTACAGGTCGTCCTGGGGGCGGACGCCGTCGTCGATGGTGGACTTGTCGATCCCGGAAAGCGGCACTGATGCTCCTTCGAGTGGGAGGCTGAACCGGGCCTGGGACCGGCACAGCGTCTGCATGGTGGACGTTACGGAGGTATGGCTCCTTCATCTTACGCACCCGTGTTACTGTGAAAACGTGCGCGCAGAACT
This sequence comes from Arthrobacter sp. 10N410, assembly GCF_056394945.1. Lineage (NCBI taxonomy): Bacteria > Bacillati > Actinomycetota > Actinomycetes > Micrococcales > Micrococcaceae > Arthrobacter > Arthrobacter sp. 10N410. Next base: position 373,449 of record NZ_JBFTIP010000002.1, read on the forward strand.
GCTCCTTCTTAGCTGCCGCGGCGGGGCCTCAGACGCGATCTAGCGCAAGGCCAAACCTCGCTGCGGAGTTTGTGTTGCCCGGCCACCCTTTCACCAAGAACCACAGAAAAGGCCCCGATAGTAATGCGAAACGCACAGCAGCCCTCAGGAATGCCGGTCCACCGCTACGTCCCGTTCCAGGACCTGATCACGGTCGAACTGCCGGACCGCACCTGGCCCGACAAGGTCATCACCAAGGCCCCGCGCTGGTGCGCGGTCGACCTGCGTGATGGCAACCAGGCCCTGATCGACCCGATGAGCCCGGCCCGCAAGATGAAGATGTTCGATCTGCTGGTCCGGATGGGCTACAAGGAGATCGAAGTCGGCTTCCCTTCGGCCTCGCAGACGGACTTCGACTTCGTTCGCCAGCTGATCGAGGGCAACCACATCCCGGACGACGTTACGATCCAGGTCCTGACCCAGGCCCGCGAGCATCTGATCGAGCGGACCTACGAGTCCCTGGTCGGCGCCAAGCAGGCCATCGTGCACCTCTACAATTCGACGTCGGTCCTGCAGCGCCGCGTCGTGTTCAACCAGGACGAGGACGGAATCCTCGACATCGCCCTGCAGGGTGCCCGGCTGTGCAAGAAGTACGAGGAAACCCTCGAAGACACCCACATCACCTACGAGTACTCCCCGGAGTCCTTCACGGGCACCGAGCTCGCCTACGCCGTGCGCGTCTGCAACGCCGTCGCCGACGTCTTCGAAGCATCCGCCGACCGCCAGGTGATCATCAACCTGCCGGCCACGGTGGAGATGGCCACCCCCAATGTGTACGCCGATTCGATCGAATGGATGAGCCGGCACCTGCACCCGCGCGAAGGAATCATCCTCTCCCTGCACCCGCACAACGACCGCGGTACCGGCGTCGCGGCGGCCGAGCTGGGCTACCTGGCCGGTGCCGACCGGATCGAGGGCTGCCTGTTCGGCAACGGCGAACGTACCGGCAACGTCGACCTGGTCACGCTGGGCCTGAACATGTTCGTCCAGGGCATCGACCCGATGATCGACTTCTCCGACATCGACGACGTCCGCCGCACGGTGGAGTACTGCAACCAGCTGCCCGTCGCGGAGCGTTCACCCTACGGCGGTGACCTGGTTTTCACAGCCTTCTCCGGCTCGCACCAGGACGCCATCAAGAAGGGCCTGGAAGCCCTGGAGAAGGACGCCGCCGCCGCCGGCAAGGACGTGGCGGACTACGCCTGGCAGGTGCCCTACCTGCCGGTCGATCCGAAGGACCTCGGCCGCAGCTACGAGGCCGTGATCCGGGTCAACTCGCAGTCCGGCAAGGGCGGCGTGGCCTACCTGCTCAAGAACGAGCACAACCTGGACCTGCCGCGCCGCGCGCAGATCGAGTTCTCCGGCGTCATCCAGCGCCGTACCGACACGGTGGGCGGCGAAGTCAGCGGCGCCCAGCTGTGGCAGCTGTTCCAGGACGAATACCTGCCTTCCGCCGCGGCCGAAGCCCAGTGGGGCCGCTATGCGCTCGGCGCGGTCAGCACCGAGTCCGACGAGGACGGCACCATGACGCTGACCGCCGCTCTCAAGGTGGACGGCAAGCAGCTCCGCCGCACCGGGGTGGGCAACGGCCCGATCGCGGCCCTGCTGAGCATCCTGCGCGAGGACGGCGTTGACGTCCGCGTGCTGGACTACAGCGAGCACGCCCTGTCCGAGGGCGGCAGCGCCCAGGCCGCGGCCTACGTTGAATGCGCCGTGGGGGAGCGGGTGCTGTGGGGCGTCGGCATCGACGCCAACACGTCGATGGCCTCGCTCAAGGCCGTCATCTCCGCCGTCAACCGCGCCATCCGGGACGCCCGCGCCTAGGCCATTCGGGAACAGCACTGCGCCGTCGGAGTCTCCGGCGGCGCAGTGCTGTTTTCCCAATGGCGGAGATTCCCGAAAGTCAGTGCGAAGATTAACTGTGGCCCAACCTTCCTCCTTTGCTGCCCGCGCGTACCGCGACGACGCCGTGGTCCTGCGCACCCATAAGCTCGGCGAGGCGGACCGCATCATCACCCTGCTGACCAAGCACCACGGGCAGGTCCGTGCGGTCGCCAAGGGCGTGCGCCGCACCAGCAGCCGATTCGGCGCCAGGCTGGAGCCGTTCATGGTCGCGGACCTCCAGCTCATCTCCGGCCGCACCCTGGACGTGGTCACGCAGGCCGTCGCCAAGGGCGCCTACGGCTCCAGTATCGCGGCCGACTACGGCCGCTACACCGTCGCCGCCGCGATGACCGAAACCGCGGAAAAGCTCACCGACGTCGACGGCGAAGCGGGAACCGCCCAGTACAACCTGCTGGTCGGGGCGCTGGCTTCCTTGAGCCGCGGCGACCATGCCCCGGAACTCATCCTGGACTCCTACCTGCTCCGCGCCCTCTCCACCGGCGGTTGGGCACCCAGCTTCACCGAATGCGCCCGCTGCGGCGCTCCGGGCCCGCACACCGCGTTCTCCGCCCCGCTGGGCGGCATGGTCTGCGGGGAGTGCCGGCCACCGGGTTCACCCGCGCCGGCTACGGAGACTGTGCTGCTGCTGGGTGCGCTGCTGACCGGGAACTGGACGGCCGCGGATGCGTCCGCAACCATCCACCGCCGGGAGGCCGCCGGCCTGGTGGCGAGCTACCTGCAGTGGCATTTGGAACGTGTCCTGAAATCCCTCAAACATGTGGAGCGAACCTAACCGTGGCCCTAGGCAAGAAAACTCCAGGCAGCAAGAAGAACCCCGTCCGACAGCGCAGCTCCGAAGTGGTGGCGCCCTACCCGCATCCCTCCGGTGCCGTGCCGCCCGCCATCCCTGCCGAGTTCATTCCCCGGCACGTCGCGATCGTGATGGACGGAAACGGCCGCTGGGCGAACCAGCGTGGACTGCCCCGGATCGAAGGCCACAAGGCGGGGGAACCGGCCCTGCTGGACGTCATGGCCGGGGCAATCGAACTGGGCATTGAGCACGTCAGCGTCTATGCATTCTCCACCGAAAACTGGCGCCGTTCACCCGAGGAAGTCCGCTTCCTGATGGGATTTAACAAGGATGTGCTGCGACGGCAGCGCAACCAGCTGGATGAGTGGGGCGTGAGGATCCGCTGGTCCGGCCGGCGGCCCAAACTCTGGGGGTCGGTGATCCGGGAGCTAGAAGAGGCCGAGGAGTTCACCCGCGGCAACAGCACCTGCACTTTGAACATGTGTGTTAACTACGGCGGCCGGGCGGAGATCACCGACGCAGTCTCAGCCATCGCCGAGGAGGTGGCCGCAGGCCGGCTCAGGCCAGGCGCTATCACCGAACGGACCATCCAAAAGTACCTGGACGAACCGGACCTGCCGGACGTCGACCTGTTCCTGCGCAGCTCGGGTGAGCAGCGGCTCTCCAACTTCATGCTCTGGCAGTCGGCCTACGCCGAATTCGTCTTCCTGGACACGCTGTGGCCGGATGTGGACCGCCGCACCCTCTGGGACGCCGTGGAGATTTACGCGCAGCGGGACCGCCGCTACGGCGGCGCGGTGGACGCCGCCGCCCCCGTCACCCCAGCCTGACCCCGGTAGCCGGCGCGGCGGCCAGCCACGTCGCCGGCCACGCCGCCTGCCACGCTGGCCCGTTCCAGCGCAGTCAGCCTGGGTAGAGGCTCAGCCAGAGCAGGAGGTCGTCGTAGGCCTCCTGCCGCACCGTGCGGCGGGAGAGAAAGACGTCGTGGATGGCGCCCGGGTAACGGAAGACGGCAGCCCTGCGGCCCAGCCCCAGCGCCCGGCGGGCAGTTTCCTCGACGTCGATCACGGCGTCGACGTCCATCAGCACGTCGCTCCATTCGGCCTGGATGTGGGTGCGCCCGGAAAGCATCACCAGTACCGGCGAGGTGATGTCCAGCCGCCGCTGCACGGCCGCATGGCCGGCGAGGACAGCCTTCGTCCAACCCGGACGGATCGGGAAGGACGCCCGTGGCCGCCACTCGGGATCCACGTCCCATTCGCCGTGCGCTGAGCCGCTGACGCTGTCCCAGTAGCCGGGCATGCTGGGCAGCAGCAACGGCCGCCGCGGGTCGGTGCGCGCCAGTGGTTCCACCAACTGCATGGCGATGTTTCGGATCAGGCTGCTGCCCTGCAGTTCCAGCCATGGCGCGTTCAGGACCAGGGTGCCCAGTACTCCCGGATTCCGGTCAGCCCACAGTGCCGCGACGAGGCCGCCGAGGGAATGCGCGAGCAGGTGGACCGTCGGCCGCCCGGCGCTGCCGGTCCGGGTGGCCACATCGGCGGTGACGGCGGCAAGCGCAGCGGCGAGGTCCTCGTCATAGACCGTCAGGTCGGTGGTGTAGCCGGGGGTCTGCCAGCTGCGCAGGCTGCGCCCGAACTTCCGCAGGTCCAGGGCGTAGAAGTGGAACCCAGCAGCCACGATTTGCTCAGCGAGTTCCGCCTGCAGGAAGTAGTCGGCCCAGCCGTGCAGGTAGAGGACCACTTTCTCCGGCGCCCGGGTCCCGGGGGCGTCCGGCGGGCCATCAGCTGCACCGCCGTTGCTGGCATGGCGAACGAGGGTGGCAACGACGGGTCCTTCATCGTCCGGCGGCAGTTCCAGCTCCAGGGACTCGAAACGGTGTCCCAGTACATCCCGGCGCCACCGCGGTGGCGCCGCTGGACCCCTCACGCGGGGCCGCCGTCGTCCAGAACGTAGGCGCGGATCCAGCGGGCGAGCCGCGCATACGCGTCCGCGCGGACCCGCGGCGCCGAGAGGAAGACGTCGTGCAGGGCACCGTCGATCCGTTCCAGGGTCACGGTGCGGCCCAGGCTCAGGGCGCGCAGGGCAATGGTGTTGACATCCAGGACGGCGTCGGTGCGCCGCATGGACTCCTTCCAGAACATTCCGTTGGCGCTGGCCCCGGAGATCATCACGAGGATGGGAACGTCGATGTTCAGCCCCCGGGCCACCTGGGACTGGCCGGCCAGCACGGCGCTGAGCCAGCCCGCCCGCACCGGGAAGGCCCGGGGCGGGCGGTAGTTGTCATCCAGCACCCATTCGCCCTCGGCGGCGCTGCTGATGCTGCGCCAGTAGAAGGCGCGCTCGGGAAGCCGGATCACGGATTCGGGCCGGAACCGGGCCAGCGGCTCCAGCATGGTCCGCGCGGCGCGGCGGACCGCCGGGCTGCCATGCATTTCCAGCCACGGGCTGTCGAGGACCAGTTGGGCGGCGCGGCCCGGATGCCGGCTCACCCAGAGCGCCGCGATGAGCCCGCCGGTGGAGTGTCCCATCAAGGTGACCCGCGGGGGAGGGGACCCCATGGGGGCCAGGGATTCGATGATGCCGATCGCCGCCGTGATCTCGGCGTCGTAGTCGGCAAGGTCGGCGACGTAGCCGCCGTGCGCACCGTACTGCAGGCTTCGGCCGTGGTTGTGCATGTCCAGTGCGAAGAACCCGAAGCCGTGGCCGGTCCAGAACTCGGCGAGCTCCTCGTTGAAGAAGTAGTCGCTCCAGCCGTGCAGGAAGAGGACGGCCCGCCGGGGAGCCTTGCCGGCTCCGGTCGAAGGGATGTGCCGGACCAGGGTGGCCGTGCGTTCGACCCCGTCCGGGCCGGCCGCCTTGAAAGCGCACGCCGCGAAGTCCTCACCCAGGATGTCGGTCTGCCAGTCCATCGGATCCTCCCGCTCTGCCGGCTACAGGGCCGAGGCCGCGGCGCGGCCTGCCGCGCGGCCAGAGAACAGGCACCCGCCCAGGAAGGTGCCCTCCAGGGAGCGGTACCCGTGGATGCCGCCACCGCCGAAGCCGGCCGCCTCGCCGGCCGCGTAGAGTCCGGCGACCGGCCGGCCGGCGGCGTCCAGGACCCGGGAATGCAGGTCGGTGTGGATCCCGCCGAGGCTTTTGCGGGTCAGGACGGAGAGGCGGACCGCCAGCAGGGGCCCGTGCCGGGGGTCCAGCATCCGGTGTGGCGGGGCCACCCGCATGATCCTGTCGGTGGTGAAGCGGCGGGCGGCGCGGATCGCGGCAAGCTGCGGGTCCTTGCCCAGCCCGCTCGCGAACTGCCGGTCCCGGGACCGGACCAGCCGGTCCAGCCCGGCGGCGTCGATGAGCGGGGTCCCGGTGAGCCCGTTCATTTTCGCGGCAAGCTCCGTCGGAGTGCCTGCCTGCAGGAAATCCACGCCCCGGTCCAGGAACCGCTGCAGCGGACTGTCCGCGGAAGGTTTCAGCCGGGCGGCGAGCAGGCACACGTCCTTCCCGGTCAGGTCCGGGTTCTGCTCCGAGCCGGAGAGCGCGAACTCCTTCAGCGCGATGGTCTTGTTCAACACGAACCACGAGTGGGTGTGCCCGGTTCCGAGGATGTGCCGCAGCGCGCCGAGCGAGTCGAAGCCGGGGAACAGCGGTGCCGGGAGCATCTTGCCGGTGGCGTCGAGCCAGAGCGCCGAGGGCCCGGGCAGGATCCGGATGCCGTGCTGCGGCCAGACCGGGCTGTGGTTCTGGATGCCTTCCGGGTAGTGCCACATCCGGTCGCCGTTGATCAGCCGGCCGCCGGCACGGTCCACAGCGACCAGGAAGTCGCCGTCCACCGAGGCCGGCACGCCGCTCAGCATGGACGCCGGGGCGCCGCCGCCGGGCCACTGCCGCCGGACCGCGCCGTGGTTGCCGCCGATGCCGCCGCTGGTGACGATGACGGTTCCGGCGGAGGCCTCGAACGCGCCGGCGGCGATGCGGGAGGACTGCTCGCCCCGCGCAGCGCTGCTGGCCTCCAGGATCTCGCCGTGCACGCCGCTGAGCCGGCCCGCCGTCGTCGTCAACTCGGTGGCGCGGTGCCGGAAGTGGAAGGAGACGCGCCCTGCAGCCACGCCCTCGCGGAGTTTGGCGAGGAAGGGCGCGACCAGTGCCGGGCCGGTGCCCCAGGCGACGTGGAAGCGCGGCACCGTGTTGCCGTGGCCGTCCGGGCCGTAGCCGCCGCGCTCGGCCCACTGCACGAGCGGAAAGAGCCGGACGCCGAGCGAGGCGAGCCAGGCGCGCTTCTCACCCGCCGCGAAGTTCACGTAGGCCTCGGCCCACTCCCGGGCGAGGGCGTCTTCGGGGCGGTCGAAGGCGGCGGAAGACAGCCAGTCGGCGAGGGCCAGCTCGGCACTGTCCCGGACGCCCAGCCGGCGCTGCTCCGGGGTGTTGACCAGGAACAGGCCGCCAAAGGACCAGTGCGCCTGCCCGCCGGCCGAAGCCTCCGGCTCCTGGTCCAGGACAGCCACCCGGCGGCCAGCGGCGTACGCTTCCGCCGCGGCCACCAGGCCGGCGAGGCCTGCCCCGACAACGACGACGTCGGCCTCGATCCGGGTGCCGGGCGTCGCCGGCACGCTGCTGTGGACTGCACCCTCGCTGGTCATGGCTTCATGCTAGCGCCCGCGGGGGTACGGTTTGCCCGGCATTTTGGTTTGCGCGGCCGGAACCGGAAAACTAGGGGTATGCGCGTATATCCCACCTTCTTCCGGCTCGCCTTCTCCTGGATGGACGCCGAGCGCGCCCACAAGATCGGTTTTCTAGGCATCCGGCTGGCCAACCGCTGCGGCGCCGGCCGCGTGCTGCAACGGTTCACGGCGCCGTCCGCAGCGCTGCGGACCGAGGCATTCGGCTTGACCTTCCCCTCGCCCTTCGGGCTGGCCGCGGGTTTCGACAAGGAGGGCCACGGGATCGAAGCGCTGACCGACCTTGGCTTCGGGCACATCGAAGTGGGCACCATCACCGGGCAGGCCCAGCCGGGCAACCCGGCGCCGCGGCTGTTCCGCCTGATCGAGGACCGCGCCGTGATCAACCGGATGGGCTTCAACAACGACGGTGCCGCGGCCGTGGCGCCCAGGCTCCGTTCCGCCCGGGCTGCCCTGCAGCGCCGCTATCCCGGGGTCCGCCCGGTGATCGGTGTGAATATCGGCAAGAGCAAGGTGGTGGAGCTTGAGGATGCCGTGGAGGACTACCTGATCAGTGCCCGCAGCCTGGCCCCGGCCGCCGACTACCTGGTGGTCAACGTCAGTTCCCCGAACACCCCGGGCCTGCGGTTGCTGCAGGATGTCAGCACCCTGCGCCCGCTGCTGGCCGCGGTGGGGGAGGCCGCGGACAACGCCGCCGGCCGGCACGTGCCTCTGCTGGTGAAGATCGCCCCGGATCTCAGCGACGAGGACATCGACGACGTCGCCAGGCTGGCGCTGGACCTGAAGCTGGACGGCATCATCGCCACCAACACCACCATCGCCCGCGCCGGACTGGTCTCCAGCCCGGAACAGATTGAGGCGTGCGGCGCCGGGGGCCTCTCCGGTGCCCCGCTCCGGAAGCGATCACTGGAAGTCCTGGCCCGGCTCCAGGCCGCGACCGGCGGGGCCATCACGCTGGTTTCGGTCGGCGGGGTCGAGACCGCACAGGACGTCCGGGACCGGCTTGAGGCCGGCGCCACCCTGGTGCAGGGCTACACTGCGTTCCTGTACGAGGGTCCCTTCTGGGCGGCGAAGATCAACCGCGAGCTGGCGAAGCGGCCGGCCCGCCGCTAACCGGCGGTCTCCTCCCGCCAGGGCGGGCTCCCACCCAGCACGCCCGCGCGGATTCCGGAAACGCGAAAGCCCCCGGCAGTCCAACTGCCGGGGGCTTTTCGATGGCCGGATTCAGGCGGGGAAGTCGCCGCGCTTGACCTGGGGCTTGGGAAGGCGGAGGCGGCGGAACTGCAGGGATCGCATGGAGCCGTACCAGACGGTGCCCCGCTCCACCTCGCCGAACTTCTCGGCCAGACGCTTCTTGAGCTTCCGGGACAGGATGAAGACGTCCACGAAGACGGCAAGGAACATGACCCAGAAACCGCCGAGGACGTAGATCATCTGATCGCTGCTCGCCGGGACCAGCAGGGAGATGATCACGAAGACCAGGGCGCCGAACATCAGGTATTCGCCAAGGCTGAAACGGGCGTCCACGTAGTCGCGGGCGAAGCGCTTCTGCGGGCCCTTGTCACGCAGCGGCAGGAACTTCTCGTCACCGGTATCCATGGCCTGGCGCATCTTGAGGCGCTGGTCCGCGATCGCCGTGCGCTCGGCCGCCCGGGAGGCCTTGCGGTCCTCCGGAACCAAGGGGCGCTTGCGGGCAGCCACCTGGGCGCTCCGCTTGGGCGTGGGTGCGCCCTTGCCGATGGCGGCGTCCCGGGCTGCTGCCTCGGCCACCTGCTGGTCAACTACGTCCTGCGCCAGGGGCGCTTCCTTTTTACGTCCAAACACCCCTACAGAATACCCTGCGGCGGCTCGCCCGAGACCCAGCCCACACCGGACCGGGGCGGCGGTGATCCCAGCCGTAAATCGCGCCGGTTTCAGCGCCGGGGTAAACGTCTCCCGGGCCGCCGCAGAGCCGCCGCGGGAGCGCCGTGGCGCATTTGTCGTGATGCCGGACACGGGTAGTGTTTTGGCCATGACTTCATCACCCGCGGGGACCCCGCAGCCCTCAGCCGGCGGCTCCATCGATGCCGCCGCCCTCCGTCAGGCCGTTACCGAGTCCTTTGACGCCACCGTCGAGCAGTTGAAGGCGCTCGTAGCGATCCCGGGCATCGCCTGGCCCAGCTTCGATCCTGCTCCGCTGAATGCCAGCGCCGACGCCGTCGCCGAACTGGTCCGCGGCAGCGGCTTCGAGGACGTCCGGATCCTGCGCTGCGACAAGGAGGATGGCACCCCGGGCGGGCCGGCCGTCGTCGCACGCCGCCCCGCCGCAGCCGGCAAGCCCACCATCCTGCTCTACGCCCACCACGACGTTCAGCCGACCGGCGACCTCGCGCTCTGGGAGACCGAGCCGTTCACCGCCGTCGAACGCGACGGCCGCCTCTACGGCCGCGGTGCCGCGGATGACAAGGCAGGGATCCTGGCCCACGTCGCCGCCTACTCCGCGGTGACCCGGGTGCTGGGGGAGGAGCTGGGCCTGGGCGTGACCTTCTTCTTCGAAGGTGAGGAAGAAGCAGGCTCACCCACCTTCCGTTCGTTCCTCGAAACCCACCAGGAACTGCTGCGCTCCGACGTGATCGTCGTCGCCGACTCGTCCAACTGGAAGGTCGGCATCCCGGCCCTCACCACCAGCCTGCGCGGCCTGGTGGACGGCACCATTGAGGTCAAGGTACTGGACCACGCGGTCCACTCCGGGATGTTCGGCGGCCCGGTCCTTGACGCCCCGACGCTGCTGGCGCGGCTGATTGCCACCCTGCACGACGACGAAGGCAGCGTGGCGATCGAGGGCCTTGTCAGCCGCGACGACGCCGAAGTGGACCTCACCGAGGAGGAGTACCGCAAGGACGCTTCCGTGCTCGACGGCGTCAAGCTCGCCGGCACCGGGAGCATCGCCTCGCGCATGTGGACCAAGCCCGCGCTGTCCATCATCGGTTTCGACGCCCCAGCCGTGGACGTTGCCTCCAACACCCTGCTGCCGCGGGCCCGCGCCAAGTTCAGCCTGCGGCTGGCCCCCGGCCAGGACCCGGCCGAGGCCATGGAAGCGGTCCGCCGGCACGTTGAATCCCACGCGCCGTTCGGCGCCGAGGTGGTGTTCACCCCGGGGGAGAGCGGCAACGCCTTCCTCACGGACACGTCCTCCACCGCCGCCACCATGGCGATGTGGGCGCTGGGTGAGGCGTGGGGCGTGCCGGCTGTCGAGACCGGGATCGGCGGTTCAATCCCGTTCATCGCCGACCTGACCGAGCTGTACCCGGACGTGCAGATCCTGGTCACCGGCGTTGAGGATCCCGATTCGCGGGCGCACAGCGCCAACGAGTCGCTCCACCTCGACGACTTCCGCAACGCAATCGTGGCCGAGGCGTTCCTGCTGGCCCGGTTGAACGCGGAAGGCCTGGCCTAAGCGGAACGCCTGCGGCTGGGTCGCCGGCTGGATCTCCGGCTCTGCCGGGTGGGCATTTCCGGGGAACATCCAGCCGGCGTTGACGGTTACGTCAGGAGTTAGAGCTACACGTCTGATCGACGTAGCATGTAGCTATAGCCCATACCGTTTAAGTAGGGGCGGGCACCGCGCAGGCGGAGCCGCCACGACCGTCGTAAGAAGGTAGGCCATGAGCACTACAACCAATGAAAACAGCGCCGACACCACCGTCCAGGCGGACCAGGAACTGGCCAGCCACGAGGTCCAGCTGACCGATGTGGCCGCCGGGAAGGTCCGCAGCCTGCTGGAACAGGAAGGCCGCACTGATCTTCGGCTCCGCGTTGCCGTGCAGCCGGGCGGTTGTTCCGGGCTGATCTACCAGCTGTACTTCGATGAGCGGCTCCTCGAGGGTGACGCCGTCCGCGACTACGACGGCGTCGAGGTCGTTGTGGACAAGATGAGCGTCCCTTACCTCAGCGGCGCGAGCATCGACTTCGAGGACACCATCTCGAAGCAGGGCTTCACCATTGACAACCCGAATGCGGGCGGATCCTGCGCTTGCGGGGACTCCTTCCACTAAGGCCTAAGGCCGGGCAATCCGCCCGGCCTTAGTGCCGTCCAGGGGATGGCCGCCGGAACCGCCGAAAACTCCATCGAGGCACGGCGCGGACATGTGGGCGAAAACTCGCGGGGAGCGGTAAGCTCTACACCGAGTAGTAAAACTTTTAGTGTGCCCGGAACGCCGACGGCGGCCGGGCGACAGCAACAAGTAGGAAGGGCCGTCTGTGAGTTCGCAGAACCGAACCGGCAGCCGACGCAAACAGATCACTACGATCACTGGCTTGGCACTAGCCGGCGCGTTGGCTTTGACTGGATGTTCACCAGAGGTACAGAAAGGGTGGCTGCCCACTGAGCGTGGCACCACCAACCACACTGACCGCATCATGGACCTCTGGGTCAACTCATGGATTGCCGCGCTGGTCGTCGGCATCATCACCTGGGGCTTGATGATTTGGGTCATCGTCGCGTACCGGCGGCGGAAGGGCACGGTCGGTTTCCCGCGCCAGAACAGCTTCAACCTGCCCCTCGAGGTCTTCTACCTGACGATTCCGCTGTTTATGGTCCTGGTGTTCTTCTACTTCACCGACCGCGACCAGCAAGCGATCGACAACCGTGACCAGCCGGCCGACGTCGTCGTCGACGTCCGCGCCAAGCAGTGGGCCTGGGACTTCAACTACAAGAAGGGCGACGTCGTTACCGACGACGTCCACGAGGCCGGCGTCCAGGCGCACCTCACCGGCAACAACGTGGACAAGGAAAAGCTGCCTACGCTTTACTTGCCGGTCAACAAGTCGGTTGACCTCGAGCTGAACGCCCGCGACGTCATCCACTCCTTCTGGGTTCCCGCCTTCCTGCAGAAGCGCGACATGATCCCGGGCAAGACCAACTACATCCGGTTCACCCCCACCAAAGAGGGAACCTACGACGGCAAATGTGCCGAACTCTGTGGTGAGTACCACTCCGAAATGCTGTTCCGCGTGAAGGTTGTCTCCGATTCGGAGTTCAAGGCCCACCTGGACCAGCTCCGCCAGGACGGCAACACCGGACTGCTCGGCGAAGAGTACGACCGCAACCCGGCCCCGACCGAGAACAAGTAAGGGGAGCGCGAAGTGGCAACGACCTACTCTCAGCCCTCAGGGATCCTTGAGGCTCCCGTAGTACCCAAATCCAAGGGGCGCATCGTCGTCAACTGGATCACCTCCACCGACCACAAGACCATCGGGTACATGTACCTGATCTCGTCCTTCGTGTTCTTCTGCTTCGGCGGCGTTATGGCGCTGCTGATCCGTGCGGAGCTTTTCGAGCCCGGCATGCAGATCCTGCAGACCAAAGAGCAGTACAACCAGCTCTTCACCATGCACGGCACCGTCATGCTGCTGATGTTCGCGACGCCGCTGTTCGCCGGCTTCGCCAACGTGATCATGCCGCTGCAGATCGGTGCCCCCGACGTCGCTTTCCCGCGGCTGAACGCGCTGGCCTTCTGGTTCTTCCTGTTCGGCTCCACGATCGCCGTGTCCGGCTTCATCACCCCGCAGGGTGCGGCGTCGTTCGGCTGGTTCGCCTACGCGCCGCTGTCCAACACGACCTTCAGCCCCGGCGTGGGCGGTGACCTCTGGGTCTTCGGCCTGGCGCTCTCCGGCTTCGGCACCATTCTCGGCGCGGTCAACTTCATCACCACCATCATCTGCATGCGCGCCCCGGGCATGACGATGTGGCGGATGCCGATCTTCACCTGGAACGTTCTGGTCACGGCGATTCTGGTGCTCATGGCGTTCCCGCCGCTGGCCGCCGCCCTCTTCGCCCTCGGCGCGGACCGCCGCTTCGGCGCCCACATCTTCGACCCGGAGAACGGCGGCGCCGTCCTCTGGCAGCACCTGTTCTGGTTCTTCGGCCACCCCGAGGTGTACATCATCGCGCTGCCGTTCTTCGGCATCGTCTCCGAGATCTTCCCGGTGTTTAGCCGCAAGCCGATCTTCGGCTACAAGGGCCTCGTCTATGCGACGATCTCGATTGCCGCACTGTCCGTGACCGTGTGGGCGCACCACATGTACGTCACCGGCTCGGTCCTGCTGCCGTTCTTCTCCTTCATGACGATGCTGATCGCGGTTCCCACCGGCGTGAAGTTCTTCAACTGGATCGGCACCATGTGGCGGGGTTCCATCACCTTCGAAACCCCCATGCTGTGGAGCATCGGCTTCCTGGCCACCTTCCTCTTCGGCGGCCTGACCGGAATCATCCTGGCCTCACCGCCGCTGGACTTCCACGTCTCCGACTCCTACTTCGTCGTGGCGCACTTCCACTACGTGGTCTTCGGCACCGTGGTGTTCGCGATGTTCGCAGGCTTCTACTTCTGGTGGCCGAAGTGGACCGGCAAGATGCTCAACGAGCGTCTCGGCAAGATCCACTTCTGGATGCTCTTCCTGGGCTTCCACGGCACCTTCCTCATCCAGCACTGGCTCGGCGTCGAGGGCATGCCCCGCCGCTACGCGGACTACATGCCGCAGGACAACTTCACCTGGATGAACCAGTTCTCCACCTACTCGTCCTTCCTCCTCGGCGCCTCGCTGATTCCGTTCTTCTGGAACGTGTACATCACCTGGCGCAGCAACGAGAAGGTCACGGTCGATGACCCCTGGGGCTTCGGCGCCTCGCTCGAATGGGCGACGTCTTGCCCGCCGCCGCGTCACAACTTCACCTCGCTGCCGCGGATCCGCTCGGAGCGTCCTGCCCTGGACCTGCACCACCCCGAGCTCTCCCAGTACTACACCGTCGACTCGCCCGCTCCGGCAGCAGCGACGCTCGGTAACGCCGACCAGAAGGATCAGGCCCAGTGAAAATCGAATCAAGGATTTTTGGACTGGGAGTCTTCTTCTTCGTCCCAGTTGCCATCGTCTACGGCTTCATGACGCATTGGTCCGAATGGGTCGGCATCCTGGGTGTCCTGCTGGTTGCAGGCCTGGCCGGTATGATCGGCGCCTACCTGGGCTTCACCGGCCGTCGGGTCGGCATGCGCCCCGAGGACCGCAGCGACGCTGAGATCCACGAAGGCGCGGGCGAGCAGGGCCACTTCAGCCCCTGGAGCTGGTGGCCTCTGGTTCTCGGCCTGGCATGCGCGGGCGGTTTCCTCGGCCTGGCCGTGGGCTTCTGGATCACGTTCATCGCCGGCGGCCTCGCCGTGGTGGCGCTCGTGGGCTGGGTCTATGAGTACAGCCGCGGTGACCACGCGCACTAGCGCCGGACACTGACAGCAACGACGGCGGGCCCCCACCTTTTGGTGGGGGCCCGCCGTCGTTTGCCTGTGCCCAGCGGGCGTGGCGGCCGGTCAGCCGGACTGGGACTCGAGCAGGGCGCAGAGCTCGGTGAGGGCGCGCTCAGCGTCGGCGAGACTTGCATCGTCTGGGACCGTCTCCGGCCGTACCGCCAGCTCCACTTCGCAACCGCAGGCGAAGTCCTCGGTCATGACCTCCAGCAGGGACCGTGCATCCACGCCCGGCCTGCCGTCCTTGCTGATCGTGACGGCGAATCCGGTCTGCGTCACGGCCCGGACAAACGCGGCCGCGGGGCGGGCGTGCAGTCCGATCGAGGCCTGGACGACCGCCTTGCGTGCTGGCAATGGAACTCCTTCAATCGTGACGCGCCGGGCGGTGCCGGCCCGGCGCTGGGGGCCCCCGGCCAACTGGTCCCGATACGACAGGCCGGCGGGGCGCATATCCAGCGTAGCCGGGGGAGAAGTCCCGGGCGAACCGGGCAGACCTGAGTGGTCTAGACCTGCTGGGAAAGTGCCTTAGGCTTAAGGGATGAATGATTGCAGCAGGCGCCTCCGTGGGCTCTAACGCGGTCCGGATGGCCGGTGACATTGACCGGACCAGCGGCACCCCCATCTACGTCCAGCTCCGCGAAATCCTCCGCGCCCACATTGCCAGCTCCTGCCCGCCGGGTTCGGCGCTTCCCTCCGAACGGGACCTCTCCGAACGCTTCGGATTGGCCAGGATGACCGTGCGCCAGGCCATCGATGCGCTCGTGGGCGAAGAAGTGATCGAGCGCGTGGTGGGCCTCGGCACCTTCGTCCGCAAGCCCAAGCTGGACCTCCAGGTCAAACTGACCTCGTATAGCGAGGAGATGCAGCGACGCGGCATGGTCCCGGCCGCCAAGGTGCTCAGCTTTGAACAGATCAACGCCAGCGCCTTTCTGGCCCGCGAACTGCAGCTCGAGGAGGGAACACCCCTGGTGCGGTTCCGGCGACTCCTGCTGGCGGACAGTGAGCCAATGAGCGTGGACGAGAACTTCATCCCCGCGCACCGCGTGCCCGGACTGCTCGACGGCGAGCCGCCGACGTCGCTCTACAACGTCCTGAGCGAGCGGTACGGCTTGGTGATGGAGTGGGGCGAGGACATGATCGAGGCGACGGCTGCGTCTCCGTCCACGGCGCGCCTGCTCAACGTGGAGGTCGGCTCACCGCTGCTGAAGATCCAGCGCCACGCCTTCGTGGCCCGGGCCATGGTCGACTACTCGGTCTCCTACTACCGGGCGGACCGCTACAAGCTCTGGGTGCCGCTGCAGCGCCCCGGGGTCCGTCCCACACGGAACTACGCCTCCGGCTACCGCCCCTGACAACCAGCGCGGAGTCCTTGGAAACGCAGAAAGGCCCGGTCCTGGTGGACCGGGCCTTTCTGTGGACTAATGCCGTGTCTTAGTGGCTGAGGCTCTTCTGCTCCGCAGCCGGTTCGATCGACTCGTGCTCGCCGTGGTGGCCGTGGGCCGCCGCGAGTTCGGCCGGGGTTGCCGGAGCGACCCGGTCCTCGAAGAACCACTTGGAAAGCATCGCGCGACGCTTTTCCTTGCGGTCCACGACGCCGTGGCTGTTCGGCTCGGCCGGGAGCGGCGACGGGGATTCGAAGCCGACCAGCTTGTAGCGCTTGTATTCGTTCAGCGGGGCGTGGACCTCGATGAACTCACCGTGCGGCAGCCGCACGATGCGGCCTGTCTCGCGGCCGTGGAGGGCGATTTCGCGGTCCTTGCGCTGCAGGGCCAGGGCGACGCGCTTCGTGATGATGAAGGCGAGTACCGGGCCAATGAAGAACAGGGCGCGCAGCCAGTAGGTGACGTCGTTCAAGGCCACGTGGAAGTGGGTGGCGATGAGGTCGGAACCAGCAGCAGCCCACATCACGCAGTACCAGACGAAGCCGGCCATGCCGATGGCGGTGCGGGTCGGCGCGTTCCGGGGACGGTCCAGGACGTGGTGCTCGCGGTCGTCCTTGGTGATCCAGCGTTCGATCCACGGGTAGGTGAACATCACGGTGAACAGGATGCCCGCAGGGACCAGCGCCGGCAGCAGCACGTTGAACGTGAAGACGTGGCCGAACCAGACCTGCTCGACGTGCCAGTTCCCGAAGGTGCCCGGCATCAGGCGCAGGGCGCCGTCAACGAAGCCGATGTACCAGTCAGGCTGGGTGCCGGCCGAGACGGGGGAGGGGTCGTACGGGCCGTAGTTCCAGATCGGGTTGATGGTGAAGAAACCGGCCATCAGCGCGATGACGCCGAACACGATGAAGAAGAAGCCGCCGGCCTTCGCCGCATAAACCGGGCCGAGGGGGTAGCCGACGACGTTGCCGTCGTTGCGGCCCGGGCCGGGGTACTGGGTGTGCTTGTGCACGACCACCATAAAGAGGTGCACGACGATCATCAGCAGGATGAGCGCGGGAACCAGCAGGATGTGGAGCATGTACAGGCGCCCGATAATAGCCGTGCCCGGGAATTCGCCGCCGAAGAGGAAGAACGAGATGTAGGTGCCGATCACCGGGATGGACTTGATCACGCCGTCGATGATGCGCAGGCCATTGCCGGAGAGCAGGTCATCGGGGAGGGAGTAGCCGGTGAAGCCGGCGGCCATGGCGAGGATGAGCAGCACGCTGCCCACCACCCAGTTCATTTCGCGCGGCTTGCGGAAGGCGCCGGTGAAGAAGACCCGAAGCATGTGCACCGAAACCGAGGCTACGAAGAGCAGCGCGGACCAGTGGTGGACCTGGCGCATGAACAGGCCGCCGCGGACATCGAAGGAGATGTTCAGGGACGAGCTGTAGGCCACCGACATTTCGACGTTCTTCAACGGCAGATAGGAACCCTGGTAGTGGGTTTCCGCCATCGACGGGTCGAAGAAGAAGGTCAGGAAGGTGCCGGAGAGCAGCAGGATGACGAAAGAGTACAGGGCCACTTCGCCGAACATGAAGGACCAGTGGTCCGGGAAGACCTTGCGGCCGAATTCCCGGAGCATTCCGGAACCGCCCACGCGCTGGTCAACAAAATCGGTAATGCGGCCGCCCTTGGTCTTGGCGACGAAGGGGGAGGCGTTAGGGGTTGATGTTGCGCTCATGCTCAGCACGCTCCCAATAGCTAGGTCCAACGGGTTCATGGAAGTCGCTCGTAGCGTAAAGGTAGCCCTCGTCGTCTACGGCGATGGGCAGCTGCGGGAGCGGCCGGCTGGCCGGGCCGAAGATAACCTTGCATTCCTGGGTCAGGTCGAAGGTTGACTGGTGGCACGGGCACAGCAGGTGGTGGGTCTGCTGCTCGTACAGGGCAACAGGGCAACCAACGTGGGTGCAGATCTTGGAGTAGGCAACGATTCCGTTGTAGCTCCAGTCCTCGCGGCCCGGGGAGGGCTTGAGGGACTCCGGGTTAAGGCGCATGAGCAGGACGACGGACTTCGCCTTCTCGTTCAACTTGCCTTCTTCGAGCTCGTTGAGCCCTTCCGGGATGACGTGGAAAGCCGAGCCGATGGTGACGTCCGAGGCCTTGATGGGGGTGCCATCGGGGTCGCGGGTGAGACGCTTGGTCTTGCCGCCAACCGGGGCCCACATGGTGTGCGCCAGCTTGTTGTCCGGGCGGGGACCGAGGTCGCCGAAGACGGCCAGGGCCGGCAACGGCGCCAGGGCGACGGCCCCAAGCAGGGTGTTGCGGATCAGCGGGCGGCGCTTGATGCCGGTTTCCTCGACGATGTCGTCGACAATCCGGACAGCGGCCAGGCGGTCCTCTTCGGTGCGGATGGCGTGGCGCTCTTCCGACACTTCGTGGTCCGGCATAAGGGCCTTGGCCCAGTGCACGATGCCGGTGCCGATGCCCAGCATGGCAAAGGCGGTGCCGATACCCAGCAGCATGTTCTGCAGCCGGATAGTGGCGATCGAGGAGTCATTTCCAAGATCGATGGCGAAGTACGCCACCAGGAATATCAGGGTGCCAACGACCGAGGCGCCGAACAGAATGGCCACCTGCCGTTCCGCTCGCTTGGCGGCCCTCGGGTCCGTGTCAGCCAGGCGCAAACGATGCGGAGGAATTCCAGGATCCTGGAACTTCTCCACCTCATTCTGACCAGCCGTAGCTACGGTGCCCGAGTGGTTCGGACTGCCGTCACTATGGTTGCCCATAATTCGCCTCATCCTTCTCTCGTCTCGACCAGTGTCGAGTTAGTTTTCAATTCAAACTGCTGACGGATCAGCAGAAAATTCTTACAGGTGCCGCGGTCCGTCTAGGACGTCCGCGAAGTCAGCCAGATGGTGAAGGCGATGATGACGCCCAGGCCGGCAATCCAAACAAACAGGCCTTCGGAGACGGGACCCAGGGCGCCCAGGTCGTTGCCGCCGGGGGAGCCGTTGGCTTCGATCTGCTTCAGGAAGGTGATGATGTCACGCTTGCCTTCGGGGGAGACGTTGGCGTCGGAGAAGACCGGCATGTTCTGCGGGCCGGTGACCATGGCTTCGTAGATGTGCTTGCCGGAGACGTCAGCGAGAGCCGGGGCGAACTTGCCCCGGGTCAGCGCGCCGCCGGCTGCAGCAGCGTTGTGGCACATGGCGCAGTTGGTGCGGAACAGCTCGCCACCCTTGGCGGCGTCGCCCTTCTCATCGAGAACACCTGCCTCGGGGATGGACGGGCCGGGGCCGAGCGAAGCGACGTAAGCCGCGAGCTGGTGGGTCTGCTCCTCGTTGAACTGGGCGGGCTTCTTGTAAGCCTGCGGGCCGTTCATCTGCATGGGCATACGGCCGGTGCCAACCTGGAAGTCAACGGCGGCGGCGCCGACGCCAACGAGCGACGGTCCGGCCTGCGAGCCACTGGCACCCATGCCGTGGCAGGTGGCGCAGTTGGCGGCGAACAGCTTGCCGCCCTCTTCTGCGTCGCTTGCACTGAAGCTCGTGGTGTCGGCCTTGGCCTGGTTGACGGTGGTGGCGACGGCGTACAGCCCACCAGTGATGAGGAGGCCCATCAGCAACAGTGCAACTGCTGCCAGTGGGTGACGTCGCTTCTGCGAGAGTGCCTTCACGTGGTGGTTCCTTTATTCGATCCTGCGTTGGCTCCGGGAGCCGCTTCTTGAAATTCTATCTCTTGTAGAAAGAGAGACAAGTGGGGCTACTTGAGGACGTAGATGACCAGGAAGAGGCCAATCCATACGACGTCGACGAAGTGCCAGTAGTACGAGGTGACGATCGCGGAGGTTGCCTCAAAGTGTCCGAACTTTTTCGCTGCGAAGGAGCGTCCGATGATGAGCAGGAAGGCAATCAGGCCGCCGATGACGTGCAGGCCGTGGAAGCCGGTGGTCATGTAGAACGCGGAACCGTAGGCGTTGGAAGAGAGCGAGACGTGCTCGGAGACGAGCATGGCGTACTCGGTCGCCTGGCCGGCCACGAAGAACGCACCCATGATGAATGTGAGTGTGAACCACTCGTTCATTCCCCAGCGGGTGAAGCTCAGGGGCCCGCCGAGCCTGCGCGGCTGGAGCCGTTCGGCGGCGAAGACGCCCATCTGGCAAGTAAAGGAACTGGCCACGAGGACGATCGTGTTTACGAGCGCAAAGGGGAAGTTGAGCTTGGCTGTCTCTTCGGCCCACATCTGTCCGGAAGTCGAACGGAGTGTGAAGTACATGGCAAAGAGACCGGCGAAGAACATCAACTCACTGGACAGCCAGACGACGGTTCCAACGGAAACCATGTTCGGGCGATTCAGCGTCGGGTGCGCCGGGGTACTGGGGGCATGGGTCGCAGATGTCACATAGACATTATGTCTGTAAAAGTCCGTCCTGCCCAACGCAACCCGCGTTTTGGGGGGACTTTTTCTACAAAGACGCGAAATCGCGGGGAAAAGTTCCGGGACCCCTTCGCATTGGGCATTGCAGCCCCCGGCTCGATAGCATCAGAACGTGACTTCTCAGGCATCTGCACAGGCTGTAGGCAAGACTTGGCCGCGCCTCATCGGCGCCCTCATCCTCGGCACGAACCTCAGCGCCGGCGATACTGAGTGGGCGATGAACTCCATCATGTCCGGCGAAGCTACGCCGGCCCAGGTGGCCGGCTTCCTGGTGGCGCTGCGCGCCAAGGGTGAGACGGTGGAAGAACTCACGGGCCTCGTCGAGGCGATGATCGACTCCGCCAACCCGATCGAGATCGCGGGTCAAAAGCTGGACATCGTCGGCACCGGCGGAGACCAGCTGAATACTGTCAACATCTCCACCATGGCCGCTCTCGTCTCGGCCGGAGCGGGCGCCAAGGTGGTCAAGCACGGTGGCCGGGCGGCGTCGTCGAGCTCGGGCTCCGCCGACGTGCTGGAGGCGCTGGGTGTCCGGCTGGACCTTCCCATCCCGCGGGTAGCCCGGAACGCCGAAGAGGCTGGAATCACCTTTTGCTTTGCGCAGGTCTTCCACCCCTCAATGCGGTATGCCGCCGTCGCGCGCCGCGAGCTGGGTGTCCCCACGGCCTTCAACTTCCTGGGACCGATGACCAACCCGGCGCACGTCCAGGCGTCCGCCGTCGGCGTCGCTAATGAACGGATGGCGCCGCTGGTGGCCGGCGTGCTTGCCAAGCGCGGCAGCCGAGGCCTGGTGTTCCGCGGCAACGACGGGCTGGACGAGCTGACCACCACGGGTCCGTCGCGGATCTGGGAAATCCGCGACGGCAAGGTTATTGAGCAGGAATTCGACCCCCGCGATCTTGGTATCCGCCAGGCGACTGTCGAGGAACTGCGCGGCGGCGACGCTGCCGCCAACGCCGCCGTCGTCCGCTCGGTGCTTGCCGGAAAGCCTGGCCCGGCACGGGATGCCACGCTGCTGAACGCCGCTGCCGGTCTGGTGTCGTTCGACCTGGACGCCTCGGGTCCGCTGACCGAACGGATGGCAGCTGCGATGAAGCGGGCCGAGGAGTCCGTCGATTCGGGCGCGGCAGCCGCGGTGCTGGACCGCTGGGTCGCACTCTCCCGCGACTAATTTCCCTCCGGCTGGCGGCGCTCCGTGCCCGCTGGGCCGGCTACTGTTCGAAGCCCAAGGCGAACGCCGCGTCGAGGTCGTGCTGCGAGTAGGCGCGGAAGGCGATGTGCGTGGTGGTGTGCACCACGGCCGGGACCTTGGAGAGCTTGTCCGCGATGACGTCGGCGAGCTCCTCGTGCTTGGCGACGCGTGCGATTGCGATCAGGTCCCATTCGCCGGTCACGGAATAGACCTCGCTAATGCCGGGAATCGCGGAGATTTTTTCAGCCGTCTCCGGGATGGCGGAAGCGTCTGTCTTGATCAGGACGAAAGCGGTGATCACGTGGGGGCCTTTCGGATCTGGTGCGCCGTTGCTGGCTTGTTGATTGGCCCCATTGAGGCCGTGCCATCTGCTTGCAAGCCTAGTGCATCAGCTCCGCCGGCGCCCTGCCCGGAGCCGCCGTGTGGCCGCGAACAAAAGGCGGTAGCCGAGCAGGAAAACGGCCAGGCTGAGCAGCGCCACGATCACGAACGGCAGCACCACAACTTGCCCGGTGAGGGCCCGGAGCAGCATGCCGACCGCCACCGTGCCGAGCCAGACCGCGACGCCGGCCGGCCAGAGCGCCAGGGGACCCCGCCACGGGCGCAGGGCGAGCCATGCCACGGCGGCGCCGGCGAGGAACGGCCAGGCCGTCGCCAGGACCCCGGTGATGATCTCGCCACGCTGATGGGCGTCGCGTCCGATCGCGGCGAAGAGCAGGATCAGGACGGCGTCGCCGGCGGCGGCCAGCAGGGCCACTCGTGCATTCGATGGCGGTTGGGCGACTGGGGGAGTGTTGGCTGGCATACCTCCAGCCTAGCTGCGGCCATTGCGGGACGCCGTCGCGGCCTAGCATGATGACCTGAGGAACCACAGCTGCGAGCAAGGAGATGATCATGACAACGCTGTCGGATCGGCCCAACACGGCCTTGATGGTGATCGATGTGCAGAACGGGGTGGTGGAAGGCGCCCACGAGCGCGATTCCGTCGTTGCGAACATCGCCGAACTCGTCGACAAGGCTCGTGCAGCCGCCGTCCCGATCATCTGGGTCCAGCATTCGGATGCGCAGCTGGAGCGGGGGAGCGAGGCCTGGCAGTATGTTCCTGAGCTGTCCCGGGCGGAGCACGAACCGCTGGTGCACAAGTCCTACGGTGATTCCTTCGAGGCTACGGACCTTGAAGATGTGCTCGCCGCTGCCGGCGTCGGGCGAATCCTCGTTGCGGGAGCGCAAACGGACGAGTGCATCCGATCCACCATCCACGGGGCGTTTGTGCGTGGCTACGACGTGACCCTGGTGGGTGACGCGCACACCACAGAGGAT
The DNA here is from genome assembly GCF_056394945.1 of Arthrobacter sp. 10N410. Taxonomy (NCBI): domain Bacteria; kingdom Bacillati; phylum Actinomycetota; class Actinomycetes; order Micrococcales; family Micrococcaceae; genus Arthrobacter; species Arthrobacter sp. 10N410. The sequence goes on from NZ_JBFTIP010000002.1 coordinate 396,446, forward strand.
CTTTCGGCTTGGGGCGCACCGCCGCCGGAGCTGGTGATCGCCCACACAAACCTCTACTGGCAAAACCAGTCGGCGCCGGGGCGTGCGGCGGGCGTCGTGGCGACCAATACAGTGATGTTCGACTGATCCCGGGGCATAGGATCGTCTGATGGCCCGCCTCATTGTTCCAGACATCCGTTACCACTCCTCCTGGCTGGAGGGATCAGCAGAGTTCGACGGTGCCCACAGGGACGGCGGCGGCGCCGAGGACTGGCCGCTGGATGATCTCAAGGACACCGCCACCTTCCGCCGCTTCGTCGGTGCGCTCGTCAACGATGCGTTACCGGAGACCCCCCGGAAGCCCGGATACGTCCCGTGCACCTACCTGTGGATTGTGGACGGCGACACCTTCCTGGGCTCGCTGGCCATTAGGCATGAGCTGAACAGTTTCCTCCTCAACGAGGGCGGCCACATCGGCTACAGCGTCAGGCCGTCCGCACGGCGCCGCGGCCACGCAGCCAAGGCACTGGCCGACGCCCTGCCGGTGGCGAAGGAGCTCGGAATTTCCCGGGTCCTGATCACTTGCGACGAGGACAACGCCGGATCCAGGGCGACCATCGAACGCAACGGCGGCGTCTACGAAGACACCCGCAACGGCAAGCGGCGCTACTGGGTCGAGACAGACGATCAGGGCGCGCCGGCACTGCCCTGAGGCCTGGCTTTAGAGATTTTTGGCGGCTCCGTAATTTCTGGCCACGCCCGGGAAACCTTATATCTAGCGGGACGTTTAGCCCGCCTTCACAGATATTGGGGGTAACAAAATGAAATCCAATCGTGCCGGGTACATCACCGCAGTAACAATGGCCGGTCTTGCCGCCAGCCTCGTCCTGGCCGGCTGTGGGCCACAGCCAGGGGCTGCTCCCGCAGCCGCGCCGAACGTGGCAGTGACAGACGCCACCACTTCCTCTACGGTGCTGGCCGCTTCGCCGCTGTCCACTCCGGGGACCGCAAACTCTGCGACCTCGCCTGCCGCTTCGCCCACCAGAGCGGGCGGGGCCGCACCGACTCACGCGCCGGCGGCAAAGCCCGCGCCCAGCAGCCTCAAGACGTTCACCTTCCCTGACGGGCATATCTCCTTCGACTACCCGGTGTCGTGGACGGTGCGGACAGCGCTTCCTCCGGCGGGGCCTCCCGGTGTCGAAGCTGTTGTTTCGGACGGCGCCGGCAACGATCTGCTTCTCATGGCCAACGGCGTTCCCGTGGGCTGTGCCGGGGGCCCGGTGTCGCGGCGGGTGTTGGATCAGGCGGAGGTCGCGGGCATGGCGGCACCGAATGGTTCCGCCCCGGTCTTCGGGTTCTCCGTTGAATCCTATGGTGCCGGTGCCGGCGACGCCTACTTCATGGGCCTGGTCGATCCTCGGTCGCTGAAGCAGGGCGACGGGGTGCCCTCCTGGTGCAACGTTGTGTCGACTGACAACGGCGGCTTGGTCACCCGTGTGCTCTTCGACGACCCCGCATTCAAGAACCGGGGAGCGGCTAAGGCGTGGATGGCCACGGAACAATATGCACAACTCAAAGCGCTGCTGGTCAGCCTGAACTACCACTAGCTCCCGAGCTGGGGCGGCCCGCCGGTTGGGGGACCGGCGGGCAGTCCGCATCCCGGACGCTGCAGCGTCCATGGGTAGGCTTTTCCCACCATCGTTCTCGACGAAACCCCGGCGCGCCGGGTCGACGGTCAGACGTTGAATGAATTCGAACCGCATGAGGACAAGGGGACCAGTGCTGGGGTTAGTGCTGTGACGCGTCTCGTTTGGTGGGGGCGGACGTATTTCGCCTTCCAGGCTTTCGCCGGTGCGTCCTGGTGGATTGCGGTTCTGGTGTCCCCGGCCATCCGCCTGGCGACCCTCGGCAATCTTGATGCCGCCGCCGTCGCGGTCTTCGACATTCCCCTATTTGTCGTGGCTTCAGCCCTCGCCGCTTTTGGTATCCGGGCCGCCGCAGTGGTGAGGGTCTGCTGGACCGGACTGGTCGCCTTCGTGCTGGCGGCATATGCCACCATAACGGCCGAGGCCGGCTGGGGTGTGGTGACCATGGGTGCGGCCTTCGCTGGTTCAGTGCTCGCGCTTTGCGCGGTGCTTCTGGGGCGCATACCGACCGCATGGATCATCCGCGGGCCCTTCGCATTGCGCCCGGCCGCCCGCCGCCCGGCAGCAGTAAGCCATGTCGCCGCAACATTCGGGCAGATCGTCATATTTTGGGGCTTCTTCCTGGCCATCGTTCCTTTTGCCCTCGCGTTCCTCGAACAACGGTGGGCGGTGGCCCTTCCATTTCCGCCGGTTGCATATCCAGTCGGCGCCATGGTCCTGCTACTTGCCAGCGCTCTTGGCATCTGGTCGGCCATCGTCATGTCCACGTTGGGGCACGGCACGCCGCTGCCGTCGGCGATGCCCAACCGGCTGGTCATCGTGGGCCCGTATCGCTGGATCCGCAATCCGATGGCGGTCGCAGGGATTGTCCAGGGCGCCGCGGTAGGCGTGATGATGCAGTCGTGGCTGGTTATTGCCTACGCAGTCGCCGGCTCGCTTGTGTGGAATTACGCCGTCAGGCCGCTGGAGGAAGCAGACCTGCTGGAACGGTACGGTGATGAATTTCAGCAGTATTGCGACACGGTCCGCTGCTGGATCCCGCACATGACGACGGCGAGACGCACCCAGCCGGGCACGCCGTAGCTGTCGGCGCGAACCAGGCGCCGGGGGAGAGGGCTACTGGGACCCGGCGTAGGCTGTGCCCATGATTTCCCTCCGCCGGCGCCGCTTGGACACTGGCATGTGGGCGACTGGAGTCCAGGTCTCCGTTGGCCTGACAGCATGGGGACTCTGGCTGACCGCTTTCCTCTTCGGATATTGCGATGGTTTTGAACGCGAAAGGTCCGGCCATACGCTGATCTTCCTGGGCGCTGTTGCGTCCGCTGCGGCGGCGGGCTGGGCACGGTTTCGGGGTCTTGGCTGGCCAGGGACGCTCGCCGTCGGCGCCACGGCACTGCTGGTTGGCTGGACCGATCTCGCGGCACCGGACGGCCTGCTGCCTCATCTTGCTGGAGTCATTGCGGTGCCCGCCACAGTAATCAGGTTGGTTGTTGGCCTGCCGGCTATCCGGCAGGGGAGAGGGCCGCAGGACCGAACCCCTTAGCGGCATTGCCCACATTCACGAAGGCTTGGTTCTGCGCGCGGCGCCGAAAACATCAACGGTGGTTCCCAATGAGTCAGGTTCGTGAGAGCTGCCATTCGGCCGTCATCGTACTATTCATTCATGACGAACCAGGAGGAGGGAAGCTCCAGCCCGTTCGTTCGCCGCGGCCTGCGGGGTTTTGTCTGGGTGGCCGTGGTGGTCGCCGCTGGAGCGTATGCCCTTAGTCTCGTTCCCGACTTCGTTGTGACCTCCATGGCCGTGGGCCTCCTGGTGGGCCAATTCGTATCCAAAGATGAACGGGCGCCGTCCGATGTCAGCGACAGTTGTTCCTGGTGGAGACGGAGGGCGCGCGGCGCCTTCTACACAGCCTGGTCGGTATTGATACTTCTACTCGGCGTGCTCATCAACGTGATCTCCCGGGCCGGCTTCGGCTGGGAGGCATTCGGCGTTCTGGCCGTTATGGCGTGGCCGCTATGGGTTGTCGTGCGAAATCCGCCTGAGCGGCCTTGGGATCCATGGCGTCTCACGCCGTAACCAGGCGAAGCCCCTCCTGGCAACTTTCTGTTTACTTGACATAATGTTGATTATCGGCGTTACGTTAAGGGCCGGAAGAGGGCTTCCATAGTGCCGGCCGCGGTTGCTGTCCGTCGCCTGGTGCACCGGCTGCGCCGGGATGAAGCAGCCGGGACATTTCCGCCGGGGAGGAAGCAGTCGGGATGCTGCTGCACGGTGCGACCTTGGAGCCGCCGGAGACATTCCAGCGCCGATGCGCGAAGCCAGTGCCACAGGCTGCGAATTTGCTGCCTCTGCGCTGGTTGGTTGCAAATTTGCATTTCTTGTCCATGGTCACTTCATTAGCCGACCTCGTGTCAATTCAGCGGACAACGTCGCCACCTGACGTGCCAGGAAGATCCCGGGCAATTAGCGGATATCAAAACAACAATGTCGTCCTAACGCGGAAATTGCGCTGTCCGACCACGCGGCTTGGGCGGCAGTTCGCCACAGCCCTCAGCCGGACACCGGACTAGTTGAAAGCCAGGGAGCGCCGGGAAGCCAGGTGAAAGCAGGGTGCCGGCCGCGGAGACATCCATGTCAGAAGAACGTGCCGGCAAACAGGCTGGAGTGACTTCAGGGGGCTACTCCCCCGGACTATTTGATAAATTATCAATTGCTAATGCATTAGCATAAACCCGACATAAAGAAATCGAAAACCCTCTGCAATGTTTGATTTTCACATATAGGTAAGATCCGGATCTCATCGAGTATCCATGCCGCGCTTAAATGACCCAGGCAGAGCCCGCGCTCACTCTCCGACGTAGGCCGCCAGATGTTCCCCGGTCAACGTGGACTTCGCGGCAACCAGCTCGGCGGGCGTGCCCTCGAAGACGATCCGGCCGCCGTCGTGTCCGGCGCCGGGGCCCAGGTCGATGATCCAGTCGGCGTGTGCCATGACCGCCTGGTGGTGCTCGATGACGATCACCGACTTGCCGGAATCGACCAGCCGGTCCAGCAGCCCGAGCAGGTTCGCGACGTCGGCCAGGTGCAGGCCCGTTGTCGGTTCGTCGAGGACGTAGACGTCCCCCTTCTCCGCCATCTGGGTGGCCAGCTTGAGCCGCTGCCGTTCGCCGCCGGACAGGGTGGTGAGCGGCTGGCCGAGGCTGAGGTAGCCGAGTCCGACGTCCACGAGCCGGTCGAGGATCTTGTGCGCCGCCGGCGTGCGGGCCTCGCCGTCGCCAAAGAACAGCTCCGCCTCGGTCATCGACATCGCCAGGACTTCAGCGATGTTGCGGCCGGCCAGCTTGTATTCCAGCACTGATGCCAGGAACCTGCGGCCCTCGCAGTCCTCGCAGGTGGACTCGACAGTGGCCATAACGCCAAGCTCCGTGAAGATCACGCCCGCGCCGTTGCAGGTGGGGCAGGCGCCTTCGGAGTTGGAGCTGAACAGCGCCGGCTTCACGCCGTTGGCCTTTGCGAACGCCTTGCGGATCGGTTCAAGCAGGCCCGTGTACGTCGCAGGGTTGCTGCGCCGTGAACCCTTGATGGCGCTCTGGTCGATCAGCACCACGCCGTCCCGGCCGGCCACCGAGCCCTGGATCAGCGAGCTTTTGCCGGATCCGGCGACCCCCGTGAGCACGCAAAGCACCCCGAGCGGGAGGTCGACGTCGACGTCCCGGAGGTTGTTCGTCGACGCGCCGCGCACCTCAAGCGAGCCTGACGGAGTACGCGCCGCATCCTTGACCGTCGCCCGGTCGTCGAGGTGGTGGCCGGTGATGGTGTCACTGCGCCGCAGGCCCTCCACACTTCCTTCGAAGCAGACACTGCCGCCCCCGGTGCCCGCCCCGGGACCGAGGTCAACGACGTGGTCGGCGATCGCGATCGTCTCCGGCTTGTGCTCGACGACGAGCACGGTGTTGCCCTTGTCACGGAGCTGCAGCAGTAGCTGGTTCATCCGCTCGATGTCATGCGGGTGCAGGCCGATCGTCGGCTCGTCGAAGACGTACGTGATGTCGGTCAGCGAGGACCCCAGGTGCCGGATCATCTTGGTCCGCTGGGCCTCTCCCCCGGACAAAGTCCCCGCCGGCCGATCCAGCGAAAGGTAGCCCAGCCCGATTTCCGCAAACGAATCGAGCAGGTGCCGCAGGCCCTTAAGGAGCGGCTCGACCGAGGGCTCGTCGAGCTCGCGGACCCACACGGCCAGGTCACTGATCTGCATCTCGCACAATTCGGCGATGTTCTTCCCCCGGATCTTCGAGGACCGCGCCTCCTTGCTGAGACGGGTGCCGTTGCACTCCGGGCAGGCCTGGAAGGTAATGGCACGCTCCACGAAGGCCCGGACGTGCGGCTGCATCGCCTCGACATCCTTGGAAAGCATCGATTTTTGGATCTTCGGGATCAGGCCCTCATAGGTGAGGTTGATGCCCTCGACCTTGATCTTGGTCGGCTCCGTGTAGAGCAGGTCGTTCATTTCCTTCTTGGTGTATTTCGCGATCGGCTTGTCCATGTCGAAACCGGCGCCGCTGAAGATGCGGCCGTACCAGCCGTCCATGCTGTACCCGGGGATCGTCAGCGCGCCCTCGGCCAGCGACTTGGTCTCGTCATAGAGCGCCGTGAGGTCGAAGTCGGAGACCGAGCCCATCCCCTCGCACCGCGGGCACATGCCGCCCAGGTAGACGGCGCCGTGCACCACACTCTTCTCAACCCTCCCCCCGGCTTTTTCGGTGCTCATCACCCCGCTGGCCTTCCTCGTCGGGACGTTGAAGGAGAACGCCGTGGGCGGCCCCACGTGCGGTGTCCCGAGCCGGCTGAAGAGGATGCGGAGCATGGCGTTGGCGTCGGTGGCGGTGCCGACGGTGGACCGCGGGTTCGCGCCCATCCGTTCCTGGTCGACGATAATCGCCGTCGTCAGCCCCTCCATCAGGTCGACGTCGGGCCGCGCCAGGTTGGGCATGAAGCCCTGCACAAAGGCGCTGTAAGTTTCGTTGATCATCCGTTGCGACTCGGCGGCGATCGTGGCGAACACCAGCGAGCTCTTACCCGAGCCGGAAACACCGGTGAACACGGTCAACCGGCGCTTCGGAATTTCAACGCTGATGTCCTTGAGGTTGTTCTCCCGGGCGCCCTGCACACGGATGAGGTCGTGGGTGTCGGCGACGTGCGGCGCCAGCCGCGGGTCCGTCTCCGTGTCCGCGTTCGTGTTGGTCGCCATGCTCATCGTGTCTCCCTCTGTTCGGCCTGGCCGCCCCCGCGCATCCGACGGCGCCGCCTCGCTCGATGTGAACAGCTTAGAACAGACGATGGGGTTATCCTCCGCCGCGCTGGCCGCACGCCCCCGGCATGCATTGTCTTATCCGCCGCCCTCACTGAGAATGAACCATGACGGTCTACCTGAGGTCCCTGGAAACTGCTGTCCCGCCCACCGTATTGATTCAGTCCGAGGCCCGCGACGTGTTTGCCGCCCAGCCGGGGCTCAGCCGGCTCGGCTCCCGGCTGGTGAGCACCTGCTTCGACTCCGCCGCCATCGACACCCGCTACACCGCCGTCGGGGAGCTCACCACCGGCAGCCGGTCGGAGAATCCGCAGTTCTTCGACCCCGCCACCGGCCTGCTGCTGAGCCCCAGCACCAAAGTCAGGAACGACATCTTCGCGGCCGAAGCCAGCAAGCTCTTCATCGAGGCGGCGGACAAGGCGCTGGCGGCCTGCCAGGGCATCGAAGCCCGCGAGATCACCCACCTCGTCACAGTGTCCTGCACCGGCTTCTTCAACCCCGGCCCCGACTACAAGATTGTCCGTGCGCTCGGGCTGAACCCCTCGGTCCAGCGCTACCACCTCGGCTTCATGGGCTGCTACGCCGCCTTCCCGGCACTGCGCGCGGCCAAATCGTTTTGCGACGCGGACCCGGAGGCCGTGGTGCTGGTGGTCTGCGCCGAACTTTGTTCCCTCCACGTCCGGACCTCCAACGACCCGGACACGATTATGGGATCCGCGCTGTTTGCCGACGGCGCGGCGGCCGCCATCATCAGTGCCCGCGACATCCCGGACCAGCCGGCCCTGCTGACCCTTGACCACTTCGAAACGGTCCTGACCCCGGTGGGCGAGGAAGCGATGGCGTGGAACATCGGCGACGAAGGATTCGAAATGGTCCTCGGCACCTACGTCCCGCACATCATCGACGACCACATCATCGACGCCCTCGAACCGCTCCTGTCCCGGGATGCCTCGCTCCTCGGACTCCCCTACCGCGACATCCGGCACTGGGCCATCCATCCCGGCGGCCGCAGCATCCTGGACAAGGTGCAGTCCAGGCTGGAGCTCAGCGACGAACAGCTGATCCCGGCGCGCGAAACGCTGCGGAACTACGGCAACATGAGCAGCGCCACCGTGCTCTTCGTGATCCGGCACATCCTCGACCTTCCCGCGCCCGGCGCTGGCACCGACGGCGCCGACACCGGCGGTGCGCTGGCAGCCGACGACGATGGCGGGGAACGCATCTGCTCGATGGCATTCGGCCCGGGCCTGACGGTGGAGACCGCGCTCTTCACCAAGATCACGGCACCACGGGCGGCCAGCGGTGAGGCCGACCTGCAGCGCCCCGGCGTGCCCCGGCCGGCATCGGCTCTGGCCTGAGCACCGGCGCCATGGTGCTGCTGCGCACGCGTGCCCTGGATGCCGTTGAGGAGATGGACCGGCCCGACTGCGATCCTGCCAGGCTGGAACGGACCTACGCCCAGTTCGCCCTGGTGAACCGCGCTGTGTCCGGCTGGAGGGGCATCTACCGGCAGCAGATCAAGCCGCTGCTCTCCGCGGAGTCGGCCACCACGTTGCTGGACATCGGTTGCGGCGGCGGCGACGTCCCGGTGCTGTTGTCCCGCTGGGCGGCCCGGGACGGGCTGCGACTGGAGATCACTGCGATCGATCCGGACCCACGGGCCGCTGCGTTTGCGGCCGCCCGGCGCACCCGGGGCGGCGTGACGTTCCGGCGGCAGACAGCGGCGGAACTGCTCGGCGAAGGTGAGCGCTACGACGTCGTCGTCTCCAACCATGTGCTGCACCACCTGGACGCCGGCGCGCTGGCCGGCTTCCTTGCCGAATCGGCCGCACTGAGTGCCGGGACGGTGATCCACAACGACCTCCGCCGCAGCCCGGCCGCCTATTCGCTGTTCTATGCGGGCGCCTTGCCGTTCCGGGGCTCCTACATCCGGCAGGACGGCCTGACGTCGATCCGGCGCAGCTACACCTCGGCGGAACTGCGCGCTGCGGCTCCCCCGGGCTGGGCCGTGGTGGCCCGCGCCCCGTTCCGCAACCTGCTGATCCTGGACAGGGCGCGGGGGCGGAGTGCCGGGGCGGGACCATGACCGACGCCGCGACGGACGTCGTGATCATCGGCGGCGGTCCGGTGGGGCTGTTCATGGCTGCTTTGCTGCTGCAGCGGGGGCTGCGGGTCGCGGTGCTCGAACAGCGGACCGGGCCGGAACCGCACTCGCGGGCCATTGGCATCCATCCGCCGGCACTCGATGCCCTGCGGCACGTCGGCGTGGATCAGGAGCTCATCCGCCGGGGCGTCCAGATCCGGCGCGGCATTGCCCTCAACCGCGGCACCATGCTGGCCGAAATGTCCTTCGCCCGGGTGTCCGAGCTGTTCCCGTTTGTGCTCTCCCTGCCGCAGGGTCGCACCGAGGCGGTGCTGGAGGGGCGGCTGCAGGAGCTCGACCCGGACGCGCTGCGCCGGGGCGTGCGGGTGGAGGGGCTGCACGACGACGGCCGGCAGGTCACGGTACAGGCCTGCCTGGGCGGACGGTCGGTGAGCTTCGCGGCTCCCCTCGTGATCGCCGCGGACGGGGTCCGCTCCGCGGCCCGGGCTGCGCTCGGCGTGCCCCTGCGGCGCCGGGACTACCCGGACCGCTACCTCATGGGCGACTTCGCCGACGGCACCGGACTTGGTCCGGATGCGGCGCTGTTCCTGGCCAGCGGCGGGATCGTCGAGTCGTTCCCGCTGCCGGGGAAGCTGCGCCGCTGGGTGGTTCGCCTCGGTCCGGCCGGGGCTCCGGCGGGGAGCTCGGCCGACGCCGTTTGGCTGGCACGGGAGGTCCGGCGACGGACCGGCGTCGACGTCGACCCCGGCAGCAACAGCATGCTCAGCGGCTTCGGCGTGCGTGCCCGGCTGGCCCGCCGACTGGTGGTTGACCGCTGCATTCTGATCGGGGACGCGGCACACGAGATCAGCCCGATTGGAGGTCAGGGCATGAGCCTGGGCTGGCTCGACGCCCTGGCGCTGGCACCCCTCGTGCCGGAGCTCATGGCTGGCAACCGCAACGGCCTGCCGGCGTTCGAACGGCAGCGGATGCGCCAGGCCGCCAGAGCGGCGCGGCAGTCGGAGATCAACATGGCGCTGGGCCGGCCGCTCCGCGAAGGCCCGCTGACCGCACGCAACAGTGTCTTGGCCGCCGCGGCGGCCGTCCCGGCCGTCAACAGCTTCGTGGCCCGCCGGTTCACCATGCAGTAGCCGGGGCGGGAGCCCTCAGTGCGGCGTGTAGTAGCAGTCGTAGCTGTGCTGGCTGATGATCCGGCCGTCGCGCACCTCGAACACCGAGGCGGTCCGGGCCCGGATTTCGTCGCCCTTGTCCCAATGCGGTAGATCCATCAGCACCGTCGCGGACCACTCGGCCTCCAGGACCACCCGGCCTCCCTCGCACGTGCTGCGCTGGACTTCGAAGCGCTGCCCGGAAACGATTTCGCCGCTGTGCTCGGCACCGTCGAGGACCTGGTCCCGGTTGCGGGTGGACCCCCCCGGAGCGAGCAGGTGGGGTGCCTCGGTCAGGACGTAGTCTTCGGCCAGGAAGGGGCCGAGCGCCTCCGCGCCGCCGCCGGCTTCAATGGCCCGGAGCAGGCCGAGCACGCAGTCCAGGGGTGTCGGTGTCATGGACCGAGACTAGCCGAACTGCGCCCCAGGCGTGCCGGCTGCGGTGCCGCGGCCTAGACTGACCGCATGGGTAGCCTTCCCCCGACGCTCCGGTGGTCCGCCGCAGTGCTGGTCGTCCTGGCGGCGGCATCGTGCAGTCCGGGCACGGGCCCGGCAGCAACCGGAAGCGGAGCGACGCCGGCGGCTTCCGGAAGCGGACCGCTGACCGCGGAGATCAGCCAGTTCCGCGACAACTACAGCAAGCGGATCGTAGAGATCCAGCTGACCAACACCACCGGCGAGGCGGTCACCGTGCTCGCAGCCGGTCTGCGGAGTCCGCTTTTTGCTGACGGAATCCACTGGACCTCGGCGGCAGCGGGGACGGAGCTGCCGCCCGGCCAGACAAAGAGCCTGCCGGCCCGGTTGCCGGCCGCCGCCTGCCCCGATCCGGCGCCGCGATCCGGCCAGGCCGCGCCGTCCGGTTCAAAACCTGCAGAGCCGGGCGCAGTCGTCGAGGTCCGGGTGGCGGCCGCCGCCGGAACACCGGAAAAGACGCTCACCGCAACAGCGGCCGATCCTTTCGGAGTCCTGCCTCGGAACAACGCCGAAATGTGCGTTGCCCAGGCCGCCGCCTCGGTGGCCGGCTTCCGGCTCAGCCCCAGCCTCGAGGTGTCCGCAGATGCCCGAGCTGCCGTCCTGCACCTGGTCATCACCCCGCGAACCTCGGCGGCAGCCGGTGGCGGCGGGACCCTTACGATCGACAGCATCGGCGGGACCACCTTGCTGGAAGAAGACACGAGTGCGCCCTGGCCCAGCGGCCTCCGGGTGGATGCGGCCGGGCCGGTGCACGAAGTGCGGCTCGGCATCCGCCCGGCCCGGTGCGACCCGCACGCCGTGGCGGAGGACAAGGTGGGGACGCTGATTCCGGTGCAGGTCACCGTCGGCGGCCGTCGGGGAACCCTGAAGATCGACGCCGGGTCACAACTGCGGGGACGCATTTACGATTTCGTCACCTCAGCGTGCGGTCGCCAGTAGTCTGTTCCCATGTCTTCAGACACGACGAACGACGCAAACACCATCGCCCCCACCGCCGAGATCAGCACCGAGAGCATCCAGGAGGCTGTTGAGGAGATCCTGAACGCAGGCGTGCTTCCGCCCATCGTCCAGGTGGGCCACCCGGTGCTCCGGCAGCAGGCGGTGCCCTTCACCGGCCAGCTGGACGACGCCGAACTCAGCCGGCTGATCGATCTGATGCGCAGGGTCATGCACAAAGCACCGGGCGTCGGGCTCGCCGCACCGCAGCTGGGAATCCCCCTGCAGATAGCCGTCCTGGAGGACCGGTTCGACGTCGACCCGGAGGTAGCCGCGGCCCGGGGGCGGGAGCCCCTGCCGTTCTTTGCCATGCTCAACCCGAGCTACGTGCCGCTGGGCTCGGCCAAGAAGGCCTTCTACGAGGGCTGCCTGTCCCTCAACGGCCTGCAGGCGGCGGTGCTGCGGCCTGAATCGGTGCGGTTGGACTTCACCGCGGTGGACGGCACAGCGCAACAGCGGGACTTCACCGGGTGGCAGGCCCGCATTGTCCAGCACGAGACCGACCACCTGCACGGGATCATCTACCTGGACCGGGCCGAGCTGCGCTCCCTGAGCAGCAACGCCGAATACGCCGCCCGCTGGGCCCAGCCGGACATCGAACACGCCCGGCAGGAACTGGGGTTCCTGCCGGACGAGCCGGCCGGTTAGTTTCCCGAGCTTCCTGCCGCGTTGTTCGCTGCGCCGCGCGCCGGCGCCGGATTGGCCGCCGTCGGAAGGTGCCGTGACCACCACTGCAGGATCTGCTCGAAGCGCTGCCGGCGGTGATGCGGCGTTCCGGACCGGGACAGCTCGTGGTTCTCGCCCGGGAAGACCAGGAAGGCAGCCTCCACGCCCTGCTGCTTGAGGGCAGTGAAGTAGCGCTGGCCCTGTTCCACCGGGCAGCGCAGGTCCTCCTCGCTGTGGATGACCAGGGTGGGAGTGCGCACCTGCTCCACCCGGGCCATCGGGCTTTGCGCCGCCATCTGCTCCGCGGTGCGGCCGGTGTACTCGCCGCCGAAGAACCAGCCGATGTCCGAGGATCCGGTGAAGCTCACGGGATCGAGGAAGCCGCGCTCCACAATGGAGGCCTTGAAGCGGTGGTCGTGGCTGATGGTCCAGGCCGTCAGGTAGCCGCCGTAGGATCCGCCCATGATGCCGAGGGCCGCGCCGTCGAGTTCCTCGAACTTCTGCAGCGCCCCGTCCAGGAAGGCCAGGACGTCCTGCATGTCGACGGTGCCCATGCGCTCTTTGATCGAGCGTCCGTGGGCCTGGCCGTAGCCGGCCGAGCCGCGCGGATTGCACATCAGGACGGCATACCCGGCCGCCGCGTAGACCTGGGCCTCATCGAACAGCGCCCCGGTGAACTGCGCGAACGGGCCGCCGTGGATGTTGAGCAGCACCGGGTGCGGACCGTCGCCCGCCGGCCGGACCAGCCAGCCGTGCACCGGGTAGCCGTCCCCTGACGCGAAGGTGAGTTCCTGTGGGGCGATGATCCCGGCTTCGTCACGCAGCGGCGCCGAGAAGTCGCTCACGACGCGGAGCCGGCCGCTTCCCTCAAGGACCGCCGCGTCTCCGGCAGTTTCCGCATCGGCGAAGCTTAGGACCAGTGTTCCCCCGCCGTCGGCCGCGCCGCTAACCACGCGCTCGCCATCGAGCAGAACGCCGCGTTGCCCGGTGGGGCCGAACTCCAATAGTTGTACGGTGCCCCGTGCGTTATTCAGGACCAGGGCGCCGTCTGCGCCGCGCAGCTCAATCCCGCCGCCGCTCAGATCCGTGGTCTCCGGATCGCTGAGCAGGACAGCGTCCCCGCCGCCGGCTGGCAGGACGTAGAGCGCCGTGTTGCGGGCCACGAAGTCCTTGCCCTCGGCGCCGAGGTCCTGCGCCGAGAAGTACAGCCACCGGCCGTCCCGGCTTTGCCGGACGGCGGTGACGGACAGCCGTCCGGTGTCGCCGAGGGGCACGGACTCGGGGCCCTCTCCCCCGGCTTGGGGATCAGCCGGAACCCGGTAAATTCCGCTCACCAGGTCCTCGTCGCTGCCATCGTGCAGGGCGGCGGTGAAGTACACGGCTTCGCCGTCGGTGCTGAAGGTGGCACCGTTGTGGTCCGTCGCGGCTGTGGTGAGCTGACGCGCCTCCGGCAGGCCCGCGGCAGCCGTGCCTTCTTCTGCGGCCTTGGCGGCCTTGAGTGCCCGGCCGGACGGGGCCACCCTCGGTTCCTCGTCCAGGTCCGGGACCGGGATGACGAAGAGCTGCAGGGGTTTATCCGCCGTGTAGCCGACGCCATTCATCCGGTACTGGTAGTCCGTGATCAGCCGGGCATCCTCGCCGCCGGCCGAGACTCCGTCGACCGTGCCGTAGCGGCCGTCCTCGGGCGTCCTGGCGCTAAAAACGATGCTGCGCGAATCCGGGGACCAGGTGAAGGCGCTGACACCCAGCGGCGCATCCGTCAGCACCACGGGCTCGCCGCCCGAGGCCTCGACCACGTGCAGCTGCGGTTTGCCGCCGGCTTCGGCGCGGAGGAACCCCAGCACCTGCCCGTCCGGGGAAAAATCCGGTGCCGTGTCACGGAAGCCGCGGGTCAGCCGGCGCGGTCGCAGTGCCGGATCCACCGGCACGTTCCACAACTGGCCCACGTAGGCGTCGGCGTCGAAATCGGGGCGGACCACGGCCACGACGGCACGGGAGCCGTCAGGGTGCACCGCGGGAGCCGAAACGGACTTGAGCAGGGGAAGATGTTCGGATTTCACGAGTGCGAGCCTAACCGCTGGCGTCCGTGAGGTGAAATACCTCACATCCGCGCGGCGCCGCCGGGAGTTCAGGGCGGCCGCCGGAGCGTGCCGGCCCTACGATTGACTTTATGCCCGCCGCTTCCCTCGCCGCCCTCGTGTGCCCCGTGTGCCGGGGGCCGTTCACGGCAGGCAGCGGTGGGCGCTCCCTGATATGCGCCGCCGGGCACAGCTTCGACGCCGCCAAGCAGGGATACTTCAACTTCCTGACGGGCAAGGGCACCGTCTTCGAAGCGGACTCCGCGGCGATGGTCGCGGCCCGCTTCGACTTCCTGTCCGCCGGCCACTACCGTCCCCTGGCCGAGGCGGTCGCCGGACTTGCCGCCCCGTTCCTCGCCGAAGCCGGGTCCGCGGTGCTGGACTCCGGCACCGGCACCGGGCACTACCTTCGCGCCCTGCTGGACCGTGTGGCGGCTGCGGCCATCGGCATCGACATCTCAAAATTCGCGCTTCGCCGGGCGGCCCGGCTGAACCCGGAGGCGGTCAACCTCGTCGGCGACGTGTGGCAGCCGCTCCCTGTGGCGGACGACGCCGTAGACGTCGTCACCGTGGTCTTCGCGCCGCGCAACGCGGCTGAGTTTGCCCGGGTGCTCCGGCCCGGCGGCCGACTGATCGTGGTGACCCCCCGGCCCGGGCACCTGGCCGAGATCGCCGGACAGACCGGCATGCTGGGAATCGAGCCGGCCAAGGAGGAGCGCCTCGCGGCGACACTCGCCGGGCACTTCCACGCGCACGAAGGACGGGACCTGGACCTGGACCTGCGCCTGGCGCCCGCCGACGTCGCCAATCTCGCCCTGATGGGGCCCGCCGGGCACCACCTTGACCCTGCCTCCCTGGCCGCCAGGGTGGCAGGACTGCCGGCCCGCACAGCAGTGTCCGCCCGCTTCCGGATCGGTGTTTTCGCACCGTTGCAGTCTCCGCAACAGGCCGCTGAACGATAACGACTTGGCCACGTTCCCGGGCTGATCCTGGCACCCTGCCCGCGTCCTTGCCGTCCGGCTTAGGATGGAACCACGTTAGGGAGGGCCTGTGCCTGCAGGCCCGGCTGCGTGGCTAAGGGGGAATGATGTTCGACTGGCTGGCCGAAAACTGGTGGGCGTTGTGGCTCACGGTCTTCCTGGTGTTTGCCGTGGTGGAGATGCTCACCCTCGATCTGTTCTTCATCATGCTCGGCGGCGGTGCCCTGGCCGGGCTGGTCGCCGCCTTCGCCGGCGCGGACTTCTGGCTCCAGATCGTTGTCTTCAGCGTCGTCTCGCTGCTCATGATCGGCTTCGTGCGGCCGGTGGCGCTCAAGCACCTTCGCAGCAGCCCGGCCGACCAGCGGAGCAACGTCGAACGCCTGATCGGCGAATCCGCGCTCGTCATGGAACCCGTGAGCGCCAACGGCGGCCTGGTCAAGATCGGCGGCGACATCTGGAGCGCCCGCTCGGAGTCCGGCGTGCTGACTCCCGGGCAGCACGCCGTCGTCAGGTCCATTGACGGTGCCACCGCCGTCGTCGACCCGCAGCCTGAGCCGCAACCGAACCCGTCGCCGGAACCGGAGGCGCTGTAAGGCTGCGACCGTTCCGAGCCGCCTCTCGGGGCACAATCTTCCTGTTGCCGCCACCGGCCGCAGGATCAGCGGCAGCCGGACTGCCGCGCACAGCAAAACCACATAACTGGGGAAAAGGTGATGTATGGATATCGCAGTCGCAATAGTGCTGCTGGTACTCGTTGCGTTCGTAATAATCGTGCTGGTGCGCTCGGTGCGGATTGTCCCGCAAGCGCGCGCCGGCGTCGTGGAACGCCTGGGAAAGTACCAGCGGACGTTGAACCCGGGCCTCACCATCCTGATTCCCTTCGTTGACCGGCTCCTGCCCCTCCTCGACCTGCGCGAACAGGTGGTGTCCTTCCCGCCGCAGCCGGTGATCACCGAGGACAACCTCGTGGTGTCCATCGACACCGTCGTCTACTTCCAAGTGACCGACGCGCGGGCCGCTACCTACGAGATTGCCAACTACATCCAGGCCGTCGAGCAGCTCACCACCACCACACTGCGCAACGTGGTCGGCGGGCTGAACCTTGAAGAGGCGCTGACCTCGCGCGACCAGATCAATGGCCAGTTGCGCGGCGTCCTGGACGAAGCGACCGGACGCTGGGGCATCCGGGTCTCCCGGGTGGAGCTCAAGGCGATTGATCCGCCCCACTCCATCCAGGACTCGATGGAGAAGCAGATGCGCGCCGAGCGGGACCGCCGTGCCGCCATCCTGACGGCCGAAGGCACCAAGCAGTCCGCCATTCTTACCGCCGAGGGCCAGCGCCAGTCCTCGATCCTGAAGGCGGAAGGCGATGCCCAGGCAGCCATTCTGCGGGCCGACGGCGAGGCGCAGGCCATCCAGAAGGTCTTCGACGCCATCCACAAGGGCAACCCGGACCAGAAGCTCCTGGCCTACCAGTACCTGCAGACGCTGCCGAAGCTCGCCGAGGGAAGTTCCAACAAGCTGTGGATCATCCCCAGCGAGGTGGGCGAGGCGCTCAAGGGGATCGGCAGCGCCCTTGGCGGCACCAACCCCGACCCGCGCTCGGACGGGCCGTTCGGGACCGCGGCTGCCTCTGCCGCAACGTCGACGGAGCCCGCGACGGCCGCGGGTTCCGCACCGGAGGCCTAGTCGGGACGCTACAACCGTAGTTACAGGGAGGCACCCGCTCGGGCGGGTGTCTCCCTTTTTTCTGCCGCTTGTCCCTGCCGCTTTTCCCGCAGCTGCTTTCGGTCGCTTCACCCGACGCGGGAGCGGCTTTACCTGAGGTGCCGCTCCCGCGTATACTTGAGTATTTGTCCGGACGGTTCAGCTTGCCGGAACAATTACGCTTCGCGCGGCGTTATATCTACTGACGATTCCTGCAGTGGGGAACGCCACGCAACAAGTAGTCCGGCGAGGTCCCAGTGGCCCCCGGCTAGCGCAGGGCCCGGCCCTGCGAACCGATCATAAGGGAGAAAAGATGAGCGATCGCAGCCTGCGGGGTATGCGCCTTGGCGCACAGAGCATGGAGACCGAATCCGGCGTCGAACCGGCTCCGCGCCAGCGGGTCGAGTACCGCTGCGAGGACGGCGAGCAGGTGTTCGTGACCTTCTCCTCCGAAGCGGAGATCCCCCCGGTTTGGGTTTCTAAGACCGGCAAGGAGGCCCTGCTGGTCGACGGCGAACGCCCCGTGAACAGCAACGAGAAGGCCGTCCGCACGCACTGGGACATGCTGCTGGAACGCCGCTCCCTGCCCGAGCTGGAGCAGATCCTGGAAGACCGGCTCACCATCCTGCGCGAACGCCGCGGCGAACGCCGCTCGGCCTAGCAACCGCGCCCACGCACAAAAGGCCGGGCCGGCACCTCGTTGAGGTGCCGGCCCGGCCTTTTGCGCGTCTGAGTCTATTTGCGGCCGAGCTTGCGGCTTAGGGTGTTCCAGCGGGCGGTGAGGCCCCACTTGGTGACGTTGATCATGGCTTCGACCACGATGTTGCCGCTCATCTTCGACGCGCCCAGTTCGCGCTCGACGAAGGTGATGGGACGCTCCACGATGTTCAGGCCCAGCTTGGCCACACGCCAGGCGAGGTCCACCTGGAAGCCGTAGCCCACCGAGTCCACGGAGTCGAGGTTGAGCTTCTCCAGCGTGCTCCGGCGGAAGGCACGGAAGCCGCCGGTGACGTCCTTGATCTTGACGCCCAGCATGATGCGGGCGTAGGTGCTGCCAACGCGGGAGATGGCCT
Source organism: Arthrobacter sp. 10N410 (assembly GCF_056394945.1). NCBI lineage: Bacteria > Bacillati > Actinomycetota > Actinomycetes > Micrococcales > Micrococcaceae > Arthrobacter > Arthrobacter sp. 10N410. The sequence goes on from NZ_JBFTIP010000002.1 coordinate 414,606, forward strand.
GCCGGTACAGCGGCCAGTTCACGACGCTGCCGCCCGGTACCCAGCGGGAACCCATGGCCAGGTCTGCACCCTGCTCGACTGCTTCTATCAGCTGGGGCAGCTGCTCCGGCTTGTGCGAACCGTCGGCGTCCATCTCGACAAGGATGTCGTAGCCGGCGTCGAGGCCCCACTTGAAGCCGGCGATGTATGCCGCGCCGAGTCCGGCCTTGCCCTCCCGGTGCAGGACGTGGACCTGGCCATCCTCAGCCGCGATTCGATCCGCCAGCTGGCCCGTGCCGTCGGGGCTGTTGTCGTCAACCACCAGGACGTCGGAGGCCGGCACAGCGGTGCGGAGACGCCCGAGGGTCTTGGGCAACGATTCCAGCTCGTTGTAGGTCGGGATGATCGTGAGGACACGCACAGCGGGGCCTTTCCTTGGAGGGAGCGGTCGGAGGGCCGGGGCTGTCGGCAGTTAGCCGACGACAGGCACAGCTCCCCATTATAGTCAGTCAGCACGCCGAGGCCGGGCGGCCGGCCCGGCAGGCGTGGTCCGGCGCGGACCGGCCGGTCTGGACCGCCCGGGCGTGCCGGCGTGGTCCGGCGCGGACCGGCCGGTGTGGACCGCCCGGGCGTGCCGGCGTGGTCCGGCCCGGCAGGGCGCTTATCGTCCGAGTGAGCCGTTGGAGAAGAGTTCGACGCCGTCCCGCACGGTCTGCAGGCAGACCGGGGAGGTGCCGGTGTCCAGTGCCGGGAGCAACGGTGTCCGGGCGCGCGGGTCCGTGCTCCAGGACTGGACCCGGCCGTCGGCCACCTGCACCATGAGTTCTTCGACTTCCCAGACCGCGAAACTCGCCGGAGCGCCGGGGACAAGCTGGCCCGCCATTGGGTTCCGGTACCGGGCCGCCCGCCAGCCGGCCCGGGTGTGGCCCAGGAAGGCTGCGCGGGCAGAAATCCGCTCATCGGCGTTGTGGTGTTCGAGGCAGGCGCGGACGCTGGACCAGGGCCGCAGCGGCGTGACCGGGCTGTCGCTGCCGAAGCACACCGGCACGCCGGCGGAGTAGAACGAGCCAAAGGGGTTCATGGCGGCGTGGCGGGCGCCAAGCCGCTGGGCGTAGAGGCTCTCCCCGCCGCCCCAGAGGGCGTCGAAGACGGGCTGCGCGCTGACGGTCACCGAGTACTTGGCCAGCCGTTGGATGGCGTCCACGTCGGCGATTTCGACGTGCTCCAGGCGGTGGCCGGCGGCACGGACGCGCTGTTCCCCGACTTCGGCGGCGGCCTGGTCCAGGGCGTCCAGCGCGGCGTCGAGCCCGGCGTCGCCGATCACATGGAAGCCTGCCTGGATCCCGAGCACTGAGCAGGCCGCGAGGTGCGCTGCGGCCTCATCGACCGAGAGGTAGCGGGTGCCCCGCTCCCCCGGCGCGTCGCTGTAGTCGCCGCGGAGCGCGGCGGTCCGTGAACCGATGGAACCGTCCATGTTCAGGTCGCCGGCCAGGCCCAGGACAGAAACGCCAAGGCTGTCCAGGATGGACCGGGCCTGTTCGGCGGAAACGGCAAGCTGGCCCCAATAGGGCAGGATCTCCGGAACGGCGTGTCCTGGCCGGTCGGCGGCGTTCCAGCCGGCCGCGAGCTGCAGGTCCTCGATGCTGCCGATGTGCGGTGCCGCCATTTCGGCGAGAGCGACATAGCCGTTGGCGGCCGCCTCCGCCAGCGCGGCCTCCTGGTAGCGGCGCAGGGCACCGGCGGGCAGGTTCCGGGCGGCGCGCCGCGCGGCGGTGTGGGCGGCCCGTTTGACCTGCCCGTCGGCGGCGTAGCCGTCGAGGCTCTCAAGGCCGGACGCGGCGGCCAGGGAAGCGGAGACAAGGGCCGAGTGCACGTCCACCCGCGACAGGTATACCGGCCGGCCGCCGGCGGCGCGGTCCAGTTCTTCGCGGCTGGGCAGGACCGGGTCGGCCCAGAGCGTTTCGTCCCAGCCGTGCCCCAGCACCGTGCCGCCCGCGCCGGAAGCGGAGACGGCGGCGCCGGCGACGGCGTCAAGCAGTTCGGCTGCGGAGCGGACCCCGCCGAGCTGGAGCGAGTCCAGGGCGATGCCGGTCTCTGTCAGGTGCACGTGGGAGTCCACGAAGCCGGGGGCAAGGAGCGCGCCCTGCAGGTCGATGACCTCCATGGAGGAGTCCGCGATGGACGTGGCGGCCTGTTCAGAGCCGACCCAGGCCACGGTGTCACCGTCGACCAGCATGGCCGTAGCGAAGGGATCCGCCGCGGTGTAGACGGAACCGTTGCGGTACAGCGTCACCTTGCGCTGTTCCTTGGAAGCCTCGGACGGTGAAGCGGTCATGGTGTGGAACTCCTTGTAGCTGGGGGCCGGTGTGCCGGGCCTGCGGCATCGGGGCATGGTGGAGGAAAGGCAGGGGCGGAGGGCCGCTAGGGGCCGGTCACACGACGGCCGAGTAAGCGACGACGCCGCGTTTGACCAGGGTGATCGCGTCGCCGCACAGCCGTGCGACGCGCGGGTCCAGTCCGGGAATCTTGGCGAGCTGGTCCAGCAGGTCGATGACCTGTTTCACCCAGCGGACGAAGTCGCCGGCGGCGAGGTCCGTGCCGCTGAGCACCTCCTGGAGGTGTCGGCCCTTGGCCCACTTGAAGATCGGCCAGACCAGGCCGAGCTCGGGCTCCCCCGTCAGTGGCAGCTTGTTGGCCTCCTCCACGTCCTCCAGGGCGGACCACTCCCGCACCACGGTGTCGACGGCGGACTCCAGCGAGACGCTGGGCATCTTGGGCCGCAGACCGCGGTCCTCGCGCTTGGCCTGGTAGACCAGAACGCTGGCCAGTGCCGCGATTTCCGCGGCGTCGAGGTCGCTGAAGGCGCCCATCCGCAGCGCCTGGGAGATCAGCAGGTCCTTTTCCCCGTAGATCCGGCGCAGCCGCTGCCCGTCCGGGCTGATGGAAAGCGTGCCCGAGTCGGAGGTTTCCAGGTAGCCGTAGCCGGAGAGGACTCCGCAGACCCGGTCGAAGGTCTTGGCGATGGTGTTGGTGCGTCCCTGGATTTGGCGGATCAGGCCGTCGGTTTCCTGCCGGAGCTTCCACCAGCGCTCGGACCAGCGGGCGTGGTCCTCGCGTTCGCTGCAGCCGTGGCAGGGGTGGGCCCGGAGCTCGCGGCGCAGTTCCGCGATCTTCTTCTCCATGTTCGGCAGGGCGGCGGCACGGCCGAAGTCCTCGTTCCGGTTCGGCGGTGCCGGCGGCCGGCTCTCCCGGATGGCGTTGCGGACCGATGAGGCCAGGTCGCGCCGCGACTTCGGCACTTTGGCGTTGAAGGACTTGGGGATCCTGACCCGCGTGATCGGGGCCAGCGGTCCCTCCACATCGTGAAGGCCGATCCGGCGAAGCTGGTTGTCCAGGGTCATTACCGCCGGCCGCGGCTCGCGGGAGTGATGGTCCGAGCTGAGCACGACGGCGAGGCCGGGGGCCCGGCCGGACGGCACATCGACGACGTCGCCGGGCAGCAGCCGGCTCAGGGAGTCTTCGGTGAGCGACTTCCGGGCCCGCGACGTGCCTTTGGAAGCTGCGTTTTCGGCGTCCGACAGGGCCCGGCGCAGTCTGGAGTACTCGGTGAAGTCGCCCAGATGGCAGCTCATTGCCTTGCTGAACCCGGCCAGGGATTCCTCCCGGCTGCGGACCTGCTTGGCCAGTCCGACCACGGAGCGGTCCGCTTGGAACTGGGCGAAGGAGGACTCAAGGATTTCGCGGGCGCGCGGCCGGCCGAACTGGGCCACGAGGTTAATGGACATGTTGTAGGTGGGCCGGAAGCTGGAGTTCAGCGGGTAGGTCCGGCGGGAGGCGAGACCCGCGACGGCTGCCGGATCGGTGCCCGGCTGCCAGAGCACGACGGCGTGCCCCTCGATGTCGATCCCGCGGCGGCCCGCCCGGCCGGTCAGCTGGGTGTACTCCCCCGCCGTGATGTTCACGTGCGCTTCGCCGTTGAACTTATCCAGCTTCTCCAGCACCACGCAGCGCGCGGGCATATTGACCCCCAGCGCGAGGGTCTCGGTGGCGAACACCGCCTTGACCAGTCCGTCCACGAAGAGCTTCTCGACGACCTCCTTGAAGGTCGGCAACATGCCGGCATGGTGCGCGGCCAGGCCACGCAGCAGCCCGTCCCGCCAGCTCCAGAAGCCCAGGACGTCCAGATCGTCGGAGGGGATGTCCTGGGCCGCTTCGTCGACCCGCTGGGCGATGATGAGCTGTTCCTTCTCGGTGGTCAGCCAGAGCCCGGCGGAGACGCACTGCGCCACGGCGGCATCGCAGCCGGCGCGCGAGAAGATGAAGGTGATGGCCGGCAGCAGGTCCATCCGGTCCAGGCTGGCGATGACCTGCGGGCGGCTGGCCTTCCGGACCGGGCTGCGCGGGGCGCCCTGCGGTGCCGCCTCCCGCTGGCCGCGCTGCTGGCGGCGCTGGTTGCGGCCGCCGTGCCCGAAGCGGCCGCGGAAGTTCATCTGGCTCTCGGCCCGGGCCATCGACAGCAGTTCCGGGTTGACCTCGTAGCCGGCGCGTGCGGTGATCGCGGCGCTGGAGCCTGCGGTATCCGCGGTAGCGGCCACATTGTCCTCACCGGCGGGCGCAATTTCGTCGAAGCTGGTGTCGCCGGCGAACAGGTCCACGATCTTGCGTCCCACCATGACGTGCTGCCACAGCGGTACGGGACGGTGCTCGGAGACGATCACGTCAGTCTGGCCGCGGACGGTGTCCAGCCAGGCGCCGAACTCCTCGGCGTTGGAGACCGTGGCGCTGAGCGAGGCCACCTGCACCTCGCTGGGCAGGTGGATGATGACTTCCTCCCAGACGGCGCCGCGGAACCGGTCGGCGAGGTAGTGCACCTCGTCCATCACGACGAAGCCGAGGTCATCCAGGGTCTCCGAGCCGGCATAGAGCATGTTGCGGAGCACCTCGGTGGTCATCACCACTACCGGGGCTTCGCCGTTGATGCTGGTGTCACCGGTCAGCAGGCCCACCTGCGCCGCGCCGTACTTCTCGGCCAGCTCGGTGTACTTCTGGTTGCTTAGCGCCTTGATCGGCGTCGTGTAGAAGGCTTTCAGGCCGCGCTGGAGCGCCAGGTAAATGGCGAACTCCCCGACAATCGTCTTTCCGGCCCCGGTCGGGGCGGCCACCAGCACGCCCCGGCCCGCTTGCAGGGACAGGCACGCCTCGCGCTGGAAGGGATCGAGGTCGAACGCGAGCGAACGGGTGAAACCGCCCAGATAGGTCTTGGCTTCTGCGGCCCGCTCGGCGCTGGCACGGTAACGCTCGGACGGCGACTCCGGCCCGGGTAGTGAGGACATGCTTCCAGCCTAGTGGGCGGACGGCTAGAGATTCTCCAGCTCGGAGCTGGGAGTCGCCTGGTCCGCGGTGGCTTCGGTCTCGGCGGCCACCTTGGCCGCCCGCTTCTCCCGCCGGCGGTCGTTGAGCAGGCACAGCCCGATGGCGGTGAAGAACAGCACCAGCATGGGCACGGCAAGGTAGAACATGCTCATCGCGTCGGCGCCGGGGGCGGCCATGGCAGCGAAGAGGCAGACCAGGAACACGGTGATCCGCCAGCTCTTGAGCAGCTGCTGGCCCTTGATCAGCCCGGCCAGGTTGAGCCCGAACAGCACCACCGGCAGCAGGAAGGCAATGCCGAAGGCGAGCAACAGGCGCAGCACGAAGGACAGGTAGACCTGGGCGCTGATGAAGTTGGAGCCGCCGGAGGGGGTGAAGTCGGTCAGCACCCGCACCGCGTTGGGGAGCACCAGCCAGGCGAGCAGGACGCCGCCGACGAAGAGCGGCACGGCGGCGGCGACGAAGGAGAGCGCCAGGCGCCGTTCCTTCTTGTGCAGCCCGGGGACAATGAACGCCCAGAGCTGGTAGAGCCAGACCGGGCTGGCGACGATCAGGCCCAGGAACACGGACACCTGGATCATCAGGTCAAAGGAGCTCGCCACGCCGTCGAAGTTCAGCGACGCCTGCCGGCCCTCATGTTCGTTCAGGTCGCGGATCGGCTTGATCAGCGCCGCCAGCATCGGCTGGTAGACGAGGAATCCGACGACGGTCCCGAGGACGACAGCGATCGCCGACTTAAAGAGCCGGTTCCGCAGCTCTTTGAGGTGATCGAGGAGGGCCATCCGGCCCTCGGGGTTCGATCGGCGGCTCATGGTTACTGCCATGTGGTTCTAGGCGCGGTTCGGCGGCGGAACGTCGGTTCCCTCGCCCGGGCGGCTCTCGGTGCCGGCGGACCGGGGGTGGTTCACGACTTTGCCCTCGACGGCGTCGGAGTCAGCCTTGGCCTCCGGCGTGCCGTCCTTTTTCATTTCGCGGACCTCGGATTTGAAAATCCGCATCGACTGGCCCAGGCTGCGGGCCATTCCGGGCAGCTTCGGTGCAGCGAAAAGCACCAAGGCCAGGACGATGATGATGATGAGATGCCAGCCTTCAAGCCTCATGCTGGGTGGTCCTTTCGTTTGAGTACATCCTATGTCTAACGCAGATCGATGTCGCGCAGCGCCTGGGGCTGGCCTCGCTCCGCTTTGCGCCGGATCCGGCGCAACCGCCGGGCTTCCTGACGCGCGATTTTGGATGCATGGTAATCATGTCGCATCAACGCGGGCGGGGCAAAAACGGCTGCCCCGGGCTCCGCGTACGGGCCGGCTCCGTCCCCCGCGTCGTCGCCGTCCGAGCCTACGGCACCCACATGAACAGCGGCTGAACCGGAGGTAATCGGGGAGGAAGCGAACGTCGAGAAGCGCTCCCCCGCCTCACCGAGTTCCTTGACCGTGGCCATGAACTGCCGGAAGAGCCGGACGCCGAGCACGCCAAAGAACAGCAGCGACAGCGCGACGAGCGCTATCCAAATTACGATCCAGGACCACCAAGGCATGCTGATCAGTCTAGCTGGCGTGCGGGGTGGTCTTCGTATCGGGCGAGGGCGGCGTCGAGCCATTCCCGGGCGGCCGCGGCCAGCGCAGGAGGCTGCAGGATGCGGACGGCGCCGCCGTGCTGGGCCACGAACATCGGCAGCCAACCGGCACTGCCGAAGCGGATTTCGGCCAGGACGTGGCCGTCCGGAAGCGCGGCGGTCCGTTCGGCGTAGTAGTCATCCGCGAGCCCGGCGCCCTGCCTGGTCAGCTCGACCACCACCACGGCGTCATCGTCGTTGGGCGTGAACAGCTTGACCGGGAACCCGCCTGCCGGGTTGGCGGCCGAGGACACCGGGCGTCCGTTGGGTTCCAGGCTTTGGATCCGGTCCAGCCGGAAGTTCCGCAGGCCCTGCGCGGAATGACAGTACGCCTCGAGGTACCAGGTGCTGTCCATTGAGTAGAGCCGCTGCGGGTCGATGTCGCGTTCGGTGACGGCATCGCGTTGCGGGGAGAGATAGCTCAGCCGCAACTGCGCGCCGGTGCGGATGGCGTTGCGTGCCGTTTCGAGGGTGCCGGAATCCTCCGGCGCCACCTCGGGACCGGACACGGCCGCCGCCTTCAGCCCCTCCTCGCCGGCCGCGGCCATGAGCTTGAGCGTCACGGACTCCAGGGTGCCGCCCTCGGCGAGTCCGGGCAGGCCGTTGAGCGCTTCGAGGCCGGTGAGCAGCGCGCAGGCCTCGTCCACGGTGAAACGCACCGGCCGCTTAAGGTCGAGGTCCTCGATGATGTAGACGTGGTCGTCGTCCCACTGGATGTCCAACAGATCGTCCGGGTAGCCCTCGGGCAGGCCGGAGCAGATCAGGATCCGCAGGTCGTCCTCGAGTTCCTTGCGGGTGATGCCGAACCGGTCGGCCACTTCGCTGATGTGCAGGCCCTGGTTGTGTACCAGGAAAGGGACCAGCTGGAGCATCCGCTTGAGCTGGTCCTCGGACGTGCGCTTTCGGCTCCGTTTGGCCGGAGCCAATCGCGGGAATTCGATGGGCGGGACCGGCGCCGCAGCGAAGGCTGCGGCCGCCGCCAGTCGCCGGCGCACGGCGGTCTGCAGCTCGGGCGGCGCGACGACGACGGCCTTCGGGCCGTAGGAAGCGAGCTCCTCGGCGAGCGTCTCAATGTCCCGGTATGGCACCTTGAGGCGGTCGAAACCGGAGCGAGGCGCTGCCGCGACGGCATCGGTGATGTCACCCTCGGTGCCGGCGGCGGGTCCGGCATGCTTGCGAAGCCCCAGCAGCGCGCCGTCGGCGACGTCGACGAGGGCGTGCCGCACGGGCAGTTCGGGCAGCGCGGCAAGTTGTTGGCGGACGTTGAAGGACGACGGCGGGGTGAAGGACTCCTGGTCCAGCACGGTGACGGCGGAGGTGAACCGCGACAGCCGGTAGAACCGTTTGTCCCCGCGGGCGCGGTCGTGGCCAACGAGGTACCACTGCCCGAAGCGGCTGCCGAGGCCCCAGGGCTCGACGGTGCGGGTCTCCTCGTGTCCGGTGCTGCCGGCCAGATACTTGAAGCTCACGGGGTGCTGGGTGTGGACGGCGGCGACGAGGTCCTCGAACGCCTGCCCGGCAGGGCGGATGCGGGGCTGGACCCCCGGGGGAAGTTCGGCGTCCGGCAGGCCGCCGGCGGCCTGCAGTTTGCGCACGGCGTCGCGCGCGGCGGAGCCCAGGGCAGCCTGTTCCCAGAGCTGCGCGGCGAGGATCAGCACGGTGCACTCTGCGGGGGTCAGGCTGACGTCCGGCAGCCGGTTGGATTCCTTGCCGATCCGGTACCGCGTGGTCGCCGGGTCATCGGAGCCCCAGCCCTTGTCCGTCACGGTCTCGACGTCGAAGCCGAACTGGCGCAGCTCGCCTTTGTCCCGTTCGAACATCCGGCCGAAGGCGGCCTCGGAGCTGGTGGTGTCGTGATAGACCTTCTCGCGCAGCTCGCTGCGGCGCAGCCCGTATTGGGTGTTGAGCAGGGCGATGAGCAGGTTCAGGAGGCGTTCAGTACGTGAGGCGGACACTCCGCAAGGGTACTAAAGTGTCCGCCCCGAAAACCGCGAAAGCGCGGCAACAACCGGAAGAACTTTCCGATTGTTACCGCGCTTTCGCGGTGGCCGGTGGGTGGGCCCACGCCGGCGAGGGCCCCGGCCCGAGCTTGCGAGGGCAGGGAGCCGGTGGGGATTAGCGGACGGCGACGAGGTCGACGACGAAGATCAGGGCCTCGTTGGGGCCGATCGCTCCGCCGGCGCCGCGGGCGCCGTAAGCCATTTCGGAGGGGATTTCGAGCCGGCGGCGGCCGCCGACCTTCATGCCCAGCAGGCCCTGGTCCCAGCCCTGGATGACCTGGCCGACGCCGACCCGGAAGTCCAGGGGTGCGCCCCGGCCCCAGGAGGCGTCGAACTCTTCGCCGGTGGACCAGGCCACGCCGACGTAGTGGGTGGAGACGGTGTCGCCGGCCTTGGCTTCGGCACCGTCACCCTCGATCAGGTCGGTGATGACGAGCTCGGTGGGTACGTCGCCCTCCGGGAAGTCAATTTCCGGCTTCTGGCGGTCGATGTTGCGCTGTCCAAATGACATGGTTGCTCCTTCTTGGGTGGTTTCCTGGGGTGAACGCGATGAAGCTGCGAGGCTAACGGGCGCCTAGAATGTCGACGACGAAGACGAGGTCGCCCTGAGCAGCGCCGTATGCGAGCTTGGCAGGTACCACGAGGAGAACTCGTGAACCTACAGTCTTACCAGCGAGACCCTGCTGCCAGCCGGGTATGAGTTGGCTCAGTTTCTTCACTAGAGGCTTGCCGCTATCGAAGCTGGCTTCGAGCTTCTTTTTATCCTTTAGCGAGTACAGGACGTAGTTGGCCGTGATGGTGTCGGATTCCTTGACCGCCTGGCCCTTGCCCTTGATCAGGTCCTGGGAAACGAGGGCCTTGGGAGCGGCCACACCCTCGACCGTGATCTCCGGGACGCCCTTGTCATTTTCCTTGACTGTCGGCAGACCTGCAGGCGGGGTCACGGCGTCGCCCTCTGGCTTGTCCAGCACCTTGGGGGCGTCCTTCGCGGACAGCACCTTGATAATCAGCAACTGAGAGGGCTGAGCTTCGCTTCCCTGCGCGGCGGGCTGTCCGGGGACGGCGAGGGCCACGTGCGAGCCGACTTTGGCGCCGACCAGAACGTTGTACAAGGGGGCGTTGCCGGACTTGAGCGCATCATTCAACTCAAGCTCTTCGGGATCCTTGCTGAAGTTGTCCCCCAGCGACTTCCCATCCGCGCCATTGAACCCGGCTACGGAGAGTTCGGCGAGCTGGTTGGCCTTCAGCCGGTCGCCGGAACCTTCGGTGACGACTTTTGTGGTCAATTCCTTGACCTCAAGCGGCTTGGTGAACTCGACGCCGGGTGCCTTCTTGTCGCCGTTCTCGGTCAGTTTCAGGGAGTCCAGCTTCGCGGTCTCGCCGGCGGACTGGCTGGTGGGCTCCGGAGCGGCAGGCTGGCCGCCACCACAAGCGGTGAGCAGCAGCAGTCCGGGGAGGAGAATTGCTAATAGTCGGCGCACGTAAGAACTTTCGTCGGGGCAGGATGGACGCTTCGCCGGACGGTTGCCAGCGGCAAAGCATGCGGTGGCCGTGAAACGGCACCTTCCCCAGAATAACGCGGAAAGCTGGGTATCAGCCCATAGAGTCCAGCAGGGCGTCCACCCGGTCGTCCACGCTGCGGAAGGGATCCTTGCACAAAATGGTCTGGTGGGCGCGGTCGTTCAGCTTCAAATGGACCCAGTCCACCGTGTAGTCACGGCCCAGTTCCTGCGCCCGGCGGACGAAGTCGCCGCGCAGTTTGGCCCGGGTGGTCTGCGGCGGCGCGTCGACGGCATCCTTCACTGCGGTGTCGTCGACGACCCGCCGTGCCGCGCCGCGGGCCTGGAGCAGGTAGAAGAGACCGCGGCTGCGTGAAATGTCGTGGTAGGTGAGGTCCAGTTGGGCGATCCGCGGCGCGTCGAGTTCCAGGCCGTGCCGCTCGCGGTAGTTGTCCATCAGCTTCTTCTTGATGGCCCAGTCAACTTCGGTGTCGATCGTGCTCGTGTTTCCGCTTTCGATCGCGTCAAGGGTCCGTTCCCACAGGTCCAGGATGAGCGGGACGTGCGGGTTGTGGGCGCCGCGGTCCGCCACGAATTCGGTCACTTTGTTCAGGTACTCGCGCTGGATCTCAAGGGCCGTGAGCTGCCGGCCGTTAGCGAGGCGTACCACCGCGCGGCCGCTGAGGTCGTGGGAGATCTCCCGGATGCTGCGGATCGGGTTTTCCATCCGCATGTCGCGCATGATCACGCCGGCCTCGATCATCCGCAGGATCAGGTCCACGGTGCCGACTTTGAGCAGGGCCGTGGTCTCGGACATGTTCGAGTCCCCGACGATCACATGTAGCCGCCGGTAGAACTCGGCGTCGGCGTGCGGCTCGTCGCGGGTGTTGATGATCGGCCGGGACCGGGTCGTGGCGGAGGAGACCCCCTCCCAGATGTGGTCCGCGCGCTGGGAGAAGGCGTAGGTGGCGCCGTGCGGGGTCTTCAGGATCTTTCCCGCGCCGGCGATCAACTGGCGGGTCACGAGGAACGGGATCAGGATTTCCGCCAGCCGGGAAAACTCCCCGCGGCGGGGAATCAGGTAATTCTCGTGGCTGCCGTAGGAGTTGCCCGCCGAGTCGGTGTTGTTCTTGAACAGGTACACGGTGCCGTTGAACCCTTCGGCCGCAAGGCGCTCCTGCGCCTCGTCCACGAGGTCGTCCAGGATCAGCTCGCCCGCCCGGTCATGGGCGATGAGCTGGGCCAGGTCGTCGCACTCGGCGGTCGCGTACTCAGGGTGCGAACCGACGTCGAGGTAGAGCCGTGAGCCGTTGGTGAGGAACACATTGGAGGACCTCCCCCAGCTGACCACCTTTCGGAAGAGGTACCGGGCCACTTCCTCCGGCGCGAGCGGGCGGGACTCCGGGCTCGAATAGGAAATTCCGAATTCGGTTTCGATACCGAAGATGCGCTTGTCCATTTCAGTTCTCCTCAGCCAGCAGTGCCACGACGTCGGCGTCGTCGAGGCGGCGGAAGGCGCGGCGGGTGCCGCGGCTGCTCTCGGAGCCGCGGTCCAGCACGGCCACCTCCACGGCCGACGCCGGCAGTGCGTCGGTTTCCTTGTCCGCTACCAGTCCGGCCAGGGCCAGCCGGATGGCGCCGGCGAAGTCGAGTTCGCTGCGCCAGCCGGCCGCAACGGCTTCGGACACCTTGTCGGCCTGGCCGCCCATCACGATGAATCCCTGTTCGTCGGCGATGGACCCGTCGAAGGTCAGCCGGTAGAGGTGGTCCAGGTCCTGGCTGTCCCCGACCTCCGTCACGGCCAGTTCCACTTCAAAGGGCTTCTGCTCGGCGGTGAAGACGGCGCCGAGGCTTTGCGCATAGACGCTCGCCAGGCCCCGGGCCGTGACGTCCTCGCGGTCGTAGGAGTAGCCGCGGACGTCCGCGTAGCGCACCCCGGCCTGGCGCAGGCTTTCGAACTCGTTGTACTTGCCGACGGCGGCGAAGGCGATCTTGTCGTAGATTTCGCCGATCTTGTGCAGCGACGGCGAGGGGTTTTCCGCGACCAGGGCGATCCCGTCCCGGCAACTGATGACCACCACAGAACGTCCCCGCGCGATGCCTTTCCGGGCGAAGTCCGCCCGGTCCTTCATCAGCTGCTCGGGCGAGACATAGAACTGCTGGGTCATCTCAGGCCTCCCGCTGGGCTACGGCCCGTGACTCGATGATGGCGCCGGCCACCGCCGCAAGTTCGCGCTCCGGGACGCGCACTGCACCGGAGCGGCTGACGGTGTAGACCACGGGCCAGAGTTGCCGGACGGGGTCCGGACCGCCCGTGGCGGAGTCGTCGTCGGCCGCGTCGTACAGGGCTTCGACGGCCACCTGGACGGCGTCGGCTTCGGAGAGGTTGGGCCGCCAGAGCTTCTTCAGCGCGCCGCGGGCGAACATGGAGCCCGAACCGACGGTGTGGTGCTCCTGCTCCTCGTAGCGGCCGCCGGTGACGTCGTAGGAGAACAGGCGGCCGACGCCGGCGGGCCGGTCGAAGCCGGCAAACAGCGGGACCACGGCGAGGCCCTGCATCGCCATGGGAAGGTTTCCGCGGATCATGGCACCGAGCCGGTTGGCCTTGCCGTCCAGGCTCAGCTGCGTTCCTTCGATTTTTTCGTAATGTTCCAGCTCCACTTGGAACAGCCGGGTGATATCGAGCGCGATGCCGGCAGTCCCGGCGATGCCGAGCACAGAATACTGGTCCGCGGGGAACACCTTCTCGATGTGCCGGCTGGCGATCACGTTGCCCATCGTCGCGCGGCGGTCACCGGCCATCAGCACTCCCCCGGCGTAGGTCAGGGCCACGATCGTGGTTGCGTGCGGGGTCTGGAGCGGCGCGGTTGCAGGTCCAGCTGGTAATCCGTGTTGGAGGGCGTTGTAGGGCAGCAGTTCGGGCCGTGAACGCTGCAGGTGCTCCGTGAATGAGGACGTCGCGTTCGCTGCTACCTGGTTGGCTGATGTTTCCTGCACTGGTGCACTCCCTCAACGTAGTGGATCAACGACTTCCGGCCCTCAGCCCTGTGTCTCCTCAGTTCCGGTTCTCCTCCAGTAGTGTCCGCGACCAGCCGGCGGCCGGAGGGCTACTGGCCGCCCTTCTGGACGAAGGCCCTGACGAACTCCTCGGCGTTTGACTCCAGCACGCCGTCGATCTCATCGAGCAGATCGTCCACGCCCTGGGTCGCGGCAGAGGCCTGGGCCTCGGGTGCCGCGGGAGGTGCGGGGATGTCCTCCTCGACCTCAGTGTCGCGGGACTGCGGCTGCTGCTGCTCCTGGCCTGCCATCGTTTTCTCCTTCTGATCCCACTGTTTAATCCCACCGGCTGCCCCATCCTGCACAGGACATCCTGTAAGCAATCTTGCCACGCCCTGGTCCCCTGCGGGGGGTCTTTGGGCCTACGAACCCGGGGGCAACCCGAGCAACTCCGCAAGGAACGGCGCGGCCTGGCGGTGCCGGGCGAAGAGTCCTCCGGTCAGGGCCTCCGTGCCGCGCAGCGGTTCGCGGGTGGGGACCCGCTGCAGCTTGCCGCGCCCCGGCAGGTCGAAGATCACCGAGTCCCAGCTGGCGCCAACCAGGTCGGTGCCGAAGCGGCTGACGCAGCGGCCGCGGAAGAAAGCCCGGGTGTCCGACGGCGGCTCCGTCACCGCACGGGCGATCGCTTCGTCGTCGACGATCCGCTGCATCCGGTCGCGGGCCAGCAGCCGGTGGTAGAGCCCCTTCTCGGGGCGGATGTCCGCCCACTGCAGGTCCACGAGCCCCAGCCGGGCGTCCGACCATTCCAGCCCGTCGCGCTGGCGGTAGCCCTCCAGCAGCGAGAGCTTGGCCAGCCATTCGACTGTCGACGCGGCGGCGGCCCGGTCGCTGTCCAGCGCGGTAAGGGTCGCGGACCAGCGCTCGAGCACGGCGTGGGTGTGGCCGTCGCCGTCGACGGCGTCCGCCACACCGGTATCCTGGGCGAGCTTGGCGGCAGCCTCGAAGTACATCCACTGCAGGTCCAAGGCAGTGACGCGGCGTCCGTCGAGCAGGCGCAGGGTCGCGGTCAGGGAGGTGTCGTGGCTGACGGCCTGCAGGGCCGCCACCGGTTCGTGGACCTCGATGCGGGGCGCCAGGCCGGCCTCGATGAGGCTCAGGACCATGGCGGTGCTGCCGAACTTCAGGAAGTTGGCTCCCTGGCTGAGGTTCGCATCGCCGATGATGACGTGCAGCCGGCGGTATTTGTCCGCGGTCGCGTGCGGTTCATCCCGGGTGTTGATGATGGGTCGCCGGATGGTGGTTTCGAGGCCGACCTCGGTCTCGAAAAAGTCCGCCCGCTGGCTGATTTGGTAGCCGGGCCGGGAGCTGTCCTGGCCCAGGCCGACGCGGCCGGCGCCGCACATGATCTGCCGGGTGACAAAGAACGGTGTCAGCCCCCGGGCTATTTCGCCGAACGGGACCGAGCGGGGCATCAGGTAGTTTTCGTGCGAGCCGTACGATACGGATTTGTTGTCCGTGTTGTTCTTGTACAGGTTGATCGGCGGCAGTTCCGGGTCCGCGGCCAGCCGGCGGACCGCGGCCAGAGCCACGAGGTCCCCGGCGGCGTCCCAGGTGACGGCATCGCGCGGGTTGGTGACTTCCGGACTCGAGTATTCCGGGTGGGCGTGGTCCACGTAGAGCCGCGCGCCGTTGCCCAGCACCATGTTCATGAGCAGCGAACCGGACTCGTCCTCGCCGTCGTGGTCCAGCTCCGCGCGGCCGTAGGCAAGCGCGATCGCCTCCGCGTCCAGGGCCGGTGGCCGGTCGGTGAGTTGTTCCGGTTCCGCCTCGCTGCGCTCCAGGGTCCAGCCCCGGGCGTCGTGCAGCGGCTCCTCGTCGGTGTAGTCCCAGCGGGTTTCGGCGCCGCCGGCTGCGCGTTGCCGGGTCACCTGGGCGTAGGCCTGGATGACCCGGGCGGACATCATGGTGGCGTTGGCCCCCGGGGCGGAGGGCGCGTGGATCCCGTATTCGGTCTCGGAGCCCATCACCCGCATGGCGCCGCCGGCGGGCAGCCCCCCTGAAACCGCTGAAGGTCCGGCGGTCACAGGTACTGGCCCGTGCTCGGCATCGTCTCGATGGATTTGCCGGGTTCCTGGCCGGCCTTGCCTTGGACGATGGTGCGGATGTATGTGATGCGTTCGCCCTTCTTGCCGGAAATCCTGGCCCAGTCGTCCGGGTTGGTGGTGTTGGGCATGTCCTCATGCTCGCGGAACTCATCAATGACGGCGCGGAGCAGGTGGTCGATGCGCAGGCCCTTCTGCCCGGAGGTGAGCAGGTCCTTGATCGCGGACTTCTTGGCGCGGTCCACGACGTTCTGCACCACGGCGCCGGAGTTGAAGTCCTTGAAGTACAGCATTTCGGTGTCCCCGTTGGCGTAGGTCACCTCGAGGTACTCGTTGGACTTCTCGGTGGAGTACATGGCCTCTACCGTGCGCTGGATCATGGCATCCACCGTCGCCTGCACGTCGCCGTTGTGCTCGGCGAGGTCCTGCTCGTGGAAGGGCAGGTCCGTGGTGATGTATTTGTTGAAGATGTCCGCGGCGGCCTCGGCATCGGGACGCTGGATCTTGACCTTCACGTCCAGCCTGCCCGGGCGCAGGATCGCCGGATCGATCATGTCCTCGCGGTTGGAGGCGCCGATCACGATCACGTTGTCCAGCCGCTCCACGCCGTCGATCTCGCTGAGCAGCTGCGGCACGATGGTCGTCTCGACGTCCGAGGAGATGCCGGTGCCACGGGTGCGGAACAGCGAATCCATCTCGTCGAAGAACACCACCACGGGGCTGCCCTCGGAGGCCTTCTCGCGGGCCCGGGCGAAGATCAGCCGGATGTGCCGTTCGGTCTCACCGACGTACTTGTCCAGCAGCTCCGGTCCTTTGATGTTCAGGAAGTAGCTCTTCATGTCCGTCTTGCCGGCGCGTTCGGCGGCCCGGGCGGCCAGCGAGTTGGCCACGGCCTTGGCGATGAGGGTCTTGCCGCAGCCCGGCGGCCCGTAGAGCAGGATGCCCTTGGGTGCCTTGAGCCCGTGCTCCCGGTACAGGTCCGGGTGCAGGAACGGCAGTTCGACGGCGTCGCGGATCTGTTCGATCTGCGGGCCCAGTCCGCCGATGTCCTGGTAGGTGATGTCCGGGACTTCTTCGAGGACGAGGTTTTCCACCTCGGAACGGGGAATCTTCTCCAGGGCGTAGCCGGTGCGGCTGTCGATCGAGAGGGCGTCGCCGACCCGGAGCTTCTGCGCAAGCAGGGCGCCGGAGAGCCGGATGACCCGTTCCTCGTCCGCGCGGCCCACAACGAGGGCGCGGTCCGATCCCAGCAGTTCCTTGAGCGTGACCAGGTCTCCGGCCCGCTCGTAGCCAAGCCCGGCCACCACCAGCAGCGCCTCGTTGAGCAGGACTTCCTGCCCGACGGCGAGTTGGTTGATGTTCACAAGCGGGCTGATGCCCACCCGCATCTTGCGGCCGGCGTTGAAGATGTCCACGGACTCCTCCGTGTCGGCCTGCCCGCTGCTGCCGGGTTCGGGGCGTCGCTTCGGGTTTAGCTGCAGGACGGTGCCGAAGCTGTAGGGCGGCTGGCCCTCCTGGTCCAGGGCGTTCTTCAACCGCAGGATCTCGGCCTTGGCCGTTTCCAGCATGCCCACGAGCTTGGAGTTGTTCTGCGTGGCGGCCGCGAGCTGGCGGTCGATGTGGCGGAGCTTGTCCCGCAGGATATTGACCTGGCGTTCGGCAACCGATAGCTCATTGGCTGCATACCGGTCGACGTCGGATGCCCCCGCCGGTTCAGTCCCTCCGGCAGCGGCAGCCGCCTGGGCCTCGTCCTCCGCCGGCGTCCGGCCGTGGTCGTTGTTGGGAGTCTCCATCATGCATCAGCCCCTTCCGTACTTCTATTAAGACCATAGCCCCAACTCGGCGGGTGCTGCTGAAGACTTCCGAAATACGGACTAGTTCGTAACCTCGGGGGTGTCCTTGACGTTGGTGCCGGCGATCGCGTCGCGGGCGGCCCGGCGCAGCTTCTTGTCCGAGACCGCGCGTTCCCCGACTGCCCCGGGGGTCCAGGCGTTGACGTCCTCGGCGTCGAACTCGGTCTTGGACGGCCGGCGCTTCACGGAGATGCCGGTGACGCCGTCGGCCAGCCGGCGGGTGACCAGAAGGAAGCCGGTGTGGGCTACCATCCGGTGGTCCGGGCGCACGGCGAGGCCCTCGAGGTGCCAGCCGCGGACCATGGATTCCCAGGCATCCGGCTCGGTGAAGCGGCCGTCGGCGCGGATGGCCTCGGCGGTCCGTGACAGCTGCGTAACAGTCGCGACATAGTTGATCCACACGCCGCCGGGAGCCAGCACGGTGGCCACGGCGTCGAGGCATTCCCAGGGCGCCAGCATATCCAGGACCACCCGGTCCACGGATCCCGGCGCCTCGGTCCGCACAACTTCCTCCTGGAAGTCGCCCAGGGTGATCTGCCACGCCGGGTGCGGCCCGCCGAAGATCGTTTCGACGTTGCCGCGGGCGATGTCGGCGAATTCCGCACGGCGTTCGAAGGAGTGCAGGTAGCCGTTGTCCCCCACCGCGCGCAGCAGCGAGATGGACAGTGCGCCGGAGCCGACGCCGGCCTCAACCACGCGTGCGCCCGGGAAAATGTCGGCCATGGTGACGATCTGGCCGGCGTCCTTGGGATACACCACGGCCGCGCCGCGCGGCATCGAGAGCACGAAGTCCGAGAGCAGCGGGCGTAAGGTCTGGTACTGCTGGCCGACGTTGTTCACCACGACCGAGCCGTCCGGCTTGCCGATGATCTCGTCGTGGTTGAGGAAGCCGCGGTGCGTGTGGAAGGCCCCGCCGGCCTCGAGGCTGATGGTGTTCATCCGGCCGCGTTCGTCCGTGAGCTGCACCCGCTCGCCCTCGCGGAACGGACCGCGGCGCCGGTTGGCGCCGACCGGCGCAGTGCCGGGCGCAGTGCCGGGCGCAGTGCCGGGTGCTGTTTCGGTGGCTGTTACATTGGCAGTTTCGGCGGCTGGCGCCGAAATGCTGTCGGCGGCTGTGCTGTCCCCGCTGGGGGTGGCGTTGGCGGCAGTGTCGCTGCTCATGAGATGTTCCTCGCTCCTGTAAAGCTGCGGTGGCCGCGGATGAGCGGCGGGCACCGGCCCGTGTTCGTGGGCCGGAGAATTCACGACCGGCAGGTAACTCTACCGGGTCTGGTCCTGATTCCGGCCTTCGCCCCCGGTCTGTGAGCCGGGGGTGCCGCTCGGCTGCTTCCCGGTCAGGGCGTTGAGCACGGTCAGCTGGCGCAACAGTCCGGTGACGGTGCCGGCGTCGTTGACCACCGCATAGTCCGAACCTTCGATCTGGGCAAGGTATGCCAGCAGTTCGGCGCCCCGGTCGGTTTCCTTGACGTAGGCACCCGCGGCGAGCGGGTAGGCGACGGCGGTTGCCGGGGTCGTGGCGGCCAGCGCGGGCGGAACGGCCGCGGCGGCGGTTTCGTCGACGACGGCCGATGGCCGCGCGTCCTGGCCGAAGAGCACGACGGCGGGGACACCCTGCGGCGAGTGCCGCAGCACGTCCAGGACGGTGGCGGTGTCGGGCAGCCCGAGCGCCGGCTCGGCGAGGGCCGCGGCGTCCACCAGGTGCAGCCGGCTCCGGTACCGGGCTTGCTGGATGGAGGCGGTGGCACCCATCCAGAGGAAGCTGCCAACCAGCAGGGTGATGAGCATGAGGGAGGTATCCGGGCGGTTGCCGCTTAGGAGCGGGAGTGCAACAAACCAGACTGCCAGTGCGATCACGATGATGCGGCCGGCCCAGCCGGCCGCAATGGTCCCCTTCTCGTGGCTGCCGGTGACCTTCCAGACCGCCGATTCCACCAGCCGGCCCCCGTCCAGCGGCAGGCCGGGCAGCACATTGAAGATGCCGATCAGCAGGTTGGCCCAGACAAAGATGTTCGCCAGGGTGTCCGCGACGCCGTCCAGCTGCCCGCCGGAGAGCAACAGCCAGCCGCCGGCGGCGAGCACCAGGTTCGCGGCTGGTCCGGCCAGGGCGACCAGCACGGATCTGCCCGGCGAGGCGGTGAACTCTTCGAACTGGGTGTGGCCGCCCCAGAGGTTGAGGACGATCTTGCGGGTGGGCCAGTGGTAGAGCCGGGCGGTGAGCGCGTGGGCCAGTTCGTGGACGAGCACCGAGATCAGCAGCAGCACTGAGTAGGCGAACGCCACGAGATAGGCGGTGATGCCGAGGCGGGGGTCGTTGTGCTCGAGCACGGGTCCGTAGGCGATCACGGTGAAAGCGGCGATGGCGAACCAAGAGTAGGCAAGCACCAAGGGAATGCCGGCGATCCGGCCCAGCGGGATTCCGCCACGGAGCGAAAAGGGGCGGTCCCCGGTCTCCGGCGGCTTCTGCGGCGACGGCTCAGTCAAGGCGACGGCCTCCGCTTGCCGCGCTTTCCAGCCCGGAGTTCTCCAGTTCGCCGGCGGACAGCCGCAGACCGGCTCCGGTAAATTCGTGCCGGAGGCCGAGCAGCTCCTCCAGGTCGGCGACCGTGCGTCCGGCCAGGGTGTCCCAGGTCGCGCGCCGCGGATCGTGCGGGAGCGGGACGATGTGCGGAATCGCCACCGTGACGACGCCGGAAGCCACGGCCGCCGCGACCCCCGGCCCCGAGTCTTCAAGGGCCACGCAGTGACGGTGGTCCAGCTCGGGGTCGCGCTGCTGCAGGAGTTCCACGGCTTTCAGGTACGCCTCGGGATGCGGCTTGCCCTGCGTGACGGTGTCCCCGGTGACCAGGAACTCGAAATAGGGTTTGGGCAGGCTGGCCACGATTTCGCGGGCCAGGGGCGCCTCGGACATGGTCACGAGGGCGCAGCGGACGCCCGCCGTGTGCAGTTCCTCCAGCAGTTCGCGTGCGCCGGGGCGCCACGGCACGGACTCCCGGACCAGGCTGACGACATGCCCGGTGAGGGTGTCGATGATTTCGCGCACTTCCAGCGCCACGCCGGCTTCCTGCAGGATGCCGGCCGAATAGACCAGCGACTGGCCTACGAGCTGCATGGCCTTCTCGTGCGACCACTGTCCGCCGTGGGCGGCTACCAGGGCGTGTTCGGCTTCAATCCAGTACCGTTCGGTGTCCACGATCGTGCCGTCCATGTCCCATAAAGCGGCTTTGAGCAGGGGCTGGGAGGCTGGGGATCGCATGCCCTCCAGTCTACGGTGCAGGCCGTGTGGGGCGCCCAAGGCTACGCCGATGGCGAATTTCAGGGCACCCGGGGCGTTTTCCTCCATGCGCGCGCCTGCGACTTGGACGTAGGGTGAACACATGAATAGCTTCGAGCCAGACACCACGGAAACGGGCGTCACGCCCGAGCCGGAGCGGCTGCTGCAGCCCGTGCCCGAGGGCCAGCGTGTCACCGTGATGCTTGCAGCCTTCGAAGGCTGGAACGATGCCGGTGAAGCGGCGAGCGATGCGCTGCGCTACCTCAACAAGCTCTGGGGCGGCAAGAAGGTGGGCTCGATTGATGCCGACGAGTATTACGACTTCCAGTTCACCCGCCCCACCATCCGGCGCACGGCGTCCGGCGAACGGAAGATCAAGTGGCCTGCCACCCGGATCTTTAAAGCCAGCGTCCCGGACTCCAACGTGGACGTCATCTTTGTCCAGGGCACCGAGCCGTCTTACAAATGGCGCGCTTACACGGCAGAGCTGTTGGTGCACGCCGAGGCGCTGAAGGTGGACTACGTCATCCTGGTCGGGGCGCTGCTCGCGGACGTGCCGCACAGCCGCCCCATCCCGGTTAGCGCCTCGACCGACGACGCGGCACTGCGGGAACGGATGGACCTGGAGGCATCCCAGTACGAGGGTCCGGTAGGGATCGTCGGGGTGCTCGCCGAGGTGGCCCTGCTGGCCGGGCTTCCCACCGTCTCGCTCTGGGCGGCCGTGCCACACTACGTGGCGCAGGCGCCCTCACCGAAGGCCCAGCTGGCGCTGCTGCACCGGATCGAGGAACTGCTGCAGGTCCCGCTCGACACGCAGGAGCTGGTGGAGGACTCGGACGCGTGGGAACGCGGCGTGGACGAACTCGCAACAGAGGATCCGGAGATCGCCGCCTACGTCCGCCAGCTGGAGGAGGCGAAAGACACCGCAGACCTACCCGAGGCCAGCGGCGAGTCCATCGCGCGGGAATTCGAGCGCTACCTCAAGCGCCGCGGCAAGGACAAGCCCTAGACCTCGGGGCCGACGCGCTTGCTTCCCGGCGCGACGCAAAAGCGCTGGCGACGCCGGAATCCGGGTGTCGCCAGCGTTTTTTTGCGTCGCCGGCCTTTTGGCGGTTCGTGAGGTCTAGAGTTCGACGCCGAGCAGTGCGTCGACGGCGTCGCCCACCAGTGCAGCGTCAGCCGCGGAACCAGTACCCGCTCCGGCTGCCAGCGCTGCAGACGCCCATGCGTCCACGGCCTCGAGGGCGTGCGGGGCGTTGAGGTCGTCAGAGAGCGCGGCCCGCATCTCTGCGAGGAGCGGCCCGGCAGAACCCGCCGGTGCGAGTTCGACGGCGGCACGCCAGGTCCGGAGCCGGTCCTTGGCCTCGGTGAAGCCCTCATCCGTCCAGGACCAGTCGCTGCGGTAGTGGTGGGCCAGGATTGCCAGCCGGATCGCGGCAGGGTCTTCGCCGGCGGCGCGCAGCTTGGAGACGAGCACGAGGTTGCCCTTGGACTTGCTCATCTTTTCGCCGTCGAGTCCCACCATGCCGGCGTGCGCGAAGTGCTTGGCCAGCGGCACCCCGGTCAGGGAGTAGGCATGGCCGGCTCCCATTTCGTGGTGCGGGAAGACCAGGTCGGACCCGCCGCCCTGCACGGTGAACGGAGCGGGCAGGTATTTCTGCGCAATGACGGTACATTCGATGTGCCAGCCGGGGCGCCCCTCCCCCAGTTCGCCGCCGGGCCAGCTGGGTTCGCCGTCACGGGCCACGCGCCAGAGCAGCGGATCAAGCGCCTGGCGTTTCCCGGCCCGGCCGGGGTCGCCGCCGCGCTCGGCGAAGAGTTCAAGCATCTCGGCATCGGACAGGCCCGAGATGGATCCCAGCGTCCACGCGTCCTGCGCTTCGGCCGAGTGCTTTCCGGCCGCCTCGACGTCGTAGTAGACATCTCCGTCGGGCTCGCCGGGGGTGCCGGACACCCGGTAGGCCAGGCCGCGCTGCACGAGCGACTCGATAGCCGGGACGATCAGCGGGATGGCCTCCACGGCGCCCACGTAGTTATCCGGCGCCAGCACGTTCAGGGCTTCCATGTCGGTCTGGAACAGCTCAATCTGGCTGGCGGCGAGTTCCCGCCAGTCCACCCCGGTGGCAGTCGCGCGCTCCAGCAGGGGGTCGTCGACGTCGGTCACGTTCTGGACATAGGCGACCTGCTGGCGGCCGTCACGCCACGCCCGGTTGAGCAGGTCAAAGGCCACGTAACTCGCCGCGTGGCCCATGTGGGTGGCGTCATACGGGGTGATCCCGCAGACGTACATGGACTGCTCCCCCGTCGCTTCAAGGGTGGCGAGGCCGCCCTTGGCGGTATCGAAAAGACGCAGCGCGGGCATGCTGCCCGGCAGCTGGGGAACAGGGCGGGAGATCCAGGATTTCACACCCCAAGCCTAGTGCTAGGCGCTGATGACATTGAAACCGAGCAACAGGTACAGCGCGAGGCCCAGCAAAATGCGGTACCAGACGAAGAGCCGGTAGCTGCGGGTGGAGACGTACCTGAGGAACCAGCCGATGATCACGTAGCCCACCACGAAGGCGATCGCGGTGGCGAGGGCGGTTTCGGGCAGGCCGTAAGGGCCGGTGATGCCGTCCTTCGAGACCACCTTGTAGAGCTGGTACAGGCCGCTGCCGAAGACGGCGGGGATTGCGAGCAGGAAGGAGTAGCGGGCGGCGGCCTCACGGGTGTACCCCATGAGCAGGCCGGCCGTGATCGTGCCGCCGGAGCGTGACACCCCGGGGATCAGCGCCATCGCCTGGGCGAGGCCATAGAAAATGCCGTGCTTGTAGCTGAGCTTGGTGAGGTCACGTTCCTGGCGGCCGACGGCGTCCGCCACGGCGAGGATCATGCCGAAGACGATCAGGGTGGTGGCGACGATCCAGAGGCTGCGGAGCACCGATTCGATCTGGTCCTGGAAGAGCAAGCCAAGGACGATGATCGGCAGGCTGCCCAGAATCACGAGCCAGCCCATCCGTGCGTCCGGATCCTGCCGTGAGACCTTGCCAGTCAGCGAGCCGAACCAGGCCTTGACGATCCGCACAATGTCCCGCCAGAAGTAGACGATCACCGCCGTCTCGGTACCCAGCTGGGTGATGGCGGTGAAAGCCGCGCCAGGGTCCGCGGCGTTGGGCAGGAACGCCCCCACGATCCGCAGATGGGCGCTCGAGGAAATCGGGAGGAATTCTGTCAGTCCCTGCACAAGGCCCAGAAAGGCCGCTTCTAACCAGTTCACGTTTATAGACCCTACGTTATGGAGGTTCCGAAGCATCGTAAGCTTGCAGGCATGCAGCAGCGTTATGTCGGCAACAGTGGGTTGCGTGTCTCGTCCCTTTCCCTTGGCACCATGTCGTGGGCCGGTGAGACCGATGAACAGGATGCCGCCGGACTGCTTCGTGCTTTCGTCGACGGCGGCGGCACGCTGATCGACACGGCCGCGTCCTACGCCGGCGGCGGGGCCGAGGTCCTGCTGGGCGGCATGCTGGGCGACGTCGTGGCCCGCTCCGAAGTGGTGATCTCCACTAAAGCCGGGTTGACGACCTCGGGAGGCCGGCGCAGCGTGGACACCTCGCGCAACGGCATGCTGTCCGGCCTTGACGCGAGCCTGGCCCGACTCGGCACCGACTATGTGGATATCTGGTTCGCCCAGGTTTGGGATCCGAACGTTCCGCTGGAGGAGACCCTTTCCGCCTTGGAATTCGCAGTCCGCTCCGGCCGGGCACGCTACGCCGGTGTCTCCAACTTCAACGGCTGGCAGACCGCCAAGGCCGCCGCGGTGGCTGACTTCCCGCTGGTTGCCTGCCAGGCCGAGTACTCGCTGCTGCAGCGAAAGCCCGAAGCCGAGCTGATCCCGGCAATCGAAGACGCCGGGCTTGGCCTGATGGCGTGGGGCGCGCTGGGGCGCGGGGTGCTGACCGGCAAGTACCGCGGTCATATTCCCTCCGATTCGCGGGCCGCACACCACAAGCTGGCCGGCTACGTGGAGCCCTACCTTGAAGGGATCGCCTCCAGCGTCGTAGAGGCCGTGGCGATGGCGGCCAAGGGTCTGGGCCGGACCGCGCTGGACGTGTCCCTGAGCTGGTTGCTCTCACAGCACGGCGTGGCCACCGCGTTGGTGGGTGCCCGGACGCCGGTCCAGTTGAAGGAGATCATGGATGCGGTGCTGACGCCGTTGCCGCCGGAGATTGCCGCAGCGTTGGAGGATGTCTCCAGCCCGGCCTGATCCGGGGTAGCTTTTCGGTTGTTTCCGGGCGGATTCCCGGTTTTGAGCCTTAGTCTTAGGCCATGAACCTGCAGAACCTCGCTATTACTACTGGCGTCGTGCCCGTGGTTCTCTACATTCTGGCCGCCGCGGCCCTCATCTGGCTTATTTGGGGTCGGCGGCGCCATCTGTCCCGCTGGGTGCCGGCCGCAGTACTGGCCGCCGGCCTCCTGAGCGCCATTATTTGGGTGTTGTGCGAGCCGGTGTGGAACTTGTGGGGGTCCCCGCTGCCTAAGCGTGTCTATGCCTACGCGGGCCTCGGTATCCTCGCCTTGCTCCTTGTGGTGCCCAAGATCCGGGACCTCCGTCGGCTGCCGGCGCGCATCGCCGTGTTGCCGGCGGCGCTGGTCGTTGTCCTGGCGTCGGGATCGCTGATCAACCAGAACTTCGAGTACTACCCCACCCTGGGATCGGTCTTCGGAGACACCGGCGTCAAGATGGAAACCTTGGATCAGTTCAAGAGCCAGGAACGAGGAGACCCGGTGCCGGACGTCAAGCCGAGCGAGCCGCCCACCACGCTGGCCGACTGGACGCCGCCGGAGAATATGCCGGATCAGGGAACAGTCGTCCGGGCCTTCATCCCGGCTCCGATCTCCCACGAGGTGTCCTCAACGGCCTTTGTATACCTTCCCCCGGCGTATCTCGCCGCACCGCGGGCGGATCTCCCGGTGCTGGTTCTGATCCACGGGGTCCCGGGCGAACCGGTGGATTGGCTTCGGAACGGCAGGATTGCCGAGTTCATGGACGAGTACGCATCCGAACACAAGGGGCTGGCGCCGATCATCGTGATGCCCGACGCCGGGGCAAAGTGGGCCAACTACCCGCCGCTGTGTATGAACACCAAACAGGGCCAGGCCGGACGTTACCTGAGCGAGGACGTGCCTAACTGGGTCAAGGCCACTTTCGGAGCCGGCAGGCACTCCAGCCGCCAGTGGGCCATCGGAGGGTTCTCCTACGGCGGGACCTGCGCCATGCAGCTGGCCATGAACTACCCAGAGGTCTATCCCACGTTCATCGACAGCTCGGGTGAGAACCAGCCGACGATTCGGCAGGGCCACCAAGTGCTCCTGCAGCAGTACTTCGGCGGCAGCGCAGCCGAGTTCAAGAAGCAGAACGCGCTCGACGTCATCAAGACACGCAAGTACCCGGACACCGCCGGCATCGTCACCGTCGGCGCCGGCGATCCGTTCTTCCGGGCCCAGGGAGTCCAGGTCTACCAGGCGATGAAGAAAGCCGGCATCAATGTCCAGTTCCAGGAGGCGCCCGGCGGACACGCTTGGACGGCCTGGAAGTACGGGTTGGAAAATAACATGGACTGGCTGATGGGCCGCCTTGGGGTTACGGGCTAAGCTTCCGGCGCGGCGTCGAAAGATCGATCCAGCGGTGCGGCGTAGACTCCGGCCGACGGCCTTCCCAAGGAGCAGGCACAGGCATGCGCTTCCGATAAGTTATCCCGGAAGATTGCCGAAAATGATCTTCTCCATATTTTTCTGGAGGTAGTGCTGGCCCCGCACACTGGGGTGGTCGCCGTCCGGTCCGATCAGCTCTCCTGCCCGCCCCATGATCCACTGCTCCTGGATAGGGTCGACAAAGACGGCGTCTGCAGCCGTTGCGGCGGCGCGGGCCTGATCACGAACCTGGAGCCGGGCAGATTCCGGCTCGTCGGTATAGGAGGGTGGCCCTACCAGCACGACTCTGGCGTCCGGGGCCTTAGCCCGGATCTCAGTAATAGTGGCGGCGACGGCCTCTTTCAACTGGACGCCGCTGGTTCCCATGTCGTTCTCCGACCCGAAAACGAGGACCAGCCGCGTCTTCTTCTGAACGCTTGCGTCGACTTGGGACAGGAAGGTGCTGCCCCCGTCCCCGCTGCGCACATAGCCGCTCCCGTCCGTTGCGGCGTTGACGATCGAGAGAGGATGCAGTCCTCCCCTGGTGTCATCCTGCAGCAGCTTCGGCCACGCCATGTCCGGGCTCGTTCCGTGACCAGTGCTGAGCGAGTCACCGATGATCACTACCTGAGCTGTCGACGGACGCTTTGTGCCGGATTCCGATGCCGAGGGCAGCGTGGAGCCGGACGCCTGGTCCGCCCCGGGGAAGGCCGCGGGCGCGGCAGCCGCGGCACTGACTCCGATTGATCCGAGCGCCAGGAGGATGAGGGCTTTTCGCCGTGAGGTTGGTTTCAAGAAGCTGTCCTGCAAACGTGAGGCGGTCATGACCAAGGGCCCACGATATCAGCACGGGAAATCGTCGGCGGAAATCGGCGTGGCTTTTACCTTGTGGAGTCACCCGCGTCCCGGCCGGTCGAGCCGAGTTCGGGATGGAGATGTGTGATGCCGTCCGGGCGTAGCGTCCCAATCTCCTGGAGACGCGATCCTTTTCCGTTGGCCTCTAGACAGCGATGGCCGTCCTCTGTACGTTGTGGGATCCCCAGCTTCCTCTGCTGATGGAAAACGAGGAACTGAAAGACCATGAACAGCCGTGGACAGTTGCACCCTCTAAGGCGCGCAGGGACAACATTCGCAAAACTCACCGCCTGCATCCTTAGTGCCGTCGTGCTCGCCACCTGCGACCATTGCGTTCCCGGCAGCGGGATCGAGGAAGGCGATAACGCTACCGCCGGCCACTTCAGCGCTCAAGTCCTCGCGTCCAACGGCGACAGCGCCATCGACCCCGTCCTCGGTAGGTCCTACCGCATCGTCGGGCTAGCGAGTCCAGGCAACGGCGTCGTTCTCGCTGCATACGACGGCCGCCCGGATGGTGGCGACTCGCCCGCGCCCAACTCAATCATCCAGAGGCGCAGCACCGATGGCGGGAAGACCTGGGGTGCGCCAACATTCATTGCGCGCGGTCAGGTCGCCGGGCCTGGCGTCCCGCGTTATGGCTTCAGCGACCCCAGCTACGTCGTGGACCGGCAAACCGGCACGATCTTCAATTTCCACGTCTACTCGAAGGACGCGGGCTTCGGCAGCAGCAGACTCGGTAACAACGACGCCGACAGGCGTGTCATCAGTTCCGAGGTCTCCGTCTCGACCGACGGCGGCCAGACCTGGTCAACGGAGCCGGCGAACCGGCCAGCGCTGCCGATGACGTCCTCCTACGCCCCGGACTCCAGGTACTCGGCCTTCGCAGGGCCCCTCATCACGAGCGCTGTGAAGCCGGTGGGAACCACGGTCAACGGGGTGGCCAACGTGGGCGGCATCGTCGGTCAGTTCGCATCCTCAGGTGAGGGAATACAACTCCAGTACGGGCCCCCACAAGGGCCGGCTCATTCAGCAGTTTGCCGGCAAGATCATCCAGGCGGACGGCTCGAAGCGGATCCAGGCCTACTCTGTCTACTCCGATGACCATGGCAGGAGCTGGCATATGGGAAAACCAGCGGGCAACAAGATGAACGAGAACAAAGTCGTCGAGCTATCCAACGGCGACGTGATGCTCAACTCCCGTGACAATGCAGGCGGCGGCGGTAGGCGGGTCGCGGTTTCGCACGACGGCGGCGAGACCTACGGCGCCGTCACCTATAACACCACGCTCACCGACCCACGCAACAACGGTTCGATCACGCGTATGTTCCCGGACGCGCCCGAGGGCTCGGCCGATGCACGGAAGCTCCTCTTCTCCAACGCCGACCACCCTCCGTTCGCCCGCAGGGACGGCACGATCCGCTATTCGTGCGACGACGGGGCGACCTGGAGTACTTCACGTGCTTTCGCGCCCGGCCTGCCAACTAGCTACTCAACCGTGACAGCACTCGGGAACGGGCAGTTCGGTGTCCTCTATGAGGGTACGAATGACGCAATCACCTTCAACACGTTCGACGCCCGGTGGCTCGGGCCGTTGTGCGGGACCCTCTCGGCCGACGCCGTTGCCGTGCCGCCCGGCGGCTCGGCCGATCTCACCTTGACCGTGACGAACCGCGGTGACCAAGCTTTCTCGCGCGGCACTCTCTCCTTGTCGCTTCGCGCCGGCTGGACCGCGACGGAGGCGACCGTTCCAGACCTCCCTGCCGGACAGTCCGCGACCGTAACCGTCCGCGTGACCGCACCGGTCACGGCGAGGGGCAAGACCACCAAGGGCCACGCCGAGTTCACCACTGCAGAAGGACACATGGACGCTAAGGTCCCCGTATCGGTCACCCGGCATCCCGGGCCAAGGCCGGAAAAACGGCCAGGCATCTGGACAGATCAGAAGCCGGGTCACTTCTTCATGGCAATCTCGCCATAACTCGCGGGCCTGCGCGCAGGCTGAGGGCCGGTGATATCACGGATCAGCCGCGCCGTATGGCGCACAGACCAGTTAGGCAGGTACGCCTCGGCAAGGGCGCGGCCGATCAGCGGCAGCGCCAACGGATCCTGGTACAGGATGAAGAGGGTCCGGTGCTGGGGCTGGAAGCGTTGCTTGAAGGCCGCCAAGGACCGGAATCCGTAGACCGGCTCAAGCACGTCGCCGAGCCAGCGCAGGACGCGGCCCGCCGTCCCGCCGTCGTCCGCCACTGTGGCGCCTTTGCCGGGCAGCC
Organism: Arthrobacter sp. 10N410; assembly: GCF_056394945.1. Classification (NCBI taxonomy): domain Bacteria; kingdom Bacillati; phylum Actinomycetota; class Actinomycetes; order Micrococcales; family Micrococcaceae; genus Arthrobacter; species Arthrobacter sp. 10N410. The sequence goes on from NZ_JBFTIP010000002.1 coordinate 444,084, forward strand.
CGGCCCCCGCAGAAGGAAAGACTTCCGCCTGGCGGGGCACCAGCGCCGTCGCGGGAACCAAAGGTGAACCGGACAACGAAATCTCGGCCATGCTGTCCTTAAAGTGGAGCACCGCCGATGCGATCAGGAACTCCATGACACCGTTAAAACAGTCCTCGCGGCGCCTCATGAAATCCAGGGTGCGGCTGACCACTTCCCCGTTGCGGAAGACCGGCAGCCAGCTGGTGACACCGAGGACCGCGCCCTCAGGATCTACGGCGAGGCAGAGCAGCACATGGTCGTCCTTGAGTTGCTCCACACCCCCGACGGTGAAACCCATTTCCGGGAGTGCCCGGGAGTAGGCCCACCGCTCCGAAATATCGTGGACCTGGCTCCGCAGTCCGTCAGGGAGCCCGCTGTAGACGCCCCAGTGGGCAGTAATTCCGAGCCTTCGGGCTTTATTCATGGCGGTGCGGACGCTTTGCCACTCCCTGCCGCGGAAATCGATTCCAGTCAAGGGAAGCACCGTCTCCTGGGCTACCTCCATGCCCCTGAAGCCCAGCGACCTGAGTTCTGCCCAGTGGGCGTCGGCGACGGAGTACCAACACGGCGTCAGGGACTGCTCGGCACAGTACCCCGTGAATTCGCGGACGGCGTCGGCGAAGTCGCACTCCCTCCCGAACGGACCTCCTGCCGTCAGGGCGATGCCGTGATGCAGTTGGTAGGCGATTCCCACCGTTCCCGCACGGTTAAACCAGTAGCTGTTGTTGGGCCACAACGCCATCCAGGACAGCGAGCCGCCGCCCTGGAACACCAGGCGCCGGGCCAGGGAGCGGTGATCGTCTACCCGGTGGTCCCAGAGGCGCCGCTTGGTAAAGATGACCAGGACGGCGACCAGGCAGATCAGCCAAAAAGCTGCTCCGCCGTAACTGAAAATCAACGACGACCAATAACCGCGAGGGTGCACCGAGACGGAATACTTGAAGGAAAAAGGATACGGCAGGAACATCCGAGGCAGGGTTGTTCCCAACGACAGGAGGCCGGCGCGGTGCCGGTTGTTTCCCTCTGCGAACCACGCGAGGACGTAGAGGGCGACAAATGCGGCAAAGATGCCGGGCACCAAGACCAGTGCGCGGCGTCCGAGCGCGGGATCCGTGTCCACGGGAAAATGGCGCCGGTTGAAAAACAGCGCGGCGGCGATCAGCAGTGGCACCAGTACCACCGGCAGGATCTCCACGATGCCCGAGTCGACAGGAATCCTGCGGCTCCCGTTCCTGACGTAGACGCCAAAGTGGGCAAATAGCTGTAGGTAGATAGCAGAGAGCACGCCGACGGCGAGATGGGCAACCGTGGCTATCCACAACGCTACCCGGCTCCCCCGGCGCAGCCCCTCCGCACATGCCAGCAGCAGGAGCAAGGGAACCACGGAGAGGGCGGCGCCGCCGGGGCCGTGCAAGCCGGGACTGTGCATGATCTGGGAGCAGCCCGCATTCACGGCTGCGGCGCAGTCGCTCTGGAGCTCGCCCAGGGTGGGCACCGGATTGACAATCAGGTTCCGGAGAGCGGCAAGGGGGCCGATAGGCGCCTGGGACAGCCCGGCCAGCACCGGGCCGGCGGCGAATACTGCCACGGTCATGGCCAGCGTCGAGCGAACGTCGCGGCCGGTCCACACCGCGCCCGGCGGGTATACAACGTTCGCGCGCGAAGCGGCGCCGTTCGCGGCACGTCGGGTGGTGGCCTTGGCGGCGGCCCTGGACCTGGCTGTGGCAGCGGCCCAGCCGCTTGCCAGGCCGCTGAGCACCCCCAAAAATGCGAGCACGTTCTGGGGGTGACCTACGTACAGCAGGAGCATGATGGTCACGGCAAGGCCGAGTGACCGCAGGCGGCGACGCCACAAGGGACTGATTCCGGGACTCGCAGCCATTACGGCAGCCAGGGAGCCGGCGAACGGACCCGCCAGGGCCGGGTGCTGCATGGAGCTCAGCCAGCTGCTGCCGAGCTCGTCGCCGGCCGCCACACTCCCTACGAACAGGAAGACGGCTGCAAGGTGGCCGGCCATTACGGCGGCCAAAGCCCGGCCGCTTCCCAGCGTGGTTTCGGCAAAGCCGACACACAGGAGAAGCACCACAGTGGCCAGGACATAGGACGCGACGCCGCCGGGAAACAGCAGGCTGGCAAGAGCGGGTCCCCATTCACCCCGTGTCAGGGTGTCGGGGCCGATCGCAACGAACGGACCGAGCGCCTGCGGGGGGCCGGAAACCAGGGATCCCGTGGCGGCTCCGGCGGACCACAAGAGAACGATCAGCAGCCAGGTCAGCGGTATTCGACGCAAGCCGTACCGCGGCAGCGGCTGGGCCCGATGTGCTCCTGCCTGCCGCTTCACACGTCCGTCGGGGCGGACCGGTGTGCTGCTCGTAGGCTTCATGTCACCCGTCACTTCCAGTGCGGCAGCGTAGCCCGGCTCAGCGGCACGGCTACGGCACGCCTGAAGCATATTCCCCTTCGGGCGGCACTTCGGGAGTAGGCAATACTCGCTTTTTGGTGCGGATGTACAGGGCGCCACTCAGGTGCTACGTGGATGCTACGCTCCGGCGGCTGCTTCGGCCGCGGCGCTCATCCGATGACGCCCCGCAGCAGCCTGGCCGTGTGCCGGATGGACATGGTGGGCATGTAGGCCTCGGTCAGCGCGCGTCCAATAACCGGCAACGCCAGAGGGTCGTGATACATCATGTACAGCGTGCGGTGCCGCGGGTGGAAGCGCTGTTTGAAGGCAGCGAGCGACCGGAAACCGTACGCCGGTTCCAAGGCCCCGCCCAGCCAGTCCAGGAAGCGGCCGACCGCGGCGCCGTCGGACGGCTCGCGCGCCGGATCACCACGTGGTACCGGCGCCAGAGGCGACCCGGACAGGGAAATTTCCTCCATCGTTCCGTCAAAATGCAGTACGGCCGAGGCAATCAGGAATTCCATCACGCCCTTGAAGCCGTCCGGACTCCGCCGCATGAAATCGAGCGTCCGGCCGGTGACGACGCCGGCTGTGAACACCGGAAGCCAGCTGGTGACGCCGTGGACCTTGCCGGCGTCATCCACGGCCAGGCACAGCAACACGTTTTCGTCCTTGAGTTCCTCAACGCCGCCCAGCGTGAATCCCATTTCCGGCAACGTCTTCTCGGAAACCCACTCTTCCGAGATTTCGTGGACCTGAGTCCGCAGTGGTCCGGACAGCTCGCCGTAGGTACTCCACCGGGCCTCGACGGAGAGCCTCCGGGCTTTGTTGAGGGCGGTGCGGACCCCCTGCCATTCCTTGCCCTTGAACTCAATGTTGCCCAGCGGCAGCAGGGTCTCCTCGGCCACCCGCACGCGGCTGAATCCGAGCCCGCGCAGCAGGTTCCAGTGTTCATCAGTGACGGAATACCAGCACGGTGAAAGCGACTGCTCGGCGCAGAAGGCGGTGAACCCCTCAACGGCCCTCTCGAAGTCGGCGGACGCGCCGAATGGTCCGCCCACCGTCAAGGCCACGTTGTAGTGGAGCTGGTAGGCGACACCGACGGTCTCCGCCTCGTTGAACCAGTACCGGTTGTTGGGCCAGAGTGCCATCCAGGACAGTGATCCCCCGCCCTGGCGCACCAGCCGTCGGGCCAGCGAGATCCCGCTGTCTGCGCGGAGGTCCCGGAGCTTGCGGCTGACGAACATGGCGAGGATGCTCATCAGGCAGACGAGCCAGAACACGGCGCCGCCGTAGCTGAAGATCAGCGGCGACCATACGCCGTGCGGGTACACCGACACGGAATACCGGAAGGAAAAAGGGTAGGGAAGGAACATCCTCGGCAGGGTGGCCAGAAGGGCCAGCAGGCCGGCCCGGTGGTGGTAGTTATCCTCGGCAAACCATGCCACCACATAGCCCGTGACGAAAACCGCGAAGACGCCGGCCAGCAGGATAAGTGACCGACGCCCCAGAACCGGATCGGCGTCGACGTTGAAGTGCCGCCGCGCCGCAAACAGCGCGGCGGCTATGAGCAGAGGCACCAGCACAACCGGGAGGACCTCCGCGATCCCCGAGTCCACCGAGAGCACCCGCGACCCGCTCCGCACGGATGTCCCGAACTGGGCGAAGAGCTGCAGGTAGATGGCCGAAAGGACGCCGATCACCAGATGGACGGAAATTGCCACCCAGAGGGCAGCCCGGTTTCCCCGGCGCAGCCCTTCCGCGCACACCAGCAGCAGCACGAGGGGCACCAGGGACAGGGCCTCACCGCCAGGGCCGCGCAACCCGGGGCTGTGGATGATCTGGAGGCAGGAAAGGTCGACGGCGGCCGAGCAGCTCGCCTGGAGATCGTTGATGGTGGGGATCGGGTTGACAATCAGGTTCCTGAGCACAGCGAGCGGCCCCGAGGGTGCCTTCGCCAGGCTGGCAAGGACCGGGCCCGCCGCGAAGACCGCGACGACCATTGACAGCAGTGCCCTGACTTCGCGGCTCGTGGAGCGGATGTAGTGGGCGGAGCCGTGCCGGCCGCCAATCAGGGCGCCGATCCCGAGTCCGCATGCCACACCGAGCACGCTGTCCAGGTTTTGCGGATGCCCGATATATAGCAGGAGCATTACGGTTACGGCGATGCTGACGGATCGGATCCTCCGGCGCCAGAGGGCGCTGATCCGCGGACTCGCCGCCAGGACGGCGGCCAGCGACCCGGCAAACGGCCCCATTGGGCCCGGATGGCGGAGTGTGGACAGCCATTCGCTGCCCATGGCCGTTCCGAGTTCGACCACCGCAAAGTACAACAGCAGTGCGCCGAGGTGCCCGACGACGAACGCCACGGCGGTCCGGCCAACGCCAATTGTTACTTCGGCCAGACCGACGCACCCCAGGACGACGGCGGTCGCCAATACGTAGGAAGCAAAAGGGCCGGGGAAGAACACGGAGGTGAACATGGACAACCACTGGCCGCCCATCAGCTGATCCGGACCTGCCGAGACGGCCGCGCCCAGCGGCGCCGGTGGCCCTGACGACACCGAGCCTGTGACAAGTCCGACCGTCCACAACAGCACAGCCATGGCCAGCGCCAAGGGGATCCTGATGATGCTCCGGCCGAGCCGCCTTAGCAACCGGCCCGGGAAGCTCCGCCGGACGGTCGACCAGCGCGCAGGGGAACGGGCCGGGGCGTCTGCGGCAGCGCGGTCGGCCGAGGGGACTTCGTCAACGCCGGCCTCCGACAGGCCGACGCTGCGCCGTGGTGCAGGCAACAACAACCTCCGACATCGGGCCAACCCGGGACATAGAACGTCTTAGGGCGTTCCGAGCCTTTGCGGACTCGAACAGCGTCCCGTAGGACTGTCCACAGAGTACGCCCGCAAGCTGGGGAGATCCCGGGAATTGCAGCTCTAGGGATGCTATGGCTCCGCGCGGCCGCCAGGGAGCGGGAGGGAGCGCCGGCGTCGTTCCGAACGTGGCTTGGCTGCTAGTTGTCCTGCAGGAGTTCGAGGTCTTCCTCGTCGTCGACGTCTTCGCTTTCGTCCTCGTCATCTTCTTCGTCGATGACCTCAAGGGGCGTCACTTCGCCATACGCTTCGTAGAGGGAGTCGTCGTAGACTTCAAAAGCATCGGCGACGGCGAAGAAGGCCGCTTCGACCGCGGGATCCCCGTCTCCCCGCCGCGCCGCGGCAGCGGCCAGGTGTTCTTCGAGGGCGGCGGTTAGGGACTGAAGCGCGACACGCGGATCGATGCTCATGACTTCACGTTAGCCCGAAAAAGACGAAAATGGAGAGCAATGAAGGAACATTTTCTGAGCAGCTCGGTCCGTCGGGAGCGGGACTACGCACGTCAGTACGAGTACCTCGTGCTGACGGTCAGCCCTGAGGATTCGCTGCCCGAGGCCCGCCGTATCCTCGCCGCACACTCCGAGTACGGCAAATGGGAACTCGAGCGCAGCGTCCTCTATGTCGGCGGCGGACGCCGCTTCTGGCTCCGCCGGAAGGTCATCCAGGTCCAACGGACCGTGTAGGCAGCGCTGGCGATCGTCTAGGACTCCAGCGGGCCAAGCCAGGCGTTGGCCACGGTATTGTGCGCGGACTCGTCGTCGGACGGATGGAACATTCCGGCCAGCACGTCCCGATAGAGCCGTTCAAGCTCGGAACCACGGAAATAGCTCGAACCGCCGGAAACCCTGATCGCCAGATCCACGACGGTGCGCGCGGTCTCGGTGGCGCGCACCTTAACCCCGACGAGCTTCGGGAACCACTGGTGGCCGTGGTCCGCGAGGGCATCGACGTCGGACGCCACGGTGGCGAGTTGCGGGTAGAGCGCGTCCATCGCCATCGCCGCTTCCGCGACTTTCCAACGGATGTCGGGATCCTGGGCGTAGCTGCGGCCCCCGTTCTTGAACGAGGTGCGGCGCTTGACCGCCTCGACGCCGAGTTGCAGCGCCCGCTCCCCGATCCCCGTATAGACCGCCGCCAGGAGGGTCTCGAAGCAGGCGAAAATGGCGAAGATCAGCGGATCTGCGTTCGGGCCTACGGGGAGCTTGCGGAAGACCCGCTCCGGCGGCACCACGGCGCCCTCCAGCACCGTGGTGTTGGACTGGCTGGCCCGCATTCCCAGGGTGTCCCAGTCGGGCAGGATTTGGTAGCCCGGGGTCTCACGGTCAATGAAGCCGTGCACCAGTTCGCCCTCGCCACCGCGCGCCGCAGCGTCCTTGCCGAAAATTCCCAGCCGGGTCCAGGCCGGAGAGAGGCTGGTGAAGATTTTCCGCCCGGTAAAGCCGTAGCTTCCGTCCGGCAGCGGCGTCGCCTCGGTCCTCGAGTCGAAGAGCACGGAATCGTTGCCCGCTTCGGAATTGCCGAACGCGAAGATCTCGCCCTCCGCCGCCTCCTGCAGGACGAAGTCCAGCGAGGAGTCGCCCCGTGCGGCCAGGACGTGCGCGACGCCGGTCCACACCAGGTGCATATTAATCGCCAGCGCGGTGGCCGGGGCTGCCGTGGCCAGCCGCCGCTGCAGCTGTGCTGCCCCGGCGAGCCCCAGGCCCAGGCCGCCGTCGGACACGGGGACGAAGATCTTCAGGTAGCCGACGTCCGCAAGCTCGCGGAGGTCCTCAGTGAAGAACGCGTTGTCCCGGTCATAGCCGGCCGCGCGGGCGCGGATCCGCTCCAGCAGGGCGTCGGGGAGGATGTCTTCGGGCGTCATGTCTGTGTGGGCCATTCCTTTGAGGTGCCTCTCAGTAGTTGCTCAGGAGGGTGTTCAGCACGCGGGAGCCGAACTTCAGCGAGTCGGCCGGAACCCGCTCGTCCACTCCGTGGAACATGCCGGTAAAGTCCAGCTCGTCCGGGAGCATAAGCGGCGCGAAGCCGTACCCGGTGATGCCGAGCCGGCTCAGGGCCTTGTTGTCAGTGCCGCCGGAGAGCGTGTACGGCAGGACCTTCGCGCCGGGGTCCTCGGAGTGCAGCGCGTCGATCATAGAGTCCACCAGGTTGCCGGCGAACGGGACTTCGAGCGAGACGTCCTGGTGGACGTAGCTGACGTCCACGCCGGTGCCCGCCAGTTCGCGGACGATCTCGAGGACCTGTTCCTGCTGGCCGGGCAGCGTCCGGCAGTCCACCAGGGCTTCGGCCGATTCAGGGATGACATTGTGCTTGTAGCCGCCCTTGAGCAGGGTGGGGTTGGTGGTGTTCTGCAGGGTGGCGCCGACAAAGCGGGCAACGGTGCCGAGCTCCTTGAGGATCTTGTCCGGGTCGTGGGGGTCGAATTCGACGCCGGTGAGTTCCGTCACACCGTCGAGGAACTGCCGGGTGGTGGGTGTCAGCTCCACCGGCCACCGGTACTCGCCGATCCGTGAAACGGCGCTGGCGAGCCGGGTCACCGCGTTGTCGGTGTTGATCTGGGAGCCGTGGCCGGCGCGGCCGTGGGCCACCAGCCGCAGCCAGGAGAGGCCCTTCTCCGCGGTCTGCAGCAGGTAGGTGCGCTGGCCCCCGATCGTGGCCGAGAATCCGCCGACTTCGGAGATCGCCTCGGTGGCGCCCTCGAAAAGTTCGGGCCGGTGTTCAACGGCGTAGCCGGCGCCGTACTTGCCGCCGGCCTCCTCGTCGGCGAAGAAAGCGAAGATCAGGTCGCGCTTGGGCTTACGGCCGGTGCGGGCGAAATCCCGCAGGACGGAGAGGATCATGGCGTCCATGTCCTTCATGTCCACGGCGCCGCGGCCCCAGATCAGGCCGTCGTTGAGTTCGCCCCCGAACGGGTCAACGGACCACTGCTCGCGCAGCGCCGGAACGACGTCGAGGTGGCCGTGGACCACCAGGGCGCTGGCCGAGGGGTCCTCGCCCGCCATCCGGGTGACTACGCTGGCGCGGCCCGGCGCCGATTCGAAGATTTGGGCGTCCAGCCCGACCTCGGTGATGAGGCCGGCGGTGTACTCCGCTGCGGCCCGCTCCCCCGGCCCTGAACCATCACCGTAGTTGGACGTGTCGATCCGGATCAGTTCCTGGCAGATCCGGACAACCTCATCTTCGGGCCGAACGTCAGTCATATCGCTCCTCGTGGCAGTGGCTGTGTATTGGCTTCAGCCTACCCACTGGCCCCGATTATTTGTTTCCGGAATCTTCGTGCTAGAGTCTTTCTCGCTGCTTCCGAGAAAAGCAAAACGCTGAAAGGCGAAATTGTTCCCGGAAATACCACCTGCGCGGGTGGCGGAATGGCAGACGCGCTAGCTTGAGGTGCTAGTCCTCGAAAGGGGGTGGGGGTTCAAGTCCCCCTCCGCGCACATGGGAAAACCCCTGGAATCCACGGATTCCAGGGGTTTTTTTGTGCTTAAGTAGCTGTCCACTGGCAAGGGGGCCCGAGGATGCATGGCGAGGCGTCCACCCGACCAGGGAAACGCCCGCTGGCTCGGGCGCATTTGTCGTCAGAAACCGGCGCGGACACCGGCAGGCGACGAAGGCGTTTGCCAACGCCGTCGAGGCGAAGCCGCCGGATAGATTCCCGACCGCCGTCGACCAGTCCCGGCTATAGTCAGCACCACTGGCTGTGTACGATACTGGTCATTGCCTGAGCCGTGGCAGAGCTCCGATGACGCCGAAGGTCTCGGCGAATGTGGCGATTATCGAGGGAGAGCAAACATGTCCGAACCCGGTCAGGCTCCGAGAGCCAGACGGCGCACCACCGGCATCGTCGTCGCCGCCGTCGCGCTGGCGTCCCTGGTGGTTCTGCTGATTGTCACGCAAGCCAGCCCCAGTGCGGGCCGGCCCGACGCTCAGGGCAGTTCTTCGCAGGCTGGCGCGCTCCCGACGGCGTCCGGTTCTGCCGCTGCGGCCGCCAAGCCTTCGGCAGACCCGTCGGCCAGCGCTACACCCGCCGTTGCTGTTCCGGCCCCGGTGGCGGCGTCGGTGGCGAAGAACGCTGCCGCGTATGTGGGCAGGACGGCCGCGGTGCTGGCCAAGGTGACCCCGCCGTCCAAGGCCGAGCTTTCCGCGGTGGCCACCGGCTCCGCCTACGACTCCCTGATGGCAAGAACCACCGAGTTCGAGGCCAACGGCTGGCACCTCGAGGGCAAACCGAAAGTAGTGTCAACTAAGGTGGTCCGCTACCAGCCGAGCGCAAAGCCGCCGACCGTCACCCTCAACGTGTGTATCGATTCCTCGGCTGTTTCCGTGCTGACGAAGGCCGGAGTGACGGTCCAGAAAGGCAGCGCCAAGGACCGGTCCTTGAACGTCATGACGCTGGTGCAGTCCCCGATGCGGACCTGGCTCGTCAGTGAAGTGACCTTCCCGGACAACCCGGCTTGCTGATTCCCTGAGCCGTCCGACGGCGGAGCACCCTGCCCTGCGTCAGCCCCCGCGGTCCAGGCTGACCGACCGTACGCTCAACCGCCGGGCAGTCCGGGACGGCGACACACTCCCCCAGCCGCGCAGAGAAGGACCCGCCGGCCGCTGATACAGCAGCCGACGGGTCCATCTGGTGCTCATAGCGGGGCGTGATCCCCCGCTGCGGCTCAGGGCTGTTTGGTCATCGTAGCCTTGAGATCGAAGCTGACATCGGGTGTCGAGCGGTAGTTCAGATGGGTTTCCACCGCGATGGTGTTGATGCCTGCCACCAGCACGGACAGCGGCACGTCGATGGACAGCGGCGCCGCGTTGGCTTTGGCTGTGCTGATCGCGGTTGACGCGTACGTTGAGAACGTCACCGGCCCGGCCGGCATATTCTGCCGGGCAACCTCAGTTCCGTTGACGTACACCACCACCCCGTCGTCAGCCACAGTGTTCAGCGTCAGCTTCGAGACCTTGGTGAGGTTGTCCACATTGAACTGATTGAGGAAGTAGGCTGCCAGCGGCCGGCTGCTGGTCGGTGGCGGCACATCGATGTTCGTTCCCAGGCCTGTTGAGCCGAACCCGAGAACCGCATTGCCGATCTTCCACGAGGAGGCATCAAACCCGTTGTTCTTCCACGCGGCATCCGGCGCCGTTGAGGCGTAGCGCCAGCTCCAGGGAGACTTCGCCGGCACCACGGCCACATCCACCGGCCCGGTCACCGAGGTGACTGTCACCGGAGCCGTTGCCACACCGGTTGCGCCCTTGTTATCCGTAGCCGTGAGCGTGACCGTGTACGTCCCAGCGGCGGCATAGGTGTGCGTGGCCGTCATACCTGTCCCGGTGGTGTTGTCACCATAATTCCAGGCATACGATGCCACCGTCCCGTCAGGATCGGCCGACGTGGACCCGTCCAGCGCAACCCCCAGTCCCGAAACCGTCGAGGTGAATTTGGCGACCGGGGCCTGGTTCGGCACCGTCCCGCCGACCGTTGCAGTGGCGTTCAGGTCGAAGCTGATGTCGGCCGTAGCGCGGTAGTTCAGGTGCGTCTCGACGGCGATCGTGTTGGCACCGTTCCGAAGCAGGACCACCGGCACATCCATCGTCACCGGGCTGGCCGCGGCCACCGAGGTGCGAGGTGCGCTCGATGCGTAGGTATTGAACGTCACGGTGCCGGCAGGCATATTGCTCCTGCCCACCTCGGTTCCGTTGACGTACACCACCACGCCGTCGTCGGCGACCGTCTTAAGCGTCAGCTTGGAAACGCTGGCTGCGTTATCCACCGTGAACGTCTTGATGAAGTAGGCAGCAAGCGGTCGTGTGCTGGTTCCGGTGCTGACGTCGACATTAGTGCCCAGGCCCGTGGAGCCGAAGCCCAGGACGCCGTTTCCGGTCTTCCAGGACGAGGCGTCGAAGCCTTGTCCCTTCCAGCCGGCGGGAGGCGCGGTGGCTTCGTAGCGCCAGCTCCATGCGGATTTGGCCGGAACTGCCACCACGTCCACCGGTGCCGGCGCCGTCACGGACACCTGGTCCGTCTTCTCACCCGTCGCGCTCTGGTTGTCGGTCACGGTGAGTTTCACCGTGTAGGTTCCGGCAGCCGCATACGTGTGGGTCGCCGTCGCACCCTGACCATTGGACCCGTCACCGAAGTCCCAGGCGTAGGAGTCAACCGTGCCATCCGAATCCGAGGAACCGGACCCGTCCACCGTGATGCCCAGATCCTTCACCGTCGAAGTGAACGATGCCACCGGCACCTTATTCACCGGCGGAGCCGTCACAGTCACCTGGTCCGTCTTCTCACCTGTCGCGCTCTGGTTGTCGGTCACGGTGAGCTTCACCGTGTAGGTTCCGGCAGCCGCATACGTGTGGGTCGCCGTCGCACCCTGACCAATGGACCCGTCACCGAAGTCCCAGGCGTAGGAGTCAACCGTGCCATCCGAATCCGAGGAGCCGGACCCGTCCACCGTGATGCCCAGATCCTTCACCGTCGAAGTGAACGATGCCACCGGCACCTTGTTCACCGGCGGAGCCGTCACGGTCACCTGGTCGGTCTTCTCACCTGTCGCGCTCTGGTTGTCGGTCACGGTGAGCTTCACCGTGTAGGTTCCGGCAGCCGCATACGTGTGGGTCGCCGTCGCACCCTGACCAATGGACCCGTCTCCGAAGTCCCAGGCGTAGGAGTCAACCGTGCCATCCGAATCCGAGGAGCCGGACCCGTCCACCGTGATGCCCAGATCCTTCACCGTCGAAGTGAACGATGCCACCGGCACCTTGTTCACCGGCGGCACGGTGGTGCCGAGTTCGTGGTGCTTGGCCGCCTGCGCCGCCGTCAGTGCCGACGGGTAGACGGCAGCCTCGTCGAGGATGCCGGCGAAGAACGAACTGCTGGAACCCCAGGTCGTATCGCCGCCGATCCGCCAGTAGCCCGTGTAGTCCTGGGCCGCCGTCTGCGGATTGGTTCCCACCTCGGCACCGTCCACGTAGAGGACCATGCCGTTGGAAGACTGCGTGGCCACCACCGAGTGCCACAGCCCGTCGTTGTAGGCAGCAGGCGTGGTGATCGTATTCATTTGACCTGTCCACGTTCCGAACACCAAATGGCCGTCATCCTGCATGTACACATGCCGGTCGTAATTGTCCGAGGTTCCCGTCGCGCGATTTCCGAACCCGATCAGCTTCCCGCCCCGGGTGGTGGTGGTGTTGAACCAAACCTCCAGGGAGTAGGTTGACGGATTCGTGAAGGAGTTGCGGCTGGCGACCAGGCCGGAGTTGCCGTCAAAGGTGGCCGCGGTGCTGGCCCCTCCCGCCAGCGCCCCGGCAGCTCCCAGGGTGACGCCGCCCGAGTAGTCTCCGGCGCTGCCGGCCGGGCTGGAGTCCTGCGCGGTGGTGCCGTCGCTTTCACCCACCCGGTAGTACAGCGTGGGGTTATCGCCGTAGATGGCGGCCCCGTAGGCATCCGCCGGTGCTGGCCGCGTGATCGCCACCGGGTGGCTGACGGAGGATGTCAGTCCAAGGTCGTCGGTCAGGGTCAGTGTGACCTGGTAGGTGCCGGCCGAGGGAAAGGCGTGGGTGGTGGTTACGCCCGTGCCCGTCGTGCCGTCGCCGAAGTCCCACGCGTAGCTGGCGATGCTGCCATCATCGGTGGAACCGGAGGCGTCCAGAGCCGCCGAGTCCGCGCTGACCGCAGAGCTGAAGGACGCTGCCGGAGCCAGGTTGCCGCCGCCGAGGTGGTAGTGCTGGGCCACCTTTGCGGCCGTCAGTGCCGCCGGATAGACGGCCGCCTCATCGAGGGTTCCGGCGAAGAACGGGCTGCTGGAACCCCAGGTCGTGTCCCCGCCGATCCGCCAGTACCCGGCGTAGGGCTGGGCCTGGGTTTGCGGATTCGTCCCCACTCTTGCGCCGTCCACGTAAAGGACCATGCCGTCGGTGGACTGCGTGGCCACCATCAGGTGCCACTTGCCGTCGTTGTAGGCGACAGGGCTGGTAATGGTGTTTGGCTGGCCGGTCCAGGTGCCGAACACCAGCCGGCCGTCGTCCTGCATGTACACGTGCCGGTCATAGTTGTTGGACGTTCCGGTTGCCTGGTCCCCGAAACCGATCAGCTTGCCGCCCTGGGTGGTGGTCGTGTTGAACCACAGTTCCAGTGAGTACGTGCTGGGGTTGTCGAAGCTCTTTTGGCTGGCCACCAGGCCGGATGTGCCGTCAAAGGTGGCAGCGGTGTCCGGCAGGCCCGGCAGTTCCCCGGCGGAGCCGAGGGCCACGCCGCCCGAATAGGTTCCTGGGCTGTCCGAGGTGCCCGAATCCGCCGCGGTGGTGCCGCTGCCGTCGCCCAACCGGTAGTACAACGTGGGATTCTCACCGTAAACGGCAGCTCCGTAGGCATCCTTCGGGGCCGGTTGCACAATCGTCAGCGTTTTCGTCACGCCCGCTCGTTCGCCGCCGTTGTCGGTGACGACCAGACGGACCTGGTAGGTCCCGGCTGCGGCGTAGGTGTGGCTGACGGTGACGCCGGATCCGGTGGTGCCGTCGCCGAAGTTCCAGGCGTAGTCGGCGATGCTCCCGTTGTCGGTTGAAGCCGAGGCGTCGAAGGTTTCAGTCCAGCCGTCGGCGGCGGAGGTGAAAGCGGCCACGGGCGAGGGATTTCCACCGCTGGTGACCACCGCCGGCGAGCTGGCTGAAAGGTTGCCGGCGGCGTCCACCGCCCGCACGAAGAAGCGGTTTTCCCCGCCCTTCGGGACGGTCATGCTCGTTCCGGTGGTGGTGGCGACAACACGGTCGTTACGGAGAATCTGGTAGGAAACGCTGCCGCTGTTGTCCGTAGCGGCGCCCCACGTCAGCTTCACCGTCGTCGATCCGTCCGACGACGGCGTCACGTTGGCTGGGGTGGTAGGGGCGGTCGCGTCCGTCTGCGGGAATCGCGCGAAGCCTCCAGCCCACCTCGACACCGAAGTTCGCGTTGCCGCGGTGGCTATGTCTCCCCCGGCCCACAAGGTGCCATTGCTGTCCACCACGGACGCCCACACACCTTCCGCCTTCTTGGCACAGGTGATGGTCGGGCTGAAGGTGGGGACAATCTGGCCGGTCCCCGCATCCCACGCGCCGATATAGCTGAAGGCGTCGGCTTCGGTCCAGCCGGTTCCCACGTCCGGCCAGGTGAAGGCGTTGGAATAGTTCCAATCGTGACCGTGCGAGCCGGCGTAAAGCATGCCGGCCGGGCTCGACGTCATCGTCTGGAAATCGCCGTGGTTCTTGCCTATGTTGCCGGAGAGCCGGTCAAACGTCGAAGGGGAAAAACTGAAGAGCCCGTGCTCGGACCCGCCAACCCAGACGCGGTCACCGATGGCCCCCACGGTCTGCTGGTAATCCTTGGTGTTGCTCCAGACCGGGTTCCAGGCCGGGGTGGCCAACGGGGCACCGGCAACGGTCTGCACGGCGGCAGCCCTGCGCGCAGTTATCCCATTGGCGTTGGAGAAGAACCCTGCGGCATAGACCCGGCTCCCGTCCGCGGACGGCGAGATCCCCATGACTGTCCCGTCCATGTTGGGGTTCCAGTCCGCGTCCGGTGTGCCGTCGGCCAGGGATACGCGGCCCAGGTCCCGAGCATAGATGACCGCGGCCGGCTGGCTTCCTCCGCCGAGGTGGGTAAAGGCACCGCCCAGATAAAGCCATTTTCCGTTGACGGCCATATCCGTCACCCGCATGACGTCCCCGACGATGCGGTCTTCCACAGACACTGACCAGTTCGTCGCCGTGGCACCTGTTGTGGGGTTGAGTGTCACGAGGGAGGGCGACGGTGCGCCGTTCACGGTGGTGAATGTGCCCCCGGCCACGACGTTGCCATTGGGCAGCACTGCGAGGGACATCACGGAGCCGTCAAACTTCGGGGCGAATCCAGGCAGCAGTTGGCCGGTAGTGACGTCGAATGCCGCCAGGAACGCCTGGGGGACCTTATCCGCCCCGGTGGAATTGGCGGTGCGCTGGACGGCGGTGAAGTTGCCGCCCACGTACATCGTGTTGCCGCTCTGGACGAACGCCTGTGACAGCACGTCGCCTTCGCGCTTCGGGGTCACCGGATCGGCCAGGCCCCAGGGGCTGTCCAGCGCCAAGGACGCCGCGACCGGCGCATTCGTTTTCACGGCGCTGCCGTTGTCACCGATGCGCGTGAACCCCGCGTCCAGGGAGGTGAATTGGGGACGGAGATACATCTCCGTGTAGGGACGGGCGGAGCCCTGCCCGTCAGCGGCCGACCACAGGTAGCTGGTGCTGCTGCTGGTGCCCGCGACCGTCGGGCCATAGGAGAAGCCCTGGGTGTAGCCCTGTGCCTGGTCCGTCAGTGAATTCGTGTAGATCCGCTGGTAAGCATCGTCGGCCCCGAAGTTGGACGTCAGCCCTCCGCCGCCGCGCACGCCGTTGAAGGAGTACCACGCCACCTGGTGCTCCGCGCTGAACGTCCAGACCCAGCGGTCTTGCTTGTTCGTATTGAAGCGGGCTTCCTGCCACTGCGATCCGTCCGCATTCATGGCTCGCTTGAGCCGGATACCGTCGGCCAGGGCGTCCGGACGTCCGCCGTTGAGTAGAGCCTCCACCACAGTGGCCGAGTACTGCGTCGTCGCTGACGACATAGGGCTCAGTCCGGCAGTGCGCAGCGCCGACGGCGAGCCTTTCCCGTTGTTGTTGACTACCCAGCCCTCCCGGCCCTTGCCGATCAGGACCCAGCCGCCGCCGTCGGTGGTCATGTCGCAGTAGAACTGGGCGGGGGCATCCATGGCCGGCGTCAGCAGCCAATAGGTGCCGTCCGCGGCTGCGGGGTTGTCCTGCTTTATCTCCCAGCAGGAGGCCGCGGCCGTCGCTGCCGTCGATCCATTCCGCACCACCACCGGCGCCGCCGAGGCCGGTGACGGATTGGCCACCAGGGTCGAGAACACTATTGAAGCAATGGCCAGCGGGCCAACAATTTTTGAAACAGCGCGCGCCCTCGACACAGGGAGCCCCCTTAGAAAGAGACCGGAATGCGCCAGGAAGAGGCGCATGCTTGAAGACCAGGCACTCCTCAGAGTCGAAGAGTGAAGCAAGAGTATGACGCCGTGACCGCTAAAAGTAAGGTGGATAAAGGCATCCGGCTACCCGAATCCTGTCCGTCGCTACCCGTCAAATCTGCTGCACTACTCGCCCCCGGCGCGGCGCTACCCGAGCGGGGCGAAGGGAAGCCGGCAGGTCGCCTCCGGATGCTGTCCGGGCCGCCATGAAGGCGTTACTACCTATAGACCCGTCCGCACGCTGGTGCTAGTTGTAGAGCCAACAAAGCCGCAGCATCAGCTGACAGAGGGAATGGAAACAATATGAGGCCGCACCGCAGTACCTCCGCCCGAACCCGCCGCCGGCAGTCCGGCATGGCGACGCTGCCGGCCACAGCAGCTGCCGGCAGGGCCCTTGGCGGACGGGCAGGTAGCGGACGGGCACTTGCTGGCGCGGCACTTGCTGGAGTGGCTGCGTTGGCCCTGGCATCCCTTCTGGCGGGGTGCGGCGGCAAGCCGGCCGGGTCCGAACCGGGAGCGGGCGGCACCCCCGCGGCCGTGGCGGCGGCGACCAAGCCGGCTCACGTGTTTGTCATCAACTTGGAAAACACCAGCTACGACCGGGCGTGGGGCGCGGAATCGCAGGCGCCGTACCTGTCGCAGACGCTGCGGCAGCAAGGCGTTCTCCTGACGTCGTATTATGCCGTGGCGCCGAGTTCGCTGCCGAACTACATAGCGCAGATCTCCGGACAGGGCCCCAACCCCAAGACCATGCATGACTGTGCCGTTTACCACGAATTTACTCAGACCGGCACGGCGTCCTACGGCCAGCTTGCCGGCTTCGGCTGCCTCTACCCGGATAGTGTGCCCACCGTTGCAGGGCAGCTGAGCTCAGCGGGGCTGTCGTGGAAGGGTTACATGGAGGACATGGGCACCGCGTGTCGGCACCCTAAACTGAACGCCGCAGACACCACCAAGACGCCCAGGATCGGCGACCAGTACGCCACCCGACATAATCCGTTCGTGTACTTTGCTGCGATCACCGATTCCCCCGATTGCGCCAAGAACGTCGTGGACCTGACCGGGCTGACCGCCGATCTGAAAGCGGTGGAAACCACCCCTAATCTGTCCTACATCACGCCCAACACGTGCAACGACGGACACGATTCCCCCTGCGTCGACGGGGTGGCAGGCGGTCTGGCCACGGCTGATGCATGGTTGAAGAAGTGGGTTCCGGCGATCACCTCCTCCCCTGCTTTTATGGCGGACGGGATGCTGGTCATCACCTTCGATGAGGGCGACAAGGAGGAAGGGGAGAACATCGATCGGGGGGCCCCGCTGCAGGCAGTCTTCGGTGCGGGAGGGGGGAAGGTTGGTGCCCTGGTGATCTCGCCCTTCGTGCGTCCCAATACCTCGTCCGACACTCTCTACAACCACTACAGCCTGCTTGCCAGTATCGAGGACACGTTCTCCCTGCCGCATCTTGGTATGGCGGGGGTTTCCGGATTGAACCACTTCGGCACCGACGTCTATAGCGCCACCCGATAGCCGCGGAGTGCGGACGGCCGCTCAGGCGGGGGTCGTGTCCGCCGAAACAGCCAGCGGCGGCCGCAGCACCGAGGGGTTCCCTATCGCCATATACCCCGGTGGCACGTCCTTGGTCACCAGGGCGCCGGCTGCAATGCGGGCCCCTTTGCCGATTCGGATGCCGCCGACGATGATCGCCCCGGCACCGATCTCGACGTCGT
This sequence comes from Arthrobacter sp. 10N410, assembly GCF_056394945.1. Taxonomy (NCBI): domain Bacteria; kingdom Bacillati; phylum Actinomycetota; class Actinomycetes; order Micrococcales; family Micrococcaceae; genus Arthrobacter; species Arthrobacter sp. 10N410. Next base: position 462,112 of record NZ_JBFTIP010000002.1, read on the forward strand.
CTTCGATCACCGGGCACGGACCCGCGGCACCCTTGTTGCCGATGGTGACGTTCTGCCGGATGCCGACATTGTTGCCGATGACGGTCCGGTCATTGATGACCACGCCGACGCCGTGGTAGACGCGCACGCCGGAACCGACCTTGGTGCGCCAAGGAATCTCGACGCCCAGCACCCACTCCACCAGCAGCCTGTACGCCGCGCCGACGACGACGGCATGCGGCCGGGGGCGTCTATCCAATGGCTTGCGGCTTGCGTGCGCAATCCGGTAAAGAACCATGACGAACTGGCCCTTGGATTGGCCACGGTTTGCCTTGATATCGTTGCGGAGCTCGCTTAGAAGTTCGATGGGAACACCCCTTTGCCCGGCGGTCGCAGCCCCCGTTTCAGTGCGGCTGCCTTCTGCAGGCCGATTGACCCTGCGATCAGCATAAGCGCCAGGCCCGACGTGAGCATGCCGTAGTAGAACACTTCCACTAGCGACACCAGCAGGACGGTGTTGCAGGCCAGGCCCACCGGGTCCGAGAGCCGCAGTGTATAGAAGAACATGACGGCGAACGTGAGCAGGAAGAAGGCTGCCGCAAGGAAGCCGTGGGAATAGAGCACCATCCAGATCTGACCTTGTGTTCCCACCGACGGTGCGCCAATGGTGACGGATGGCCTGGGGGCCCCGAAACCAAAAATGGGTGACTTCAGCGTTTCGTTCAGGGCCTCGGCGTAGAGGGACTCCCTATCCTCGGTGGTGCTGCTGACGCCGAGCCGGTTCTGCAGGCGTTCGGTGACGGGAAGGACCTGGACGATGATCGCCACCAGGATCCCCATACCCAGCAGCGCGCCAAGGCCCTTCCGGTTTCCTGCCAGTGCCATCCGCATGGCGGCGTAGAGCAGCGCGATGCCAAGACCCAGGAACATGCCCCGGTTAAGGGTCAGGAACGCCGGTATGAAGGAGACCGGAATGGCCGCCAGCACCAGCCAAAAGCGGCGGCTCCTGCGGATCTGCCAGAGGTAGCCCACCACCAGCGGCAGGAGCAGAGAGTATGCGGCGCCCCAATTGTTTGTGTACAGGAAAGGCGCGCTGGGCCGTGGGTCGATGTAGCTCCAGGCGGTGGGATTAAACTGCGTCAGCCGCCGGATGGCCATCTGGTTCACCAGCTCGTTCCGCATCAGGGATTGCGGCAAAACGAAGCTCAGCGGGGTGTGGATGACCACAGTGGGAAATAGAAGTCCCAAATAGCCGCCCAGCACGACGACCGCCCAGAACACCGTCAGGCAGCCGAGCACGTACTGCACCTTCAGGTGCGCTTTGGCGTTATAGACATAGACGAAAATGACAGTCAGCGCCAGATAAACCAGCAGCCGGTAAACAAATCCGAGCATCCGATCCGGTGAATCGATAGCGATGGACGAACACGTCATCCAGAGGAGGAAAAGCACCCACACCGAAAATCCTTTCGGCACCCGCACCGAACGGAATCGCACCAAATACAGGAACATGATTCCGCCGACGCCGATCCAAATGAGATCGCTGAGGCCGGCGAGCCACCAAAGGGGGTAACCCAGGAAGATCAGCGCAAACGGCCAGCGCGGCAACTCGGCGGTGGCCCCGGGTCGTTCCCGATCCTGGCGCTGAACGAAGGTTCGGTGCGGTGCCGCGACGCCGGCTGTCGCGGCCGGGAGGTCCGTTGTCATGCCTGGCGTCCTCTTAGGAAGGTATCGGGCTGGTTGGCTATCGGCGTTCAGTATGACAACCGGCACAATGCTGGGCAACGAGTAGTTCCTAAGTAGTACCTGCACACAAATACCTATATGCCCCCGGCCGGCCGGGTTATATCGTCGTGCCATCAGCCCCGGCCCGGCGCTGAGTAAGGTCTCCCGTTTTGGGCGTATTGCCGGCGATCTGTCGGCAGATTGAGGAACAAATGGACGAGAATTCTTCCGTCGGACTCGGTCACTACGCGGTAGTTTTGCGACGGCAATGGAAAACCATCGCACTGGTCACCCTCCTGGGAATCAGCGCCTCCGCGGTCTACCTGGGCTTGACGCCGACTTCCGTGACGGCTTCCACCGTTGTCAACCTCAACGTCATCACCACCGACCCTTTTAACCCCGCCAAAGCGAGCTCAGCATTGCTTGACGCCTCCACGGAACAGCAGCTGGCAAGCTCCTTCGTGGTGGCCCAGTCCGCCGCGGCCAACCTGGCCCACGGCGACTCCGTCGCGGCGCTCCGGGCCGGGGTGAATGTCACGACGTTGGCCAACGGTACGACGATGGCGATTTCCTACACTTCGAGCACGGCGCAGAACGCCAGGGCGGGCGCCGATGCGCTCGCCAATTCTTACCTCTCCTACCGCCAAGGCCAGGCTGAGGAACGGAAGTCCAAGCTCCAGGGCCAGCTTCAGCAGCAGCTGTCGGGCCTGCAGAAGGCTCTCCCGCGCGCCGGTGGCAGTGCACCCTCGATCCTCGCCCAGATCGGGAGTGTCCAGTCGCAGCTGAACCAGCTGTCCCTGATCGACACGAACGGCGGTACGGTGCTGAACCCGGCGGCACAGAACGAGGTGAGCTATCACCCGCAGCCGGTGACGGTGATGCTCACCGGCTCGCTGGCCGCCTTCGTGTTGGGGCTGGTGCTTGCGTTCGCCGTCAATATGCTGGACCGGCGCGTCCGGGACTGGTACGACGTGCGCGGGGCGGGCGCGGGCCCCCTGCTGGTCCGGTTGAGCGCCTCCCGCGCAACGATGCCTGCCGCGGGCGCGGACCTGGACCAGTTCCGTGTGGTGCGTGAACGGCTCCTGGCGAGCTCAAACAACCGGCTGCGCACCCTGACAGTCATCGATGAGACTCAACATTCGCGGCCCTCGGACGTGGCTGCCAACCTTGCGGTCGTGCTGGCTGAGGCTGGAACCCGCGTCGAGTTGATCATGATGGGGGCCTCGGAGGACCAAATGAGGGTCCTGACGGCCGGACTACAGCTGGACAGCCATGCTGCCGGAACCGACGGCCGCCTCTTCAGATCCGGCCTCGTACAGTCCCTCTCGGTGTTCCAGCCACAACGCGGACGGACAATCTTCGACGCCGATGACTTCGTGACCGAAGCGGTCCGCCGGGAACTCATTGGACGCGACTCGGGCCAGGTGATCATTCTGGCTCTGCCGCCGTCAGCACCGCATTCGAGCCGTCTGGCAGCCGGCCGTCTCTCCGATTTCGTTCTGCTTGTCGGGGAATGCCTGCGGACCCGGATCGATGCGCTGGCTCTGAACGCCGCCGAAATGAGCGACATCGAGGCACAGCTCGCGGGAACAGTACTGGTCCCATCCGGGCGAAGGATCCTTGACCCGGAAGCCTCCGCGAAGGAGGGCCGGCACCGGGAAGTCAAAAGCTTGCCCAAAGCGGCCGCCCAGGGAACAGTCTCCAAGGCGCTCCTCGCGGAGTCAGCTTCCAAGGCGTCCATTTCCGATTCAATTTCCAAAGCCGGAAGCCTCAAGTCGTCGTGAGCGCCGCCGGGGTGGAGCAGGAAGTTGACCGGGGGGCTTCCCCCCACAGCGCGGAACGCCGGCAGGCCGCACGCGGCGGCATCATCGGAATCCTGGGAGCTGCGATCGGCTCAGTCATGGGCTTTGCGCTGACGTTCATCCTTGCGCGTGCACTGGGCGAAGCGGGCTCCGGCGTCGTGCTGCAGACCATCGCCATCTTCACCATCGTGCTGGGCCTGGCGAAAGCCGGCATGGATACCGCTGCCGTCTGGGTACTCCCCCGCCTGCAGATCTCGGACCGGTCCAAGCTCCGGGGCGCCACCATGGCCCTGCTCGTTCCCACCGCCGTGGTCGGGATCCTGTTGGCACTGCTGATGGCCGTGCTTGCGCCCCAACTCGGCACCGGGGGTGACGCCGACAGCCAACAGCTGGTCCAGGCGGTGCAGGGGGCAAGCTGGTTCCTGCCCGCGGCCGCGATCATGGTGGTTGCGCTTGCCGCAACCCGCGGTCTGGGGAGCATTGTGCCGTATGCGGCCATCGGCAACATCGGCCTGCCGGTCGCGCGCCCCCTGCTGGTGCTGGGCGCCCTCGGACTCGGTGCCCTGGGCCTGGGCACGATCCCGGTGCTGGCATCCATCGCATGGGCTGCGCCCGCGGCGATCGGAATGTTGGCGGCCCTGATGGTTCTGTGGCGGCGCGTCGACGCGCACGAACGGGGTGCCGGCGGCCGGGGGACCCTGTGGCCGGACCGTGGGCTCAACGTCCAGATATGGAAATTTGCGCTGCCCCGATGGTTCTCGTCGGGCGTGGAGCAGTCGATCATCTGGTTCGATGTGGTGCTGGTGGGCCTGATCGCAGGGGCCGGGGCAGCTGGCGTCTACGGGGCCGCCAGCCGCTTCATCAGCGTAGGGCTCATCGTCTCCACCGCCATGAGGATGGTGATATCGCCGCGGTTCAGTGCCCTGCTCAGCGAGAACAAGACGCGCCAGGTTCAGGATCTCTACTCCACCACGGTCAGCTGGATAGTGCTGCTGGGGGCGCCGATCTATGCGCTGTTCATGTTTTTCGCCCCGACCGTCCTTGGCTGGCTGGGCCCCGGTTTCGAGAGCGGAAGCACGGCACTAACGGTGCTGTGCGTGGGCGCCATAGCGTTCCTGATGGCCGGGAATGTGGACGCGCTGCTCATGATGAGCGGCAGAAGCGGGTGGATGGCCGCGAACAAGGTGGTTGTGCTGGTCCTGAACGTGATCGGGAACCTGTGGCTGGTTCCCCTCTGGGGCATCACGGGGGCGGCAGTTTCCTGGGCCTTCAGCCTCCTGCTGGACTCGGTGCTAGCCTCCGTGGAAAGCCGTATCTTCCTGGGCATCAAGTTCGGCGCGCGGCGGGTTTTCTACGCTCTGTTTGTCGCCGGCGCCTGTGTTGCACCGGTCAGCGTGCTGACCAGGGTGCTGATGGGCCAGTCAACGGCGGCCGTATTTGTTGCCGGGTCCGCCAGCATGGCCGCCCTTGCCACGTGGTGCTGGCTGGACAGAAAGCGGCTGCACCTGGACGACCTAGCCCTCCTGTCCCGCACCGTGCGCCGTAAAACCCCCACCGCCACCTAGCCCCTCCCTGGAATCCCTTCCTGCTGAAACCACTCACTAGACCAATGAGGAATCTGCAATGCTTGGACTCAGCGACATCAAAGACGCAGCACCACGGTGGATGAAGGATGCCGGTGACCTGGTCACCCGGTCCTACGCCAAGGGGACCGTGGGAGCGAGGCCAGCGCCGGACTTCCTGATCGTCGGCGCAAAGCGCGGCGGCACAACCTCCCTGTACAACTACCTCTTGATGCACCCCGGCGTCCTGGGGCTCTTTCCACAGGTGCGGGGCAAGAAGAGTACTGATTACTTCTTCAAGGAGCGCGGGCGAGGCGAGCTCTGGTATCGCTCGCACTTCCACACGGAGTCGTACCGCAATCTGCTGTCCCGGAAACTGGGCTACCGTCCGATCAGCGGGGAGGCGTCCCCGTATTATCTCTGGGACCCCCGGATCGCAATGCAGGTGCGCGCGGTCGCCCCCGATATCAAGGCGATAGCGCTGCTGAGAGATCCAGTGGAACGCGCCTACTCCCATTACCAGGAAAGGGTCCAGAACGGCGTCGAGCCGCTCAGCTTCGAGGCGGCGCTGGCCGCCGAGGACGCGAGGCTTGAGGGCGAGTCCGGGAAAATGGCGGCCGACTCCCGGTACTACAGCACCGCCCATGACTTTTACACCTACCGCGCCAGGGGCGTGTATCTGCCCCAGCTGCAGAACTGGCACCGCGCGTTTCCGGAGGGCCAGCTGCTGGTCCTGCGCAGCGAGGATATGTACTACGACGTCCAGGGCGTCTTTAACCGGGTGTGCGATTTCCTTGGCATCCCCCCATATGGCCTGCCAACCACCAAAACGTTCAATGCCAGCGCCCGGTCCACCATGCCCGAGGCCGCCAGAGAAGAACTCACGTCCTATTACGCCCCGCACAACAAGGAACTTGCGGATTATCTCCAGCGGGATCCGCTCTGGGCCTGAGCGGATCCCTAGGCCGGCGGTGCCGTGGACGCAGCCGGGCCGGCAGGTGACTCCTCAACCGCTCCTTGCCCATCAAGGGCATCAAGGAGGCCCTGGGCGGCGCCGAGCAGGTCGATCAGCTCCCGCACGGAGATCCAAGACGAGGCCCAGCCGCCGTTGCGGACAGCCAGCGTCCACGCCCGTTCGGCTACCACCATCGCGTAGACCCCCGCCAGCACGGGCCAGGCGTCCCGCCGAACACCCGCTGCCTCGAAAAACGGTCCGGCGTCCGCCATGGCACGGAGCAGATTGGCTGCCATCGGACCCTCGCCGCGTTCGCGCCTGACACTGAACATCCAGTGCATGGCGTCCAGGCCTGCGACCGCATCGGGCTCGCACGACTCCCAGTCCCAGCACCACAGGAGACCCTTGGAATCCCTTGCGGTGTTCCAGGGAACAAGGTCACCGTGCCAGCGTTCGGCCACCGGCAACAACGGATCCCCGGCGCGCAACAACTCTTCCAGGCGGGCCAGGGCCTGCGCCAACTCCGGTTCAGACGCCGCGTCAAGGGCAGCCAGCCGGCGGCTCAAATTCTGGAAGTGTTCGGTGGAGGACAGCGTGTCCACCCTGCTAACGGGGCACAGGGCGAAGAGCTCCTGAGGGGTGGGGCCCTTGACACGTCCACGCACGGCGCGCACGTCCAGAGGCAGGGGCTCCGTCACCAGATATGAAAACTGACCGTGGGTTCCAACGGCCAGCAGAGCGGGAGCCCGTACCGGCCCGGCCGACGCGCCGACGGCCCTCAACGCACCGATTTCCGTCCGGACAAACTCACTGCTGCTCTCATTCCAGGCCAGTTTGGCATAGCCGGCCGGCTTCCCCGCCCCGTCCACCAGCTGCAGCGTCGGCTTGCGATTATCGCCTTCCCGGATACCTATCGAGGCGAACAATTGGTGCCCGGCCCGGACGGAAGCAGGAGAGTTCTCGCGCTCCCCCCTGCCGCTGCCCTGGAGCTTGGCCGCCACGGCGGAAAGCGGCAGCACTTGCTGGGCTCCCGGCGCCACCGGAGCCACGCGCTCCTGAACCGACAACCTGTTCAGGACCGGTCGTATGCCCAGCCGTGCCAACGATCCCAGCAGGATCCGTGCCGTATTGACTTTGCCGCGGCGCAACGACCGGTACTGGAGCAGGCTGGCGGCCGTGACCCGCGGCGTCGCCAGCGGGACCAGCAGCCGCGCCCGGGAAGCGTTCGGAAGCACCCAGTACGATTCCACCTCGCGCCACTCGTCGTCGGCAGCGGGGTTGAGGACAACACGGACCTGGCCGGTCGAGACGGGGAGGCGCCAGAGCTGCTCCACCACTGCGTCCAGCGGTGACGCGCCTGTGCCGCTCACAATGCGTTGTCCACGCCACGGGTTGCTCATCATCGGTCCCTCCGCCAGTTCCCCCACTACTGCCGCCTGCGGCATGTGGTCCCATTGTGCACGATATCGCTGTCCTGATACACGAGTAATTTGAGACGCCGCCCGCGTAGCACCTGTGGGAATCCGTGACGAAGAGTTGTACAGTCTCTTCACATCAACACGGCCGCTCTGACCCGATTCGAAAGCCCTGATCGCAGCCGGGTCTCACTGTGCATCGTGATCAACGCCCTCGGGCGCAGGAGCAAGCCTATGAATCGCTCAAGAGACACCGGGTATACCCCAGGGACCGATGCCGTCTTGCCCCTGCCCCGGCGGACCCCCGCGCACCGGAGCCGCCTCAGGCGGTTAGTTGCCGGCAGCTGCACGGCCCTGGCAATTGTCCTGGGTCTTGCCGAAGCCGGCTCTGATCCGGTTGAGGCGGGCTCGGCAGAACAGGTGGTAAACGGCGGTTTTGAAGTTGGCACCCCTGGCTGGCGGACCAATGACAGCAGCACCCAGGAGCTGGCCGTAGTTAGCGGCGGCCACAGTGGCCGGCACGCCGTCGAGCTCACAACGAACCGCAAGCAGACAGCCGTCCTGAACGATGAACTCAATACCGTCAGATCCACCAAAGCCGGAACGCGCTACACCGTAAGCGCCTGGGTCCGTACCGACACCCCCGGCATATCGGGTCAGGTACGGGTCCGCGAGGAACAGGGCGACGTCCCGCTCACCGGGTCCTCCTTCAACCTGACGGACACGAACTGGACGAAGATCGCCTTCGATGTCACGGCCGCCTACAACTGTTCGTCCATGGACCTGAACATCCTGGCGTGGGACCTGGCACCGGGCCAGTTTTTGCAGGTGGATGACGTCTCCATGCAGGAGGTACCTGCCGGTGCGCCGACTCCCGCCCCCGCGCCGACGTCGGGGACCGTCTTCGGCTCCAGCCTTGGACAATCGAGCTCCGGAGGGACACGTGAAGAAGCGCTGGCGCGGGAGGAGTGCCGCTTCGGTTCGCTGGGCACCGTCCGGCTCTTCGACGATGCGCTTCCGTCCAGCTGGTCATCGCTGGAAACGTTTAAGGGTAGATCCCTGGTGATCTCCTTCCGCCCGCTGCCGGCGGACGTGCTGGCCGGCACCTACGATGAGGCCCTGCTGGCCTGGTTCAAGACGGCCCCGCGGGACCAGGAAACCTACTGGTCCTACGTGCACGAACCCGAGGCCGAAATCGCCCAGGGCAAATTCACTGCGGCCGCCTACCGCGCGGCGTGGCAGCACATTGCGCGGCTGGAGGACCAGGCGGACAACGAGCACCTGCACTCCACGCTGATCCTCATGGGATGGACCGTGAACCCGGCTTCGAAGCTGAACTGGAAGGACTACTACCCGGGGGCCGACTACATCAACGTCCTGGCCTGGGATCCCTACAACGACGCCGGGAGCGTCGCCGGTCCCTCGACCTACCCGGACCCGGCCAAGGTCTACGGAGACGTCGTTGCGGTCTCCAAGGGGGCGGGAAAGCCCTTCGGCATTGCCGAGACGGGAAGCCGGCTCATTCCCTCGGACCCCAGCGGGGCGGGACGTGGTGAGTGGCTTACCAAGGTCGGCAAGTACCTGAAGGACAACAATGCCCTCTTCGTGGCGTATTGGGACTCCGCGGTCAAGATCGGCGACTACCGCCTGACGGACGCGCCTTCCGCCGCGGCTTGGCGGAAGCTGGTCAGCGGTTGACCGGCGGCGCCGGCCGCTAGATGCCGCGGCCCCGTTTGTGGAGTGCCTCCATAACGCGGGCCGGAGTCACAATGCCGCACGCGACGGCGGCGGCCAGGGGAACGCGCGGTTCCAAGGGATTGCGTTGGGCAGCCGATACCGCCCAGCGCAGAGCCTTTCGCCGCTCACCCATGGCCGCGTGGGCGAACGCCAACTGGCCCCTGATCCGGGCAGCCCCGGCGGGCACCGTGTCGAACTCCGGGTACTTGTCCAGAATCCATGACAGACCATCACACATCATTTGCCAGCGGCGGAAGAAAAAGGACTGGCTCCCCCACCTGACCATGGCCGAAACCCGGCGGACGTGGGCAATCGGCCCCCGGCGGGAGACCCTCAAGAGAAACTCGTAGTCTTCGCCGAATCCGCCGGGGACGTCTTCGTCCACCAGACCGAACCCGTCCAGAACGGCGGAGCGCCGCATCAGGAATGTCGAGGGATGGAGTTCTGTGTGCCGGTCGCGGAGCAGATCGGCGAAAGTGATCCAGGACTTCCCCAACGGGCGGTCGTGGGACTGTCCGTCGTAGGAGACCGTAATATCGCAGGTCACGAACTCAGTGCCGGGACTGTCCGCCAGCACCTGCACCTGCGCCTCGATCTTGTGCGCTAGCCAGAGGTCGTCGTCATCGCAGAACGCGATGAACTCCCCCGTTGCTGCCTCGATGCCGCTGTTGCGGGCACCGGCCAGTCCCGGCTTCCGCCCGTTGGTCAGGACACGCACGCTTCGGGAGGCTGATTCCTCGGCGAGGGAATAGTCAGGGTCGGACTGGTCGAAGACCACCAGGACTTCGATGAATCCGGCGTAGGTCTGCGCCAGCACGGCGCTGACCGCCTGTCGCAGCATCTCCGGGCGGTCCCTCGTGGCAATTATGGCCGTGACCCGGTCCATGGTCATCACCACCCTGCAACGGGGTCGGGTACGGAGTTGGTGCGAGGGGCGGCCATGGCGTGACGTGCAGCCATGGAGTGGAACGGCCCCGTGGGCCGGCCGGTCCGGCCAGCGGCACCATCGGCGGCGCCGTCGCCGGCACTGCCACCGGGCAGTCCTAACTCGGTCCAGGCCCCTGCGACGACTTGCTTATCGTTTGCGGCCGACGGCGGCAGGCTGGCCCGGGGAATGTGGTGGCGGCTCAATGCTTGGGCCGCCCATGCTGCGCTCAGCCAGGACGGTTTGTCCCGCATGGCTGCGGTCCGCGTCTTGGACCAGAACGGAGCAGCCGTGGCGATCTCGAGGAACCGGAGGTCGATCTCGCGATTATGGCTCAGCGCGTAGGCCAGCGTTGGGTCCTCGCCTGAGTCGACCAGGACGTCTGCACCTGAGATATCCCTGGCAGCAGCATAGATGGCCTGGTAATAACCGCTGTACCGGGCCAGCTGCAGCCGTCCTTCCCGCCTTCCAGCCAGCGCCGCCGGCCCCAACCTCCGTGCCGGCATGGCGGCGTCGGCAAGCCTGCTGACACCGCGGACATCGACTTCGTCCCAACCGCCGAACGCGGACTTGCCGACGGCCTTCCAGAACCCGCACTCATGGAAGGGAACGCCACAGCTGCAATCCTCGTTGTCGAGGATGCCGCGCTGCCAGAGCTGGCGCGTATCGCCGAGGACAGCCACTGAGGCGCGGCCCCCGACCGACTCCAGCACGGTGTCCACGGAGTGGGCCGGAGCAGCAACATACAGCACCACGGGCGCTCCGACGGAGGCGCGGTTCGTCGAGGTCCGGCGCTTGTGCAGCAGTGCGGCCAGCTTCTGCGCGGCCTCGTCGGCGCCGAAGGTTTCGGTCTCTGTCAGGAGACGGGTTCCCGCGCCGTTCTCCGCCGACGCGGCCACGTGGGCGTCCAGTTCCGGCGCCGACTCCACGCAAATGGCGAGGCCCCTCTCGGCGGACCAGCGCGTGAACCGTTGCTGATGGTCATCGACATGTTCCCCGTATTGCGGGTCCCGGGGAAACACCAATGGGAGGTGGCCGGCCTTTCGCGCCTCTGAAATCGTGGCAGGGCCACCGTGAAGAATGACGATCTCACTGCTCTCCAACAGGTTGGCCAGCTCCTTGGGCGAGACGAAGTCCCGGCCGGCGGCAATACGCGGTGGTGCGCTGTGGCCGTACTGAACCATCACCCGGTCCGACGGATTCGACTGGGCCCACTTGTCGGCCCAGTCGATGATTCTCTTGAACGGATGGCAGTCGGTTCCCACCAGTACCGTTATTGTCCTGGATGCCCTGCTCATCAGAGGAGTCTTCCCAGCAACTGCGCATCCGGGTACAGACCAAGTTGGTCCCGCCACTGGACAAGCATGAGATCCGAGAAGGGGCGGCAGAGCCGGCCGGTCAAGGTGGGGCTCTCAACCCTGTCGAAGACCTCTATGTACACAGTCGCGATGCCCAGAGCCTTGGCCGCGACGAAGAACGGGAAAGCGCTCCCGGCGCCGGTGGAGACGACGACGGTGGGGAGAAAGCGGCGAATCACGAGATAGGCAAGCCAGGCGTTCCTGAGCAGATTGGGAATATTGCGTGTAGTAGGCGAGTACGCCCATGAAACGTCGGTCTCCGCCTCGAGGTTCGACTTCGCATCCTCGGTGGGAAAGGTGACCCACGCCCGCTCATGCGCAGACCACCAGGGGCGCAGCGACATCAGCTGCGCCAGGTGACCGCCGCTGGAACCCACCAGCAGAATCCGCTCCGTGCCCGGTGTCGCAGCACGCGGACCCTCCTGAAAAACTTTCCCTGACCTCATTGCTTTTGATCCTCCCCGATAAGTGACGCGTGATGGCCCCGGCCAGTGGCTTCAGATGATCATTCCGGCGCCGACGGTACTGTGGGTGTTTTCGTCAATCAGTACAAATCCGCCCGTTTCACGGTTCCGCCGGTACTCGTCGGTCAGCAGCGGCGTCGTCGTCCGCAGCCGGACGCGGCCGATGGAGTTCAGCCCAAGTTCGGGGGCGGATTCGTCCCGGTGCAGGGTGTTGACGTTGAGTTCGTACTGCACGGACTGCACCAGGGCCCTGGTGTTGCGGGTGGTGTGCTTGAGGGCCAGCTTCTGCCCGGGCCGGAGAGGCTCCTCGCTCATCCACGCGACCATGGCATCGATATCCTGGGACACGCTCGGCTGATTGTGCGGCCGGCAGATCATGTCCCCGCGCGAAATGTCGATGTCATCCTCCAGCCGGACTGTCACAGACATCGGCGCAAACGCCTCGTCCACCGGACCATCGGCGGTTTCGATGGACGCGATGCGGCTGGGCAGTCCGCTGGGCAACACGATCACGTCGTCCCCGGTTCGCATCACCCCGCCGGCGATCTTGCCCGCATAGCCGCGGTAGTCGTGGTGCTCGCTGGTGTGCGGCCGGATTACGTACTGCACAGGGAACCGTCCGTCCACCAGGTTCCTGTCGCTGGCGATGTAAACGTTCTCCAAGTGGTTGAGCAGTGAACCGCCCTCGTACCAGGGCATGTTCTCCGAGCGGTCCACGACGTTATCCCCGTGCAGGGCGGAGACGGGGATGACGGTCAGGTCTGCGATCTGCAGTTTTGCCGCAAACTCCGTGAACTCCCGCCGGATGTCCTCGTAGACCTGGCGCGAGTATCCCACGAGGTCCATCTTGTTGACGGCCAGCACAAGGTGTGGAACCTGGAGCAGGGAAACCAGAAAGGCGTGGCGGCGGCTCTGCTCAACGAGTCCCTTCCTGGCGTCTACCAGCACAATCGCCAGGTCCGCGGTGGAGGCCCCTGTCACCATGTTCCGGGTGTACTGGATGTGGCCGGGGGTGTCCGCAATGATGAATTTCCGCGACGGGGTGGCGAAATACCGATACGCGACGTCGATGGTTATGCCCTGTTCCCGCTCGGCCCGCAGCCCGTCCGTCAGCAGCGACAGTTCTGTGTATTCCGAGCCCATTTCACGGCTGGTCCGCTCAACTCCTTCCAGCTGGTCGCTGAAGATGGACTTGGAGTCGTACAGCAGGCGACCGATCAGGGTACTCTTGCCGTCGTCGACCGATCCGGCAGTGGCAAATCGCAGCAGGTCCATCAGAAGTAGCCTTCTTTCTTTCGGTCTTCCATCGCCGCTTCGCTGACCCGGTCATCGCCGCGGGTTGCCCCGCGTTCGGTTATCCGGGAGGCAGCGACTTCTTCGAGGACCAGCTCTACGGTGTCGGCATGGGATCGGACGGCGGCGGTCAGGGTGGCATCCCCCACCGTGCGGTAGCGGACCGATTCCGTGAATGTCGGCTCGTGGGCGGCGGGTTGGCAGAGCTCGTTAGCTGCGAACAGCATGCCGTTGCGCTCGAAAACCTCGCGCTGGTGGGCGTAGTAGAGGGAGGGCACTTCGATGCCTTCGGCCGCGATGTACTCCCAAATATCGAGCTCGGTCCAATTGGACAGCGGAAACACCCTGATGCTTTCACCCAAGTGGACCTTGGCATTGAACAGGTTCCACAATTCGGGACGCTGTTTCTTGGGGTCCCATTGGCCGAACTCGTCCCGGAAGGAGAAGATGCGCTCCTTGGCCCGGGCCTTTTCCTCATCCCTGCGGGCACCGCCCAGCAGGGCGGTGAAGCCGTTCTTCTCCGCCGTTTCCAGCAGCACCGGGGTCTGTATCCGGTTCCGGGAGCCGTTCGGCTCTTCCCGAACAATCCCACGCTCAATGGCGTCCTGAACGGATCCGATCACCAGGTTCAATCCGTACCGGGCCACCATGCGGTCCCGGAGTTCAAGCACCTCCGGGAAGTTGTGGCCGGTGTCGATATGGAGCACCGGAAACGGGATACGGGCAGGAGCGAACGCCTTACCGGCGAGGTGCAGCATGACGATCGAATCTTTCCCGCCGGAGAACATCAGCGCCGGGTGCTCGATCTCCGCCACCACTTCCCGGAGGATGTAGATGGCCTCGGACTCGAGAACCTCAAGCTGGGAAAGGATGCGCCTAGGGCTTTCGGTCACGTCACGCACCGGCGTGTCCTTTCGTTTGGGGGCTTTGCTGTTTTGCCCTGCCGATTGCTGCCAACACCAGTCCGCTGAGTTCCGGGCGGCAGACCAGCAGGTCCGGGAGGTAGGGGTTTTCCTGGTTGTACCGCGGTGCCGAGCCGTCGAGGCGGCTCACATGCAATCCGGCGGCACGGGCGACGACGACGGGTGCGGCGGAATCCCATTCGTACTGGCCGCCGTCGTGCAGGTAAAGGTCGACTTCGCCGCTGGCGACGGCGCACGTTTTAAACCCGGCTGAGCCCATCGGAATTAGGGTGGCGTTGATGTCTGCGGCCACGGAGCCGGCGATTTCCGGCGCTCTGCTCCGGGACACGGCCATTCTCAGACCCGTGTGGGGAGCGGCGGATCCGCCGCCGTCCTCGCCCGTCAGGACCATGTCCAGCCGGGGAAGCGCGACTGCGCCGGCCGTCAGCTCGCCTTCCTGCCACAGTGCGACGTGCACTGCCCAGTCGCGGCGGCCTTCGGAAAATTCGCGGGTCCCGTCCAACGGGTCAATGATCCATACCCGTTCGGCCCGCAGGCGCGAGACCTGGTCCGGCGCCTCCTCGGAGAGGACCTGGTCCTTGGGCCGGGTGCGGAGCAGCATCTTCTTCAGGAATTGATGGGAGCGCCTGTCCCCCTCCGCGCCCAGGGATTTGGGGGTGAAGGTGGTGTCCCGGCCCTGCAGGGTCCTCAGGAGGTCTCCGGCCCCTTCAGCCAGCGCCGCGGCCAGCTTGGCATCCGACAGTTCGGCGCTGATGGGACGCTCGTGTTTGAGCAAAGGCATGATTCCCCCGTTTTAGTAAGCGCCGGCTGGGTTCTTCATCATCGTGGCGTTGGGCCGCAGGATGATGTCGCCGGCGAGAGACCAGTTTTTTTACGTAGTACAAATCGAGGCGGACGCTGGATTGCCAGTTGAGTTGCGGGCCGCCGAATCTGCCGCATGCCGGGATGGCGGTTCGGCCGGCCCTGTCCCCGCCGTCTGCGACCGGGCCGACGGCCGGGACACGGTGGCCGCAGCGCGCCGAAACTTGCCAGGACAAGCTGGAAAAGCCCGTCACGGAGCCGATGTTCGAAAAGCACATTGTCGAGACCTACTCAGTACCCAGAGGTGTTTGCTGACTGGATGTATCAGACAAACCTAGGAGTGCCTCCGGCCGGGCACGCGAGTAAGCAGTACGCGTCTTTTCCGGCAGTCTCATCGCGTAATTGGCCCGGACCACTGGGCCGGCCAATGATGGGCGGGTACGGACCACTCGCAAAGGCCCGGCCCTACTTGGCCGGCGAACCCCGGCCGAACGCAGGTCCCGTGAGTCCGCAGCGCCGCCGCGGATTCGCGCGGATTTACAGTGCGAATTCACGGCGGGACGTGTGCTGGACAACCGGATGCCCCACTTGTAGCCTTTCGGTACCCGAGACGGTTTGGAGCGGCTACCGGCACCCGGATCTGGGCCACCCGAACCGTGATTGCGGCAGGAACGGTCTCCAGGATTAGCTGTCCTAATGCGAGGAGATGTCGGTGAAGCTCAAGCTCGTTTCAGCGCTGGCCGCCATCGCGCTGTCCCTGACCTTCACCGCAGCCGCCGCGGAAACGGTCGCGGCCGCTACCCCCTTCAGCTTCGCCGTGATCGGGGACACTCCCTACGGCTCCACGCAGCTTAGCGTTTTCCCGCAGCGGATCGGGCAGATCAATGCGGATCCCCAAGTGCAGCTGGTGACCCATCTCGGCGACATCGGTGGCCCGCCTAATTGCTCCGACTCGTACTACGCGACCATCAGGGCGAATTTCGACACTTTTGCCGATCCGCTGGTCTATACGCCCGGCGACAATGAATGGGCCGACTGTTCGGGTGCCTCCGTGGGCGCCGCCAATCCGCTCGACCGCCTGGCCGCCCTGCGCCAGGTCTTTTTCCCGGCTCCCGGCACTACGCTCGGACGGAACGCGGCCAGCGTCACGGCACAGTCCGGCTATCCGGAGAACGTGCTCTACGACCGGGAAGGCCTCACGTTCGCCGCGGTGCACATCGTGGGCTCGGCCAACGATCTGGCAACCTGGAGCGGATATTCAGCGCCGACGAGTGCCCAGACCGCCGAAGTCAACGCACGAACCGACGCTGGCATTGCCCTCATTCACGCTGCCTTCCAACGTGCCACCGCGAACGCCAGCCGTGCCGTGGTCTTCACGACCCAGGCCGATATGTTCAAGGGAACCCCGAGCCGCACCGCCTACGAACCGTTGGTGAAAGCCTTCGCCTCCGAATCCTTGGCCTATCAACTCCCGGTTTTCCTCTTCAACGGGGACACTCACAGCTTCGCCAGCGACCGCCCGCTGACGTCGTCGACGTGGCTGTCGTACTACGGACTCACCACCCCGGTCCCGAACTTTTCCAGGATCACGGTGGAAGGCGGAGCAACGATGGATGAATGGCTGAAGGTGACTGTCGTCGACACCTCGGCCGTCCTTGCGGTGCAGCGCGTTCCCTTCACGGTGAATGCCGCGCCGGTGGCGTCGTTCACCGCCTCGGCCTCCGGGCTGACCGCGGCTTTCGATGCCAGCGCCTCCACCGACGACGCCGGCATCACCGGCTACGGATGGGCCTTCGGAGACGGCAGCACCGGGACCGGGGTATCGGCCTCGCACAGTTACGCCGCCGCGGGGACCTACAAYGTGACCCTGACCGTCACCGACACCCAGGGAGCAACCGGCACCAAAACCACCCCGGTCACCGTCTCCACCTCCTCCGGCTCCGTCACCGACGTCGTCGTGCCCGCCAAATCAGTGTGGAAATACCGGTACAGCACCACCGCACCGGACCCGGCCTGGAAGAACCCCGGCTACAACTCCTCCGCCTGGAACACCGGTCCCGGCGCCCTGGGCTACGGCTCAACTCCGTTGGGAACCAACCTCAACCCCTCCGCCACCACCAGCGCCCGCCCCCTGGCCGCCTACTTCCTGCGCAGCTTCTCCATCCCCACCGCCTCCGCCGTCACCGCGCTCAAACTCACCACCGTCGCCGACGACGGCGTCGTCATCTACGTCAACGGCACCGAAGTCGGCCGCACCCGCATGCCCRCCGGCACTGTCACCATCAACACCTACGCCACCGCAGCAATCCCCACCTCCAACGCCAACGCCGCACCGGTCACCTTCAACGTCCCACTCTCCCTGCTGGTCAACGGAACCAACACCATCGCCGCCGAAACCCACCTGAACTACCACGCCACCAAAGACATCAGCTTCGACCTCACCGCAACAACCACCACCAGCGGCTAGCGGAGTGAATGCCGTGCCGGCGGCGGCCTTGCCCGTCGATCGGCTGTCCGTCAGGACTGCGGCGGGGTTGCGGCGGGTGCGCGGCGGAGGTGCTTTGCGTCTGACCACGCGGCATCGGACCTGGTTACACTGTCTGCCCGGCCCCGGTGACTACTCTCGGAGGCACCGAACTACCTGTTTGTCCGGTGCGTCCTCGGTGGCAGGATCTGGGCCATGGACCTGAACTTGGCGTTGACCGCTTTCGGTGTAGCCATCGTCGTTGGATTGACAGGTATGGGCGGCGGCGCCCTGATGACCCCCGCACTGGTGCTGTTCTTTGGCGTTCCCCCGCTCGCCGCGGTCTCCAGCGACCTCGTCGCCAGCGCCGTCATGAAGCCGGTGGGCTCCCTGGTACACCTGCGGCGCCGGACGGTGAACTTGGACGTGGTCAAGTGGCTGGCAGTGGGTTCGGTGCCCTCAGCCTTCTGCGGCGTGCTGGTCCTCAAATGGCTGGGCCCCGGCGAGGACGTCCAGCAGAGCGTCAAAACGGCGCTCGGCTTCGCTCTGCTCTTGAGCGCCATCCTGTTGGTGGTGCGGGCCTACCTCCGGCTTGCCGAGCGCGCACGCAGCGCGGACGGGCGCGGAGCCGAGCTGCCTACAGAGCGGCCGCAGGTGGCGGTCCGGGTTCTGCCCACCGTCCTTTTGGGCATTCTGGGCGGCATTGTGGTGGGCATGACGTCCGTCGGAAGCGGGTCCTTGATCATCATCGGGCTCATGCTCATCTACCCAGGGCTCAAGGCCAACCAGCTGGTCGGCACCGATCTCTTGCAGGCTGTTCCCCTGGTCTTCGCTGCGGCCGTGGGGCACACGCTCTTCGGCGATCTGAACCTCGGCCTGACCCTGCCCTTAGTGTTAGGCAGCATCCCCGGCGTCTACCTCGGGGCCATGCTGTCCTCCCGTCTCTCGGGCGGTTTCGTGCGCCGGGCGTTGGCCTTTGTGCTGCTGGCCTCGGCGCTAAAGATGCTCTCCGTCCCGGACCCGGTAACAGCAGGGATTCTGGTGGCCGCCTTGCTGGTGGCGCCCCTGGCATGGATGTATCTGCGCCGGCAGAAGGGTTTCCCGGCGCTGGCCACCGTGGAGAGCCGACGTCGGCGCGAGGCAGCCGCCTTGTTGGACTCAACGAGCGGAATCAGGGGGACACTGTGAGCTTGCTCTTCGGTTCTGAACCATCACACGTTCTGACCGGCGCCCGGCTCGATGAGCTGGAACTCCTGCTGGGCGGCCTGTACGGCCCGGCGGACGGCTATGCCCTACCCTCCAACGTTCCACCAGAATGGCCCTGGCCGTTTACGCTCGCGGTGCCCGCCGCCGTCGGCCAACAGGCGGTGGACTGCGGCGCCCTGCTGATCACGGATCCGGATGGCACACCGCTGGCCAGATTGACCGTTTCCGCCGGCCAGGGCGCGGGAAAAGGCACCATGCATCTTGCCGGCCGGCTGGAAGCCCTTCAGCCCGCCGAGCACCCGCCCATGCGCCGGCTGCGTCTGACGCGGCCCCTCACCGGACCGGGACAGGACACGGATCCGAGCCTGGTGGCGGCGTTCGACCGGCTGCCGGAGCCTGCCCAGCTCGCCGAAGCGATGGGTATGGCAATCCGCCATCACGCCCGGTTGTGGCTTGTCGCGGTTGCCGGCTGCCAGGAGCACGGAAACTATACGGTCCTGGAACTGCTTTCCGTCCTTGAACGCTGCACGGAGCAGCTGGTTGGAGCCCGGACCGGACTGCTGGTCCTGCCCGCGTTCGAGGGTGCGTCCGGCGCCCGTGACCGGACCCTGCGCGACTACGTGCTGCTCCGGCTGGGCGCCTCCATCCTGCTCAACTACACCTCCGATGCGGGGGCCGCGGCCAGTGGAGCGCCGAGGCGGCGTGCCGCCGCTCCCGAACCGCTGGCAGCAGGCACCCCACCGCTGGGTGCTGTCGTTTTCCTGACGGGCCTGTCCGGTTCCGGGAAATCGACAATCGCCCGCGCACTGGTGGAACGGCTGCAGCGGGCAGACTCCCGCCCCGTCACGCTGCTGGACGGCGACGACGTGCGCAGGCTCCTGTCTTCGGGTCTTGGCTTCAGCCGGCAGGACCGGGATCTCAACGTCCGCCGGCTCGGGTGGGTCGCCTCCCTGGTTTCCAAGTCCGGCGGAGTTGCCGTCTGCGCTCCGATCGCGCCGTTCGAGTCGACCCGTCAGGAGGTCCGGGCGATGGCCGAGACTGTCGGCTCGTTTGTCTTGGTGCACGTGGCCACGTCGCTGGAGGTATGCGAAGCGCGGGACCGAAAGGGACTGTACGCACGGGCCCGGGCCGGCGACATACCGGACTTCACCGGGATCGGCTCTCCGTATGAACCGCCGCTCGACGCCGATCTGGTGCTTGATACCGGCACCACCTCGGTGGACGAGGCGGTCGATGTGATTTTGGCAGCGATGGGCGTCGGGGCCAGGGAACTGGTGGAACTCAGCCAGTGAAGACGGCGCGTGGCGGTTGAGCGAGGAAATCTGCCGTAAGCCAGGACATTCCTGTTGGCCTGGTCATGGAGGCAGGTCAGTAGCCCAACCACCGTTCCTGTTCTCCCCGGTCCTCAGCGGGGGCTGAGCGCGTCGCTTCGCACAGCCATCAGGTCACAACTCGTCAGGTCTTCGCGGCGGTTGATGCCGAGCTTGCTGAAGATCCGGTAGAGGTGTCCTTCAACAGTGCGGACCGACAGTGAGGCGAGCTGGGCAATTTCGCGGTTGCTGTTGCCGTTGATCACCATAGTGACTACTTCGCGTTCCCTGGGCGTCAGGGAGGTGGCGTCATCGGTGCCGAACAGGGACAGGGTGCTGATTCCCGCCAGCTCCCTGCGCCTGAGCTGGAGCAACTGGGCCACGGCGCGAACGCGCTTGCGGTCCCCGCTGCCGTTCAGGAACCAGACGGCCTTGCCAAGGCATTCCGCCGCCAGCAGGTGGTACCGCAGTTCCTGTGCCCTTTCGCTGGCCGCGATCAGCTGCTCAGCGTCACGCTGAAGAAGGGCCCGCGCGTAGGCATTGAGACACTCGGCCTCCGGGCCTTCGCCGTGATCCGTCAGTTCCACCAGCCGCGCCAAGTGGCCGCTGTCGCCGAGCCGGAGCGCCAGTTCTCGGGCATCCCGCTCCGCCGCGAGCAGTCCCATGCCTCGGGCCCGATCAGCCAGCACTGACAGCTCCCGGACGCCGTTAGCTGCTCCATGCAGACCCGCCCGCGCTGCCGCGACGTGGGCCTGCCCCATCAGCTGGAAGTGTGCGGACCCTCGATACGGGACGCGGTTGAAAGCCTCGCAGTAGCGGTCCACCACGTCGTTTTGCCCGAGCAGGGAAGCTGCATAGGCCGCCAAACCCAAGGCATACGGCAGGAGGTGGTCGAAGTCTGATTCAAAGAAGGCCTCAATGGTGACCGAAAGCCTGCCCAATGCGGTCACCATGTCGCCCTGTCTTAGCGCCGCCAGCCCTTCCACCAAGGACTGTCCCCCGCTGAAGTGCAACCCGCTGCGGAATCCGTGCCAGGGGGCCTCCGTAGGGGGCATGGCGACCAGGTTCCATCGTCCCAGGCGAACCAGTGCCAGCGAATGCTTGAAGCGTGCCAGCTCATACGCCCGGAACTGCGCCGTGGAACTTCCCCCCAGCAGCTGCAGGATTTCGCCGCTCGCCCGGAAGGCACTGTCCGGCCGACCGGTGGCGGCCAGCAATTCAGCCCAGAGATAGAGAATCTTGGCGCGGGTAATCGGATCTGATCCGGTGTCGGCCAGCCGTTCGGCCAGCTCATCCTCGATCTCGGCGTAACGTCCCTCCAAGTGGAGCGCATGCAGAATCAGCAGCCGGCTACCGGCTGACTCGGCCGGTCCGGGCGTCAGGCTCCCTGCTCCCAGACGCTGCTCCGACGCGCGCCAGGAGGCGGCGATCTTCCTCAGTTCCAGGGTCTGCCCGCCCATGCCGAGATGCACGCGGGCGGCGAGGATGGATGCTGCCCCCGCCGTCGCGTGGTCCGCGGCGGAGTCGACGCAGTCCTGCAGCAGCGCCGCCGCGCGCGGAAGATCACCAAGATGGAAATGGGCGTCTGCCATTTGGACTTTCGCTGCCGCCCGGTACACTTCGCCATCGATCGCTCCGGCCGTTTGCAGCGCTACCATCGGCTCGAAATGCCGGTTGGCGCTGGCGGCTGCACCCAACAGCTGCTCGTCGGGAACCTCGGCTCCGCAGTCCAGGGACCAGCAGACCAACCGCGTCTGCATCTCCTCCGGCATCGTGCCGTCCACAACATCGAGCACGCGCGAGCGGATCATCATGCTGCGGGCCGGAGGAACAAGGGCGCGCACCACCTTTCCCAGCAGCGGGGAGGCCGACCGCACCAACCTTTGCGGCCCCCGGGCAATGGTGATGAGCCGGTCTTCTATCAGGGTGTCAACGTCCGAATCACTGGCGAGCCGGTGCAGCCAGGCCAGGGGCAGAGGCTCCGCGAGCGCGACCGTCTCAAGGATCTCCGTCTCGGCCGCAGACCTGCAGGCGAGCTGTTCCCGGACCAGATCCCTCAATTGCTGATCGACGCGCAGATGAAAGTTCTTCAGCATCCAGACGTGGTTACGCAGCACCAGTTCACCGGTGCGCTGGGCCTGGCGGATCAACGCGAGCAGAAGCAGGGGGTTTCCGCCTGCAATCCTGCATAAAGCGGTACTGGCGCTGTTGATAACCTCACCACCCAGCACCTGGCTACAGAGCTCGCGGGCCTGCGCATCGGTGAGCGGTGACAGGTCAAAGCGCCGCAGCAGCCCCTCGTTCCAGAGGGAAACAAAAGCTGCTGTCGGTCCCGGCTTTGGTCTGGAGAGCACCAGCAGCTTTACCAGGCCCATCAAGGCCAGTTGCGCCAGCACCCTGGAACTGTCTGCATCCAGGTTCCCGGCGTCTTCCACGATCACAAGCGCTGTGGGTTCCCCGGTTTCGAGCCGCCGGCTAAGCACCTTCTCCATGCGGCGGGGCACTGACGGCCACGGTTCGGACTCCGGCAAGGGGTATGAGCCCAGGTATGGAGCCAGCGCGCCGAAAGGGAGCTTCGTCATCGCCGCTGCGGGAAAGATCCAGAAGGGCTTGACCGCCGCGCCGAGCTGCCGGAGCACCGCCCCGGCCAACGCACTCTTTCCCAAGCCGGCGTCCCCCGCCAGCAGGACTCCTACCCGGTCAGGGTCCTGCAGCGCGGCCACGATTGAAGCTACCAGGTCGGAGCAGCCCACCAGGGCGCGGGGAAAGTCGTCGTTGTCCATGTCCGCCGGCCCCCTAGGCAAAGGTCATCTTCAGGTCGGCACGGCTGGAGACCTGAAGCTTTCCGTAGATCTGGTAAAGATGCCCCTCCACCGTCCGCACGGAAATGCACATTTTCGCGGCGATGGCCTTGTTGCTCTCACCCGCGGCCGCCCGCTGGGCTACCTCCTGTTCGCGCGCTGTGAGCGTCGGTCCGTCCTCCTCCGCCGGGAGGACGCCCATTTTCTGGACACTGCTGCTGATCCGGTGTCTGGCTGCCCGGGCCGCGGCCCGGTCCCCCGCCGCGTCGGCAACCTTCTGGGCCTCCCTGGCGGCGTCCCTGGCGAACAGGTCATCACCCATCCGGGCGGCGGCTTCAGCGGCCTCCAGCAGCACGGCGCTGTCGTGTTCCACAATGCCCGTTCCGAACAGGTGAGTGACGTCCGCGAACTGACCCTGGACGGCAGCTGACGCCGCGACCAGCCGGGGGGCAGCGCCCCGGCAGCCTTGGCGCACGGCAGCGCAGAGGAAGAGCAGTTCAGGGAGTTTCGCGCCGCGTCGGCGTTCCTCCTCGGCGCGTTGCAGCAGTCGCACGCCCGCCTTTTCTTTAGACGCCAGCTCGGCAGAGGCGAGCACCTGAAACAGCGAACGCACGCTCAAGGAGAGCTGAGAGGGGCAACGTCCGTCCAGCTCCACAGAGCGCAGATACTGGAGGGCTTTGTCGTTTTCCCTGAGCAAGGCGTAGCAGTAAGCGATCGTGGCACTGGCCAAAGCCTGCGCTCCGGACGTATCCAGCTGCCCCAGCTGACTATGTGCCGGCAACAGCCTTTCCAGCGCACGCTCCGCCCGGCCGCAGTACGCGTCAAGAGCCCCCTGGGCGAGTTGGTCCAATGCGACGGCGGCGACGGCGGCGATCCCGTCGCCGAACCGTCCCGCATCGGGGCTATGGCAAAGCTGGGGATCTGAGGCCGTCCCGAGGAAGACGCTTAACAGTGCCTGCTCCGCTGACCTGGCATTGACCGCCGCCAGCTCCTCCGCGGTGAAACGCATCTGCATGTCGTGGACAAGGGCCCGGGCCTCCGCATGGCGTCCCACAATCGTCCAGGCTTGCCATAGGAGCGTGGCAGCATGCACCTTATTGCCTTGGGTCGCGCATGCGGGATAGAGCCGGCTCAGCGCATCCGTCGCCTGCCGGTATCTGCCCTCGCCGAGGTCCAGTTCGGCCCTGGCCAGGGCGACGTCCTCCCGCAGCGCGGCGATACCGGCCGCGTCCTGGACAGAGGCGGCAGCGGCTCCGTTCAGCCTGGCTTCCACCCGGTCCAACGCGGCGCGGGCTTCCGGTCCGCGGCCTGGACGGGATGCGAGGACGGAACTGCGCACCAGCATCGCCTCAACCCAACAGCCCAGCGCAAGGTCCATGGCGTCAAGGGCATCCGGCGACAAGAGCTGTTCGGCCTTTGCTGCGTCCCCCAAGGCTGCGTACGCCCGGCCCTGTTGGGCCAAAGCGGTGCCGCGTTCCTTCGGAGCCAGGAGCTCCACGAACCTCAGGGCCTGCTGCGGCTGACCTGCGAGATTGGCCAGCCGGGCAGCATGCCTGGCCTCCTGAGGGGACAAGGCCTCCCCACAGTCGAGGGCCCACCGGGCCAGCTCCAGGGTTTCCGTGGCCGACCTGTCAGTTGCTCGTTGGGTCTGTGCAGCGAGCCGTCGCAGCGTCCGGCTGCGGCCGTGGGGGACGCGTTGGCGGATCGCGCGCTCCGCCAACGGGTTCGAGAGTCGGACAAGGGGCCGCCGGTCGGTTGCCAGGTCGAGGCAGCCCCGCCGGGTGAGGGAGTCGAGGGCTTCGGCGCTGCACAGGCGCAGGAGGGTGTTCAATGGCATTCCGCCGCTGAGCGCCAGCAGCTCAAGGACCTGTTGCTCGGCCTCGGACTCCGGGTTGGCCCAGGCGCTGACGGCGTCCCGGGAGCATGCGCCGTACACGAATGTGCGGTTGGTCAGCACCCAGACGCCGGCGTCCTCAATGAAGGTGCCGGCGTCAATCTGATCGCGCAGGATCAGTTCGAGCACCCGCGGATTGCCGCGGCTGGCTCTCCAGAAAGCCACTGCTGCGGCAGTTGAGACCTCGGCGGCGCAGAAGCTGCGCAGCCACTGGCTTGCCTCGGCGAGGCTGAAAGCGCCCACGTCTGTCCGACCGATGAGCCTGTCCTTCCACAGCGACACCAAGTCGCCCGGAGCCGCCAGCAGATCCTCTCCCGTGGCCAGCAGGCGAACGGTTCCATGGACGGTCAGTCGGTTGATGACGAGCGCGGCGAGCTCGTCCAGGCCTTCGGTGTTGTCCACAAACAGCACGATGTTGCGCCCCTTTGCCCGGTCCCGCAGCAACTGGGCAAGTCCGGCCACCACCTTTAGCGGATGTTCAGCGCATCCTTCGTCGAGGTCGTTGAGCAGCGATCCCAAGGCGCCATAGGGCGTCGACGCCGAGGTGGAACTGCCATTTACTTGCACCACAAGGTAACTGTCGTCCAGCCGCTCCAGCGCCTGGCGGGCCAGAAAGGTCTTGCCCACTCCCGGCGCCCCGACTACCACCGCGCCGCAGGAGCCGCCGGGTGAGCCGCGGCCGGTCAGGGAGCCCAGGATGTCCTCGACCAGGTCCTGCCGGCACCATGCGGGACGGGAAATCTGTTTAACCCCGTCCGGGGCATCGGAATCACGATTTTTAGGGTTGCCTGCGGCAACAGAAATTAAGACGGCAGCATTTGAATCGAACATGAGGCGAGACCTTCGTATTCAGTTGGAGACCCAGTAGCCCCAACCTACGAACGGCGCTGCGCAGGTACACGAGTAACGTGTACTCGATTTACCTGCCCCGGTCCTGATGGCGGACGGCAACGGTACTCAACCTCTTGGATCTACTACCTACCCGTCTCGTGACCGCCCTTCGGCGACGCCGCAAGTACCGTCACGCCTCTATCTCTGGCGCGCGGGGAGGAGGTGCCGGACATGGTGCTCCAGAATCTCGCCGGAGCCGTGAGCAAAGCG
Organism: Arthrobacter sp. 10N410; assembly: GCF_056394945.1. Taxonomy (NCBI): domain Bacteria; kingdom Bacillati; phylum Actinomycetota; class Actinomycetes; order Micrococcales; family Micrococcaceae; genus Arthrobacter; species Arthrobacter sp. 10N410. The sequence goes on from NZ_JBFTIP010000002.1 coordinate 487,827, forward strand.
AGCGTCCCCCGGCCCGGACCTAGACGGCGAGCAGCCCGGCGGGCCTCTGCCCGGACAGGGAAGCCAGCGCGCGGGGACGCAGCTCCGGCCACTCCTCGGTCAGCAGCGACAGGATGACGAAGTCGCGCCAGACGCCGTCGGCGTTGCGGGAGGACCGGCGCCGGGTGCCTTCGGCAGTGAAGCCGAACCGGGCCAGCGAGGCCAGCGACCGCTGATTGCGGCTGTCCACGTCGCATTCAACCCGTCCAGCCCCGCAGGAGAACAACCAGTCGAGCAGGGTGATCTTCACCTCGTGGTTCACCTTCGCTCCCCAGAGGTCCGGGTCCAGCACGGTCCGGCCGATCTTCACGCGCTCCGTCCTCTCGTCGTGTTCGGTGATGCCGGTGGTTCCGACGAAACGGGACTGTCCCAGCGGGAGCTGCTGGTACACCGAAAACACCTGCAGCCCCGCGAAACGGCGGTCCACGAACGCCGACAATTCGGCCTCACCCGCGGGCCGGGCCTCACTGTCACTAAAGCCTTGGGACCAGATCTCGTCGCGGGCCAGAAGGCGCGCCAGCGGCTCGACGTCGAGCGGTGTGAATGGTGCCAGGACGAACCTGCCGGTGGCCGTCTGAAGGGTCGGCAGGGTGTCGGGAAGGAGCAGCGCCATTGCGGCCTTTCTGGTGCGCGGTGAAGCGTGGGGAGTGGGTCGGCGGAAGCCGTATGTGTCCGCAAATTTTCGGCGGCAAGAGAAATTATCACCCCGATGCCGCAGTCCGCAACGACACGCTGGCCGCGGCTGTGCGGCAGCCCATCCGCAGCCGGTTCAGCCAGCTGCCGGCCGGCCACGAACGACTTATCCGCGGGGGTGGAGGGCCTGCTGGACCGTGCCGAGGAGCGAACGGAACCTTGCGTCCTGAGGCAGTTCCTCGATCAGCACGACGCCTTCCGGCCCGGCCAGTGGTATCCGCCAGTTGGGGTACTCCGTGCTGGTGCCGGGCTGGTTCTGCGTGCGGGTCTCCCCCACGGCGTCGACCAGCGCCACACCGAGCAACGACGACGGCGTGAGGGCGGTGAACGCGTACAGCGCCTCCACCGTGGCCTGCTCCCCGGCCTCCGCCGCTGCCGGCAGCAGCCCGCGCTCCCGGACGAGCTCCAGCACGGCTTCCTGCTCTGCGGCGTCGGCGGCGCGTTCTTCCGCGACCGGGCGCCGCAGCAGCCCGAGCGACTCGCGGAGCGTCACGTGCGCGCCGGCCAGGTAGCCTGCGGTAGGAGGCAGGTCGTGCGTGTTGACACTGGTGAGGCACTGCTGCCGGTAGCGTTCCGGCGCCAGCGGCCCGTCGCCGTCGTGCTCGAACCACAGGATCGAGGTGCCGAGGATGCCCCGTTCGGCCAGGTAGTCCCGGACCCAGGGTTCGAAAACGCCGAGGTCCTCGCCGATCACCACTGCCCCCGCGCGTTGGGCCTCGAGGGCCAGGATGCCGATCAGCGCTTCGTGGTCGTAGTACACGTACGTGCCCCCGCCCGGCCCGGCGCCCTCCGGGATCCACCAGAGGCGGAACAGGCCCAGGACATGGTCAACCCGGATCCCGCCGGCGTGGCGCAGCACGGTCCGCAGCATGTCCCGGTAGGGGGCGTAGCCGGCCTCGGCGAGCCGCCCCGGGTGCCACGGCGGCTGGGTCCAGTTCTGGCCCTGCTGGTTGAACATGTCCGGAGGCGCGCCAACCGTCACGCCGTGCGCGAGGACGCCGGACAGGGTCCAGGCGTCGGCGCCGCCGAGCTTCACCCCGACCGCAAGATCATGCACGACGCCGATGTCCATGCCGGCCCGCCGCGCGGCGTCCTGCGCCGATTCCAGTTGCTGGTCGCAAATCCACTGCAGCCAGCGGTGGAATTCGATCCGGTCCGCGAGCGCGGTCCGTTGGGCGGCGCAGTACCCGGTGTCCGGGGAGGCAGCGGCGTCCGCCCACTCGGGCGCCGAGGGGTCGAGGCTCTCTGCCAGGGCGCACCACAGCGCGAAGTCGTCGAGCCCCTGGCCCTGGTCCCGGCAGAAGTCGCTGAACCGGCGTGAACGGAAGGGTCCCCGCCGGACGCGGAACACCCGCTCAAGCACCGCCAGCTTTGCCTCGTAGCTGGAGTTGCGGTCCAGCAGGGACGCCTCCCGGTTGGCGGCCCGCAGGCGGGTAGCGAGGCTGTCCGCCTCGGCCAGCGCACCGGGCTCCAAGTAGGCGTATTCCGGGATATCCTCCACCCGGATGTACAGCGGGTTGAAGAAGCGCCGGGTGGCCGGCAGGTACGGCGAGTCCTCCACCGGCGGCCGGGGCTCCGCGGCGTGCAGCGGGTTGACCAGGATGAACCCCGCCCCTTCCGCCCCGGCAACGGCGGCCAGATCGGCCAGGTCCGCGAAGTCGCCGATCCCCCAGGAACGCGCTGATCGCACGGAGTAGAGCTGGGCCGTGAGTCCCCAGTTGCGGCGTGCCGCCAGGGCTGCAGTGGTCCGCAGCCGCCCCGGAGTGACCACCAGCGGGCACTCCGCCGCGGTGCCGGCCGCGTCCGCCTGGATGGTGTGCCAGCCGATCGCCAGCCCCTCCGGGATGGCGAAACTCGCGCGCCCGGTCAGGACGCCGTCGACCTCTTTTGGCTCCTCCCAGTTCTCCAGCTGCCGGACCTCGTGCCGGGCGCCATCCTCGGCGACGACCCGGACATTGACGTCGGTCCCGTGCGGGACGTGGACATCGAAGGATGCCGCTGCTCCCTCCCGCGCCACCACGACCGGCGGCAAGAACCGGCGCCAGGGGGCCAGCTCGGCTGCCTCCAGCGATCGCTTGATCTCCCCCGGACCGGCGGAGGCAACGCCCAGGGCGGTGAGGACCCGGCGAAGGGTGTCCGCGGCAACGGAGCGCTCCACCCCGTCCCAGCCCCAATAGGAGGTTCCCACCCCGTGGGCCGCTGCCAGTTCGCGCAGCAGCGCGTCGGCGTCGTCTGCCGTGGCGGGGTGGTGGTCAGCCGGTTCCGTGCCGTCCCTCATGGGCGCGTCAGCCGTTGTCCGGGCGCGCCGGCGGTTCGGCACCGTGGGCGGCATGGATGTGGGCCTCCCCCACCAGCTCGTGCAGGCCGGCGACGGAGGCGGCGAGGCTGAGACCGGGCGATTCGACAATGAACGGCATCAGCAGCCGGTTTTCTTTCTCCAGGTGCAGGGCGAAGACCTGTCCGATCGTGCCGGCGGCGACGGCGGCGTCCACTCCCTGGGCGGCGCGGAGGCGCTCCACGAGGCCGACTATCGCCTTGTGTTCGGCGAGCATCCCTGCCACCAGCAGCCGTCCCTCCGGCATAGCCCCCGGTCCGCCGTACAGCGGGCCCTCCTCGGCAAGCGCATGCGGGACCAGTTCGGTCTCGCACCATTCGACCAGCACCTCGTGGGCCTCGTGCTCGGCTCCGGTGTCGCGGGACTTCACCGCATGGGTCAGGGCGGCAATCAGCGCCTCGAGCCGTTTGAGCATCCCCGCATGGTGCGTCTCCACGGCTGCGAGCGCCTCGGCTTCTTCCTCGGGTTTCTTGGGAACCGGCGTGTCCATGGCGTCTCCCTGGCTGGGCGGAACTCGGGTCCTGCTGAATCTGATCCAACTGTACGGCCGGCCCGGTTCCCGCGAACAGGCCTTTCGGCCCCGCATGCCGCCCGGACCTGCCGGCAGGGTCGGGGCGTTTTGGGGCGGTTTCGACGCTTCCCGGCCGGCCGCGCTAGCCTTGCACCCTATGATCGACGTCGAACGGTTCCGGATCCTCCTCAGCCAGGAGCGCGAGCGGAAGCTTGCCCTGTTGCCCGCCCTGCGCAGGGACATCACGTCGGTGAATGCCGCCCGGCAGGATTCCAACGTCGACGACGAACACGATCCGGAGGGGGCGACGATCGCTTTCGAACTCTCCCAGGCCTCCGCGCTGCTGGAACAAAGCAGGGCCGGGCTCGCACAGATTGAAGCTGCGCTGGTCCGGATCGACGCAGGTAGCTACGGCATCTGCGAGGTGTGCGGCGGCCCGATTGCCGAGGGCCGGCTTGAGGCCAGGCCGTGGACGCCCTACTGCATCCGGCACAGCGCCGGCCCGGCATAACAGCGAAGGCGTAACAGTCCCCCCATGAGCATTGAGTCAACTGCCCTCGCCACCGACGACCTGGCCGGAACGTGGTGGCACCGCATTGTGGACGGGTTCAGCCACGCGCCCGCACCGGTGGTGACCGGAACCGAACTCCTGCTGGTGGTCGCCGTCGCCGTCGCACTCTCCCTGCCGCGCGCCAGCTGGCGGTACTTTGGGCTGCTCGCCACCGTGACGCACGAGCTGGGCCATGCCTTCGCCGCACTCATGACCGGCCAGCGGCTTGGCGGCATCAGGCTGAGCCTGGACCATTCCGGCACGACCACGAGCTACAGCCGCCGGCCCTTGGCCGCCGCCTGGTCGACATTCTGGGGCTATCCGGTCCCCGCCGTCGTCGGCGCCGCGATGGTTTGGTCAGGCTTCAACGGCTGGGGGCCGGCGGCGATGTCGGTCGGCACCCTCGTGTTGCTGCTTTCCTTCCTCTTCCTGCGCAACGGCGTCGGTGTACTGATCACGGCCGCGGCGGTCCTCGCCGCAGTGCTGCTGGTCCTCGTTGTCCCCGCGGTGTTTATTGGCCACGTGATGATCGGCCTGGGGCTGGCACTGCTGGTGGCTGCCGTCCGGGACCTGGGCAAGCTGGTGGCGGTGCATTCGCGGCACCGGAACCGGCTGTCGACGTCGGACGCGTACCTGCTTGCCCGCTCCACGCCCTTGCCGGCGTTTGTCTGGATCGGGCTGTTCGGCGTCGTGGTGGCGGCGGCCTGGTGGGTGGCATGGCAGCCGATGGCGCCGGTCGTCGCCGGCCAGTTCGGCCTCGTGGCCCAGGCTGCCCGGCTGGGCTGATCTGCTGGGCTGATCTGCTGGGCTGCCCGGCTGGGCTGACCGGGGCCGGTGCGGCTGGTCAGGTGCGTCCGGCTGGCCTGCTGCGCATAGGCTGGGAGCATGAGTGAGACAACCACGAAATCGGACCAGGCCTTCAGCACGCGGGGCGCCTATGTCACCGGCGGTGCGGAGTTCAACCGGGACACCAACTACATCGAGGACCGGGTCACCCGCGACGGCGCGCCCGGGGCCAACGGGGAGCCCGGCTGGCCCGTCGAACCCGGCCGTTACCGGCTGGTCGCGGCGCGCGCCTGCCCGTGGGCGAACCGGACCGTGATCGTGCGGCGCCTCCTCGGCCTCGAAGACGTGATCTCTCTCGGCCAGCCAGGCCCCACCCACGATGCACGCTCCTGGACCTTCGATCTGGATCCCGGCGGCAAGGACCCGGTCCTGGGCATTGAGCGGATCCAGGAGGCCTACTTCCGCCGTTTCCCGGACTATCCCCGCGGCATCACGGTCCCGGCGATCGTCGATGTGCCCAGCGGCGCAGTGGTCACCAACAACTTCCCGCAGATCACCCTGGACTTCTCCACCGAGTGGACGGAATTCCACCGCGACGGCGCCCCGGATCTTTACCCCGAAGCCCTCCGGGAGGAGATCGACGCCGTCAACAAGCGGGTCTTCACCGAGGTCAACAACGGCGTCTACCGCTGCGGTTTTGCCGGCTCCCAGGACGCCTACGACGCGGCCTACGACCGGCTTTGGACGGCGCTGGACTGGCTGGAAGAACGGCTCACCGGGCAGCGGTACCTGGTGGGCGACACGATCACCGAGGCGGACGTCCGGCTGTTCACCACGCTGGCACGCTTCGACGCCGTCTACCACGGGCACTTCAAGTGCAATCGCCAGAAGCTCAGCGAAATGCCGGCGCTGTGGGCCTACGCCCGGGACCTGTTCCAGACCCCCGGCTTCGGTGATACGACCGACTTCGTGCAGATCAAGCAGCACTATTACATCGTCCACGAGGACATCAACCCCACCGGGATCGTCCCGAAGGGTCCGGAACTGGGCAACTGGCTCTCGGAGCACGGCCGCGAGGCCCTCGGCGGCCGCCCCTTCGGCAACGGCACGCCGCCGGGTCCCGTCCGGGCCGGCGAAGAGGTTACCGCCGGACACGGCGCGGGCTAGGCACCGGCCGCGGCGGGCGGTGCAGACGGCGGCGCTAGGGTGGGGCAATGGAACTTTCCACCCAGCCACACTCCGGACCGGCGGCCGGACCCCAGCTGTCCGTCGGGACCGCCGCCCCGGCGTTTGCGACCGTCCGTGAACTCTTCGACACATTCCTGGCAGAGGATCCTGAGTACAGTGCCCAGTTAGCGGTGTACCGCGGCGGCGTCAAGGTACTGGAGCTCAGCGGCGGTCCCGGGCTGGGCCCGGGCGACATCACAGGTACCTACTCGTGTTCCAAGGGGGCGGCAGCCTTCGTCATCGCCCTGCTGGTACAGGACGGGCTGCTGGACCTGGACGCGGCCGTGGCGTCCTACTGGCCCGAGTTCGCCGCGCACGGCAAGGACCGGCTCACCGTCCGCCAGGTACTCTCCCACCAGGCGGGCCTGCCGGGCATCGCCGGCGGCTTCGCGCTCGAGGAGTTCCCCACGCCGGAAGCCGCCCGCCGTCTGGCCGCAGCCGCCCCGCTGTGGCGCCCGGGACGCACCTTCGGCTATCACGCGCTGACCATCGGCATCCTGATGGAGGAACTGTGCAGGAGGGTCGCCGGAGCCCCGTTGCAGGAACTCTTTGACGGGCGCCTCCGCCGTCCCTTCGACATCGATTTCTTCCTGGGCCTGCCCGCCGAGGAGGAAGAGCGCTTCCGCGAGGTGTTGTACACCGAGGACCCCGATGGCTGGCTGGACCCGCTCAGTCTGGCGGGACTGAACAGCAACGCGCCGGTCAGCGGCATCATGGAGCTGCCCAACCACCGCGTCATCCGCGCAGGCGGCATGAGCAGCGCCGGAGGGATAGGCTCCGCGGAAGGACTCGCCCGGCTCTACGCCGCAGCCACCACCGGAGTCGACGGCGGTCCGGGCTTCCTGGCGCCCCGGACCATCGGACTGATGGCGGAGGAGCAGGTGTGGGGCCTTGACCGTTCCTCCGGACAGGACAACGCCTTCGGCGTGGTCTTCATGAAGCCGCACCCGGGGCGGGACTTCGGCAGCCACCTCGCTTTCGGCCACGAGGGCGCCAACGCGGCCCTGGGCTTCGCCGATCCCGGCTACGGAATCGGCTTCGGCTACGTGCCCAGGCGCAGCGAGGAAGGACGCACCAACGGAAAGGCCCAACGACTCTCGGCCGCGGTGCGGAAGGCCTGCGCGTCGACCCCGCTGGCATCCCCGTAGGGGTTCGTCCAGTTGTAGCAGCAACGCCGCGGCCCTAGGGTGAGCCGGGATGGCAAATGCAAAAGAACACGACGACGGCGGCACCCACCCCTCCTGGGCCCGCAGGCTCGCGCGCACCGTGGCCGGGAGCGTCTCTGCCGCCCTGCTGTGGCCCCGGCTGCAACTGGCCACGAAGGCGGCCATCGCGGCGGGCGTCGCGTTCTTCATCGCCCCGTTTATGCCCGGCTCCGCGGCTGACTACCCGTACTACGCGCCCCTGGGCGCCCTGGTCGCGATGTACGAAAACGTCTCCGGCTCCATGCGCCAGGGAGTCCAGACGCTGGTGGGCCTGGCCCTCGGCATCGGGCTCGCCTTTGCGCTGTTCAGCTTGGGAAACCCGACGCCGCTGTCGGTCGCGATCATGATGGGACTCGGCGTCATCCTCGCCGGCCTGCCGAAGATCGGTTCCGGCAGCGACTGGATCCCGACGGCGGCGCTGCTGGTGCTGCTGGTCGGCGGCCACAACCCGGACAAGTTCTCGTTCGGCTATCTCTTCCAAATGGGCGTCGGCGTCAGCGTCGGCATCGTGGTGAACCTGCTCGTCTTCCCGCCGCTGCACTTCAAAGCCGCCGCCCTCAGCCTGGCCGAGCTGCGGCTGGCCCTGGCCCAACAGCTCTGGGATATGGGCAAGGCGCTCCGCGAGAACTGGCCGCCGGAACACGAGGACTGGTCCCGCCGCTCCGAGGCGCTCGCGGGGCGCGCCCGCTCCGTGCGCGCTGCCGTGCAGAAAGCCGACGCAAGCCGGCAAGCCAATCCCCGCCGCCGGCTGCACCCGCGGGACGTCGAGGAGGACTACCGCAACCTGCGTGACCTGGAGCGGCTGACCTTCCATATCCAGGACGTCACCCAGGTACTCTCGGACGTCATCTGGGCCAAAGACACCCCCTTCGTGATTCCGGACGGGTATGCCGAGCCGCTCGCCGAAGCCATGACCATGGCGGGCGACGTGCTCCGGGCTGCGGAGGAGGAGGAACCGCAGCGGCAGGCCGAACTCGTCGAGGAGGCTGACGCGGCGGTCAAGACCTTCACCGCGCGAGTCGCCGCCGACGACCAGTCCGCCGGCGCCCCGAGCGCCGTCGAGTCAATCCTGCTGAGCCTGCACCGGATGCTGCGGGTAGTGAAGTCGGGTAACGCTGATTCCGGCGCCCCCAAGTCCAGTGACGCGAAGTCCAGCGACAGACATCGGGAACCGGACGCCTCCTCCGCCGGCACCAGCTAGCCGAACGGCACAGCCGCGGTCCCCGCCAGAACGACGACGGCGGCCGCCCCCGAATAGTCGGAGACGGCCGCCGTCGTTGTTTGGTGGCGCGCTATTTCAGCGACGCCACCGACCCGCTGAAGTGCTTGCGCCCCGAATGCGGGCTCCAGGCGACGTAGTCGGAGCGCAACCACGCGCCGTCGTCGCCCTGCACCGTGCTGATGTCTAGCGCGACCCGGGCCGGCAGGAACACCGGCGCCTCGAACGCCACGTCCCAGCTGAAGGCGTCGCCCTTGGCCGCGCCGACGTCGGCCAGCGCCCTGGAGGCAAGGTACATGCCGTGGGCGATGGAACGCCGCATGCCGAGGGCCTTGGCGCTGAGCACGCTGAGGTGGATCGGGTTGAAGTCACCGGAAACGGAGGCGTACGCCCGCCCGGTGTCCACGCCGAGCTGCCAGAGCGCCGTCGGGTTCGGGGCCCTGAAGCCATCGGGCGCGGCGGCCGCGGACGGCTTGTCGATGCCCGGGAGGAACACGCCCTTCGCGAGGTAGGTGGACACGCCGCGCCAACGGACGAAGTCCTCTCCGGCCCCGCGCACTTCAGCCACAAGGTCCAGCTGGGTGCCGGCCCGGTGGCCGCGCAGGTTTTCCGCCCAGGCCCGGATGTCCAGGGCTTCGGAGAACAGCACCGGAGCGCTCTGGACCACCTTGTTGGTGAGGTGGATCATCCCCAACAACGGCAACGGAAAGTCGTCCCGGTTCATCACGGACATGGACAGCGGGAACGCCAGGGCATGGATGAACCCGGCCGGCAGCACGTCGCTGGCGGTCTCCCCGATCAGGTGCTGGTAGGCCGTCAGGTTGGCGACCCCGGCCGTCACGCCGCGCACCTCATGGCTGCAGCCGGGCAGTTCCGTGCCCGCGTGCGTTCCCAGCACCCGCCGGCGCGCAGCGGTGGCGGCAGCGTTGACGTACAGCTTGGACAGCGACGGCATCTCGCCCAGGAGGACGGGCTGAGTACCACTCATGCGCCCACCAGGTTCTGCCCGCAGACACGCAGCACTTCGCCGGAAATGCCGCCGGCGGCGTCGCTGGCGAGGAAGGCGATCGCCTCCGCCACGTCCCCGGGCTGGCCGCCCTGCTGCAGCGAATTGAGCCGGCGGGCCACCTCGCGGGTGGCGAACGGGATCCGGGCCGTCATTTCGGTTTCGATGAAACCGGGAGCGACGGCGTTGATGGAGCCGCCGTGTGCTGCGAGCAGCGGCGCCGTGGCACGGACCATACCCATCACGCCGCCCTTGGACGCTGCGTAGTTGGTCTGCCCCCGGTTGCCGGCGATGCCGCTGGTGGAGGCGACGGAGACGATCCGCGGCGAGTTCCGGAAGTGCTCGGAGGCCAGCAGCGCCTCGTTGATCCTCAGCTGCGCGGCGATGTTCACGGCAATCACCGAGCTCCAGCGGCCCTGGTCCATGTTGGCGAGCAGCTTGTCCCGGGTGATGCCGGCGTTGTGGATCAGGATGTCCAGGCCGCCGTGGCGCTCCACGGCGTGGTCGATGATGCGCTGCCCCGCGTCTTCCCGGCTGATGTCCAGCTGCAGGGCGGTACCGTGCACCTCGTTGGCGACCTTCGCCAGGTGGTCCCCGGCGGCCGGGATGTCGACGACGACGACCGTGGCGCCGTCGCGGTACAGCGTGCGGGCGATGGCCGCGCCGATCCCGCGGGCGGCTCCGGTCACGACCGCGACCTTCCCTGCCAGCGGCTTCTCGGCGTCGACAGGCAACTGGCCGGCCTCGGAGGAGACTGTCAGGAACTGGCCGTCCACGAAAGCGGAGCGGCCGGAGAGGAAGAACCGGAGGGCCCCGAGGGCGCTGGGGCTCGTGGTCCGTGCGCCGTCGGCGAGCAGGATGCCGTTGCCGGTGGCGCCGGCGCGCAGTTCCTTCGCGAGCGAGCGCAGCAGGCCGTCCACGCCCTGCCGGGCCGCCGCCGTGGCCGGGTCCGTGGTCCCGGCGGCGGCGCGGGAAACGGTCACCACGCGCGCGTTCGCGGCGAGGTCCCGGAGCGAGGCCGCGGCGCTGAGCACGGGCTTTTCAAGGTCCTCGGGCCGCGCGGCCTCGTCCAGCACCAGGATGATCGCGCCGAGTTTTTCGCGCGGCACGGCGTGGCGGCGGACGTCCAGGTTCCAGGACAACAGCGTAGCGGCGAGTTCATCCGCCCCGCTGCCGGCTCCCTGGACCAGGACGGGTCCCTGCACCAGCGGCTGGCCCGGCCGGTGGCGGCGGAGCACCACGGGCTGCGGCAGCCCGAGCTTCTTGGCAATGTCCTTGCCCAGGCCCCGGCTCACGAATTGGGTGTATTTGTCAGTCATCCGGTCCCCCTAGTGTGCTTCGAGAATAGCGACGACGCCCTGGCCGCCGGCGGCGCAGATGGAGATGAGCCCGCGCGCCGGGCGGCCGCCGACCTGTCCCTTGTCATGCAGCATCTTCGCCAGCGAGGCGACGATGCGGCCGCCGGTCGCGGCGAACGGGTGCCCGGCGGCGAGCGAGGAACCGTTGACGTTGAGCTTGGCGCGGTCGACGCTGCCCAGGGCGCCGTCGAGGCCGAGCCGGGTGCGGCAGAATTCCTCGTCCTCCCATGCGGCGAGGGTGCTCAGCACAGTGCCGGCGAAGGCCTCGTGGATTTCGAAGAAGTCGATGTCCTCGAAGCCCAGGCCGTGGCGGGCCAGCAGCCGCGGGACAGCGAACGCGGGAGCCATCAGCAGGCCGTCCTTGCCGTGGACGAAGTCGACGGCGGCCGCCTCGCCGTCGAGTACCGTGGCCAGCTTGGGCAGGTCGTGCGCGTCGGCCCATTCCTCCGAGGCGAGCAGCACGGTGGAGGCGCCGTCGGTGAGCGGGGTGGAGTTGCCGGCTGTCATCGTTGCTTCGGCTCCCAGGTTCTTGCCGAAGACCGGCTTGAGGCCCGCGAGCTTTTCGAGCGTGGTGTCGGGCCGCAGGTTGGAGTCCTTGCTGAGCCCGCGGTACGGGGTCAGGAGTTCATCGAAGAAGCCGGCGTCGTAAGCGGCGGCCAGGTTGCGGTGGCTGTTGTAGGCCAGCTCGTCCTGGGCTTCGCGGGTGATCTTCCACTGCGCCGTGGTGAGCGCCTGGTGCTCGCCCATGGACAGCCCGGTCCGGGGCTCCCCGGTGTTCGGGGCATCCGGGGCCAGGTCCTTCGGCCGGAGCCGGCTCAGCACCTGCAGCCGCTGCGGCAGGGTCTTGGCGCGGTTCAGGTCGAGCAGGATTTCACGCAGGCCCTCGCTCACGGCGATGGGGGCGTCAGAGGCGGAGTCGACGCCGCCGGCAATGGCGGAGTCGATCTGTCCCAGCTTGATCTTATTGGCGAGACCCAGGACGGTTTCGAGGCCGGTGGCGCACGCCTGCTGCAGGTCGTACGCGGGAGTTTCGGCTGAGAGCGCGGAACCGAGCACCGCTTCGCGGGTGAGGTTGAAGTCGCGGGAGTGCTTGAGCACGGCGCCGGCGGCAACCTCGCCGATCCGCTCGTCCTGCAGGCCGAAACGTGCGATCAGTCCGTCCAGCGCGGCGGTCAGCATGTCCTGGTTGGAGGACTTGGTGTAGGCGCCGCCGGTGCGGGCGAACGGGATGCGGTTGCCGCCGACCACAACGGCTTTGCGGAGTTGCGGCGCTGCGGCTGATCCTGCGCCCGGCGTAGTGTCCTTCGGTCCGGTCGCGGATGTTCCGTTTTCAGGCATGTGCTCTCTCCTTCGATCAAAGCGGATTACTGATACCCAGCGTACCTGATACGCTGGGTATCGTGAACATCCTGCAGGCGGAACCCCCCGGACCGGTCAGTGCCGGCATCAGTGCTGCGCGCAGCAACCCCGGCGACGCCTCGGGGAGCCCAGTCGATGGCCGGGCCTCCCGCTGGCAATCCCACCGGGAGGAACGGCGCCGGGAGCTGATCAAGTCCGCACGGAAGGCGGTCCACGCCCTGGGCAGCGAAGCCTCGATGGAGGACATCGCTGCAGCGGCCGGAACGTCCAAATCCGTCTTCTACCGCTACTTCGGAGACAAGGCCGGCCTCCAGCAGGCCGTGGGCGAAGTGGTCCTGAGCCAGATGCAGCGGCGCATCCAGGAGGCCGCGCAGAGCGCCCAGACCCCGCGCGAAGGGCTCTACGCCATGGTGTCCGCCTACTTGCAGATGGCCGAGACCAGCCCGAACGTCTACACCTTCGTCACCCGCTACGCGCCCGGCGAGGCGGAGAGCCACAACGGCTCGATCGCCGCGGCCGGGGCGCTCGGCCACTTCTTCGCATCGATCAGCGAGATGATCGCGTTGCCCATGCGGAGCCAACTGCGTGCCGTCACCGGTAAGGAAGCCGTGATCGGCTACTGGCCCAACGCCGCGATCGGGCTGGTCCGGAACGCCGGGGAGCAGTGGCTGGCCAGCCCGGACTCCCCCGCCAAACCCGGCCAGGAAGCGATGGCCCGCCAGATCACCGACTGGCTCTGCTTCGGCATCGCACCCGAACTCCAAGATCCGCCGGCCCCGTAGCCGCGTACCAGCTCCGACACGACCAACTGCCAGAGCACCAAAGACCAAAACCACCAACGACCAGAACCGCAATGTCAGTGCCAACGAAGGAATCGACATGACTGAACTAGCCGACCGCCCCGCGGGCCACCCCACCTCCCCGGCCCCCGCGCCCCGGACCTCGCCCGCCGCAGCTTCCGCTGCCGGTGCCCCCGCCGTCGACGTCGCCGCCCTCGGCGAACAGCTGCTGGGCAAGTGGGCCGCGGTCCGCCGGCAGGCCCGGGACCTGGCCGGCCGCCCGGAACTGCACAAGACCGAGGGGCTCACCCACACCGAACACCGCCAGCGGGTCTTCGGCCAGCTCAAGATCCTGGTGGAGAACGGCGCCGTGCACCGGGCCTTCCCTGCGGAGGTAGGCGGTGCGGACGAACACGGCGGCAATGTCGCCGGCTTCCAGGAACTCGTCATTGCCGACCCCTCGCTGCAGATCAAGGCCGGCGTGCAGTGGGGCCTCTTCGGCTCCGCGGTGAACCACCTCGGCACCGAGGAACACCACCAGAAGTGGCTGCCGGGCATCATGAGCCTGGACATCCCCGGCTGCTTCGCCATGACCGAGACCGGCCACGGCTCGGACGTCGCCAGTATCGCCACCACCGCCACCTACGACGCCGCCACCGGCGAGTTCGTGGTGCACACGCCCTTCCGCGCGGCCTGGAAGGACTACATCGGCAACGCCGCCATCGACGGCCTGGCCGCCGTCGTCTTCGCGCAGCTGATCACCAACGGCGTCAACCACGGCGTGCACGCGTTCTACATGGACCTACGTGACCCGGAGACCAAGGAGTTCCTGCCCGGCATCGGCGGCGAGGACGACGGCGTCAAGGGCGGCCTGAACGGCATCGACAACGGCCGGCTGCACTTCACCCAGGTCAGGATCCCCCGGACGAACCTGCTCAACCGCTACGGGAACGTCGACGCCGACGGCACCTACACCTCGCCGATCGCCAGCCCGGGCCGCCGCTTCTTCACGATGCTCGGCACCCTGGTCCAGGGCCGCGTGTCCCTCGACGGCGCCGCCGTGACCGCGTCCAAGCTGGCCCTCAAGACCGCCATCCAGTACGCCTCCGAACGGCGCCAGTTCAACGCCTCCTCCGCCACAGACGAGGAGGTCCTGCTGGACTACCAGCGGCACCAGCGACGGCTGTTCACCCGGCTCGCCACCACCTATGCCGCCAGCTTCGCCAGCGAACAGCTGCTGCAGAAGTTCGACGACGTGTTCTCCGGCCGGAACGACACCGACGAGGACCGCCAGGACCTCGAGACCCTGGCCGCCGCGCTCAAGCCGCTCAGCACCTGGCACGCCCTCGACACCCTGCAGGAGTGCCGCGAAGCCTGCGGCGGCGCCGGCTTCCTGATCGAGAACCGGTTCGCTTCGCTGCGCGCCGACCTCGATGTCTACGCCACCTTCGAGGGCGACAACACCGTGCTGCTGCAGCTGGTCGCGAAGCGCCTGCTGGCGGACTACGCCAAGGAATTCCGCAACGTGGACTTCGGCGTGCTGGCGCGCTACGTCGTCGGGCAGGCCACCGGCGCCGCCATCCACCGGACCGGCCTGCGCGGCGTCGCCCAGTTCATGGCGGACTCCGGCTCGGTGCAGAAGGCCGCCAGTGCGATCAAGGACGAGGCAGGCCAGCGGGCCCTGTTGACCGAGCGCGTCCAGGCCATGGTGGCCGAGGTTGGATCGGCGCTCAAGGGCGCGAACAAGCTGCCGCAGCAGCAGGCCGCCGCGCTGTTCAACAGCCACCAGAACGAGCTCATCGAGGCGGCCCAGGCGCACGCCGAACTGCTGCAGTGGGAGGCCTTCACCGAGGCGCTGGGCAAGGTCGCCGACCCCGGCACGAAGGCGGTCCTGACCTGGCTGCGCGACCTCTTCGGACTGTCCCTGATCGAGAAGAACCTGTCCTGGTATCTGATGAACGGCCGTCTCTCGATGCAGCGCGCCCGCACCGTGGGCGAGTACATCAACCGGCTGCTCGTGAAGATCCGCCCGCATGCCCTGGACCTGGTGGACGCTTTCGGTTTCGGCCCGGAGCACCTCCGCGCAGCTATCGCCACCGGGGCGGAGAAGACCCGCCAGGACGAGGCCCGGGAGTTCTTCCGCCAGCAGCGTGCCAGCGGCCACG
This sequence comes from Arthrobacter sp. 10N410, assembly GCF_056394945.1. Taxonomy (NCBI): domain Bacteria; kingdom Bacillati; phylum Actinomycetota; class Actinomycetes; order Micrococcales; family Micrococcaceae; genus Arthrobacter; species Arthrobacter sp. 10N410. The sequence goes on from NZ_JBFTIP010000002.1 coordinate 503,059, forward strand.
CCCCGGTTGACGAGAAGATCCTGCTGGCCCGCACGGCGCGCGAGGCGAAGGCCAAATCCGGGAAGGCCGCTTCCGGCAAGGCGCGGCGCGGCTAGGCAACAGCGCCGCTAAGAAAGCAACCGAGCTTAAAAAAGGCACGGCACGACGACGGCGCCGCCCCCTTATCCGGGGGGCGCCGTCGTCGTGCTGCGTCGCTACTGCGGAAGAACCGAGCGGTAGACCTCAAGGGTGGTTTCGGTGATGGATTCCCAGGAGAAGTGCTCCTCGGCCCGGCGGCGGCCGGCCTGGCCCATCGCGCGGGCGCGCGCCGGGTCGGAGACCACCTCGGTCAGGGCCGCGGCAAACTCCGTAACGAACTTCTCCGGATCGAGCGGGGTGCCGGTGCCGTCGGTGACCTGCTCAAGCTGCACCAAGAGTCCCGTCTCGCCGTGCTGCACAACTTCCGGGATGCCGCCCGTGGCGCTGGCCACCACCGCGGCGCCGCAGGCCATCGCCTCCAGGTTCACGATCCCGAGCGGTTCGTAGATGGACGGGCAGGCGAACGCGGTGGCGTGGCTGAGGACCTGGATCAGCTCGCGGCGCGGAAGCATCCGCTCCACGAGGATCACGCCGCTGCGCTGGCCCTGCAGTTCCTCGATCAGGCGGGCAGTCTCCGCGGCGAGTTCCGGCGTGTCCGCGGCGCCGAGGCACAGCACCAGCTGGACGTCGGCGGGAAGCTTCGCAGCGGCCCGGAGCAGGTACGGGACGCCCTTCTGGCGGGTGTTGCGCCCCACGAAGACGACGCTCGGCCGCTCCGGGTCGATGCCCAGGGCGCGGACCACGTCCTCGTCTTCGTCGCGGTTCCAGAGGCTGACGTCGATGCCGTTGTGGACCACTCGGACCTTCGCCGGGTCCACCTCCGGGTAGCTGCGCAGAATGTCCTGACGCATCCCTTCGGACACGGCGATGATCGCCGCGGCGGACTCGTAGGCGGTCTTCTCCACCCAGGATGACAGGGCATAGCCGCCGCCGAGCTGTTCGGCTTTCCAGGGCCGCAGCGGTTCCAGGCTGTGGGCGCTGAGCACGTGCGGGATGCCGTGCAGCAGCGAGGCGATGTGCCCGGCCATGTTGGCGTACCAGGTGTGCGAATGCACGAGGTCCGCGCCGGCGATGTCCGGGACGATCCTCAGGTCCACGCCGAGGGTCTGCACCGCGGCGTTGGCGCCGGCCAGGTCCTCCGGCACGGCATAGGACGTTACGGTGGCCCCGTGGTAGTCCGGAGTGCGCGGGGCACCGAAGGCCCGCACCTGCAGATCCACCCTCTGGGCCAGCACACGGCTGAGTTCGGCCACGTGGACGCCGGCGCCCCCATAGATTTCGGGCGGGAATTCCTTGGTCACAATGTCTATTCGCACAAACCCCAAGGTAGTCCTTCCGGCTGATCTGTTCTAGTGTGAAGAGGTCCGGGCACACCGGACGGTTTTTGGGGAGCAACGAAGGCGTTCAGGAGCGATCACATGCCGCAGCAAAAGAAAGTCTTGGCCATTGTCCTCGCAGGTGGCGAGGGAAATAGGCTGATGCCGTTGACGGCCGACCGGGCCAAGCCGGCCGTTCCCTTCGCCGGAAGTTACCGGCTCATTGATTTCGCCCTTTCCAACCTGGTGAATTCCCGGTATTTGCAGATTGTCGTCCTGACGCAATACAAATCCCACAGCCTTGACCGGCATATTTCCGAAACGTGGCGCATGTCCACCCAGCTCGGCAACTACATCGCCTCCGTACCCGCCCAGCAGCGCGTCGGCAAGAGCTGGTTCCTGGGCAGCGCCAACGCCATCTACCAGTCCCTCAACTTGATCCACGACGCCAACCCCGACATCGTCGTCGTGGTCGGCGCGGACCACGTGTACCGCATGGATTTCGCGCAGATGGTCGAGCAGCACGTCGCCAGCGGCGCGAAGGCGACGGTGGCGGCCGTACGGCAGCCGCTGCACATGGCCGACCAGTTCGGCGTGATCGAGGTTGACCAGCAGAACCCGGAGAAGATCGCGGCCTTCGTGGAGAAGCCGTCCTCCACGCCCGGGCTCGCCGCGGACCCCACGCAGTTCCTGGCATCCATGGGCAACTACGTTTTCAACGCCGACGCCCTCGTCGAGGCGCTGCACGTCGACGCCGAGCGGCTCGACACCAAGCACGACATGGGCGGGGACATCATTCCCTACTTCGTCGACCAGGGCGAGGCCGGGGTGTACGACTTCACCCTCAACGACATCCCCGGCTCCACCGAGCGTGACCGCACCTACTGGCGCGACGTCGGCACCATCGATTCGTTCTACGACGCCCACATGGACCTGATCTCCCCCGTGCCGGTGTTCAACCTGTACAACTCGGAATGGCCGATCTACACGCGCCAGAGCATCTCGCCGCCGGCCAAGTTCGTCCGCGGCGAGGGCGGCACCGTGGGCACGGCGCTGGACTCGATCGTGGCCAGCGGCGTCGTTATCTCCGGCGGCATCGTGGAAGGCTCGGTACTCTCCAACGACGTCTACGTCGGCACGGCCAGCCGGGTCCTTGACTCGGTGCTGATGGACAAGGTCCAGGTCGGGGCGGGCGCAGTGGTCAAGCGTGCCATCGTCGATAAGAACGTCCGGATCCCGGCCGGTGCCGCGATCGGCCTGGATCCCGAACTGGACCGGGCGCGCGGGTTCAAGGTCACCGACTCCGGCATCACGGTCCTGTCCAAGGGCCAGGAAGTTCCCGAGCCCGGCGACGCCGAACGTTCCCTCTCCGCGGCCAACCTGTACCTCGTGCCGGATGCCGTGAAAACCGCCACCGAGAACTGGCCGGCCGGCCGCGAGTCCGTGGAAAAGGTCGGCGAGGTGCACGCCGCCGCCGTCGGCGTCGAGCCTCCCGGGAAGTCCTCCACCAAGGCGTACTAAGCCGCGGGCCTGAGCCGGGCCGCCGGTCGGCGGCCCGGGTTCCGGGCCGCCAATCTGCGGCGTCGGGTCGGGGCCGTTGCAGGCTGTAAAATTAGCCCAATGAGCTCTCCCGATCTGCCCCCCGTGCCGGCCAGCGATTCACCGGCCCCGGCTGAGTTGACCCCCGCGGAAATCGCCGCCTGCCTCAAGGTGCTGAACAGCATCCACGTTTACGACGAGGAACACCCGGACTACGTTTCGATCCGCCGCGCGACCGGGAAGATGTTCAAAGCGGTCAAGCGGCACCGCCGGAGCACGAAGCGGGACCTCATCGCCGAGGCGGACCGTGCCGTCATCGCCCAGACCGCGACCGCCGCACCGGACCGGATCGATGACGAGACCCGCGGCAACAAGCTGGCGACCTCGGCCACCGGCGAGGTCGCGGGCCACCTGATCAGGTCCCGGCCCTGCTACATCTGCAAGCAGCACTACACGCAGGTGGATGCGTTCTACCACCAGCTCTGTCCCGAGTGCGCCCTCTTCAGCCACAGCAAGCGCGATGCCCGGACGGACCTGAGCGGCCGGCGTGCGCTGCTGACCGGAGGACGGGCCAAGATCGGCATGTACATTGCCCTCCGGCTGCTCCGCGACGGCGCCCACACCACCATCACCACGCGCTTCCCGAAGGACGCCGCCCGGCGCTTCGCCGCTATGGAGGACAGCGCCGACTGGCTGCACCGGTTGCGGATCGTCGGCATCGACCTGCGTGACCCCTCGCAGGTGATGGCCCTGACGGACTCCCTCGACGCCGCGGGCCCGCTGGACATCATCATCAACAACGCCGCCCAGACGGTCCGGCGCTCGGGCAACGCATACAAGCCGCTGGTCGACGCCGAGGACGAAGCCCTGCCCGCGGAGCTGCAGGCAGCCAACGGCGGCCCCGAGCTGGTCACCTTCGGCCACGCCCACGACAAGCACCCGCTGGCCCTGGCCAGCTCGGTCCTGGACCATCCCGTGCTGGCCGGCGACGCCATCACCTCGCTGGCGCTGTCCACCGGCTCCGCCTCGCTCGAGCGGATCGCCTCCGGCACCGCGATCGACGCCGGCGGCCTGGTTCCGGACCTCGCCAGCATCAACAGCTGGACCCAGGTGGTGGACGAGGTGGATCCGCTGGAGATGCTTGAAGTGCAGCTCTGCAACGTCACCGCGCCGTTCCTGCTGGTAAGCCGGCTGCGCGGGGCAATGAGGCGCTCCACCGCACGGCGCAAGTACATCGTGAACGTCAGCGCCATGGAGGGCCAGTTCTCACGCGCCTACAAGGGACCCGGGCACCCGCACACCAACATGGCCAAGGCCGCGTTGAACATGATGACGCGGACCAGCGCCAAGGAAATGCTCGACTCCGACGGAATCCTGATGACCGCCGTCGATACCGGCTGGATCACCGACGAGCGGCCGCACTACACGAAGGTCCGGCTGATGGAGGAAGGCTTCCATGCGCCGCTGGACCTCGTCGACGGCGCCGCGCGGGTCTACGACCCGATCGTCATGGGCGAGTCCGGCGAGGACCAGTACGGCGTTTTCCTGAAGGACTACAAGCCCAGCCCCTGGTAGGACCGGGGCCGCCGGGTCCGGTGTGCCGTGGACAAGCGGGCCGTAGTCAAGCGGGCCGTCCGTCCCGGCGCCACGGGCCTTATGGCCCTGATGGGCTGCCCGGCCTGTCCGTAACGTGGAGCTGTGAATACGACGACGCCTCCGCCCAATTTCCAGCTGTCCATCGACCAGTGCTGGGTGCTGCTCGACAGCGAAGTTGTCGGGCGGATTGCCCTGATCGTCGACGGCCACCCGGAGGTATTTCCGGTGAACTTCGTCCTGCAGCGCCGCTCGATCGTGTTCCGCACGGCCGGTGGCACCAAGTTGTGGGGCGCCATCACGGCCAAACCGGTTGCCTTTGAGATCGACGGCTACGACTCGCACGAGCAGACAGCCTGGAGCGTCGTCGCCCGCGGCGAAGCCGAACTGATCGAAGACCAGGCGGACAAGGACGCGGTGGACGATTTGCTCCTGGAGCCCTGGCAGCCCGGTGAAAAGAACTACTATGTGCGGCTGGCGCCCAAGGCCCTCACCGGACGCCGGTTCAAGGTCAACAACCCGGATGTGTGGCACACCCGTCTGGCGGACCCGCGGCGGGCCTCTTTCGAATAGACCCGGACAGACGCGGCCGCCCCGGGCCCCCTGTCAGCCCCGGCTAACGCTTTTCCGGTGTGTGCACCACCAGTACGGGGCAGTGCGCGTGCGCCACGAGGGCGGAGCTCACCGAGCCGAGCAGCAGGCCGCCGAAGCCGCCGTGCCCGCGCCGGCCCAGCACCAGCAGGTCCGCGCCGCGGCTCTCATCGAGGAGCACTTTGCGCGGGTGCCCCTGCACCAGCCGCTTTTCCACATTGGCGGGGGTGGCTTCGCCGAAGGCCTTCACCACGGTCTCCTGCAGGATTTCACCCGCCCGCACGTCGAAATCGTTGATTCCCATGGCGACGTAACCGTCGTAGACCGGCGGAACGTCCCAGCAGGCCAGTGCCACGATGTTGGCCGACAGCGGGACCGCCAGCCGTTGCGCCTGCCGCAGGGCCTCCACCGAAGCGTCCGATCCGTCGACTCCGACCACGATGGTCCGGATGCCCGTAGCCTCGCTCATGACTGGTCCCTTCGTGGTGCCCCCATGGCACGTAGCTCCAAGGATTCCGGCGTCCGGGTCCGCAGGCTAGGGCCGAAAGTCACGCCGGCGGGCACAGCCGGCCCGGCGTCGTGGGCCGAACGGCCCTTGTCCGGGGCAACGCGCCGGCCGCAGACTTTCAGTGCGCGGCGAAGAAATATTCCCGCTTCGCGACCATTGGGGGCGACTAAAGCCCACAATGGAAGGTACGACTTCACCGCAATTCAGGGATCAGCAAGCAGGGTCCCGCACAAGTTGGACGGGCGCGCTCCGCCACGGACCTGCAACGCGAGCTGGGGAGCTCCGTGGGACCGGTGGCAGCGACAGCGCCCGGACGGGAGAAACATGATTGCCTGGGCAGATGCCGGTCTCACTGCAACCGAGGGCCACCCGGCCGTGATCCGCGTGTTCATCCTCGACGACCACGAGCTGGTCCGCCGGGGCCTCCAGGAACTCCTGGAGGGCGAGGGTTTCCTGGTGGTCGGCAGTTCGGGATCAGCTGTGGAGGCGACGCGGCGGATTCCGGCGCTGCACCCGGACGTTTGCGTTCTGGATGCCCGGCTGCCCGACGGGACCGGGATCGAGGTCTGCCGCGACGTTCGTTCCGTCGACCCCTCGCTCAACTGCATCATCCTCACAAGCTTCGACGACGAACAGGCCCTTCGCGGCGCCGTCCTCGCCGGAGCCTCAGGCTACGTCCTGAAGGAGATCGGCGGAACCGACCTGATCGGTGCCCTGCGCCGCGCCGCCTCGGGCGAGTCCCTCTTCGAGGACGGCGTGGCCGCCGGGATCGTTGAAAGCCTGGTGGAAACCGAAGAAGTTGATCCCCGGACCGCTTCCCTCACGCCGCAGGAACGCAGGGTGCTGGAGTTGGTCGGCGGCGGGCTCACGAACCGCCAGATCGCGGCAGAGATGTTCCTGGCCGAAAAGACCGTCAAGAACTACGTCTCATCCCTGCTGGCCAAACTGGGCTTCGAGCGCCGTACCCAGGCGGCGGTGTTCATCGCCAGCCCGGCCGGCGCGGGAACGCCCGCCAACGGCACCGAGGCCGATGCCGGCCGGCGACACAGCATCCACTGAGGGCGCCTGCCCGACAGGCCCGCCGGGCCGAAGCCGGGCACGCCGGCTAGAGCGGGACGGACCATTCGACGCTGGTTCCGGCGTCCGGCGCCGTCGTGATGGTGCACTGGCCGTCGAGCATCCGCGCCCGATCCTCCAGATTGGCCAGGCCGTTGCGCTCCTGGCTGTCATTGAAGCCGGAACCGTTGTCCGTGATGACCACCGTGACCTGGCCCTTGATGACGGCTACCGACACCGAGATAGCGTCCGCACCGGAATGCCGGATGGCGTTGCTCAGCCCTTCGGAAACCACAGCCACGACGTTGTCCGCCTTGTCCGGCGTGACGGCGTCCACCGGGCCGGTCAGCGTCAGCCGGGGCGTGAAGGGCATGGACTTGGCGGAGCTTCGGGTCACCCGACGGATCCTTCCGCTGAGCAGTTCCGTTTCGCCGCTGCTGCTCTTGAGCGAGTAAATCGTGTCGCGCAGGCTGCGGATCGCTTCGTCCAGTTCGCCGGTGATATTGCGGATCCGCTCGGTTGCGAGTTCGTCCTTGGTGAACCGCGTCAGGCTCTGCACGCTCAGGCCGGCCGCGAAGAGCCGCTGGATCACGAGATCGTGCAGGTCCCGGGCGATCCGGTCCCGGTCCGTAAACACCAGCAGTTCCTCGCGGAGCCGGTGCACGCGGGCGAGTTCGAGGGCGAGTGCCACGTGCGAGCCGAAAACAGCGCCCATCTCGACGTCGGTACGGGCGTAGCGCAGCGACTCCGGGTTGCGGGCCAGCAGCAGGAGGCCGTGGTGGGCGCCCTGCGTGCTGAGGGCCACCGCGAGCAGCGGACCCAGGCCTCCACCGTCGACCCCGTTAAAAACCCCGCCGGCGTGGTCAAGCATGACCGGCTCGCCGCCGGAGAGCACGTCCTGCAGCTCGGGCGAGTCGAGGCAGAGCGACGTGCCGGAGAAGTCCTTGGCCCGCTCCCCCGCGGCGCCCGCCACGATGAACCCTGGCCCGGACACGGCGGGAGCCACAATCAGCGCCAGCGCCGAATCCGACTCCTGCAGCGCCCGCGCCGCGATCGGGTCGAGGCCGCCCGCGGAGTAGTCCCGGTCGCTGGCGAGCATCAGCCCGGACACATCCATGCACGCTTCCAGCCAGCGGGCACGTCGCCGGGAGTCGTCGTAGAGTTTGGCGTTCTCGATCGCGACGCCCGCTGCGGCGGCCAGCGCCACCGCAAGCGCCTCATCCTCCGCGGTGAAGTCCCCGCCGCCTTCCTTCTCCGTCAGGTAGAGATTGCCGAACACGGTGTCCCGGACCCGGACCGGCACGCCGAGGAAGGACTGCATGGGCGGGTGGTGCTTCGGGAATCCGTAAGCCTCCGGATGTTTGCGCAGGTCCTGCAGCCGTAACGGCCGGGGATCGCTTATCAGTAGGCCCAGCACCCCGTGCCCGGTCGGCAAAGGTCCGATCTGCTGGGCGAGCTCGCCGTCGATTCCAACGGTGATGAAGTGGCTCAGGGCGTGGTCATCGCCGATCACGCCCAGGGCGCCGTAGCGGGCGTGCAGGAGGCGGCAGGAGGACTGCACCACGCGTTCCAAGACGGCGTCCAGGCTGAGATCCTCGGCCACGGCGACGACGGCTTCGAGCAGGCCCGCCATGCGCTCCTGGGACTGGAGCAGCTCTCCGGCGCGGGACACGAAGTCCTTGAGCAGGTCCTCGATCCGGGGGTTGCCGGAATTCACGATCTCCGGGCTGTTATTAGGTGAATGCATCTACATTGGCCCCAATCCTCACGACGTACATCCGCGCCGATGACGTGTTGCCAGAATACCCTGATACCTTCCGATCGGACCCTAAACGCTCGGGGATTATTACGCCGCCGGGCCGTTATGCCCTAGCCCGATTGTCGCCGGCTGACGTAGGCTCGGCGCCATGAGCACCGATCCGAAACCGACCGCAGGCCAGCCCCATGAAGTCGAAAACCTGGACAACCACGAGTGCTGGCGGCTGCTGCGCAGCGTGACCGTGGGCCGGATGGCCGTGTGGGTGGACGACCATCCGGACATCTTCCCGATCAACTACAAGGTGGACCACGGAACCCTCGTTTTCCGCACCGCGGAGGGCACGAAGCTGCAGGCCGCGACCGGCGACACTCCGGTAGCAGTGGAGGCCGACGGCGTCGATGCGGACAGGGGCATCGCCTGGAGCGTGGTGATCAAGGGCCAGGCCGCCGCGGTGAAGAACACGGAGGAGATCCTGGATACGGTGGGCCTGCTGCTCTTCCCGTGGCAGGCCGGCAAGAAGGACCACTTCGTCCGCATCACTCCGGACTCGATCACCGGCAGGCGTTTCAAGATTGTGCCGCCGCTGACGTGGTGGACGCCGCTGGACGACGCCACCCGCTCGGGCTTCGAATAACCCCACAACCGCGGACGGCTGGAAAGCGGCTTAGGCCAGCCGGGTGATTTCCACCGTCACCGACAGGGCGGACCCTCCGCCGCCGGACAGGATGCCCTTGAGCGGCGGTACGTCGCGGTAGTCGCGGCCGCGCGCCACCGTGACATGGAAGTCCCCGGCAGGTTTGTGGTTTGTCGGGTCCCAGCTGCGCCATTCCCCGTCCCACCATTCCAGCCAGGCATGCGACTGCCCGGCGACCGTCTCGCCGAGATCCGCCGTCGAACGCGGGTGCAGGTAACCGGAGACGTACCGGGCCGGGATTCCGCAGCTGCGCAACGCCCCGATCGCCAGGTGGGCGAGGTCCTGGCAGACGCCCTGGCGCTGGGTCCAGGCCTCCTCGGCGTTCGTGGTGACGCCGGTGGAGCCCTTCATGTAGCTCATCTCGCCGCGCATCCATTCGAACACGGCCATGGCGGCCTCATGCGGGTTGCGCCCCTCGACGACGCCGGGGACGATCGCGAGCACCTCGGCGCCGGGGCCGGTCAGCTGCGACTGCGGGATCCAGTCGCTGAACTGGTTGAGCGTTTCGGGCGAGGACAGCACGTCCCAGCCGACGATGTCCGCCTCGGCCGGGATCCGCTCGACGCGGTGGACCTCCACCGTGGTGGTGGAGAGGACCTCGAGGTGGTCGTGCGGCATCTGCATGTCGAAGGCCGTCACGCGGGTGCCCCAGTAGTCGCGGTAGCTGCTGAGCGCCGCCTGCGACGGCGAGACCTTCATGGAGGACTCCAGCACCACCTGCTGCGGGTCCGTCAGCGGCGTCATCCGGGCCTCGTTGTAGGAGAGCGTGACCCGCTTGTTGTACTTGTACGCGGTCTTGTGCGTGATGCTGAGCCGGGTCATGAAACTTCTCCCACCCAGGCCAGTTCGTCTGCCTGATTGAAGTACTTACGGGAAATGGCGTCCGAGGCCTGCGAGACGGCCTTCTGCACGCGCTCCATGTGCTCCGGCAGCTCTGACATCAGGTCGTCGGTGCGATGGAACTCAAGGAAGGTCCGGGCCTGGCCCACGATCCGTCGGGCGTCATTGATGAAGCCGACGCGCTGCGCCGAGGGGTCCAGCTTGGCGAGGCAATCGTCGGCGTCGCGCAGGGCGTAAACGATGGACCGCGGGAACAGCCGGTCCAGCAGCAGGAACTCGGCCGCGTGCTGATCGCCGAAGGCGGCCCGGCGGGTCCGCAAAAAGGATTCGTACGCGCCGGCGCAGCGGAGCATGTTGACCCAGGACATCCCGGCCGAGAGCACATCCCGGGTCGAGAGCATCCGCGCGGTCATGTCGGCCCGCTCCAGCGAGCGTCCCAGGACCAGGAACAGCCAGCTTTCGTCGTGGCTGACCGTGGTGTCCGCAAGGCCGCTGACCATCGCGGTGCGTTCCAACACCCAGTTGCAGAAGCGGTAGGTGCCCACCACGTCCTTGCGGTGCTGGTTCAGCCCGTAGTAGGTGGTGTTCAGGCTCTCCCAGAGACCGGAGGACACGGTTTCCCGGGCGCGCCGGGCGTTCTCACGCGCGGCCCCCAGAGAACCGGCGATCGAGGTGGCGCTGTGCTTGTCGTAGGCCAAAGCATGCAGCAGCTCGTCCAGGCCGAAGTCCTCGGACTGCGGCCGGGCGCCCATGACGGCGAGGAGTTCCTGCGCGACGCTGCGCTGTTCCTCCATCGGCAGGTGGTTCAGCCGTTCGAGGTGGACGTCCAGGATCCGTGCGGTGCCGTCCGCGCGTTCCACATAGCGGCCGATCCAAAACAGTGACTCGGCAATACGGCTAAGCATTCTCGGCTACCTCCCGCGCGTCGGACATCTGCTGCTGTTGTTGTTCCTTCTGGCTGTCACGCCAGTTGCTCTCCACCGGCCAGACCGAGACCCGCTCGCGGACCGCAATGGCCGGCCGCGGGATGACCTCGACCGGGACCTGCGGGGAGTCCGCCAGCACCCAGGTGTCCTTGGAACCGCCGCCCTGGCTGGAGTTCACGATCAGGGACCCCTCCTTGAGCGCCACCCGGGTGAGGCCGCCGGGCAGGACCCAGACGTCGTCGCCGTCGTTGACCGCGAAGGGGCGCAGGTCCACGTGCCGCGGGCCGAACTTGTCGCCGCTGAGCGTGGGCACGGTGGAGAGCTGCAGCACCGGCTGCGCGATCCAGCCGCGCGGGTCGGCGATGATGCGCTTGCGCAGGGCCTCGAGCTCGTCCTTGGACGCGTCGGGGCCGATGACCAGGCCCTTGCCGCCAGATCCGTCGACCGGCTTGACCACCAGCTCGTCGAGCCGGTCCAGCACGTGCTCGCGGGCTTCCTTCTCCTCAAGCCGGAAGGTGTCCACGTTGGCGATCACGGGTTCTTCGCTGAGGTAATACCGGATCAGGTCCGGCACGTAGCTGTAGACCAGCTTGTCGTCCGCGACGCCGTTGCCCACCGCGTTGGCGATCGTGACGCCGCCAGCGCGGGCGGCATTGACCAGCCCGGGGCAGCCAAGCATGGAGTCGGAGCGGAACTGCAGCGGGTCCAGGAACTCGTCGTCGATCCGCTTGTAGATCACGTCCACCCGTTGTTCGCCGGCGGTGGTGCGCATGTACACCCGGTTGCCGCGGCAGATCAGGTCCCGGCCCTCGACGAGCTCGACGCCCATCAGGCCGGCCAGCAGGGTGTGCTCGAAGTAGGCGCTGTTGAACACGCCGGGGGTCAGGACCACGACGGTGGGATCGTCGACGCCGGACGGCGCGGTCTTGCGCAGCGCGGAGAGCAGCCGGCGCGGGTATTCCTCCACCGGGCGGATGAGCTGCTGGCCGAACGCTTCCGGCAGGCCCTTGGCCATGGCGCGGCGGTTCTCCAGGACGTAGCTGACTCCGGACGGGACGCGCACGTTGTCTTCCAGAACGCGGAACGTTCCGGCCGCGTCGCGGACGACGTCGATGCCGGAAATGTGCACGCGCACGCCGCCTGCCGGTTCGAAACCGTGGACCTGGCGGTGGAAGTGGGCGCTGGTGGTGACGAGCTGCCGCGGGATGACGCCGTCGGCGACGACCGTCATCTTGTCGTAGACGTCGTTCAGGAAGGCTTCGAGGGCCCGGACGCGCTGGGCCACCCCGCGTTCCAGGACAGACCACTCGTCGGCCGGGATTACCCGGGGCACGATGTCCAGCGGGAACGGCCGCTCCTCCCCCGCGAAGTCGAAGGTGACGCCGCGGTCCAGGAAGGTCCGTGCCATCGAGTCGGCGCGGGCGGTGACGTCGGCCAGTGAGAGCTCCTGCAGCGCCCCGGCCACCTGCCCGTAGGAGCGCCGGGCCTGCTGGTCCGGGGTAAACATCTCGTCGTAGGCGCCGCTGCGGCCGGCGGCCTCGGAGTAATCCTGGAAAAGGTCAGACATGCCCACTAGCCAACCACCTTTTCGTTACGAAATCATTTCGGTGCATCCGGTGGGGCGTGTTGCGGCTCACACCTGCGTCCGGCTTTGGAGCGGTTCCGTGTCGCGCTTCGATGTTTGTCCGCAAATTACGGCAAGGTTGGGTGCGTGCCACTTATCCGACCCGCCTTCCTGCAGCGGCGCCCGGCCCGGCTGCAGCCGTTGCTGCCGGGCCTGCTCGCCTGCGCCGCCGCCGTCGTAACAGCCCTCGCCGTCCACCTGGCGCTGCCCGCACTGCCGGCCATGACGGTGGCGGTGGTGCTGGGACTGCTGGCCGCGAACCTGCCCGGTGTGTCCGGCTGGAGCGCCGGCTCCGGCCGGCCCGGGCTGGACTTCGCCGGGAAGCACCTGATGCGCAGCGGCATCGTGGTGCTGGGGCTCAAAGTCAGCGTGGTGGATGTCCTGGGCCTGGGCTGGCCCGCGCTGCTGCTGATCACCGGGGTGGTGCTGGCGGCCTTCGCCGGCACCTACGGCATCGGCCGGCTCTTCCGGCTGCCGCCGCCGGTGTCGCTGCTGATCGCGACCGGGTTCGCCATCTGCGGCGCCTCCGCGATCGGTGCGATGGCCGCGGTGCGCCGCATCCGGCAGGCTGACACCGTGCTCCCAATCGCGCTGGTCACGCTATGCGGCACGCTAGCCATCGGCGTCCTGCCGCTCCTGATCGGCCCGTTGGGACTGGGCCCGGAAGCTTTCGGGGCATGGGCCGGCGCTTCGGTGCACGACGTCGGGCAGGTGGTCGCCACCGCGCAGACCGCCGGGGCTTCGGCTCTCGCCGTCGCCGTGATCGTCAAACTCACCCGGGTACTGCTGCTCGCGCCCATGGTCGCCGCGGCGGGCATCCACCACCGGATTGGATCCGACGACGGCGGGAAGCTCCCGCCGGTCGTCCCGCTGTTCGTGGTGGGGTTCATCGCCATGGCGGCCCTGCGGTCCGCCGGCTGGCTCTCCCCCGCGGCGCTCGGGGCGGCCGCCGTGCTGCAGGACCTGCTGCTGGGCATGGCGCTGTTCGGACTTGGTTCGGCCGTGCGGGTGCGGCACCTGCTGCGCACCGGGACCCGTGCCCTGCTGGCCGCCCTGGCCTCGTGGCTGCTGATCGCCGCGCTGGGCCTGGGCGCCGCCGTCGTCCTCATCCCCGGGCACTGATACCGGGCGCTGTTACCGGGCGCTGACCCCGGCTGTGCAGCGGCACCGCTCGTGATTAGATAGCGGAGTGTCGAACCAGAACCTGCGCCGTGACGAAGCGGCCGCCCGCTCAGCCCTGATCACCACCCACAGCTACGACGTGTCCCTTGACGTCCGGCAGGCGGCGGACCCCATGGTCGCGGGCTATACCAGCCGCAGCGTCATCAACTTCTCCGCCAGCGAGCCCGGCGCCTCCACCTTCCTGGACTTCATCAGCAGCAAGGTGCACAGCGTCTTCCTCAACGGCAAGGGCCTGCCGGTGGCGGACGTGGTGGACGGCTCGAGGATCCGGCTGGACAATCTGCAGGCCGAAAACCAAGTCACTGTCACCGGCACCGCCCTGTTCAGCACCTCCGGCGAGGGTATGCACCGTTTCTTCGATCCCGCCGACGGCCAGTGCTACCTCTACACCCAGTACGAGCCCGCGGACGCGCGGCGCGTGTTCGCGAACTTCGAACAGCCCGACCTCAAGGCCGAGTTCACCTTCCACGTGATGGCCCCGTCCGAATGGCAGGTGTCCTCGAACGGCGTCGAAGCCCTACGCACCCAGCTGACCAGTGATCCGGCGACAAGCCGCTGGGACTTCGCCCCCACCAAGCCGATGTCCACCTACATCACCACGGTGCTCGCTGGCCCCTACTTCAAGGCCGAGGACACCTGGCACGGGACCCTCTCGGACGGCACCGCGCTGGACGTGCCGCTGGCCCTCTACTGCCGGGCCTCCATGGCGCCGTCTTTCGACGCGGCGGAACTGTTCCGGCTGACCAGGAACGGCCTGGACTTCTTCAACGATCTCTTCGACTACCCGTACCCCTGGGGTAAGTACGAGCAGGCCTTCGTGCCCGAGTACAACCTGGGCGCCATGGAGAACCCCGGCCTGGTGACGTTCACGGAAAGCTATGTGTTCACCTCCCGGGCGGCCGACTCGCAGTACCAGGGCCGGGCCAACACCCTGCTGCACGAAATGGCGCACATGTGGTTCGGCGACCTGGTCACGATGCAGTGGTGGGACGATCTGTGGCTCAAGGAATCCTTCGCGGACTACATGGGGACCCTCGGCGTGGACCGCACCACGGACTGGGAAACCGCCTGGGTGAACTTCGCCAACAACCGCAAGGCCTGGGCCTACGTCCAGGACCAGCTGCCCACCACGCACCCGATCGTCGCGGACATCCCGGACCTTGAGGCCGCCAAGCAGAACTTCGACGGCATCACCTATGCCAAGGGCGCCTCGGTGCTCAAGCAATTGGTCGCCTACGTGGGCTTCGAGGCGTTCATCGCCGGATCGCGCCAGTACTTCCGCGACCACGCCTACGGCAACACCACGCTGGAGGACCTGCTGGCCGCGCTCAGCGCCGCGTCCGGCCGCGACCTCGCCACCTGGGCCCGGCAGTGGCTGCAGACCTCCGGCATCTCGACCCTCACCTCCGAGATCGAGGAGCACGATGGCGTCCTGGCCACCGTGTCCCTGCACCAGCACGCGGAGGACCCGATCACCGGCCGGCAGGAGCCGCGGCCGCACCGGCTGCGGATCGGCCTCTACAACCCCGATGCCGCCGGCGCCCTGGTGCGCACCGACAGCGTGGAGACCGACGTCGACGGCGAACTCACCCTGGTAAGCCAGCTCGCCGGCAAGGCGCGACCGGCGCTGCTGCTGGTCAACGATGAGGACCTCAGCTACGCCAAGGTCCGGCTGGACCCGCACTCCGAGGCCACCGTGCGCAGTTCCCTGGGGACGATCAGCGATCCGATGGCACGGGCACTGTGCTGGACCGCGTTGTGGGATTCCGCCCGGGACGCCGTCACGCCCGCGGCCCGCTACGTGGAGGCAGTGCAGCGCTTCGGCGCCTTCGAGACCGGCATCGGCGTGCTCCTGAATGTCCTCGGCAACGCCGGAACGGCGATCGAACGCTACGTTCCCGCGGCCGGGCGGAACGCCGTCCGCAGCGCCTTCCTGGACGTCGCCGCCGCCGAACTGGAGAAGGCAGCACCCGGCTCCGACCACCAGCTGGCCTGGGCACGCACGCTCGCCGCCACGAGCCGCTTCGACGCCGGACGGCTGGACCTGGCGAAGGGCTTGCTGGACGGCAGCACTGTCATCGAGGGCCTCTCCGTCGATGCGGAGCTCCGCTGGAACCTCTGGCACGCCCTCGCGGCCAACGGCCAGGCGGACCCGGCGCAGCTGGACGCCGAACTGGCCCGCGACAACACCGCCTCGGGCAAGTCCGGGCACGCCACCGCCCTAGCGGCCCGGCCTGAGCCCTCGGTCAAGGATGCCGCCTGGGACGCCGCCGTGCACGGCACCGCACTGTCCAACCAGTTGCTCAGTGCCACCATCGCGGGCTTCAACACCGCGCCGGCCGGCCTGCTGGCCGGCTACGTCGAACCCTACTTCGAGTGCCTCGAGCGGGTCTGGGCGGACCGCAGCATCGAGATCGCCAGCCGGATCGTTCGCGGCCTCTACCCGGCCGGCCAGGACCTGACCCCGGACCTGCCTCCGGAGGAGCACCCGGTGATCGTCCGGACGGACAAGTGGCTCGCCGAACATACGGACGCACCCCGCGCGTTGCGACGGATCATCATCGAACAGCGCAGTCAGTTGCTGCGGGCCCTCACGGCGCAGGCCGCGGGCTAGGAACCGCCCGGGGCGCCCATCTGACGCGAATGGCCGCTATACGCGTGGGCATAGCGGCCATTGGTGGCGAATCGACCAAGGACGTCGCCCGCCCGGGCGCCCATCGGATGCAAACGGCCGCTGGGGGTGTGTACGGAGGACTGCTGCGGAGCAGCCAGCGCGATAGTGGGGACGCTACGGGACCCGGTGTAGCCACTCCGTGGTGCCGAACTTGGTCTCCACCCGCTGCCGGGCAGCGTCGAGTTCGGCCTCGGTGAGTTCCGCCGGCGTCGCGCCGTACCGCTCGGTGAAAACCTCCATCATGGCGGCGACAATCTCGGCGCGGGCCAGTCCGGTCTGCCGGCGCAGCGGGTCGACGCGTTTCTTTGCGCTCGTCGTGCCCTTGTCCGAGAGTTTCTCCTTGCCGATCCGGAGCACCTCGACCATCTTGTCAGCGTCGATGTCGTAGCTCATGGTGACGTGGTGCAGCATGCCGCCGTTGGCGAGGCGCTTCTGTGCGGCGCCGCCGATCTTGCCCTGCTCGGTGGCGATGTCGTTCAGCGGCACGTAGAACGCGCTGATGCCGACCTTTTCCAGGGCCGCCATGACCCACGCGTCCAGGAAACCGTAGGAGTCGGCGAAGCTGATGCCGTCCACGAGCGTCTGCGGCAGGTAGAGCGAGTAGGTGATGCAGTTACCGGCCTCCATGAACATGGCGCCCCCGCCGCTGATCCGGCGGACCACACTGATGCCGTGCCTGCTCACGCCGTCGGGGTGGACCTCGTTGCGGACGGACTGGAAGCTGCCGATCACCACAGACGGCTCCTCCCAGTCCCAGAACCGCAGCGTCGGGTTGCGGCGGCCGGCGCCGACCTCCTCGGTGAGGACCTCGTCCAGGGCCACGTTCACGTGGGTGGGCAGCACGGACGGGCCGATGATGTTCCAGTGGTGGTCGGCCCAGCCCGTGGCCTTGGCCAGGGCCCGGCGGACCGTAATGGCGATCGCCTCGGCGGAGAAACCGAAGAGCACAGCGTCCTCGGGCAGCGCGGCCTTGACCGCCGCGGCAAGGTCGGCCGCGCTGGCATCCTCGGGCAGGCCGGTGAGGCTGCGGTTGATCTCCAAGAGCGCCTCGTCGGGTTCCAGGAAGAAGTCCCCGCTGATCGAGACGTGGGCCAGGACCCCGTCGACGACGTCGAGATCGGCCACCACCAGTTTGCCGCCGGGAACCTTGTACTCGCCGTGGCGGCGGCCGCCGTCGTCCTCGGTGGCGGACGCTGCGGGCGAAGGGAAGGAAGTCATACCCTTAATCCTGCCACGCGGCCAGGGCCCGGGTACGCAAAGCGGCCGGGACGCAAAAAGCCCGCACCGTTGCCGGTGCGGGCTTTTCCAAAAGACTTTGGAGTGAAGAAAGTTACTTCTTGCCGCCGAAGCCCTTGAAGCGAGCGTTGAAGCGCTCGACGCGGCCTGCAGAGTCCATGATGCGCTGCTTGCCCGTGTAGAACGGGTGGGACTCGGAGGAGATTTCGACGTCGATGACCGGGTAGGTGTTTCCGTCTTCCCACTCGATGGTCTTCGAGGAAGACACGGTGGACTTGGTCAGGAACTTGACGCCGGAAGCCAGGTCGTTGAAAACAACAGCTTCGTACTTCGGGTGGATATCAGACTGCATAATTGGACCTTTGTTCACGCAACTGGATTTTGCCAGCTGCCAGGTATGAGTGGGATGGCTGCTCGGCGCCGGAAGGCGCAGCACGGCCAGCTACCAATAATAGCCCAGATCCCCCGACTGGACGAACCGGCCCGCGGGCGGCCGCGGAGGATCTCCGAACCGACCGGCGGGCGGCCGCGGAGTGTCAGTCGCGGGGCCGCAGTTCCCAGAACGCGACGGCGGAGGCCGCGGCGACGTTGAGCGAATCGACGCCGGGGCGCATCGGGATCTTCACGGCCAGATCGACGGCGGCCAGGGTCTCCTCACTCATCCCGGCGCCCTCGGTGCCAAGCACCAGGGCCAGCCGTTCGGGGTTCCGGGCCGCGAGCACATCGACGTCCACCGCGTCCGGGGTCAGCTCCATCGCGGCGACCAGGAAGCCGTGTTCCTTGAGCACCGCCAGCTCCCCCGGCCACGTGTCGAGCCGGGCCCACGGGACCTGGAAAACGGTTCCCATGCTCACGCGCACGCTGCGCCGGTAGAGGGGGTCGCCACAGCGCGGGGAGACCAGCACGGCGTCAAGCCCCAGGGCGGCCGCGGACCGGAAGATCGCACCGACATTCGTGTGGTCCACAATGTCCTCGAGGACCGCGATCCGGCGGGCACCGGCGAGCAGGTGGGGCAGCGGCACGGGCGCCGGACGGTGCATGGCTGCCATCGCGCCCCGGTGCAGGTGGAAGCCGGTAATCTCCTCCAGGAGCGCGGCCGAGCCGATGTAGGCCGGGACGTCCGGATACTCCTCAAAGACGTCGGCGAGGTCCTGGATCCACTTCTCCGCAAGGAAGAAAGAACGCGGCCGGTGCCCGGCGGCGAGGGCGCGGAGCAGCACCCGGGAGGACTCCGCAATGTACATGCCCTCGGCGGGTTCGCGGAGCTTGCGCAGGTGCACGTCGGTGAGCTGGGTGTAGTCGGCGACCCGGGGGTCGTCGGCGGATTCGAGGTAGTGGAAGCTCATGCGCCGGTCAATTCACCAGTTTGGCGATCATGAAGCCCAGGGCCACGGTTCCCAGGATGAAGATCACGCCGCGCAGCACCGGCGGCGACAGGCGGCGGCCCACCTTGGAACCGACCAGGCCGCCGATCAGCGAACTGACGGCGATCAGCCCGACGGCGGGCCAGCTGATCCGGTCGAAGGCGAAGAGCAGGTAGGATGCCGCGGCGACGAGGTTCACGCCGAGGACCAGGATGTTCTTCATGGCGTTGGCGTTCTGCATGGTTCCGGCCATGAACACCCCGAGGATGCCGACCAGCAGGATGCCCTGCGCCGCCACGAAGTATCCGCCGTAGACACCGGCGAGGTAGACCAGGACCACCAGCAGGATCCCGTGCCGTTTGTCGCGGATGGCGTGCTCCGGGTTTTCTTCCCGGTTCTGCACCCAGCGTTGCAGCCTGGGCTGGAACACCACCATCAGCAGGGCCACCACGATCAGCGCGGGCGCGGCGTAGTGGAACACCATTTCCGGCAGGTGCAGCAGCAAGTAGGCGCCGGTGATGCCGCCCAGCAGTGAGGCGGGCAGCAGCCGGAGCAGCTGGTTCCGCCGCCCTGCCAGCTCCTTGCGGTAGCCCCAAGCACCGGCCGCGCTGCCGGCCACAAGGCCCATGGCGTTGCTGATCGAGGCGGTCACCGGGGCGAAGCCGAGGGCTATCAGCACCGGAAAAGTCACCAGGGTGCCCGAGCCCACCACGCTGTTGATGGTTCCGGCCCAGAGGCCGGCGAAGAAAATGAAGACGCTACTGAGGAACTCCACGCGCTGTCAGTGGTTTCTTCAGCGGCGGGCGGTGGCGGTGTACCGGCCGCCGGAAACGTTGACGTCGAGGTCGACGCCGAACGTCTTGCTGAGGTTTTCCGCGGTCAGCACCTCGGCCAGCGGGCCGGAGGCAACAACGCCGCCGTCGCGCAGGAGGAGTGCGTGGGTGAAGCCCGGCGGGACCTCTTCGAGGTGGTGGGTGACCAGCACGATCGCGGGGGCAGCCTCGTCGCGGGCCAGCTCGCTGAGCCGGTGGACGAGGTCCTCGCGGCCGCCCAGGTCCAGGCCGGCGGCGGGCTCGTCGAGCAAGAGCAGTTCAGGATCCGTCATGAGCGCGCGGGCAATCTGCACGCGCTTGCGTTCCCCTTCGGAGAGGGAGGCGAAGGGGCGGTTGAGCAGCGGGCCCATCCCCCACTCATTGAGCAGGGCGAAGGCGCGGCGTTCGTCGTCCTTCTCGTAGCCCTCGCGCCAGCGGCCGGTGACGCCGTACGCGGCGGTCACGACGACGTTGAGGACCTTTTCGTGCTCGGGGATCTGGTTGGCGAGGGCGGCGGAGGACAGGCCGATCCGCGGGCGGAGTTCGAAGACGTCCACGGCGCCGAGGATCTCTTCGAGGATCCCGGCCATGCCGCTGGTGGGATGGAGGCGTGCTGCGGCCACCTGCAACAGAGTGGTCTTGCCAGCGCCGTTGGGACCGAGGATCACCCAACGCTCGCCTTCCTTGACCTGCCAGTCAACCTTGTCCAGGAGCATTTTCGCCCCACGTACAACGCTGACGGCGGCCATTTCAAGAACATCACTCATAGGAGTAGACACTAGGACAAAAAAGCGGACTACTGATAACCGGGCCGCAGGCCAGAGGGCGGTGTCCCCCGGGCGCGTCACCAGCGCGAAACGAATTCCGGGCGGCTGCGGCGCGCTCGCTAGGATTGAGGCCATGAGTTCGAACGTGACCGCGGTCAGCTACGGCGTGCATTTGTCCCTTCCCGAAGTAGAGCAGCTGCGCCGTTCGCTGTCCGGAGCGGGGCTGTCCGTCGGCGCCGAAAGCACCTCCGGCGACGGCCGCTTCGCGGTCTACTCCGCGGACTGCACGCTGCCGGACGCCCTGACCAAGGCGGGGCTGGCCGACCTTCGCCGGAGCGTCGCCGCGGCCGGCGTCGAGGGCGTCGAAACGGCAATCGTTCCCGCTGCCCTGCGGCAGGCAGCGCGGAAGTTCCTGATCATGGACGTCGACTCCACACTGATCCGGCAGGAAGTCATTGAGCTGCTGGCCGCCTATGCGGGCAAGCGGGAGGAAGTGACGGCCGTGACCGAGGCGGCCATGCGCGGCGAACTGGACTTCGCGCAGAGCCTGCACGCCCGGGTGGCGGTGCTCGCCGGGCTGCCGGCCGACGTCGTCGACTCCGTCCGCGCCGAGGTGACTCTGAGCGACGGCGCGGCAGAGCTGGTGGCGGCCTTCAAGGCGGCCGGACACGCCGTCGCCGTCGTCTCGGGCGGCTTCAACCAGATCCTGCGGCCGATTGCCGAGGGCCTGGGACTGGACTACTGGATCGCCAACGAACTGGAAATCGTCGACGGCGCGCTGACCGGCAGGGTGCTGGGAGATGTGGTGGACCGCGCCGCCAAGGAAAAGTACCTGCGCGAATGGGCGGCCGCGGAGGGCATCCCGATGGAACACACCATTGCGGTGGGCGACGGGGCCAATGACCTGGACATGCTTGGCGCCGCGGGCATCGGTGTCGCGTTCAACGCCAAGCCCGCCGTCCGCGCGGTGGCGGACGCTGCCGTGAACATGCCCTACCTCGACGCCGTCCGGCACATCGCCGGCGTCTGAGCCCGCCTTGACGCCCGTCCCTTAACGCCAGTCCCTTAACGCCAGATGACACTTGGCGGCAGTGTCATTGAAGAACACTGCCGCCAAGTGCCATCCCGGTGGCTGCTAGTTGTTGACCGTGCCGTTTGACTTGTCGAAGTAGTCGGCGCCCCCGACGTATTCGGTGTGGCCGGTTTCGACGTCGGCGGTGGCCATCTTGGCGACCTCGGCGGCGAATTCCTTGACCGAATACAGCTTGCCGGCCTCGGCGCGGCGGGCCTCGATGGCGCCCGGGTTGGAGCGGTCCAAGAGTGTGGCGGTGACGGTGCCTTCAATCATGTCGCCGGAGACAACCACCAGCGAGATGCCCTTCTCCGCCAGGGCCGGAACCAGTTCGCGGAGCGCATCCTCGCCCGCGCGCTTGCTGCGGGCGACGGGCTCATACTCGGGCATGGTGGGCACGGTATTGATGAAGTGGGCCTGGTGGCTGGTCACGAAGACCACGCGTGAGCCCTCGGCCATCAGCGGCACGGCGGCATTGAGCATGTTGACCTGGGCGTCGCGGTTCAGCTTGAGCGCGTAACCCTCTTCCATGCCGGACTCCATGCCGCCGGAAGCGTTCAGGACCAGGAGATCCAGTGAGCCGAAGTTCTCCATTGCGGCGCTGGCCAGGGCCTGGACGCCTTCCTGCGTGGTCAGGTCTGCGCCCACGGCTGCAGCCCGGCCGCCCGCGGCCTCGATCTCAGCGACAACCTTGTTGGCGCGCGGCGCCTTCTGGCGGTAGTTCACAACGACGGCGGCACCCTCGGCGGCGAGGAATTTGGCGACCTCTGCGCCGATGCCGCGCGATGAACCGGTAACGATTGCGGTCTTGTTGTCCAGCAGTCCCATTCGAGCTCCTTTGTTCCAAACATCCAAATACTGTGGGGTCTGCTGTCCATCATGCCAGCGGCCCGCAGCATTTCGGTTGTTCGGGATCCACAAAGAAGCCGCGCGGGCCTAGTTCGGGTGGCGGCGCGGATTGGTTTTCGGGTAATGCGCGGGACATGCCCACTCCCGGCGCCCCAGACCACGGGACATGCCCAGATGGCGGGCGCAGCAAGGGACATAATGCCTAAGTGTCCATCGCCCGCAGCCGGGAGTGGGCATGTCCCCCGGAGACTGCAGCCAAGAGTGGACATGTCCCCCGCGCGTGAGGTGCGCGCTCCCCTGGTCTCACCGAGTACAACCTGCGTCCCCGGTTCGATTGGCCCACACGCTTCTGTTTTGGCACCGCGCCGGGGCGTAGGCTCGCGCCCATGGGGAGCCACGGCACCGAATCCACGCCGGAAGAGGTCTTCAGCGGGTCACCGCGCGGCCTGGACCTTTGCCGCGCGGTGGAACGGCTCCTCGCCACGTCTCCGCCGGCAGCCGCGCCGCCCGAAATCAGGGCGACCACCAGCCAGGTGGCCTTCCGCGGACGCCGTCGCGGGTTCGCCTACGTCTGGTGGCCGGGACGCTATGTCCGCTCAGATGTCCCGGCCGTACTGTCCATTGCGCTGCGCAACCGCATCGACTCGCCCCGGTTCAAGTCGGTGGTTAACCCGTCCCCCGGCCTGTGGATGCATCATGTGGAGCTCCGCGCTGAAGAGGACCTGGACGCCGAGGTCGCGGGATGGCTGCGGCAGGCAAGGGACGAAGCCGGCTGAGGAAAGCGATCGCCGCTCGTCCCCAGCCGGCGGGGCTTCGCCGCGGGCGG
Organism: Arthrobacter sp. 10N410; assembly: GCF_056394945.1. Taxonomy (NCBI): domain Bacteria; kingdom Bacillati; phylum Actinomycetota; class Actinomycetes; order Micrococcales; family Micrococcaceae; genus Arthrobacter; species Arthrobacter sp. 10N410. Next base: position 526,365 of record NZ_JBFTIP010000002.1, read on the forward strand.
GCGGCCCGCCATACGGGGACCCGCGTCAGGCGCGGTCCACCCGGATTTTCTTCGTGGGCTCCCCTGGCGCCGCCACGGGGGCCGGCGCGCGCACTTCCAGGACGCCGTCCTTATAGCTGGCCGTGATGTCCTCTTCCTTTGCCCCGGCCGGGAGGGCGATGCTGCGCAGGAAGGAGCCGTAGCGGAATTCCGAGCGATAGCCGGTCTTGCTCTTGTGCTCGGTCTTTTCTTCGCGTTCGGCCCGGATGTGCAGCATGCCTTCGCTGACCGACACGTCGACGTCCTTGTCGGGATCGATACCGGGAACCTCCGCCCGCACCACCAGGGTATTGCCGTCCTGGAACTGCTCGACCTTGATGGTCGACGCCATCGTCAGGTCGCCGTCGAGGAACCGACGGACAGGTTCCAACATGTCCGAGGGCGCCCACTTGCTGAGATCAGCCATGATAAATCCTCCTGGGTCCACGCCCCTGCCTTGGCGCGGTCAGGGGCTGTAACCCCATTACACGCCCCCGGCCGCAGCGCCGCCTAGGGCCAAAGGCCCGGCCTCGTGCCGCCTCCGCGGACGACGGCGGCCGCCGTCGTCCGCGGAGCCCAAAGCCGGCCGCAGAGCTACTGCCTAGTGGCCCATACCAAGGCCGCCGTCGACCGGGATAACCGCGCCGGAGATGTAGGCGGCCTCGTCGCTGGCAATCCAGCGGACGACGTCGGCCACTTCCGACGCCTCGGCGAAGCGGCCCGCGGGAACCTTCGACAGGTAGTCCTTCTGCGTGGCTTCCGGCAGCTCGGCGGTCATATCCGTGTTGATGAAGCCCGGCGCCACCACGTTGGCGGTGATTCCGCGACCCCCGAGTTCGCGGGTGAGGGAGCGGGCAATCCCGACGAGGCCGGCCTTGGATGCGGAGTAGTTGATCTGGCCCGGGGCGCCGTAGAGGCCGGAGACGGAGGAAATGAGTACCAAGCGGCCCTTGCGTGCGCGGATCATGCCCTTGGAGGCGCGCTTGATCACCCTGAAGGCTCCGGTGAGATTTGTGTCGATGACCGAGGTGAAGTCGTCCTCGCTCATCCGCATCAGGAGCGTGTCTTTGGTGATGCCGGCGTTGGCCACCAGGACCTCGACGGGGCCGTGCGCCGCCTCGACTTCGGTGAACGCCGCGTCCACCGAAGCCTCGTCCGTGACGTCTGCCTTGACGCCGAGGATGCCCTCCGGGAGCGTGGCCGCGCTGCGGTAGGTGACCGCCACCTTGTCGCCGTTGGCGAGGAAGGATTCGGCGATGGCGAGGCCGATGCCGCGGTTGCCGCCGGTGATGAGGACGCTGCGGCCGGTGGAGGTTGCTTCAGACATGTTGGGCTCCGGGATTCTGCGGCTCACTGGCACCGCGTTGGGTGGGCTGGATTTTCCTGCCTCCGATCTTAGCCTCCGGCGCGCTCCACCCCGCTCTGGGCCGCCCGCTGTTTGGGCGGTCCAGCCGATGGTGAGAGAATTGCAGGAAGCCTATGGAGCGTGATCTGAAAGCCGTGACAAACAAGAACCGACCCGGTGAACGGACGTCCGGGGAGGACTCCGGCGACACCGAGGTCCACAGCATTACCGACGCCGCCGCCGCCCACTCGGAAGAGATGCGTCAGCGGATGATCAAGTATGCCGTGGCGATGGGCATTCGCATGGTCTGCCTGATCCTGGTGTTTGTGGTCGACGGCTGGTTCAAGATCCTCCCCGTCATCGGAGCAGTGTTCCTGCCGTGGTTTGCGGTGGTGATCGCCAACGGCAGCGACCACGCCGAAGTGCACAGCGAATCGCTGATCGACTACGTGCCGATGGGCGAATTGGACGCTCCACGCTCCGGGCAAACAACGGGCCAGGAACCACCGGCGGCGGACGATGTCCCCATCACCCTGTTGCAGGGCGAGCTGATTGACGACGACGAAGACCACGGACGGGCAGCTTCATGAACATTTTTGACTTGGCCGGCCCGACGGCCGAGCCCGCCAGCGCGCTGTGCTCCCGCAAGGCGTGCCGTGCGCACGCCGAGTGGCAACTGCTGTGGAACAACCCCAAGATCCACACGCCGGAGCGGCGCAAGATCTGGCTCGCCTGTCCGGAGCACCGGGCCTGGCTGGAGGATTATCTCCAGACGCGGGGGCTGTGGAAGGAAACCCTTCCGCTGCACAGCACCCCCGACGAAGCCGCGGGCGGGGCCGGGAACGACGCTGCCTCGACCATCGCCCCGGGCAGGGCCGGCTGAATGTACCGCTTCCTTTTCTCCAGCAAGTGGCTGGGCTACCTGCTGCTGGCCGCCATTTTCGCCACCGCCTGCGTGCTCCTGGGCCGCTGGCAGATGGACCGCCGGGCGGAAACGCTCGCGGAGATCAACCGCGTCGTCTCGAATTACTCGGCCACCCCGATCCCCTTCGCGGACGCCCGGAACCAGTTCATTAAACTCGACGCCGACCGTGAATGGACACAGGTCGAGCTGCACGGCCGCTACGACGAGGCCGGCCAGCGGATTGTCCGCAACCGCCCGCTCAACGGCCAACCGGGCTACGAGGTGGTGGTCCCCTTCAAGCTGGACTCCGGCGAGACGGTTGTGATCGACCGCGGCTGGCTGCCCATCGGCAACAAGACCCCGGGCAGCCCGGACTCAATTCCTGCCCCGCCCCCGGGCGAGGTCACGGTGGTTGCGCGGCTCAAGCATTCCGAGCCGGAACTGCAGCGCGGCGCCCCGGACGGGCAGCTCGCGTCGATCGACCTCGCCGCCTACTCGGCCCAGCTCGGGTATGCCCTCCTCACCGGGGCCTACGGCCAGCTGGCCTCGGAAACCCCGCCGGCAGCGGACATGCCCGTCGGCTTCCCCAAACCGTCCACCGACGAGGGCACGCACCTGTCCTACTCGCTGCAGTGGTTTGCCTTTGGCGTTCTCATGTTCGTCGGCTTCGGCTACGCAGCACGCCAGCAAGCCCGCAACGCTGAGATTGACGCCGAGGACGCCCAGGATCAGGCCGCGGCCGCCGACGGCTACCTGCACGCCAGCAACCCGGCGCCCCGCCGTCGTCCTGTCCCCCGGAAGCGGAAAACTGCCACCGCGGAGGAAGAGGAAGACGCCATCCTGGACGCCCAGGGATTCTGAAGGAGCACAGCATGGACCCCGACGCCGTAGCGAACGTCCGGCGCGCGCTCCTCGCGGCGGGCGCGGCCGACACCGTAGCCGTCTTTGAGACCCAGGTGCCGACCGCCGCCGCGGCGGCCGCGGCTTTGGGCTGCGACGTCGCGGCGATCACCAACAGCCTCGTGTTCGACGTCGACGGCGCTCCCCTGCTGATCCTGGCCAGCGGCGCGGCCAAGGTCGATCTCCGCCACGTCGCCGCGCGGCTCGGGTCAGGGAAGATCCGCCGCGCGGATGCCGACTTCGTCCTGCTGCACACGGGCCAGCGCGTCGGGGGTGTAGCCCCGGTGGGCCACCCGCAGAAGATCAGGACCCTGCTCGACGAGTCCCTCAAGGACCACGAACTCCTCTGGGCCGGCGCCGGCGACCACCACTCCATGTTCTCGATCACCTACCAAGAACTCCACCGCATCACCAACGCCGAGCAGATGCCTGTCCGCAAAACCGCCGAAACGGTGACATGACCGCAAGCGTCGAACGCGGTCCATTTGCGTAGCGTGCGTCTAAGCGGCGGCCCACGCCGTCAGGGTTCCCTGGCCGAGCTTGCGAGGTTAGGGCGACGGTGGGGAGACCGGGCGAGGCCTACGCCAGCGTGATCAAGTCCAGGTAGTCCTCATTCCAGAGGTCCTCGACGCCATCAGGAAGCAGCACAACACGCTCCGGGTTGAGGGCTTCGACAGCACCCTCGTCGTGGCTCACCAGCACCACGGCACCGGTGTAGTTGCTCAGGGCCCCGAGGATTTCGGCGCGGCTGGCCGGGTCGAGGTTGTTGGTGGGCTCATCAAGGAGCAGCACGTTCGCGCTCGAGGCCACGATGGTGGCCAGCGCCAATCGTGTCTTTTCGCCGCCGGAGAGCACACCGGCGGGCTTGTCGACGTCGTCGCCGGAGAACAGGAACGAGCCCAGGATGTTGCGGACCTCGGCGTCGTTCATGTCAGGGGCCGAGGAGCGCATGTTCTGCAGAACGGTGCGGTCGACGTCGAGCGTCTCATGTTCCTGGGCGTAGTAGCCGACCTTCAGTCCGTGGCCGGGGATCACTTCGCCGGTGTCGGGCTTGTCGACGCCGGCGAGCATGCGCAGCAATGTGGTCTTGCCGGCACCGTTGAGGCCCAGGATGACCACCTTGGAGCCGCGGTCGATCGCGAGGTCGACGTCGGTGAAGATTTCCAGCGAGCCGTAGGACTTGCTGAGGCCGTCGGCGGTGAGCGGCGTCTTGCCGCAGGGTGAGGGGTCCGGGAAGCGCAGGGCAGCCACGCGGTCGTTCTCGCGGACCGCTTCGAGGCCGCCGAGGAGGCGTTCGGCGCGCTTGGCCATGTTCTGCGCGGCGACGGCCTTAGTGGCCTTGGCGCGCATCTTGTTGGCCTGGTCCATCAGGACCTGGGCCTTCTTTTCGGCGTTGGCGCGTTCGCGCTTGCGGGCACGTTCATCGGTTTCGCGCTGCGTGAGGTAGCGCTTCCAGTCCATGTTGTAGAAGTCGATCTGCGCGCGGTTGGCGTCCAGCAGGAAGACCTTGTTCACCGTGGCCTCAAGCAGTTCCGTGTCGTGGCTGATCACGATCAGGCCGCCCTGGTGGTTCTTCAGGAACTCCCGGAGCCAGGCGATGGAATCGGCGTCGAGGTGGTTCGTGGGCTCATCGAGGAGCATCGTCTCGGCGTCGGAGTACAGGATGCGTGCCAGCTCTACACGGCGGCGCTGGCCGCCGGAAAGGGTCTTGAGCGGCTGGTTCAGCAGCCGGTCCGGCAGGGCGAGGTTTGAGCAGATCGCTGCGGCCTCGGCCTCGGCCGCGTAGCCGCCGGCGGCGAGGAACTCGGATTCCAGCCGGTCATAGCGGTTCATCGCCTTGCGCTGGACGTCGGCGTCCTCGCTGGCCATCTCTTCGTGTGCCACGCGGAGCTTGCCGACCGCGATGTCGAGGCCGCGGGCGGACAGGATGCGGTCCCGGGCCAGCTGCTCCATGTCCGGCGTGCGCGGGTCCTGCGGCAGGTAGCCGATCTCGCCGCTACGGGTGACCTTGCCGGCGGCGGGCAGGCCCTCGCCGGCCAGGACGCGGGTGAGCGTGGTCTTGCCTGCACCGTTACGGCCGACGAGGCCGATCTTGTCTCCCTTGTCGATCCGGAAGCTCACCTGGTCCATAAGCAGACGGGCGCCGGCGCGCAGTTCGAGATCCTGGACGGTAATCAATGCAGCTAAGGCCTTTCACAACAGGGAACGCCGCGGCACAACGGATGGAGTCTGGACGGGGGCCGGGGCAGTGTGGCCGAGAGAACGGCCTCTACCAGTCTACCGGCACCTCCCCTGCCGGGTGACATCGGGGAACGCGGCGGACGACGGCGGCCCGCGTCCGCCAGCGCCGGCTCCCTTTGGCGGGGTTGGCCAGCGAGGGGACCGCCGCTTAGTGGAAGGCCTACAAAATGGCGGGGTTGCCGCGGCCGTATCGTCGGAAGTAGGACCCCGGCCCCACCACTCGACTCCACCACTCGACAGGAAACAGCATGAGCAACACCGACAATTCCGTCACCAACACCGCCCCGGCGGCAAGCCATGGCAGCACCGCCCCGGCGGCCCCGCGCCAGAGCCGCCGACGCCGCTGGGACGCGACCGACCTCGCACTGATCGCGGTGTTCGCGGCGATCATCGCGGGTTCTGCCCTGATTGCCGCAATCCCCGTGGGCGGGCTTGGTGTGCCGATCACCCTGCAGACTCTCGCCGTGATGCTCACCGGACTGGCGCTCGGTCCGGGCCGCGCCTTCGCTGCCGTGGGCCTGTACCTCCTGCTGGGCTTCGCCGGGCTGCCGATCTTCAGCGGCGGGCGCAGCGGGCTGGGTGTCCTGGCGGGACCCTCGGCCGGCTACATCTTCGGCTTCCTGCTGGCCGCCACGGCCGTCGGCGCCCTGACCGTCGTCGTGCTGCGCCGCACGGGGGCGCACTCCGCCAAGGTCCGGTCTGTGCTGCTCTTCTGTGCCGCCATGGTCAGTAGCATCGTCTTTGTCCACGGGCTGGGCATCCTCGGCATGATGGTCAATGCCAAGCTCAGTCTCTCCGCGGCCTTCCTCGCCGATCTGGCCTTCTACCCGGGCGACGTCATCAAAAACATCCTCGCCGTGACGGTCGCGTTGACGCTGCATAAGGCGTTCCCTGACCTGCTGATCCGCCGGATCCGCCGCGTGGACTTGGCCGGCGAGGCAGACGGACGCGCATGAGTATTGTCCTGGACGGTGCGGCCGTCCGGGTAGCCGTCGACGGCCGCCCGGAGCCCAAGACCCTGCTTGAGCCGGTGTCCCTGACGCTGGCTGAACGCCGGATCGGCGTCATCGGGGCGAACGGCTCGGGCAAATCCACGCTGCTCCGGATGCTTAACGGCCTCGTCGCACCGAGCTCCGGCGCGGTGGCGGTGGCAGGTTTCGACACGGTCCGGGATGTCCGCGCTGTCCGCCGCCGCGTCGGCTTCGTCTTCACCGATCCGCTCTCGCAACTCGTGATGCCGACCGGTCGCGAAGACGTCGAATTATCGCTGCGCCGCTCGGTGCGGAACGCCGGGGAACGGCGTGCCCTCGCGGAGGCCTGCCTCGAACGGTTCGGGCTGCTGGGGCTGGCGGACCAGAGCGTGTACGAGCTCTCCGGCGGCGAACGGCAGCTTGTCGCCCTCGCTGCGGTGCTGGCCGTGAACCCGGACATCCTGGTACTGGACGAGCCTTCCACCCTGCTGGACCTGCGGAACCGGGAACTGCTGCGCCGCACCCTGGCGGCGCTGGACCAGCAGATCGTCCTGTCGACCCACGACCTCGACCTCGCGCTCGATCTGGACCGGGTGCTGGTGGTGGACGACGGCAAGATCGTGTTCGACGGCGGGGCGGCCGCCGCCGTCGCGCACTACCGCGTGCTCTGCGCGGCGGAACCCGCCGGGGTGCGGGGCGCCGGCGTGCGGGAAGCCGGCGGGGGGACGGCGCAGCCGTGAGGGGCCATGGCTTCCTGCTCGCCAACTATGTACCGGGCACCTCGCTGGTGCACCGGACTCCCCTGTGGCTGAAGTTCTTGCTGGTACTGGCGTGCGGGATGGGATCGTTTCTCGTTGCGGACTGGGCCGCGGCGGCAGCTGGACTCGCCTTGCTGTGCGGGGTATTCCTGCTCAGCGGGGCAGGTGCCCGCAGGCTGTTCCGGGCTGTCCGGCCGATCCTGCCCGTGCTGGCTGTGATCGGCGTGTTCCAGTGGTGGCAGCTGGGCGGCCCGGTCGCCGTGCGGATTGTGTTGAACGTTTTGGTCTGCGTGGTGGCGGCGGCAATCCTGACGGCCACCACGCAGGTCCAGTCGCTGTTGGACGGTGTAGCCTCGCTGGCGCGGCCCTTTCGCCGGCTCGGCGCCGATCCCGAGCGGTTCGCCCTGACAATTGCCATCATGCTGCGCAGCATCCCGTTCATCGCCGGCGCCTACGCCGATGTGCGCGATTCGGCACGGGCCCGCGGCCTGGAACGGAACCCGCGTGCATTGGTGCTGCCGGTCTTCATCACTACGGTGGCATTCGCCCGGCAAACCGGCGATGCCCTGGCGGCGCGCGGTTTGGGTGAGGCTGACGATGGGGAGGACCGGGAGGATCCGGACGGCCTAGCGGCCTGAGACGACCGGGCCGGGGCAGGTTTCGTGCCGCGGCTTGAAGCACTGGGCATGCCCCCTGCTGAGGCCCGCGACGGCGCATGCCCATTCCTCGTCCTGCGCACTGGACATGTGACCACTATGTCCACTCCCCGCAGCCAGGAACGGGCATGTCCGGCAGGGTTGGCGCACCGGGCATGCCCCCTGCCGAGGCCCACCACGGCGCATGCCCATTCCTCGTCCTGCGCACTGGACATGTGACCACTATGTCCAGTCCTCGCAGCCAGGAACGGGCATGCCCGGCAGGGCGCTACCGGAGCGAGCGGTACTCGAACAGTGCAGCAGTCCCCATCCCGCCAGCGATGCTGATCATGGCCAGGGCCAGTCGGCCATCCACGGCCTCCCGGCGGGCCTGGGCCAGCAACCTGGACACGAGCACCGCGCCGGACGCCCCGTAGGCGTGCCCCAGGGCAAGGGCGCCGCCGTCGAGGTTCGCGCGTTCCGAGTCGATGCCCAGCTGGTCGAGGCATGCCAGGGTCTGGGATGCGAACGCCTCGTTGAACTCGATCAGCCCGAGATCCCCGGCCGCGACGCCGGAAACCGTAAGCAGGCGTTCAGCGGCGGCCGCCGCGCCCATCCCCAGCAGCGCCGGCTCCACGCCCGCGGTGTCCGTCCCGAGGACCAGGAGGCCGTCCCGTGCGCCGAGTTGGCGCGCCCGGGCCAGCGAGGTGATCACGACGGCGGCGGCCCCGTCCGCGTCGAAGCAGGAGTTGCCGGCTGTCACGGTCCCGCCGGGAACGAACGCGGCAGGGAACCGGGCCAGCAACGCCGGGGTCAGCGAGCGGCGTGGGCCGTCATCGCAGCCCACGGGACCATCGGGCCCGGGCAGCGCGACGGTCTCGGTTTCGAAGGTTCCGGCCGCCGCGGCGTCGAGGGCGCGACGGTGGCTGCGCAGCGCGAAGTCGTCCTGCCGTTGCCGCTCAATACCATGGCGGACGGCGACGTTCTCGGCGGCCACCCCCATGTCCGGGTCGCCGATGCTGCCGGGGGCGAACTGGGCGCGGCTGAAGAACTGCGGCTCGCCGTCAGCGCCGCGCCTGGCCCGCAGTGGTGCGGTGCTGATGCTCTCCACCCCGCCGGCGAGATACACGCTGCCGCCGCCGGAACCCCCGCCGAATTGGCCGCCGGACGCGACGAGCCGGGATGCCAGCACGATCGCGTCGAGGCCGGACCCGCACTGCCGGTCCACGGTCAGTCCCGGAACGCCCACGGCCAGCCCGGCCTCGAGGGCCGCCAGCCGGGCGACATTGCCGCCGCCGCCCACCGCGTTCCCGACCACGACATCCGTCACCTGGTCCGGTGCAACACCCGAGTCGGCCAGCAGTCGGTGCAGTACCGGCGCCAGCAGTTCGTGGGCGGGCAGCGTCTTCAGGGCTCCGTGGGCGCGGCAGAGCGGGGTCCGCAGGGCAGCGATGATGACGGGCTGCCGGTCCTCCGGCAACAGACCGCCCCGGCGCCGTGCAGGCGAAGGCGTCCGGGAAGGCAACGGATCCTCAGCCAAGGCGCCGGACACGAGGATCATTCCGGGCGATCCACTCAAGCAGCAGCGGCCGGCTGGGCTTGCCGCGATCGGTGAGGGGCAGCTCGGTCAATGCGTAGTAGTCCAGCGGACGTTTGCTCCGGACCAGGACATCCTCGACGCCGGCCTTCAGCTGCGTGCCCGTCAGGCCGCCGTGGGACGGCAGTACCGCGGCCACGACGCGCTGGCCGCGAAGGTCGTCCGGCTGCCCGGCGGCCATGGCGGCGGCGACACCCGGTACGGACGCGAGGGCGAGTTCAACCTCGTGCGGGTACACGTTGGTCCCCGCCGTGACAATCATGTCCGAACGGCGCCCCAGCAAATGCAGGGTTCCGTCGGACAGGTAGCCCCGGTCCCCCACAGTGTGCCAGCCGTCGAAGCACTGCAGCGCCGTGCCGTCGTCGCCCCACAGGTAGCCCTCGCTGACCATGCCGCTGCGCACGCAGACGTTGCCGTCGTATCCGTCAGGAACCGCGGCGCCGCCGTCGTCGAGAATCCTGATCTCGACGCCGGGAAACGGACCGCCGATTCCCGTGCCGTTCGCCGTCCCGCCGAACGCTCTCAAGCTGGACGCCGGGGCCTCGCCCGGCCGGAGTCCTGCGCCGGCGACGAAACTGAGCTCCGCGGCGCCGTAGTACTCGAAGATCGTCGCGTTCGGCGCCCAGCGGCGGGCGGCCTCCAGGGTGCGCGCGTCGAGCTTGGAGCCGGCGCAGATGATGCTCCGCAGGCCGGAGGCATCCACGCCGCCGGCCAGGCCGCGCTCACTGAGAAGCCGCAGCATGGTCGGTACCAGGACCAGCCGGGTGATGCCGTCATGGCTGACCGCGGTGTGTGCGTCGCCGACGTCGAACTGCTCGAGGGTGTGGAATTCAGAGCCGGCATACAGGCATTCGGCAAGCGCATAAAGATTGAGGCTGGCGGCAAGCGGTCCGGGTGCGAGCGTCCGGTCCTCGGGCCCCAGGCCAAAAAACTCGACCGAAGACTCGAAGGACAGCCGCCAGGAGCGCCGCGAGCGGGTGAACGCCTTGGGCAGCGCAGTTGTGCCGGAGGTGAGCCCGATCAGGAAAGGCGACTCAGGTGACCCGTCCTCGAGTTCGCTGCCCAGGCCGGCCCCCTGGCCGGTGCCGTCAGCGGGAACGGCTTCCGCGATCCGGGCCGTGATGGCGTCCAGGAGCTGCTGCGGCCAGGTGGGGTCCAGCACGGCGCAGCGGCGGCCGGCCGCGACGGCCGCCGCGAAGGCGACCGCAAAATCCGTGGAGTTGCGCTCGGCCAGCACCGTGACGGCCGGCGTCACCGGGACGAGCGCAGCCGCCGCGTTCCGCAGTTCGGACCAGCTCAGGCGTTTTCCGGCCACGACGACGGCGGTGCCGTCGGGGCGCTCATCGGCCCAACGCTGGAGTCTGTCAAGAAAAGGCATCGGATCAACTTTACCGGGCAGCGGGGTCCCGGCCGCCGGGAGAGGATATTGTGACAGCATGAGTTTCAATGACAACGTGCAACTGGACCCGTCGCAGGTCCAGAGCCGTGGCGGCATGGGCCGCGGCACCAAAATCGGCGGCGGGATCGGCGGCGGCATTGTGCTGCTGTTGGCCGCGCTGTTCGGCATCAATCCGCAGCTCCTGGAGGGCCTGGCCGGCACTACCCAGGACCAGACACAGAGCCAAAGCACCGCGCCGGCCTGCAAGACCGGCGCCGACGCCGACGCCCGCCTGGAGTGCCGGATCGTGGGCACGGTCAACAGCCTGAATGCCTTCTGGCCGGATTATCTGGCGCAGTACAACAAGAAGTACCCGCAGCCGGAGACGGTCCTGTTCCGCGGCGCCACCAACACCGGCTGCGGCAACGCCACCTCGGAGGTCGGCCCGTTCTACTGCCCCGCCGACCAGACGGCGTACTTCGATCCGGGCTTCTTCCAGGAACTCGTGGACCGCTTCGGATCTTCGGGCGGCCCGCTGGCGCAGGAGTACGTGGTGGCCCACGAGTTCGGCCACCATATCCAGAATGTCCTCGGCACCATCGACCGCGCCCAGCAGGATCCCCAGGGTCCGCAGTCCGGCGCGGTGCGGGTGGAGCTCCAGGCCGACTGCTATGCGGGCCTGTGGGTCCGCTACGCCACCACCACCAAGGACCCGAAGAGCGGTCAGCCGTTCCTGGAACCGCTCAAGACGCAGGACCTGCAGGACGCCCTGTCCGCAGCCTCCTCCGTGGGCGACGACCGGATCCAGAAGGCAGCCACCGGGCGGGTTTCGCCGGAGTCCTGGACCCACGGCTCCAGCGCGCAGCGGCAGAAATGGTTCTACCAGGGTTACAAGACCGGCGACATCAATCAGTGCGACACCTTTAAGGTCGCGACCCCGTAACCCCGTAACCCGATCGACTGCTCCGAAACCGCCGTTGTGGGCCTCCAAATGGGCCGTTGCGGAGCACTCGATGTCATCGCGGCAGAGAAAACGACGGCGGGCCCACCTCCAAGAGGTGGGCCCGCCGTCGTTGTGGGGATCCTAGATGTTGAAGCCCAGGGCCCGCATCTGGTCGCGGCCGTCTTCGGTGATCCGCTCCGGACCCCATGGCGGCATCCACACCCAGTTCAGCCGCCAGTCGTCGACAATGCCGTCCAGGGCCTTGCCTACCTGCTCCTCGATCACGTCGGTGAGGGGGCAGGCCGCCGTGGTGAGCGTCATGTCGATCAGCAGGGCGCCGTCGTCGTCTGAGTACTTCAGGCCGTAGAGCAGGCCCAGGTCAACGATGTTCACGCCCAGCTCCGGGTCGATCACATCCTTGAGTGCCTCTTCGACATCCTCGAGGCCCGTGCGGGCCATATTGATTTCGGTCATGGCGTAGTCCTAACTAGGCCTGTGCTGCGGCGTCGGCGGCAGCGACGGCGGCGGCTCCGGCGCCCGGGAGGTAGCGGTCGTAGCCTTCTTCTTCAAGGCGGTCGGCCAGCTCCGGGCCGCCCTCTTCGACAACCTTGCCGTCCACGAACACGTGCACGAATTCCGGCTTGATGTAGCGCAGGATCCGGGTGTAGTGGGTGATCAGCAGGGTGCCCATGTTGCCCTCGGCGTGGGCGCGGTTGACGCCCTCGGAGACGACCTTGAGCGCGTCGACATCCAGGCCGGAGTCGGTCTCGTCGAGGATGGCGAACTTCGGCTTGAAGAGCTCCAGCTGGAGGATCTCCACGCGCTTCTTCTCGCCGCCGGAGAAGCCCTCGTTGACGTTGCGCTGGGTGAAGTCGGCGTCGATGCGCAGCTGGGCCATGGCAGCCTTGACGTCCTTGGTCCAAGTGCGGAGCTTCGGGGCTTCGCCGTCAATGGCGGTCTTGGCGGTGCGCAGGAAGTTGGTCATGCTGACGCCGGGAACCTCGACCGGGTACTGCATGGCCAGGAACAGGCCGGCGCGGGCGCGCTCGTCAACGCTCATCGCGAGGACGTCTTCGCCGTCAAGCGTGATGGTGCCGCTCGTGACGTTGTAGCGCGGGTGCCCGGCGATGGTGGAGGCCAGGGTGGACTTGCCTGAGCCGTTGGGACCCATGATGGCGTGCGTCTGGCCGGTCTTGATGGTCAGGCTGACGCCCTTCAGGATTTCCTTGGTGCCCTGCTCGGTGTCAATGCTGACGTGCAGGTCCTTGATCTCAAGAGTAGACATGTGTCTTGTTCTCCTCTGCACCCCCGCCTCGGCGGCGGTGCGTTTTCTCGTCGATAAGTTTTTGTGGTGCTGGTTGCCGGCCCGGCCGGGACAAGCGTGGCTTGCCCCGGCGGTCAGCTGAAGTTCGGAGCTTCGGCGCCGTTCAGGATGGTGCTGACGTCTACGTAGACGTCGTCGCCCTGAATGGTCACGGCGAAGACAGGCACGGGATCGTAGGCGGGCAGCTGGAGCGGCTGGCCGCTGCGCAGGTCGAACTGTGAGCCGTGGCCCCAGCATTCGATCTTGCAGCCTTCCACTTCACCCTCGGAGAGCGAGATGTCTGCATGCGAGCAGGTATCGCCGATGGCGTGGATCTCCCCCATCGAGTCCTTGACGACCGCTACCGGGTAGTCATCGATCAGGATCCGCAGCGCCTGCTTGACCTGGATCTCGCTGGCGTTGCAGACCAGCTCGCCCCTTGGCTGTTCCGTCATGTTCGTTGTCCGTCTTCCCTAGTGCCGTGCACTAGTTTTCCGTGGCGGCGAGCTCGCGCTCGACGGCGGCCGTGAGGCGCTCTTCGATGGCGGGGACCTTGATCTGCTGGATGATCTCGTTCAGGAAGCCGCGGACCACCAGTCGGCGGGCCACCTTTTCCGGAATGCCGCGGGCCATCAGGTAGAACAGGTGCTCGTCGTCGAAGCGGCCGGTGGCGCTGGCGTGGCCGGCGCCGGCGATCAGGCCGGTTTCAATCTCAAGGTTCGGCACGGAATCCGCGCGGGCACCGTCGGTGAGGACCAGGTTGCGGTTGGCCTCGTAGGTGTCGGTGCCTTCTGCTTCCTTGCGGATCAGGACGTCGCCCACCCAGACGGTGTGCGCGTTCCGGCCCTGCAGGGCGCCCTTGTAGAGCACGTTGGACTTGCAGTTGGCGACGGCGTGGTCCACGAAGAGGCGCTGCTCGAGGTGCTGGCCGGCGTCCGCGAAGTAGAGGCCGAACATTTCCGCTTCGGCGCCGGGGGCGGTGAAGCGGGTCGACGGCGTGACACGGACCAGGTCGCCGCCGAGGCTGACGACGATGTGCTTGAACTTGGCGTCGCGGCCGAGCTTCGCCTGCTGGGAGGAGGCGTGCACGGCGTCGTCGTTCCATTCCTGGAGGGAGATGACGGTGAGCTGCGCGCCGTCCTCGACCAGGATCTCGACGTTTTCCGCGACGACGGCGGTGCCCTGGTGGTCTAGCACAACAACGGCCTTGGAGAACTTCTCCGCGATGATCACAACGTGCTGCGCGGAGGCCCCGGTGCCCTGGCCGGTCAGGACTACGCTGACCTCGCCCTCGGCCTGGACCTCGGCGGGAACCGTGATGACGGTGGCCTCGGTGAAGTTCTCCCAGGCGTTCGCGGAGACCCGATCCTCGGGGATGGCGGCGGAGCCGATGCGGGCATCGTCCCGGCCGACGGTCTCGATCCGGACGCTGTCCGGGCCGGTGACGGCCACGGACGGTGCCGCGCCGCTGAGGACGTCGGTGTGCAGGCCGCGGAGGCGCTTGAGCGGGGTGAACCGCCAGTCTTCCTCCATGCCGGTCAGCGGCTTGAAGTCCGCCAGCTTGTACGAGGTCAGGCGGCCGGCGCGTGAGCTGTCCGGGACGCCGACGCCGCCGCCGTGCGAGTGGCGCTTGACGGCTTCGCCGGCCAGCGGCGACTTGGACTCCGCGGCGTTCAGCGGTGAAAGGCTCTCGCCTTCCTCGGTGAAACCGTTGATGAACGGCTGGGCTGAGGGCGCGCCGATGCGGGCCTTTTCAGTAGTGATGTCAGTCATTAACCGACCGATCCTTCCATCTGCAGTTCAATCAGGCGGTTCAGCTCGAGGGCGTATTCCATCGGCAGTTCGCGGGCAATCGGCTCGATGAAGCCGCGGACGATCATCGCCATGGCCTCGTCTTCGCGCATGCCGCGGGACATCAGGTAGAACAGCTGTTCTTCGCTGACCCGCGAGACCGTGGCCTCGTGGCCCATGGTGACGTCGTCCTCGCGGATGTCGATGTACGGGTACGTGTCCGAGCGGCTGATGGTGTCCACCAGCAGCGCGTCACAGCGGACCGTGTTGGCCGAGTGCTTGGCGCCTTCGCGGACCTGGACCAGGCCGCGGTAGGCAGCCCGGCCGCCGCCGCGGGCCACGGACTTGGAGATGATCGAGCTCTTGGTGTTGGGCGCGATGTGGACCATCTTGGAGCCGGTGTCCTGGTGCTGGCCTTCGCCGGCGAACGCGATCGAGAGGGTCTCGCCCTTGGCGCCTTCGCCCACGAGGTAGACGGCCGGGTACTTCATGGTGACCTTGGAGCCGATGTTGCCATCGATCCACTCCATGGTGGCGCCCTCTTCGCAGATGGCGCGCTTGGTGACCAGGTTGTACACGTTGTTGGACCAGTTCTGGATGGTCGTGTAGCGGACGCGGGCACCCTTCTTCACGATGATCTCCACGACGGCGGAGTGCAGCGAGTCCGAGGTGTAGATCGGCGCGGTGCAGCCCTCGATGTAGTGGACGTAGGAGTCCTCGTCCGCGATGATCAGGGTGCGCTCGAACTGGCCCATGTTTTCCGTGTTGATGCGGAAGTAGGCCTGCAGCGGGATGTCCACGTGGACGCCCTTGGGCACGTAGACGAAGGAGCCGCCGGACCAGACCGCCGTGTTCAGCGAGGCGAACTTGTTATCGCCCACCGGGATGATGGTGCCGAAGTACTCCTGGAAGATTTCCGGGTGCTCGCGCAGCGCGGTGTCCGTGTCCAGGAAGATGACGCCCTGGGCTTCCAGGTCCTCGCGGATCTGGTGGTAGACGACCTCGGACTCGTACTGGGCGGCGACGCCGGAGACGAGGCGGCTGCGCTCGGCTTCCGGGATGCCCAGCTTCTCGTAGGTGTTCCGGATGTCCTCGGGCAGGTCCTCCCAGGTGGCGGCCTGCTTCTCCGTGGAGCGCACGAAGTACTTGATGTTGTCGAAGTCGATGCCGGACAGGTCCGCACCCCAGGTGGGCATGGGCTTGCGGTCGAAGTACTTAAGGCCTTTCAGGCGCAGGTCCAGCATCCATTCCGGCTCGTTCTTTTTGCCCGAGATGTCACGTACGACGTCCTCATCGATACCACGGCGTGCGTTGGCGCCGACGTCGTTCTTGTCGGCCCAGCCGTATTCGTAGGTTCCGATTCCGTGGAGCTCGGGATTCTTTTCCAGAATCTCCGAGATCACAGTGGATTCAGCAACCTTCTTCTCTGATAGTTGGTCCGTCATCACGGCCTTTCTTGCAGATGGTTGGATACTTCGTCCGGGTTGCCCGGGCCCGCGGGGCTGGGAGCCCCGACGGCGGCCGGACGGCCCGTAGGTATGTGGGTGGTGCAAACATGGCCGCCGCGCGCCAGGGTGGAGAGCCTGCGCACATCGACGCCGACCAGCCGGGAGAACAGTTCGGTCTCCACGTCGCAGAACACCGGGAACTGCGCGGCGAGCTGCTGGATGGGGCAGTGGCCCTGGCAGAGCTGGACGCTGGAAAGGGCGGCCGGCAGCGGCGCCTTGGCCTCGATTGACTGCGCCGAGGCGACAAAACCGTCGCGGCTCAACGCCTCGGACAAGGCCTGCGCGCGGGCCGTGATATCGGTTCCCGCCCGCTCGATTTCCGGCGCGTAGCGGCGTTCCATTTCGGCGAAACGCTCGACGGCGAACTCCCGTACCGCGTCCTCGCCGGCCATTTCGCCGAGCCGCCGCAGCGCGGAGCTGGCGATGTCGAGGTAGTCGTTGCCGAGCGTGGACTGGCCCTGCGAGCTGAGCACGTAGCGGCGCGCCGGGCGCCCCGCGCCGGCGCCTGCACGGGCCGCGCGCTTGACTTCGATCACGCCGTGACGTGAGAGGTGGTCCAGGTGACGTCGAACCGCCGCCGGAGTGAAACCGAGCAGCTCGCCGAGCTCCGCGGCGCTGATCGGACCGTGTTCGAGCACAGCCGCCAAGACTCGGTCCCGGGTGCGTTCCTCCGCGTCGGCAGCCATCGCCGCAGGCATTGCTGCGGGAACAGCCTCGCCTTCGGCAGGCTCGGCCGACTCCGCGCGCACGGCAGGCGCGGCAGAAGTAGTTGGGCTCATGGAATACACAACACAATCATGTCGTAATTTACTCCCCCGATCCAGTAAGGCATGGCTTTCCTGGCGCTGGCTCCGGATCGGGGCCGCGCCTACTACATCGCGTAGAATGCTTTGGTGCGATCTCCCGAATCCCCCGCCCTGACAATCAGCGGGCTCATCAAGGATGTTGGTCCGCTGCCCAGCCTTGACGGCAAAATGCTGCGGGTGGTCAGTGGCGTCTCCCTCGTTGCCGAGCGCGGCCAGGTGACCGCCCTGCTGGGGGCCAACGGGGCTGGTAAGACCACCACCATCGAATGCGCCCAGGGCCTGCAGAAACGGTCCGGCGGCAGCATCAGCCTGCTCGGCCAGGATCCGGACACGGCCGGGGCGGAGCTGCGCGCCCGCGTCGGCGTCATGCTCCAGGACGGCGGCCTGCCGCCGTCGGCCCGCCCGATCCCGCTGCTCAGGCACATCGCCGGGATGTACCAGGACCCGTGGCCGGTGGACGAACTCGTGGCGCGCCTGGGCATCGACGCTTTCAGCCGGACCTCCGTTCGGCGACTCTCCGGCGGCCAAAAACAGCGCCTCGCCCTGGCCGCAGCCCTGGTGGGCCGCCCCGAAGTGCTTTTCCTCGATGAGCCCAGCGCCGGCCTGGACCCGCAGTCCCGCCAGTTGGTCTTTGAGCTAATCGCCGAACTACGGGACCGCGGCATGGCCATCATCCTCACGACCCACCTCATGGACGACGCCCAGCGCCTGGCCGACTACGTCTACATCATCGACGCCGGCCGGAACGTCGCCGAAGGCACCGTAGCGCAGTTGCTGCGGCACGAACTGGCGGCCGCCGGCGAACAGCACATCCGGACGCTGCATTTCGAAGCGGAGCCCGGACTGGACCTGGCCGGCGTCCTGCCCGCCGACGTCGACATCCGCGAGACGCGCGCCGGAAGCTACAGCGCCACCGGTGCGCTCACGCCCGCCGACCTCGCCGCCGTCACGGCCTGGTGGGCGGACCGCGGCATAATGCCGGCCTCCATGAGCCTGGCCGCCCGCAGCCTCGAGGACGTCTTCCTCGACATCTCCGGAAGGGAGATCCGATGAGCTCCGCCCCCGCCACCGCCGGCACCCCGCTGGGCAGCGCCCCCGCTCCCCTGCTGCGCCGGATCCTGCTGCAGGGCAAGTATGAGACCGTCACCATGATCCGTAACGGCGAACAGCTGATCCTCGCGATCATCCTGCCGTTGCTGGCCCTCGTGGGCCTGACCGTTACTCCCCTGCTGGACGGCCTTGGTTCCAGCAGGATCAACACCGCCGTGCCGGGCATCCTCGCCCTCTGCGCCATGTCCACGGCGTTCACCGGCCAAGGCATCGCCACGGGATTCGACCGCCGCTACGGGGTGCTGCGTTTCCTCTCCACCACACCGCTGGGCCGCGCGGGCCTGATCCTGGGCAAGGTGCTCGCGGTGCTGGCGGTGCTGCTGCTTCAAGTGCTGGTGGTCGCAGCGGTCGCCCTGCCCCTGGGCTGGCGGCCGTCGGCGCCGGGGCTGCTCCCGGGCTTGCTGCTGCTGGTCCTCGGCGCCGCTGCCTTCACCGCCCTGGGCCTGCTGGTGGCCGGCACGGTCCGGCCGGAGGCCACGCTGGCGATCACCAACCTGCTGTGGATCCTGCTGGGCGCCCTCGGCGGCATCGTCATCCCGGCCGAGCGCCTCCCCGCTCTCGCCCAGGCGATTGTGCACTTCCTTCCCTCCGGCGCGCTGGGCCAGGCGCTGCGGGATGCTTTCCTGCACGGCAGCGTCAATCTCGCCGCCGTCTTTGTCCTGCTGCTCTGGACGGCCATTGCCGGCGCCGCAGCAACCCGTTGGTTCAAGTGGAATTGAGAAAACTGTGAGTACGGCATCCCGCCCTTCCCGGATCGTGTCCCGGATTTCCTCCCGGCTGCCCGTCACCGTCGACAAGACCGTCCGCCGGCTGGCCGTGCTGTCCCTGATCGGCCAGACCGTGCTGGTGGTGACCGGCGGCGCCGTCCGCCTCACCGCTTCCGGCCTGGGCTGCCCCACCTGGCCGCGCTGTACCGACAGTTCGCTCGTGAACACCCCGGAGATGGGCATCCACGGCATCATCGAGTTCGGCAACCGGCTCCTGACGTTCGCGCTGGCCGCCGTCGCAGTCGCGATGCTGGTGTACCTGTGGAACCTGCGCAAGGAACGCCGGGACCTTTTCCTACTGGCCCTCGGCCTGCTGGCCAGCATCCCGGCCCAGGCTGTCATCGGCGGCATCACCGTCCTCACCCAGCTGAATCCGTGGGTGGTGGGCCTGCACTTCCTGGTCTCGATGGCACTCGTGGTTCTCGCGACCCTGCTGGTCAACCGGGCCTACGGCAGGACCGGCAAGTTCCGCACCAGCCAGCTCCCCGCGCTGCCGGGCGCCGCACGCCCCGTGCTGACCGCCGTCGCGCTGATCTCGGCCGTAGCCGTGTGCCTCGGCGTCGTGGTGACCGGTGCGGGCCCGCACGCCGGCGACGCGAACGCGCCGCGCAACAACCTGGACTGGGACCTGTTCTCGCACATCCATGCGGTCCCTGCCTACCTCGTCACCGCGGGGGCCCTGTTCGGCGTCGTCCTGGTGTTCCGCGGCCGCATCACCGGCCCGTTCCGCACGGCGGTGTTCCTGCTCCTGGGCGTCACCGTGCTGCAGGCGGTCATTGGCTTCACGCAGTACTACAACGGCATCCCGGCCCTGCTCGTTGCCGCCCACATGCTCGGCGCGGCCCTTCTGATGAGCGCGTCCACCAACGCCGCCGACATCGCGCGCAGCAGCCCGCTGAAGTAGCACCCCCTCCGGCAGCAGCCGCCTGAACCACAAACGCGCCGGTCACCCGCCGCCCATCCGGAAGACCGGAGCGGGCGGCAGGTGACCGGCGCGTTGTTTGTTGCGGGAGACTTCTGCTTAGCCGCCGACGATGGCGGACCCGATGAACGGGTCGACAGCCAGGGCGATGAAAAGCAGGGTGAGGTAGCTGATCGAGCCGTGGAAGACCTTCATGGCGCCCTTGTTGGAGACGTCGCCGCCCTGTGCCCGGTTGTAGAGGGCATGCGACTCGTACAGGAACCAGGCCCCCGCGGCGACGGCGGTGACGGTGTACACCCATCCGGCCCCGCCGACCGGGATCAGCAGCAACGAGCAGACAACCATGGCCCACGCGTAGAGAACCACCTGCACGGAGACGACCTTGGCGCCGGCGATCGCGCCAAGCATAGGCACGTTGGCGTTGCGGTAGTCCTCGCCGTAGCGCATGGACAGCGGCCAGTAGTGCGGCGGCGTCCAGAGGAAGATCACCATAAAGAGCACGACGGCGGGCCATTCCACCGTGTTGGTCACGGCGGCCCAGGCGATCAGCACCGGGAAGCAGCCCGCGGCGCCGCCCCAGACGATGTTCTGCGCGGTGCGGCGCTTCAGGATCATGGTGTAGATCACGACGTAGAACACGATGGCGCCGAGGCCCAGCCACGCCGAGAGCGGGTTGGCACCGAACCAGAGGATCGCGATGGCGGCGGCGCCGAGGAGCCAGGAAAACACCAGCGCTTCCCGCGGCGTGACCTCGCCCGTAACCAGCGGCCGGTTCTCCGTCCGGTGCATCAACTTGTCGATGTCCCGATCGATGTAGCAGTTGAAGGAGCCCGCGCTGCCGGCAGCAAAGGCGCCGCCCACGAGGGTCGCCAGGATCAGGCCCAGGGACGGGAAGCCGCGCTCGGCGTAGATCATGGTGGGCAGGGTGCTGACCAGCAGGAGTTCGATCACCCGGGGTTTCGTGAGCGCCAGGTAGGCCTTGGCTTTGCGGCCGAAGCCGATTCGACCCGGGGCCGGGGAGGCGTTAAGCGGCGTATCTGTTGTGCTCACGGTGGCAGTCACTCTGTTCTGTCTGGCTGTTCAGTCCGGCTGGTCGCCGCAGTACGTCCTAGATCCGGCGCACTGCGTTCGGAGGGGGTCCACGCGCAGCGCACAGGCATGTCCTCGCCCCCGTTGGTAGCCACGCACCATCATACCGTGGCGGCACCCGCGTCCGGGTCCTCCGGAAACCCGCTGGAATTCCGCCAGGTTAACGCAGCCTCACCGCCGCGGCGGCACGCGGTGATTCATATAAGCCGAAAACCGGTCCAATTCGTGAGATGTACGCTACCCGGCAGGTGGAATGGGGCTAAGCTGTCTGACAGATCAGCACGCACGGGCGGCTGCCCCCAACGGCGCTCCCTGCCTCTGCGCATGCGACTAAATGATAGATCAACGTTTCGATGGTGAACGGCTGGTACGAACCGCAGCGGGCACCGAACTGTGCCCCCGGCGGAATGCCCTCAGCGGGAAAGCTCCCAGAGGGAAAACCCGTACCACCGGCCGTCAGCACAGAGAGGGGCCCGGTTTACGTGCCACATTTGGAAGAGCAAGAACTGTCATGGACTCATCTGGACCAGCGTGCCGTGGACACCGTCCGGGTACTCGCGGCGGATGCGGTGGAGAAGGTCGGCAACGGCCACCCCGGCACGGCCATGAGCCTGGCCCCGGCCGCCTACCTGCTCTTCCAGAAATTGATGCGCCACGATCCGGCGAACCCGGACTGGCTGGGACGTGACCGGTTTGTCCTGTCCCCCGGCCACACGTCCCTGACGCTTTACATCCAGCTCTTCCTCTCCGGTTACGGCCTGGAGCTGAAGGACCTCGAGGCGCTGCGGACCTGGGGATCGCTGACCCCGGGACACCCGGAGTACAAGCACACCGCCGGCGTGGAAATCACCACCGGCCCGCTCGGCCAGGGCCTGGCATCCGCCGTCGGCTTCGCTTACTCCCAGCGCCGGATGCGCGGGCTGTTCGACGCCGACGCCGCCGAGGGCACCAGCCCGTTCGACCACACCATCTGGGTGATCGCTTCCGACGGCGACCTGCAGGAAGGCGTCACGTCCGAGGCTTCCTCGCTCGCCGGCCACCAGGAATTGGGCAATCTCGTGGTGATCTACGACGAGAACCACATCAGCATCGAGGACGACACCGACGTCGCGTTCACCGAGGACGTCCTGGCCCGGTACGAGGCCTACGGCTGGCACACCCAGCGGGTCGACTGGACCCGGACCGGAGAGTACAAGGAGGACGTGCCCGAGCTGCACGCCGCCCTGCTCGCCGCGAAGGCCGAGACGGGCAAACCCTCCATCATCTCGCTGCGCACCATCATCGGGTGGCCGGCGCCGAAGAAGCAGAACACCGGCAAGATCCACGGCTCGGCCCTCGGCGCCGAGGAAGTCGCGGGCCTGAAGAAGGTCCTCGGCTTCGACCCGGAGCGCAGCTTCCAGGTCGACGACGAGGTCCTGGCCCACACCCGCGAGGCGCAGTCCCGCGGCGCCGCGGCACGGACCGAGTGGCTGGCGTCCTTCGAGGCCTGGCAGTCGGCCAACCCCGAGGCGGCCGTCCTGCTGGAGCGCGTTGAAGCCCGGAAGCTTCCGGCCGAACTCGATGCCGCCCTGCCGGTCTTCGAAGCCGGCAAGGACGTCTCCACCCGCGCCGCGTCCGGCAAGGTCCTGAACGCGATCGGCCCGGTCATGCCCGAGCTGTGGGGCGGCTCCGCCGACCTCGCCGAATCCAACAACACCACGATCGAGGGCTCTCCCTCGTTCATCCCCGCCTCCCGGCAGACCGAGGCATGGAAGGGCAACCCCTACGGCCGGGTGCTGCACTTCGGCATCCGCGAACACGCCGCGGCGTCGATCGTGAACGGGATCAGCCTGCACGGGGCGACCCGGGCGTTCTCCGGCACGTTCCTGATCTTCTCGGACTACCAGCGCCCGGCGATCCGGCTCGGCGCCCTGATGGGCGTCCCGTCCCTGTATGTCTGGACGCACGACTCGATCGGCCTCGGCGAGGACGGCCCGACCCACCAGCCGGTGGAACAGCTCGCCTCGCTCCGGGCGATCCCGGGCCTGGACGTCGTGCGCCCCGGCGACGCGAACGAGGTCGCGGCGGCCTGGAAGGTCATGCTCGAGAACCATGAGAACCCGGCCGGCATTGTGCTGACCCGGCAGAACATCCCCACCTATGCCCGCGGGACTTCCGATGCCGAGGCAGACACCTTCGCCTCGACGGCCGGTGTCGCCAAGGGCGGCTACGTGCTGGCCGAAGCGTCCGCCAACGGCCAGAGCACCGAGGCGCAGGTCATCCTGATCGGCACCGGCTCCGAGATCCAGCTCGCCGTGGCCGCCCGCGAGGCCCTGCAGGCCGAAGGCATCCCCACCCGGGTGGTCTCCATGCCGTGCGTGGAATGGTTCAACAAGCAGGACGCCGCCTACCGCGAGGCAGTGCTCCCCGCCAACGTCAAGGCACGCGTCTCCGTCGAAGCCGGGCTCGCCCTGGGCTGGAAGGAGTTCGTCGGCGACGCCGGCCGCTCCATCAGCCTCGAGCACTTCGGCGCGTCGGCCGACTACAAGCGCCTGTTCCAGGAATTCGGCATCACCGCCGAGGCCGTGACCGCCGCCGCCAAGGAATCCCTCGCCGGCCTCACGGCCTGATCCCAACTTCACGCTTTCCGGGCCGCCGCCCCACCAACGGCGGCGGCCCCAGACTTCAGGAGTTACACATGAACACCACCCCCACCGCTACCCCCACGCAGCAGCTCTCCGACGCCGGCGTCTCCATCTGGCTCGATGACCTCTCCCGCGGCCGCCTCGCCACCGGCACGCTGCGCAAGCTGATCGAAGAGAAGAACGTCGTCGGTGTCACCACGAACCCGAGCATCTTCCACGCTGCCATCACCACGGGCACCGACTACGACGCCAAAATCAAGGAAATGGCAGCCGCCGGCGCCAGCGTCGAGGAGACCGTCTTCGCGATCACCACCACCGACGTCGCCGACGCCTGCGATCTGTTCGCCCCCGTGGCCGCCGCGACGAACGGCGTCGACGGCCGCGTCTCGATCGAGGTGGACCCGCGCCTCGCCTGGGACACCGCCGGCACCATCACCGAGGCCAAGGAACTCTACGGCCAGGTCAACAAGGACAACGTCCTGATCAAGATCCCCGCCACGATTGAAGGCCTCGAGGCCATCACCGCCACCCTGGCAAGCGGCATCAGCGTCAACGTGACCCTGATCTTCTCGCTCGAGCGCTACCGCGCCGTGATCAACGCGTTCCAGAGCGGGCTCGAACAGGCCAAGGAGAACGGCCACGACCTGTCCAAGATTCACTCCGTCGCGTCGTTCTTCGTCTCCCGCGTGGACTCCGAAATCGACAAGCGCCTCGACGCGATCGGCACGGACGAAGCCAAAGCCCTCAAGGGCAAGGCCGGCCTGGCCAACGCCCGCCTGGCCTACCAGGTCTACGAGGAGCTCTTCTCCACCGAGCGCTGGGCCCTGCTCGCCGAAGCCGGCGCCCGTCCGCAGCGCCCGCTGTGGGCCTCCACCGGCGTCAAGGATCCGGCCTACCCGGACACCCTGTACGTGACCGAGCTCGTCGCCCCCGGCGTTGTTAACACCATGCCGGAAAAGACCCTCGACGCCACCTACGACCACGGCGCCATCACCGGCGACACGGTCACCCGCGGCTACGACGACGCGAACGCGACCCTCAACGCGCTCGACGCACTGGGCATTTCCTACAACGAAGTCGTCGCCGTGCTCGAGTCCGAAGGCCTCGACAAGTTTGTGGCAAGCTGGAAGGAACTGCTGGCCGACGTCGAGGTCGCCCTCGCCGCTGCACGGAAGGACGCATAGTCCCCCATGACCACTCTCAGCTACGACGCCACGGGCGCCGCCCGCCAGGCGCATGAACAGCACCTGCCCGCCCTGCTGGAGGACCGGGTCGCCACCCGGATCTTCGCCAAGGACGCCACCCTGTGGGGTCCCGACGCCGAAGCCGAGGCCGCGGTCCGGCTCGGCTGGGTGGAGGCCGCCACCGTCTCCCAGCCGCTCGTGGCGGACGTCCTGGCCCTCCGCGACGCGCTCCGCGCCGAAGGCGTGACCCGGATTGTCCTGTGCGGCATGGGCGGTTCCTCGCTGGCCCCCGAGGTCATCGCCGGAACCGCCGGCGTCGGGCTGACGGTGCTGGACAGCACCGATCCCGAGCAGGTTGGCGCCGCCCTGGCAGACCGGCTCGAGCAGACCGCCATCGTGGTCTCCTCGAAGTCCGGCTCCACGCTGGAGACCGACTCGCAGCGCCGCGTCTTCGAGCATGCCTTCACCGAGGCCGGGCTCGACGCGAAGAGCCGGATCGTCATCGTCACGGACCCGGGATCGCCGCTGGACAAGGCCTCACGCGAAGCCGGCTACCGCGCCGTGTTCAACGCCGACCCCAACGTCGGCGGCCGGTACTCGGCACTGACTGCCTTCGGGCTGGTGCCGTGCGGACTGGCCGGCGTGGACATCCAGGCCTTCCTGGACGAAGCTGAAGAGACCGCCGAGATCCTCAATGACGACAGCGAGGAGAACATCGGCCTCGCCCTCGGCGCCGCGCTGGGCGGCACCAACCCGCTGCGCGACAAGATCGTGATCGCCGAGGACGGCTCCGGGATCGTAGGGTTCGCCGACTGGGCCGAACAGCTCATCGCCGAGTCCACCGGCAAGCTCGGCACCGGCGTGTTGCCGGTCGTCGCCGGTCCGGACGCGCCGGAGGTCACGGGCGGCGCCGCGGACGTGCTGGTGATCCGGCTGGTGGCAGCCGACGCCGACGTCGAACTGGGCGACAACGAGTCGGCCATCGCCGGCGGCCTCGCGGCGCAGATGATGACGTGGGAGTTCGCCACCGCCGTCGCGGGACGGCTGCTGGGCATCAACCCCTTCGACCAGCCCGACGTCGAGGCCGCCAAGGTCGCAGCACGCGGCCTGCTGGATGCGCAGCCCGAACCGACGCCGGCCAACTTCACCGACGGCGCGATCGAGGTCCGCGGCGGCACCTGGCTGGGCGACGCCGGCACCGCGGCCGAAGCGGTCAGCGCGTTGTTGGGCCAGCTTGGTACGGACGGCTACCTCAGCGTCCAGGCCTACTTCGACCGGCTCAACTACGCACCGCTCGAAGGCATCCGGGACGAACTGGCCGCCCTCAGCGGCCGCCCCGTCACCTTCGGCTGGGGACCGAGGTTCCTGCACTCCACCGGGCAGTTCCACAAGGGCGGCCCGGCGATCGGCGTGTTCCTGCAGGTCACCGCGGCCTCCGCGACGGACCTGCCCATCCCGGAACGCCCGTTCAGCTTCGGTGAGCTGATCTCCGCCCAGGCCGCCGGCGATGCGCAGGTCCTCAGCGAACACGGCCGGCCCGTGCTCCGGCTCCACCTCACGGACCGTGCCTCCGGCGTCCGCCAGTTGCAGCAGCTTGTCTCCTCGCTGGCCGGCACTTCATTTGCTGGCCGCCCAGCGTCCTCCACCGAAAGCTAAGGCACCACAGCAACCATGCCACTCTCGCAAAACGGCAGCCCTAAGTCCGCGGGCCGGGGGCGCAATCCGCTCCGGGACCCGCGGGACCGCCGGCTGAACCGCATCGCCGGCCCCTCCTCCTTGGTTCTCTTCGGCGTTACCGGTGACCTCGCCCGCAAGAAACTCATGCCGGCCGTCTACGACCTCGCCAACCGCGGGCTCCTGCCCCCGAGCTTCGCCCTCGTCGGGTTTGCCCGGCGGCAGTGGGAGAACGAGGACTTCGCCGCCGAGGTGAAGGAATCGGTCAAAAACTACGCCCGCACACCCTTCGACGAAACGGTGTGGAAGCAGCTCTCCGAGGGCATCCGCTTCGTGCAGGGCGAGTTCGACGATGACGACGCCTTCGAGCGGCTTAGCGAAACCATCGACGAACTCGACGAGCAGCGTGGCACCCGCGGCAACCACGCCTTCTACCTCTCCATCCCGCCGAAGGCCTTCGAACTGGTTTGCCGGCAGCTCTCCAAGCACGGCCTCGCCCAGGCCGAGGGCGACAAGTGGCGCCGCGTCGTGATCGAGAAGCCGTTCGGGCACGACCTCGAGTCGGCCCGGCAGCTCAACGACATCGTGGAATCGGTGTTCCCGCCCGATGCAGTCTTCCGGATCGACCACTACCTCGGCAAAGAGACGGTCCAGAACATCCTGGCCCTGCGCTTCGCCAACCAGCTGTTCGAACCGTTGTGGAACGCCAACTACGTGGACCACGTCCAGATCACCATGGCGGAGGACATCGGCACGGGCGGCCGCGCCGGGTACTACGACGGCGTGGGCGCTGCCCGCGACGTCATCCAGAACCACCTGCTGCAGCTGCTTGCCCTGACCGCCATGGAGGAACCGATCTCCTTCAACGCGGACGACCTCCGCGCCGAGAAGGAAAAGGTCCTGGCCGCGGTCCGGCTGCCGGAGGACCTCTCCACGCACTCGGCGCGCGGACAGTTCGCCGGCGGCTGGCAGGGCGGTGAGCAGGTCCAGGGCTACCTGGAGGAGGAAGGCATCCCCGCCGACTCCACGACCGAGACGTTCGCCGCGATCCGGGTGGACATCAACACCCGGCGCTGGAGCGGCGTGCCGTTCTACCTGCGGGCCGGCAAGCGGCTGGGGCGGCGGGTGACGGAGATCGCCGTCGTGTTCAAGCGCGCGCCCAACCTGCTCTTCCGTGACCACGGCGAGGACGACTTCGGCCAGAACGCCGTCGTCATCCGGGTGCAGCCCGATGAGGGCGCCACCATCCGCTTTGGCTCCAAGGTCCCCGGCACCCAGATGGAAGTCCGCGATGTCACGATGGACTTCGGGTACGGCCATTCCTTCACCGAGTCCAGTCCCGAGGCCTACGAACGGCTCATCCTGGACGTGCTCCTTGGCGAGCCGCCGCTGTTCCCGCGGCACCAGGAGGTGGAGCTGTCCTGGAAGATCCTGGACCCGTTCGAGGACTACTGGGCCAGCCTGAACGAACAGCCGGAGCCCTACGCCCCCGGAAGCTGGGGTCCCGCCTCCGCCGATGAACTGCTCGCCCGCGACGGACGGACCTGGAGAAGGCCATGATCGTAGATCTTCCCGACACAACAACCTCCAAGATCTCCAAGAAGATCATGGCGCTGCGCGAACAGGGCGGCGTGATCGCCCTGGGCCGCGTGCTGACCCTCGTGGTGGTGACCAAGTCCGGCCTCGAAGAGGAAGCCATCGAGGCCGCCAACGAAGCCAGCCGGGAACACCCCTGCCGGATCATCGTCCTCGCCGACGCCGGCGCCTCGGCGCCCACCCGGCTGGACGCGCAGATCCGGGTGGGCGGCGACGCCGGCGCCTCCGAGGTCATCCTGCTCCGCGGCTACGGCGAACTCGCGGAGGAAAGCGAATCCCTCGTGGCCGCGCTGCTCCTTCCGGATGCCCCGATCGTGGCCTGGTGGCCGCACGGTGCGCCCCGGAATGCCTGCGAGACGTCGATCGGCCGGATCGCGCACCGCCGCATCACCGACTCCGCAAACGAGCCGGACCCGTTGGCGGCGCTGGACAATCTCCGCAGCACCTACAAGGCCGGCGACACCGACCTGGCCTGGACCCGCCTGACCAACTGGCGGATCCAGCTGGCGGCAGTCCTGGACCAAGTGGACTCCTCGCCGGTCACCGCCGTCGCTGTCGAAGGCGCCTCGGACTCCCCCAGCACCCTGCTGCTCGCGGCATGGCTCACGCTGGCGCTGGACGCCCCGGTGACCATCGTCGCCGATCCGGCCGGCACCGGGATCCGGCGCGTGCGGCTGACCCGCACCGGCGGCGACGTGCAGCTGTTCCGACCCGGACTCACCGTGGCGGAATTGACCCAGCCGGGCCAGCCTGCCCAGCGCATCTCCTTGCCGCGCCGCAGCCTCAAGGACTGCCTGGCTGAGGAGCTCCGGCGCCTGGACCCGGACGAAGTCTTCGGTGAAGTGATTACTATTGGACTGCCACGTACCAACCTAAGGAGTGTCCGTCCCAGTGAGCGCTGACCCCAGAGTAAGCATCCATCCTGACTCGACCGTCCTGATGGCGGCGATCGCGGCACGCCTGATCACCAAGCTTGTGGACATCCAGGACAAGCACGGCGAGGCAACGGTGGTGCTTACCGGCGGCACGATGGGGATCGGCTCGCTCAAGGCGGTCGCCGAGTCGCCGGCCGCACAGGCGGTGGACTGGTCCAAGGTCAACTTCTGGTGGGGCGACGAACGCTTCGTCGGCTCGGACGACGCCGACCGCAACGCCCGCCAGGCGCACGAGGCACTGCTCTCGCACATCAACGTGGACCCCTCGCGCGTCCACGTCCCGGGCTCGACGGACGACTTCGGAACCCCTGAAGAAGCAGCGGCGGACTACGCGCGGCGGCTTGCCGAGGCGGCTGCGGCCGAGCACGCCGCCGATATGTCCGATGACCGTCCGGAGGAGCCCGGCGCCTTGCCGCGGCTGGACATCGTGCTACTGGGCGTCGGCCCGGACGCGCACGTGGCGTCCTTGTTCCCGGAGCAGGCCGGCATCCGGGAGAAGGAGTTGACCGTCGTCGGGGTCCGCAACTCCCCCAAGCCGCCGCCGGCCCGGCTCTCCCTCACGCTGCCGACGATCAACACCGCGAACGAGGTGTGGATGGTGGTGGCCGGCGATGACAAGGCCGGCGCCGTGGGCTTGGCCCTGGCCGGAGCCAACCCGGTGCAGGTGCCGGCGGCAGGGCCCCGTGGCCGGTTCCAGACGCTGTGGCTGATCGACGAGGACGCAGCCTCACGCGTCCCCGAGCAGCTCGTCCGGAAGGGCGCGTCGGGCGCGTAGCCGTTCAAGCGCTCCAGCCAGCACGTCTTCGGCGTCCTGGCTGGAGCGCCTTTCTTTAACGTACTCGAGGTGGCTCTTGAAACCCTCGGCGGGTTCGTCCTCCAGCGCGAAGCGGGACTCGTCCCGGGTGGCTGCTCCGCCGCAGCGGCGGCAGTCCCACACCCCGGGGATTTGCTCCTCAGGGAGCTTGGCGAACACGAGCGCTGTCTCGTGGCCTTTCGCGCACCGGTAGGTGACGCAGATCCGGGGCTGCGCCGCGCCCCCGTCGAGGGGCTCATGGCGGGCCGGGGCTCCGGCGATGGCACCGACGCGGATGCCCCTGAATCCGGAAGCAGAATGCAGCATCGGGAACTCCTGGCTACTCGGCTGGTGGATTGGCTTGCCAGCGACAGTGTAGTTCGGAGTTCCCGATGCGGGGAGGGCCGCAAGGCCCATATGAAGTTTTAGAAAACGGGGGTACTAGGAGTCGGCGCCGGTGCTGAAGCGCATCAGCAGGCCGAGGGCGATGATGACGACGCCCCAGGTGACTCCGAGGATGACCGTGAAGCGGTTGAGGTTCCGCTCGGCTACGCCCGAGGAGCTGAGCCCGGAACTCATGCCGCCGCCGAACATGTCGGACAGACCGCCGCCGCGCCCCTTGTGAAGCAGGATGAGCAAGGTCAGCAGGAGGCTGGTGATGCCCAGCAGCACCTGGAGAATGACATGAAGAACGTCCACTACGGCCTTTCAGAAGATGGGGATTGCGGGGGCCAAAGCTGTGTCCGGACTAATCCGTCAGCGTGTGACTCTCGAACCTGACAATATTAGCAAACTCGGCGGCGTCCAGGCTGGCACCGCCGACCAGCAATCCGTCCACGTCGCGTTCCTTGAGGATCGAGGCGGCGTTGTTCGCCTTCACCGAGCCGCCGTAGAGCAGGCGCGTCTTGGCGGCGACCGAGGCGTCGAAGAGGGTGGCGAGTTCGGCGCGGATCGCGGCGCACATCTCCTGGGCATCCTGCGGCCCGGCGACTTCGCCGGTGCCGATGGCCCAGACGGGCTCGTACGCGACCACCAACTCGGCCGCCTGCTCCGCGGTAAGGCCTTCGACGCCGGCCCGCAGCTGGGCAAGCGTGTGGTCCACGTGCGTGCCGGCCTGGCGGACTTCGAGCCCCTCGCCGACGCACAGCACGGGGGTCATGCCGTGGCGGAAGGCCGCCTTGGTCTTGGCGTTGAGGACCTCGTCGGACTCGTTGTGAATGGTGCGGCGTTCGCTGTGGCCCACCAGGACGTAGCGGCAGCCGAGCTTCGCGAGGAACTGTCCGGAAATGTCCCCGGTGTAGGCGCCGGAGTCGAACTGCGAGAGGTCCTGGCCGCCGTAGACGACGTCCAGCTCGTCGCCCTGGACGAGGGTCTGCACGCCGCGGAGATCGGTGAACGGCGGGAACACGGCGACCTCCACCCGGCTGTAGTCGTGTTTGGCGTCGGACAGGGTCCAGGCCAGCTTCTGCAGGAGGGTGATGCCCTGGACGTGGTCCATGTTCATCTTCCAGTTGCCCGCGATGAAGGGCTTGCGGTCGAACTTGCCGTGGGTTGACGTTGTCACGTGATCTCCAAAAGATTCGTAGCAGTGAAAGAGCCGGCAGGGTGCCCGCCTTGCGGGCCGGGCACCCTGCCGGCTGGAGGTTCTAGCGGTCCAGCACGCTCAGGCCGGGAAGTTCCTTGCCTTCAAGGTATTCCAGGCTCGCGCCGCCGCCGGTCGAGATGTGCCCGAACTGGTCATCGGCGAAGCCCAGGGTCCGCACCGCGGCGGCGGAGTCCCCGCCGCCCACGACTGTAAATGCCGCGGTTTCCGTGAGGGCCTTGGCAACGGCCCGCGTGCCGCCGGCGAAGGCCGGGAACTCGAAGACGCCCATGGGCCCGTTCCAGAAGACCGTCTTGGCTCCGTTGATCCGCTCTGCGAAGGCGGCTGCCGAATCCGGGCCGATGTCCAGGCCGATGCCGGAGGCACCAAAGCTGCTGGACTCGATGGCGTCGGCTGACACCGTTTCGTGGTCGGCGTCGGCGGCGAACTTGCTGGCCACCACGACGTCGGTGGGGACAACGAACTCGGTGCCGGCGTCGGCGGCGCGCTTGAGGTAATCCTGGACGACCGGGATCTGGTCCTCTTCGAGCAGGCTGCCGGCGACCTTGTGGTCGGCGGCGGCAAGGAAGGTGAACAGCATGCCGCCGCCCACCAGGATGGTGTCCGCCTTGCCGATCAGGTTGGCAATCACGGCGAGCTTGTCCGAGACCTTGGAACCGCCCAGCACGACGACGTAGGGCCGCTGGGTGTCGGTGGTCAGCTTGCGCAGCACCTCCACCTCGGTGCGGACCAGGTCGCCCTGGTAGGACGGCAGCCGGGTGGCGACGTCGTACACGCTGGCGTGCTTGCGGTGCACGGCACCGAAGGCATCGTCAACGAAGGCGCCGTTGTCACCGGTGAGGGCGACCAGCTCGTCCGCGAAGGCGCCGCGTTCGGCGTCGTCCTTGGACGTCTCGCGGGCGTCGAAGCGGACGTTTTCGAGCACGAGGGCTTCGCCGTCCTGCAGTGCGGCGGCGGCCGCCTTGGCGGATTCACCGACCGTGTCGTCAGCGAGCGAGACCTTGAAGGACGCCAGCTCTGCCAGGCGCGCCACGGCGGGCTTGAGCGAGTACTTCTCCTCCGGGGCGCCCTTGGGGCGGCCGAGGTGTGCCGTGACCAGCACGCGGGCACCGGCGTCCGTAAGCTTCGACAGCACTGGCAGGGAGGCCTTGATCCGGCCGTCGTCAGTGACTGCAGAGCCGTCGAGCGGCACGTTCAGGTCACTTCTGACCAGAACGTACCGCCCGCGGACACCATCAGCGATCAGTTCGTCGAGGGTGTGGAATGTCATGGGTCTTACCCTAGCCCAGCTTCGACGCGACGAGCTCCGTAAGGTCGACGAGGCGGTTGGAGTAGCCCCACTCGTTGTCATACCAGGAAACAACCTTGACCTGGTTGCCGATCACCTTGGTCAGGCCGGAGTCGAAGATGGACGACGCCGGGTCCCCGACGATGTCCGAGGAGACGATCGGCTCATCGGTGTAGGTCAGCAGGCCCTTGAGCTCTTCGGTCTCGGACGCGGCCTTGAGTGCGGCGTTGACTTCCTCGACGGTGGTCTCGCGGGAGACGGTCACGGTGAGGTCGGTGGCGGAGCCGGTGGGGACCGGGACGCGGATGGCGTAGCCGTCCAGCTTGCCCTTGAGCTCCGGCAGCACCAGGCCGATCGCCTTGGCTGCGCCGGTGGAGGTGGGAACCATGTTGATGGCGGCGGCGCGGGCGCGGCGGAGGTCCTTGTGCGGGCCGTCCTGCAGGTTCTGGTCAGCGGTGTAGGCGTGGATGGTGGTCATCAGGCCGCGCTCGATGCCGAAGGAGTCGTTGATGACCTTGGCCAGCGGGCCGAGGCAGTTGGTGGTGCAGGAGGCGTTGGAGATGATGTTGTGCGCGGCGGGGTCGTAGAGGCCGTCGTTCACGCCCATCACGATCGTGATGTCCTCGTCCGAGGCGGGGGCGGAGATCAGGACCTTCTTGGCGCCGGCGTCGATGTGCTTCTGCGCATCGGCGGCCTTGGTGAAGAAGCCGGTGGACTCGATCACGATGTCCACGCCCAGCTCGCCCCAGGGGAGCTTGGCCGGGTCACGCTCGGCAAGGACCTTCACGGTCTTGCCGTCGACGACGATGTTGCCGTCCTTGACCTCGATGGTTTCGGCCAGGCGGCCGCCGACGGAGTCGTAC
The DNA here is from genome assembly GCF_056394945.1 of Arthrobacter sp. 10N410. Taxonomy (NCBI): domain Bacteria; kingdom Bacillati; phylum Actinomycetota; class Actinomycetes; order Micrococcales; family Micrococcaceae; genus Arthrobacter; species Arthrobacter sp. 10N410. The sequence goes on from NZ_JBFTIP010000002.1 coordinate 559,911, forward strand.
TTGAAGAGGTGTGCGAGGGCTTCCGGGCTGGTGAGGTCGTTGACTGCAACGATCTCGAGGTCTGCTCCCTGGGCCAGGGCGGCGCGGAAGTAGTTGCGGCCGATGCGGCCGAAGCCGTTGATACCAATACGTGTCGTCACGTTTTCAGTCTCCTTGGTGCTCTATCAAGCACGATTAGTTGAGTAGGCGTTCAAGCCAACTAACAGATCCCGCACGCCATTGGGCAGAGATGATTACCAGATCGGAGGGCGACCAGCCACGTTGCTGAAGGCTAACCGCCTTCCGTGATCCATCTTACGTTTAAGTGGACCCGCCCCCGCAAGTGCGGGGGCGGGCAGTCCACGTTTCGGGCCGAACGGCTCGAAATGTGAGCTTTGTTACAGCCTGGTTTCGGCTAAGCGCCGGTTTCGACTGTCCTAGAGGGTGATCAGGCCGGTGGCGTTCTTCCGGGCGGCGTCGAAACGCTTGGCGACGTCGGCCCAGTTCACGATGTTCCAGAAGGCCTTGACGTAGTCGGCCTTGACGTTGACGTAGTCCAGGTAGAAGGCGTGCTCCCACATGTCCAGCATCAGCAGCGGCGTGGTGCCCAGCGCGACGTTGCCCTGCTGGTCGTAGAGCTGCTCGATGACAAGGTTGCCGCCGATCGGCTCGTAGGCGAGGAAGCCCCAGCCGGAGCCCTGCAGGCCCAGCGCCGCGGCGCTGAACTGGGCGCGGAAGGCGTCGAAGGAGCCGAAGGCGTCGTCAATCGCGGCCGCGAGCTCGCCCTCGGGCTTGTCGCCGCCGTCCGGGGAAAGGTTCTTCCAGAACACGGAGTGGTTGATGTGGCCGCCGGTGTGGAACGCGAGGTCCTTGGAGAGGCGGTTGATGTTGGCGAAGTCGCCCTTTTCGCGTGCCTCGGCCAGCTGGGCCAGCGCGTTGTTGGCGCCGGCCACGTAGGTGGCGTGGTGCTTGCTGTGGTGCAGCTCCATGATCTTCGCAGAGATGTGGGGCTCCAGCGCGGCGTAATCGTAGTCAAGTTCGGGCAGTACGTACTCGGTCACAAAATCCTCCAATGTCGTGGACGTGTTCGTCCGGTTTTGCTAACTCTCGGATTGTGCATCCGGATGGTTGGACACCCGGAAGTCTGTGGATGTGGATCCAGTGGGCATAGCCTCCGGTCCTGCTGAGGTATTCCCGGCCGTCGGATCCGATTCTGTCGCTGAATCCCCGCAGTGGCTACTCGTCGAGCATTTCCGGCGTCACGTTCGCCTCGGTGCCGGGAATGCCGAGGTCCTGCGCCCGTTTGTCCGCCATCGCCAGGAGCCGTCGGATCCGGCCGGCGATGGCGTCCTTCGTCATCACCGGGTCGGCGAGCCGGCCCAGTTCGTCCAGGCTGGCCTGCTTGTGGGCCACACGCAGTTCGCCGGCGTATTTCAGGTGGTCCGGGACGTCGTCGCCGAGGATCTCCAGTGCCCGGTCCACGCGGGCCCCCGCGGCGACGGCCGCCTGCGCCGAGCGGCGCAGGTTGGCGTCGTCGAAGTTGGCCAGCCGGTTGGCGGTGGCGCGGACTTCCTTGCGCATCCGCCGCTCCTCCCAGACCATCAGCGCGTCGTGGGCGCCCATCCGGGTCAGCAGCGCCGCGATGGTGTCGCCGTCGCGGATCACGACGCGGTCCACTCCCCTGACCTCCCGTGCCTTGGCCTGGATGCCGAGCCGGCGGGCGGCGCCAACGAGGGCGAGGGCCGATTCCGGCCCGGGGCAGGTGACCTCCATGGCGGAGGAGCGGCCGGGCTCTGTGAGCGAGCCGTGGGCCAGGAACGCGCCGCGCCAGACCGCCTCGGCGTCGGCGGCGGAGCCGTTCACCACCACGGAGGGCAGGCCGCGGACGGGCCGGCCGCGGGCATCCAGCAGGCCGGTCTGGCGGGCGAGGGCCTCGCCGTCGCGCACCACCCGCACCACGTAGCGGCTGCCGCGGCGCAGGCCGCCGCCGGAGACGACGATGATTTCGCTCTGGTGCCCGTAAACCTCGGCAATCGCGGCACGGAGCCGGCGGGCGGTCGAGGCCAAGTCCACCTCGGCCTCAATCACAATCCGGCCGGAGATGATGTGCAGGCCCCCGGCGAAGCGGAGCATGGCGGACACTTCAGCCTTGCGGACCGAGGACTTCTTGATGTCCAGCCGGGAAAGTTCTTCCTTGACTGATGCTGTCAGTGCCATGGCACCTTTCCTACCTGTTCCCGAAAATGTCGTGGTACGCCGTTGCCAGGCGCAGCGGGTCGTGGATCGGCCGGCGGCTCGACGCCCCTACTTTACCCAAGACCACCTCTGCTCCGAGCATCCCGGCCGCCCGCTCGAACTCCGGGAGGTCCGGCACCGACGCGGGGTCCGCCAGCACGACGTCGACGCTGAAGTCCGGTGCGTAGTCGCGCAGCACGCGCAGGTGGTCCGCTGCGGACATTCCGAGGGTCTCCTTGGTGTCCGTGGCGAGGTTCATCGTGAGGCAGCGCCGCGCCTCGGTCTTGCACAGCGCATCGCGCATCTCCGGCAGCAGCAGGTGCGGCAGCACCGAGGTGTACCAGGAGCCGGGGCCCAGGACCACCCAGTCGGCGAGTTCGATCGCGGTCAGCGCCTCGACGCAGGCCGGGGCCGACTCGGGCAGCAGCCGGACGGCTTCCAGCGAACCCGCGACGGCGCACTTGGCCTGTCCGCGGACGGTCTGCAGCCCCGACGTGCCGTCGGGCTTCCCCACCCGCACCTCGCCTTCGATGGTGAGCGGGGTGGTGGACATCGGCAGGACCTGGCCCCGGGCGCCGAGCAGCGCCCCGGCCCATTGCAGCCCGACGACGGCATCCCCGAGCAGTTCCCAGAGGGTGACGATCAGCAGGTTGCCCATCGCGTGTTCGTCGAGCGAACCGCCGCGGCCCTTGCCGGGTTTGAACCGGTGCTGCATGACATCGCGCCAGGTCCGACCCCAGTCGGTGTCGTCGCAGAGTGCGGACAGGGCCATCCGCAGGTCACCGGGCGGCAGGACGCCGTACTCGTCACGCAACCGGCCGGAGGAACCGCCGTCGTCGGCGACCGTTACGATCGCGGTCAGTTCCGAGGTGAGCAACCGCAGGGCGGAAAGTGAAGCGGAAAGGCCGTGGCCTCCGCCGAGGGCGACCACGGAGGGGCCTTTGTCCTGCTGGCCGGCGGAGGCCGCACTGGCGGCCGGCACCAGGGGCAGCGGCCCGGTCAGGAGCGCCATTACTCGCGGCCCAGATCCCGGTGCGTAGTGGTGACCGTGACACGCGGGTACTGGGCAAGCCGCCGCGAGAGTTCAACCGCCACGGCGACGGAACGGTGCTTGCCGCCGGTGCAGCCGACGGCGATGGTCGCGTAGTGCTTGTTTTCGCGCCGGTAGCCGTCCAGGACTGGTTCGAGGGCCAGCACGTAGCGCTCCACAAAGTTGTTGACGCCCTCCGCCTCGAGCACGTAGTCGCTGACGTCCTTGTCGAGCCCGGTGTGCGGGCGCAGTTGCGGAACCCAGTGCGGGTTGGGGATGAAGCGGGCGTCGGCGACGAAGTTGGCGTCCACCGGCAGCCCGTACTTGAAACCGAAGCTCATGACGTTCAGGCGCAGCGCCACCGGACCGGTTTCGCTGAACAGTTCGGTGATGGCGGTCGCGAGGCCGTGGACGTTGAGTGTCGAGGTGTCCAGCACAATGTCCGAGGATTCGCGCAGCTCATGCAGCAGCTCGCGTTCCGCGGCGATGCCGTCGAGGATCCGGCCGCCGCCCTGCAGCGGGTGCGGCCGCCGGCCCTGTTCGAAGCGCCGGACCAGGACGTCGTCGCTGGCGTCGAGGAACAGCACCCGGAAGGTGACGCCGCTGGCTTCGAGGTTGCGCAGCGCGGCGCGGATGTCCGCGAAGAGGTCCTTGCTGCGGACGTCGACGACGACGGCGAGTTTGGAGATGGAGCCCGGGGCGTGGGAGACCAGCTCGGCGAGCGTGCCGAGCATCTGGGGCGGCAGGTTGTCCACCACGTACCAGCCGTGGTCCTCGAGGGCGTCCGAGGCGGTGCTCCGACCGGCCCCTGACATCCCGGTCACCACGAGCAGTTCCGCCTCGATCGGCTTGACGGGGGTCAACCCGTCCGCCTCCATGCCGGATCCTGCCGTTGACTCTGTCATCAGTCGTGCCCCATCTCTGCTGTCTGCTCTGCCGTGAGGCCGGCGCACGCGGCAGTTGCCTGCCCGCCGTGCGCCGTACCTCAGCTCCTTACCCTAGCTAAGATTGCCGGAGCTAGCTAAGTTTCGAGGATTTCGCCGGTTGTCATGTTGACGGCCGGCGCGGCGGGCCCTTCCGTGTCCTCCGCCGCGTTGAAATGCCGCACGATTGCCCCGGCGAGGGCTGGTCCGACCCCCTTGGCGGCCGTCAGCTCCTCGACCGTGGCGGCCTTGATGCTTTTCACCGAGCCGAACTGGTTCAGGAGCGCCTTGCGCTTGGAGTCGCCGAGGCCGGGCACGCCGTCCAGCGCGGAGACTGTCATGGCCTTGCCGCGCTTTTGCCGGTGGAAGGAGATGGCGAAGCGGTGCGCCTCGTCCCGGATCCGCTGCAACAGATAGAGACCGGCCGAGGCGCGCGGCAGGATGACCGGGAAGTCGCTGTCCGGCAGCCAGACCTCCTCGAGCCGCTTGGCGAGTCCGACCACATAGACATCCTCGATGCCGAGCTCTTCGAGGGCCTTCGCTGCCGCGTTCACCTGCGGCTTGCCGCCGTCGACGACGACGAGGTTGGGCGGGTAGGCGAATTTCGTCTTCGGCGCCGGCGTCGTGGTGTCCGCGACCGGGGCCACGGCGGCGGCCTGGGCGACGGCCAGCGGCCCGGAACCGTCGGCCGTTTTATCGGCTTGTTCCTGCAGGTAGTTCCGGAAGCGGCGGGTCAGGACGTCATGCATGGCCGCCGTGTCGTCGTTGGCCGCGGCACCGGTGACCGAGAATTTCCGGTAGTCGGATTTCTTCGGCAGGCCGTCCTCGACCACCACCATGGAGCCGACCACGTTGGTGCCCTGGATGTGCGAGATATCGAAGCATTCAATCCGCATCAACGCGACCGGCAGATCCAGGGCTTCCTGCAGTTCCTGGAGCGCCTGGGAACGCATCGTCAGGTCGCCGGCGCGCCGGGACTTGTGCAGCTTGAGGGCGTGTTCGGCGTTGTCCCGGACGGTGGAGAGCAGCGTGGCCTTGTCGCCGCGCTGCGGGACACGAATGTCCACCCGGGCCCCCCGCAGCCCGCTGAGCCATTGGGCGAGTTCGGCGGCGTTGCTGGGCTCGGCCGGCACCAGAACCTCGCGGGGCATCCGGCCTTGGCTTTCGCCTTCCTCGCCGTAGACCTGTTGGAGCAAGTGCTCGACGAGGTCGGGCGTGGTGGTGTCCTCGACCTTTTCCACCACCCAGCCGCGCTGGCCGCGGATCCGGCCGCCCCGGACGTGGAAGACCTGGACTGCGGCCTCAAGCTCGTCCTCGTGCAGCGCGAACACGTCGGCGTCGGTATCCTCGGCCAGGACCACCGCATTGCGTTCAAAGACCTTTTTCAGCGCGATGATGTCATCGCGCACCCGGGCCGCGCGTTCGTAGTCGAGCTCCGCGACGGCGGCGGCCATGTCCTTCTCGAGCCGGGACACGAAGCGCTTGGCTTCGCCGCCCATGAAGGCGCAGAAATCCTCGGCCAGGGCCCGGTGGTCCTCCGCCGAGATCCGGCCGACGCAGGGCGCCGCGCACTTGTCGATGTAGCCGAGCAGGCAGGGACGGCCGCTGGCTTCTGCGCGTTTCAGGACGCCGGGGCTGCAGCTGCGGACCGGGAAGACCCGCAGCAGGGTGTCCATGGTGTCGCGGATGGCGCCGGCCGTGTAGGGCCCGAAATACCGGGTCCCCTTGCGCCGTTCGCCGCGGAGGACCTGCACCCGGGGGTACTTCTCCCCCATCGTGACGGCGAGGTAGGGGTAGCTCTTGTCATCGCGGAACATGACGTTGAACCGCGGCTTGAATTCTTTGATCCAGGTGTATTCGAGCTGCAGGGATTCCAGTTCGCTGCCGACGACGGTCCATTCCACGCTGCTGGCGGTGTGCACCATGGCATACGTCTTGGGCAGCAGGCCCGCGGGGTTGGCGAAGTAGGAGTTCAGCCGGGACCGGAGGTTCTTGGCCTTGCCGACGTAAATGACCCGGCCATGCGGATCGCGAAAGCGGTACACGCCCGGGTTGGTCGGGATCTCCCCCGTCTGGGGACGGTAACTAGCTGGATTTGCCACTAGTCCATTCTACTAAGCCGGGCGGGACCGCCCCGACCGTCGGCTCCCGTGCGGGTGTGGCGGACGGGTGACCGGACGGGTGTCCGCGGCAGGGAGCAGCGCTAATCGACGCTTTTGCTCTGGTTGTAGGTGGTGGCCCGCTGCTGGCCGCTCAGTTCGGCGATGGCGTCCATGATCCGGTCCGTGACCTGTCGGCGCGCCGGCAGGGAGTGGTCCGGGCCGGTTTTGTCGAAGTACAGGGGCTCGCCCACCTTCATGGTGAAGTGCTGCGGTGTCACCTTGTTGCTGTCCGCCGGCTGCAGGTTTTCGGTGCCGATCAGGCCCACCGGGATGACCGGGGCGCCGGTGGTGAGGGCAAGCCAACCGACGCCGGTGCGTCCGCGGTAGAGAATGCCGTCACGGGAGCGGGTGCCCTCCGGGTAGATTCCAACGCCCTTGCCCGCGTCGAGGATGTCCAGCAGCGTCTTCAGCGCCTGGACGCTGGCGGCCTGTTCACCGCGTTCGACCGGAATGGAACCGACGGCTTCGAAGAAGGACTTCATCAGCTTGCCCTTGGCGCCGCCCGTGGTGAAATATTCCGCTTTGGCGAAAAAAGCCACGGGGCGCGGCATGAGGGCCTGGACGATCACACTGTCGAGGAAGGACAGGTGGTTCGGCGCCACGATGAAGGGACCCTCCTTGGGCACGTTCTCGAGGCCGATCACGGTGGGACGGCAGGTCGAGGAAATGAGCCCGCGGGTCGTCCAGCGGATCGCGTCAAACATTGCCAATGGTGTGCACCTCATTCAGGGCTGTGGTCCCCGGGCATTCGGAGAGTCTGGTGATCGTAGCGTGAAGCGCCGCAGTGGTGTGCACGATCTCGACGGCGCCGGCCGCGTGGAGTTCGCCGTCGGGCGCAAAACCCCAGCCTACGCCGACACAGTCCGATCCGTTCGCAGCCGCCCCGGCCACGTCCTGCGCCCGGTCCCCCACCATGACGGCCTGGCCTGCGGGGACGGGACCCGCCCCCGGCCCGGCGCCGGCCTCGTCAGCGACGGACTTCCCCGGATGCGGGAGGCGAAGTTCGGTGAGGGGCGCTGCGATTCCGTCCGCTGTCCCCCCGGCAGGATCGACAAGAGTGCCGTCGAGGTCGAAGATCACGGGCACGGTTGTAGGCGTCACGGGCCTAGTTTCTCACGAGTGCGCGGCTGCCAGAAATTCACATACTCCTTCGGGAATACATCGTGGGTACTTCGCTTCGCGACGACGCGCAAATGCCCTGCCGCCGCCGGAAGTCCGGTAGCGGCAGGGCATTTGCGCGTCATGGGGCGGGTGTCGCCTCGCAGTCAGCGAACCCCGGTCAGCCCAGGATGTCGGCCAGGAAGGCCGCTGTGTGGCTTTCCTTGGACTTGGCCACCTGCTCCGGTGTTCCAGAGGCAACGATCCGGCCGCCGCCGGAACCGCCGTCGGGTCCCAGGTCCACGATCCAGTCGGCGCTCTTGATGACGTCCAGGTTGTGCTCGATCGTAATCACGGTGTTGCCCTTTTCGACCAGGCCCTGCAGCACCATCAGCAGCTTGCGGATGTCCTCGAAGTGCAGCCCGGTGGTGGGCTCGTCCAGGACGTAGACGCTGCGGCCGTTGGAGCGCTTCTGCAGCTCCGCGGCCAGCTTCACGCGCTGCGCCTCGCCGCCGGAAAGGGTGGTTGCAGGCTGGCCGAGCCGCACGTAGCCGACGCCGACGTCGACCAGGGTCTTGAGGTGCCGGGCGATCGGCGAGAACGCGGCGAAGAACTCGGCGCCCTCCTCGATCGGCATGTTCAGGACGTCCGCGATGGTCTTGCCCTTGTAGTGCACCTCGAGCGTTTCGCGGTTGTAGCGGGCGCCGTGGCAGACCTCGCAGGGCACATACACGTCCGGCAGGAAGTTCATCTCGATCTTCAGCGTGCCGTCGCCGGAGCAGGCCTCGCAGCGTCCGCCCTTGACGTTGAAGGAGAATCGGCCGGGCTGGTAACCGCGGACCTTGGCCTCGGTGGTCTCGGCAAAGAGCTTCCGGATGTGGTCGAAGACGCCCGTGTAGGTGGCCGGGTTGGACCGCGGGGTGCGGCCGATGGGGCTCTGGTCGACGTGCACCACCTTGTCCAGGTGCTCGAGGCCCTGGACCGTCTTGTGCCGTCCGGCGACCTGCTTGGCGCCGTTGAGCTTGTTGGCGAGCACCTTGTAGAGGATCTCGTTGACAAGGGTGGACTTGCCGGATCCGCTGACGCCGGTGACGGCGGTGAACAGGCCCAGCGGGAAGGCTGCGTCCACGTTCAGCAGGTTGTTTTCCTTGGCGCCGACGACTTTCAGCTCGCGCTTCTTGTCGTACTTGCGCCGCTTCTTCGGCACCTCGATGGACTTACGTCCGGAGAGGTAATCGCCGGTCAGGGACTCGGTGTTCTTCAGCAGGTCCTGGTAGGACCCGGAGTGGACCACCATGCCGCCGTGCTCGCCGGCGCCCGGTCCGATGTCGACCACCCAGTCCGCCTCCTGGATGGTGTCTTCGTCGTGCTCGACCACGATCAGGGTGTTGCCGAGGTCCCGGAGCCGGGTGAGGGTTTCGATCAGACGCCGGTTGTCGCGCTGGTGCAGGCCGATCGAGGGCTCGTCGAGGACGTACAGCACGCCGACCAGGCCGGAACCGATCTGGGTGGCCAGGCGGATGCGCTGGGCCTCGCCGCCGGACAGGGTGCCGGAGGGCCGCTCCAGGTTCAGGTACTCGAGGCCGACGTCGAGCAGGAAGGTCAGGCGGGCCTGGATCTCCTTGAGGACCTGGTGGGCGATCTGGGCCTCCCGGCCGGTGAGGACCAGGGTGTCCAGGAAGTGCGCGCATTCGCGCATCGGCAGCGCGGCGACCTCGGCAATCGACTTGCCGTTGATCAGGACGGAGAGCGACGCCGGGTTCAGCCGGGCGCCGTTGCAGGCCGGGCACGGGACCTGGCGCATGTACTCCTCGTAGCGGTCCCGCGCCGAGTCGGAATCCGTTTCCGTGTGCTTGCGGTGCACGTACTGGACAACGCCCTCGAAGCCGGTGCTGTACTTGCGTTCCCGGCCGAAGCGGTTGCGGTACTGCACCACGACCTTGTGGTCCTTGCCGTGCAGCACGGTCTGCCGGGCCTCAGTGGAGAGCTTCTCCCAAGGCGTGGTCATCTTGAAGCCAATTTCCTTGGCCAGGCCGCCGAGGAGCCGGTTCCAGTACTCGGTGGTGGCGGTGCCGAGCGACCAGGGCGCGATGGCGCCTTCGGCGAGGGAGAGCTCCGGGTTGGGGATGAGGAGTTCTTCATCGACCTCGAGCTTGGTGCCGATGCCGCTGCAGGCGGAGCAGGCGCCAAAAGGATTGTTGAAGGAGAACGAGCGGGGTTCGATTTCGTCGATCGCGAGGGGGTGCTCGTTGGGGCAGGCGAGGTGCTCGGAGAAGGCACGGATCCGTTCCGGGTCATCCGCCTCGAGGTCGACGAATTCGGCCAGCACGCGGCCCTCGGCAAGGCCCAGGGCGGTTTCCACCGAGTCGGTGAGGCGCTGGCTGATGCCTTCCTTAACGACGAGGCGGTCCACCACCACCTCAATGGTGTGCTTGAACTGCTTGCCCAGCTTGGGCGGATCGCTGAGCTGGATCAGCTTGTCGTCCACCCGGGCCCTTGAATAGCCCTTCGCCGTGAGCTCCTTGAACAGTTCGACGAACTCGCCCTTGCGGCCGCGGACCACCGGTGCCAGCACCTGGAACCGGGTGCCCTCGGGCAGTTCCAGGAGCTGGTCGACGATCTGCTGCGGGGTCTGCTTGGTCACCGGCTCGCCGCAGACGGGGCAGTGCGGGCGTCCCACCCGGGCCCAGAGCAGGCGCATGTAGTCGTAGATCTCGGTGATCGTGCCCACGGTGGAACGGGGGTTCTTGCTCGTGGACTTCTGGTCGATCGACACCGCGGGCGACAGGCCTTCGATGAAGTCGACGTCGGGCTTGTCCACCTGGCCCAGGAACTGGCGGGCGTAGGCGGAGAGCGACTCCACGTAGCGCCGCTGTCCCTCGGCGAAGATGGTGTCGAAGGCCAGCGAGGACTTGCCGGAGCCGGAAAGGCCGGTGAAGACGATCATCGCGTCGCGCGGCAGGTCGAGGTCGACGTTGCGCAGGTTGTGTTCGCGCGCGCCCTTCACGACGAGTCGGGACAGGTCCGGGCGGGCCAGCTCTATGCCCGACGAGGCCGGGCTGGACGGCTTGGGGCCTGCCGATTTTCCGGACTTCACCGGTACGGCGGCGGGCTGGACATCAACGGCGGGTTCTTCAGCTACGGCTTTAGGCACGCCTCCAATGCTAATCGAAAACTTCTTCGAATATCCATTCGGAGGGCCGGTGTGCTATTGGCGGTCGTACGCCGCCGCCAGTAGTTGAACGGCCTCGGCGAAGCTGGCGCCCTGGGCTTTGGCTGCCGCCGCGAACTCCGAGGCGGCAGCGGTAAGCGAGCCCCAGGCCTCGTCCCGGGCACAGACGACGGTGCCGTTCCGGCCGCGGGTCGCGACCACGCCGGCGGCCTCGAGTTCCTTGTAGGCGCGCGCCACGGTGTGCGGCGCCACCCCCAACTCCCCTGCCAGGCTGCGGACGGCCGGCAGGCGGGTGCCCGGCGCCAGGGTGCCGTTGTCCGCCTGCTCGATGATGTTCAGCCGGAGCTGCTCAAACAGCGGCACCGAGCTGCCCGTGTTTGGCTTCCAGCTGCCTGGAAATTGTGCGGCGGCACGTTCCGCGGAACTCACAGCTCAGGCTCCAGAACGCTCTCGGGCTGTTTGCGGCCGGCGAACTGGGCCCGGTAGAGGGCGGCGTAGAAACCGCCCCCCGCCATCAGTTCCTGGTGGTTTCCCTGTTCAACAATCCGTCCGTGGTCCATGACCAGAATTAGATCAGCGTCCCGGACCGTGGACAAGCGGTGGGCGATCACGAAGCTGGTCCGGCCCTGGCGCAGCCGGGCCATTGCCTGCCGGATCTGGGCTTCGGTGCGGCTGTCCACCGAGCTGGTGGCCTCGTCGAGGATCAGGACGCCGCGGCCGGCCAGCTGCGCCCGGGCGATCGAGATGAGCTGGCGCTGGCCCCGGCTGAGGGAGTCGCCGTCGTTGCCGAGCATGGTGGCATAGCCGGCCGGGAGGGCGCGGACGAACTGGTCCACGTGGCTGGCCTGCGCCGCGGCGATGATCTCGCCGTCGCTGGCGCCGGGCCTGCCGTATTCGATGTTCTCCCGGATGCTGCCGGTGAAGAGCCAGGCGTCCTGCATCACGATGCCGAAGGCGGACCGCAACGCGTCGCGCGGTATTTCGGCGATGTCGATGCCGTCCACGGTGATCCGCCCGCCGTCCAGCTCGTAGAACCGCATCAGGAGGTTGACCACCGTGGTCTTTCCGGCTCCGGTCGGCCCGACGATAGCGACGGTCTGGCCCGGCTCGACTGCGAAGGAGAGGTCCTCCACGACGGGGGCACCGGGACCGTAGCCGAAGGTGACGCTTTCGAAGCTGACCCGCCCCGGAGGTGCGGGCTCCGCGGCGCCGGCACGGGCGGCGGCGGCACGGGCGGCGCCAGCGGCAGAGGGCGCAGCATCCGCGGGGATTTCCGGTGCGTCCAGCAGCGCGAAGACGCGTTCCGCGGAGGCCACGCAGGACTGCATCAGGTTGAGCATTCCGCCGATCTGGCCCATTGGCTGGCTGAAGAGCCGGCTGAACTGGATGAAGGCCTGGACGCCCCCGATCGTCATGGTGCCTGCGGCCACCTGAAGCGCGCCGATGACGGCGACGGCGATGTAGTTGAGGTTGGAGACGAAAATCATCAGGGGCTGCACGACCCCGGACACGTACTGAGCGCTCGAAGCTGCCCGGAACAGCCGCGTATTGCTTTCCCCGAAGGTGGCCGCGGCCGCCCCCTGCCGGCCAAATGCCTTGACCACTTCGTGCCCGGTGAAGAACTCCTCCAAGTGGGCATTAAGTTCACCGGTGCTGGACCACTGCTCGGTGAAGTGCGCCTGCGACCGCCGCGCCACGAACACGGTGATCAAGGTGGAGACCGGGACCGAGGCCAGCGCAATCACGGCCAGCAGCGGCGAGAGCCATAACATCATGGCCAGGGCGCCGGAGAGCATCAACACCGACATGATCAGCTGGTTGAGCAACTGGTTGAGCGCCTGCGAGACGTTGTCGACGTCGTTGGTGGCCCGGCTGAGTACGTCGCCCCGGTGCTGGTCGTCGAAATGGCTGGAAGGCAGCAGATGGAGCTTTTGTTCGACGGCGGCGCGGAGCCCGTAGCCGAGCCGCTGCACCGCCGTCGCCGTCAGGGCGCCCTGGATCCAGCTGAACAGCGAGGCGCCCAGGTACATCAAGGCGACCGCTAGCAGCAGCCGGCCGAGCCTGCGCTCGTCGAAGGTGCCGCCGACGACGCTTTGGACCACGACGTCGGTGGCGTCGCCAAGGTATTTGGGGGCCGCCACGTTCAGCGCCGCGAAGGCGCAGGTGGCGGCGATGGCACCGGCCATGCGGCGGCGTACCGGCGTCAGGAGTCCCAGCAGCCTTCCGGCCGTCCGCCATTTGCTTGCAGCCGTTCCGCCCCGCGCGGCGACATCCGCGCTCACGGAGTTTCCTCCAGCACCAATTGGGAGGCGGCGATCTCCTGGTAGGCCCGCGACGACTCCATCAGTTCCTGGTGGGTGCCTTTGGCCACCAGCCGGCCGTCCTCGAGCACGAGGATCAGGTCCGCCTTCTCGATCGTGGACACGCGTTCCGCCACCACCAGGACGGTGGCCGCCCGCAGCGCCGGTTCCAGGGCGGCGCGTAGCCTCTCGTCGGTGCCGTAATCAAGGGCGGAGAAACTGTCGTCGAAGAGGTAGACGGGCGCGGGCCGGAGGAGTGCCCGCGCGATGCACAGGCGCTGGCGCTGCCCGCCGGAAAAGTTTGTGCCGCCCTGGCTGACCGGCGCCTCGAGGCCGCCCGGGAGGTCGCGGACAAAGTCGCCCGCCTGGGCGGTCCCCAGGGCCTGCCACAGTTCCGCATCAGTCGCGTCCGGGCCGCCCACGCGCAGGTTCTCCGCGAGGGTCCCGGAGAAGAGATAGGAATGCTGCGGCACCACGGAGATCAGTCCGCGCAGCTCAGCAAGCGGCAGCGATCGGGTCCCGCGGCCGCCGATGCTGATGCTGCCCGCCGTCGGGTCAAGGAAGCGCGGCAGCAGATTCAGCAGCGTGGTCTTGCCGCTTCCCGTGGCGCCGATGACCGCCGTCGTGGTTCCGGGAGCGGCCGTGAACGTAACCCCGGTGAGGACCGGGGCTTCGGCGCCGGGATAGGCGAATTCGACGTCGTGGAACTCCACGGTGCCTTCAGTGACGGGTCCGCGACCCGAACCAGGCGGCCGTTCCGGGGGCGGTAGCTTCGCCGGTGCCGGGCCCGGCTCCGGATCGCCGATGGACGGTTCGGTGTCCAGGACTTCCTGGATGCGCTCCGCGCAGGCAGCGGCCCGCGGGGCCGTCGTGAAGACGTACATGGCCATCATGATGGCGATCAGGATCTGCAGGATGTAGGCGATAAACGCGGTCAGCGCGCCGAGGCGCATCTGTCCGGACTGGATCCGGTGGCCGCCGAACCAGACCACCGCGACGGAGGACAGGTTAACCACCACCATGATCATTGGATTCATGCCGGCAACCAGCAGCGCAGAGTCGAGGTTGTTCCTGGTGAGGTCCCTGTTGGCCGCATCGAAGCGCCGGATTTCATGCTCCTGCCGGACAAAGCCGCGGATAACGTTGGCGCCAATGATCTGTTCGCGCAGGACCCGGCTGATCCGGTCGATGAGTCCCTGGCCGCGCCGGTACAGCGGAATCAGCCGGCGCACAATCAGCAGCATGAGTCCCGCGAGAACCGGGATCACGGCCACCACAATCCCGGACAGCGGCAGGTCCTGGCGCACCGCGAGGACGATGCCGCCGATGAAGCTGGCGGGCGCGGCGACGAGCATGGTGAAGACCAGGACGGTGAGGTTCTGGATCTGCGTGACGTCATTGGTGGCCCTGGTGACCAGGCTGGGCGCCCCGAACACGCCGACCTCCTGGGAGGAAAAGGTCTGCACCTTGGCAAAAAGCTCCTCGCGCAACTCCCGCCCCACGCGCATGGCGACGATGGCGCCGAGGTAGCCTGCGGCGATGGCGGCACCGACCTGGAGGGCAGCAACTACCGCCATCCAGGCTCCCAGGCGCAGGATCACGGGCGTGTCGCCGGCGACAATGCCGTCGTCGATAATGGCAGCGTTGAGCGTCGGAAGCATCAGGTTGGCGGTGGTCTGCACGAGCTGCAGGCAAATGATGGCCAGAACGGTCATCCTGTGGGCGACGAGCAGGCGCCCCATCAGGCTAAATAGCACCGAACCTCCATCACTAGAACAGGGCTCGGAATCGGACCAGACCGCGGCCGCCCCCAGACCGCCTTGTCATTGTAAGCCCCATCACATGCCGCTTGTTGTCACACGGCGTGTCACATTCGTCAAAGAGCCCGGCCGGCGGAAGGGTTCGCACCGTGCACCCCCGGGCGGCGGCAGGTCCGGCACCCTCTCAGCTCCGCTTGCGGCCCACGGCGAAGACCCTCCGGAAGGGGAAAACCGTTCCGTGGCCGCCCGGCGGGTAAGCCTCGTTCAGCAGCCGCGCGTAGTCCCGCTCGAACCGGGCGGCCTCTTCCGGCGTGAGCGCGGCCAGCACCGGGCGCAGGCCAGTCCCCCGCACCCACTCAAGCACCGGATCGGCGCCCGGCAGGAGCTGGAGGTACGTGGTCTCCCAGGCGTCGGCATCGCAGCCGGCGTCGAGCATCAGTTCGAGGTAATCCGCAGGCTCGCCCACCACGTCGTTATGCCGCAGCACTCCGGCCAGTCGGGCGGACCACTCATCCGAATCGGCGAGCGTCCGCATGAGGGTGTGCGAGGGGGCGTTGAAATTGCCCGGCACCTGGAGCGCAAACCATGCTCCCGGACGCAGCGCCCCAAGCCAGCGGGGCAGCAGCTCCCGATGCCCGGGCACCCACTGCAGGGCGGCGTTGGTGACGACGACGTCGGTATCCGGCGCGGGCATCCACGCGGCGATGTCCGCCAGGCCAAAGGAAAGGTTGTCCGCCGCGGCTGCGAAGGGGGCTGACTTCGCGAGCATTTCGGCGGAGGAGTCCAGCCCCTGCACCGCGGCGCCGGGCCAGCGCGCCGCCAGCGTGGCGGTCAGGCTTCCCGGTCCGCAGCCAAGGTCGACGACATGCCGCGGAGCCTCGGCGTGGATGCGGGCGGTCAAGTCGAAGAACGGCCGGTCCCGATAGTCGCCGAACTGCACGTACTTGGCTGGATCCCACTTCATGCATTCCTCGCTTCACCGCTCGGGCCGTCAGCCGAAGCCTAACCCGGCAGCGGCCCCGGGGCGCCGCCGCCGCACCGCGGGATGCCGGCCCGGGTGTCGGGCCGGGTGTCGGCCCGGGTTTCCGGCCCGGGTGTCTGGCCGCGGGATGCCACCCCGGAGGCAGGCAGCCGGCCGCGCCGCGGGCCACTAAGCTGGAAAGCAATGAAACTTGTTGATCAGCTCCCCGCCCCGGCCGCCCGAGTTCCCGGCAGGAGCGGGCTCGATCCGGATGAGCTCTACACCCGGTTCGTCGAATGGACGGAGAGCCGCGGCCTGGCCCTTTACACCGCCCAGGACGAGGCCATCATGGAGCTGGCCGCAGGCGCCAACGTCATCCTGGCGACCCCCACCGGTTCGGGCAAGTCGCTGGTGGCGATCGCGGCGCACTTCCAGGCCATGGCCCGCGGGGCGCGCAGCTATTACACCGCACCGATCAAGGCCCTCGTCTCGGAGAAATTCTTCGCCCTGTGCGAGATCTTCGGCGCCGAAAACGTCGGCATGATCACCGGCGATTCCGGCGTCAACCAGGACGCGCCCATCATCTGCTGCACCGCGGAAATCCTGGCGAACATCGCCCTGCGCGAGGGATCCGCCGCGGAGCTTGGCGCGGTGATCATGGACGAGTTCCACTTCTACTCCGATCCGCAGCGCGGCTGGGCCTGGCAGGTGCCGCTGCTGGAACTCCCGCAGGCCCAGTTCCTGCTGATGTCCGCCACGCTCGGCGACGTGAGCCGTTTCGAGGAGGGCATCACCGAGCTGACCGGACGCCAGACGACGACCGTCAGCTCCGCGGAACGGCCCATTCCGCTGCACTTCTACTACCAGCAGACCCCCGTGCACGAGACCTTGGAGGAGCTGCTCTCCACCAAGCAGGTGCCGGTTTACGTGGTGCACTTCAGCCAGCTCGAGGCGATCGACCGGGCCCAGAACCTGATGAGCATCAACGTCTGCACCCGCGAGGAAAAGGACAAGATCGCCGAGCTGATCGCCGGCTTCCGCTTCGCCGCGGGCTTCGGCAAGACCCTCCACCGGCTGGTCCGGCACGGCATCGGCGTGCACCACGCCGGCATGCTGCCCAAGTACCGCCGGCTCGTCGAACAGCTGGCCCAGGCCGGTCTGCTCAAGGTCATCTGCGGCACGGACACTCTGGGCGTCGGCATCAACGTTCCCATCCGCACCGTGCTCCTGACCGCGCTGAGCAAGTACGACGGCGTCCGCACCCGCCTGCTGAATTCGCGTGAGTTCCACCAGATCGCGGGCCGGGCGGGCCGGGCCGGCTATGACACCGCCGGGACGGTGGTGGTCCAGGCGCCCGAGCATGTGATCGAGAACGTCAAGGCGATGGCCAAGGCCACGGCGAAGTTCGGCGACGACCAGAAGAAGCTGCGCCAGGTCGTCAAGAAGAAGCCGCCGGAGGGGTTTGTGTCCTGGGGCGAACCCACCTATAAGCGGCTGGTGGATTCCGTGCCGGACCCGCTGGGCTCCAGCTTCACCGTCACCCACGCGATGCTGATGAACCTGATGGAACGCCCCGGCGACCCGTTCAAGGCCGCGCGCCGCCTGTTGACCGAAAACCACGAGACGCGCGCCGCGCAGCTGCAGCTGATGAAAAGAGCGCTGGGCATCTACCGCGAGCTGCTGGCCGCCGGCGTCGTCGAACGCATCCCGCCCGCGGAACAAGGCCCGGACGGCCGCAGCGTCCGGCTCACGGTCCACCTGCAGGCGAACTTCGCCCTGAACCAGCCGCTCTCCCCCTTCGCCCTGGCGGCCCTGGAGCTGCTGGATCCGGAGTCGCCGTCGTATGCCCTCGACGTCGTCTCGGTGATCGAGTCGACGCTGGAGAAGCCGCGGCAGATCCTGTCCGCGCAGCAGAAGAAGGCCCGCGGGGAGGCGATTGCCGCGATGAAGGCCGACGGGATCGAGTACGACCAGCGCATGGCCATGCTCGAGGAGGTTACCTACCCGCAGCCGCTCGCGGAGATCCTCGGCGAGGCGTTCGACGTGTACCGCAAGGCGGCGCCGTGGATCGGCGACTTCGAACTCGCCCCCAAGTCCGTGATCCGGGACATGTACGAACGGGCAATGAACTTCGGCGAATTCGTGCAGTTCTACGGCCTGGCCCGTTCCGAGGGCATTGTGCTGCGCTACCTGGCTGACGGCTTCAAGGCACTCCGGCAGACGGTGCCGCAGGACGCGCTGCGCGAGGACCTTGAGGACCTGATCGCGTGGCTCGGCGAGCTGGTCCGCCAGGTGGACTCAAGCCTGCTGGACGAATGGGAGGAACTCACCTCCGGCGCCGCCCCGACCCGGCACGATGCCCCGCCGCCCCCGCCGCCGTCGCTGACCTCCAATATCCGCGCCTTCCGGGTGATGGTCCGCAACGAAATGTTCCGCCGGGTGGAACTGTTCGCGGACGAGGCCGCCACCGCGCTGGGCGAACTCGACGCCGGCTCCGGCTGGGATGCGGAGCGCTGGGAGGACGCGCTGGACGACTACTTCGAGGAGCACGAGGACATCGGCACCGGCCCGGACGCACGCGGTCCGGGCCTGCTGATCATCACCGAGGAGCCGGGCGTCTGGAAGGTCCGGCAGATCTTCGACGACCCGGCCCGCAACCATGACTGGGGCATCTCCGCCGAGGTGGACCTGGCCGCCTCGGACGAGACCGGCACCGCCGTCGTGCGCGTGATCGACGTGAACCGCCTGTAGCCGCTAGTAAACTGGCGACCATGAGTGTAATCCGCCCGGCCACCGCCCCCGACGTTCCCGCCATCCTGCAGATGATCCATGACCTGGCCATCTACGAAAAGGAGCCGGACGCCGTCCGGAACACCCCCGAGATGCTCACGCAGGTACTGTTCGGCGAGAACCCACGCGTGTACGCGACCATGGCCGAGAATGAGGCCGGCGACGTCCAGGGCTTCGCTTTGTGGTTCCTGAACTACTCCACCTGGGAAGGCGTGCACGGGATCTACCTCGAGGATCTCTACGTCATGCCGGAAGCCCGCGGCGCCGGCCACGGCAAGGCACTGCTGCAGCACCTGGCCGCCACCGCCGTGGAGCGCGGCTACGCCCGGGTGGAGTGGAGCGTGCTGGACTGGAACGAGCCCTCGATCGCCTTCTACAAGAACCTCGGCGCGGCCCCGATGGACGAATGGTCCACCTTCCGGCTCACCGGCGACGCCTTGGACGCATTCGCCGGCGCCCGGACGGCTAACGCCCGTGGTTGACACAACGTCGACTCAGACGGCCTCCGTCCCGCACATCGTCAAGGCCAGGCACGACTACCGCGGCATGCGCACCGCGGAGCATTACTTTGAAGTACCGCTGGACCACTTCGGCGCCGACGGCGAAACGATCACCGTCTTCGCCCGGGAATACGTCTCCGCGGACCACAGCGAGGAGGCCGCCGCGGAACTGCCGTGGCTGCTGTACCTGCAGGGCGGTCCCGGCGGCCGCGGCAACCGCTTCCCCGCGCTGGGCGGCTGGAGCAAGGCCGCGGCGAAGGACTTCCGCATCCTGATGCTGGACCAGCGCGGCACCGGGCTCTCCTCCCCCATCGACCGCAAGACCCTCCCGCTGCGGGGGAGCGACCGGGACCAGGCGCAGTACCTCGAGCACTTCCGCGCCGACTCGATTGTGGCGGACGCGGAGGCGATCCGGCGGACCCTCGGCGCCGCGCCCTGGACTATCTACGGGCAGAGCTACGGCGGCTTCTGCGCGCTGAGCTACCTGTCCTTCGCCCCCGAGGGGCTGCGCGAGGCGCTGATCACCGGCGGCCTCGCGCCCCTGACCGGCCCCGCGGACCGGGTCTACCAGGCAACCTTCCGCCGCGTGGCAGCGCGCAACGCCGAATACTTCGGCTGGTACCCGCAGGACCGGGAGTTGGTCAGCCGCATCGCCGGGCACCTCCGCGACTTCGAGGAGTACCTGCCCGACGGCAGCAGGCTCACCGTGGAGCGCTTCCAGATGGTGGGTTTCTACCTGGGCGGCAACACCCGGGTGGACGGGCTGCACCACCTGCTGGAGGATGCCTTCGTCAGCACCCCCGACGGCGACCGGCTCTCCGACGGCTTCCTGGAGCAGGTCCGCGGGCTTGTCTCCCGCGCGTCGAACCCGCTGTACGCCCTCATGCACGAATCCATCTACGGCCAGGGCGAGGCCACCGACTGGGCTGCACTGCGGGTGCTCCAGGACTTCCCGGAGTTCCGCCCGGACGCCGCCGCCCCGCTGCTAACCGGCGAGATGGTCTATCCCTGGTACTTCGAACAGGATCCGGCCCTCCGTCCGCTCCGCACCGTGGCGCAGCTGCTCGCCGAGAAGGACGACTGGAAACCGCTCTACGACCCCGAGCGGCTGGCCCTGAACAACATTCCGGTGGCCGCCGCCGTGTACACGGACGACATCTACGTGGACCGGGACCTGTCGCTGGAGACTGCAGCCGCCGTGCGCGGCCTGCAGGTGTGGGAGTCCGCTGAGTTCCACCACGACGGCATCGCCGACGACGGCGAGGCGATCTTCGGCCGGCTGCTCGGCATGGCCCGCGCGACGCGCGCCTGACGGCGTCCGCGGCTACCCGGCCGGGGGTTCAGGCCCCGGCAGGCTCCGGGTTGCGGCGTGACCGCGCCGCCGCCTGGAAGACCACGGCCAGGACCGCGGCAGCCACGACGGCCGCCACGAGGTTCAATCCCTGGTAGCCGATTCCGCTCATCACGAGACCGGCGAAGCCCGAGCCAACAGCGCCCGCGACGCCCATCAGGGTGTCCGACACGCCCTGCACGAGGACCCGCTCGCCGACCGCGACACTCTCCGCGAGCAGGGTGGAACCGGCGATGGTGGCCGCCGACCAGCCCAGCCCCAGCAGCACCAGTCCGACGGTGACCAGGGCCGGCTGCGTCTGGCCGAAGCCCGCGACGCAGACGGCGAGCAGGATCAGCCCGTGGCCCAGCAGGATCACCGGGAGCCGGCCGACCCGGTCGGTGAGCCAGCCCATCACCGGTGAGAGGGCGTACATGCCGGCGATATGCAGCGAGATCGTGAAGCCGATCAGCACGAAGACGTCCGTGCCGGCGGTGTGGGCGTGCTCCGCGGCGTGACCGGCCATCGGGCCCTCGGTGAGCAGTTGCAGATGCAGCGGCGTCATGGACATCACGGCGGCCATGCAGCCGTGCGCCGCGACGACGGCGAGCAGCGCCAGCCGGGCGCGCGGGGAGGAACGGACCGCGCGCAGTCCGTTGCGCAGGGCATGCTTGCCCCGGGTTGCCGCTGTCCCTTTCGCCGGCTCCTCGTCCACTGTGCGGATCCGGGCAGCCAGCAGCAGCGGATCCGGGCGCAGCCCGATGAACAGCAGCAAGGCGGCGAGGGCCAGTCCGGCGGTCGAGAACACGAACGGCCCGGAAATCGGCGGCAGGCCGAGGGCCTGCCCCACCATCGCGCCGGGCTGGATGAGGTTCGGCCCGGCCACGGCGCCGACGGTCACGGCCCACACCACGATCGCGAGGGACCGTCCGCGGTGTTCCGGCTCTGCGAGGTCGACGGCGGCGAAGCGGGCCTGCAGGTTGGCCGCCGTGCCGAGGCCCAGCATGGCGGCGCCCAGCAGCAGCAACGGGAAGAAGGCGGTGACGGTCGCCAGGATCACCAGCACAGCGCCGCTCATGGCGGACAGGAGCCCGGTCACGAGGGCTGCCCGGCGTCCCCGCCGGCCGGCCAGCCCGGCAAGCGGCAGCGCGGTCAGCGCGGCGGCGAGCGTCATGGTGGTGGTGACCGAGCCCGCCCAGGCGTTCGAGCCGGAGAGCTGGACGGCCAGCAGCGAGCCGACGGAAAGGCTGGCGCCGCCGCCGACGCCGCTGAGCAACTGGGCGGCACTGAGCATCACAACGGTACGGCGCTGCACCCGTTGCGGGTGCAGCGCCGTACCGGCCGCCGTCGCGGCGTCAAAGCTTTTCACGCTCCGAGCTTAGCCCGTGCAGGGCCGCCGGGGGCGCTACTCGGCGTCGGTGAGGCTCTTGCGCGAGTCCTCTTCGAGCCGGGCATCCAGCTTGGCCTTCGACGCCTTGGAGCTGACCAGGCTGGCGACGACCGCGATGATGATGGTGCCGATGATCACCCCGAGCGAAACGTAGGTCGGGATTTCCGGGGCCCATTCGATGTGCTTGCCGCCGTTGATGAAGGGAAGTTCGTTGACGTGCATGGCGTGCAGCACCAGTTTGACGCCGATGAAGGCGAGGATGACCGAGAGCGCGTGCTTGAGGTAGATGAGCCGGTTCATCAGGCCGCCGAGCAGGAAGTAGAGCTGGCGCAGACCCATCAGGGCGAAGATGTTGGCGGTGAAGACGATGAACGCGCTCTGGGTGAGGCCGAAGATGGCCGGGATGGAGTCCACCGCGAAGAGCAGGTCGGTCATGCCGATGGTCACGAAGACGATCAGCATCGGAGTGAAGACCTTCTTGCCGTCGACTTCGGTGCGCAGCTTGCCGCCGTCGAACTTCTCGGACATCGGCAGGATCCGGCGGATCCGGGCGATCAGCGGGTTTTCCTTATCTTCCTCGTCCTCGCCTTCGTCCTGGGCCTGCTTCCAGGCGGTCCACAGCAGGAAGGCGCCGAAGATGTAGAAGACCCAGCTGAACTGCTCGATCACGATCGCGCCGAGCAGGATGAAGATGCCGCGCAGGATCAGGGCGATGATGATGCCGACCATGAGCACTTCCTGCTGGTACTTACGGGGTACCGAGAAGCGCGCCATGATGATGATGAAGACAAACAGGTTGTCGATGCTGAGGCTGTACTCCGTCACCCAGCCGGCGATGAACTGGCCGCCATACTCCGGGCCGGTGAAGAGGAACATGGCTCCGGCGAAGACCAGGGCCAGCGCAATGTAGAAGGAGACCCACAGGCCGGCTTCCTTCATGGAGGGTTCATGCGGCCGCTTCAGCACCAGGAGTAGATCGATGGCGAGGATGATTCCGAGAACGACGAAGGAGCCGATCTCGAACCAGACGGGAAGTTCGGGCACGAAGATACCTTTCGCAGGGTACAACTAAGCGGTGTAAGTCTCTCCGGCTAAGCTGCCGCACCGTGGCTGTCGCCATCAGGTGCCGATTCGCTGCCCGCTACGCCCGGCAGGGCATCTGTGCCGTGCGTGTTGACGATCGTAGCGCTTGGGATACTCCCCTACGTCTGATCCACTTTACCCTAGGCGTGCCCGGCCGACTGCATCTGGCGCAGCTCCTTCTTGAGATCCCCGACCTCGTCGCGCAGCCTGGCGGCGAGCTCAAACTGCAGCTCGCCGGCGGCGGCGTGCATCTGCTCGGTCAGCTGTTCGATCAGGCCCACCAGGTCCTCGGCCGGGGCGGCCGCAAGGCCGTCGGCGCGGACCTTGGAGCCGCCCTTGCCCTTGCCGCGCGCCTTGCCCGCGCTGGCCAGCAGTTCGCGGGTGTCCGCGTCCTCCTTGGCCAGCTGGTCGGTGATATCGGCGATCTTCTTGCGCAGCGGCTGCGGGTCGATGCCCTTTTCCGTGTTGTAGGCCACCTGGATGGCGCGGCGGCGGTTGGTCTCGTCGATGGCCTGCGCCATCGAATCGGTAATCCGGTCCGCGTACATGTGGACCTGGCCGGACACGTTACGTGCGGCACGGCCGATGGTCTGGATCAGCGAGGTCGCCGAGCGCAGGAAGCCTTCCTTGTCCGCGTCCAGGATGCTCACCAGCGACACTTCGGGCAAGTCCAGGCCCTCCCGGAGCAGGTTGATGCCGACCAGGACGTCGAAGACGCCCATCCGCAGTTCACGGAGCAGCTCCACGCGGCGCAGCGTGTCGACGTCGGAGTGCAGGTACTCGACCTTCACGCCGTGGCCCAGCAGGTAGTCGGTGAGGTCCTCGGCCATCCGTTTGGTCAGCGTGGTGACGAGGACGCGTTCGTTCTTCGCGGTGCGGGTGCGGATTTCGCCCAGCAGGTCATCGATCTGGCCCTTGGTGGGCTTGACGATGACCTCGGGGTCGATCAGGCCGGTGGGTCGGATGATTTGCTGCACGAAGCCGTCTGCCTTGCCGAGCTCGTACTTGCCCGGGGTTGCGGACAGGTAGACGGTCTGGCCCACGCGGTCCTGGAACTCGTCCCACTTGAGCGGGCGGTTGTCCATCGCCGAGGGCAGCCGGAAGCCGTGGTCCACAAGGTTTCGCTTGCGGGACATGTCGCCCTCATACATGGCGCCGATCTGCGGCACGGTGACGTGGGATTCGTCGATGACCAGCAGGAAGTCGTCCGGGAAGTAGTCGATAAGGCAGTGTGGCGCGGTTCCGCGGGCGCGGCCGTCGATGTGCGAGGAATAGTTCTCGATGCCGTTGCAGAATCCCATCTGCTGCATCATTTCCAGGTCATAGGTGGTGCGCATTCGCAACCGCTGGGCCTCGACCAGCTTGTTCTGGCTCTCCAGGACCTTGAGGCGGTCGGCGAGTTCGTCCTCGATCCGCTTGATCGCCCGGGCCATCCGTTCCGGTCCCGCGACGTAGTGCGAGGCGGGGAAGACGTACATTTCGGTCTCGTCCCGGAGCACTTCTCCGGTCAGCGGATGCAGGGTGTAGATGTTCTCGATCTCGTCGCCGAAGAACTCGATCCGGATCGCGAGTTCCTCGTACATCGGGATGATTTCCACGGTGTCGCCCCGGACCCGGAACGTGCCGCGGTGGAAGTCCATGTCATTGCGGGTGTACTGCATGGAGACGAATTTCCGGAGCAGGTCGTCGCGGTTCATCTGGGCGCCCTTGCGCAGGGTCACCATGCCGGCGATGTATTCTTCCGGGGTGCCGAGGCCGTAGATACAGGAAACGGTGGCAACCACAATCACGTCGCGCCGGGTCAGCAGCGCATTCGTGGCGGAGTGCCGGAGCCGTTCGACTTCCTCGTTGACGGAGGAGTCCTTCTCGATGAAGGTGTCCGTCTGGGCCACGTAGGCTTCCGGCTGGTAGTAGTCGTAGTAGGAAACGAAGTACTCCACCGCGTTGTTCGGCAGCAGTTCGCGGAATTCGTTGGCCAGCTGGGCGGCGAGGGTCTTGTTCTGCACCATCACCAGGGTGGGCCGCTGCACCTGTTCGATCAGCCACGCCGTCGTCGCGCTTTTACCGGTACCGGTGGCGCCGAGGAGCACCACATCCTTCTCGCCGTTCTGGATGCGCTCGGTCAGTTCGGCGATCGCGGCGGGCTGGTCCCCGGCGGGCTTGAACTCGCTGATGACCTCGAAGGGCGCCACGACACGGTTGATTTCCTGGGCAAGGCTCATGTTACTAATCTACCGCCGCCCTCCGACAGGAAGCCCTGATTCAGCTTTGGGCTGTACCCGCCGGTCAGGGTGCGTCGTACGACGGCGGCAGCCAGCCGGTGCGCCGGGCCCACTCTTCCATCCGCGGGGCGGCGTAGGCGGTGAACCACTCCTCCTTGTCCGCGGCGTAGGCCGCGGTGGACTTGTCCACGCCGTGCCGCCGGGCCGCGCGGCGCTTCTCCGCAAGGTAGTCGGCGCGCGCCCCGGCGTCGTCGCGCAGCCAATCGCGGAAGCATAGAGCGTACCGCCAGCCGGGCGATCCCGCGGCCCGGATGTGCAGGTTCACGGGCCGGCCGGGGTCCGCGCTGCCGTGCACGCGCTTGTCCCAGTCGGCCGGGTCGGGGTGGGCGGGCTTGGGGTTGTCCGGGCCGATGCCCGGCCAGCGCGGGTAGCCCGCCGCGGCCAGCAGCGGCTCCAGTCGGTCCGCCGTCGCCAGGTCCCGGACGGTGAGCTGCAGGTCCAGCACGTCCTTGGCCTCGAGGCCCGGGACCGCGGTGGAACCGATGTGGTCCACGGCGAAGATGTCCTGTGGGGCAACGGCGCGCAGACGGGCGGCGATCCGGGAGGCCTGGGCCGGCCAGTCCGGATTGGCGGGGCTGAGCACCGGGCCGCCGGAGCGCGGGGCCATCCGGTGCTTGGTCAGGTTCTCCGCGAACGGGAGCAGCCGGCGCTCCCAGAGCCGGTCCACCGCGTCCCGGAGTTCCTCCTTGGAGCCTGAGTTGTCCAGGACGACGTCGGCAGCCGCCAACCGGGCCTCCCGCGTGGCCTGGGCGGCCATTCGGGAGCGGGCCTCTTCGACCGTCATCTTCCGGTGTTCAACCATGCGCCGCACCCGGACGTCCTCCGGGGCGTCCACGACCACCACGAGATGGAAGTTGGCGCCCTGGCCGGTCTCGACCAGGAGCGGGATGTCCTGGACCACGACTGCGCCTTTCGGGGCGCCGGCGGCGAGGGCGGCGGCGCGCTCCCTGACGAGGGGGTGGATGATGCCGTTGAGCACTGCCAGGCGTTCGGGGTTGCCGAAGACGAGGGCGCCCAGGCGGGCACGGTCGAGGGCGCCGTCGGGGGCCAGGATGGAGGAACTGAAGGCTTCCACCACCCGCGCCAGCCCGGGCGTCCCCGGCTCGACCACCTCGCGGGCCAGCGCGTCGGCGTCGACCAGCACGGCACCCAGCTCGCGCAGCCGCGACGCGACCACTGACTTCCCTGAGGCGATGCCGCCCGTCAAACCGATCTTCAGCACTCCACCAGACTAAACTGAAGCAGTGCCAGTCGACGCGGTTTCTCCGGAAAGCAGAGCCACCGTTTACACCACACCGGCGGCCGGCGGCGGCTTCCGCCACGAGCTGGAGATCAAACGGTCCCGCTTCATCACCGTGCTCCAGCGCACCGCCGACGAGGAAAGCGCCCGCGCCCTGGTCACTGGCCTGCGCCGGGAATTCCACGACGCCCGGCACCACTGCTCGGCCTTCATCCTCGGCCCGGACCGCGCGGTGCAGCGCTCCAACGACGACGGCGAACCCTCCGGCACGGCCGGCATCCCGATGCTGGAGGCACTGCTGAAACGCGAAACCGGGCCCGGCATGACGGACCTCAGCGACGTGACCGCCGTCGTCGTCCGCTATTTCGGCGGGATCCTGCTCGGCGCGGGCGGACTGGTCCGGGCCTACTCCGAATCGGTGTCCGCCGCGCTGGAGCTCGCGCCGCTGGTGCGGCGCCAGCGGCTGCGGATCTGTGCCGTGCCGGTGCCACACGCCTCCGCCGGCCGGCTCGAGAATGAGTTGCGCGCGGCCGGGTATGTGATGGCCGGCACCAGCTATGATGCGCAGACGACGGTTCTTCGGCTGGCCCTGCCGGACGAACCCGTTGCGCTGGCGCAGGCCGCTGATCGCCTCGCGGCCCTCTCGGCCGGAAGCGCCGTGCTGCTGCCCGGAGAAACGGAGTGGATCGATGTTGCCATCAACTGAACCGGTGCCCGTGGTGGCGCTCGTGGACGTGACGGACCCGGTGCTGGAGCGGCTATTGGCGGTGGCGCTGCACGACGCCGACGCCGACGAGGTCACCCCGCCGCTGGGGACCGCCGAGGGTTGGAACACCGAACGGATCAGCTGGTTCCGCGACTACCACCACGCCGCCGCGGCAGGGCTCGACGGCCCGGCGCGGCAGAAAACCTGGGCAATCACGGCCGACGGCGAGCTGGCCGGTTCCATCCGGCTGCTGCGGGTTCCGGCTGCCCGGCCCGGGACGTTCCCGCAGGACGGCGGCGCATTGGAGACCGGGATCTGGCTAGGCCGGAGCTTCCGCGGGCGCGGCATCGGCCGGGAGGCATTGCGCCTGGTCAAGGCCGAGGCCGCGGCGGCCGGGGCGGACCTGCTGGAGGCGGAAACGACCCCCGGGAATGTCGCGGCCCAGGCCTTGCTGCGTTCCGCGGGTGCCGAGCTCGCAGCCGACGGGCGGCGGGTCAGCGCGCGTTTCAAGCTGGGGTAGCCGCGGGTGTGGACATGCCCAGTGCCCGGCCCCAAGAATGGACATGCTCCCCCAGAAACCTTGCTCCGCCACGGGGAGGGGACGTGCCCGGGTTCTGCCCCCGCCGAGGGACATGCCCAGCGCCCACACCGGGCAATGGGCATAATGCCATTATGCCCACCGCCCGTGCCCAGGAACGGACATGCCCTCCCCCGGGACGCCGGAAGAGTGGTTGGATGAGGGAAAGGCCATGTTCCGGCGCAAAAGACCGTTCCGGCGCCGGCGCAGCTACCGGGCTGTGAAACAGCGAATTAGGAGAATCTACGTGAACGACCCCTTCGACCTCTCACGCTTCGTGGAAGCCCAGGACTCTGCGGGAACCTATGAGGGTGCGCTGTCGGAACTCCGGGCCGGATCCAAGCACGGCCACTGGATGTGGTTCATCTTTCCGCAAATAGCCGGGCTGGGACAGAGCCCGACCTCACGCAAATATGCCATTTCATCCTTGGATGAAGCACGTGCTTTCCTGAACCACCCGGTCCTGGGTGCCCGCCTGCTGGACTGCGCCCGGGCGATCCTCGCCGTCGACGGCCGAAGCGCGGAGCAGATTTTGGGAGGCATCGACGCACGGAAACTGCACTCGTCGTCGACCCTGTTCCTCCGGGCCGCGCCCGACGAAGTAGTGTTCCAGCAGATCCTGGACAAGTACTTCGGCGGAGTCCCCGACGAGGCCACGGACCGGATCCTCAGCTCCGCGCCCTGAACAGTCGCGGGGCCACCCCGACTCCCCGCGTGGCCCTCAAAATTCAAGGAACATGCCCGGCGCCCGCCCGGGCCACTGGACGTATTCGTCCTGTGTCCACTCCCCTGGACGAGGACTGGGCATGTCCCCCCGGCGGAATCCCGCGCCTCCCTCAGTGCAAGGAACATGCCCGGCGCCCGGCCGGGCCACTGGACATATTCGTACTATGTCCACTCCCCGGGCTGAAAAGTGGGCATGTCCCCCGGCCTGGCAACCCATGCCTCAAGGAACATGCCCGGCGCCCTCCCGGGCCACTGGCATATTCGTACTATGTCCACTCCCCGGGCCGAGGACTGGGCATGCCCCCCGCGGCATCCCGTGCCTCCCTCAGTGCAAGGAACATGCCCGGCGCCCGCCCGGGCCACTGGACATATTCGTACTGTGTCCATTCCCCGGGCCGAGGACTGGGCATGCCCCCAAGCCCGCGCGGCCCCGCAGGAACCCGCCGCTTAACCCAAAGCGGGCCCCTGCACGTGGCAGGGACCCGCTTTGCTTGGCCCGGGACGACCCGGGCCGGTGGCAATTAGTTGCCGGTCAGCTTCTCGCGCAGAGCGGCGAGGGCTTCGTCCGATGCAAGCGTGCCTGCACCGGTCTCGGCTGCAGCCGGCTCGGAGGAGTAGCTGGTGGTGCCGGAGTCGCTCTCGCCGGACGTTGCAGCGGCAGCGTCGTCGGCAGCGTGCTGGGCAACCTGCTTCTTGTGGGCTTCCCAGCGGGTCTGGGCGTCAGCGTACTGCTGCTCCCAGGCGGCGCGCTGCGTCTCGTAGCCTTCAAGCCACTCGTTGGACTCCGGATCGAAGCCCTCCGGGTACTTGTAGTTGCCCTCTTCGTCGTACTCAGCGGCCATGCCGTAGAGAGCCGGATCGAATTCGGTGGACTCGGCGTCGACGCCCTCGTTGGCCTGCTTGAGGGACAGCGAGATGCGGCGGCGTTCGAGGTCGATGTCGATGACCTTGACGAAGAGCTCGTCGCCAACGGAGACAACCTGCTCGGCCAGCTCAACGTGGCGCACGGCGAGCTCGGAGATGTGGACCAGGCCTTCGATGCCGTCTTCAACGCGAACGAACGCGCCGAACGGAACCAGCTTGGTGACCTTACCCGGAACAACCTGGCCGAGGGCGTGGGTGCGGGCGAAGGTCTGCCACGGATCTTCCTGCGTAGCCTTGAGCGACAGGGAGACGCGCTCGCGGTCCAGGTCGACCTCGAGAACCTCGACGGTGACTTCCTGGCCAACTTCGACAACCTCGGACGGGTGGTCGATGTGCTTCCAGGACAGCTCGGAAACGTGAACCAGGCCGTCTACGCCGCCCAGGTCCACGAAGGCACCGAAGTTGACGATGGAGGAAACGACGCCGGGACGAACCTGGCCCTTTTCCAGCTTGTTGAGGAACGTGGAGCGGACCTCGGACTGGGTCTGCTCGAGCCAGGCACGGCGGGACAGCACAACGTTGTTGCGGTTCTTGTCCAGCTCGATGATCTTGGCTTCGATCTGCTGACCGATGTACGGAGCAAGGTCGCGCACACGGCGCATCTCGACCAGGGATGCGGGCAGGAAGCCGCGCAGGCCGATGTCGAGGATAAGACCACCCTTGACAACCTCGATGACGGTACCGGTGACGACGCCGTCTTCTTCCTTGACCTTCTCGATGTCGCCCCAGGCACGCTCGTACTGAGCGCGCTTCTTGGAGAGGATCAGACGGCCTTCTTTGTCTTCCTTGGTGAGCACCAGGGCTTCGACCTGATCGCCAACGGAGACGACGTCTCCGGGGTCAACGTCGTGCTTGATGGAAAGCTCGCGGGAGGGAATGACACCTTCGGTCTTGTAACCGATGTCGAGCAGGACTTCGTCGCGGTCGACCTTGACGACGGTACCTTCGACGAGGTCTCCGTCGTTGAAGTACTTGATGGTGGCGTCGACTGCTGCGAGGAAGTCCTCGGCGGTACCGATGTCGTTAATCGCGACTACGGGGGTACCGGACTTCTCGGTTGAGGTGATGGTCATGTAGTAGGGGCTCCGTTGTGGATAGTTAGTCGGTCAGGCAAACCGTCCCACCCTCGTCGGCGACGCGGGTGAAGAACACGGCAAATCAAAGGCGATCCGCCGGGTCATCCTGATTTTGTGGATTAGATTGCGCACACGTAGTACACGCCCGTTTAGTCTAATCGTATACGTCAACGCCGGTCAAAGCGCAACGGAGCCCGCCGGCGCCCTCCTAGAAGTGCGTGAGGCAGTGCGGTGCGCGTTCGACGGCGAACATCAGCCGCGCAGTCAGCGCGGCCCCCGGGGTGTGTTCGATAAGCCGGCCGGCCGCCTGCAGGGTCACCGGGCAGACGGCGCCCAGGTAGATGGAGCCGAGGTCCGCGACATCCAGCGTCAGCTCCGGTTCGGCGTCGGGGGCCGGCGTAACCGTCGCCTCTCCCCCGCCGACCTGCAGGGCGAACGTCCCCGCCGCGAAGCCGAGGCTGTCGGTGACGCGCAGCACGAGGGCTCCGTCGGCGGAATAGCGCCGGGCGGCCAGCGCCTTCTCCACGTCCAGTATCCGCAGCCAGAGCATGTCCCGGGCGTCCGAGGCATCAACACAGCGCGGGTCCGTGAGCGCCCACGGCAGCGGATCGTCAACGGGCGCCTCGTCCCAGGTCACGCGTTCGACGAGGTCGATGGCGCCGAGGTATTGCCACAGCTCCAGGTAGGCGGTGCGGGTGGCGGCCACCAGATCGACGACGTCCATCGTGTACGGGGTGCTGGACCAGCCGCCGAACTTGTAGGACACGTAGCCGTCCACGGCGCCGTCGGCGTCGTAGTGCAGCGCGACCTTGACTTTCGGGTCCTCACCGTCTTCCCGGCTGATGGAACCGGAAGCGAATTGCCGGTAAAACTCGTGCCGGTCCACCGAACCCGGCGTCTGGCGGTGCAAGCGTTCGAAGATCACCGGCGCCAACTCAAGGAGCACCTTGGGATCAGCCACCTCAACGCTCCCAACGGGCGTGTGGTTCAGGACGAAGCGGGCACTCGTGTCGACCTTGATCGACTGTTCCGAGGTCGCAACGCCGAAGCCGAACCGGCCGTAAATGGACGCTTCCGAGGCCGTCAGTGCCGCCATCGCCAGCCCCTCCTGCCGTGCCAGCCCCAGCTCCTCCGCCATCATCCGGCGCAACAGGCCGCGGCGGCGGTGCGAGGTCCGCACGGTGACGGCAGTCACGAGCCGCGTGTCCAGGAGCCGGCCGTAGCCAATGTTCAGCGTCTTGGTCATCGTGCCGAACGTTGCCACCGGTACATCGGTGCCGAGGGCATGCTCGGCCACTGGACCGGTCTGGTAGGCACCGGTCAATACCCGCCCGTCCGCGCGCTGCATCTCAAGGCCTCTGTCGACCCGTTCGTCGCTTCGGCGGGCGTCGTGGAAGCCGAAGGCTACGGCCCGCATCCAGGCGACCGACTCCGGGTATGTCGCGTCGTCCTTGGCCGCCGGTTGGAAACGCCTGATGTCATACTGCTCTGCCACGTGCTTCTCCCCCTGGAAATTCCTGCAACTTTGAAAGAACTGAACGCCCGGCTCCGGGGCCGGGCCTAGTGCCCTGCCTCGAACCAGCTGGAGCCGATGCCGATCTGGACTTCCAGCGGAACCGAGAGCTGCGCCGCGGCCCCCATCTGTTCCGTCACGAGCTTCTCGACGGCCTCGCGTTCGCCCTCGGCGACTTCGAGGACCAGTTCATCATGGACCTGCAGCAGCATCCGTGATTTCAGCCCCTGTTCGGCCAGCGCGCCGGACACGCCCAGCATCGCCCGCTTGATGATGTCGGCCGCGGAGCCCTGAATCGGCGAGTTGAGCGCGATCCGTTCGGCGTTTTCGCGCAGCTGCCGGTCGGTGCTGGTCAGGTCCGGAAGGTACCGGCGGCGGCCCTCGATGGTGGCGGTGTACCCGTCGATCCTGGCCTGGTCGACGACGCCGCGCAGGTAGTCGCGGACGGCGCCGAACCGGTCGAAGTAGTCCTTCATCAACGTCCGGGCCTCGTCAACGGAAATCTCCAGCTGCTTGGACAGGCCGAACGAGGTCAGACCGTAGGCCAGCCCATAGGACATCGCCTTGACCTTGGAACGCATCGCACTGGTTACCTGGTCAGTGGGCACATGGAAGATGTTGGACCCCACGAACCGGTGCAGGTCCTCGCCGTCCTTGTACGCCTGGATCAGTCCGGCGTCGCCCGAGAGGTGGGCCATGATGCGCATTTCGATCTGCGAATAGTCCGCGGAGAGCAGGCACTCGTAGCCGTCGCTGACCACAAAGATGCCGCGCACACGGCGACCTTCCTCGCTGCGGATCGGGATGTTCTGCAGGTTCGGATTGTTGGAAGAGATCCGCCCCGTGGCTGCGACGTTCTGCGCGTAGGTGGTGTGGATCCGGCCGTCTTCCGCGACGGACTTCTTCAGCGACTCCAGCATCTGGCGCAGCTTCGAGGATTCGCGGTGCGCCATCAGCTGGACCAGGAATTCGTGCCCGGTCTTTTCCAGCAGGTTCTTGAGCGAGGCGGCGTCGGTGGTGTAGCCGGACTTGATCTTCTTGGTCTTGGGCAGGCCCAACTCGTCGAACAGGACGGTCTGGAGCTGCTTGGGCGAGCCGAGGTTCACCTCATGGCCGATGGCCGCGAAGGCCTGCTCCTGCGCGTTGTCGATCACCTTCGCGAGGTCCGCCAGCTGCTCATCCATGCGCGGCATGTCGATGGCAATTCCTGCCAGTTCCATGTCGGCGAGGACCCGGCTGACGGGCAGTTCAAGGGTGGTCAGCAGGTCCTGCGCTTTGCGCTCTTTGAGCTCTGATTCGAAGTAGCGGCTCAGGGCCTGGACGACGGCGGCGACGTGCACCAGCGCACCGGCGGCGGCAGCGTCGTCGCCGTCGAACGCCAGCTCAAGCTGGCCTTCCTTCGCGGCTTCCTGCGAAACCGCAACGTTGAGGTGGTGCTGCGCCAGCTCGGCGAGCTCGTAGCTGCGGCGGTCGGGCTGGATGAGGTAGCCGGAGATGGACGTGTCATCCACCACGCCCTCAAGTTCCAGACCGCGGGCAGTCAGCGCCTTCAGTGCGGCCTTGAAC
Source organism: Arthrobacter sp. 10N410 (assembly GCF_056394945.1). Taxonomy (NCBI): domain Bacteria; kingdom Bacillati; phylum Actinomycetota; class Actinomycetes; order Micrococcales; family Micrococcaceae; genus Arthrobacter; species Arthrobacter sp. 10N410. Next base: position 593,234 of record NZ_JBFTIP010000002.1, read on the forward strand.
CCGTGCATCACCTTGGCGGCCTGGGGGTCACGCAGCCAAGCGGCCAGGACGTTTTCGGCGTCGGCGTCCTGCCGGGCCAGGTCGATGTACACGGCGGCGTCGTCACGCACGATCGCCAGCGCGGCGGCGTCCTCGCCGATCCGGCCCGGCACGAGGTCGACCGCCATGGCGGACCGCTTCCCGGCGCCGCCCGCGAGGAAGGCGCCCAGCTCGGCGGCGTCCGAGGGGATCGTGAAGTCCGGGGTTTCGATGCTTTCCCGCTCGGCTTCCGTCACTTCACTGCCGTACAGGGCAAAGAGTCGCGTCCGGATGGTCTTGAATTCGAGGGCGTCGAACAGCTCCTCAAGGGCGGCCTGGTCCGGCCGCGGGTCGGCGAGCTCGTCCAGGGTGACGGGCAGCTCCAGATCGGTGCGGAGCCGGTTGAGCCGCCGGTTCCGCTTGACCTCCTCGACGTTTTCGCGGAGGGCGTCCCCCACCTTTCCGCCGATCGCGTCAAGGTTCTCCAGGACGCCCTCAAGGCCGCCGTAGAGGTTGATCCATTTGGCCGCCGTTTTGGGCCCGACGCCGGGAACGCCGGGGAGGTTGTCCGCGCTCTCGCCCACCAGGGCGGCGAGGTCCGAGTACTGGGCCGGGCTGACGAAGTACTTCTCCTGGATGGCGTCCGCGTCCATCCGGGGAATGTCGCTGACACCCTTCTTGGGGTAGAGCACGAACACGTTGTCCGTAATGAGCTGGAAGGCATCCCGGTCGCCCGAGACCAGCAGCACCTCGTAGCCCGCCTTCTCCCCCATCGCGGCGAGCGTGGCCAGGATGTCGTCTGCCTCCCAGCCGGGCATCTTGATGGTCTTGATGCCCCACGCGCCCATGACCTTATCGATCAGGTCGATCTGGCCGCTCATTTCCCGCGGGGTCTCATTGCGTCCGCCCTTGTAGCCGTCGTACTCGGCCTTGCGGTGGGTGGTGTCATCGGAGACGTCGAAAGCCACGGCCACGTGGGTAGGCTTTTGCGCCTTGATCAGGTTAATCAGCATCGACGTAAAGCCATGCACGGCGTTGGTGTGCTGCCCGGTCGAGGTAGAGAACTTGTCCGCGGGCAGGGCGAAGAATGCCCGGAACGCCATGGAGTGTCCGTCCAGTACCAGGAGGCGGGGCTGGTCCGTGATGGGAATGACCGGCGCTTCGGTGGCGGAAACCTCGGGCCTGCTGCGCCGGGGCTTCTTCGCCGCCTCGGCCACGAGCAGGGAACCGCCGGACGCCGCAACGGCATCCGCCAGCGCATCGGTGGCGGCGGATGTTGTGCTGCCTGCGGCAGCCGTTGCAGTGCCTGCGGCAGAAGGGGAAGGGGCCGGTTTGGTAGTTTCGCTCACAGGTGCCAGCCTAGTTGCCATGATCGACAATTTCACGCCCGCCCCGTTCGCCGCCGAACTGGAAGCCGCCGGCGTTCCCGCGGAACTGCACGACTGGCTGGGCCGGATGGGGGTGGGCGCCCTCGTGGTGAAGATGGGAATCCACTTCCTCGAGTTGAGCCCTGAACGCACCGTCGCCACCATGCCCGTGGAGGGCAACACCCAGGTGGCTGGAATCCTGCACGGCGGCGCGCACGTGGTGCTGGCCGAAACGCTGGGGTCCTTCGCCGCCGGCATGCACGCCGGTCCGGGGCGACAGGCCCTGGGGATCGACGTCGGCGCGACGCACCACCGCGCGATCTCCTCCGGCACCGTGACCGGGACCTGCACCGCCATCCACCTGGGCCGCACGCTCACGACGCATGAAATCGTGATGACCGACGAGCAGGGCCGCCGGCTGTCCACTGCGCGGATCACCAACCTGCTGCGGGATGTGACCGAGTAGCGTTTCCGCGGTAAGCCGGGTTTCAGTCCCGCGTCAGGAGCCGCCCGGGAGGCGGTAGCGGAGCTCGACGATGCCGCGGCCCATGGTCTGCGACGAGAGCAGATCCAGCGGCGCCGTCGGGCGGGCCAGCGGAAGCAGCGGCTTCCCGCTGCCCAGGACGAGCGGGATGATCGAGATGATCAGTTCCGCCAGCAGTCCGGCGTCGGCGAATTGCGCGGCGAGGACACCCCCGCCCACCACCCAGACGTTCTTGCCCGCGGCGGCGTCCATCAGGTCCTCGGCGAATTCGGCCACGGGTCCGCGGACAAAGGTGATGTCCGTGCCTTTCGGGGCCGCCAGTTCGTGGTGCGTGAAGATCCAGCACGGGGTTCCCGGGTAGGGCCAGTTGCCGGGCTCGTGCTCGGTAAGCCAGGCGTAGGTTGCCCCGCCCATCACGATGCAGCCGACGTCAGCCATGAAGGTCTCGTAGCTCTCCTTGCCGCCGGCGAAGCCGTCGAACTGGAGCAGCCAGTCGAGGTCGTCGTCCGCGGTGGCGATGAAGCCGTCCAGGGAGGCCGCTACGAAGTACTGGAAGCCGGGCATGTGCATAGCGTAGCCACCGCCGGGGCCTTTTCCCAGAGCACCCGCTCGCAGAGCACCCGCTCCCGGGAGCACCGCTTCCGGTGCGGGGTGCCCGGCCGGCGCCGCCGCCGTCGGCTACTTGCTGAAGTACGGAATGATCAGGTACAGCCCGAAGAGCACCGCGATGCCGCAGAGGCCGAAGCAGACATAGGAAAGCGGCCGGATCCAGCCCGGCTGGCTGGTCCGGACGTCCCCGGCGATGGCGGTGAGACGCACGCCCAGGGCGTAGAGAACGACGACGGTCACTGCGGAAACGAGGGTGGCCCCCGCTACCAGGACGAGTTCAAGCCACTTCATTACCGGCCACCCTTGGAGTTGTTGTTGCGGCTGACCGCAGCCGCCTTCTTCTTGGCGAACCGGATGGCCTGGCCGGCCTCTTCGACCTCGACGGCGTTGTGGTGGCCGACGTGGGACTTCCGGGACGCAACGAACATGTAGACCACGGCTGCCGTGCCGGCGACTGCGGCGATGACGAATCCGACCGTGCCGGTGTGCACCAGCATGGCGGTGAGGGCACCGACGATCCCGGCGGCCGGGAGGGTGAAGAGCCAGCCGACGACGATCTTCCCCGCGGTCCCCCAGCGCACGGTGGTGCCGCGGCGGCCCATCCCAGAGCCGATCACCGAGCCCGAGGCCACGTGGGTGGTGGAGAGGGCGAAGCCGAGGTGGGAGGAGGCGAGGATGGCGGCCGCGGTGCTGGTCTCCGCGGCGAAGCCCTGGGCGGGTTTGACGTCGGTGAGGCCCGAACCCATGGTCCGGATGATCCGCCAGCCGCCGGAGTACGTGCCGATCGCGATGGCCAGGGCGCAGGCCGCAATGACCCAAAGCTGCGGTCCCGAGCCGGGAGCCTGGCTTCCGGCCGAGATGAGCACCAGGGTGATGATGCCCATGGTCTTCTGCGCGTCATTGGTGCCGTGCGCGAGGGCCACCAGGCTGGAGGTGAAGATCTGTCCGGTGCGGAACCCGCCGCGCTTCTGCGTCAGCTTGCTGCCGGTCTCGGGGTCATGGCGGGCCGTCAGCGCGTAGGCCAGCCGGGTGCACACGTAGGCCACGGCGGCGGCGATGACGGGGGCGAAAACTGCGGGCAGGAGGACCTTCTGGAGCACCGAGGTGAAGTTCACCGAGTGCAGGCCGATGCCGGCGATGGCCGCACCGATCAGGCCACCGAAGAGGGCGTGCGAGGAGCTGGAGGGCAGACCCTTCAGCCAGGTGATCATGTTCCACAGAATGGCGCCCATCAGGCCGGCGAAGATGATGTCCGGGGTGATCTGGACGCCGTCGGAACCTTCCCGGATGATGCCGCCGGACACCGTCTTGGCCACCTCGGTGGAAAGAAACGCCCCCACCAGGTTCAGCACTGCCGCGAGGGCGACGGCGGTCTTGGGCTTGATGGCACCGGTCGCGATGGGTGTCGCCATCGCGTTCGCGGTGTCGTGAAATCCATTCGTGAAGTCAAAGAAAAGCGCCAGCGCAATAACCAGCGCCACCATTACGGTGATTTCCACCTGTTGCCCAATCTGCAGAGTCGACGGTCAGCAGTTTCATTCCCCGTGGCGGCCTTGCTTCTCACTGTTCACCCGCTGTCAAGCGGCGTGCACCCGCGCAGTTCACCAAAGCTGTCCTGAAACCCTATAGATCGTACGTGCCAATGGGTGCAGGGCAAAACAACGTGCCCGGCCGCGGAGCCGGCGGCGGTCAGCCCTGCGGTGTCCCCAGCGCCGGACCTGCGTCGAGCATGCCGGCAATCTTCTCCTCCAGGGAGGCCACCGTTGCCTCCGGCAGCACGATCAGGCCGTCCAGCTCCCGCCGTGCCCGCTTGTACGCCGTCTGCCGCTCGGCCGGGGTGGCGGCGCCGTCGGAAGCGATCCGCAGCAGTTTCCGGGCCGTGGCGAGCCGCTCGCGTTCCGGTCCGGTGAAGTTGCTGTCCTTGAGCCGGCGGGCTTCGCGCTCGGCGACGTCGAAGGCCAGTTCATAGCCGCGCACGGCGGCGCGGTATTCCGTCAGCCGGGCCGACGTCGTGAGCTGTCCGGGGTCCGCCGGGCGCAGGCCGTCGGCTTCGCGTTTGGCGCGCAGGAAGGCCACGGTGAGGGGCTCCCGCACATCGGTCATCACGGGGAAGTCAATCAGTTTGCCGACGTCCAGTTCGTAGTCCAGCCAGCGCCGGTTGACGGCGTCGTGGGCGTCGATGAGGGCCTGTACCTCGTCGCGGCCGGCCTGTTCCACCTCGGCCTGGTGGTTCTTCAGCCGGTACAGCTCCACCTTCCGGCGGTGCCGGCGTTCGGCGGCCTTGCCCCAGGAACGGGCCCAGTTGGCGAGCAGCGCGCTCAAGGGGAACACCAGCCACCAGTTGTGGCCGATAAAATTGAACAGGGAATCCACGGCAACATCCTCCCACCGGACCCGGGCAGCGGAAAGCCCCCTCCGCGAAGGGGGCCGTCGTGGCAAAACCCGCCAGCTACCGGGTCAGTCTTCGTGCTTGACCTTGTGCAGCCGGGTCACCACCGTGGGGCACGGTACGTTCAGCAACACGGCATGGGCCGTGGACCCGAGCACCAGCCTGGAGAAGCCGCCGCGGCCGCGGCTGCCGACCACCAGCAGCCGCGCCTCCCGGGCAAGGTCAACAAGGGCCTTCGCCGGCTCCGTGTCCGTTTCGAGGCGCTGGTGGACTACCAGGTCCGGGTACTTGTCCCCGAGGCCGGCCACCGATTCGGCCAGCACAATCCGGTCCTCCTCAACGATCGTCTCCGCGAGCCCGCTTTCGGGCAGCTGGTGTTCCACCCAGCGGGCCGGGCTGCGGAAAGCCAGGACCACGGTCAGTTCGTCGCCGCCGCGGTCGGCTTCGGCGGCCGCGAAAGCCACGGCCTGGAGCGACTCCTCCGATCCGTCCACGCCGACCACCACGCCGTGGTTGCCCGTGCCGCGCTGGACCGGGACGACCGTGACCGGGCTGTCCGAGGCGCTCACGATCTGGAGGGCGCGGTCCGTCATTGGGCCGCCGTCCATCCAATGTTTGTCGTGGCCGCCGACGACGACCATGGACGCATCCTTGGACGCTTCCCGGAGCGCCGAACCCGGGCTTCCGTGCCGCAACTGGACGTCTACGTCCACGTCGGGGGCCTGGTTCTTCGCGTTGGCCTTGGCCTTCTCCAGCAGTTCCATCCCGGATTCGCGGATCAGCTCGTGGTACTGGAAGTCCGGCGACATCCAGCGGTCGTCCACGGCGTGGACGCATATGACCGGAAGTTTCTGCCGGGCAGCGCGGTCGAGTGCCCACGCCAGCGCGGCTTCGCTGCCCGCCGAACCGTTGATGCCGACGACGATTGGTTTACTCATGCTGAATCCTGCTCTTTTCCATAGCGTGAAGGTGTACGTGACCTCGACGGGATCCCGGCAGCGCACCGTTCTGTGACCACTGCTAAGACCGCGGCGGAGACCGTTGCTGGCGGCCGCTGCACTCCGGCATGACTCTCCGGCAGCTCCGAGGCTCTGCCGACACTTCAGTGTGCCCCGGCCCCCGGTGGCGGGTTAGGGCCTTAAGCCCCGCACAACCGGCTCAGAAGCCGGTCGGTTCGGTCTCGAATTCGGGCTCCCGGGGCGGGCCCTCATGGTGCACCGGGCGGAGCGCGGCCGTGTCCTCGAGCCAGATCAGGGCGTCGTAACGCTCCCCCATCCGGGTCGGGACGTAGTTCCCCTGCTCCCGCTCCGGGTGGTAGACCACCCCGATCGCCCGGTGGCCGAGCCAGGTCGAGAGCCACGGCCCGGTCCGGTCGTCGCCGAACTCCAGCACCGCCGGGACGCCCAGGGCTTCGTGCAGGAAATCCTCGTGGCTGCCGGGCCGCGCCGCGGGCACGGGCAGGATCCGCTCCGGTGTCCCCCAGGAGTCGGCGGCGATGACCGCGCCGCGGTGTGCGGCGAAGCCGACCAGCATGACGCCGTCGAGCGCGTGCCGCTCCCGCAGCAGCTGGCCGACGTTGACCAGGCCGTCCCGCGCCATGTCGGTGGCACGCGCGTCCCCTACGTGGGTGTTGTGCTCCCAGATGATGCCCTTGGATGCCGCGCCCAGGTGGCGGCTCAGCCGGTCGATCGTGTCCGCCATGTGATGGTCCCGGACGTTCCAGGACTGCCTGTCGCCGCGGACCATGATCCGGTAGTAGTGCTCGGCGTTGGCCGCGACCTCGGCGTTCTGGACGGCGTCGAACGCTTCCTCGTCGTGGTCGCCCGGGGTGAACACACGGCTCCGCACTTCGCTGAGCAGGGCCACGACGTCGGCCTCGCAGGAGTTCGGGACCAGCCGCGTGCTCCAGGCGTACTGGTGCGGGTCCTCGTGGTGCGGCAGGAAGCACTGCCAGGCGCGCATCGCGGCGGGCACGGCGTCGGGCACGTGTTCCTGGAGCCAGGCGATGATCTCGCGCAGCGAGTCCCAGAGCGAATAGACGTCCAGGCCGTAGAAGCCGACCCGTTCCGGCAGCGGCCGGCGGGAGTTCCAAGTGCGCAGCCAGTCCAGGAAGCCGGCCACTTCCTCGTTCGCCCACATCCAGGTGGGCCAGCGCTGGAACCCGGCGAGGAGCGCATGGACGCCCTGGTCCTGCCCGGTTTGGCCCCGGACCCACTGGTTGAGCCGCCAGCAGTCGGGCCAGTCCCCCTCCACGCCGATCCAGGTGTAGCCCTGTTCCTCGATCAGCCGGCGGCTGAGCGTGGCCCGCCAGGTGTAGAACTCGTGGGTGCCGTGCGAGGCCTCCCCGATCGCCGTGAAGCGGCAGTCCGCGGCGCGCCGGACCAGTCCGTCCAGATCGCGTTCGGTGCGGAGCGGCCGCGCGAGGGAATGGATCTCGCCCAGGACGGATGCCTTGGTGACGTTGCCCGGGTTCACCGCGGGTCCCCGATGTCGATCCGCTCCAGGTGCTCCGGGACCCTGGCCCGCCAGCCCAGTTCACGCTTTATCCTCACCCGTAGCGCGTCCGAGGATTCCGGCTCGCCGTGCGTGATGTAGGTCATCCGCGGCGCCGCCGGTGCGGCCTGCATCCAGTTGATCAGGCCGTCCGTGTCCGCGTGCGCGGACAGGTTTTCCATCTGGATGACCTCGGCCCGGATCTTGACGTCTTCGCCGTAGATCCGGACCTCACGCTCACCCGCGGCGAGTGAAGCGCCGCGGGTGCCGCCGGCCTGGTAGCCGCTGAGGATGAGGGCGTTTTTGGGGTCGGGGCCGTAGGCGGCGAGGTGGTGCAGGATCCTGCCGCCGGTGAGCATGCCGCTGGCGGAAATGATGATCATTGGCCCGCCGCGCAGGTTCAGCAGCTTGGAGTCGTCCACGCTGCGGGTGAGCTTGGCGAGGCTGTACATGTGCTCGTATTCGTCCCGTTTGAGCCGGTGCTCCTCCGGATGACGCTGGTACATGTCCGAGGCGTCGATGGCCATCGGGCTGTTGAGGTACACCGGAATGTCCGGGATGGCGTTCTTGCGGCGGAGCCGGGAGAGGTAGAGCATGAGCGTCTCGGCCCGTCCGACGGCGAAGGCGGCGAACATCACCACCCCGCCGCGCTTGGCGACCCGTGTGATGATTTCCCCGAGCTGCTGTTCGGGATCCAGGGTGGAGTGCTTGCGGTTGCCGTAGGTGGACTCCGTGACAAGCACGTCCACGGCGCCCAGCGGCCGGGGCGGGAACATGAACGGATCGTCGGAGCGGCCAAGGTCGCCGGTGAAGTGCACCGACTGGGAGCCGAACCGGACGTGCACCTGCGCGGCCCCCAGGATGTGGCCGGCCGGAACGAAAGTCATTTCCATTCCGCCGCCAAGATCCAACGGGTCGTCGAAGTCGCGGATCTTGAAGCTGTTCAGCGACTTGACGGCGTCCGCGGCGGTGTAGAGCGGCAGCGCCGGGCTGTGCCGGGTGGATCCGCGGTGCGTGGCGTAGCGGGCCTCTTCTTCCTGCAGGTAGCCGCTGTCCGGCAGGATCAGCTTGCACAGCTCGGTGGTCCCGTCGGTGGCGTAGACCGGCCCGGCGAAGCCGTCCCGGACCAGCGCCGGGACGTAGCCGGTGTGGTCCAGGTGCGCATGGGTGAGGACGACGGCGTCGAGCGAGCGGGGCGGCACGGGGAAGGGCATACGGTTGCGCTCGCGGCTGCGTTTGTAGCCCTGGAACAGGCCGCAGTCGACCAGCACCCGGCGTCCGCCGGCTTCGAGCAAGTAGCGGGAGCCGGTCACGGTGTCCGTTGCGCCGAAGAACCGGAGGGTCGGCTGCTCGTGTTTCATGGTGCTTCCGTTCCCGAGTCCGTCAACCCCACCTTCCGCGCAATCCGGGCCCCCACCTAGGGCCAAAAGTCACGGGCGGCGGCCGGCAGCAGGCAGGGTACGGGCAGAGCGGCGGGGCCCGCACCGGTAGGCTTTTTCCGGCAGGCTCTCCGGGCAGGCCTTCGGGCGGGAAGGGAAACCGGACGCCGCCATTCCCAGTGGCAAGGACTACGCATGAACAAGAAATCACGCCCAGGCGCCCCGGTTCCCGGCCTCCCCTGGGCGGACCGTCCGTGGACGAGGCATTACAGCCAGGGCGTCCCTGCCGACCTCAAGCTGCCCACGGGTTCCCTCGTGGACCTGGTGGATTCCTCCGTCCGGCGCTTCGGAAGTAAGACGGCACTCGAGTTCTTCGGGGCTACGACCAGCTACCGGGAACTCGGGACGCTGATCAGCCGGGCGGCCGCCGGCCTGAAGAAACTGGGCGTGAAAGCCGGTGACCGGGTCGCCCTGGTGCTGCCGAACTGCCCCCAGCATGTGATCGCCTTCTACGCGGCGCTGCGGCTCGGTGCGGTCGTGGTGGAGCACAACCCGCTGTACACGGACCGGGAACTGCGCCATCAGTTCGAGGACCACGGGGCCGCCGTCGCGATCGTCTGGGACAAGGCGGTGGACCGGGTGCTGCAGCTGCCGGCCGACGTCGGGCTCCGGAGTATCGTCTCGGTCGGGCTGATCCCCTCGATGCCGCTGGCCAAGCGGCTCGCACTGCGGCTGCCGCTGCCGGCGGCCCGGAAGGCGCGGGCCGCGCTGGCCGCCGGGAAGCCCGCCCCCCGCGCCCACACGGGGGGTGCATCTCGCACGGTCCTGCCGTGGCACGACCTTCTTAAGGCGGGCGAACTGAAGAAACGGCACCCGCGCCCGGCGCCGGAGGACCTGGCGGTGCTGCAGTACACCAGCGGCACCACCGGGGCGCCGAAGGGGGCCATGCTCACGCACGCGAACCTGCAGGCCAACGCCGCCCAGGGGCGGGCCTGGGTTCCGGGGCTCAAGGACGGCCGCGAAACCGTGTACGCGGTGCTGCCCATGTTCCACGCCTACGGCCTGACGCTCTGCATGACCTTCGCCCTCAGCATTGGTGCGCGGCTGGTGCTTTTCCCCAAGTTCGACGTCGACCTGGTGCTCAAGGCGTACCGGAAGTCTCCGGCGACGTTCCTGCCGGCGGTCCCTCCGATCTACGACCGGATCGCCGCCGCGGCGGCACTGCGGGGCATCAGCCTCAAGGGCATCCGGTTCTCCATTTCCGGGGCCATGAACCTGCCGGCCGCGACCGTGGAAACCTGGGAGAAAGCAACCGGCGGGTACCTGATCGAAGGCTACGGGCTCACCGAGACCTCACCCATCTCGGTCGGCAACCCGTTCGGCCCGAGCCGCAAACCGGGCACGGTGGGTGTCCCGTTCCCGCTCACCGACGTCCGCGTCGTGGACCCGCAGAACGTGAAAATCGATCGCGCCCCGGGCGAGGCGGGCGAGCTGCTGATCCGCGGACCCCAGGTCTTCGCCGGCTACTGGAACCGCCCGGAGGAAACCGAGGAGGCCCTGCTGGAGGGCGGCTGGTTCCGCACCGGCGACATCGTCTCGGTGGACAAGGACTACTTCGTCACCATCCGGGACCGGATCAAGGAACTGATCATCACCGGAGGTTTTAACATCTCACCGACCGAGGTGGAGGACGTCCTCGCCGAATACCCCGGCGTCGCCGAGGTCTCCGTGGTAGGCCTGCCCCGGCCCGGCGGCGGCGAAGATGTCGTGGCCGCCGTCGTACCCGCCCCGGGGGGCACCCTCGACACCGGCGCCCTGCTGGATTACGCGCGCGGGCAGCTGGCGGCTTATAAGGTTCCCCGCCGCGTCGCGGTCCTGGACGTGCTGCCGCGCTCGCTGATCGGCAAGGTCCTGCGCCGCGAGATCCGGGACATGCTGGTGGCCGGCCGCTGACGGAGGCGGGCCGGCTGCCGGGTCGCTGGGAACCCGGCAGCCGGCGGTCCCATCTCAAGCGTCCCGGACCCGGCCCCTGGCAGTTCTGCCGCGGCTGGACGTCCGCGGTCGGATGCCGCGCTTCTGTCTGCGGACGCTGATGGTGGTGCCAGCATCGGGGACGGACCTTGGGAAAATCTGGAGTCCGGCCGCCGTCGGCGCCTGCCCATTTCCTGACGGCGCTCCGGGCAAGCTGATAGGCCTGTCACAAGAGGGCAGGTAGGGTGCCTAGAGGTAGTTGTGCCGGCCGCCGGACTACCGGCGGCGTCTGCAGAAGGGAAGTTGTCGTGACTCGTAAGACTCCGCGCGTTGAAGAAGAGAACGAAAAGGACCTGGAGGTCGGCGACGGGCCGAAGCACTGGGCCGCCGGCGTCCCGGGCGTCTACCACTCCATGAAGCCTGCCATTGAGCAGATGGGGCTGAACCGCACGCGCAAGACGGTCATGAAGATGAACCAGAAGGACGGCTTCGACTGCCCGAGCTGCGCCTGGCCGGACCCGCATCACCGGAAGGCCTTCGAATTCTGCGAGAACGGCGCGAAGGCTGTCACCTGGGAAGCCACTCCGGTGGTCATCCCGACGTCGTTCTGGGCGGAGCACTCGGTGAGTGAACTCCGCGACCGCTCGGACTACTGGCTGGGCATGCAGGGCCGGCTGACCGAGCCGGTCTATAAGCCCAGCGGCGAGGACCACTACAAGCCGATCAGCTGGGACGACGCCATCCGGATCATCACGGAGAAGCTCAAGGGCCTGGACTCCCCGGATGAGGCCTCCTTCTACACCAGCGGCCGCACCTCCAACGAAGCTGCCTTCCTGTACCAGCTGCTGGTCCGTGGCTACGGCACCAACAACCTGCCGGACTGCTCCAACATGTGCCACGAGTCCTCGGGCTGGGCGATGGGCCAGACCATCGGCATCGGCAAGGCCACGGTCAACTTCGACGATTACGCCGACGCAGACCTGATCATCATCATGGGCCAGAACCCGGGCACCAACCATCCGCGCATGCTCACCGAGCTGGAGAACTGCAAGGAGAACGGCGGCGAAATTGTCGCTGTCAACCCGCTCCCCGAGGCCGGGCTGCACCGCTACAAGAACCCGCAGAAGGTCAAGGGCATCATCGGCCGCGGCACGTCCATCGCCGACCAGTTCCTGCACATCCGGATCGGCGGGGACATGGCCCTGCTGCAGGCCGTCTCCAAGCGGGTGCTCGACGCCGAAGCGAAGAACCCCGGCACGGTCCTGGACCACGCTTTCCTCGCCGAGCACTGCGAAGGGCTCGAGGAGCTCAAGGAACATCTGGCCCTGCTGGACGAGCAGGCGGTGCTGGAAGCGACCGGGCTGCGCACCGAGGAGATCGACGAGCTTGCCGCCCGCTACCTGAAGGCCGAGAAGGTCATCATCACCTGGGCCATGGGGATCACGCAGCAGAAGAAGGGCGTGGCCACGATCAAGGAAATCATCAACCTGCTCCTGCTGCGCGGCAACATGGGCAAGCCCGGCGCGGGCGCCTCACCCATCCGCGGCCACAGCAACGTGCAGGGCGACCGCACGATGGGCATCTGGGAACAGATGCCGCAGTCCTTCATGGAAGCCCTCGGCGAGGAATTCGACTTCGAACCGCCCCGCGAGCACGGCGTGGACGCGGTCGAGACCATCAACAAGATGCAGGACGGCGAGATCAAGGTGTTCATGGCCGTCGGCGGCAACTTCGTCGGCGCCATTTCCGACACCAACGCCGCCGAGGCCGCGATGGCCGGGACGGAAATGTCCATCCAGGTCTCCACCAAGCTCAACCGCTCGCATGTGGTGACGGGCGCCGAGGCCCTGATCCTGCCCACCATGGGCCGGAGCGAGATCGACATCCAGGAATCCGGCGAGCAGTTCGTCTCGGTCGAGGACACGGTCTGCGCGGTCCACCCCTCCTGGGGCAGCGTGGAGCCCGTTTCACACCACCTGCTCTCCGAACCGGCCATCCTCAGCCGGCTCGGCAAAGCCCTCGTCGGCGACAAGATCAAGGCGGACTGGGATGGTTACGAGAAGAACTATGACCTGATCCGCGACCACATTTCGCGGGTCGTAGGCGGCTGCGAGGACTACAACACCAGGATCCGCCAGGAAGGCGGCTTCATCCTTGAGAACGGACCCCGGGACTCGCGCACCTTCCCGACGCCGACCGGCAAGGCCGTGCTCACGGTGAACGAACTCGAACACGTGGAGCGGCCGGAGGGCACCCTGATCCTGCAGAGCATGCGCTCGCACGACCAGTTCAACACCACCATCTACGGCCACAACGACCGCTACCGGGGCATCAAGAAGGGCCGCCACGTGGTGTTCGTGAATCCGGAGGACCTGACCGAGCTGGGCCTGGCCGACGGGCTGTTTGTGGACATCCACGGCCAGTACCAGGACGGCGTCGAGCGTGTGCTGCGCAAGTTCCGCGTGGTCTCCTACCCGACGGCCCGGGGCTGCGCCGCCGCGTACTACCCCGAAGCCAACGTGCTGGTGCCACTGAACCACACGGCAGAGGGCAGCAACACGCCGATCTCGAAGGCCGTCATCGTGCGCCTTGAGCCGAGCCTGGACCAGTCGCCGGACAGCCCGGCCCGGCTCCATGCAGCCCCGGGAGTCACCGTGCCGGCTTAGGCCCGCCGGCACCTCCGCGACACGCAGGCAGGCCGCGCCCCCGGTGGGGACGCGGCCTGCTCGCTTTTCGCTACTGCTCCGGTGTTACTGGGCCCGCTTGGCCCAGCCCTCCTCGTCCGGGCCGCCGGCCTCACCGTTTTCGCACAGCTCGATGACCTTGTTGGACGCGGCGTGTACCGCCTCCTGGGTGCTCTTGCGGCCGTTGGTGGACGCCGTCCCGGCGGCGTAACCGACGATGAAAGCGCTGATGGCGTCCGCGTGCGGCCCGACCGCCTTCAGTGACTCGTCCGCGACTTCGACGATCTTGTCGTGGTCGACTTCCAGATCCAGGATCTGCAGGGCCTGGATCAGTCGGGCGCTCCAGTGCCGCAGCGAGCTGTCTTCATCTCGGGGCAAAGTCATGTGCTACTCCTCATCGTCGGGTGCTTGGGGTCAAGCGGGTGTCCCTCAAGGGGTAGCACCGATTCCGGCCAATGTGCAACGCGACACAGCCGCTCACCGCCAAGTCGCCGGCTCCCCCGGCCGTCAACTCCACAGGGCGACATGAAATTTCGAGCCGCGGCGCTCCAGCCCGCGCGAGCCGCCATGGGCGACCATCGCCGCGGTGGCGTCGGCCGTGCCGACGAAGCGCTGCAGGGTCTGGGCCATGGTGGTGGTCCTGTGCTGGTCCAGCGTGCTGGCCCACCACAGGCCGGCCACCGGGGTTCCGACGACGGGCAGCCGCACCAGCGTCCCGCTGGCGACTTCGGCGTGGACGATGTGCCCCAGGGCCAGCATGGTTCCCTCCCCCGCGCGCACGGCCGCAAGGGCCTCGGTCTCGCTGCTGAGCCTGATGATCTCCGGGGCGATGCCCAGCGACGCGAGCCAGCGGCCTTCCTCCGAACTTTCCAGGATGCCCGCGGGACCGGCGAACCAGGGCCTGCCCAGCAACCGTTCCACCGCGAGCGGGCCGTGCACCCGGCCCAGCGGATCGGCCGGGGCCGCCACAAAGACCCGCTGGTAGCGGAGGAACGGGACGGAGACCAGGCCCGGGACGGACGCCGGATTGCCGGCGGGCGCGGGCGGCCTGGCACCCAGGGCGATGTCGTAGGCGCGCTCCAGCAGCAGCCCGGCCAGGTCCTCGGCGGCTTCGGCGACGACGTCCACCGAGGCCCCCGGCACCCGCTTGGTGAACAGGTCCAGCAGCCGGCCGGCAGCGTGCTCGGCAAACGGCGCGGTGGCGGCGATCTTCAGCCGGCCGGCGTCGTTCTTGGCATTGCCGACCTCCCAGCGGGCCTGGTCCGCGAGCCCGACAATGTCCTGGGCATAGTCCGCCAGGGCCCGCCCGCCGGGCGTCAGGGTGATCCCGCCCGAGGCCCGCACAAACAAGGGGTCGCCCAGGTCCTGCCGAAGCGCCGCGAGGGCCGCGGACACGGCCGGCTCGCTGACCCCGAGGGCGGCTGCGGCGGCGTGGAGGGAGCCCAGGCGTGCGACCAGCGCGAACGTCCGCAGCTGGCTCAACGTCATCGACACGGCTTCATAACCTTTCGCTTATGACGATGTTGACACCCTCATCGGGGCGGGGCAAGACTTGCGTTAAATCGGCGCCGGGCGGCGTTGCCCGCGCCTTGGAGTGAGGTGGGACTATGCAGATTCCGGCTCCATTCGACTACGTTCGGGCCACCACGGTGGAGGACGCACTCGAGCTTCTGGCACGCCACGGTCCCGAGTCGCGGGTCATCGCCGGCGGCCACAGCCTGCTCCCGATGATGAAGCTCCGGCTTTCCCGGCCCGAATGGCTGATCGACATCAACGACCTCTTCGAACTCGACTTCATCCTGCGCGACGGCGCGGAACTACGCATCGGTGCGCTGACCCGCCACACCACGCTGCTGGAATCGGACGAGATCGCCCGGCTGTTCCCGATCGTCCGGGACGCGGAGCTGGTGATCGCGGACCCGGTGGTCCGCAACCGGGGCACCATCGGCGGCTCACTGTGCCAGGCCGACCCCGCCGAGGATCTCTCCACGGTGTGCGACGTCCTCGGCGCCGTCGCCGTGGTCCGCGGCCCCGGCGGCGAGCGCAGCCTGGCCATGCAGGACTTCCACCGCGGCCCGTACCAGACCGCCGTCGGCCAGGACGAGCTGCTGTGCGAGGTCCGCATCCCCATCAAGGCCCGTTCCGGCAGCGCCTACGAGAAGGTGGAGCGGCGCGTGGGCGACTGGGCCGTCGGGGCCGCTGGAGCATCCGTGACCCTCGCGGAGGACGGCAGCATCGCCGATGCCGCCATCGGGCTGACCGCACTGGGCCTGGACCACTCCATCGCCGACGCCGCCGGACTGCTGCGCGGCAAGCGCCCCTCGGAAGAGCTGTTCGCCGACGCCGGCCGGCTGGCCGCGGCGGCCTGCGACCCGGTGGCGGACCAGCGCGGACCGGTCGACTACAAACGGCACCTGGCCGACGAACTCACCCGGCGCGTCCTGCGGCAGGCCTGCGCCCGCGCCGGCCAGAACGCCGGCCAGACGGCCCCCCAGACACAGGAAGGCTGAAGCGCATGCAGATCAGCATGACCGTGAACGGCAACGAAGTTACCTCCGACATCGAACCCCGCGTGCTCCTGGTCCACTACATCCGCGAGGTGCTCGGACTGACCGGCACCCACTGGGGCTGCGACACGAGCAACTGCGGGACCTGCGTGGTCCTGCTGGACGGCCAGCCGGTGAAGTCCTGCACCGTCCTCGCCGCGATGGCCGCCGGGCACGACATCCGCACCGTCGAGGGTCTCGCCGCCGGGACCACGCTGGACCCCGTGCAGCAGGGCTTCATGGAGGAACACGGGCTGCAGTGCGGCTTCTGCACCCCGGGCATGATGCTCACCGCGCGCGCCCTGCTGGATAAGAACCCGCACCCGGACGACGGCGAGATCCGGCAGGCCATCTCCGGTCAGATTTGCCGGTGCACCGGCTATGCGACGATCGTCCGCTCGGTGCAGTGGGCGGCGGCCCATCCCGCGGCCGCGGCCGGCGGGGGCGAAGGGGCCGACGAGGTTCTCGAAGGGACCGACACCGTGGTGGCGGACGTCGCCACGGAAACCGAAGACTCAGAGGTGAAGGCATGACCGTCATCCATGAGCGGGAGACCAACCCCGCTGCCGGCGACGCGGACCGGCCAATCGGCTACGGCCGCATCCAGCGCAAGGAGGACCCCCGCTTCGTCCGCGGCAAGGGCCACTACATCGACGACCTCGTGCTGCCCGGAATGCTGCACGGCGCCATCCTGCGCGCCCCCGTGGCCCACGCCCGGCTCGTGTCGATCGACACCACCAACGCCCTGGCCCACCCCAAGGTGCTCGCCGTCATCACCGGCAAGGACCTGGAGGGCCTCAAGCTCGCTTGGGCGCCGACCCTCTCCGCCGACGTCCAAGCCGTGCTGGTCACGGATAAGGTCCGGTTCCAGGGCCAGGAGGTCGCGTTCGTGGTGGCCGAGGACCGGTATGCCGCCCGCGACGCGCTGGAACTGATCGACGTCGAATACGATGTGCTGCCGCCCCTGGTCGACGCGCGCAAGGCCCTCGACGCCGACGCCCCGCTCATCCGGGACGAAATTGCCGGCCGGACGGACAACAAGATCTTCGACTGGGAGATGGGCAGCGCTGCCGAGACCGACGCCGTGTTCGCAAGCGCCGACGTCGTCGTGAGCCAGGAGATGGTGTACCCCCGTGTGCACCCGGCCCCGATGGAGACCTGCGGCGCCGTCGCCGACTTCGACCCCGTGGACGGCAAACTGACCCTCTACGAGACCACCCAGGCTCCGCACGCGCACCGCACGCTCTTCGCGATCGTGGCCGGCATCCCGGAGCACAAGATCCGGATCGTGTCCCCGGACATCGGCGGCGGCTTCGGCAACAAGGTCGGCATTTACCCGGGCTACATCCTCGCCGTCGTCGGCTCCATCGTCACCGGGCGGCCGGTGAAGTGGGTGGAGGACCGCTCCGAGAACCTGATGTCCACCTCCTTCGCCCGCGACTACATCATGACGGGCGAAATCGCCGCGACCAAGGACGGGAAGATCCTGGCCCTGCGCACCAACGTGCTGGCCGACCACGGCGCGTTCAACGCCACCGCCCAGCCCACCAAGAACCCGGCCGGCTTCTTCTCCATCTTTACCGGCAGCTACGACCTGCAGGCCGCCCACTGCAAGGTGACCGGCGTCTACACCAACAAGGCGCCAGGCGGGGTTGCCTACGCCTGCTCCTTCCGCGTCACCGAGGCCGTGTACCTCGTGGAGCGGATGGTCGACATCCTCGCCCGGAAGCTGGAGATGGACCCCGCGGAGCTGCGGCTGAAGAACTTCATCAAACCCGAGCAGTTCCCCTACGCGAACAAGACCGGTTGGGTCTACGACTCGGGCAACTACGAGGCGGCCATGCGGCTGTCCATGCAGCTGGCCGGCTACGAGGACCTTCGACGCGAACAACGTGAGAAGCGGGCCAGAGGCGAGCTGATGGGCATCGGACTCTCCTTCTTCACCGAAGTCGTTGGCGCCGGGCCGCGCAAGCACTTCGACATCGTCGGCCTGGGCATGGCCGACGGCGCCGAGCTGCGGGTGCACCCCACCGGCAAGGCCGTCGTGCGGCTGTCGGTGCAAAGCCAGGGCCAAGGCCACGAAACCACCTTTGCCCAGATCGTCGCGGAGGAACTCGGCATCCCGCCGGAGAACATCGACGTCGTCCACGGCGACACCGACCAGACGCCGTTCGGGCTGGGAACCTACGGGAGCCGCTCGACGCCGGTCAGCGGCGGCGCGGTGGCGCTCGTGGCGCGCAAGGTGCGCGAGAAGGCGAAGCTGATTGCCGCGGCCATGCTGGAGACCCGCCCGGAGGACCTCGAATGGGAAAAAGGCCGCTGGTTCGTGAAGGGCGATCCCACCGCCGGAAAGACCATCGAGGACATCGCGATGGCCGCGCACGGGACCATGACGCTGCCTGAAGGCGTCGACGGCAACCTCGACGCGGAAGTCACCTACGACCCGCCCAACCTGACCTTCCCCTTCGGCGCCTACATCTGCGTCGTCGACGTCGACCCCGGCACCGGGCGCGTTGTGGTGCGGCGCTTCATCGCAGTGGACGACTGCGGGACCCGGATCAACCCGATGATCATCGAAGGCCAGGTCCACGGCGGCCTGACCGACGGCGTCGGGATGGCCCTGATGGAGATCATCGAGTTCGACGCGGACGGCAACAACCTGGGCGGCTCCTTCATGGACTACCTGATCCCCACGGCCATGGAAGTCCCGGACTGGGAGACCGGGTTCACGGTCACGCCCTCCCCGCACCACCCCATCGGCGCGAAAGGCATCGGCGAGTCCGCCACGGTCGGCTCGCCGCCGGCGATCGTGAACGCGGTGGTCGACGCGCTGGCGCCGTTCGGGGTCACCCACATGGACATGCCGTGCACACCGGCCAGGGTCTGGGCAGCCATGCAGGGCCGGGCAAGGCCGCCGATCTGAGATGACCACCGCCGCAGAATCCCTTGCCGCCCGGGCCGCCGAACTCACCGCCCGCCGCGAGCCGTTCGTGCACGCCACGGTGGTCCGCGCCCAGCATCCCACCAGCGCCCGCGCCGGGGACACCGCCCTGGTGCTGCCCGGCGGCGAGATCCAGGGCTTCGTCGGCGGGAACTGCGTAGAGTCCTCGGTCCGGGAGTACGGCCTGCAGGTGCTCTCCTCCGGGGAACCCCTGTTGCTGCGCGTCCTGCCCGGGGAGCTGTCCCGCCGGGCCGAGGAAGGCGCCGTCGAGGTGTCCAACCCGTGCCTGAGCGGCGGTGCGATCGAGATCTTCCTCCAGCCGCGCCTCCCTGCGCCCCGGGTTGTGGTGGTCGGGGCCGCGCCGGTGGCGCAGGCCTTGGCCGCGCTGGGGTCCGGGGTGGGTTTCGACGTTGAGCTCGCCGACGGCGGGGCGGCCGAACCCCGCCCGGACGACGCCGCCCTGATCGTCGCTTCGCACGGCAAGGCCGAGGAGGGTGCCCTCGAAGCCGCGCTGCGCGCCGGCGTGCCCTACGTCGCCCTGGTGGCGAGCGCATCACGCGGCGCCGCCGTGCTGGACTCGCTCGACGTGGACGATGCGCTGCGCTCCCGGGTGTACACCCCGGCCGGCCTTCAACTGGGCGCCCGCACCCCCGGCGAAATCGCCCTGTCCATCCTCGCCCAGCTGGTCCAGGAGCGGGCCGCGGCACGGGACGGCGCTCAGCACGGCGCGCAGGCCGGCGGGGTTCCGGCGCCGTCCACCCCGCAACCGGAAACCGCGGTCGACCCCGTCTGCGGCATGTCCGTGCCAGCCGTCGAATCGTCGCTGCAGCTCGAGCACAACGGCGCCACCGTGTACTTCTGTTCCCCCGGCTGCCGCGCGGCCTTCCGCAAGGATCCGGAGCGCTATGCCCTCAGCAGCTGAAGCACCCCGCATGGCCGGCACCGCGGCCGTCATCCTCGCGGCCGGGGCGTCGGCGCGCCTGGGTCGGCCCAAACAGCTGCTGCCCTACGGCGACGGCGTGCTGCTGGACGCCGTGCTTGCGACCGCCCGGCGCTGCGGGTTCGGCCAGACCGTGCTGGCACTGGGCGGAGCGGCCGAGCAGGTCCTCGGGGCCGTGGACACCACGGGCTGCGAGGTGGCGCTCAACCCGGACTACGGCCAGGGATGTTCGTCTTCGATTGCCGCGGCGATGGCCGTGCTGCGGCCTGGCACCGAGGCGGTGGTGCTGCTGCTCGGCGACCAGCCCGGCATCCGGGTGGAGAGCGTGCCCCCGTTGCTGCAGGCACTGGCCCGGCCCGACGGTCCCGGAGCGGCGGTGTGCCGCTACGACGACGGCGTCGGCCATCCCCTTGCCTTCGGCCGGCGGCTGCTGCCTGAGCTGGCGTCGCTGCATGGCGACAAGGCCGTGTGGAAGCTGCTGGAGCAGCGCGCGGACGTCGTCGTCGAGGTTCCCACGCCGGGCAGCATCCCGCTCGACGTCGACACCGAGGAGGACTACCGGCGGGTGCTGGCCGAGCTGCAGGGGGCCGGGTGAACACGGCGGCCCGGACCGGGGCGGAGGCGGAAGTTCAGCGGCGGATCCCCGACGTCGCCTCGCTGATGGCGGCCCTGGACAAGCACGACTACCTGGCCGACACCGGGCTCGCCACCGCACTGTTCCTCGCGGTGCGGCTCCCCCAACCCATCCTGCTCGAGGGAGAGGCCGGCGTGGGCAAGACGGAGGCCGCGAAGACGCTGGCGCTGCTGCTGGACACCCCGCTGTACCGGCTGCAGTGCTACGAGGGGATCGACGCGGGCGAGGCACTCTACGAGTGGAACCACCAGCGCCAGCTGCTGGGCATCCGGCTGGCCGAGGCGCGCGACGCCGAGGTCAGCGAAGCCGAGCTGTTCGGCCCCCAGTACCTGCTGCGCCGGCCGCTGCTGCAGGCCATCGAACACCCGGGGCCGCGGCCGGCCGTGCTGCTGCTGGATGAGATCGACCGCGCCGACGCCGAGTTCGAGGCGTTCACCTTTGAGCTGCTCGCGGAGGCCTCGGTCACCATCCCGGAGCTGGGCACCATCCGCGCCACGCATCCGCCCATCGTGGTGCTGACCTCCAACCGCACCCGGGACCTGCACGACGCGCTGACCCGCCGCTGTCTCTACCACTGGATCGACTACCCCGGACCGGCCCGGATTGCCGAGATTGTGCGCCGCCGGGTGCCCGCCAGCAGCGGCCCGCTGGCGCTGCAGGCCGCGGCGGTGATCACGCGGCTGCGGACCCTGGACCTGGCCAAGCCGCCCGGGATTTCCGAGGCCATCGACTGGGTCTCGGCGCTCGCGGTGCTGGGCATCGAACGGATCGACGCCGCGACGGCCGAACAGACCTGGGGTTCGATCGTGAAAAACCGCGACGACTTGGAGCTCGTCGGCTCCCGCGGCGCGGCCTGGCTGGTGGACGGCACCGATGGCTGAACCGAGGCAGCCCCTCCCGATGCGCACGACGCCGGCCGCCGGCCCGCCGTTCGTCGAGGCCGCCTCCCTGGCTGCGGCCTTCATCACGGCCCTGCGGGGCGCGGGCGTCACGTGCTCGCCGGACCGGGCGGCCCGGCTGGCGGTGGCACTCCGGCTGGTCCCGCCGACGAACCTGGAGCGGTTGTACTGGACGCTGCGGGTGGTGCTGGTCTCCAGCCGTGAGCAGTTGCCGGTGTTCGACGCCGTGTTTGGCGCCGTCTTCCGGGGCGGCTTCGATCCCGCCGCCGCGCTGGACCGCCACGCCGGGGAACCGGTCCCGGTCCCGGCAGCGCCGCCTCCCGCGGACGGTTCGCGCACCCGGGCCGCCGCCGACACCGGACGAGAGACCGAGCCCGGCCGCGCCGCCCGGCCGCCGCACCCCGCAGTAGCCGCGGGCCGGGACGACGCCGGAGACCGGCAGGGACCGGAGCGCGAGGCCGTCCTCGCGATGGCGTCCACGGAAGAACACCTGCACGGGATGAACTTTGCCGAACTCACCGAGGCGGAAGCTGCCGAGATCCGCCGGCTGGCCACCCGGATCCTGCTGGCAACACCCGTGCGCGTGAGCCGGCGCACGCGCAAGTCGCCGCACAGCAGCGCACGCCTGGACATCCGGGCCACCGTGCGGGCAGCCCGCCGCTCCGGCTACGACTCCCCCAGGCTCCTGTACGCCCGGCGCCGCGAACAGCGCCGCAAGCTGGTGCTGCTCTGCGATGTCTCCGGCTCGATGGAACCGTACTCCCGGATTTTCCTCTCGCTGCTGCAGGGCGCCGTCGCGAAGGCCGGGGCGGAGGCCTTCGTGTTCTCCACCAGGCTGACGCGCCTGACCCGGCAACTGGCCCAGCGCGACCCGGACCTGGCCC
Source organism: Arthrobacter sp. 10N410 (assembly GCF_056394945.1). Lineage (NCBI taxonomy): Bacteria > Bacillati > Actinomycetota > Actinomycetes > Micrococcales > Micrococcaceae > Arthrobacter > Arthrobacter sp. 10N410. The sequence continues at coordinate 615,472 of NZ_JBFTIP010000002.1, forward strand.
TTGCGCAGGCGGCCGCCACCGCGCCCGACTGGGCCAGCGGCACCAGGATCGCCGAGAGCCTCCGGAGATTCGTGGACGAGCACGGCCGCCGCGGCCTGGCCCGGGGTGCCGTGGTGGTGGTCTTCTCCGACGGCTGGGCGCAGGAGGACCCGGCGCAGGTCGGGGCCCAGATGGCCCGGCTGCGCAGGCTCGCGCACCGGGTGGTCTGGGTGAATCCGCGGAAGGCAGCACCGAACTATCAGCCGTTGGCCGGCGGGATCGCCGCCGCGCTGCCCTACTGCGACGCGTTCGTCAGTGGACACAGCTACACGGCCCTGGCGGAGTTGGCGGCGGCAATCCGGGGCGACGACCCGCCCGTGCCGGCAGGCCGCACAGGTGGAAGACAAGTGATCGCAAGTCAAGGGAGCAGCTAATGCAGATTGACAGCAGTTTCTCGGTGGTTGCACCGATCGGCAAGGTCTGGGACACGCTGATGGATTTCGAACGGGTGGCCGGTTGCCTCCCTGGCGCGCAGATCCTGAACAAGCTATCCGACGACGCCTACCAGGTGGGCATGACGGTGAAGCTGGGCCCGGTGAACATGCAGTACAGGGGCCTGCTCAACGTCCTGGAGCGGAACGCCGCCGAGCATCGGGCCGTACTCGGCGGCAAGGCGCAGGAAACCCGCGGCCAGGGCACCGCGGAAGCCAAGGTCACGCTGGCCCTGGCGGAAGAGGGGACCACGACGCGCGGGACGGTCAGTGCCGATCTGGCGCTTTCCGGCAAGGCCGCGGCGATGGGCAAGAGCGTGATCGGCAGCGTCACCGAGCAAATGATGGGGCTCTTCGCGGCCAACCTGCAGGCCATGCTCGCCGAACCGGCGGCGGCGGAGCCCCAGACCGCGCCGGTAGCACCCCCAGCCGCAACCGCTGCCGCAGGCCCCGGCACCGCAGCGCCGGCCACCGCAACACCAGGCGAGCCGTCGCCGTCGTCGGGCAGCCTTGACGCCTTCAGCCTCGCGAAGGGCATCGCTGCCGAAAAGCTCTCCAGCCCCGGCAAGGTCCTCGGCCTGGTCGCCGCAGTGGCCTGCGTGGCTTACTGGGCCGGCCGGCGCTCGGCCTTCCGGATGCTCCGGCTCTGCGGAAGGCTCTAGGGAGAAGCCCATGCGGGACGTGCTGGAGGCCATCCTGCCGGACTGGCGGCAGGGCCGGACTGCCGGCCTGGCCACCGTCGTGAACACGTTCAAGTCCGCCCCGCGGCTTCCCGGCGCGTCGATGCTGGTCACCGCCGGCGGGGCCGCCGTGGGATCGGTTTCCGGCGGCTGCGTCGAGGGCGCCGTGTACGAGCTGGCCACCCAGGTCAAGGACGACGGCGTCCCGGTGCTGGTGCGGTACGGGATCAGCGACGACGACGCGTTCGCCGTCGGCCTCACCTGCGGCGGCATAATTGACATCTTCGTCGAGCCGGTCTCGCAGCAGCGCTTCGCCGAGCTCGACGGCGTACGGCAGGACATCGAGGACGAAAGGCGGGTGGGCGTTGCCACGGTGATCGAGCACCCGGACAGCAGCTGGCTGGGACGGCACCTGGTAGTGCGACCGGGCGGCTTCGAGGGGAACCTGGGCTCCGAGCGGGCCAACCTCGCCGTCGGCGACGACTGCCAGGGTTACCTGGCTGCGGGCCGTACCGGCATCCTGAGCTACGGTCCCGACGGAGAGCGGCTGGACAGCGGGATGCGGGTCTTCTTCACCAGCTACGCCCCGCCGCCGCGGATGCTCGTTTTCGGGGCCATTGACTTCGCCTCGGCACTCGCGCGGCTCGGGACCTTCCTGGGCTACCGGGTGACGGTTTGCGACGCCCGCGCCGTCTTCGCCACGCCGGCCAGGTTTCCCGAGGCCGCCGAGGTGGTCAACGAATGGCCGCACCGCTACCTCTCCGGCCAGCAGGAGCAGGGACTGGTGGATGAACGGACCGTCATCTGCGTGCTCACCCACGACCCGAAATTCGACATACCGCTCTTGGAGGTGGCCCTGCGCGGACGCCCGGTGGCCTTCGTCGGTGCCATGGGGTCGCGGCGTACCCACGAGGACCGAATGAGGCGCCTGCACGAGGCGGGGCTGGGCGGGGCGGAACTGGCCCGGCTGCACAGCCCCGTGGGCCTGGACCTCGGCGCACGGACCCCGGAAGAGACGGCGGTGTCCATCGCCGCGGAAATCATTGCCAAGCAGTGGAGCGGCAGCGGTGAACCGCTGCGGCAGCTGGACGAGCGGATCCACCACGAGGAACAGAACCGCGAGCAGCAGCAGGCCTAGCGCCGGCCCGGCTACAGGGCTGCCCGCAGCCCTGTAAGCTCACCGCTCAGCGCGCGGCGGCGGGGACGGCCGAGAGCAGCTCCCGGTAGCGCGCGGCGTGCGCGGTCAGTTCCTCCGCCGTCACCCTCGGGGCCGCATGCAGGACCAGAGGTTCTGCCATTTCCAGGCCGCAGAGGTGCGCGGTGGCCTCCAGGGGACGCAGCAGCTCGGCCATGGTGAAGCGGTTGTGCCCCGTCGGCGTATACGAGGATTCGGGGCCGCCGGTGGAGATGACCAGCTGCAGCCGCTTGCCGTGAAGGGCGTCGCCGCCGGCGCCGTAGGCGAAACCGTAGGTGAGCACCTGGTCCATCCACTCCTTCAGCACACCGGGAACGGAGTACCAGTGCCACGGGAACTGCAGGACGATGGTGTCATGCCCGCGCAGGAGTTCCTGCTCCCGGGCGGCGTCCACGCGCCGGTCCGGGTACGCGGAGGCGAGTTCCCTGACGGTCACGCCGTCGAGGTCCCTGATGGCGGCGGCGAGCTGCGCGGTGATCCGGGACGCCGCCAGGTCAGGGTGGGCGACGACGACGAGCGTGCGGTGTGCGGTCATGGAAGGTTTGTGCTTCTTTCAGAATCGGGTTCGAGGCCTACCAGCGCGCTGCTGAGCCGCCAGAGGAGGTCGGCATCGGCCTGGTTGTAACTGCGTTTTGATGATTTCTTGGCTGTGCTGTTGGCAAAGTACTGGCCCGTGACATTGTCAAGCTCGGGCGCCGAGGCGAGGTGTATGGAGGTCCGGGCGCCTTGCTCCGGAGTCTTCATCCAGCGCTGGATCAGCGGCGTCAGGAACGCCTGCACCCGGCCCGGATCTTCCGCGCCGAACGCTGTCGCCACCACCCCGGGGTGCAGCGCGTTTGCCGTCACCCTGGTGCCGGCGAGCTGGGCGGCAAGGCCGTAGGTGAACAGGACATTCGCAAGTTTCGATTGGTTGTACGCGCGCTGGCCCGAGTAGGAGTGTTCGCCCTGCAGATCCGCGAAGTCCATGCGGCCCATGGCCTGGGCCCCTGAGGAAACTGTCACGACCCGTGCCGGCCCGCTCTCCTGCAACCGCTCCAGGAGCAGGTTGGTGAGCAGGAAAGGCGCGAGGTGGTTGAGCGCGAAGGTGTGTTCGAGTCCGTCAACGGTGGTGCGGCGGCTGTTCCAGAATCCGCCCACATTGTTGACCAGGACATCGAGGCGGTCCAGGGCCTGCAGCACCTCGCCGGCCAGGCGGCGGACCTCCTGCTGGGACGACAAATCTGCGATGAACACCTCGACGGGGGCCGACGCTACCGTGCGGATCTCCTCCGCTGCCCGCGCCGCCCGGTCAGCGTCGCGTCCCGTGATGGCCACCCGGGCGCCCCGGGCCGCCAGACCCAGCGCTGTGGCCTTCCCGATTCCGCCGGTGCCACCGGTGATCAGGACCGTCTTGCCTGCCATGGATCGCATTCGGGGCTCGCTCTCGCTGCTGGTTCGCCGGTCCACGCTTCCGCCTGCGGACCTAGACAGGACTGTCTATGCCGAACGAAGCTACCAGACAGAATTGTCTGTGCACAAGCCGGGGCCGTCGACGGCCGGAGCTGCCGCGCCGCGCGGGCCAGCCGCGGGCGTAAGCTCGTGCCATGGCGAGATATTTCGATGTGCACCCCGACAACCCGCAGCCGCGATCCATCACGCAGGTGGTGGAGATGGTCAAGTCCGGCGGCCTGATCGCCTACCCGACCGACTCCTGCTACGCCCTCGGCGCACAGCTGGGAAACCGGGACGCGCTGGACAGGATCCGCGCCATCCGGCACCTGGACGATAAGCACCACTTCACTCTGGTCTGCAAGGACTTTGCCCAGCTCGGCCAGTTTGTCCAGATCGACAACGACGTGTTCCGCAGCATCAAGGCCGTGACGCCGGGCAGCTACACCTTCATCCTGCCCGCTACCAAGGAAGTGCCGAAGCGGCTGCTGCACCCCAAGAAAAAGACGGTCGGTGTGCGCATCCCGGACAACAAGGTGGTCCAGGCGCTGCTGGCCGAACTCGGCGAGCCATTGCTCTCCAGCACGCTGCTGCTCCCGGACGAGGAAGAGCCGCTGACCCAGGGCTGGGAAATCAAGGAGAGGCTGGACCATGTGGTGGACGCCGTCATTGACTCCGGGGACTGCGGAGCCGAGCCGACAACCGTCATTGATTTCTCCAGCGGCGTCGCCGAGGTCGTCCGCCACGGCATGGGCGATCCGTCGAGGTTCGAATAACGCCGGGAACAGCGACCGCCGGCTTGGCCCGGCGGGTACTTGCCGCGACGCCCCCGGCCCCCTAGTGTTCGGATCATGGCCGCGCCCGGGGGAAACGCACGCTGTCGACAACGCATGACGCCGACGCTGCTGTCCGTGGCGTGCCTCGTCATTGGGGCGGTGACGGCGGGCTGCGGTTCGGCTCCGCCGGCGGAGCCGGCCGGCGAGCCAGCACTGACCAAGCTGCCGGCAGCCTCGGCCGCGGCCGGGACGGGAGCCGGACTGTCGCCGGGCATGACCCTGGCGCCGGCGCCGCCCGTTCCGCCAGCCCCCGCCCGGCACGGTGCAGATGAATGCCTGCCGCAGCATGCCGGGGTCGCCGCGGCCAACGGGCCCCTTGAGTGCCAGTACTTCACTTCAGGCTCGATGATGCCGGCCTCTGTGCCCCGGGGTCCGGGACTGAGTTCCGGCGACTACGCCGTAAGGTTCAGCAGCGTGGGTGGCCACGCACTGATGACAGTGCGGATCCGCTGCGCTTCGTACGTGGTCAGGGTCGGCATTGCCGGCGAAACAATCACACCGGACCCGCGGACACTGGAAAGCTTTGTGGGCACGTGCAACTTCCCGTGGGACCAGGAACAAGCACGGATGAAGCGATACCTTCAGGCTCCGCTTCAGTTTGCGCGCCGGGAAAGCGGCATTGTGCTGCACAACCCGGAATGGGGAGTCACGCTGTTCGGCACCCCGTACGAGGCCGCCTGATCCCCCAGACCCCTCCTCCCGGGCCCGTGCCCGCACGTCCGGCCGGAACCTTCAGCAGGGTCGGTCAAATGTCAGCCCCCGGGGCTACACTTTAATTCGAACATATATTCGAAAAAGGGTGTGTTGTGGGCGTAATCATCGGGCCCCGCGTGATAGATGCGGGCACTTCCCTGCTGTCGGTCCTGGTCTCGCCGGTGGCGGTCGCCGCCGGCTATCCGTCGCCGGCGCAGGACTACTTTGACGGCAGGATCGACCTCAACGAGCACCTGATCAAGGACATCACCAGCACCTACGTCGTGCGGGTGTCAGGGGACTCGATGGAGGGCGCCGGCATCAGCGACGGGGACGAGTTGATCGTCAACCGGGCGCTCGAGCCGCGCGACGGGTGCGTCGTCGTCGCCGTCCTCGACGGCGAACTCACCGTCAAGCGCCTCCGCGTCACCCCGTCAGGCGTGGTCCTGCAGGCGGACAACCCGCGCTACCCCGACATCCGGGTCCCCGCCCTCTCCGACCTGGTCATCTGGGGCGTCGCCACCCGGTGCCTGCACCATGTCTGAGACCAATGTCTGAGCCCCATGCCTGAGGCCCGGCCCGGCGGCAGTATTGCCCTCGTGGATGTGAACTGCTTCTATGCCAGCGCCGAACGCGCGTTTGATCCCTCACTGGAGGGCAGACCGGTGGTCGTGCTGTCCAACAACGATGGTTGCGCCGTCACCCGTTCGCCCGAGGCAAAGGCCCTCGGCATCCCGCTCGGGGAACCGTGGTTCAAACTCGCCCCGCGGGCCAAGGAGTGGGGGCTCGTGGCCAAGTCCAGCAATTACGAGCTCTATGGCGACATCAGCGCGCGGGTGATGGAACTCCTGGGCCGGTATTCGGCCTGGCTGGAGGTCTACAGCATTGACGAGGCCTTCCTGGGCGTGCGCGGAAACCCGGAGGAACTGCTGCTGCTGGGGCAGGCCATGAAGACGGCGGTCCGGCGGAACGTCGGTGTTCCGGTGTGCGTCGGCATTGCCGGGACCAAGACCCTGGCGAAACTGGCCAACAAGTGGGCCAAACACAACCCGGCGTTCGACGGCGTCTGCCACTGGGATTCCGTTCCCGCCGACCGGCAGGAACGTCTCATGGCCGGCCTGTCCGTGATCGAGCTCTGGGGCGTTTCCACGCGCCTGACCAAACGGTTGAACGCGCTGGGGATCCATACCGTGCTTGACCTTGCCAGGGCGGACCCGGTCCGGATCAGGGACCGTTTCTCGGTGGTGCTTATGCGCACGGTCCTGGAACTGCGGGGGACGCCCTGCATCCCGCTCGAAGAGGAACACATCGGCCGCGACCAGCTGATCTTCAGCAGGTCGTTCGCGACGCCGATCAGCACACCGGCCGGAATGCGCCAGGTCCTCGGGATCTACGCGCAACAGGCCAGCGCCCGGCTCGCCCGGCACGGCCTGCAGGCCAAAGTCCTGACTGCTTTTGCCGCCACATCCCACTACAACCCCCGGGACAGTTCGCATCCCTCGGTGTGTGTTTCGCTGCCGATGCCCACCGCGGACCCGGTGCTGCTGGCCAGGGCTGCCTACGCCCTGCTCCCCCGGATCGACGACGGCGTCAAGTATGCGCGGGCCGGCATCATGGTGACCGACCTGCGCCCGACAGCCAACCAGGCCCCGCTGGCCGTGTTCGAGAACCCGCATGAGGAGCGCGGCATCGGCCCGCTGCTGGAGGAGGTCAGCCGGAAGTACGGCCGGGGCTCCATCGGTCTGGGCCACGCCGGAATCCGCGGCGGCCCCGACTGGACGATGAAGCGCGACATGCTCTCCCCGCGCTACACAACCCACTGGGACGAACTCCCCGTGGTCAAGGCCGCCTGACGGCGCCGGCACGAAGGTAGGACCGGGGCACCGGGGCGCGGGAGCACGGGAGCACCGCAGTGCGCCATGCCGCCCGGACTCCGGCGCGCAGCGCCGCCCTGATCGATCAGGCCGTGGTCCGGACCCGCTGCAGGAAGGAATCCAGAATCCGTCCGGCGTTCTCACCTAGCCGGTCATCGACCGCCGGACTCTGCGGTCCCGCCACGTGCAGCCGATCCCACAGCAACAGGAGGGCCGCCAGCACCTCGGAGAGCCCCGTATCCGCCTCCGCGCGCCGCCGCAGCAGCCGGAGGTGCGCCGCCTGCAGGGCCGGTCCCGGAGAGCAGGCCAGGTCGCGGCTGAAGAGGCGGCGGCAACGGTCATAGGCGGACAGGCCCTCGACCGGGAGGCCCGCGATTTCATACGCCGCCACCAGGGCCAGCCAGGCCCGTTCATTCAGCGGCTCCAGCCGGACGGCCGACTGCGCCCAGCGGATCCCGTCATCGTGACGACCCAGGAGCGTTGCCGCCTCGGCGGCGGAGATCATGGCCGCCACGCGTTCGGCGGCGTGACGAGTACGGGCTTCGTCGGCCCAGTCGGCGACGAGTTCAAAACCGAGGAGAGGCTTGGCGGAGAGTTCCAGCGCTTCGACCAGGAACCGATAGGCCCTGGCCGGCGCGGCAAGGTCAGCTGCGCTGAGCAGGCAGCGGAAGCGCGAGAGGTCCAGGTCCACGAGGCCGGGATCGAGCACGTATCCGCTGTTCGCGGTCCGGAGTGGTCCCGTTTTGGTCTGTCCCGGCTGGATTGCCCGGCGGATGCCGCTGACATAGCTCTCCAGCGTGGCCACGGCCCCGTCGCTGGCACTTGGCCCCCAGAGGATTTCGATCAGCCGGGTCTTGGAGACCGGCGTGCCCAGGTTCAGCAGGAGAATTTCCAGAATGTGCCGCGGCTTGCAGCCGCCCAGATCCGCGGACGTGAGTGCCACACCCTCACGGCGGACTTCCAGTGATCCAAAAAGCTGAACCGATATGGCTGGTGCTGTTGCCGGCAAGTTGTGCATGATGTTCTCCGATTTCCCGGGCCCCGTTGCAATCGCGTTGGTCAAAGACATGCCGCCTCCCGGAGCCACCGTGACACGGTGGCCCGGAGGCAGCAAGCGTAGGAAACTACCCGATTTTCGGGAGGCCAAAAGTCGGGTAGGGGCATCCGTCCGTTGAGTACGCACCCCCGAGGAAATACAGGTAGCCGGCAGCCTGGCCAAGTAGCTTCCGGGGGCAAGCAGGGCTCCTTCAAGTAGCCCTGCACCCTCACCCGGGTCTGTCGCGCCGGGCCGTCGTTCGCTCCACGTCCCCCTCGGAGCGTCCGGGAATTTCGGCTGAAGACCCCGCCGGCACACCGGCGCCATGTGCCCGTAACGGGAGCAGAATTGAAGCAGGCAACTTCACTTCCACAGCCGCGTCAAGGTCTAAGAGGGTGCGCTATGAACACCGGGAATGTTCGCGTCACGCTGCTGCTGGCGGCGGTCCTGCTGGGTGCCGCGGGATGCGCCCCGGGAGGCGGGAGCACGGCTCCGGCGAGCGCATCCGCGACAGAGGGCATGCAGATGGGCTCCGGCGCCTCCGGCGGGCCGCCCGGCAGTTCGTCCGCGGCGGCGGCGACGGCGGCGATCACCGTGCGCGACTTTGCGTACGGCACGCCGCTGGTCGTCGCCGCCGGGGCGCAGGTCACCGTGACGAACATGGACAGCGCCGAGCACACGGTCACCGCGGACGACGGCCCGGCGTTCGACGTCGACGTCAAGGGCAGCGGCGGCACCGCCACCTTCACCGCGCCGTCAAAGCCGGGAACGTACGCCTATCACTGCACCTTCCACCCCGGCATGCACGGAACGCTGACGGTCAAGTGAACGTCCCGATCCGCAGTGGGACGCGGGGGCGGGACCTGGCCCTGCGGTCGCTGACGGCCGTGGCCCTGCTGATCGACGCCGGGGTCCACCTCCATCTCGCACCCGGCTACCAGGCCGGATCCCCGCAGGGTATCGGCCAGGGCACCCTCTTCCTGCTCGAATCCGCGGCGGCGGCGCTCGCCGCCCTGGCCGTGCTCCTGCGCGGCAGCAGGACCGCCTATGCGTTCGCCTTGCTCGTGGCGTTGAGCGCCTTCGCTGCCGTCGTGTTCTACCGCTACGTGGACCTGCCCGCATTCGGCCCGTTTCCGGCCATGTACGAGCCCGTCTGGTACCCGGAGAAGACGGTCAGCGCCATTGCGGAGGGTGCCGGAGTTGCGCTGGCGGGCATCGGCCTGGCTTGGACCCGGCACGCCGGCCAGCCCTCGCCGGCCGGCCCGCCAGTCCGCCGCCGCCCTGACCGACCCCCGAGCTGAGAAGTGCGTTGTTAGCATTGGGGGCGAGGTGACCATGCCCCACAGATTCCCGCGCCGTGCGGCGGCCGACGTGACCGCCGCCGTGGCTGCCTACCTCGGGGCCGGCAGCTGGCTCGCATCCCTTGGCTCCCCCGGCGTCACTGCCGGTGTCCTGGCCGTCGGGGCCGGCGCCGCCGTGCTCGTCCGTACGGCCGGGTCCATCCTGCTGCGGGAGCCCCGCGTGTGCACGCCGGCCGACCGCGTCACCCTGGTCCGCGCCGTGCTGGTGGCGTGTTGCGCTGCCCTCACGGTCGCCGGCATCCTTGGCCGGCAACCGCCCGCCGCGGTCCTCGTCTTCCTGGGCGCCGCAGCCTTCGCGCTCGACGCCCTGGACGGTCCTGTGGCGAGGCGGACCAGGACCGCGTCCGCGGCGGGAGCGCGCCTGGACACCGAGACCGATGCGGCGCTCACCCTGGTGCTGTCCTGCGCCGCCGCGGTGTCCACCGGGGCGTGGGTCCTACTGACCGGACTCATGTACTACGCGTTTGCCGTCGCGGGCAGGTTCCGTCCGGGCCTGCAGAAGACTCTTCCCCCGTCGCCCCTCCGCAAGGCCATCGGTGCGCTTCAGCCCTTTGCCCTGTTGCTGGCCCTGACGCCGGGTGTCCCGTCCGCGGCGGGCACGACCGCGCTCCTCGTGGCGCTTGCGCTCCTACTCTTCTCGTTTGGCCGTGACACCGCCGCGCTGGAGCGGCTGCACCGCTCCGGCCCCGCTGCTGCCGCTACTCCGGGCACCTTCAATAGCTGAAGTACCGGTGCTACCTTGCAGTGATGGACACTCGAACCGAATCAATCCCGGTGTTGGACCTGGGTGCGGCGAGAAACGACGACGGTTCATTCAACCCCGCCTTTGTTGCCGACCTCCGCGACGCCAGCCACCGGGTGGGCTTCTTCCAGTTGATCGGCTATGGCGCCACCGGCGCGCAAGTCGATGAGCTCTTCGACGTCACGCGCCGGTTTTTCAATCTTCCGGAAGCGGACCGGCTGGCGCTGGACAACCGCAAGTCGCCGCATTTCCGCGGCTACACGCGGCTCGGCCACGAAGTGACGCAGGGACGGCCGGACGCACGGGAACAGCTGGACTTCGGTCCCGAGCGCCCCGCCCTGCGCGACTACCCGGCCGAGCAGCCGTACTGGCTGATCCAGGGGCCCAACCTCTGGCCGGATAAGGCCCTCCCGGAGCTACGCACCGTCGCCATGGCCTGGGCCGACCGAATGTGCGTGGTGGGCGCGGAACTGCTGCGCGCGATCGCGGTCTCGCTGGACCTTCCGGAAGACCACTTCGCCGCCGCCTTCGAGGGGACACCCGCGTGGATGGCCAAGCTCACGCACTACGTCGGCGGCGTGGTCCCGGCGGCCGGAACCCAGGGCGTCGGTGCGCACGCCGACTACGGCTTCGTCACCCTCCTGCTGCAGGACCGTGTGGGCGGCCTGGAGGTGCGGCCGCACGGCAGCGACGACTGGATTCCGGTGGCGCCGCTCGAAGGGGCCCTGGTGGTGAACCTGGGCGAAATGCTGGAGGTTGCGACCCAGGGGTACCTCTCGGCGACGATCCACCGGGTGCAGGCGCCGCCGCCCGGCGTCGACCGCTATACGGTTCCGTTCTTCTGGTCGCCGCGGCTGGACGCCGTCATCGATCCGGTCCCGCTGCCGCCGGCCCTGGCGGCGCAGTCCCGCGGGCTTTCGGACGATCCGGACAACCCGATGCTCGCCTCCTACGGGGCGAACGTACTCAAGGGCTGGCTCCGCGCCCACCCCGAGGTCGCCAGGCTGCACCACCCCGAACTGGTCCAGTAAGAGGGTCCGTTTCTAGTCCTTGCTCCGGGCCCGGCTGGGCTGCACCCGCGGCGGCTCGCCGGGCATTTTCGGGAAGTCGGGCGGGAAGGGAAGCTCGCCGAGACCCGCGGCCACGTCCCGTTCCCACCACCCGAGCAGGGCCTCGATGGAGCCTGGGCTGGCATGCATGTCCGCCCACGGATCCCCGGTGGCCTTGAGCCGGGCGGGAACGGTGGCGACGGTGAAGTCCTTGGGGTCCGCGCCGTCCAGCTCGTCCCACTCCAGCGGGCAGGATACGGTGGCGGCGGGCAGCGCCCGCGGGCTGTAGGCCCCGGCCATGGTGCGGTCACGGTTGGCCTGGTTGAAGTCGATGAACACCCGCGTGCCGCGTTCCTCCTTCCACCACGCTGTGGTGACCTGCTCCGGCATCCGGCGCTCGAGTTCGCGCGCGGCGGCGATGACAGCGTGCCGCACCTCGAGGAACTCATGCGCGGGCTCGATCGGTGCGAAGACGTGGAGCCCGCGGTTGCCGGAGGTCTTGATGAAGGCCGTCAGCCCCGCTTCGGCCAGCACCTTGCGCAGTTCCTGGGCCGCCGGCACGGCGTCCCGGAAGCTGGTGCCCGGCTGCGGGTCAAGGTCGATCCGCAGCTGGTCCGGGTTGTTCGGGTTCGCAGCCCGCGACGCCCACGGGTGGAAGACCACAGTGTTCATCTGCACCGCCCACACCGCGGCGGCTATCTCATCGATCACCAGCTGGGGATGCGACCGGCGGCTCGGATAGACCACGTCCACGGCCCGCACGAAGTCTGGGGCCCCTTTGGGCGGGTTCTTCGAGAAGAACTGCTCGCCGTCGACGTCGCCGGAGAACCGCTGCAACGTGATGGGGCGGCCGCCATTAGCGGCCAGGAATGCGTCCCCGACGGCGACCATGTAGTGGGCCAGGTCCAGCTTGCTCAGGCCCGCTTCGGGCCACAGCAGCCTGCTGGGACTGGAGATCCTGACTTCCCTGCTGCCGTCTGGTCCCGCAACGGAGACCGTCGTTTCTTCCCGCGCCATGAGGATCAAGCTACCCCGGGGCGCTGTCCAAGGAAAGGAGGCAGCGTCAGGGCCGGCGGACGGTCTTGTAGATTTCGAACCAGACCACCCCGGCGGCCCCGGCCACGAGCGCCAGCAGCCAGTCCCCCGGCCCCAGCGGCCCCAGGTCGAAGGCGCCGCGCAGCCCCGGGACGCTCAGCAGCACCACCAGGAACAGCGCCGCACCGCCGACCACCCACTTCAACGTCCGGTTCCGGCGCTCGCGGAACGTCCGCCAGACCGGCAACCGCCAGGACCGGTTCACCAGGATCAGCGACAGGTTGCCGATGACCAGGGTGGCGAAGGAGACCGAACGGACGACGTCGTCCGCCTTCCCGCTGCCGATGCTCCAGAGGTAGACGCCGACGACGGCCGCCAGCACGGCGAGCCCCTGGCAGGCGGCGATGACCAGGACCCGGCGGCCGAAGATGCCCTGGCCGGCCTTGCGCGGCGGCTGGTCCATGATCGCCGGGTCGATCTCCTCGGCTTCGAAGACCACGGAGCACGCCGGGTCGATGATGAGTTCCAGGAACGCGATCTGGACCGGCAGCAGCACCAGCGGCCACTCGCTGACGAAAACCGGCAGCAGGGACATGCCGACGATCGGGACGTGGACGGCGATGGTGTACGCCAGCGCCTTGCGCAGGTTGTCGAAGATCCCGCGGCCCTGGCGGATGCCGCCCGCGATGGAACTGAAATCGTCGTCGGTGATGACCAGGTCCGCGGATTCGCGGGCCACATCGGTGCCGCGCGCGCCCATGGCGATGCCAATGTCCGCCGCGCGCAGGGCCGGGGCGTCGTTGACGCCGTCGCCGGTCATGCCGACCACCTCGCCGTTGACCTTGAGGGCACGGATCAGCCGGAGTTTCTGCTCCGGCACCATCCGTGCGAACACGCTGACGGTCCGGATGCGCCGGGCCAGTTCATCATCCGCCATGGCCTCGAGCTCGGGGCCTGTGATGACGCCCGCGCCGTGGTCCAGGCCGATCTCGCGGGCGATCGCCAAAGCCGTTCCGGGATAGTCCCCGGTGATCATCACGGTCCGGACCCCCGCCCGCGCGCAGGCCGCGACGGCGTCGGCCGCGCCAGGCCGCAACGGGTCGTTCAGGCCCACGAGGCCGAGGTACTCAAAGTCGAAATCACGCTGGAATTCCGGCAGGCTCCCGGCCCGGTCGAACACGGCGCGCGCCACGGCGAGGACCCGTTGGCCGCCGGCGGTGGCCGTCTCGACTTCGGAGGTGAGGACCGCAAGCTGGGCCGGGTTCAGGCGGCACAGCCTGGCAATCGCTTCCGGGGCACCCTTGGCGGCCACGACGTAGCGGTTTCCGTCGGGCGCGCGCCAGACGTGCGAGAGGGCCAGCAGGCCTTCGGAGAGCGGGTACTCCCGCACCAGTTCCCAGTCGGCGTGCAGGTGTTCGCTGTCGGCGAGGTACTTCGCGCCCACCGCTTTGAAGGCCTTGTCCATCGGATCGAAAGGATCCACCGGGGAGGCGAGCACACCGAACTCCGCGATCGCGTGGAAGGCCTCCGGCAGCGGCCGGTCGTCGACGGTGAAGCTCTGTCCCCCGACCACCAGCTGGCGCACGGTCATGCTGTTCAGGGTCAGGGTACCGGTCTTGTCTACGCAGATGACGGTCGCCGCACCCAGGGCCTCGATCACCGGCGAGCGCCGGGTCAGCACATGCTTTTGCGACATCCGCCACGCGCCGAGGGCCAGGAACACGGTCAGCACCACCGGGAACTCCTCGGGCAGCATCGCCATCGCGGTCGCGATGCCGGCCAGCAGTCCTTCCAGCCAGTTCCCCCGGGTCAGCCCGTACACGACCACGACGACGGCGGCGGCCGCCAGGCCGAACACGGCCACATACCGGACCAGCCGGTCGATTTCCCGTTGCAGCGGGGTGGGTTCCTGTTCGATGGAGCGCAGGGCCGAGCCGATGCGGCCCAGTTCGGTGCCCGCTCCCGTCGCCTTGACCAGCGCCAGGCCGTGGCCCTTCACCACCAGGGTGCCGGAGAAGATCCAGGGCGTCGCGTCCCCGCCTGGCCGGCCCAGCGCCTCCGCCGCGGCAAGGGCCGCGTCCGGTACCTTGCGGACCGGGACCGACTCCCCGGTCAGGGCGGATTCGTCCGCCGCGAAGTTGCGGGCCTCCAGCAGCACCGCGTCGGCCGGCACCCGGTCCCCTTCGGCGAGCACGGCGAGGTCCCCGCGCACCACCTCGCGCCCGGGGATGCGTATCTGCTCCCCGTCGCGGACCACGAGTGCGCGCGGGGAGGACAAATCCCGGAGGGCTGCGAGGGCGTTCTCGGTCTTGCGCTCCTGATAGATGGAAATACCGATCACCACCACGACGAAGGACATCAGCAGCACGCCGTCGAGCAGTTCGGCCAGCAGGAAGTTCACGGTCCCGGCGACCAGCAGCAGGAGCAACATGGGCTGGCGGATCACGGCCCAGCTCTGCTGCAGGAGATTGCGCGGCTTCGCTGTCGGAAGCTCGTTCGGCCCCTCGGCCGCCAGCCGCCGGGCTGCCTCCGCTGCGGAGAGCCCCTCCGCGACGGCGGCGGCCGGTCCGGGTGTCATCAGAGCCAGGCGGTCCGGCGCAGCGGGGGTTCGGCGCCACCGGCGCGCTGCACCAGGACTTGGTTCACTCCCGTGGTTCCGGCCTCGAATCCCAGCGCACTGGCGGCCATATAGAGCCGCCAGACCCGGGCCCGGCCCGGACTGCTGGCCCGAACGGCCTCGTCCCAGTGGCGTTCCAGGTTCTGCACCCATGCCCGCAGGGTCAGCGCGTAGTGCGGGCGCAACGCCTCGACGTCGAGCACTTCCAGGCCGCTGGCCTCCAGGGCGCCGATCATCTCGGTGAGGCTGAGCATCTCGCCGTCCGGGAAGACGTAACGCGGGATGAAGGAGTTCGGATCGGGGTCGGTCGGTCCGGCGTTCCAGGAGATGGCGTGGTTCAGCAGCCGGCCGCCGGGGCGGAGCAACCCGTGCAGCCGGGAGGCGTAGTGGCCGATCTGTTCGCGGCCCACATGCTCGGACATGCCGATGGAGCTGATCGCATCGAACGGTCCGTCCGACACGTCGCGGTAGTCCTGGATCCGGATCTCGACCCGGTCCGTCAGCCCTGCTTCCGCCACCCGTTTCCGTGCCAGTTCCGCCTGCTCGGCGGACAGGGTGACGCCGACGACGTCGGCCCCGTAGCGTTCAGCGGCGTGGATGGCGAAGCTGCCCCAGCCGCAGCCAACGTCCAGCACCCGCATGCCTGGCCGGAGTCCGAGCTTGCGGCAGACCAGATCAAGTTTTGCTTCCTGCGCCGCGTCCAGGCCCGTCCCGGGAGTGTCCCAGACCGCGCAGGAGTAAACCAGGGACGGGCCAAGCACGAGGGCGTAGAAGCTGTTCCCGACGTCGTAGTGGTGCGAGATGGCGGCGGCGTCGCGCCTGCGGGAATGCCGCCGGCCCTTGCGCGCCACGCGGGCCTCCTCGGGGGGCGGGGCCGGGTTCGGTCCCAGCGCGCCGAGCCGCACCGCGGCCGCGGCCAGGGTCCCCAGTTCCCGGACGGTGGGGCGCCGGAACGGCCCGGGCTCGGCGAATTTCCCCGCCGAGCTGAGGGCGGCGAAACTGGCAAAGATGTCGCCGGGCGCCTCAATCTCGCCGGCGACGTAGGCCCGGCTCAGGCCCAGCTGGCCGGGCGAGAAGAGGATCCGCCGCAGCGCCCGGCGTGAGTGGAACACCAGCAGCGGGGCGCCCTCCGGTCCGGCTTCCGAACCGTCCCAGGCGCGCAGCCGGAGCGGAATGTCCGTGGTACCGAGCACGATGGCCAGCGCAGCGGCCAGCCGCGACGCGGCTCCAGCAGTAGTCGACATGGTTCTTTCCTCTCAGCCGGTGGCTTGCCCCAGCCCCAATCTATTGGCAACCGGGACACCCGAACAGGGGCCGGACGTCCCGGAATCGCGCGCTTCGGCAACGGGCCGCGGGCCGCTCTGGTGCTCGCCGCGGCCGGTGATTAGGGTGGCAGACATGGCTGAGGCATTTTCGTCCCTCGTGGACGCGTTCAAGAACGTGGGGGTGTCCCGGGCGTACGGCGCTCCCGTGCAGCTCGACGGCGAGGAACTGATCCCCGTGGCGCTGGTGTCGTTCGGGTTCGGCGGCGGGAGCGCCCCGGCCTCCGAGGACGCTCCCGCGGGGTCCGGCGGCGGGGGCGGCGGCTTCGTCCTGCCGCTTGGCGTTTACGCCCGCAGCCGGGGCGGCCGCGTCGTGTTCCGGCCCAACCCGGTCGCGGTGTTGCTCGGCCTGGCACCGGTGGTCTGCGCTGTTGGTTTGATGCTGCGGGCTGTGTCACTGCGGGGACTCCTGCATGGCCGCCGCTGAACTCGCGCTGACCATCGACGTCGACGGCACGGCAGTATCCGGGATCTACGCCAGGCCGCCGAGACCCGCCGCGACTCTTGTCGTCGCCCACGGCGCAGGCGCCGGGATGGAGCACCCGTTCCTTCGGGGTTTCACCGCGGCCTTGAACGACGACGGCGTCGCAACGCTGCGGTTCAACTTCCCGTACCGCGAGGCGGGCCGGAAGTTCCCGGACCGGCCGCCGGTGGCCATCGCGGCCTGGCGGGCGGCGATGGCCGCGGCCGCTGCCCGTTCCGAGGGCGAACCGCTCTGGGCCGCCGGGAAGTCCTTCGGCGGCCGGATGGCGTCGATGGCGGTCGCGGAGGGCATGCCCGCGGCCGGTCTGGTGTACCTCGGCTATCCGCTGCATCCGCCGGGCAAACCGGAGAAACTGCGTGACGGACACCTCTACGGGCTCACCGTGCCGATGCTGTTCCTCCAGGGCACCAGGGACACCTTCGCCACCCGCGGGCTGCTGGAGTCCGTGGTGGAGCGCATCGGCCCGGCCGCGACGCTGCAGTGGCGTGAGGGCGGGGACCATTCCTTCGCCGTGGCCGGGGCGAAGCGGTCGCCGGAAGAGATCGGGGCGGGCCTTGCGGCCGCAGTGGCGGATTTCATCCGGCTGCACAGCGCCGACCGGACCGCCGAGGGCGCCCGGTGAAAGGGACGGAGGTGCCGGGCACCCGCACCGGCCGGCCGGGATCACTGGGCGACGGCGACGTCCCCGCGTGGTGGCAGCGGCTGGGGTTGCCGGGGCTGATCGACATCCACACACATTTCCTCCCCGAGCGGATGCTGCGGCGGGTCTGGGCGCATTTCGATGAGGCCGGACCCCTGGTGGGCCGGCCCTGGCCGATCACCTACCGCACGGACCAAGACAGCAGGTTGGCCCGGCTCCGGCAACTGGGGGTCCGACGCTTCACCGCCCTTACCTACGCGCACCGGCCCGGGATGGCGGCGGACCTCACGGACTTTGCCCTGGACCTCGCCTCGGCTGAGCCGGACTGCGTGCCCAGCGCCACGTTCTACCCGGAGGACGGCGTGCTGGGGCAGGTCGAGTCTGCCCTCCACCGCGGCGCGCGCGTCTTCAAGATCCACGCCCAGGTGGGCGGTTTCGACCTGCGCGAGCCGGTCCTGGACCCGGTCTGGGGACTCCTCGCGGACGCGGCCGTTCCCGTGGTGGTGCATGTGGGCAGCGGCCCGGTGCCGAGGGCCGGGTTCACCGGCCCGGACAAGCTTGAGGGCGTGCTGCGCCGGCATCCCGGGCTCACCGCCGTCGTCGCGCATCTGGGCACGCCGGAATACGGGGAATTCCTTGCCCTGGCCGAAAAGTTCCCGCGCGTCCACCTCGACACCACGATGGCGTTTACCGACTTTTTTGAAGAGGTGGCCCCGTTCCCGGCCAGGCTGCTGCCGAGGCTCGCGGAATTTGCGGACCGGATCGTGCTCGGCAGCGACTTCCCGAACATCCCGTACCCCTACGCGCACCAGCTTGAGGCACTCGAACGGCTCCGCGACAAGGAGCCACGGCTCGACGACGACTGGCTGCGGGCGGTGTGCTGGTTCAACGGCGAACGGCTGATCGGCAGCTGATCCCCAGTTGTTCCGGTTGCGGGCAATGGTTCCCATAACGGCTCCGAGGCTGAATGATGGTGCCCATGAGCAAACCATATGAAGCGTCCCGGCGCGTCGAATCCAGCAATCCCGAGGCAGTGGCAACAGCGGTCCGGGAGGCCACCCACGAACTCCGCGACGAACTTCAGCGCGACGGGATCGAGGTCAGCTTCCAGGACCTGGCCCTGCTGGGCCATTCGGAATCCTGGGACGGCGAAGGCCAGCGCTGGGTCCACGTTGCCTGGGAGGGCGCCGAGGCCGGGTAGCAAGGGTACCCACCGGCGGGCCCCGGGACTAGCATCCGCTCATGATGACGAAGCTTTTCGCCTACCTCAGCTACCAGGATGCCCCTGCCGCGCTGGACTGGATGGAGCGGGTCGGGTTTGAGGTCGTCCGCCGCGAGGACGGGGCCGGGGGCCGGGTCGTCCATGCGGAAGTCCGCCTCGGCGGTGCAGTGCTGGCACGGGTGCTGGACCCGCAAGGACAGGAGTGGAACGCCGGGACGTATGAACCCGGTCTTTCCGGGGCTTGACGGAGCTGCGGGGGTCGGCCCCGGCCGTCACATCCTGCTCTTGACCCTGGCCGTCGCGGGTGCCGTCCAGGGATCCTCAGGCCAGGGATGCTTCGGGTAGCGGCCGCGCATCTCCGCCCGGACCTGCGCGTAGGGCCCGGACCAGAAGGATGCCAGATCGTCGGTCACCGCGAGCGGCCGTCTGGCAGGCGAGAGCAAGTGGAACAACACCGGCACGCGGCCATCCACCAGCCGCGGCGTCTGATCCCAGCCGAAGCACTCCTGCAGCTTGACCGCGACCACCGGCCGGCCGCCGTCGTCATCCGCCTCGGGGTAATCGATCCGCACCCGCGAGCCGCTGGGTACCTCCAGCGCCTCCGGAGCCAACTCCCCCAGCCGTCCCGCTTCGGGCCAGGGCAGCAGCCGCCGCAACGGTTCGGCCAGGCCGATGCCGCTCGTTGCGGCACCGGCGGCCAGGGCCTCGAGCTCCGGCGCCAGCCACTCGTCCAGCCGGGCCAGCAGGGCGGGCTCTGACATGTCCGGCCAGGGTTCGCCCAGTTCGCGGTGCAGCAGGGCCAGGCGCCGGCGCAAGGCGTCCGCCGCCGCCGACCAGCCGATCGTCTGCAGCCCTGCCTGCGCCAAGGCGCGGGCCACCGCGGCGCGGCCTTCCGCCGCGGACGGACGCACCGGCGTCGAGGAGAGCACGATCGCGCCCAGGCGGCGTTCCCGGCGGGCGGTGACCCGGCCCTGGCCGAATCCTGCCTCCACGGTGTCGCTGAGCAAATGCCGCGCGGCGGCCTCCGCGGCCTCCGCCGTCAGCGGCGCGGCGGACCGGATGACCGCGCCGGTTCCGGCCGCGTCTTTCCCGTCGGCGCGCGAAACCTCGGCAACGGCGAGCCACTCGTGGCCGGCCAGGCGGCTGCCGCCCGGGAGCCCGGCACGGGTTCCGGAGGACAGCAAGTAGCGCTCGTCCGGTCCCGGGACCCGGCGCGCCACCCGGTCCGGGAACGCGAGGGCGACGACGAATCCGGTGCCGTCCGTGCCGGCTGCGGGCGCCGTCGGCAGCGACGCCACGCTGCCGGACTGCGGCTGGCGGGCAATGGCCTCCATCCGCCGGACGTCGTCCGCCCAGCGACGGGACCCCGGGTCGTTGCCGGAGCGCAGGGCGCTCAGTAGTCCGGGCAGGTCGGCGCCGGGGGCGCGTTGTCCGCCGGCGACGACGGCGACGGCCTCCGCCGCGGTGCGGTGCCCCACGGCGGCGGCGCCGTCCAGCAGGGCGCGGGCGAGCCGCGGATCCGCCGGAATCCGGGCCAGCGTCTTGCCGAGCTCCGTGGCCAGGCCCGCGGGTCCCACCGCGCCGAGTTCGCGCAGCACTTCGACGGCCTCGTCCATCGCGGCCCTGGGCGGGGCGTCCGGGAGTGCCAGCCCGCTGCCGCCCGGCGAGCCCCAGCAGGCCAGCACCAGGGCTGCGCCCGTCAGGTCGGCGACGGCAATCTCCGGGGTCTGATGGGCAGGGGCGGCTCCGTAGCTCTTCTGGTCATAGCAGCGGACCACGCGTCCGGGGCCCAGCCGGGCGGCCCGTCCGGCGCGCTGTTCGGCGGAGGCCCGGGAACAGGACACGGTCACCAGGCCCGTCATGCCGCGCCCCGCGTCCCGCCGCGGTTCGCGGGAGAGGCCGGAATCGACCACCAGGCGTACGCCCGGCACCGTCAGGGAGGACTCGGCGAGCGCGGTGGAGACGATGATCCGAGCGGGTTCGCCGGGGCTGCGGCCGGATACGGCCCGGTCCTGAGTGGCCGGGCCCACCTGGCCGTGCAGCTCCAGCACCTCTGCCGTCACCCGGCCGCGCAGCCGGGCGGCGACGTGGGAGACCTCCCGCGCACCCGGGACGAAGACCAGGGCATCGATGTCCTCTCCGGCGGCGAGCGCCGCGGCGTGGGCGTCAGCGGCCGTATCCGCCACATGGTCCAGGAACGCGCGCGTCACTCCCCGGGCGTCCAGGCGGGCGGCCGGGGCGGGCGTCCACTGGACCTCGAGCGGGTACAGCGCGGAAGGACAGCCCACAACGGGAGCCGCGCCGCCGCCGTCGTGCCCGCCGGCCCCTGCGCCGCGCCCCTCCGGCAAGGTGTCCGACGGCGGCGTCGTGTCCCCCAGCAGGGCGGCGAAGCGCGGCGCGTCCAGGGTGGCTGACATGGCGACGAGCGTGAGGTCCCCGCGCAGCTGCCGGACCTCGGCGAGCATGCCGAGCAGCAGGTCGGTCTCCAGTCCCCGTTCGTGGACCTCGTCGAGCACCACCGCATCGGTGCCCTCCAGCCCGGGATCGGCGAGGAGGCGGCGCAGCAGGATGCCGGGAGTGACGAACTCGATCCAGGTGCCGGGGCCGGCCTGGCGGTCGCCGCGGACCGTGTAGCCGACGCGCCCGCCCAGCGGGCTGCCGTCCAAAGCGGCGAGGCGCCGGGCCGCGGAACGCGCGGCGACGCGGCGCGGCTGGGTCACCACGATGCGCGGGGCGCGCACACCGGCGCCGTGGGCAAGGTTGGCCAGCAGCGGCGGGACCAGGGTGGTCTTGCCCGTACCCGGGGGCGCCTCGACCACCGACGTGCCCGCCGGGGATCCCGCCTGCAGGGCCTCCGCGAGCTTGCCCAGGGAAGCGGCAAAGACCAGACCGGTTCCAATGGAGCCGAGATCGAAGGGCTTGTCCGCCGGGTTGGGAGCAGTGGGCGTTGGAGTCACTCCTCCATTGTCCCCCGCCGCGCCTGGCGGCAGTTCTGCGGGCCCATCCTGCCTGCCCGGCCCGCCCTGTATCGCTTCAACGCCTAGGCTGCGGCGCGGCGGGAGGGGAAACTACGGAAGACTGGGACTTCTCAATCACAAAGGTGGCACCCCATTGATTAATCTCCAGCAGGACGCCGAGGGCTTCATCCGGATGAACCGGCACTTCCCCGCCAGCACGCCCATCACCATCACCTTCGCCGACGGCTCCACCGAAGAAGTCGCCGGCCGGCAGCTGAACGCGGCCTACGACGACGCACTCGCCGAGTACCGCGCGCAGAACCACTTGGACGCCAAGGGCTTTTCCCGTGCGCCCAAGAAGAGAGTCGATCCGGGCAACAAGATCGAATTCGTCCGCGTGCACCCCGGCATGGCCGGCTAGCAGCGCCGGGGAGGGAGGCCCTGCCAGTACCTGTACCAGCAGGGACTCCCCCGCCGCCGCGGCAGGCAGTTGAATGGAACCGTGAGCCAGCGCCTCGCCGCTGGAGCAGTCCCTTTCCGGAGCTGCGACAAAAGCTGGACCAGAAAAAGTGTCCCGCTTCGGAACAATCCACCCCGGCAGGGTGTTGGCTCATACTGTGGCCCCGGACGGCATGCCGTCCGGCCACAGCGCCATCGTGGGCCGGCAGGTTCAGAGGCGCCCCCCAAGCCCCTGGACCTACTCCTCTCCCCCACGACCGCGACTTTCGAACCGACTCTTACTGGAGAAGAATGCTTACTGTAAACGCTTACGCCGCCCCGTCCGCCACGGAGGACCTCGTCCCCACCACCATCGAGCGCCGCGACGTCGGCCCGCACGACGTCCTGATCGAGATCAAGTTCGCCGGGATCTGCCACTCGGACATCCACACGGTCCGCGGCGACTGGGGACCGCAGTCCTACCCGCTCGCTCCCGGCCATGAGATCGCCGGCATCGTGACCGAGGTCGGCTCGGCCGTCACCAAGCACGCCGTCGGTGACCGCGTCGGCGTCGGCTGCATGGTGAACTCCTGCGGCGAGTGCGCCAACTGCCAGGCCGGCGAGGAACAGTACTGCCTCAAGGGCAACACCGGCACCTACGGCGCCGTGGACCGCGACGGCACGATCACCCAGGGCGGCTATTCCACCCACGTCGTCGTGACCGAAGACTTCGTGGTGAGGATCCCCGAGGGCATCGAGCTCGACGTCGCCGCTCCCCTGCTGTGCGCCGGCATCACCACCTACTCGCCGCTGCGCCACTGGAACGCCGGCCCCGGCAAGAAGGTCGCCGTCGTCGGGCTCGGCGGGCTTGGACACATGGCTGTCAAGATCGCCCACGCCATGGGCGCCGAGGTCACGGTCCTCTCGCAGTCCCTCAAGAAGCAGGAAGACGGCTTGCGCCTCGGCGCGGACCACTACTTCGCCACGAGCGACGAGAATACCTTCACCGAGCTCGCCGGCACCTTTGACCTGATCATCAACACCGTGAGCGCCTCGATCGACATCAGCTCCTACCTGCAGTTGCTGCGCCTCGACGGCACCATGGTCAACGTGGGCGCCCCGGCCGAGCCGCTGCCGGTCAACGCGTTCGCCCTGATCGGCGGCCGTCGCTCCTTCGCCGGCTCGATGATCGGCGGCATCCGCCAGACCCAGGAAATGCTGGACTTCTGCGCCGAACACCACCTCGGCGCCGAGATCGAGGTCATCCCGGCCGAGAAGATCAACGAGGCCTACGAGCGCGTGCTGGCTTCCGACGTGCCCTACCGCTTCGTGATCGACACCGCGACCCTGGTCTAGTTCCGGGGAGCTTTTCCGCGCTGCGGTTCCGGACGTACGACGCGCAAACGGTCCGGCGCTATGGGGATTCCCGTGGCGCCGGACCGTTTCCGTATCACCAGGCGGTTTCCGCCGCGGAAACCCGCCCCGGCAGCGGTTCAGCCATCACCCGCTGCACGCCCCGGAACCGCCACCCCTTGCCGGTTACGGCCCGTGGGAGGAAGATGTCGGGCACATCAGGGAGGCCCGCCATGATCCAGCTTGGCAAGTTTGAGACACTCCGCGACACCCTCGGCCGGCACCTACGTCTGAGGGTCCGGCAGGGAGCGCCCAACGGCCCGCACCCGGCCCCGCCTCGGCGACCGGCACAGGGACCTGCGGCGGCGGCCCTGTTCCGGGTGATCCAGCTGGCGCTGCTCCCGGCAGGGACAGCGGGCTACCTCTGGGCACTGCCCAAGCTGCTGGTCTACAGCCGGCGGACCGGAGTCTCGGCCACCCTGCTGGCTTCTCTCCACACGCGGTTCATGCAGCACCGGCTGGGCACCAGGGATGATGAGCCGGCCGAGCGGCTCATGATGGTCATGCCCAACGTTTCCCGGACGGGTTTCAGCCTGGTCGCGGCCCCAACGATCGCCGCCCACGGTGCGACCGGCTACGTTCCCAGGGTCTACCGCTACCCCTACGAGGGCGAAGCGCCGTTGAGGCACCAGGATTCGGCACGGACGAGCTTTTTTGATGCTGCCCTCCAGCGCCATCTTCCCGGCGTGGGCCAGCTGGTCATCCTCGGGGCGGGCTTCGACACCCGCGCCTTCCGGTTCTCCGGAGCCGACCACGTGCGCTGCTTCGAGGTGGACAAGCCCCTGACCCAGGCCTTCAAGCTCGGCATGCTGAAGCGTGCCGGACTGTCCACACAGCTGGCGAGCTACGTCGCCGCCGACCTCCGGGCGCAGGATTGGTGGAGCAAGCTCCTGGCCGCCGGTTTCGACCCCGACCGGCCGGCGTTCTTCCTCTGGGAGGCTGTGACCATGTACCTGGACCGCGCTTCCGTCGAGGCGACGCTCCGCCGGATCGGCGGTGGAGCCGCCGGCAGTGTGGTCAGTTTCGACTATTTCGCCGCCCAGACCCTTGCGTCCCGCTCGCCCTACATGCGCTACGGCCGCGCCGCCGCAGCCTTTGCCGGCGAGCCCCTCGACTTCGGAATCGACAGCACTCCCCCGGCACGGGATCGCGCCGTGGAGTTCCTCCGGCCCTTCGGCCTTGCCATGGAGGAACACCGAAATTTCGGCAAAGAGACCCGACGGCGGGGCGCGCCGGCCGGTTTCGTCACCGCCGTCGTCGGCCAAGCAGGGTAACCCGGCCGGAAAGGAACTGTTCACCTTTCGACGGCCTTCCCGTCGTCCGGATATCACCATCCGGAAACGCCGCCGCAATAAAGCGGGTGCAAGCTGGAGGGGACTCCCAAAGGGTGTCTCGTTATAAGAGGTTGCTAGAGAGAGCAGGGCTGCCGTGAATCCCCTAATCATCCTGACCGCGGCCACCGGCCCACGCGAGGGCGCCCGCCCGGGCACCGCGATACGGCCCATCCAGGCAGCCGACCTCCCTGAGCTGTCCGTAATGTACCGGGACTCCTATGCGGACGGCCTGCCGCAGCCCGAGGACCGCGCCGTCGGCTGGATCGACGCCCTGCTCGGTGGAGCCCACGGCCGGCACGTTCCGGAGGCATCCGCGGTCAAAGCAGCCCCCGACGGACAACTTGCGGCCGCCATCATCGTCACCGAGCCGGCCCCGGGCAGCGAGGGCGACTGGGACAGCGAGATCGCCGAACTCTTTACCCACCCCGACCATCGCCGGCAGGGTCTGGCGGAGGAACTGCTTGGCCACTGCCTGCACACCCTGCATGCCTTGGGCCGCACCCGGGTGGCGGTCACGGTGGACAGCGGAAATTCGGCGGCGCTGGCGCTCTACCTGTCCAGGGATTTCCGCCGGCTGTCCAACGACGACGGCGACTGAGGGCCCCGCCGGGTTCCTCCCCCGCCGGGTTCCTTCCCCGCCGGATGAAGGTGGTGCTAGCTTGTCCGGATGGACGTCCTCGACTGGCTGCTCGATTCCGACCCCGCCATCCGCTGGCAGGCCCTGCGCGACTTGACGGGCGCGGGCGCGGACGAACTGTCCGCCGAGCGGGCCCGCGTCGCTGCGCAGGGGTGGGGCGCCCGCCTGCTCGGGCTGCAGGCCGACGACGGGCAGTGGGACGGCGGCACGTACTTCCCGGCGCCATTCGATGAATCCGAGCCGGGCCAGCCCTGGACCGCGACGACCTACAGCCTGCTGCTGCTCCGCGAGTTCGGGCTCGACCCCGGCAGCGAGGCAGCGCGCAACGCCGTCGCGCGTGTCCGGCAGAACAGCCGCTGGGAGGAAGCCGGCCAGCCGTTCTTCGAGGGCGAAGTGGAGCCCTGCATCAATGGGATGACCGTCGCGCTCGGTGCCTACTTTGGCGAGGACGTCGATGGCGTCGTGACGCGGTTGCTGGGGGAACAGCTCGACGACGGTGGCTGGAACTGTGAGGCGGAACGCGGGTCCACGCGATCCTCCTTCGACACCACCATCAACGTCCTGGAAGGGCTGCTGGAGTACGGGCATGCAACCGGCGGCACTCCCGAGGTCACCGCGGCGCGGCGGCGCGGCGAGGAATACCTGCTCGAACGCGGCCTCCTCCGCCGCAAGAGCACCGGCGGGTTGATCGACCCGGCGTGGCTGCAATTCTCCCACCCGGTCCGTTGGCACTACGACGTGCTCCGCGGCCTGGACTACCTCCGGGCCGCCGGGGCTGCCGTGGATGAGCGGACGGCCGAGGCAGTGGGCGTGGTGCGGTCCAAGCGGCAGCCCGACGGGACCTGGCACCTTGAGAACAGCCATCCGGGGCGGATCCACTTCCCGCTGGACGAGGGTGACGGCCGCCCGAGCCGCTGGAACACCCTGCGGGCCATGCGGGTCCTGGACTGGGCCGAACGCTCCTAAGGTGTTTGTAACTTCGATGGAATTATGGCTAAATTTGGGTGTAGGCATCGGAGTTTTTTGGGGGAAGCATGAACAAGGCGCAACGACGCGCTCATATGGAGCCGCCCTGCCCGGCGTGCGGTTCACGGGTGGTTCCGATCTGGAAAGACGTACGTCCCGTGGCGGCGCGCCAGCCGGACTGGCAGGTCAGCGCGAGGCAGTGCAGCAGCCAGGGCTGCAGCATGAACGATCCACAGAACTGGTAGCAGGGCGCCAGGGCCCCACTACTGGCCGATGATTTCCTCGGCGTTCTCCTGCACCCAGCCAAAGAGCGGCAGCAGGTGGTCGGTGAGTTCACGGCCCCGCGGCGTCAGGCTGTAGTCCACCCGCGGCGGAATGGTCGGCCGGGCCTCGCGGTACACCAGGCCGTCGCGCTCCAGCGTCTTCAGCGTCTGCGCCAGCATCTTTTCGCTGATGCCCTCGGCCCGGCGGCGCAATTCGCTCCAGCGCTGCTGCCCGTCGGCCAATGCGATCAGAATCAGCACCCCCCACTTGCTCGTCACGTGGTCGAGCAGGGTCCGGCTTGCGCAACCGGCAGGAAATACGGGGCTCTCCGGAGGCTGCGGGGACCGGGGATGATTCATAACTAACCGTCACGTATGTACCTTACCTGAAAGTGCGTACTCTCTTCCGGGAAGTTTTGCCGCTGCGGGCCGGTTGTCCACCCCGGAAGAGCAAACACGTGAAAGGAATTTCCCATGAGCATCGTCGTCACCGGCGCCACCGGACAACTTGGCCGCCTTGTAATCGAATCCCTGCTGCAGCGCGGCGTCCCCGCAGGGCAGATCGTCGCCACCGGACGTGCCGTCGAACGGCTGGCGGAGTTCGCCGGCCGCGGCCTCCAGGTTAGGGCCATGGACTACGACGACGCCGCCACGGTCACCGACGCCCTTAAGGGCGCCACGAAGGTGCTGCTGATTTCCGGGAGTGAAGTCGGCCGGCGGGTGAGACAGCACCGCGCTGTGATCGATGCCGCCGTCGCCGAGAGCGTCGGACTGATCGCCTACACCAGCATCGCCAATGCGGACAGCACGGGCATGAAGCTGGCCGCCGAGCACCAGGCGACGGAGGCCCTGCTCGCGCAATCCGGACTCCCCTACGTGCTCCTGCGCAACGGCTGGTACCTGGAGAACTACACCGAGCAGCTTCAGGGGACGCTCGCACAGGGCGTGTTCGCCGGAAGCGCCGGCGACGGCAAGGTTAGCGCCGCGGCGCGCGCCGACTATGCCGAGGCAGCGGCTGCGGCCCTGATGGCCGAGGACCAGGCCGGGAAAGTCTACGAACTCGGCGGCGACGAGGCCTTCTCTATGGCGGAACTGGCCGGCGAGATCGCCGAGGCCAGCGGGCAGCCGATCGCATATCAGGACCTGCCCGCGGCCGACTACGCCGCCATGCTGGCAGGATTCGGCGTGCCGTTGGACTTCG
The DNA here is from genome assembly GCF_056394945.1 of Arthrobacter sp. 10N410. Classification (NCBI taxonomy): domain Bacteria; kingdom Bacillati; phylum Actinomycetota; class Actinomycetes; order Micrococcales; family Micrococcaceae; genus Arthrobacter; species Arthrobacter sp. 10N410. The sequence goes on from NZ_JBFTIP010000002.1 coordinate 643,365, forward strand.
CCGATATCCTTGCGGACTCCGACCTGGGGATCGCTCGAGGAGACCTTCACGTCACTACGACTCAGCTACGCACGTTGATCGGCCGGCCCACAACACCCATGTCCGAGGCGGTCCGGTCGGCGGTATCCGCGCTTTAGGGGGCTCCAACCTCCCCTGGCAACCGGGCCGCGGCAGCCATGCCTCCACGGTTCCGGGCCCGACCGCGCTTGCCTTCGCACCGCGCGCGTCCGAAGATAGTCCGGAACCCGCCCGTGGACTGGAGGCCGCATGAGCGTTCTGAGTGCCGGCCTGCTGCTGTACCGGCGGGGTCCGCAGTCGCGGCTGGAAGTCTGGATCGGACACATGGGCGGGCCGTTCTGGGCGCGGAAGGATGCCGCGGCCTGGTCCATCCCCAAGGGCGAATACACCGAAGACGAAGACGCACTGGCGGCCGCGCGCCGCGAGTTCGCGGAGGAAATCGGCACCGCCCCGCCCGACGTCGATTACTTCCCGCTGGGCAGCTTCCGGCAGGCTTCGGGCAAGTTTGTCACCGTCTTCGCCGCCGAATGTGACTTCCGGCCGGAAAGGAGCGTGAGCAACACCTTTTCGCTGGAGTGGCCAAGGGGATCGGGCATCGTCCGCAGCTACCCGGAGATCGACGACGCCGCGTGGTTCAGCGAGTCCGAGGCCCGCACGAAGCTGGTGCGCGGCCAGCTTCCGGTCCTGGACGCGCTCCTGGCGCACCTGCGGGAGGCAGGCTAGCCGCGGCCGCCAGCCACCGGTGTGACAGGATGCTGCATTGAATGTCACAACGGGCGCGGGTAGTGTGACAGAAACTGTCAGTTCACACGACGCTAGCCCGGGAGCAGCCATGCAACATGTAGGACGTCGACTGTCCGCCGTCACCGCGGCACTGGCCCTGAGCGTGGCGGGCGGCGCCGTCGCCGGCCCCGCCTCCGCGGCACCGCGCGAGACTGAAAAGACCGCGACGGCCATCGGCTACGGCGGCGCGGTGAGCACGGTGGACCCGGAGGCCTCGGCCGCCGCGATCGAGGTGCTCCGCAAGGGCGGCAACGCGGCAGACGCCGCCGTCGCCGCAGCCGCGACCCTGGGCGTGACCGAGCCGTACAGCGCCGGCATCGGCGGCGGCGGCTACTTCGTCTACTACGACGCAAAGACCGGCAAGGTCGGCACAGTCGACGGACGCGAGACTGCTCCGGCCGGGATGCCGCACGATGCGTTCATTGACCCGGCGACGGGCCAGCCCTACCGCTTCACCCCCGAGCTCGTCACCAGCGGCGTCGCCGTCGGCGTCCCTGGCACCCCCGCGACCTGGGAACGGGCACTCGAGCGCTGGGGCAGCCTGGGCCTTGGCGAGGCCCTCAAACCGGCCATCAAGGTGGCCACCCGAGGCTTCGTCGTGGACGGAACGTTCCGGCAGCAGACCCTCGACAACAAGGCCCGCTTCGCCGCATTCCCCGCGACCAGCAGCCTCTACCTGCCCGGCGGGGACGCTCCCGCCGTCGGCAGCATTTTCCAAAACCACGACCTGGCCGCGACTTACCGGCTCCTCGCGAAGCACGGCACGCGCGGCTTCTACAGCGGGCCGCTCGCTGCGGAAATCGCGGCCACCGTCCAGGCTCCAGCGAAGGCCGCCGGCACCAAGCTGCCCGTCCCGGCCGGATTCATGACAACGGCGGATCTCGCCGCCTACCGTGCGCTGGACCAGGATCCCACCCACGTGGACTACCGCGGCCTGGACGTCTACGGCATGGCGCCCTCCAGCAGCGGCGGCACCACGGTCGGCGAGGCGCTGAACATCCTGGACCCGTCCAATCTCTCCGGGATGTCCCGGGCCGGCGCCCTGCACCACTACCTGGAAGCCAGTGCCCTGGCGTTCGCCGACCGCGGCAAGTACGTCGGCGATCCGGCGCAGGTCGACGTGCCAACGGCCGCTCTCACCGACCCGCTCTTCGGCAAGGAACGCGCCTGCCGGATCGACCCGCAGCATGCCGCGGCCAAGCCGGTCGCACCGGGAAATGTGTCAGCGTACGACGGCGTGTGCCCGGCCGCCGCAGTGGCACCCGCCGACGAGAAGGACACCGAGAACATCTCGACGACGAATCTGACGGTCGCGGACAAGTGGGGCAACGTGGCGGAGTACACCCTCACGATCGAGCAGACCGGCGGATCCGGCATGGTGGTGCCCGGCCGCGGGTTCCTGCTCAACAACGAAATGACCGACTTCTCCACCGTGTACGACCCCAAGGATCCGAACCGGATCGAGCCGGGGAAGCGTCCGCGCTCCTCGATGGCGCCGACCATCATCCTGAAGGACGGGGCGCCGTTCCTCGCGCTCGGCTCCCCCGGCGGATCGACCATCATTACGACAGTGCTGCAGACCATCCTGAACCGGGTGGATCTGGGCATGACGATCTCCGAGGCGATTGCGGCACCGCGTGCGTCACAGCGGAACACGGCCAAGGTCACGGCCGAGCCGTCGTTCATCGCCGCGTACGGCACCGGGCTCGCGCCGTACGGCCATCAGTTCACACCGTCCGGGGATGCGTTCACCTCGGCGGCGGAGATCGGCGCGGCAACCGCGATCGAGTTCGGTCCGGGCGGGCGCCTGGTCGCGGCCGCCGAGCCGGTCCGGCGCGGCGGCGGTTCGGCGATGGTGCTCAACCGGTCTCGGTAACGGCGCCTTTCACGTACGCGGCCTGTCCCGCGTGCTGGAGGCAATCGGCGAGAATGCTGACCAGCCGCACCCCGAGCGTGACCGGCGGCTTCCAGCGGGTGTCCACGACGCGGTCGAGCTCCTCGTCGCTGAGGGATTCCAGGAACCCGACACTCTGCCGGTGGACGGCGTCGTAATAGTCCCGCAGCAACTCAGGCGGGGCCTGAACCGCGTCGACCTGCTCGGACGTGTGCCCGTAGCCGGTGTCCTGGACGGGCAGTGACAGGCCAAACCGTCCGGCGAAGCCCTGCGACGTCCACACCTGCTCCAAGCCGGCGGCGGGGGCGATTTGGGCATCCTCCCCACGGCTGAGGTGCCAGACCAGCCACGCAACCGGGTTTGCCTGGTCCGCCACCCGCCGGACCAGCAGCTCCGGGTCTATGTCTTCGAGGGTGGCGGCCACGATCTCGTGGATCCTGCCAAACCCGTCAAGCAGCAGTTCGTTGGCCTTCATTGCAGTCCCCTCCCGGCGCGCTTTCGCTGAGCCCCCATGCTGGCACGGCCGGAACCGGTTGCGCTATCACTTTTGGTTGTTCCGGGTGCGGCAGAGGGACCATAAGGGAAAGAGCATCCCCTACACCTTCCGGTGGATCGACTTGTAGCTGAGGTAGGCGTTGAGGCCCTCGACGCCATATTCGGTGCCGAGGCCGGAATCGTGCCGGCCGCCAAAGGGCGCCGCATGGTTGGAGGCGAAGAAGTTGATGCCCACCGAACCGGTGTCCATCCGTTCCGCCACCGCCATCGCCGTCCCGGGGTCGGAGCCGAACACCAGCCCGCCCAGGCCGAACTCGGTGTTGTTGGCCAACGCGACCGCTGCATCGGCGCTGCCTCCCGCGTCGTCGTACTTCAGGATGCAGATGACCGGTCCAAAGATCTCCTCGCGCGAGATCCGCATGGCGGGGGTGACGTCGGCGAACACGGTCGGCTCGACAAAGTAGCCGCCTTCGAGCCCGCCGCCCAGCGACGCGGCGCGGCCGCCGGTCGTGGCACGGGCGCCTTCGGCCAGGCCGGACTCCACGTATTCCAGAACGGTCCGGTACTGGGACTCCGTGGCGCACGGGCCAAACACGGTGTCAGGCTCCAGCGGGTCGCCCTGCTTGGCTGCCGCGATCGTGGCGGTGACCATGTCCACCACCTCCTCGTACCTGCTGGCGGGTGCCAGGATCCGGGTCGAGATGTAGCAGGTCTGCCCGGTGTTGCGCAGGCAGGAGCGGATCAGCACCTTGGACATGGCGTCCAAGTCCGCGTCCGGCAGCACAACCGCACTGGATTTTCCGCCGAGTTCGAGGGTGACAGGGCGCAACAGTTCGCCGCATGCCGCCGCGATCTTTCGGCCCACCGGCGTGGAACCCGTGAACGCCACCTTGTCCACGCCGGGGTGCTTCACGAGCTGATCCCCCAGCCGGCCGGATCCGGTGACAAGGTTGACGACGCCGGCCGGGACACCGGCCGCGGCCACCGCGTCAATGACCACCCGGAGGGACAACGGGGTGGGAGACGCCGGCTTGATCACCACGGTGCATCCGGCCAACAGCGCCGGGGCCAGCTTGATGACCACGAGGTTGATCGGAAAGTTCCACGGTGCGATCAGGGCGCACACGCCCACCGGATCGCGCCGGACAACAGATTCCCCGCTGCCCTTCGGGAAGGCCCGTACGTCCTCACGCTCCAGGTACTCGGCCAGGGTGGCGAAGTAGCGGAGGATCCCCGCGGCGTTGGCGGCGGCCCCGGCGGATTCGGATACCGGCGAGCCGTTCTCGCGGGTGTTCGTCAGGGACAGCTCCCCGGCCCGCTTCTCCACTTCCTCGGCGATGCGCAGCAGGTACGCGGCGCGGACCGACGGCGCCAGCCGCGGCCACTCGCCGGCGTCGAAAGCCCGGCGTGCGGAGACGACGGCGGCGTCGACGTCTTCGGCGGTGCCGTCCGGCACGGAGCCCCAGGCTTCGCCGGTGGCGGGGTCCGTGACCGGGTTGCGGCCGGTACCGCGTGCCGGGATCCAGGCGCCGTCGATGAAGAGGTCGTCGACGTGGGTGTAGGGCAGTTTGAGCGCGGCGCGGGCGGCCACGGCGGGGGCCTCGTGCGTGGCGGCGGTCATCGGATGACCGCCGTCTTGAGCAGGGCGGTGGAGCGGTCCAGGTCCGCGATGGCCATGTCGAACGCGGCCTGGGTGATGAGCTCGGGCACGATTTCCGAGGTCAGCCGCTCGGTGTAGGTCGCCGGGTCCATCTTGAACCAGGAGGAGGCCAGGGCGATCCCAGCCTGGTCGAAGCGCCACAGCCGGTCGGCGTCGCGCATCAGTGCGTCCTCCAGCGAATAGGCCACGGGGCGGGTGTCATGCCCGTCAATGATCGCGCAGACGCGCTCGATGAATTCGGCGTCGTAGCCCAGGTCCGGGAGCACCCGGCGGGCGACGTCGCAGCCTTGCTTTTCGTGTTCATACCGGATGGCGGCCTTGCGCCAGTCCCCGGCGAAGCCCTCGGAGATGATCCGGGATTCGTCCACGTGGGCCCAGCCGGTGTCGTGCAGCACCGTGGCCACCCGGACCAATTCGGCGTCGGCATCCGGATAGGCCCGGCAGAGCCGCTCCGCGTAGGCGAGCGAGATAGGCAGGTGAATGTCGTTGCCTCGGGTGCGGGTCTCGTGCACTACTGCCCGCCAGAGCCCGTCCAGTTCTCCTAGGGCCGCGGGGGTAGTGGCGATCGGGGCCGTGTCCACCGGTCCCGGCGCCGGAATCGGCCGGACCGGATAAGCGGCGGCGAAGTCCGCGGCCGCGGGGTGGGCAGGGGCGACAGCAGTAGTCCCGGCTGTGGCAGTGCCGGCGTCGGCAACCGGCGTCTTGGGGGTGGTCATAGTGCTCCTTCGGGTGGGGCTGGCCGGAGGCGGCTAGCTGTCCGTGGTGATCGTCTTGAGGGGTGTAGCCGGGTCCGCGGCGGCGTCGGCGGGGATGTTCTGGCCTTTGGCGAGGGCGTTCTTGACCGCCATGAAGTCCAGCGGCGCGTTGACGCAGTCCGCGGCGATGATGCGGCCCTGCCGGTAGTAGAGGACGCTGAACTTGCCCCGTTCCTGGTCCTGCCGCAGCACCGTCTGGTCGTAGCCGCTGCAGAGTCCGGCGATCTGGAGCTTGAGGTCGGCCTGGTTGGACCAGAACCACGGGATGCCGGCATATTCCTCGCGCCGCCCGGTGAGCGAATAGGCGGCCACCTTGGCGTGCTCGATCGCGTTGTTGACACTCTCGAGCCGGATCCGCTCCCCCGGTTCCGAGCCGGGGACCGGGTTGGGCATGTTGGCACAGTCGCCGATGGCCACCGTGGTCCCGTCCGAGGCCAGCGCGAAGCGGTCCACGACGATCCCGTTGTCCACGGCCAGGCCAAGCTGTTCGGCCAGCTGGGTGTTCGGGATGACGCCGATGCCGACCAGCACGATCTGCGCGGGCAGCACCGTGCCGTCCTGGAGTTCGACGCCGGCGACCCTGCGGCCGTCGCCCGGGGCGTTGTCACCGGCGCCGGCTGCGGTGAAGCGCTTGGCGCTCGTGTTCAGCCGGATGTCCAAGCCCCGGGCACGGTGGGCCTGCAGGAAGTACTCGGCGGTTTCCTCGCCGACGGCGCGGCCCACCAGCCGCGGACCGAATTCGAGCACGGTGACGTTCTTGCCCATCTTTTGCAGGCTGGACGCGGCTTCGAGGCCGATGAATCCGCCGCCGATCACCACCACGTCGGTGGCATCCTCCACCCGGGCCTTGAGCGCCAGGGCGTCGTCGGCGTTGCGCAGGTAGAGGACGCCGTCGAGGTCCCCGCCCTCAATCTCCAGTTTTCGGGCGCGGGCGCCCACGGTGAGGGCGAGCCGCGTGAAGGGGAACTGCCGCCCGGAGGAGGAATGCGCCACCCCGGACCCGTCGGCTTCCTTCTCGATCCGGACGATGTATTCGCCCTTGACCAGCTCCACGTTGTGCTCGGCCCAGTACTCGTTGGAGCGGAAGATCAGGGATTCGCTCTCCACCGTGCCCTGCAGGAACTCCTTGGACAGGGCCGGGCGCTGGTAGGGCCGGTGGTCCTCGTCGCCAAGCAGGGTGATGTGCTCGTCGAAGCCGAGCGCCCGCAGCGACACCGCGAGCTGGACGCCGGACTGGCTGGCGCCGATGATCAGCAGGCCGGTGCGGGTGGGGCTTGCAGTTTCGGGACCGGCTGCGCCGGCCGTTTCGGCGGACGTCTGCTGCGCCGCGGCAACGTGGGTTTCCACGGCTACACCTGGGTTTCCGGGGTGGTGACGAACAGTTCGATCTCGTCCGTCAGGCGCAGCTGGCAGGACAGCCGCGAGTTGTCCTCGCGGTCCACGGCCGTGCCGTAGAGCATCTCGTCCTCCATGTCCTCCATCGGTGGAAGCTCCGCGAGGCAGTCCTCGCGGACAAAGACGTGGCAGGTGGCGCAGGACAGCGAGCCGCCGCATTCGGCCACGATGCCGGGGACGCCGTTGCGCACCGCGGTCTCCATGACGGAATCCCCGGGGTTGCCCTGCACGTCGCGGACGGCGCCATCGGCGTCGGTGAAATGAACCGTTGGCATTGGTCCTCCTTGGGTAGAAAGTCGCTTGGAAATTTGGAGCCGGCGCTCAGATGAACTGGCGGCCGCCGTCGACCACCATGGTCTGGCCGGTGTAGTAGGAACTGTCCGGGCCGGCCAGGAAAAGCGCCGCACCCACGATGTCTTCCGGCTGGCTGGCCCGCTTGATGGCACCCCGGTCCACGCCGTAGTTCTCGGCGTTCTCCATCAGCCCATAGCTGGCTTCGGTGAGGGTGAAGCCGGGGGCGATCGCGTTGACGGTAATCCCCCGCCGGCCCAGTTCCTTGGCCAGCACCCGGGTCAGGGCCACCACACCGCCTTTCGAGGCGACGTAGTGCAGCCACTGCTCCGAGCCGCTGAAGATCGTGGCGCTGGAGAGGTTGATGACGCGCCCGCCCTCGGGCAGGAACGGGCTCGCCGCCCGGGTGACGAGCCAGGGGCCCTTGAGGTTGACGTTCATCACCAGGTCCCATTCGGCCGGGTCAATGTCCTCGAACGGGCTGCGGGTCACCCCGGCGTACACCGCCGCGTTGTTGAGCACGACGTCGATGCTTCCGCTACCGAAGTCCGCGCAGTCTTTTGCGAGGGCCTCGGTGGAGTCGACGCTGGTGACGTCGGCGTAGAAGGCGGCCGCCTCGGCCCCGGTATCCAGGACCAGTTTGGCTGTTTCCTCAGCGCCCGCCAGGTTCACGTCCGCCACCGCCACGCGGTAGCCGCGGCGGGCGAAGCCGAGCGCGAACGCCCGGCCCAGCCCGCCGGCGGCACCGGTGATCAGGACGGTGCGGGCCGGCTGGTCCGTGCGCCCGTCTTCTGCGGGGTTCATCGTCGCATCAGACATGGCTGTGGCTGTGCGCTCCGGGTCCGGTGACCGCCAGTTCGTCTTCGGCGTCGAGGATCTGCACGGTCCCCTTGGTGCCGTCCACCCGCAGCCGCTGTCCGGTCTTGATCGTGGTGGACGCGGAGCCGGTCCCGGTCACGGCCGGGAGCCCGTATTCCCGGCAGACGATCGCCGCGTGGCTCATCATGCCGCCGATGTCCGTGACCGTTGCCTTGATCTTGCCGAAGATCGGGCCCCAGGACGGTGCCGTGACGGTCGCGACCAGGATTTCGCCCTGCTGCACTTCGGAGAGCTGGTCGGCGTCGGTGACGACGCGGGCCAGGCCTTCGACGACGCCGGGTGAGGCCGCCATGCCGCGCAGGCCGCCGCCCTCCACCGCTTCGCCGGCACCCAGCCACTGCTGGACCTGCTCGGTGGTGATGCCCCAGAGCATCCGGGTGAACGGTTCGGTGATGATTTCCGGCGGGGTGTTCAGCGCGGGCGCCGGCCGCGCCGTCTTCAGTGCGTCCACGATCCCGCGGCGGCGTTCGATCTCCTCCGGCCAGTAGTCCGGGCCGATCGGCTTCGCGCCGACGCCCCAGCCGGTGACGAGGTCGAAGAGCGCGTCGCGGACCTCGTTGCGGCCCAGGTAGAGCAGGTCGTCCGGCTCGGTCCAGAAGCCTTCGCCCTGCATCATGCGGCTGAGCTCGCGGATTTTGCGCCAGAAGACGCCCATGGTCCAGTGCTCGATGTAGAAGTTGTGGTTCTCCACGTACGGGTAGGCGGTCGCGGCGAGCCCGCGCTTGGCGTCGAACAGTGCCTGGTTTTCGCCTTCCAGCAGCTCCCGGTATTCCTCGATGATGCGGTCGCGTTCGAGGATCAGGGCCTCGACCGGGCGCATGATTTCCTGGCCCTCGTCCACCCGCCGGACGTAGTCCGCGATGTAGCCGAGCGGGATTTCCTGGTGTTCGTTCCAGTACTTGTCGTGGCCGTAGAAGCCATTGCCCACGGTGAAGTTGAACCACGGGTCCTTGGCGGCCTCATACTGGGCAATCCAGCGGTCCCCGCCGGGGGCGGCCGCGATCGCAGCGAGGGTGGCCTCGACGTCGTCGGGGTTGCCGAAGCGGGATTGCAGCCCGAGTTCGACGGCGAGCTTGGCGAGCTGCTTGAGCTCGTCATCCGGACGGAACAGCTCCATGTCCACGCCCTGCACCATGGTGGCGATCGACTGGTCCGGGATGTTGGGGAAGACCTGCTTGCAGAAGTTGAAGAAGTCCAGGTAGGCGATGTAGCCGAGGTTGAGGAACTCGAAGTGGTATTGCCAGTTCTGGTAGGCCAGCTGGATGAGCCGGTCGTAGCTTTCCAGCAGCTTCTCGGAGCCGTCCTTGCCCTTGCCGGAGAGGATATCCTCCATCGGGACCACGTCCGGGAGCTTGGGGAAGGAGATGGTTTCCATCTCGTCGATGGTGCCCTTGACCTTGACATGCCACTGCTTGAGGAGCTGGTCCCAGTTCTGGAAGTAGTGGCCCACGCGCTGCTCGAACAGGGGGACCCGCGCGGCGATCTGGTCCTCGGGGACCGGGATGGGCGACATGTACAGGTAGCCCAGGTGCACCCTGAATTCGATGCCGTTGGCGTTCGGGATCATCAGATGCCGGGCGTTGTACTGGCCCAGGCACTTGACCGCGAATTCGCCGCCGATGGTCTCGAAGGGCTTGAAGACTGTGGGCCAGTGCTGGCTGTCGCAGAACCAGAACTTGGCGTCCTCCTGCTCCTTGAGCTTGTCCTGGAAGACCAGGTAATACGGGTAGATCTTTTCCCAGCCCTCGGCGCCGGCGGGGACCGCGAGCTCGGAGGGTTTGGGGAAGGACTTCAGGGACATGGCGGTCCTTTCAAGGCGGGCTCATCGTTGAGCCGTGGTGGGAGGGCGGAACGGGGGGCAACAGCGGGTACTAGGCGGACGCCTTGGGCGTCCCGGCGCTGAATCCGCTGAAGAAGCCTCCAGCGACCACCGGTTGCGGGGCCGTGACGACGGCGGGCTTGGAGGAGTGGACGGTTTCCGGGCGGGACTGCAGCAGGAGCAGGTTCGCGCCGTCCGGCAGGTCCGTGTCAAGGGCCCACTCGATGTCCTGCGGGCACTTGTAGTGTTTCTCCGCGCGCTTGGCCATCAGCGCCACGGCGCTGAGTTCAGCGTCGCTGAGGCTGCGCCGGCCGCGGCGTTCGGCGTCGACTTCCCGCTCCACCAGGCGGCCGGCAACGGCGTCCGGGACGAGTTCGGCGTGCTTGTCGCCGAGGTGTTCGGAGATGACGGCCAAGGTGACTTTGTCCAGCATGATGTTGTCCGGGGTGACCTGGCCTGAGACCACCATCTCGCCGACGCCGTAAGAGGAGTCGATGGTGATCTTGGAGCGGTCGCCGTTGGTGGGGTCCATGGTGATCGCGACGCCGGAGACGCGGGCGTTGACCATCTTCTGCACCACGACGGCCATCGAGAGGCCCTCGTTGGGGATGCTGTTCTTCAGCCGGTAAATGATGGCGCGGGAGGTGAACAGCGATGCCCAGCACTGCCGGATGTGATCGGTGACGGCCTTGACGCCGTGCAGCCAGAGATAGGTGTCCTGCTGGCCGGCGAAGGAGGCGTCCGGGAGGTCCTCGGCGGTGGCGCTGGAGCGCACGGCCACCGGCACGGGCGCCTCGAAGCGTGACATCAGGGCCTCGTAGGCGCCGACGGTGAGCTCGCGCAGCGCTTGCGGCACCGGGCGGGAGCAGATGTCCTCGCGGATGGCGGCCGAGACCTTATCCACCTGGCCCATGTCCTCGGGGTCGAGATCGGCCAGGAGCTGGTGAATATGCCGGGTGATGCCGGCTTCCTGCATAAAGGCGTCAAACTGCGCGGTGGTGACCACGAAGCCTGGCGGGACGGGCATGCCGGCGGAAGTCATGGTGACCAGGGACGCGCCCTTGCCGCCAAGGTTGTCGAGCTTCGGTTCGATGCCGCCGTCGAAGAACTGGATGTACTCGTTGCTTTGCATTTTCCTTAGGCCTTCCAGCTGACGGGGACGGTCTCGGGGACGCGGAAGGACAGGTTTTCGCGGAAGGTGATGGCTTCCGGGTTCTCCAGCTGCAGTTCCGGGGCGAGCCGGGCCACTTCCTCAAGGGCAATCTTGGCCTGGAGCTTGGCGAGCATGTTGCCCAGGCAGTAGTGGATGCCGAACCCGAAGGAGAGGTGCTCGCGGGCGTTGGGACGGCTGATGTCGAAGACCTCGCCGGCGTCGAACTTGTTCTCGTCACGGTTGGCAGAGCCCATCAGGAGCAGCAGCTGCGCGCCTTCCTCGATGGGGACGCCGCCGACTTCGGTGTCTGTGAGCGCCTTGCGCCGCCAGCCGACGATCGAGCCGGCGTAGCGGAGCACCTCGTCGATTGCGGCGGGGATCTTCTTGGGGTCCTCGACCAGCTGCTTCCACTGGCCCGGGCGGGCCAGGAGCTCGCGGAGGGCGTTGGAGATCAGCGTGGTGGTGGTCTCGTGGCCGGCGAAAAGCAGGCTGTACAGGACCGAGGCGATCTCATGGTCGGAGATCTCGGCACCCTCCTGCTGCGCCTTTACCAGGTCCGCGGTGAGGTTGTCGCCGCCCTCCTCATGGGCCACCTTGACCAGGCGGAGGCATTCCTGCCAGTACTCCACCAGGTTGTGGGCGTGCGGGATCTGTTCCTCGTCGCTGAGGTCGCCCCAGGTCATCGCCGCGCGGGAATCGCTCCAGCGCTTGAAGGTGTCCACCTGGGAGACATCCGCGCCGATGAGGGTGAGGATGGTGATGGTGGGGACGTCGTAGGCGAGATCCTTGACCATGTCGCCGCGGTGTTCCGGGTGGGCCAGCATCTTCTCCAGCAGGTCGACGACGTTCTGCCGGATGAACGGTTCCAGCGCCTTGTAGCGGCGCGGCGTGAAGGCTTTCTGGACCACGGCGCGGATGCGGGTGTGCTCCGGCGGGCGCCGCGCCGACAGGCCCGAGTAGGCGGTGAACCCGCCCTCTTCCATGATCTTCTTCGCCGCAGCGCCGCGCTCGCGGACCGGGGCCTGGGCATTTTCGCTGGAGAAGGTCTCCCAGTCCTCAAAGACGGCCTTGATGTCGTCATAGCGGGAGACGACGTAGAGGCCCACCCGCTCGTCGAACATCACGGGCTGCTCGGCCCGGAGTTCAGCATAGGCGGGAAACGGATCCTTCATCTGGAACGGCTCATAGCCGTGGTGCCCTGCGGGGGCTTCGGCGCCGTGTCCAAAGGGACAGCGGCCGGCCGTTTCCGTCGAGGGTGACATCTAAGCTCCTAGGTTTTCGGTCCCGCCGGCAGCGCCAGTGCATGCCGGGGTTCTTATCTCCCAGTGTGGCCCCGGTCACTCCCCGCGGATAGCGTGTGCTTCCACTGGGTGGAAAGGACTTGTTCCAGGGCCGGGCCCGGCCGATCCCCCTGGACAGCGTCGGGCCGGGGGTGCGGGGTGCGGCCCGGGGTGCGGGGGCACTTCGACGCGGCCACGCCGCCAACACAGCGGCCGACGTCGAAGATTGCCGTCAAAGTGCTTGCCGTCAAAGTGCCCCCGGACGGACCCTCCGGCGCCGGGAGCAGACAGCACTCGGGGCGTGCCCGGCTCAGTCCGTGCCGGCGACGTGGCTGCCCAGCAGCGTCTCCAGCGGGATCCTCGCGGTGGCACGCTCAATCTGGGCTGCGATGCCCCGCAGGACGGGCAGGTGCCGGGTCATTGTGGCGGCCTGGCTGGTGGGAAGCACCAGGCCGATGGAGGCGCCGATCCTGCCGGTATGGAAGACCGGGACCGCGATCGAACAGGAGCCCAGCCGCACCTCCTCCAGCGTGGTGGCGTACCCCTGCTCCCGGATCTGGACCAGTTCCGCGGCCAGCTTTTTGGGGTCCACATGGGTGTGGGCGGTGTGCCGCTCCAGCTGCCGGTTCAGGTACGCGTCCCGGACCCAGTCCTGCTCGTAAGCCAGGATCACCTTGCCGACGGCGGTCGCGTGCATGGGCAGCCGGCCGCCGACCCGGGAGGCCCGCGGCACCCGTTTTGAACCGTAAACGCGGTCGATGTAGAGCACCTCGTGGCCGGCCCGGACCGCAAGGTGCGCGGTTTCCCCCGTGAGCGAGAACAAATCCTGCACGTAGGGCCTGGCCGCGTCACGCAGCTGCCTCCCCGTGTTCTGCGCCAGCTCCCACAGCCGGATGCCCAGCTGGTAGCGCCCGTTCGGTTCCCGGGACAGGAATCCCCACGCGGTGAGTTCGGTGACCAGCCGGTGGGCAGTACTCAGCGGCAGCCCGGATTTCTCGGCGATCCCGGTCAGGCTGAGGGCACCACGGGATGTTTCGAAGGCTTCCAGGATGGCGAGGACCTTCGAGGTAACGGTCCTGCCGGGTTCGCTGCTGCCGCCAGCCATCCTGACCTCCTTGTCGAGGGCTCATCCCGCCCTTCTGTTCAAAAAGCTCCAGTCCCTTTTCGAGCAACATCCTGCGGGTCATCTGCTTCTGAACTTCTCGGATGCTTGCTACTCCCCAGATTAGTGCCGTCAGGCTACCCCGCCGCCGCGTCCGCACCGGCCGGCAGGGCGACCGGCGCGCTCCAGCCCGGTTTTCGGCTGAAACAACAACGCCGGGTCGGAGACACGCCGGAGTGTTCCGCGCGTCGGAGCTAACAACCGGGCAGGAGCGCGGCCTCGGCTCCCGGCCCGGATCGGATAGCCGCGGTTGTGCTAGATTTCGGCCCATGACCTCGCACCCGCCAAGCCACCATGCCGACGCGCCCGCCGCCGCCGCTATCGGGCTGTTGGCGAGGCAGGGCTATGACGCAACGTCCGTAGAAGACCTTGCGGACGCCGCGGGCATGAGCCGCAGCACCTTCTTTCGGAAGTTCGGCTCCAAGGAGGATGTGGTCTTCGCGGACCACGAGCGGATCCTGCGGCAGGTGACGGACAGCCTGGCGGAAACGATGCAGGAACCACTGGCAGCGATCGGGGACGCGGCGCTGCTGGTTTTCAACCACCACTTGCGGAACGGGGAAACGTCCCGGGCGCGTTATGAACTGATGCAGGCCGTCCCCGCGCTGCGGGACCGGGAGCTGGTCACCTCGCACCGGTACGAGAGGGCGTTCCTCCAGCACCTGCTGGACAAGCTGCCCGACGCCGAGCACCGCGAGTACAAGGCCGTCTCCTTCGCCGCGGCCGTCGTCGCGGTCCACAACGCCTTCCTCCGGCGCTGGCTTCGCAGCGGGGCGGCCCAGGAAACCGAGTCGGCCGCCCGGGACAGGGCAACGGCGCTCGCGAACGAGCTTCAGGCCCTCTCCGAGATCTTCCGGCCGGTCTTACTGGGCTCCGGACCGGCGCACCCGGCCCCCGCCGTCGTCGTGACTGTCCTCGCGGCAGGCGCAGACAAGGACGCGATAGTGCAGGCCGTCCGCGATGCCCTGCCCTAGGCTCGACACGCCACTTCTGGCACTGAGTTTCTTGACGTGAGACTCCGTTTCAATGCATCCTTAGTCGGTGTGGCCTGAACCACACTACGCGGGGCGGAGAAACCCCGCGCCCCAGACAGAGGACTTACCCATGACGACGACGTCGCCCGGTTCCGGGCTCACCGCCACAGCGGCCACGGACGAATTTCCGCTCGGCACGGTCGAACCCGACTACGTGCTCACCGAAGCCCTGGGCACGGATCCCGCCTCCGTGTTCGCCACGATCGGCGACGAGGACCGCGGCTACTGGGAACGTGCCCGCAACTTCGTCCAGGCCGAGGTACTTCCAGTCATAGACAGTTACTGGGAGCGCGCCGAGTATCCGCTGCACCTCCTACGCCGCCTCGGCGAGCTGGACCTGCTGCGCGACGGCGTCCCCGTGGAAGGGTTCCCCGCGATGACCAGCATGGCCGCCGGCCTGGTGAACATGGAGATCAGCCGAGGCGACGGCTCCGTGGCGACCATGATCGCGGTCCAGGGCGGGCTCGCCCTGCGGTCCGTAGCGGAGTGCGGGTCTGCCGAGCAGAAGGAACGCTGGCTGCCGGCGATCGCCGCCGGCACGGAATACGCCGCGTTTGCGCTGACGGAACCGACCCACGGCTCGGATTCGGTGGCCCTTGAATCCACGGCCACCAGCACGGAGGGCGGCTTCCTTCTCAACGGCGAAAAGAAATGGATCGGCAACGGCTCCGTCGGCGGCGTCAGCGTGGTGTGGGCCAGGGGTGAGGACGGCCAGGTTCACGGCTATCTGGTACCGCAGGACTCCCCCGGCTACTCCGCTACAAGGATCGAAGGCAAGCTGGCCTTGCGTGCCATCTGGCAGGCCCACATCCGGCTCGAAAACGTCTTCGTCCCGCAGGAGAACGTGCTGCCGGGGGCGCGGACCTTCAAGGACACGGCCCGCGTCCTGCTGGCGACCCGGCTCGGCGTCGCCTGGTCCGCCGTCGGACATGCCACCGCCTGCTACGAAACCGCGGTTCAGTACGCCAAGCAGCGCGTGCAGTTCGGCCGGCCGCTGGCTGCTTCCCAGATCGTGCAGGAAAGACTGGCCCGGATGCTCAGCGAACTGGCCACCATGCAGCTGATGGTCGTCCAGATGACCCGCCTCGACGAGGAAGGGTCGCTCACCCCCGAGCAAGCCTCACTGGCCAAATACACCTGCACCCGCACAGCCCGCGGCATTGCCTCCAACGCCCGGGATCTCCTCGGCGGCAACGGCATCCTGCTGGCCAACCGCGTCGCCCGGCATTTGGCCGACATCGAAGCCATCCACACCTACGAGGGCACCGAGACCATGCAGGCGCTCATCATCGGCCGCGGAATCACCGGCACCTCAGCCTTCGCCTGACCAACGTTGTTCCTCCGAAAGGACTTCCCATGAACCAGAATGCCAACATCCCCGTCATCCTCGGCGGCGCCCGGACACCTTTCGGCCGCTTCCGCGGCGGCCTGACACCCTTCTCGTCCAGCGAGCTGGGCGCCCACGCCATCCGTGCCGCGCTGGAGCGCACCGGTGTCTCCCCGGAACAGGTCGGCGCGGTCATCGTCGGACAGGTCATCCAGGCCGGAGCAGGCCAGGGCCCAGCGCGCCAGGCCAGCCTGGCCGCCGGCATCGGCTGGGACGTGCCCACCGTGACGATTAACAAGCTCTGCCTCTCCGGGCTCACGGCCGTCATCGACGCCGCCAGGATGATCCGGGCCGGGGAGGCCGACTTCATCGTCGCCGCAGGCCAGGAATCCATGACCAACGCCCCGCACCTGGTCCCGGGGCTGCGCGCAGGTGTCGTCATCGGTGACGCACCCATGCTCGACTCCCTGAACCACGACGGCCTGCAGGACCCGGTCAGTGGCAAGCTGATGGGCGAAGCCACCGACGCAGGAAACACCGAGCGGGGCATCAGCCGGGCCGAGCAGGACGCCGTCGCGGCCCGCTCCCACCAGCGCGCCGAGGCGGCACGCGCCGCCGGGGTGCTTGCGGAGGAAATTGCGCCCATCCAGGTGCCGCAACGCAAGGGGCCCGCCCTGACGCTGGAACACGACGAGGGAATCCGGCCGGAGACCACCGCCGAATCCCTGGCCCAGCTCCGGCCCGCCTTCTCGAAAGACGAAGCGGCAACCATCACCGCCGGTTCGGCCTCGCCGCTTTCCGATGGCGCCGCCGCGCTGGTGATTGCCAGCAAGGCCGCGGCCATCGCCGCCGGCCTGGACTGGATCGCCGAAATCGGCGCCCACGGCCAGACCGCGGGACCGGACGGATCCCTGCACTCCCAGCCGGCCCGTGCCATTGAACGCGCCTTGTCTCAGGAGGGGCTCACCGCCGGGGACCTCGACCTGGTCGAAATCAACGAAGCCTTCGCCTCGGTCCTCATCCAGTCAGCCAACGACCTCGGCATCGAGACCGACGTCGTCAACGCCGACGGCGGTGCAATCGCCCTCGGCCACCCGGTGGGGGCTTCGGGCGCCCGCCTGGTCCTGCACCAGGCGCTGGCGCTGAAGCGCCGCGGCGGAGGCACCGGCGTCGTCGCCCTCTGCGGCGGCGGCGGCCAGGGCGATGCCCTGATCCTCAAAGCTTAATCAACCCTACGAAGAAGCAGGCCATGACCAACACCACCACCGGCGACGGCTTCGCCACCATTTCCGTTGCGGCGATCCTGGCGGAATCCGCCAAGCGGACGCCGGACAGCGTCGCCCTCATCGTCGGTGACGACGAAACCAGCTACGGAGATCTGTGGCGTGAGACGCGCGCCTACGCCGGGGCGCTCCGGGCGCGCGGCGTCGGCCCGGGAGACGCCGTCGCCGTCCTGATCCCCAACGTCCCGGATTTCGCCCGCGTCTACTACGCCGTCCTGTCGCTGGGAGCCATTGTGGTTCCGGTGCACGCCCTGCTCAAGGCACGCGAAATCGAATACGTCCTCCAGGACAGCGGCGCCAGAATGTTGATCTGCGCCGCCGCGCTGCTCAAGGAAGGTGCCGCCGGCGCCGCCAGCACCGGCGTCGATGTCCTGACGGTCATGGCGCCCGACGACGACGGACTGCCGCGGCTCGAGGCCGAGGCCGCCGCGGCCGAGCCCATCCGCAGCTACGTCCCGTGCCGTCCCTCGGACACCGCCACCATCCTCTATACCTCCGGCACCACCGGCAAACCGAAGGGCGCCCTGGGCACGCACTTCGCCCTGGTGGAACAGACGTCCGTGATCCTGACCAGCGTCATGGACTTCAAGCAGGGCGACGTTCTCTTCGGCGGCCTGCCGCTCTTCCACACCTTCGGCCAGACGGTTGTCCTCAACGCCGGTCTCCGCGCGGGTGCCACGATCGTGATGATGCCCCGCTTCAGCGGCGAGGGCGCCCTGGCGCTGCTGGACCGGCACAAGGTCAATATCTTTGTCGGGGTACCGACGATGTACGTGGCGCTTCTGGAAGCGGCCAAGACGACGGCGGCCCGCCCGGCCGCTCTCCGTTACGGCGTCTCCGGCGGGGCGTCGTTGCCGCTTGCGGTGATGGACAAGTTCCGCGACGTCTTTGGGGTGGAGATCCATGAAGGGTACGGCCTGACCGAAACGTCCCCCGTCGCCGCGTTCAACCACGTAGGCACGGCACCGAGGCCCGGCACCATCGGGATCCCGATCTGGGGCGTCGACATTGAAATCGCGCGCGCCGAAACTGTCGAAAGCATCGAACTGCTGCCGACCGGCGAACTCGGCGAGCTCGTCGTCCGCGGCCACCTGCTGATGAAGGGGTACTTGAACCGACCCGAGGCCACCGCCGAGGCCGTCGTGGACGGCTGGTTCCGGACCGGGGATCTTGGCACCAAGGACGAGGATGGCTACCTCACCATCGTGGACCGCAAGAAGGACATGATCATCCGGAACGGCTACAACGTCTACCCCCGTGAGGTCGAGGAAATTCTCCTCTCCCACCCCCAGGTTGTCAGCGCCGCCGTCTATGGAATCCCGCACGATGTCCACGGCCAGGAAATTGCGGCCGCGATCGTGCTCGATGCGGGGGCCGCCACCACCGAGACCGAGCTGATCGACTTCGCAAGCGCCCAACTGGCTGCATACAAGTATCCGCGCGTCATCAGGCTGCTCACGGAACTCCCGCTCGGCCCCAGCGGGAAGATCCTCAAGCGAAGCCTGGCCGCCGAGTCCCCCGGGGCCTGAGGCCGGTTGCGGCGACGGCGGGCAGGCCGGGTGGCATTGACGCTTATCGATATACTGACGGTAAGTGTCTTACTCAAGTCGGCGCGCCCCCGCCGGGGACCGTGCCGGTGTGAGCCAGCCAAGGAGAACTTCATGTCTGCTGCCCGAAGCCTTGAGCCGGCCGGACGCTGCGGCGGCTCGACAAGCTGCTGTGAGGTTCCGGCGTGAAATTTCTCGAGAATGCTCCGCGGTTCGTCTTCTTCACCGGCAAGGGTGGCGTAGGGAAAACGTCCATAGCGTGCGCAACAGCGCTAAGCCTCGCGAGGACCGGCCAGAGGGTCTTGTTGGTCAGCACCGACCCGGCCTCCAACGTCGGGCAGGTCTTCGGCCTGAGCATCGGGAACATGGTCACCCCCATCCCGGGCGCGCCGGGTCTCTCTGCCTTGGAAATTGACCCGGAGCAGGCCGTCGCGGCCTACCGGGAACGGATCCTCGCGCCCGTCCGGGGGCTCCTGCCCGAGTCGGAACTGGCCGGCATCACCGAGAGCCTCTCAGGTTCGTGCACCACGGAGATCGCCTCCTTCGACGAGTTCACCAACCTACTCGCCGACGACAGCTACTACGGGGATTATGACCACATCATCTTCGATACCGCCCCGACGGGCCACACGCTCCGCCTGCTGCAACTGCCCGGCTCGTGGACCGATTTCCTGGCGGCCGGCAAGGGCGACCCGTCCTGCCTGGGCCCGCTGTCAGGGCTCGAGAAGCACAAACAGGTGTACGCCACGGCAGTCCGGGCCCTCACCGATCCGACGAGGACCCGGCTTGTCCTGGTCACGCGTGCGCAGACTTCGTCCCTGAGCGAGATCGAGCGGACATATCTCGAACTCAACCAGATCGGAATCGGGGGCGGTTACGTCGTCGTCAACGGCCTCCTGCCGGAAGCCGCAGGCGAGGAGGAACTGGCGCGGGCCCTGAGGGCCCGCGAGTCCGCAGCCCTGGCCGCCATACCGGACGCCGTCGCCGGGCTGCCCCGCGATGTCCTGGAGCTGAAGCCGGGCAACATGGTCGGCATTCCGGCACTTGAGTCCCTGTTCGTAGCCACTTCCGACGCCGGAATCACGGCGGATGCGGCCCGGGTGACGGAAGTCCACGACGCCCCGCTGGCCGCCCTCGTGAACGAGTTGGAATCCGACGGCCACGGCCTCGTGCTGTGCATGGGCAAGGGCGGAGTCGGGAAGACCACCGTCGCTGCCGCCATCGCCGTCGCGCTGGCCAAAAGGGGCCATGCGGTCCACCTCACCACGACTGACCCCGCAGCCCATCTGACCGAAACACTCCACGGTTCCGTGAAGGGCCTGACGGTCTCGCGCATCGATCCGGAGGCGGCCATCCAGGAGTACCGCAGCCACGTCATGGCGACCAAAGGCCGGACCCTGGACGAGGAAGGACGTGCGGCGCTGGCCGAGGACCTGCTGTCCCCGTGCACCGACGAGGTGGCCGTGTTCCGCCAGTTCTCCCGGGTGGTGCAGGAGTCCCGCCGGCACTTTGTTGTCATCGACACCGCGCCCACCGGCCACACCCTGCTGCTCCTGGACGCCACGGGCTCCTACCACCGCGAAATTGCCCGCCAGGTCGGCGACACCATGGGGTTCGTAACGCCGCTCATGCGGTTACAGGACCCGGCACAGACCAAGGTTGTTCTCGTCACCCTGGCCGAACCGACGCCGGTGCTCGAAGCAGAGGAACTGCAGGCTGACCTGGAAAGGGCAGGGATTCATCCCTGGGCCTGGGTGGTCAACAACTCGATCGCCGCCGCGCACCCGGAAACGCCGTTCCTGCAGGCCCGCGCCGCGAGCGAAGTCGAACAGATTTCCAAGGTGCGGACCCTGACGGGCCGGGTAGCCCTCATTCCGTTGCTGCCCGACGAGCCCATCGGCGAAGACAAACTATCGGCCCTGACCGCCCTCAGCTCCCTGCCCGCCTGAGCTGGATCCGGGCCCGGCCTTCGCCGCAGCCCGGCTAGCCCTCCGGGCCGCGGTCCAGCAGCGCCTCGAGGTCCCGGGCCGTGGCATCCAGCCTGGCGATCGTGTCCCGCTGGATCGACCGCAGGTACTCGGCATCGGACTCGCCGTCCTGTACCCAGTCCTCATCTCCCGGTGCATCCATGGCCCGGCGCGTGTTGGCGGTCGCGATCCTGACGTTGTCCAGCATCGCGCGCAAGCGGTCCTCAGTGCTGGGGGTCTCGGTCTTCATGTGTCCTCCTTGCCTTTGGTCCTGTTGGCAGGTCCCAGGGACTACCTTCCCCGTCGGCGCGTCGGCAGCACAAGAACTAAAAGACCCGGGTGCGCCGTTCAATCAGGACGGTGTCCTGCCACTGACCCGCGGCGGGACCATAAGCCATCCGGGCAATCTTTTCCCGCCGGCCGACCACCCTGAATCCGTGGGCAAGGTGCAGGTTCAGGCTCTGCTCGTTTTCAGGGAAGACGCTCGCCTGGAGGGTCCAAATGCCGTCCCGTTCCGTCGAAGCGATCAAGAACCGGAGGAGGACGGATCCAATCCGCCTGCCGCGTGCCGCCTCGGATACGTAAATGGAATGTTCCACCACGCCGGAGTAAACCGGGCGGCCGGATACGGCGGAGACGGCCGCCCAGCCGAGGATCCCGGCATCGGGCGCCTCCGCCACCAGGCGGTGGGACGCAAGCCGCGAACCGTCAAAACGGGACCAGTCCGGCGCCTCGGCCTCGAACGTCGCCTGCCCGGTCGCGATTCCTTCGCTGTAGATCCGCCGGACGTCGGGCCAGTCCGATTCCCGCATCGGCCGGACAGTGACGTCCGGCGCGGCGGCCGCGCTCACAGGGAAGCCAGCAGGCCGGCCGTCTGCTCAAGGGCCCCGGGAACCAGCGAGTAATAAGCCCAGGTGCCGCGCTTCTCACGGTGCAGCAGGCCGGCGTCGACCAGAATCTTAAGGTGGTGCGACACGGTGGGCTGGCCCAGGTCAAGCGGCTCGGTGAGATCGCAGACGCACGCTTCCCCGTCGCCGGTGCCCTTGACGATGGAGAGCAGCCGGAGCCTGTTGGGGTCCGACAGGGCCTTGAAGACGACGGCCTTTCGCTGGGCATCCTCTGCACTGAGGACCGGCTGGCCGGACGGTGCACAGCAGGCCTCGTCAAGGGCCGGTTCAAGGGTTTGCAGAGAGTTCATGCCTCTATTATGCACATTGATTGACATTCATCGATATAGTTGGCGATACTTCATATCGACAAGCATCAATTTATCGTAGCGCTGCACAGATAGCCCTGCACCAAAACGGCCGCGCCAGCGGGGCCACAAGCAGAACCGCGCCAGCGCAGCATAGGAGTTCCGTGAGCATCCAGACCGACCAGTCGCCCGCCCCTGAAGATGAGGCTGCCGTCGCCGGCAAACTCTCCACCGTGGACCGTTTCCTCCCGGCGTGGATCATTGCCGCCATGGTCCTCGGACTGCTTCTGGGCAGCTTCATCCCGGGCCTGAACACGGCGCTGGAGGCGGTCAAGGTCGGCGAAGTATCGCTGCCGATCGCCGTCGGCCTGCTGGTGATGATGTACCCGGTGCTCGCGAAGGTCCGCTACGACCAGACGCACCGCGTCATCGGCGACCGCAGACTGATGATTACCTCACTGGTCCTGAACTGGGTGCTGGCCCCGGCGTTCATGTTCGCCCTGGCCTGGCTCTTCATCCCGGACCTGCCCGAGTACCGCACCGGGCTGATCATTGTCGGCCTGGCCCGCTGCATCGCGATGGTCATGATCTGGAACGACCTTGCCTGCGGCGACCGGGAAGCCGCCGCCGTGCTGGTAGCCATCAACTCCGTCTTCCAGGTCATCGCCTTCGGTGCGCTGGGCTGGTTCTACCTTCAGCTCCTGCCGTCCTTGCTTGGGCTGCCGACCACCAGCGCGGACTTCTCCTTCTGGTCCATCACCGCCTCCGTGCTGGTGTTCCTGGGGGTCCCGTTGCTGGCAGGCTTCCTGACCCGCACCATCGGCGAGAAAGCCAAGGGCCGCGACTGGTATGAAGGCACCTTGCTCCCCCGGCTCGGCCCGTGGGCGCTGTACGGTCTGCTTTTCACCATCACCTTGCTCTTCGCCCTGCAGGGCGGGACCATCACGTCCCGGCCCGTGGACGTCGCCCGGATCGCCTTGCCGCTGCTGGTGTACTTCCTGGTCGTGTTCGGCGCCGGGATGCTGGTCGGCAAGCGGCTGGACCTCGGCTACGCGAAGACCACCACGTTGGCGTTCACGGCTGCCGGCAACAACTTCGAACTCGCCATCGCCGTGGCGATCGGTACCTTCGGCGTCACCTCGGGACAAGCCCTGGCCGGCGTCGTCGGGCCCTTGATCGAAGTCCCCGTCCTCGTTGCACTGGTTTACGTGGCCCTCTGGGCCCGCAAGCGCTACTTTAGCCCCCACCCCCTTTCCGCCTAACCCCACAAACTTCAGGAGAACACCATGAGCACCGACACCGCCAAGAAGCCCTCCGTCCTTTTCGTTTGCGTCCACAATGCCGGCCGCTCCCAGATGGCCGCCGCCTTCCTCACCACCCTCGGCGAAGGCCGGATCGAGGTCCGCTCCGCCGGCTCGCAGCCCGCGGAGAAGGTGAACCCCGCCGCCGTCGAAGCCATGGCCGAACTCGGCATCGACATGTCCGCCGAGATCCCCAAGGTCCTCACCACCGAGGCCGTGAAAGAGTCCGACGTCGTCATCACCATGGGCTGCGGCGACACCTGCCCGATCTTCCCCGGCAAGCGCTACGAGGACTGGGAACTCGAGGATCCGGCGGGCCAGGGCGTCGACGCCGTCCGGCCCATCCGCGACGAAATCAAGTCCCGCATCGAGGGCCTCATCGCTTCCCTCACCCCCGCCGCCAAGTAGCCCCAACCGGAAGAAACAGAGGACACCATGGCTGTAACCACAACCCTTCCCGTAGCTGTCATCGGGGCCGGGCCGATCGGCCTCGCCGCGGCAGCCCACCTGCTCGAGCGAGGCCTCGAGCCGCTCATTCTTGAGGCCGGCCCGACCCCGGCCGCCGCCATCGAGCAGTGGCGCCACATCCGGCTGTTCTCGCCGTGGCAGTACAACACCGACGCCGCCGCCGTCCGCCTGCTCGCCGCTACCGGCTGGGAAGCTCCTGAGCCGACGGCGCTGCCCACCGGCGGCGACCTCATCGACCGGTACCTCACCCCGCTGGCTTCACTCCCGGCGATCGCGTCACGCCTGCACACCGGCGCCCACGTCGTCGCGGTAACCCGTCTGGGAATGGACAAGACCCACAGCCGGAACCGTGACACCACCCCCTTCGTGGTCCGGGTTGAACACGCCGACGGCGAAGTCCGCGACTACCGGGCCGCCGCTGTCATTGACGCCTCCGGCACCTGGTCCACCCGCAACCCGCTCGGAACCTCGGGATTGCCTGCCGTCGGCGAAGCCGCCGCTGCCGGCCACATCTCCTCTCCCCTGCCGGACGTGCTGGCACGCCACCGTGGGGCCTTTGCCGGCCGCACCGCCGTCGTGGTCGGCGCGGGACACTCCGCCGCCAACACCCTGATCAACCTCTCCGAGCTCGCAAGCGAGGAGCCCGGGACGAAGATCGTCTGGGCGATCCGCGGCGCTTCGGCAGCCAAGGTCTACGGCGGCGGCGACGCCGACGGTCTCGCCGCCCGCGGCCAGCTCGGCAGCCGGCTCCGCGCCCTGGTGGAGGACGGCACCGTTGAGCTGCACACCGGCTTTGGTATCGCCGGCCTCGCCGCCGACGACGCCGCCGTCACCCTGACCGCCGCCGACGGCCGCACCCTCGTCGCCGACGTCGTCGTTCCGGCCACCGGGTTCCGCCCGAACCTCGACATGCTCCGGGAACTCCGGCTGGAGCTGGACCCCGGCGTCGAGGCACCGCGGGAACTCGGCCCGCTGATCGACCCCGAGTTCCACTCCTGCGGCACCGTGGAACCGCACGGCGCCAAGATGCTGGCCCACCCGGAGCAAGATTTCTACATCGTGGGCATGAAGTCCTACGGCCGGGCGCCGACCTTCCTGCTGGCCACCGGCTACGAACAGGTCCGTTCCGTCGCGGCCGCCCTGGCCGGGGACCGTGAAGCCGCCGACACCGTCCAGCTCGAACTGCCGGAGACCGGGGTCTGCTCCTCGGACATCGGCACCAGTTGCGACGTCCCGGCCGCGGCAACGGGTTTCGTGGCGGAAACCTCCGGCGGCTGCTGCGGGGCGCCCGAGCCCGTACTCGTCGGGTTCCCCACCGGCCTGGCGCACGGCCGCTCCGGCGATAACTGACCACCCGACCGGGACCTCCCGTTGCCAACGCACGCTCCCACCCCGACCCTCGTCGCGGAGGGCGCACCGCGTGGCGGCCTCGCCGCACTGTGCATCACCCAGACGACCGGGTGGGGCGTGCTCTATTACGCGCTAATCGCCGCGGTCCGGCCCATCAGCGGGGACACCGGCTGGGATCCCGCCGCGGTCACGGGAGCCTTTTCCGCAGGACTGCTGGTCTCCGCGGTGGCCGGCATCTTTGTGGGCAGGATCCTTGACCGAACCGGACCGCGCGCGTTGATGGTTGGCGGGTCCCTGATTGGCACAGTGGCTATGCTTCTCGTGGCTGCGGCGCCGAGCCTGCCGGTGTTTCTTGCCGCGTGGCTGCTTGCCGGTACCGCGCAAGCCGCAGTGCTGTATCAGCCGGCATTCACGGTGATCAGCCGCTGGTACGGACCCGCACGCATCAGGCCCCTGACCGTCCTGACCCTCGTGGCCGGATTCGCGTCCACGATCTTCGCCCCTGCCACCGCCGCCCTGACCGCCCTATTCGGCTGGCGGGCCGCCTTTGTCATCCTCGCCGGGAGCATGGCGATCATCACGGTTCCGCTGCATGCCCGATTCCTCAACCACAGCTGGTCCCCGGCGGCCGCCAACACGAACGCCGGGGACCGCCGTGCGCTGGCGCGGGATGTCCGGCGAAGCCCGGAATTCCTCGGCCTGCAGGCCCTCATGGCCCTCCTGTGCCTCGGGCTCTACACCGTGACCCTGAACATCATCCCGCTGTTGCTGGAAAAGGGCGCCGACTACGCCACGGCCGCTCTGGGGCTTGGCCTGGTGGGCGGCGGGCAGGTGGCTGGCCGGCTGTTGTTCGCCGCCATCCCGGCCGGCGCCCGGCTGCCCGGCATCACCGGCACGGCGGCGGGTGCCATCCTCCTCCTGGCGGCGCTGCCCGGCCCGGTGCCGGTACTGATCGCGGCCGGGATGGTCGCCGGCGCGGTCCGCGGGTGCCAGACCCTGCTGCAGGCCACGATCGTGGGTGACCGCTGGGGCACCCGGAGCCTGGGCACGCTGCAGGGGATCTTCTCGGCCCCGCTGACAGCAGTTACCGCCATCGCTCCGGCGGCGGGACCCATACTGGCGGCCGGACTGGGCACGTACACGGGCATGACGTACGCCATGTCCGGTGCGGCCGGCACGGCAGCCGTCCTCGCCGCCGTCGTGAGCCAGCGCAAAGTCCGGCCGCACGCAATCAGCTGAGAAGCGTCGGGGTCCGGTCCCGCCTTCAGGCGCCATACTGAGGCCATGGGCCCGGAATCCCTCCGTACCGCGATCCGGGACCGCGGGCCCCTCGGAGGGCCGGGGAACTGAGGCAAGGGAGCGCAGACCATGGATCCGACGAAAGACGGGATCACAACCGGGTACCGCCACGCCATCCACGACCTCGCCGCCTGGCTGGGGAACGCCACGCCCGCGGAACTTCGCCGGAAGAGCGCCGGCACCCGGTGGACCAACGAGGAACTCCTGTTCCAAATGGTGTTCGGCTACATGGTCGTCCGTGCCCTGCTTCCCCTCGTCCGGGTGGTCAGCCGGCTCCCCAGGCCGGCAGGCACTGCCTTCGCCACAGCACTGAACGCCGCCACGGGACCCTTCGATGTGGTGAACTACTGGGGTTCGCGCGCCGCCGCCCTCGTCTACAACAGGCGCCGGATGGCCAGGAAACTTGAAAAACTGTCACCGCGCTGATACGGCAACTGGAACGTGAGAACCCTGCCTCGCTCGCCAGGACCATGCCGTTTCCGGACCGGTGGGACCCGTTCTTCAAGCCGGTCATGACCCTCAACGACATCTACGCCTACCCCACCCTTCACTTCGATTTCCACGCCAGGCAACTGAGCCTCCGCCCGCCGGACAGAGCAGGGAAGCGCTGACGGCGTGGGCCGACCCAACCCGTCCCGGCCCGAGGCGTGAGGCCACGATCCCCCGCATCGTGTGCGACGCTGGTTGCATGGACCTCGAGGTGTCGCCCGCGCTCACGATTCCCTCGTCCGAACTCCGCTGGCGGTTCTCGCGTTCCTCCGGGCCGGGAGGCCAGCACGTCAACACTTCGGACAGCCGCGTTGAACTCTCCTGGAACATCGCCGCCTCGGCAGCGCTCACGGACGACCAACGCGTGCTGCTGCTCGAACGGCTCGGACGACGGCGCCTCATCGGCGGGGTGGTGACCGTGACCGCATCGGAGCAACGGTCCCAGTTGCGCAATCGCGAGATCGCGCTGGCGAAGCTGTCCGAGCTCGTGGCTGCCGGCCTTGCCCCGGAAGCTGCTCCCCGCCGACCGACCAAACCCACGCGGGGCTCGAACCGCCGCCGCCTCGCCGCAAAGGAACAACGGGCAGCGACAAAACGCCAGCGAAGGCGGCCTTCGGCGGAGTAGCGCGGCAGGCCGTCCGCAGCCGGCGCCCCCTGTCGCCGCAGGCGGGCATTGGCTAAAATCAGGGTCCCCGGTCAATCGACCCGGGACCCCGGCGGTTCGGCCCGGCCGAAAGCCCGCCGGGCTGAGCAGAGAGGCCAGCCATGGACTTCGCCCCGGCCAATGAGCATCCTCTGGATCCCTTCCCTTATTACCAACGCATGCGGGAAGCAGCGCCCGTCTGTCACGACGAGCAGTCGGGCAGCTGGCATGTCTTCCGGTACGACGACGTGCAGCGGGTGCTCTCCGAACACGCCACGTTTTCCTCGCGGATGCGTGGCGACGATCCTTCCGAGGCAGGACACCTGTTCGAGTCCAGCCTCATCACCACCGACCCTCCCCGGCACCGGCAGTTGCGCTCCCTGGTGACGCAGGCGTTCACGCCGAAAGCCGTGGACGCGCTTGCACCCCGCATTACGCAGCTCACCACCGAACTCCTCGACGGGATCGCTTCACTCGGGACGGCGGACCTGATCCAGGCACTGGCGGTTCCGCTGCCGGTGATCGTGATCTCGGAACTGATGGGCGTGCCCGCCGAAGACCGTGACCGGTTCAAGCAGTGGTCCGACGTTATTGTCAGCCAAACGCGGACCGGCGCGATGAATGAGGACCACCGGGCCACCAATCTTGAGATGACGGCGTACTTCCTGGACCTGATCGAACAGCGTCGCAGCCGGCCCGGCAATGATTTGATCAGCAACCTGCTCTCCGCCGAGATCGACGGGCAGAAACTTAGCGTGGTCGAACTGCTGGGTTTCTGCAGTCTGCTGCTGGTCGCCGGCAATGAAACAACCACCAACCTGATCGGCAACGCCGTGCTCTGCTTCACTGAAGCGCCCGGCACCATCGATCGGCTGCTGCAGGAACCGGCGCTGCTCCCCCAGGCCATAGAAGAGGTACTCCGCTTTCGGTCGCCGGTGCAGTCCATGTACCGGATTGCTGTCGCCGACACCACCCTCGGCGAAGTTCAGATTCCGGCCGGCGCCCCGCTCGTGGCCTGGATCGGTTCCGCGAACCGCGACGAGCGGCAATTCCAGCGGGCGGCCGAATTCGACGTCGACCGGGGCCAGCTCCGGCATCTGGCGTTCGGCCACGGCGTTCACTTTTGTCTCGGCGCCCCGCTGGCCAGGTTGGAGGCAAGGATCGCGCTGGAGGGCATCCTGTCCCGGCTGCCCGGGCTGACGCTGGCCCCGGGAGCGAGCCTGGAACGGATGGACAGCAGCATCGTCTATGGGCTGAAGGCGCTGCCGGCCAGCTGGCAGTCAGCCTGAACGCAGGGGCGTGCAGTTCCGGGGTGCAAGGCCTAGCCTTTATCCCGGCTTTCGAACTCCTCGTCCATCTCGAAACCCCGGAACTCTGTCTCCGGGTTCGGCTCGCCCTCAGCCACCACCTCGTGGTCCAGTTGACGCTGGATTTGGCTGTCCAGTATCTGCAGTTCCTGGTCGGACACCTTGTCCAAGTGCTCCGGAAATGGTTCTTCCGGGGTCAAGTGAAGATCTTCTGCTGCCATGCCCACTCCACTTCTACGTCGAAATCCGGACCCGTTCCCTGGTAGGGGCGGCGGCGGATAGGGACAAGTATAGACGCGACCCGGCTCCGCTTGTCGCTCATGAGTACACCCCATCCACGCACTCGACATCTGCGCCGACCCCTGCTGGGCCGGAGCATACTGGGGGCATGAGTGAGCGTGACGACTTCCTTGCCTGGGTCAAGACCGCGCTGTACCAAGCGGAACTGGCGCTCCACAATGGCGACTCTGCTCCCCGCCGGGCGCTCTGGTCCCGCAACGAGCCTGTGAGCGTCCTAGGGGCATGGCGCAACGCGTTCGGGCAGCATCAACTGGATGAGCTGTTCGCGGGGCTCGCGGAGAGCTTTTCCGACTGCACGTCCTACGCCTTCGAACTTCAGGCGTATGACGTGGTGGGCGACATGGCCTACACCGCCGGTTTGGAACACACCTCTGCCTCCGTCGACGGTGAGCCGCGGACCTACACCCTGCGGGCCACCCAGGTGTACCGACGCGAAGATGGCGAGTGGAAAGTCGCGCATCGGCACGGCGACAACGTGAGCGGGGACTAACCCCGCCCTATCTAACCTGGGGATACGATCCCAGCTCGTACGGGTCGTCGTAGACGGACCAGCGGATCGGTGGC
The DNA here is from genome assembly GCF_056394945.1 of Arthrobacter sp. 10N410. NCBI lineage: Bacteria > Bacillati > Actinomycetota > Actinomycetes > Micrococcales > Micrococcaceae > Arthrobacter > Arthrobacter sp. 10N410. The sequence continues at coordinate 673,023 of NZ_JBFTIP010000002.1, forward strand.
CTGAGATCGAGGTTGCCGGCCTCCAAAAGCCCGTTGTGAATGTCCTGGCGCCCGTGCTTCTGATAATCGCCCCAGGCTTTCAGGATCTTTACCCGGTCCTTGACCACGGCTGCGAGGTACATGGACTCGTCCCCGCCCTGGGCCGGAGGGCGTTCGGCCTTACGGGCTGCGGCCAGGATGCCGCCGAAAGACTCGTCGTCGTCCCCGGGACCATGGTTGACCGAGACGTCGTAGTAGATCGCAAGCCCCAGCGGCCCGACGCCGTCCCGGACGGCCTCTTCAAAGGCCGGCTGCCAGTACACCCGGTCCCGTTCCGCCTGCTGGGCCAACTGGAAGGCCGGGTCACTCGCGGCCCTCTTCCAGTCGGCCGTGAAGCCAGGATCAAGTAGTCGATGACTCAAGGCAGGGCGTTCCTTGTAGGGCGCTTCCATGATCTGCTCCAACTGCGGCAGGTAGCGCGCCAGCGGATTCCCCGGGGCGGCATTTTCGTAGGCACGGACCAGCTCGAGCATATCGCCGGTGCCACTGCACCAGCCCACCAGCCCACCGGTGTAGCCACGTCCGTCGTCGATGTCCTCGATGTATCCGAAGGAAGTGGTCCAGTCAGGAGTGGAGTTCTCGGCGGTGGAGGTGAGCTGGAGCGCTATCTCCTTGTACACCGGGTTGGCGATATCGGCCCGGGAATGGGTCTCGGTATTTCCCTGCTGGTCTTTTCGTCCCCAAAGTCGCTCAAACATCAGACCTCCCGAAGTTGTCTTGGCGCCGAGCCTAGCAGCCGGCCAGCCGGCGTAACAGGGCCTGTCCGGCCCTGTGCAACGTGGCCAAGACCCGCCTTTGCTGTTCCATTCGGGCGGCACGTGTTTTGGGTATCGTCCACGCCTTGCGGCGGTCCGCCGCGTTTGTAGACTGAACCGGGATCCACCTATTCGGTTGGCAGGGTACGGGAGTGAACATGGCTACTTTTCGGGAACTTCACCACGGCGCGGCGCCGCTCTTGCTGCCCAATGCGTGGGACGTCGGATCCGCGTTGGCCTTTGCGACAGCGGGATTCCCGGCCATCGGCACCACCAGCTTTGGCATTGCGGCAAGTGCCGGCCTCCCGGACGGAGGCGGGTCCAGCAAGGCGGCAACCTCCGCCCTGGCTGCCCAACTGTGCCGCCTGCCGGTCCACATCACGGCGGACATCGAGGACGGTTACTCCGACGACCCCGCCGAGGTTGCCGAATTCGTGGCTCAACTGGCGGCCCATGGCGTGGCCGGGGTCAACTTGGAGGACAGCACGGCCGGACACCTTGTCGATCCAGCAGCCTTTGCCGAGAAGGTTGCCGCCGTCAAACAACGCAGCCCGGCCGTGTTCATCAACGCCCGGGTAGACAACATCTGGTTCGGCGAAGAAGCCACAGTGGATGCCGTGCTGCTCCGTGCCGGTCTTTACGCCGACGCCGGGGCGGACGGGATCTTCGTGCCCGGGCTGGCGGTCCCGGAGGACATCCGGGCCGTCACCGCCGGCATTGCGCTGCCGGTCAACGTGCTGGCACATCCCTCGCTGACTGTTGCCGAGCTGGGTGAGCTGGGGGTCCGGCGGGTGAGTTCCGGCTCCCTGCCCTACCGCGCAGCGGTCGACGCGGCGGTCAACGTGGCCAGCGCCCTGCGCGATGGCAAGAAGCTCCCACCCGCTACCCCGTATTGGGAGATGCAATCGCGCCTGGTGTCATTTAGCCAACGCCTCACGGATTGAGGGCGAGGGGCAGCTGATTGCCGCCGTGGTTATCGCTCGGCGCGCGATCCGGGCTTCTGTCCGGTACCGGCGTAGTAAGCAGCAGCCATGTCCTGCTTGGAGCGGCCCTGGGACGCGACCCGTTCGAGGCGCGCGGCGGACGCCTCGACACCGTCGAGCCGAAGACCCTGTTCGCGGGCGGCGTCGATGATGAGGCGGGCGTCTTTCAGCGACGTATCGACCGCAAAAGACGCCGGTTCCAGCCGATCATCGCGAATGAGTCCGGCCTTGGTGCGCAGGAAGGGCAGATCGAGGCCGCCGCCGTCGATCAAGTTGAAGAATTGCTGCGGGTCCACCCCGAGCGCCTCGGCCAGGGCAAGGATCTCACCGGCGGCATTCGAGGCGGCGATGACCCAGCTGTTCACGACGAGCTTCAGCCGCGTTGCCGAGCCCGCGGCCGGGTCCTGACCAGTCCAGACCGTGCGCGCCCCGATGGCGTCCAGTACGGGTGCCACGCGCTCGCGCACAGCTTCCGGTCCCGCCGCGATCACCAGGAGCTGGCCGGCCTCGGCAGGCTCGCGGGTGCCGGAAACGGGCGCTTCGACCAAGTCGAGACCGGCCTCGTTGGCCAGGTCCGCAAGGGCTGCGACGTCGTGCACACCGACAGTCGTGGACTGCACCCAGGCGGTGCCCCGCCGGACTCCCGCGGCTGCCTGTCGGATCACGTCGGTCACGGCTGCAGCGTCAAAGAGCATGGTCACCACAACGTCCGCGCCGGCAACAGCCTGCGCCGGGGACACGGCGACCTGGGCTCCGGCGTCGGCGAGCGGGGCGGTCTTGGCCTGGTCGCGGTTCCACACGTGGACCTCGTGCCCGGCCCGCAGCAGGTTGCGGGCCATCGCTGCCCCCATGATGCCGGTGCCCAGCACCGCCACCGTGCGTTTCGTGTCCATCCTGTGGTCCTCTCGATCGTTGTACAAGCGGCCTTAGCGATCCGCGTCGGTGTAACGCCCCTGGCCGCCCCAAGCAGACATCCTACCGATCACGGTGTGGACGTCGGCGTAGCTGCCCGGGCGTCCCGCGGGCGCGGTCTTCCCTTTGGTCAGGACATCGACGTCGGTGTAACTGCCGGGCAACGGCTTGTTCGCCGACTCAGGGCGCTGAAGCGTGTTGGTGTCGGTGTAAGCGGCCTTCCTGGCCTGATCACGCAGGGGCTGGGGAACAGTTAAAGTACTCAAGAAAATCTCCTTTAGTTAGGCGGGCGTCCAAAGAAGCCACGCTCGATGACTGCCGCCTCCGGGCTTGACCGGAGCTCCGCGGCTAACACCCACTCTTCGCCGCCTCGCGATAGGTTTCAAAGAGGGATAGTGCATCGTCTAATAGGGGATGTTTATTACAGCTGGTCAGCAGGCTGATTCTCCAGGAATGTGAGATCGGCCGCACGGGCCACCGCGGTCAGCGCCCGGGCAAGGACGGTTTCCGGCTCGCGGGAGAGGGTGACAAGGCCTACTTCCGCCTGCCGCTCCGGCCCCACCAAACGGAGGGCGCGCACGCCACGCGGGAGTTCAAACACGTGCAACCACGCCGCCGGGACAATCGTTGACCACTGCCCGGCCTTCATCTGGGCCAGCAGCAAAGCGACCGAGTCCGTTTCAAGCCGCGGCGCGGCAGTCAGGCCCACGTCCCGGAGAGCATCATCCACCTGCCGGCGTCCCTGCATCGACCGGTCCAACAGGCACAGGGGCAGTCCTGCCGCGTCGGACCAGCCGACCGTGCTGCCCCCGAAGGCTCCCCGCTCGTCCGCTGTGAGCAGCACGTGCTTTTCGAAGTACAACCTGGTCACCCGGAAGCCATCCGGTACCGGGCCGCCTACGTAGGCGATCCCGGCGTCGATCTCAAAATCTGCCAGCAGCCGCAGGACGTCCTCGGACCTGAGATCGGACGCGACATGCACATTGGCCAAAGGATGCGCCGCGCAGAAGGCGGCGGTCAGCACGGACACGGCTGGTGACGCGGTCGGAATCGCGCCAATCCGCAGCTGCCCGGTCACGCCGGACCGCATGGCACTGATCTGTTCGGTCAGAGCCTTACGGTCCGCCAGAATGCGTCGCGCCCACACCACGATCTGTTCACCCTCGGCCGTCAGCCCCTCGAACCTATTGCCCCGACGGATCAGCGGAACGTCCAACTCAACTTCAAGTTTCCTAATCCCCTCCGACAAGGCCGGTTGGGAAACCGAGCAACTCTCGGCCGCCCGTGCGAAATGCCGCTCCCGGGCCAAGGCGACCATGTATTCAAGTTGGCTGAAGATCATAGCCTCCGGTCTACCGCACGAAGACACCGAATTCACCACCCCGGCTTCTGGAACCTCTGGTTTTCGCGTATATCGGAATGTATCGTTGAGTATCGTTCGCGATCCACTAAGGAGACCAGCATGCGTAATTCATACCCGGCCGGCGGATTTGGCACGCCAAACATCGACGGCATGTGGCAGGCGGTTGAGGAACTGCGTTCAAGGTTTGAGAAGCGCTCGGGCACCCGCGCGGGACGCGGCGAGGTCCGGTCCGCGGTGCTGGCCCTGCTCGCCGAACGGCCGATGCACGGCTATCAGATCATCCGCGAAATCGAGGAGCGCAGCAGCGGCAGCTGGAAGCCGAGTGCCGGCTCCGTCTACCCCACGCTGCAGCTGCTGTCCGACGAGGGGCTCATCCGCGCCGAGGAGTCCAACGGCCGCAAGATCTACTCGCTGACCGAGGCAGGCCGGGAGGTCGTAGCGGGTGCGGATCCGTCGGAGCCCTGGGAGTCGTCGGGGCCGGCCGCCGGCCCCGGATTCGCGGCACTGCCCAAGGCCGGCGTCGAGCTGGCGCAGGCCGCAGCCCAGGTCGGTCGCACCGGTTCCCCGGAGCAAGTGAAGCAGGCCGTTTCGGTGCTCGACGAGGCACGTCGCCGGCTGTATTCGATCCTCGCCCAGGACTGACGCGGGTGACGTCGGTTCGTCGGACGCGGGCAGATCCGGCACCCGGCTTCGGGGACACCCGCGCCCGTTACCGTCGCATCCTGCGCTTCGCGGCGTGGCAGCTCGCGGTGACCTGGTGGTTTGAGTTGTTTCTCCCCCGCCTCGGGCTGGGCAGAATTGCCGAGCGCACCAGGGCGAGGAGGATGCAGCGTTTCGCGCAGCACTTCCACGTGCTCGCGGTGGAGCTGGGCGGCCTGATGATCAAGGTCGGTCAGTTCCTCTCATCCAGGCTCGACGTGCTTCCGCCCGAGATCACCCGGGAACTCGAAGGACTTCAGGATGAGGTGCCTCCCGTGCCGTTCTCCGCAATCCGTTTACTGGCCGAGGCGGAGCTGGGCGCGCCGCTGGACCAGGTTTTCGCCTCAGTCGAGGAGACGCCGATTGCCGCGGCGTCCCTCGGGCAGGCGCACCGTGCACAACTCCTTCCCTCCCATGGCGCCGACGCCGGTCTCAAAACCGTCGTGTTGAAGGTGCAGCGCCCGGGTATCGATGCGATTGTCGACGTCGACCTGGCGGCACTGCGCAAAGTGGGCGGCTGGCTCAGCCGCGTGCGACTCGTGTCCGATCGTGCGGACATGCCGGCCCTGGTCGAGGAGTTTGCGCAGATTAGTCTCGAGGAAATCGACTACCTGCACGAGGCAGCGAATGCAGAGCGCTTTGCGGCTGATTTCGCCGACGACGACCGCGTAGGGGTGCCCGATGTTGCGTGGGAGTGGAGCACCCGCCGCGTGCTCGTGCTGGAAGATGTCGCGGCGATCAAGATCACTGACGCGGACGCACTTTTGGCGGCGGGCATCGATCCGGCGCAGGTTGCCCCGATTTTTGCCTCGGTCATGTTCGACCAGCTGTTCACCCGCGGGTTCTTCCATGCCGATCCGCACCCCGGCAACATCTTTGTCACCCCGGTTGCCGATTCAGCTGCTCCCTCTGCAGGGCGCCCGTGGAAGCTGACGTTCATCGACTTCGGCATGATGGGCGAGGTTCCGCCCAGCACTCGGAGCGGCCTGCGGAAGCTTCTGATCGCGGCCGCCTCGCGTGACGGCAAGGGCCTGGTGGGCGCGATCAGCGACGTGGGTGTGCTGGTGCCTTCGGCCGACAAGGCCGAGCTCGAACGGGCGATGACGCACCTCTTCGCCCGGTTTGGCGGGATGGGCTTCGCCGAGCTTCGCGAGGTTGACCAGCGGGTGTTCCTTGATTTTGCGGTGGAATTCCGCGATCTGGTTCGCTCGCTGCCGTTCCAGTTGCCGGAGAATTTCCTGCTCATCATCCGGGCGATGTCACTGACCTCGGGCGTGTGCAGCTCGCTGGACGCCCGGTTCAATCTCTGGGACGCGGTCGAGCCCTATGCGGCGCAGCTGCTCCGCGACGAGCGGGGCAACATCGTCCAGGATGTGGCCCAGCAGGCGCTCGACGCCGCCGGGGTCGCCCTGCGTCTGCCGAAACGCCTCGACGGGCTCATCAGCCTAATCGAGGACGGTTCGCTATCAGTGGCCAATCCGCGCCTCGAACGGCAGCTGGCCCGGCTGGACCGCACGGCGCAGCGAGCTGCATCGGCGCTGATCTTCGGTGCCCTGCTCATTGCAGGTGCCGTGGTCCGGGCGGACGACGCGGTGCTCGGCAACGTTTTGATGATTGCGTCGGCAGTTCCGCTGCTCCACGGGTTGTGGACGGGGCGCCGCGGCCTCTAAGTACAGTGCCACGGGCAATGATCGCCCTTTCTCGGGCACACCCGTCCGCATCAGCCGGGCCAGGCGGGCCCGGTTCCCGCACTCGGCACCGTCAGCCGTTGCCCTTGGAGGTCACTCCGCGGCGGCTTGTTCCTGGCCGCCCAGATCGCTAATCGAACTCCGCTCCCCTGCCGAAGCCGAACGGAGGAACAGCTCACGGGAGGCGACTTCAATGCCCAAGGCAGTCGCGGCAATATCCTCCAGGGCATCCTGAATCCACATCACGGCCGTCTCGTTAGCCCTTTCCCCGACTTCGGCGTGGGGTTGGTTCGCCCGAAGCGCGGAGTATCGGGCTACTTTCTCCTTGAGCACCCGGGTGAGGTCTTCGATCTCAGCCAGCAGTTGTTCCCGCGAAGTCAGTGGATCACTGGCCCAGGGGCCTCCACTCGCGGACGACGTCAGCGCGTTAAGGCCCGCTTCCCGCTCCTCCCACAAAGAACTGGCACGCTCAACGGCCGACAGCTTCTGAGGAGTCGGGGCCGGCGGCTCCCAGACTTCTTCTACGTCGATCCCTAGGGCGAGCTGTTGATCGTCGTCTTCCGGGCCCCCGGGGTACAGACCTTCTGTGATGGTCAAGGAACGGTGGAATGGATGTACTGATCCAGGCCTATAGTTGGGGTTGCCTGACATGAGGGGGACTCCTCCGAATTAGCATGCCGAATGATGGCGCTACCGGGGTCCGGGGCAACAGCACTACTTTATCGGAATTTCAGTCCAGCCGGTAGGGTGCCCACGCAAGGATCACGTAGCTGTGACAACAGACGGCCGGGCCGCGCCGCCCACCGGCACTCGGTCCCGCGGGCATAAACTAAAACAAACAACTACGGGGTTCTTCCGCAATTGATGGCACTAAGACCGGACCGAGGAGGCGCGACCCATGTGCACTAATTTTGGCTCGGCAATGGCGCCGCTGCTGCCTCCTCCGGCCGAAAGCTTTGCCGTTGGGGACACGACAGATCCGGTCGTCCGGCATGGGTGACGGACCTGATCCCATGGCAGCGGGACTTGACGCCGGCTTGTGCAGGGGGTTCCTCACGTCATTGCCCATTTCCGGGGCCGCGGTCTCAGTGTTCGCCGGACTGGCACCGGAAACCATGGTGTGCGCCAGCAACGCAGTCTCCGCGAGGGTCGAAGAGCTGCAGTTCGACCTTGGGGAAGGCCCGCGCTGGGAAGCCCTGCGGACCCGCAACCCCGTGCTTGTGCCGGACGTGCGCAGGGGCCCGCATACCGCCTGGCCTGTCTTTGCAAAGTCCCTGTTGGAACTGGATGTTGCGGCCCTGTTCGTTTTCCCCCTCGCACTCGGCGCCATGGACATCGGCGTTGTGGAGCTTTACAGTTCAGAGCCGGGCCCGCTGAGCCCGGCAGGGCATTCCACGGCTCTGCAACTCGCCGACGCCGCAACGTGGCGGCTACTGCGCCAGCTCCTGACCCTTGCGCCAGAAAGCGGCGCCGATGACCCGCCGGATGGCTCTCCCCTCTCCCGCCGCGAGGTCCATCAGGCCACGGGGATGATTCTGGCGCAGGCGGGGACGACAGCACGGGACGCCCTCCTCCTGATGCGGGCGCATGCCTTCGCCAGTGGGCGTACGGTGCGGGAGGTTGCCCGGGACGTGGTCAACAGGACCCTGGACTTCACGCCGGAGGGCACCTGACATGGGCGCATACAGTAGAATTCCGATATGGCGATGATGAGCCGCGCTGGCCGCGTAAGTGCCGCTTTCGTCAAGATTGCGGACACACTTGTGGCGGACTACGACGTCTTCGATCTGCTCCACACCCTCGTTGATGAGTCGGTCGGCATCCTCGACGCCGCCGCTGCGGGGTTGGTGCTGGTCGATCCAGCCGGCGATCTCCAGGTCATGGCTTCGACGAGCGAGGAAAGCCAACTCGTGGAAGTCCTGCAGCTTGAGGCAGGTACTGGCCCGTGCGTTGACTGCTACCGGACCGGAGCCGTCGTAGCAATCGACGATATCGCGACGCAGGGTGACCGCTGGCCGCTGTTCCAGTCCTCCGCTTTGTCCCAGGGGTTCCGGTCCCTGCATGCCGTCCCGATGCGGCTGCGGAACCGCACTATCGGCGCCCTGAACCTCTTCGGCCACGAGGCCGGTCCGCTTCCCGCCGACGACGCCGCCATTGCCCAAGCCTTCGCTGACGTGGCAGCCATCACCCTGCTGCAGGAACGTGCCGCGAGGGAAACCACCCTGATCAACGAACAGTTGCAGCGCGCGCTGAACAGCCGCATCCTGATCGAGCAAGCCAAGGGCGTCATCGCCCACACCTCAAATGTCGATATGAACGCGGCGTTCGCACTCTTGCGCGGGTATGCCCGTGCCCACAACCAGACGCTCTACGAAACTGCGGACAAGATCATCAATCGAAAAGTCACCCTCTAACCACCGGCATCTTTGGGCCCAGGGCCCCGGTAGCTGATCCAGCCGCCATACGGGCCAACCGGGAGCTCCGCCGCGTACGGCGTCCCAGGGTGAAGGTGGCACCATGGAACCATGACTCCCGTTCACGGTTTTTCCGGCTTCTTCCGGCGTCCCCAGCCCATCAAACCCCAGGACGGCGAGGAATCGGTGTGGGATTACCCGCGGCCGCCACGGGTCGAGCCGCGATCGGAACGGGTCATCGTTCGTCTTGGGGGCCAGGTCATTGCCGATACCACCGATGCAGTGCGCGTCCTGGAGACGAGTCATCCGCCTGTCTACTACTTGCCATTGAACTCCTTCCCTGCCGGGGTACTCGTCCCGGTAGAAGGCACCAGCTTTTGCGAGTTCAAGGGCGAAGCGCACTACTTCGATGTCGTCGCCGGCGGCGTCGTCGTTCGCCGTGGCGGGTGGACCTATCCGGAACCCACCCCGGGGTTCGAGGCGCTCGCCACCCGGGTGGCCCTCTACCCGGCTCAGATGGACTCCTGCGAGGTCGACGGCGAACAGGTGACCTCCCAGGACGGCGACTTCTACGGAGGGTGGATCACCAAGCAGATCGTTGGCCCGTTCAAGGGTGGCCCGGGCACCGCCGGATGGTGAGGACACCGCCGTCGGGCTGACAGGACGGCAGGCCTTCGCTGCCCGGGACTTCCGGGTCCACCTCCCCGCGCCGGAGGCCGCCCGGAATTACCGGGCCGCGCGGCGCGTGAAGATCATGTGGACAACTCCGGCTGGAGAAGGGGTCGCTTCGATGTCGAAGCGTTGCTCAAGGTCTTCGAGTCCGTCCCAGAGCCGCTCGCCACGTCCCAGCACGATCGGCACGAGGACGATGTGCATGTGGTCGATCAGATCGGCCTCGAGGAACTGTCGGACCGTGCTGACGCCGCCACCGATCCGGACGTCGAGGTCGCCGGCCAAGGCGCGGGCCTGCTTGAGCGCGGAGACGGGGTCGGCGTCGACGAAATGGAAGGTTGTCCCGCCTTCCATCTCGAGTACCGGCCGGGGATGGTGTGTTAGTACAACGACGGGGGTGTGGAAGACAGGGTTATCACCCCACCACCCCTTCCATTCCTCATCCTGCCAGGGACCCCGTTGCGGGCCGAACTTGTTGCGCCCCATGATCTCCGCGCCGATCCCGGGCTTCCACGCGCTGGCGAACGCCTCGTCCACGCCGAACGACCCCTCCGATTCCCCGTGGAAGCCCATCTCACGGAACGTGCGCGTCTCGAAGGCCCACTCCATCAGCCGTGAGCCAGCGTGACCGAAAGGAGCGTCGAGTCGCTGCCCCTCGCCGGTGCCGAAGCCGTCGAGTGAGACCGAGAAGTTATGCACGCGGACTAGGGACATGTCATCTCCTGAGGTGCTTGTCGTTTGCAGTCACCTTATGGTGATCGAACCCAACGACTCAAGAGGTGCCCGTCTTCGCGGCATAGGCGGTGGCTTCGGCCCGCACCTGGCGCAGGTAGGGATCGGACTGGTTGTAGGAGTAGATGGCGTCGGTCCACCCCTGCGCGGTTGAGAGGTCACGGCCGTGGGCGCACAGATAGCTCGCCGCGCTGAGGGCGGCGTCGTCGATATTGAACGGGTCCGCTGTTCCGTCCCCGTTCCCGTCCCGCCCAACCAGCTCCCAGGTTGAGGGAATGAACTGCATGGGTCCGACGGCGTGGTCCCAGCGGGAGTCACCGTCCAGTTCACCGGCGTCGGTGTCAGCGATGGCGGCGAATCCGGATCCGTTGAGGCTCGGGCCCACAATTGGGCCGCTCGCCTCCCCTGCGGAGTTAAGGCTGCCGCCGCCGTAGGTTCCGTGCGCGGATTCGACGAAGCCGACGGCGGCTACGGTGTTCCAGCCGATCCCGCACGCCGGAGCGGCAGCGTTGGCCGTGGTTGCCGCAGCGACGTAGGCCCGCAGAGCGCGGGCAGGGATCCCGGTCTGCGCGGCGGCCCGGAGGAGCCACTGTGCATCCGGGTTCCTGGTTACGTTCACAGCGGTGGTGATGCCGGCGGGGAACGGATCGAGCTTCGCAACCGCCCGCGGCGGCGGAGCAAGGAGCCCACGGGCGTCGACGCCGGGCTGCCGGACTGCCCAGAACGAGAATGCGGCGATGGCGCACACCGCGAGCAGGCTGAAAACCAAAAGGCGTTTTAGACGGAGCACGGACTAATCAAACCATCCAGCTCCGTGATTGCCTTCCTTCACATGGCCGCATTCATGTGGAGCCCGGGCAGCAGCTCCGGGTGGGCCGGGACGAAGAGCGCGAACACGATCAGTGAGACTCCAATGATCCGGCTGAGGGCGGGGCCGTATTTCCACGTCTTCTCTAGGAAGATAACGACCGTGAGCACCGCCATCCATGCCAGGTTCATCACGCCAACAGCAATCAGCACCACCATGAGGCCCCAGCAGCAGCCCACGCAATAGACCCCGTGGTACATGCCGACGCGGACGTCACGCAACCGGCCCCGATACCCGGAGACGTGCAATAGGAATGCTATGGGCGACCGGCAGTGCCTGAGACAGAAATCCTTCAGCGGGGTCAGCTGGTAGGCGCCGGCCGCCGCGAGCACTCCAGCCCCCACCCAGGGTGCGACGTCCGCGGCGTTTTCAGCCAGCAGCGCGGAGAGCTCCGCGGCCCCGTAGGCAACGATTCCGAATCCGATCCACGTCAAGAGATAACCGCCAATCAGGGCAGTTGTCCGGACGGCCCGGACCCCGCGGCTGCGGACGGCACGGATGGACCTGAGGTACGTCGAAGTGAGGGGCGCCAACGCCGGCAACATCATGGCAGCCATCATCAGTGTCCACACGCCCAGGAAACCCCAGAGCCCCAGTCCCATGGTCCCCGGGCCTGCGGACATGTCGGCCAGGCCTGAGACCGTGACGTACCACGCCAGCCCGGCGCCCCCGATCAAGGCCAACTCTGCGGCATGGTGCGTGGCAGCCAGGCCGCTCCTGCCCGGCACTACGCGGACCAGGCGAAGGGGGCGGAGTAGGAGTTCTTGCCGGCGTTATCCCAGGTCATCCCAAACACGTCAACGCGGGCGGTGCTCGACCTACCGACTGCCAGGGTATCGGCCGGGAATCCGACCCCGCTGATTTTGACTCCCAGGCCTGAGGGATCCAAGGGAGACACGAAGTCCTCGACCACCATGTCAACGGCACTGCCAATCCCGACGCGGTGGACACGCCCGTCGTCGGCGTAGGCCATGGTGCGGGACTCCATGCCCGCCATTTCACCGATCAAGGGGGCGAGGCCCGCCATCGGTCCCCCGAGCTGGCCGCCGAAGACTGCGCCGAGCGCTTCGGCCTGCTCGGTCGAGGCGGCGGCATCCATCAGGACTCCGAGTTTCCAGCCGCCCTCACTCATCAGGGCGGGAGTATCGGCTACGACGCAGACGGTCAGGCCGCCGACGTCGACGCCGTTCACTTCGCCCGTTTCGATGTGGAAGGCCAGTGCCACGTTGCAGCGTTCGTTGTCCGCCGGTGCGGTCAGCCCCGAAGTGGTGCAGGGGCAGGCCATATCGCAGTTGCAATTCTCAAAATACGTGCCCTCGACATGCCACGGCATTTGGGGCTCCTTTCGAAGAGGCACCCCCCACAAGAAAGTCTCCTCGCGGCCCGGACCGGTGTCAACGGACCGCTGCGACTCCTGCAGCGGCCCATCCGGGCCCCATTGGAAGGCTGCCGTCGGGGCTGCCGCCATACCTGACCGGCTCGGGATTTCGTCGACCTAGGCGCGCTCCGCCAGCCGTTTGATCGAGCCGATCGCCTCCGACCACATGCCCCGCATGTCGTCGGCCCACTCGTCGGGCACCTCGAGTTCGACGACGAGAGTTGTCACCCCGCCCGTCTCGCTGAACGAGTAGCTCTCGTGCAGCCCGACAGCGGGGCCTTCGTGGCTTTCGACGTCGTTCTGGACATCGCCGACATAGCGGATCGACACGAACTCGTGGGGCCGATTCTCCACGATGGTACCGATGAGACCGCTCGCCGTGCCGTCGTCGTTCGGGCCGACGAAGCGGATCTCGTCGCCCTCGTTCCAGCCGCCCTCGTAGGTCGATCCGTCGTGAAAGGCTCCCGTCCATTCGCGGTAGGTGTCGAGGTCGAGCATGACGTTCCAGACGTGCTGCGCGGGAGCGGCGACCTCGACGCTGAACCGAAGATTCTCCATGCGCGATTGTAGAACCGAAGCGCCCTGGCAGCGCAACCACCTGCAGCGTCGGTCCCCGCGGCCGCGGGGCGCACCGGGCGAAGCACGGTCACCCCGCGATACCAACCACGAAGGACCGTGCTGATCCTGGCTGTCCTACCCTTCACACTCGACGCAGTACGAGTGGCCGTTCTTCTCGCGCGCAAGCTGGGAGCGATGCCGCACCAGGAAACAGGAGTAACAGGTGAACTCGTCCTCAGCCTGGGGGATGACTTCGACGATGAGTTCCTCGGCGACGAACTCCCCGCCGGGGGTGATGGCATCATCCAGAGCGTCTGACTCATCCAACTCCCGGACGACACTGCGGGCATCCTGGGCATTGGCGGACTTCAGCGCTTCCAAGGAGCGGTCCTGGGATTCCTTGACGTCGGAACGTACTTCGTCGTAATCGGTTGCCACTTTGTCTATTCTCTTTTCTCGCGCGCTGGTCTGACGCATGTGCAACGTACACCATGCCCGCGGAATTCCCCGCCTCGAGGTACGCCGACGTCGTTGCCGTTGACTCACGCGGCCGCGGCGGAGTCACGGGGTTGATGCGACTCGGGTGACCCACCACTTTGCCGACCGGGCCCGGGATCAACCGGACTCTGTGTCCGAGTATGAAAACGGCGCCCGGGGTTGCCCCGGAGGTTCCACAGTGAGGTCATTCACGGCGCAGGAGAGCATGTCGCGTTCCCTGGACGGCAGAGTTCCGCTCCCCTCGATATAGGCAAGCACGAGGTCCAGCGCGTCATTGCCTCCGACGCCCAGATAGTGCACCCAGAGCCGGACGGGGTCAATCGCCAGTTCGTGGATAACCTTGGCTGTCAGCTCCTGCTGTGCATGTTCGTGCATGACCGTCCCTCGAAACCCCGGGTTGCTCCTTGTTCAGGAGGGATTCGCAGCCGGGAACGGGATCGGATGGGTCAGGGCACGTCCCTATTGGTGTGCTGTCACTCCCGGGACGGGCGGCCGTTGAGAATCTCGTGGATGTAGCTGTCCAGTGCCCGATCATCGGCTTTGTCATCGCCCAGTTCCAGCAGTCGGTCTGCCACTCCGGCCAGTTTGACGTTTCTGTTGTTGCTGTAAGTCATCAGGAGTTTGAATGCCTCATCGGAACTGATGCGGAGGCGGCCCATGAGGATACCGGCCGCGGTCGCTATGGTCGTTCGGGTTGCCATTGCGCCTTGGACTGCTTCACGCGCGGCCAACGCCGTCTCGGCTTGTATGGTCGAGGTGAGATCCAGCATTACTCCCGATACGGACGCGAGCTTCCCTGCGTCGTCAAGTCGGGCTTCCCCCGCAGTAAGCACACGGTGTTCGCGTAAGCGAGCGTCGATAACTCGGTGGTAGATGGCCACGTGCCCGCCGTGGGCGAAGAGTTCGGCGTTCACCGCCTGGATCCGAGGCAGATCGTCCGGGTGTTTGTGAGCCAAGGTCAAGGCAAGTGTCGGCGCCACTTCCCCGCGGCGGTAGCCGTGGATGGTGTACATCTCGTCCGACCACGTCATGTTGCCGGTCGGCCCGTCCAGGACAAACGTCCCCGCCAGGATAGTTGCCGGTCCCGGGACGCTGGCATACGCTGGCCCCAAATCTTCCACCATCAGACCCCCGTACTGCAGTGCAAGCAGCCCTCATGACCTCATGAGATAGTACCGCGGCCAGCGGGTGCGCACTATTGCCGGTGGTAGAACAAGCGGTGACGCAAACGGCTTGCGCCGTCGAGGTGAGAAGCCTCAGCGGGACGGACTGAGCGGTGACGACATGTAGTCGACCCGGACCGGACTCGGCCGATTTCCCTCGAATCTTCAGCATGAGTCGCCGTTGGCCGCTCATTCCTTCAACGGATCTCCGCAAGCTCCAGGCGTCGCTTACCGCATGTGTGCACCTGGCCGACTCGTCGGCAGGGCAGAACTGCTCGACCTGGTAGGCCGCAGACTCCAACGAAACCGGGCCCGGCCAGCGAAGAACATGCCCCGCCAAGGTCTAGAGAGCACCCCCCGCGAGGTAGGCAGTAGACCGCACTGCGATCCGAAGGGCACCAAGGGACCAACGCGGCGGGTTATTGACATGCCGTAGTCCGCTAAATAGCCTGTTGTGGAGCGCCCCGATGAATCCCCCAATATCATCGGGGCGCTCTTGTGTCCTGACCCATGCGCAGGCTTACCGGCGCAGGCTCGTAGACGCCTTTTCGCTAAACCGTGACAAAGGACCGAACGGGCCGCGCCCTGGCGAGTCTCAGCCGGCCCGCCCCCAATGCGCGCTATCGCTGCAGGCCGGATACTGCTAGGCGAGGCCCGTTCGGAGTTCTTGGGGCTAAGTCATAGCTACCGCGCCCGCCTTGTCGAAGGCCGCAACTCCGGTCCCGTACTGGCCGCAGAGTTCACCATGGCGACTGCGTCACGATGCAAACGCTCGGTTTCGCGCATCGAAATAGGTTGCCCGTTATAGCAGAGCTCGCACAAGAAAGGAAGAAGTGGTTTCGGGGCAAAGGCCTAGTCCTTGAACGATTCCTTACGGCCTCTGCCTGACCATGTCCAGATTAACCATATATCAGATGATTTGGGAAGCCCCTGGGTCGGGCTTCTGCTCGGGTATTGAAACCCGACCCCTCTAATCGTCGAAGTGGGTAGTGACTCGCTGTTCGCCCGAAATAGAGTCGATGACCTGTGCCGCCAAGTCCTTGAGCTTGATATTGCGCGAATTCGAGGCCCGGACCAAGATTTTGAAAGCCCCTGCCTTCGTGCGGCGGTTTTGCGCCATGATCGTGCCGATGGATGTCGATCGTTGTCCTTGAACGCATCGCGGCTGTGAGGTCCTCTTTGGACTCCCGCAGTTGCCCCACGACCAGGGCAAGCCGCAGGGACCGTGAGGCTAGCGCAACGAAGGCATGGACTGTCAACGTCGCCAGCGCTGAATCCCACGCGCCGGCTTGCGTAAAGGTTCAGACCTCAAGAACAGCTTATTCCGGATATTGGCGTCAGCCGCATAATCTGCCCGAAGCGAAGCTAACACCCAACTCTGGCTGAACGAACGCAGCCGCCCGTCTTCGGACAATCCTCCAAGGCTGAAGAGGGCCGCAGGAATACCACGCAGGGTCGAACTCTTTAACACGTTTACCGGTACTCGCCCAGCCGCGCGGGCTGAATAGCCGGGGGGAATTGCATGACTTCAACGCTATTCCCTAGGGCGAAATCTGATGTCATCGCCGAATTTGATTCCGCCTGCTGGTCTGTATTTCGGGCAGATTTTCGTCTACGTTCAAAACCAGTCGAAGTTGATACATCTGTTCTGCGCAGGTTCGCGCGCCCGGTGCCGCACCCTTGCTGCTTGGGATCTGCTGCTAGAGAGCGCACCTATGGACGGGAGTCGGCCTTGGTGCTAAATCTGATGATTGCTGCTGGAAGTCCCCTTGCGTTTGAGCGGTCTCTCTCATTCCCGGCATGACTGCAATGCCGGGAGGGACAATCCATCATCAATCGGGAGCCAGGCGAGGATTGGCCTGGCTCTATCGCGGCCAGCACTTTCTGGCGGCCCGAACGTTCAGGAGGACCACAATGGTTGACCGGATTGCCGAAATTTGGGGCGCGAGGACGCCCTACCCCAGGGACGGGCTCTGGCCTGTCAGGGTGGACCAGGCGCTGGGCGAGGGTGTCACCGAGGACGACGTCGACCGCTGGGTCCAGTCCGCCTGCGTGCTCTGCAGCAACGGCTGCGCGTGCGACATCGCCGTGAAGGACGGTGCCATGGTCGGTATCCGCGGCCGCGCTGGAGACCTGGTCAACCACGGCCGGCTGGGGCCGAAGGGCTTGTTCGCCAGCTGGCAGGGCGTCTCCCACCGCGACCGCCTAAAGAGACCCTTGATCCGCGAAAACGGCCGGCTGGTCGAATGCGATTGGGACACGGCGATGAACCGCATCACCGAGCGGAGCCAGCAGCTGCTGCAGGAACGCGGACCGCTCAGCCACGGTTTCTATACCAGTGGCCAGCTGTTCCTTGAGGAGTATTACGCCCTGGCCATGATCGGGAAGGCCGGTATCGGAACCCCGCATATGGACGGCAACACCCGGCTGTGCACCGCGACCGCGGCGGCGGCCTTGAAGGAGTCCTTCGGAGCCGACGGACAGCCCGGGACCTACACCGACATCGACAGCTGCGACGCGATCTTCCTTTACGGACACAACATGGCCGAGACGCAGACCGTCCTGTGGTCACGCGTGCTGGACCGCATCGCCGGACCGGACCGGCCCAAGGTCGTCTGCGTTGATCCGCGCGAAACGGAGGTCGCCCGCCACGCGGACGTCCACCTCGCCGTCCGGCCCGGCACCAACCTCGCCCTCATGAACGCCCTTGTCCACGAGATCCTTGCGCACGGCTGGCTCGATAAGTGGTTCGTAAACGAGCACACAGTCGGGCTGGAGGAACTGAAGGCCACCGTCGAACCTTGGACGGCAGAAGCGGCGGCAGCCGTATGTGACGTGAGCGCCGCGGACATCAGGGAGGCCGCCCGCATCTTCGGCACCTCGGCCCGCGTGCTTTCCACCGTCCTGCAGGGCTTCTACCAGTCCGCGCAAGCCACCGCCGCCTCCTGCCAGGTCAACAACCTCCACCTGCTCCGCGGGCTGCTGGGGCGGCCCGGCTGCGGGATCCTGCAGATGAACGGCCAGCCCACCGCGCAGAACAACCGCGAGTGCGGCGCCGACGGGGACCTCCCCGGCTTCCGGAACTGGGAAAACCCCGAGCACATCCGGGAACTGGCCGAGCTCTGGGACGTGGACCCCTTGGTCATCCCGCACTGGGCACCACCGACGCATGCGATGCAGATCTTCCGCTACGCCGAGCAGGGCTCAATCGAGTTCCTCTGGATTTCGGCAACCAACCCGGCGGTCTCCATGCCCGACCTGCCCCGGATCCGCGGCATCCTGGCCAAACCCGAGCTGTTCGTGGTGGTGCAGGACCTGTACCTGACCGAAACGGCGCAGGCCGCCGACGTCGTCCTGCCCGCCGCGGCTTGGGGCGAAAAGACGGGGACCTTCACGAACGTCAACCGCATCGTCCACCTCTCGGACAAGGCCGTCGAACCGCCCGGTGAAGCGCGCAGCGACCTGGACATCTTCCTGGACTACTCCCGCCGGATGGGGTTCACCACCCTGCAGCGCGAACCGCTGCTTCCGTGGGCCGGCCCGGAGGACGGCTTCGAGGCGTGGAAGGAATGCTCCCGTGGCCGGCCCTGCGACTACACCGGCATCAGCTACGACCGGCTTCGCGGCGGCAGCGGCATCCCTTGGCCGTGCAATGACGAGAACCCGGACGGCCGGGAGCGGCTCTACGCGGACGGCGTCTTCCCCACGGACCCGGACTACTGCGAAAGCTACGGGCATGACCTCTTGACCGGCGCCACCGTGGGCGCCGAGTCGTTCCGCGCCAGCGTCCCGCGCGGCCGGGCCATCCTGAAAACCGCCGACTACTCCCCTCCGCACGAGGAACCGGACGGGCAGTACCCGCTGCGCTACACCACGGGCCGCACCGCCTACCACTTCCACACCCGGACCAAGACCGGACGGTCCCGTCCGCTTACCCAAGCCGCCCCCAGCGCCTGGGTGGAACTGGGCCCGGACGACGCCGAGTGGCTGGGGATCCGGGAAGGCGATCTCGTCCGGGTGACGTCGCGGCGTGGCCGGATCGAAGTCCCGGCCCGGGTCAGCGACATCCGACGAGGCACCGTCTTCGCACCGTTCCACTACGGATACTGGGACGGGGACGGCTCCCCCGGGGAACACCCCACAGCCGCAAACGAACTCACCCTCACCGAGTGGGATCCGGTCTCGAAGCAGCCGGTCTTCAAGAACGCAGCCGTGAAGGTGGAAAAGATCGGTGACGGTACCGGCCCAGCACCGGCGCCGACCACGACGGCGTCCCGTCCCGCCTCGGCGTCGGGACAGCGGGCGCCCCGGCCCACGGCCGGCGGCACGGACGCCGAAGCCACGGAGCTGCTCGGCGCCGCGACACCGCCACGTTTCCCGGAGGCGATCAACCCGGGCGCTGGCGTCCGCAGCGGAAAGGACGAACAACCATGAACCTGAACATCTACCTGGGCCTGCTTCGCCAGGCCGAAGCTACGCTGGCCGAGTCCTTCCGCCAGGTGGCGGAGGGCCATGGTGCGGAACCGGACGTCCATTTCCTCTGCCATACCTTGGCCCAGCAGTGCGAGGAGCACAGCCGCCTGCTGCTCCCTGCGGTGCAGCGGTACGGCGAGGTCCTACACGAGGACGAACCGGAGCGCCTCCATGCCGAGGGGCTTTCCACAACACGCAAGGGACCGGTGGGCCTGCTCCGCGACCTTCAGGACCTTTACCTGCTGGCCAGCCTCGTCGATGTCACCTGGACCATGGTGAAACAAGCGGGCTCGGCCCTCCGCGACCGCGAGCTCCTCGACGTCGTTGCCCGGTGCGACAGCGAGACTTCCGTGCAGCTGCGCTGGCTGCAGACCCGCATGAAACAGGCGGCACCGCAGGCCCTGGTGGTGGCGCGCTAGTCGTTCCGAAGCGAGCGAAAGGTGAAATGGAGCCCATGAGACCGCCACTGCTGAAGCTGCTTGCATCCCGCCGGAGCACATGGGGACGGCCATCGACGCCGCGGTGGTTTTCTCTCATCGTTCTGGCTTTGACCGGAGCAGTCGGAGCAGGTCTTCACCTTCCCTGGCTGTTTCCCGGCCTCGGACCGAGGGTAATGCTGTTCTTCGAATCACCCGGGCGGCCCGCCGCCCGGCCCGACTGGGCGTCAAGGACAATGTCCCGGTCGTGGAAACGGGGACTGTGACACCGTAGATTCCGATGCCCGCGGCAGCCGGGGCTGCGTCTTTCGGCACCCCCGTGTGCGTCACCGGCATCCGGGCCAGGTACGGCATTGGACATCCTGCCCCGAGCTTTCAGTTTCACGACGGCGTACCGCGGGATCCGAAAATTGCTGACCTTAGATCGGTGATGGGACAAATCCGCTATGCCGAGTCCCGATTACCGGGGTCATCGGATTCGGTTCGCCAGGGTTGTATCCCCTGCAGGATCCCCTATGCTGTGGACAGAGACGAGGATCACAATGATCGATCGACGTGTGGCAGAGGAAATCCTCCACAAGGCCGCGCAGGCGGTGTCGGAGACGTCGTTTGGTGAGTTCAATGCCCGTTACCTAGCGGTGAATCTGGAGCTGACCCCCGTCCTCGAACTCGCAGCGTTAACTCAGGATCAGGAAGTCCGCCGTCTCAATGGCAGGGCCTCGGTTCTTCCGTGCGCTGGGCCGAGTTGGCGATGTGCGTTGGTGCAGACCCCGGCCCAGTACACGGACCACGGCGACAACTATGACAGAACGGCCGAAGGCCTGACGATCAATCGAAGCACTCTGCGGCACCGCTTGAATTCCATCCGGCAGATCACCTGTTTCGACCTTACCGACCCCCTAGACCCGGCTGACCCTGCACGCGTGCACGCCGAGAGTGACGTCCTTTTTCTGGACGCTGAACCATTGGAGGCCGGGCGTGCCGGAACATTCGGACGACATTAACCCCAACAGTGCCCGTACGCTGGGCGTGCTCGCCGAACCGGAGGTCACTGCTGAGTTTGCCGAGCGCAACGGCCGCGAAGTGCGCCATCTGCTCAATCTTGCCGATGAGCGCCACGAGTGGTCGGTGGTGATCGAGTACCGGGACTTTACGGCCGGCGATGGGTTGGCGCCGATGCTGGGCTCTTTGGCGAAGTACCGGGCCCTCAGCGCATGGGATGTCATGGTCTGCCTCACCGATCTTCCGATTCGTTTCGAGGGCCGGACCGTAGTCGCGGAAGTTGCGCTTGGAGAGCCGATTTCGCTGGTTTCCTTGCCCGCGCTCGGCGCCTTCAACATCGACCGCCGGGTCCGCACCGCTGTCGCCGATCTGGGCTGGGCGATGCACCGCCACTTCGATCCCGAGGACGCCCCCGTAGAATTTGGGCCGCCTTCGCTGCACCAATCCAGGCATATTGAAACTGCTGTTCCTGACGAGGGGCCGATTGGGTTCCGCTATGTCTCGGCAACCCGGCTCGGCCGCGGACGGTTGCTGGCGGGCATGCTGCGGGCGAACCGACCTTGGCGCTTGGTCTTCGGACTGAGAAGCGCCATGGCCGCCGCGATCGCGACAGGGGCCTTTGCGCTTGTCACAAATACGATCTGGCAACTCGCAGACCTGCTGGGCGCACCGAGGCTGACGTTGTTGATGGCCCTTTCGGTCAGTTCCATGGTGTTCTGGATAATCACCCAACACGATCTTTGGGAAAGCCCCCGGCGCGACGGAGCCCTCGAGCGGTACAAGGCTTCTTTGTACAACACTTCTACAGTGTGGTCGTTGATGATCGGCGTCGTGATCAGCTACGTCCTGCTGTTCGTCGCCGTGCTGCTGGCCGCGGCCTTCACTATCGACGACTCCCTGTTGGCTCAGACCCTGCAGCATCCGGTGACTTTTTGGGACTTCATGGAAGTCGCCTGGATGACGACATCGGCGGCGCTCATCGGTGGGGCGTTGGGCTCAGGCTTCGAGTCAAAGGACGACATTCTTCGGGCCGCGTACGGCCAACGCGAACGTCATCGCCGCCAGGCGGTCGACGAAGACAAATAGTGCGGCCCCTCAAGGCGGATTTCCGGCATTGCCGGATCTAGGACCGGATACACGCTGATGTGGCCCAGCGATCCGGAGTCTCCTACCAAACGGCTCTCGGGTCTTGAATAACGTTGCGGAGGTCAGCGCTGCAACGCGCGTGCGGGTACGCAAATCAGCAAGGACTTGGGTACCGCCGCAACTGGGCGGCCACCGCGGTAGAATTTACCGGCGATCGACCACCCGTACAATACGAGCATTCTTGCTGTAGCAGCGACGTGGCACATTGAATCTCTGTTCGGCTGGAAGGTTCCAAGCCCATGGAAAACATATCTCGCGGCAACGTCGTTGCCGGCGGTCCGGACGCGTCACCGCACGGCCAGATCAGACGCTACAGTGTTCCCCCCGGGCTGAAGCCCGAGGAAAAATTCGAACATTGGCGGAGCTGGTACGGCAGCGCCATTGATGCTCCTGTTCGGCTGGAAAAAACCGAAAGGCTCGTGCGTCCAGGTTTCAATCCAACCGCCATGAGCCTCGATTGCCCCGGGTTCAGCCTTGTTGACGTCACGAATGAACCCGCTAGTTGCTATTGGAACGGGGAGACACGGCCGAGCGACTGGCTCGTGTATTTCAGGACTTCGTGCGACAAGTTCAGCTTCTCGGGACGCTCCGAGGCCGTCTCTCCCGGTACGGTCAGGTTCTTTGAACTTTCCTTGCCGGGCAACTTCCATGCGCCGGCTGGCTTAAGCGCGGTGCGGGTCCATTTCGATCGAGGCCTGCTGGGCGTGGACGACAGGTCAGTAAAACGGCTGCAGGGACTGGGCGATATCAGGGCAAACCCCCTGATACGTGGGCTGATTCTTCCAGCCCTGTCCGGCTGGCAGCGGACAGCCATAGCGCAGGAGATGCAGCGTCTCCAACCGGTCGTGCGGTCGATGATGACGGCTCTGGTCAGCTCCTTGCTCGAAACCACGGCCGATCCCGGCGATCTAAGACTGGCCCGCATCGCAACGATCAAGAAGTTCATGCGCAAGAACTTCAGAAACCGTGCCCTCACCGTTGACGAGGTCGTGGCCTACTCATTTCTTTCACGCCGGGCCCTTTACTATCTCTTCGAAAACGAAACGCTCCAGGTCAGCGGACACATCCGGGCCCTGAGGACCTTGGAAGCCCTCGAGCTCCTCGCCGAAGAAACCGCCTGGAAACGCTCTCTGACGGACATCGCGGGCGCCAGCGGGTTCGCAAGCCTGCAAGCCATGAGGCGGGCCGTCAGGGAACTTACAGGGGTCTCGCTCAGCGACTTGCAGGAGAACCCGGAACTCCTGCGCACTCGAGCCGCCGAACTAAAGAAACTGACCGGACTGTGAACCGGTTGGACCGGATCTCGAAGGCATACCGTCCGTGCCAGCCCTTCGTCGTAGTCGGTTGACCGGTAGGTGGTCCCTTTCTGCCGGGCTTATCTACCGGGACGCAACCACGGGCCGGGGCCGGGCCGTCCCGCGGCGCAAACGGCAGGTCGCAGAGCCAGCGCTTAGTCGGAGGTGACAGCTGTGGTCATGGACTTCGGGGACAAAGGGGCCGAACTGTGCCCCGCCGAGGAGGGGACGAAGCGGGCTCGCTCCTTCTTTTCTTCCCTGTAAGTCTTGATGATGCCGTGGCCTTCTCCGTGGCCGAGCCGCGAAATGACGATCGGGCCTGAGGGCAGGGCGACCCGGATGGTTTCCCCGGCGCTTCTCTTACCCAGCGAAAGTGCTTCGATGGACCCGTGCGGAGCATCGAGGAGTGTTCGGCAACCGAGGCCGGACGCTTCGATGACGAGGAGGCGCCTGGTCGTGAGGACGACGTATCCGGCAGCCTCATTCAGGTTCCCCCTCCCGATAGCCCGGACGGTTTCGTCTCGCGCCAGCACACGGACCACGGCGCGAAACTCAGCCCGCCCGCCCAGGGAGAGACCCGCCCGCAACACGGCGTCCTCAAGCCCGTGGTAGTCCATGACCCCCTCGGGCAGCGTTTCCTCCATACTGGCCAAATGCTCATGGTTCAGCGGCCCCTGACGTGGTGTCCAGACCACGTCTGCACCACGCGCGGACGGTCGTACGGTAGCAGTAAACCGCACGGCTCGACGTCGCTTGCGGAGGGAAAACGGTACCTCGATATTGATACTGTCCTCATCGCAGGGCTTAGCCCTAAAACCTGATTCGACTGCGGCGCCGCGGATGTGGTCCCGGGCGGCGTCCACACCTATGAGCATCGTCCAAAGGACGGTTTTGGGACCTGATGTCATCTGAATACTTTCCGCATAGACGTGGCGTGGGTGCTCCTGGCCCGGCAAAGCGCGCAAACCCGCGCCAGTCAGAAGCATTGGCCGGAGGCCGACCGGCTCCGAAGCAGTCACCGTTCAAGTGTCATTTCATTCGGCATCTTCATTCGGTGACGACCGGTTCCGCTGCCTCCAATGGGACCAGTCCGCCGACAAAACAGATGGCCGACCCAAGAGGTAGCCCTGCCCGGCGTTCACTCCCATCTCGGTAACGGCCGCCAGTTCTGCATGGGTTTCGATTCCCTCGGCGACCAGGCATGCCTCGATTTGGAACGAGAAACTGACCATCGCCGCGCACAGGGCCCTCTGCTTCGGGTCGTTGTCGATTCCCGCAACGATTGTCCGGTCGAGTTTGATGAGCTCTGGGTCGAGCTTGAGTATGTGGCGCATCGACGAGAACCCGGCGCCGACGTCGTCGATGGCAATGCGTAAGCCAGCGCTTCTCAGCGGAGCCAATGCTGCCGCGAGGCGTGCATAATCAGCGACGGCTGAGTGCTCGGTCAGCTCTACGACGATACGCTCGGGCTTCACACCTGATTTCCCCACAATGTCACTTAGCCTCGGGTCAAGGCATGCCGATGGGGAGAGATTGACGGCGATATAGAGGTGGTCAGGAAGATCCGCAGCGGCGAGCAAGGCTGTTTCCAAAGCGAGGAATTCGAGTTCGGCGCCCCGCCCGATTGAATCGGCGTCGGCAAACCATTGATCCGGGGACCTTACAGGAGAGCTGACGAAGCGAGTGAGCGCTTCGGCGCCGATAATCTCGCCGGTTCCCAGATGACAGATCGGCTGAAACGCTGTGATCAGTGTCCGAGTGGCGATCAGGCGATCGAGGCGCGCCGCGATCGCCTGATTTGCCGGGCGCTGCACCGCGCAGTCTGCCGGCGGCCGCGCGATTCCCTCAAATCCTGCTCCCCAGCCTTCCACGTCCGACCGACGCCATCCGACGACCTCGATGCTCCGTCGCCGCCCATCCCGGTGACGGGCGGAAAGCAAAAGCCCTAGTCGGCCGGCACTTGGGTCTGGTTCCTGTGCGGACTTGAGGTCGGAAAGGTCGATGATGAGACTGCACGGGCGTCCCACAAGGTCGGAGGGCTCGTAGCCGAGCAGCTCCCGGCTTGCCACGCTGGAGAAGGTGAACCGGCCATCTGCTCCTACCGCCCAGAGCCAAACCTTGGTAGCGCCCAGGACCGCGTCCATCAGTCTGGCGGTCGTCGACGCCTCGATCTGATCGCGGCGCTGTTGCCGGACAAGGCTCCAGGCCGCATGAAGGAGAACCGGAAGGAGCAGTATCGAGGCGAAGACGGAAAATTCGGCGGGGACCCCGCGACCGTTCCAAGGCTGAAGACCAACCAGGAGAGGCAGCAGTATCGACAGCGCGGATAGCACCCACAGTGACAGAACGGCCAGCAACCATCGACCGCATGCTGATGTTCGAGTTTGGCCGGTGACCGTGGGGGCTGGGGACATGCGAGCCTTCTTGCTCATTTCGGATATTGGATCATTTGGGTTCAGCATCGGCGATATCCCTCCAGGTATACGGTGACGCGGGAGGGTATGTTGCCGCCACGGTCCCGTTCTAGGCGAGGTCGCATTCCTGAGTGGTTCCATAGGGAACGTCCTGGCTCAGGTTTACTGTGAACGAGTTCGGTCCATGGCGGGTCACGAGAATTCCGTGATTACCTTCCATCAGCGCCCGGGCCCGGGCCAGTTCCTCGGCGGCATCGAGGCGTTCGGCTAACAAGTGGGGCTCGTCTGCTGTGACGTAGTAAGTCATTCCGGTGGCGGCGGTGGTCATAGGTCGTTCCTGTTCTGATAGCACTCAAAGGCAGTTCGCTCCCGCGGTCGGCATCCCTGAGCGGAGCCACTCGTGCGGCTCTGCAACCTCGCCGGAAGCTGCGTGCCTGCCTTCAAAAAATCCTACGATCGGTGGCCGTGCAAAAACCGGGGTGTTGTTCCAAAGCGTGCATTCTTTGATCCCGGACCAATCAATTCGTGCAGGAGCCGCTCAGTGCTGGGCGAAGGATGGGCTGTTTCGTGAGGTGAAAACGGAATTACGCTGACTAAATAAGCTGCCACGGAGCTCTCGGACCGCGTTCCCGAGCTGAGCGGCGGCTCCTCCGCCACGCCGTCGTGCTCTGGGTATGAACGTGCAGGGGCGAGGGCCCCGGACAGGCAGGCCGAACGCTGTCGCGCAAGAGACGCCGCCCGCACGGGTTTCGCCACCGCCGCGCGATGACCTTTCCAAGCTGGGGTCGACGGCTCGGTGACAACCGTCCGGCTCATTGTGACGGGCCGTTGGCCTGGACCGAGGTCGCCCCGGAAGGGTTCGCCCGCGCACGCCGATACCATCACGCCGACGGAGGGTGCGCCGTAACACCTCTCCGGCAATTTCCCCCTTGACTTCTCTACTGACCGTCGTCAGTCTTTCGACAACAGGACGGGCGTCCGTCCGCTCCTGGCTCAGTGAAGGATGCTAATGTTCCGTGCCACGTCGCTGATGCGTTCCGCAACCTCCGGAAGCCGGGTTACGCGGCTTGAGCTATTCTTCGATCTGGTCTTTGTGTTCGCGCTGTCGCAGCTTTCCCATCACTTGCTGGAGCATCCTTCATGGGTGGCGGCCGGTGAGACGTTTGTGCTTCTTCTCGCGGTCTATAAGGTGTGGGTGTACACGACCTGGGCGGCCACGTTGCTGGACACTTCGCGGTTTGAGGTGCAGTGGATGCTACTGATCGTCATGCTGATCACACTATTCATGAACGCCTCAATCGGCTCAGCGTTTGGCGCCTTCGGCTGGCTTTTTGCCGCGAGCTATCTACTGGTCCAGCTGGGCCGGGGTGCATGGTTACTGACTGTGGGACTTGACCGCACCACCCACAACCATTTCGTGCGCACGCTGATCTGGGGGTGTATGAGCGCTCCGTTTTGGATTGCCGGCGTCTTTTTCGGTCCGGGGCCCCGTCTGATGTTCTGGGGTGTCGCTGCCGCGATCGATCTGGGCGGCCATATGCTGGCTCACCGGTTGCCTGGACAGAAGACCGAAGGAAGCCGGGTCCCGCTCCCGGGAGAAAGGATCTTTGAGCGGTTCGGGTTGTTCTACCTGATCGCGCTTGGCGAGACGATCCTCTCAACCGGTCTGGCGATTGCCGGCAACCTGGCGGACCCTTTGATATTTGTAACCGGAACAGTAAGTTTGGCCGGAAGCGTCGCGATCTGGTGGTGCTACTTCTATAGCCTCGAACAGGAAATTCTGAAAAAGCTTGCTTCTGTTGATGATCAGTTCCGACCCGGCATCTTGGCAGGCAACACTTTGGTCGTGCTACTGGCGGGCTTGATCTTGGTGGCGGTGGGTGATCAGCTCGCCATCAGCGATCCGGCCGCCCGCCCCGATCTTGCCACCGTTCTGTTCCTCTTTGGCGGCCCGGCTCTCTTCCTTGCCGCCCGTGGCTTTTTTATCCGGCGGGTACTGGGCCACCGCCAACCGTCTGATCTCGCCGGCATCGGAGCCTTGGCGGTGCTGGCAAATCTGAGCTTCCTCCTCCCGGCCTTCGTTGCCGCCATAGGCGCCGCGCTCCCGCTCATAGGCGTGGCAGTTGCAGATGCCGTGAACCGCCGCCGCCGAACGGAACGAGGGCCCCGCTAAGGCGGAGGGCCGGATCCGCCAACAGAGCAAGAACGACGCAGTGACGTTCATCTTGTGAACTTCAGAACGCGGGCTACGGGAGAGATGCTACGAAGCACGCCACAAATTCTTGGAGTCTTGTCCACCTCCCACGCCCGCAAGGCCTCTGACCTGCGGAAACACTGCGCTCACAGCAGAGACCACACGAAGCAGGGAGAGGCTGCGGACGGAGTGTCCGAGGACCGACTCGGATGCCACGATGATGCGGAGGGCCGCTGAACATCTGGCCTAGGACGGTTCTGTGGAAGGTGCCGCCGGTCACCGCCTTACTCGAAGCGGACGGCGTTCCATTCCAGAATGCGCGGGTCCACCAGTCCTTCGACCGTGAACGGGTCTTCGGCGATGAAGCGCTCGGCATCCTCGCGGGACGTGAAGATACCCATCGAACCCGCTGCGGGATCCGCCGTCTGGAAGGGGCCCGGGGCTACAAGCCCGCCGCCTGCCTCGCGGAAGGCCTTGTAGTAGGCCTTGTGGCGGGGAAACGTTTTGAGGATGCGTGACCGGTCAGCGCCCTCGCGCAGCGTGTAGAGCACGACAAAGTCCATGCGCCGATCCCACCGATGGCAGCGGTCGCGGTGTGCCGCTTCATACACAGGAGAGTCTTGCGGCCATAACTCAGTACACTGATCCGACAATAGACGAATGTACGGCTCAAAGATTGGCGAAGAGATGACGGACAAGCTGCGGCTGACCCCGGACGACGCGTTCCCGGAAGATCTGGAAGTGATGACCGACAACGACCTGCAGGTACTGGACAGCCAGGTCCAGCGCCAGCTCGACCATGAGGTCGTCGTTGCGGGTGAATCGGATCGCGAAACGGAATTCCGCCACTACGAACTGGATCACGAGTTCACGCAGCGCGACGACACCCGCTGAGGCGCTTCCGCGTCGGTTTTCCAGGACGCCGGCTCCCCCGTTTCATCCGGTACTCCGGCGCCCCGTCTGCGGGCCTTGAATTTCCGCCGCTCCCCCGGATTCCTCCGCAATCCGGCCGTCCGGCGCCAGCACGACCCGTCCGAAACCCAGGGTGTGCACATTGTGGACACCCTCCTTCTGCTGGAATTCGGTGAACATCATGGCCGCGGCTGCCTCCTCTGCAAACGTCCCATCGAGAAGAAATCAGCAACCCGCATAACCGACCAGCTGCCCGGCCGGCCTCCAGGAAGTGGGCACGGGCCACCGACGTCGCAGCCAAGCCCGCCGCCGCCTCCAGGACCACAAGCCAGCGTCCTCGGAGGATGACCACCCGTCAGCAGATGTAACCAACCTGCTGGCTGGGAACAGCTAGCAGCTCTGTAGTACTAGGACTCCTTGCGGTGCCCGCCGAAGATCATCGAGGCCAGCGCCATGACCCCAGTGACGGTGAATACTGCCGGCCACGCGCCGATCTTCTTCGCCAGGGGGTGGGACGCGCCAAAGGCCGTAATATATGCGCCCGTGAGGCCGGCAGCCCGGGCCGCGCCAGCGTCGTTTTTCCAAACCGTGAAGGCGGCCAAGCCGCAGGCTGCCAAAATGGCGCCGCCTGCCTGTCTGTTGCCTGTATCGCGGGCGACCTTGTAGCCGAGCAGGAGACCGGTCTTGGCCAAGCCGGTCGAAATGATGCGAGACATTCGAGTTCTCCTCCGGCGGAACGGATAAGCGTTAAACCTAAGCATAGGTCCGGCGCTGGAAATCGTAGTCGGGGCGACCGCTGCTGCCAGCTGACGGCAGTCGCCTCGATGAGGGGCGCCAGGTCACGTGCCGCAGCGGTCGATACAGTTCCCATGATCTCGGAACCACCAAACACGGACTCCGGGGGTAACAATGGCGCCTAGCTTGAATGCACCAGTGGACGCGATGAGGCCTACTGGTACTCAGCGACAGCGGTAACCATCATCACGCCCGCTGCCGCTGCCGCCGCGAGGGCGGCCAAGGTGGTCGCCCAGGTCAGCGCGGAGCGTTCCTTGTAGTGAATGATGCTGACCAGTCCCAGGGCTGTTGCCGCGGCTGCGGGTCCTATGCATGCCTGGCCAAGGGCGTGCCGCACCCAGGTGGCGGATGGGTAATCCATCATGGGCAGGAGTGTGATCCATGCGATGAGGGTTGCCACCACGGTTATGGCTGCGAAAAGCAGGCTCCAGCGCCCGGAGGCCGATCGTGGTGTGATTGCCAGGGACACGTCTTCCGCCTAGGGGTGGGGTGTAAAGAGACTGATGAAAAAGGCGAGATCAAAGAAAGCCAGCTGCGCCGGACCGGCGACCAATGCGATGGCCGACAGCACCGAGCGCTCCCGGTAACTAACAATTGCCGCCAAGGCCAGGACTGGTCCGGCCATCGCCGCCGGTGTCAGGACGGCCCACGGGCTGAACCCGAGAACCAGTGCGACCGCTAGGAAGGCCGCGGCCCACCACCCCACGGGCGTTGTCGGCAGGAAACGAACGGCTGCTCCGTCAGCCCCGAACGCCGCGAGAGTGCCCAGCACGGCCGCAACGATGAGCGCAATGGTGCCGGCGGAGATCAACACGTCAGGGGTTACAGGCACCTGCATGCCCACTGAGATGCCTGCCGAGACAGCAGCCATGATCGCCGCCGCAAGGATGAGGAAGGCCAGAGCCCAGTAGCCAAGCCGCGTGCGGATGACGCGATGCTTTCGCGCCTGGGCTGCGACCGCTGCGACGACACTGAGAACAAAACAGCCGACGACGACAGTAGCCCAGATATCCTGCCCCGCTGGTGGAGGCCCAGACGGTAGCAAAGCCACGGTCAGGGCTGTAATGAAGAGCACCACGGCCGTTCGGGTCAGCCAGGCGACCGGCAGAACGCGACGGTGGGTGACTGTGGATTGGATCGGAGTTGCCATCTGACGCTCCACATCGGTCTGGAATTCCGCCTGTGACAGGTGAACTGTGGGGATGGAAATAACTGCACAAGGCACATTCGGAGGCTATTGGACCTAGGTCACTGGACGGCCGCCATGCCACTCCTTCTGAAAGACACGGCGCTCCTATGAGAGGGTCGCCTAGTCGATACGCCGAGGCTAGGGCTCAAAGTCCTGTCAGCAGGCGCACAGGGGACGCGGCTGCGACGTTCTTCAGCGCCCAAGGATGGGACGCTTCTCGAGTCGACTCGGTGTGGGAAGTCATTGCGCTGCACACTTCGCCTCAGATCGCAGAACGACGGGGTCCGTTACCTCAGTCTTGGTGTTCGGACCGACTTCGGTGACGACACAATGCTGCCTTCTGCGGAGGACCCAGCGATCCGCGGCTCGGGCCAGGTATCCCGCCTCGTGATCGAGCAGTGCTTGGGGATGCGGTTGCCCAGCAGGCATTGCGCAACCCAAGTAGGGCGCCGGCAGCTTCCAGGCCCGGGACGCTGCTGCAAGCTCACCGGAGAGCTCCTCGCCTCCAAGGCATCAACCCCGCTTTCTGACCGCTGATCGGACCAGCCGGTCATTCCTGCAACGGGCCGCCTCCAGCGAAACGTCCCGCCGCTCCACGCCGGCGAGCATAGCCACTTTCCGGACCAGGCGGCGGCAGGGGTGAACTTCATCATGCAGGTTCCGCGCACAGTTCATCAAGATGCTTCCGGTGCACGTGCCGCTGCGCGCGGGATGGCTCGTCATGGGCACTGAGGGGAGTTATCGGCTTCAGCGTCGGGGCGACCACGGCGGAACTCGTCTGTTGCGTACTTAGGGGTCAGGTTTGATGATTATTGGAAGCCATCCAGACAAGCGCCCGTGGGCGCCCCCTTTTGCGCGGCGCAGCCCTACATTTCAGAAACTGCGGTGAAAAGTGAGTAATCCAAGCCAGGCCATTGGATTCTTGATCCACGACAACGTCACGATGGTGGACATTGCCGGGCCAGCGGATGTGTTCCACCACGCAAATGCCTTCGGGGCCCGTTACGAGACCGTTTTGGTTTCCGCCGACGGCAACGCCAAGCGCGCTTCCAACGGGCACTATCTAACCGCCGAGGCCGCAGCCGGACAAACAGGCCCTTTGGATACAGTCATCGTTCCGGGTGCTTACGGGATGGTGACGAAACCTTTCGAGCAGGTGCTGGTGAACGCTGTTTCCGATCTAACGGCTGATGCCAACAGGATCGCATCCGTCTGTACCGGTGCTTTTCTGCTGGCGCAGAGGGGCTTGCTGAACTACCGCAACGCAACCACCCACTGGACCCAGATCGAAAGGTTCAGCAGGTCATATCCGCTGGTACATGTCGTCCCTGATGCGTTGTTTGTGCAAGACGGTTCGATCATCACTTCCGCGGGTGTCAGTTCCGGGGTCGACCTGGCCCTATTCAAAGTTGAAGACGACTACGGCCCCGACGTTGCCCGCGCCGTCGTCCGTCAAATGGTTATTTCTAATCAACGGCCGGGAGGCCAGTCCCAGCGCCCGGTCGCGGTCCGCGTGAGCGCACCCCGCGACCACGCCCTCCGCAAACTCCTGGACAGCATCACGGCCGATGCCGCCGCAAACTACTCGATTGATGCCATGGCCGCCATGACGAATCTCAGCGCCAGTAGCCTCACCCGGCGATTTCAGGAGGCAACCAACACCACTCCTAGTCGGTACGTTGAAATGGTACGTATCGAGGCCGCTCAGGCAATGCTCCAGAGAGGAGCCACTGTCTCGGCGGCTGCGGCCGCCAGCGGATTCGGAAGTGCCGAAACGATGAGGCGCGTCTTCACGCAGAAGATCGGAATGAGTCCATCGCTGTATCTGGAAAGTCTCCTGTCACAGCCCTGATACTTCCCAGCCTCACCGCCTGCTCAGTCGCAGGCTGACGCCATCTGGGGGCTGGTTGACAGGATTCGCGGGTCCGCCGACGCGCTCCCTCGGCAATGCTGGATGCATCCGGTGAAATCCGGAGCATCCATAAAAGAGGAGACGGTCATGCCCTTCGTAAACGTCAAGCTCGTCGACGGCGTCTTCACGGAAGACGAAAAGCACCGGATGGCGGCTGCGCTAACTGACGTCATGGTCAAGTTTGAAGGATCCGAAGCTTTCCGCGAGGTGGTCTGGGTCCTCATAGAGGAACTGCACACCGACGGCTGGCACATCGGCGGTCTGCCCTTCAGGGGACCGGCCAGCCTGATGGATGGACTCGCCCGTTCCAAGAGCGTTTATGAGTCTATTGACGGCCACCCGGTTACCCGGCCGGAACTGGCAGAGAAAGCACCGGTTCAAGAAAAGTAACCCCAATTTGGTACGTCATCCATGACGCCCCAATCCCCGTTCGGTGCACAGCGCGACTCCGGGCCCATTGAAGGGGACAGCGGAATTGACCCAATCCTTCCGAACCCGGACTGTGCGCAGGAAACTCCCGTACGAACAACAAATACAGGAAGGCAATCACCTCACTCCGACCGGAGCGGCGATGACGCTGCGAGAACGTTAGTTCTCAGCCTCGAGACAAGGATCAGAAACATGGGCTACATCAAAGTCGGCACCGAGAACAGCACGGACATCGAGCTCTACTACGAGGACCACGGGACGGGCCAGCCAGTTGTCCTTATCCACGGCTACCCGTTGGATGGTGGCTCCTGGGAAAAGCAAACCGCGGCCCTCTTGAATGGCGGCTACCGCGTCATCACATACGACCGCCGGGGGTTCGGCAAATCCAGCAAACCGACTACAGGCTACGATTACGACACCTTCGCAGCCGACCTGAAGGCCGTCCTCGAAACCTTGGACCTTCAGGAGGCCGTCCTGGTCGGTTTCTCGATGGGCACAGGCGAAGTCGGACGGTATATCGGCACCTACGGTCAGGCCCGCGTGGCCAAGGCAGCGTTCCTTGCCTCTCTCGAACCGTTCCTTCTGCAGACCGAAGACAACCCTGGCGGCGTTCCGTCGTCGGTGTTCGACGGCATCCGCAACGCCGCCAGTGACGATCGCTACGCATGGTTCGCCGACTTCTACGACAACTTCTTCAATACCGACAAATTCCTTGGAAACCGGCTCAGCGAGGAAGCGCTGCGCAACGCCTGGAACGTCGCCGCCGGCTCGTCCTGGTACGCGTCCTTCGCCGTCGTCGACTCGTGGCTGACGGACTTCCGCTCAGACGTCGAGAAGATCACCGTCCCGACCCTAATCGTGCACGGAACGCAGGACCGCATCCTGCCGATCGACTCGACGGGCCGTGAGTTCACCAAACGCCTGCCGGCCGCCGAATACGTGGAACTCGTAGATGCACCGCACGGCATGCTCTGGACGCACGCCACCAGTATCAACGAAATCCTGCTCCGCTTCCTGGCCAAGTAACCGCCCGGGCTGGCCTCGGCGCAGGCCTCCCTGCCAACTGAACCTTCTACGGCTCATCACAGCCTCACACCCTTGAACCCTTGAACCCTTGAACCCTTGAAAGCAGAGCAGAAGATGGACAAATTCCTGAGTGAGCACGAAGCCACCCGATGGATGAATCGATACGTACAAGCGTGGAGGACAAACCGCGTCGACGCTACAGCCGGAGTTTATGCCCCGGACGCCGAATTCCACGAACGGCCGTACGAGACTGATTGGCATGGTCTGGATGAAATCATCGCGGGCTGGAAACTGAGGGCGGGATGGAAGGGAACAGATTGCTGGACCTTCGACTGGAAGCTCCTGCACCTTACGGGAGACACCTTCGCTGCCCAGGGTACGGGAACCTATCCGGCCCTTGGAACCTTTGACAACCTCTGGGTGGTCACTCTCAACGAGCACGGGGCAGCAACGGCGCACTGGCAGTGGAACAACCAGGTTGCACCTCCTGCCGGTGCGCCCGACCTAGGTCTGGCTCAATGATCCAGGCCGTTACATCCTCCGCCCAGACACACAACTCCTGTCCCGTCCCTCCTCCAACCCGAAAGGAAAACGACAATGACACCCGCAATCCCTAGGACGCTGGTCCTTCTGGATCACCCCGATCTCAGCCGGTCCCGCGTGAATCACGCTCTGGCCGCCGCATTGGAGGATGCGCCCGGTCTTGCGGTACGTGACCTGCGCCGCCTGTACCCGGACGGCCGGATCAACCTCGGTGCTGAAAGGGCTGAGGTGGAAGCGGCGGACAACATCGTTCTGCAATACCCGACACACTGGTACGCCCCGCCCGCCTTCATCAAAAACTGGCTGGATGAGGTGCTGGTCCGCGGCTGGGCCTACGGCACCGGGGCGCCGGGGGCCCTTGCCGGTAAGACACTGCGCGTCGCCACCAGCACAGGAGGGACCAGGGACGCCTACTCCCCCGATGGCTTCCACGGATGGGACTTCACCGACATCCTCATCCCTCTGCAAGCCACGGCCCGTCGGCTCGGAATGCAATGGCTCAGTCCCTTTGTCCTGCACGGGGTGCGTGACCTGACGGAAGAGCAGCTGCAGGACCTCGCCCGGGACTACCGCCGCCTGCTAGAGGCAAGCTCCGTGCCCGAGCACGTGTCATGACATAGGCGCCCGCCGCCCGGGGTATGGTCCGGAGCCGGCGGGCGCCCATCACTCTGGTCGGCAGGGTGTATTCCGGCTGGGCGGCTCAGCCGACCGCGCCGCCGGGGGTCGCAGGCCTGGTGGGAGATACCATTTGGATTCCCTTGGCCCTTGTACCGGGCGATGCACACGGCGGCTTCTACGCCGAGTTTGTCACGAAGTCCCCGAAGGCTGGCCGTTCCACCGTCTTCGTCCAGGACGCACCGGGACGCACCGGAACAGCAGCTTCCAGGAGCGGCCCCCACCGGGGAGCTTACAGACGTCCCGCCGCCACAGGAAAGGACTGCTGCCGACAGCGACAGGGGCTAGCGGACAACCTCGGCGGCACGGACTGCCGCAGATCCGCTGGCCGCCGCCCTGGCGATCAAGTGTGCGGCAAACGGCAGGCCTCTGGCGCCGGCCCGTGCGTAGTCGTCGATGGCGGTGACGTCCTGACCGAGGCTTGTCATGGCCGCGGCGAAGATGTCCATGTCGATGATCTGCAGGTCCTTGAGATGGTCGGCGTTGGTGGTGGTAACGGCACCGGTGAGCGCCTCGAGGGCGAAGCTGCGACCGGTTCCGGAGAGCAGTAGGTCCGTTAGCGCGCCGAGGTCGAGGTCCAGATTGTTCGCCAGAGCGAGGATGTCCTGGACGTTTTTCTGGTTCATCATCAGCAGGGCGTTGTTAATGAGTTTTCCTGTCTGCCCCGACCCGGCGGCGCCCATATGGGAGACCTTCCCGGAGAACGCTTCAAGGACGGGACGGGCCGTGGTCAGAGCCTGGCTGGGGCCGCCGACGATAGTCGTCAGCTGACGTGCTTCGGCTCCAGGCCGGCCACCACTGACCGGTGCATCCAGGACGAGGACCCCTGTGTCGGCGGCCCGCTCGGCCATGGCGGCGGCATACCCGGGAAGTCCGGTGCCGTGGTTGATGAGAATGGTGCCCGGCCGCATGCTTCCGAGCAGGCCGCCCGACGTGAGGACCTCCTCGATGTCGGAGTCCTCGCGAAGGCACAATCCGACCACGTCAGTGGCCATGCCGAGCGCGGCGAGGGTTTCGTGCCGGACGAAGGGGAGGCCGTCGAGAGCGGTCAAGGATGCCTCGCGACGGACCCAGACGTTCAGTTCGAAGCCAGCCTCGGCGATGGCCCGTGCCATGGGGGCTCCTTGGTCTTCGAGGCCGACCCAGCCGACGCTCAGTTCGGAGGCAGTGCCCGAGGTGATCGCTGGTGTGGTCGGTGTTGCGTCGGGTGAGGCGGCGCTGCCGGTCATGTCATTGTCTTTCTCTGTGGAGGAGTTGATGGCTTTCACGCAGTCTTCCGGGCCAGTAGTTCGGTCGAGAGATCCCAGAGGCGTTCTGCGTTGGCCGGATCGAGTGCGTAGGGTGCCACTCCGGTGTAATCGGGGCCTCGGTGGTCCACGTTGCGGGCCTCATTGACGTCCTCAAAGTAGCGTCCGCCGATGCCCTCAAGCTCCGCAGAAGTCGCCACATACAGTGTGGTCGCCGCACCCTGCTGGGGAGTTTTCTGACGTTCGACGGGAGTCCGCAACCCTCCGGTATGGCGCTGGAGCTTGGTGGCGATAGCCCCGGGCATGACGGCGTTGCAGGTGATTCCGTCCTCGGCCCAGCGCGCGGTCACGCCCACGGCGAACAGGGCTGAGGCGGTCTTGGACTGCCCGTAAGCGACAAATGCGTCATAGGAGACGAAGTTGAAATGCGGGTCATCGAACATGACCGGGGAGAACAAGTGTCCACTGGAGCTCAGGGACACGATACGGGCGTTCCCCGCCTCGGCGAGGGCGCCATGCAGTGCCTGGGCGAGGGCGAAGTGGCCCAGATAGTTCGTGGCGAACTGCATTTCCCAGCCCTCCGGTGTGCGCTCGAGTTCGGGCAGGGCCATGATTCCGGCGTTGTTGACCAGCACGTGCAGCGGGCCGGTCCACTCGTCGGCGAATGCGGTGATGGTGGACAGGTCAGCCAGGTCCATCCGGCCGAGGAAGATGTTGTTGTTGCCTGTTGACTCGCGCAATTCCTGGGCTACCGGCGTCGCGGCCTCGACGTTGCGCACCGCCAGGGTTACCTCGGCACCGATGTTGGCGAACGCGCGGGCTGTTTCGATTCCGATGCCGGAGGCGCCGCCAGTGACGATGACGCGCTTTCCGGTGAAGTCGATGCCCTCGGTGACATCCGAGGTGGTGGAGCTGAATCCGAAACCAGTGGTGATTCTTGCCATGGGGTTGGTCCTCTTTCGGCGGGTCGGGAAGTGTCTTTTCAGAAGAGCCGCCCGGCGTCCTTCGGCTGTAAGCCTGAATAAGCGCGGGGGTCTGGGCAGCTCTAGAATTCAGTGTGCTCCCGCCGGAATCGGGCAGCCAGAACCCTGCGATTCATATGAATGCCGGGGCCACCCTCGGGGGTAATTCAGGGCCGACGAGCGTGGAGGGGTCAGGCCATGCCCGGGAGTGTCCGGGCCAGGCGCTCCAGTGCCCGTTCGGAGGCACTGCCGGGCTCGGCGTGGTGAATGACGAGGAGGTGACCGTCCGTTCCGGGTACGGCCAGTTTTTCGTGGAAGAGCTCGAGTTCGCCCACCACCGGGTGATGCAGCAGACGCTTGCCCGCCACCTTGGGGCGGACATCGTGGCGCCCCCAAAGCTGGAGGAAGTACGTGCTGCGCTCCGATAGCTCGGTGACCAGCGCCTCGAGTTGCGGGTCGTTGATGCACTCCCCCACAGCTGCGCGGAGTCCCGCGGTCGCGTCCTCCATGACGTGTTCCCAGTCCTCGTAGAGCTCCCGTTCGGCGGGGTCCAGGAAGGCTGCCCGCAACACGTTCGTGCCCGGTTGGTTCCTCGGGGAGAGGGCAACGGCCAGCGGATTGGCGGCGAGGACGTTCATGAAGCGGTCCTGAACAAAGGCCGGAACGTGGGTCAACGTGACCAGCAAATACGACAAGCCTTCCGCCACCCCGGCCGACGCGGGACTGGCCACGGCCTGCGGGACCGGTTGCGCGAGCCGGTGCAGATGGACGGTTGCGGGCGGGTCCAGACGCAGGGCGCGTGCGAGAGCGTCCAGTATTTGCGGGGACGGGTGGTGGTCTTTGCCCTGCTCCAGGCGCACGTAGTAATCGACACTGATGCCTGCCAGGCCTGCAACCTCTTCACGGCGAAGACCCGCAACCCGGCGCCGCCCGTAGCTGCGCAGTCCGACGTCTTCCGGCCGGATGAGCTTACGGCGGGCCTGCAGGTACTCTCCGAAAGCGACGTTCTTTGCCACGGACCTAATCTACGCCCGGGCGCTCATCAAACGCGGCACTGCCGAACTTTCATAAAAGAACTGTCCATTGCCTTAATGGTCCTTTATCGGGAGTCCAGAATGGTGGGAGGCGCTCAAGTGCCTCGGAATTCTTTGCCCAACTCATGGCCCAGTCTCACTTCCGGGAAGTCACCGAATACGCGGGCTTCGCCTCTCGGGCTCCGCCAGCGGACAAAGGATGTCGATTTATCCGATCTTCCCCGCTCCCGTTTGCCGGCCATGTCCCAATTCCAGGCCTCGCGTGCACAGAACACGAGGTTCTGTCGGTAATTGTCCGCCCTTCCTCCAATCCAGTCATGGCCGCGTAAGCGACCCGGTACCCACTCGTTGTCCAGGGCCGTGGCTGGGGCATGCTGCCACTGCATCGGCGCGCCTGTGGCGTGCAAGGCGTTCGAAAGTTCACTACTTCCAGACAACGTCGCTACTTCCAGACTCTGCAACTCTGTCGGAGGCGTCGAGACCTATGAGTTGTCTGCCTAAGCTGACGGAGAATCCATCCGGGCGCTGGTGGGTATGTCATGGATCCAGCAGACCTGCGGCTTAGATCGGCCGCCCACGGGCGCTCTGAGTCCAGGAGTGGGACTGTCCAGCAACGGCAAGCTGCACGGATTCAGTTCAAGTAGTCGGCGATGATTTCATGAAACCAGCGCAACGCGCGGGACCGTGGAGCCGTGCCGTTTCAGTACAGCGACACGTCGCATGACGGAACATTAAAATTACAACCGTCTGCCCGCAGCGAAGAAACGGGGCCAAGATCCATGCGGCGGACCCACCTGTTGGCACCGACCGCCAATTCCGGCCCAAATCACCGGTTATTCCGGTCGTCCATCGCACCCACTCTTGACGGTTCCGTCCCTACAATTAACTGTCGGCCTCCACGGCATTCACGTCGCGGGGGCGGCCAAATAAGGAGAACTACCATGGGTTTGGGTGACAAGATCCACAACGCCGCCGAGAAACTCCACGGCAAGGGCAAAGCAGCCGCCGGCGATGCCACCGGCAACGACCGGCTGAAGGCCGAGGGCAAGGGCGAGCAATTCAAAGCGGACCTGAAGCAGGCCGGCGAAAAAATCAAGGATGCCTTCAAGAAACACTAAGACACGCAGCCAAGAGGCAGAGGTGCGCTCCGGAAGACCGCACCTCTGCCGCTGCCTGGCAGCAGGAATGATCATGCGCCCGCTCCCGAAGCTTTCTTCAAGTCCCAACATCTGTGACTGATAAGTTTCGGTTGACAGGGCATCGGGCTTCATGTGCAGGTCCCGGTCCCCGTGGACTAATTCCTCAAAAACTGGGATAGCGCAGCCGCGCGCTTTGCTGCCTCCAAACCGTTGCTGCACTTCAGGCAGAGGCGGGTTCCGGTGGCACCGGAAACAGGGCTCGGCTGCCCACAACCGGGGACAATTCTCGAAGGGTATCCACCGCTACGGCGGCCAGGGAGCTACCCGGACGGCTCACCAATTCAGCCGTGGATAACCCGAATTGACCCCAGCATGGACAGATGAGGAGTTAGTCGGGAGTCACCGCTGGGGGATCTACCGTCTTTCCTAACGCTGGTTCGTCTTCAATGAGCGAAAGCTCCTTTAGAGCAGGGTATGGGTCGTGTCTCTACTCGCACGACGTTAAAGGGCGTCCCATAGTTTCGATCGTCGTTCGGGTTGGGGTGTCTCATTTACGGTTCTAGGCCAATACGGGGCGGCCACTGCCGCTCCGGTGACTTCGGCTGCCAATACAAAAGTGGCCGCGAGCCCCCAGACAGCGGCGACGGCACCTGCGGCCGTCGCGCCGAGCGCCTGCCCCAGGACGAGGGCAACAAACAGCAGCGAGGTACCCGTTGCATCACGACCAAAGTCGCGTTTCTGCTTGAGGCCCGAACAGCCTCACGGCGTAGGAAGTGAACCGCGGTTTATACCCGCTTAACCGCATGAGTGAACGGAAATTCCTCAAAGGCTCTCCGTACCGCTTCCCACGATCAAGTCCCGCATCAAGGTTGGTTTGCAGAACCTCAGGCCCCAGCTGGAACCCGCATAACTGAGCCGGAGGACACCCCATTGCGTTGGTAACGGATTGGTGTCGGTTCGGTGGGGACCCATCCGGGAGGGCGGGTGTTGCCGAAGTACTCCTGACAGACCAAGCCGGACCCGCAGGAAAGTGTCAGCCCGTACCAGGGCGGCGGGGACGGGACACCCATTGAGCCATTTCCAAGGAGCACTCCCATGCGTACATCCATCAAGACTTTCCTCGGCGTTGCCGCTGCCGGTTCGCTCATGTTTTCCCTGGCTGCCTGCAGCCCGGCGAACAACGCTTCCTCCGCTCCGGCCACCTCGGCGTCTTCCTCGGCTGCGG
>NZ_JBFTIP010000003.1:0-713960 GCF_056394945.1 Arthrobacter sp. 10N410
CCGCAGCCGAGGAAGACGCCGAGGTGGCCGGAGCGGAGGAAGCGTTGTTCGCCGGGCTGCAGGCAGCCAGGGAAAACATGAGCGAACCGGCAGCGGCAACGCCGAGGAAAGTCTTGATGGATGTACGCATGGGAGTGCTCCTTGGAAATAGCTCAATGGGTGTCCCGTCCCCGCCGCCCTGGTAGGGGCTGACACTTTCCTGCGGGTC
Organism: Arthrobacter sp. 10N410; assembly: GCF_056394945.1. Classification (NCBI taxonomy): domain Bacteria; kingdom Bacillati; phylum Actinomycetota; class Actinomycetes; order Micrococcales; family Micrococcaceae; genus Arthrobacter; species Arthrobacter sp. 10N410. The sequence goes on from NZ_JBFTIP010000003.1 coordinate 209, forward strand.
CGGCTTGGTCTGTCAGGAGTACTTCGGCAACACCCGCCCTCCCGGATGGGTCCCCACCGAACCGACACCAACCCGTTACACAACGGGTGCACCGACGTTGATGATCCCGCACCGCCGGCACCGCCACGTTGACCGACCCGGAGCCCACCGGCCGGACGATCCCCGTCAAGGGCAGCCGGCCAGCGTCCAGTCATGCCGTTGGCAGCGAGCCCGGCCATGAAGGAGTAGGCAGAGCCACCGCCGCCCGAAACCACGAGAAGGAGCCACTCGGCCACAGCAGCCGCCCCCAACAAAAATAGGCCCCCGAAGGGACCTAACAGTGAAACAGTTTGTACACACTCAGCGGCCCACAAGCCCCTGAACAGCGAAAACACTGTGCCCGAGGTGGGACTCGAAACGGGTTCCAGGCCTTGAATTCCCGGCACTCCCCCGCAAACATCGCCAACCCGGCCCACTCCGGCAGCAGTACGACCCGATCCGAAGCCCAGGGTGTGCACATTGTGCACACCCCCTCTTTTGCCCACTTCAGCGCAACCAGGCTGCTAAAGCGGCAGTCCGCGCGGGGCAGTTGTGGCTTGAACGCGATTTCGCTCCGATTTGAAGAGTAGGCCACCGGAACCGGACCGGGCTCGAACAAGCACAGCACTACGGCGCGGCCCTCATGCTGGAAATCAATGAAGATCACGGCGGCGGGTTCCTCCTTTTCGACATCACCGCCCGCTCCGGCACGGACTGGACAGAAAACGACCTACGCGGGTTTGGCCCGAGGACACCCGGACGTTCTCACTGTCGCCGTCGTATCCGGCGCTCTCCACCACGGTGGTCCAAGGGCATCGGCGCCGGTAAGATCCTGGAATTCAGGGCCCCGACAACGTGGCGCATGAACTCTTCGCCCCTGCCTGAGATGTGTTCGACCTGAGGCGTGTTGGATGCGCTGCCCAACCGCGTATCGCTGTGCCGTCGAGCCTTTCGCCAGATGACCTCTGACCAGATATGTTGCACCGCCCCTTACAGTGAAGTCATGCTGCACTCAACCCGGCAAGGCTCCGGTAAGCCACTCCTCCTGATCCATGGGCTCGGTTCCAGTATTGGTAACTGGAACCCGATAATCCCGGCGCTGGCCGCTGAACGCGATGTCATCGCCGTCGACCTCCCCGGTTGCGGCGAATCCGCGCCGCTAACCGGAGAAACCACCATTGCCACGCTGACCGATGCCGTCGAAGCCTTTATCCGCGACGGGGAACTGGGTGACCTTGATCTGGTAGGCAGCTCCATGGGCGCCCGGATGGTGTTGGAAATGGCACGGCGAGGGCACGCTGGCACCACGATCGCACTGGACCCTGGTGGATTCTGGAATGACCGCCAGGCAGCGATCTTTGGAGCAAGCATCAAGGCATCCGTCGCACTGGTGCGCCGTATCCAACCGGCGCTCCCCTTCCTCACGGGCAACCCCGTTGGCCGCACGGCCCTGTTGGCTCAGTTCTCCGCCCACCCATGGAAGCTGCCGCAGGATCTGGTCCTGCATGAACTTCGCGGGTTCAAGACATCGACCAGTCTGGACCCTGCCCTCAACGCGCTGATTCACGGACCCCGCCAGGAAGGCGCACCGGCCGGTTCACTCAAGGGAAAAGTGGTCATTGGATGGGGGCGGAAGGACAAGGTCACCGCTCCCAGTGAGGCGGCGCGGGCCATGGAGCTGTTCCCGGATGCAACGCTCCACTGGTTCGAAAACTGCGGTCACTTCCCGCACTGGGACCAACCAACGGAAGCGGCGCGCCTGATCCTCGATAGCACCGCCTGAGCTGCGGCTGAGCGCCGGGGCGGAGCCATTATGTTTGAGTTGGCTTCCGAAAGGTGGAACCTGCGACGGCTGGGGATGACGCCCCAGTCTCGGGAGGCATCGACGCCGCCGTGCACTAACGAGAGGCTGTCCGAGGATCCTGTTAGCGTTGCAACCATGACGACACATCAGATCACCCTTGGTGCGATCAACCTGGAGGCTCAGAATCCAGCCACGCTTGCCGATTTTTGGGCGTCCGTGACCGGCGCCTTGCCCTCACCGGGCGGCGACAGCGTCTACCTGCCATCTGCGGGTCCCGGAGGGTTCGCAATGTTCTTCCAACCCATGACCGGTCCTCGCCCCGAGCACCAAACGTTCCACCTAGATCTGACCGTGCCCTGGGGGTCACGACAGGCCGAGGTCAGACGCCTCCTCGACCTCGGTGCCACTTACCAGTGGGACGTCCTTGACGAATTCCCACACGTGCAGTGGACCACTCTTGCTGACCGGGAGGGGAACCTCTTCTGCGTGGCCGAACACCCACCCACAGACCAACAGGGTTTGTGACCCGACCCAAGTCAAGCATCGGCTGTGTGAGAGGCTCCGCCAACGGGGCGCCACGAAAACACCCAAAGACTCTGATCGTCTGCGCGCTCTTAAGCTCCCACAGCTGGATCAATTCGGACTATCCACGGCTGAAGATGGGTGTGCGGTCCGGACGCCGTGGCTCGGTTTTCGTCGCTCACCATCGTCACAGCGTGGAGCCAGTTTCAGCTTCCCGTGCAGGGCCAGAAATATTCGACAGAACAGGCAAGAAACCGTTCGAGCCGCATCTGCCCGCTCTCAACACAACCCGGTACGACAAAGACAGATCCGGAAATCTTGCCATGAACAGTCGTGACCGGAATTAGTGCAAACGAGCCGAGGCGACTCCGCTCGCCCAGCCAGCATCAGGTCATGCAGTTCAAGACCCTCCCCGCCATGAACAGATAACCAGCCACACCGCTGCCCAAACCCAGGAGAAGGCACAGCCACCAACAAAAAAAGCCCCCGAGGGGGTCCATCAGTGAACAGTTTGTGCACGTTCAGTGACCCGCAGGCCACTGAACAGGGAAAACACGTGCCCGAGGTGGGACTCGAACCCACACACCTTTCGATACCGCATTTTGAGTGCGGCGCGTCTGCCAATTCCGCCACTCGGGCGCGGAGTACACCGGCTGTCATATTCGCTTGCTCGATGGTGCTGTGAGCAACGCGATCGCTTCCGGTGCGCGAAATTACTCTACATGCAGATAGGCTGAATTCCAGAATCGCGCCAGTGACGCCGCATCGATCCCTACCGGCCCCCAGTACACCCGCGGACGTGCCTCAGATGGTCCAGTTCCCGCCGTACCTTTCCAAGGAGTACCCGTGTCAGAACAGACGGAGTCAACCCCCACCTCCCAGCCGGCGCGCCGCGTCGTCGTCGCCGAGGATGAGACCCTCATCCGGCTGGACATCATCGAGATCCTGCGTGGCGAGGGCTACGACGTCGTCGGCGAGGCGGACAACGGCGAGAAGGCCGTACAGCTCGCGGAAGAGCTCAAGCCCGACCTCGTCCTGATGGACGTCAAGATGCCCGTCATGGACGGCATCTCCGCGGCCGAGAAGATCGTCAAGGCCCGGATCGCGCCGGTCGTGCTGCTCACCGCGTTCAGCCAGAAGGAACTCGTGGAGCGGGCCCGCGACGCCGGCGCCATGGCCTACGTGGTGAAGCCCTTCACCCCGGCCGACCTGATCCCGGCCCTGGAGATCGCACTGTCCCGGCACGAGGAAATCAAGGCCCTCGAAAGCGAGGTGAGCGACCTGCAGGAGCAGTTCGCCACCCGCAAGCTCGTGGAGCGCGCCAAGAGCCTCCTGACCACCAAGATGGGCCTGACGGAGCCGGAAGCGTTCCGCTGGATCCAGAAGACATCCATGGACCGCCGCCTCAGCATGCGCGAGGTCGCCGAAACCATCATCAACCAGGTCAACTAGCCGCTAACAAACAGACAGACAAAAGGGAGGGCCCCGCCGCTGAATGCCAGCGGCGGAGCCCTCCCTTTGGTGTATCTGGAGAAGAACTAGATCTTGGTGTTCTTCTTCTTCTTTTCCGGCCAGGGGCCGAGCTTGTCCTTGGTGACGGCGTTCTCGCCGTGGCTGCCGGCGTCGGCCAGGTCGCCTACCTTGTGGACCTTCAGCATGTTCGTGGAACCGGCCTTTCCGGGAGGCGAACCGGCTGCAATGACCACCATGTCGCCGTCCTCGACGAGATCCATCTCGAGCAGGTTGCGGTCCACCTGGGCGGTCATCTCGTCGGTGTGGCCCACCATCGGGACCAGTACCGGCTGGATGCCCCAGGTCAGCGCGAGCTGGTTCCAGACGTGCTCCACCGGGGTGAAGGCAAAGACCGGGCGGATCGGCCGCAGCCGCGACAGGCGTCGTGCGGAGTCGCCGGACTGGGTGAAAGTACAGATGTACTTTGCTTCCAGCTGGTCGGCGATCTCGACGGCGGCACGGGTGATGGCGCCGCCGCGGGTCTTGGGCTTGGTGCCCAGCGGGGGGACGCGTTCCAGGCCGTGGACCTCGGTGGATTCGATGATCCGGGCCATGGTCTTGACGGTCTCGATCGGGAACTTGCCCACGCTGGTCTCGCCCGAGAGCATGACGGCATCCGCGCCGTCGAGCACGGCGTTGGCGCAGTCGGAGGCCTCGGCGCGGGTCGGGCGCGGGTTGTCGATCATGGATTCGAGCACCTGGGTGGCCACGATGACGGGCTTGGCCCATCGGCGGGCCAGTTCGACGGCGCGCTTCTGCACGATCGGCACTTCCTCGAGCGGCAGCTCCACACCGAGGTCGCCACGGGCCACCATGATGGCGTCGAAGGCGTCGATGATCTCCGGGAGCTGGTCCACGGCCTGCGGCTTTTCGATCTTGGCGATCACCGGCACGCGGCGGCCTTCTTCGTCCATGATTTCGTGGACGCGCTTGATGTCCGAGGCGTCGCGGACGAAGGAGAGGGCCACCATGTCCACGCCGCGGCGCATGGCCCAGCGGAGGTCGTCCTCGTCCTTTTCGCTCAGCGCGGGCACGTTGACGGCCACGCCGGGCAGGTTGATGCCCTTGTTGTTGGACACGTAGCCGCCGACAACCACCTGGGCGACGACTTTGACGTCGTCCACCTCGATGGCGCGCAGCGCCACCTTGCCGTCGTCGATCAGCAGCGAGTCGCCGGGGTTTACGTCCTCGGTGAGGCTCTTCAGCGTCGTGGAGCAGATGTCCTTGGTGCCCGGGACGTCCTCGGTGGTGATCGTGAAGGTGTCACCGACGGCCAGCAGGTGCGGTCCGTCAACGAAGCGGCCGAGGCGGATCTTCGGGCCCTGCAGGTCGGCCATGATGGCGACGGCCTTGCCGAGCTGGCCGGCGGCCTTGCGGACGTTCTCGTAGGTGTTGTCGTGCACGGAGTAATCTCCGTGGCTCATGTTCATGCGGGCCACGTCGACCCCGGCTTCCAGCACGGCAAGCGTGTTCTCGAAGCTCGCGATCGCCGGTCCGAAGGTGGCCACAATTTTAGCGCGTCTCATATACCTACCCTAGTTGTCTCTTGGTTGTTTTAAGTTGTTGCGGTGATGAACGGCCGGTGCCCGGTCCGGACCCGGCAGGGTCCGGACCGGGTTACAGGACGGCGATCGCCCGGTCGGTCGGCGCAACTGGCGCCGGGAGAATGGTGCTGCCCATCAGGAATTTGTCCACCGCGGCGGCGCAGGCGCGGCCCTCGGCGATTGCCCAGACGATCAGGGACTGACCGCGACCGGCGTCTCCGGCGACGAAGACCCCTTCCGTGTTGGTCATGTAGTAACCGTCCCGGGCCACGTTCCCGCGGCCGTCGAACTCGGCGTGCACCTGCTCGGTGATCCCGGCGGGTTCGGCGCCGGTGAAGCCCAGGGACAGGAAAACGAGGTCCGCCGGGATGATCCGTTCGGTGCCGGCCTTCGGCAGGCGCTTGCCGTCGACGAATTCAGTCTCGGCAACCTTCACGCCGGTCAGCTTGCCGTTCTCGCCGACAAATTCCACGGTGGAGGCGAGGTAGGTACGTTCGCCGCCCTCCTCGTGCGCGCTGGCCACCTCGAACAGGGTGGGGAACGTCGGCCAGGGCTGGTGCGCGGCCCGCTCGGCGGACGGCTGCTTGCCGATCGCCAGCGTGGTCACGGACGCTGCCTGGTGCCGGTGTGCGGTGCCGAGGCAGTCCGCGCCGGTGTCGCCGCCGCCGAGGATCACAACGTGCTTGCCGGCGGCGTTGATCTGGTTTTCCACCGTCTCGCCGGCCACCACGCGGTTGGCCGGGACGAGGTAATCCATCGCGAAGTGCACGCCCTCAAGGTCCCGGCCCGGGATGGGCAGGTCCCGCGGCACGGTCGCGCCGGTGGCGACCACGACGGCGTCGTAGCGCCGGCGCAGCTGCTCCCAGGTCACATCGGTGCCGACGGCGACGCCGGTCCGGAAGCGGGTGCCTTCGGCCTTCATCTGGTCCAGGCGGCGGTCCACGTGCTCTTTTTCCATCTTGAAGTCGGGGATGCCGTAGCGGAGCAGGCCACCGATCTTGTCGTCGCGCTCATACACGGCGACGGTGTGGCCCACCCGGGTCAGCTGCTGCGCGACGGCGAGCCCGGCGGGGCCGGAACCGACGACGGCGACCGTCTTGCCGGAGAGGCGTGCCGGCGGCAGCGGGTTGACCCAGCCCTTGTCGAAGGCCTGGTCCACGATGGAAACCTCGACCTGCTTGATGGTCACGGCGGGCTGGTTGATGCCCAGCACGCAGGAGGCCTCGCAGGGTGCCGGGCAGAGCCGGCCGGTGAACTCGGGGAAGTTGTTGGTGGCGTGCAGCCGCTCCATCGCTTCCTCGCCCTTGTCCCGCCAGATGAGGTCGTTCCACTCCGGGATGAGGTTGCCCAGCGGGCAGCCCTGGTGGCAGAACGGGACACCGCAGTCCATGCAGCGGCCGGCCTGGCTCTTCAGGACGCCCTTCTCCTGGGCTTCGTAAACCTCTTTCCAGTCCATGATGCGGACCGGGACGGGACGGCGCGGCTGTGTTTCACGCTGGCGTACTTTCAGAAATCCGCGTGGATCAGCCACCGGTCACCTCCAGGATTCGAGACCAAACTTCTTCGCCGTCGGGGTCCAGGCCCTCTTCGATGGCGTCAAGACGGGTTTGCAGCACGGCCGCGTAGTCGCGCGGCAGCACCTTGGTAATGCGGGCCGCGGTGTCGTCGAAGTTCTCGAGCAGCCGGGCCGCGTGCTGCGACTCGGTCTCCTCGAGGTGCTTGACCAGCAGTCCGTGGACGATTTCGCGGTCTTCGGCGTCGAGTTCGCGCAGCTGCAGCTCGCCGGCGTCGAGGGCCTGCTTGTTGACCCGTTCGGTCTGCAGGTCCAGGACGTAGGCGGTGCCGCCGGACATGCCGGCGCCGAAGTTGCGGCCGGTGCGGCCGATGATGAGCGCCTGGCCGCCGGTCATGTACTCGCAGCCGTGGTCGCCGATGCCTTCGACCACCGCGGTGGCGCCGGAGTTGCGCACCATGAAGCGCTCCCCCACCTGCCCGCGCAGGAACAACTCGCCGCTCGTGGCGCCGTATCCGATCACGTTGCCGGCGATCACGTTCCGCTCCGCCGGGAACACGTTGGTGCGGTCCGGGCGGACGATGATGCGGCCTCCGGAAAGACCCTTGCCGACGTAGTCGTTGGAGTCGCCGAACATCCGGAGAGTGATGCCGGCCGGCAGGAACGCGCCGAGCGACTGTCCGGCGGTGCCGGTCAGCGTGATGTCGATCGTGTCGGTGGCGAGCACGTCGGTGCTGAAGGTCTTGGTGACCACGTGGCCGAGCATGGTGCCCACGGACCGGTCCGTGTTGATCACGTCGACGGCGATTTTCACCGGGGTCCGGTCGCTGAGGGCCTCGGCGGCCATCGCGATCAGTCGCTGGTCGAAGTGCTTGTCCAGCTCGTGGTTCTGGCCCGTGAGGTTGCGCAGCGGCGCATCGTCGTCGAACTCCAGTCCGTGCAGGATGGGGTCCAGGTCCAGCCCTTCGGCCTTCCAGTGGCTGATCGCCTCGCGGGTGTCGAGCATTTCGGCGTGGCCGATCGCTTCCTCGAGGCTCCGGAAGCCGAGTTCGGCCAGAATCTCGCGGACTTCCTCGGCGAGGAATTCGAAGAAGTTGACCACGAATTCGGGCTTGCCGGTGAAGCGTGAGCGCAGCTCGGGGTTCTGCGTCGCGACGCCCACCGGACAGGTGTCCAGGTGGCAGACGCGCATCATGATGCAGCCGGAGACCACCAGCGGCGCGGTGGCGAAACCGAACTCCTCGCCGCCGAGCAGCGCGGCGATCACGACGTCGCGGCCGGTCTTGAGCTGACCGTCCACCTGCACCACCACGCGGTCGCGCAGGCCGTTGAGCATCAGGGTCTGCTGGGTCTCGGCGAGGCCGAGTTCCCACGGCACGCCGGCGTGCTTAAGCGAGTTCAGCGGCGAGGCGCCGGTGCCGCCGTCGTGGCCGGAAACCAGCACGACGTCGGCCTTGGCCTTGGTGACGCCGGCCGCGACCGTGCCGATGCCGACCTCGGAGACCAACTTGACGTGCACCCGCGCCGAGGGGTTGGCGCGCTTGGCATCGTAGATCAGCTGCGCGAGGTCCTCGATCGAGTAGATGTCGTGGTGCGGCGGCGGGGAGATGAGCCCGACGCCGGGTGTGGAGTGCCGGGTCCGGGCCACCCAGGGGTAGACCTTCTGGGCCATCAGCTGGCCGCCTTCGCCGGGCTTTGCACCCTGTGCCATCTTGATCTGGATGTCGTCGGCGTTAGTCAGGTAGAGGCTGGTGACGCCGAAGCGGCCCGAGGCGATCTGCTTGACGGCCGAGCGCCGGGTCGGATCCAGGAGCCGGTCCACGTCCTCGCCGCCTTCCCCGGTGTTGGACTTGCCGCCGAGCCGGTTCATCGCGATGGCCAGCGTCTCGTGGGCTTCCTGCGAGATGGAGCCGTAGCTCATGGCGCCGGTGGAGAACCGCTTGACGATGCTGGAGACGGACTCCACTTCCTCGAGCGGGACCGCGGGGCGCAGGCCGGCCTTGAACTTCAGCAGCCCGCGCAGGGTCATCAGGTTCTCGGACTGGTCGTCAACGCCGCGGGTGTAGGCCTTGAAGATGTCGTAGCGGCGTTCACGCGTGGCGTGCTGCAGCCGGAACACCGTCTCGGGGTTGAACAGGTGCGGTTCGCCGTCGCGGCGCCACTGGTACTCGCCGCCGCCCAGCAGGGGCTGGTGCGGCTGTTCGATGCCGTTTTCCGGGTACGCCATCCGGTGCCGCGCAGCGACCTCCGCGGCGATGACGTCGAGGCCGACGCCGCCGAGCTGGGAGTGGGTGCCGGAGAAGTATTCGTCCACCAGGTCCTGGCCGAGGCCGAGGGCTTCAAAGGTCTGGGCGCCGGTGTAGGACGCGACCGTGGAGATGCCCATCTTGGACATGATCTTCAGGACGCCCTTGCCGAGGCCCTTGATCAGGTTGTAGACGCCGTCCTGCGGGGTGACGCCGGTGACGTCTCCGGAACTGATGAGCTGCTCCACGGATTCCATCGCCAGGTACGGGTTCACCGCGGAGGCGCCGTAGCCGATCAGCACGGCGACGTGGTGCGTTTCGCGGACGTCGCCGGCCTCGACCACGAGCGCCGTCTTGGTGCGGTTGGCGCTGCGCAGCAAGTGGTGGTGCACGGCGCTGACCAGCAGCAGGGACGGGATCGGCGCCCACTGGGCGTTGGAGTCGCGGTCCGAGAGCACGACGTACTGGACGCCGCGGTTGATGGCGCCGGAGACCTGCTCGCAGATTTCGGTCAGCCGGGCGCGCAGGGCGCTCTCGCCGCCGTCGGGGCGGTAGAGGCCGCGCACCTTCATGGCGACCCGGTCGCCGTCGGCGTTCTCGATGTTCGCGATCTTGGCGAGCTGGTCGTTGTTGATCACGGGGAACGGCAGCGAGACCTGCGGCTGGCGGACCTGCTTGGTGTCCAGCAGGTTGCCGTTGGGGCCGATCGCGCAGGTCAGGGACGTGACCAGTTCCTCGCGGATGGCATCCAGCGGCGGGTTGGTGACCTGCGCGAAGGACTGCACGAAGTAGTCGAAGAGCAGCCGGGGCCGCTTGGAGAGCACAGCCACCGGGGTGTCCGACCCCATGGCGCCGAGGGGCTCGGCACCGGTCCGGGCCATCGGGCCGAGCAGGATCTTCAGTTCCTCGGTGGTGTAGCCGAAGGTGCGCTGGCGGATGTTGACCGAGGCGGCGGTGTGCACCACGTGCTCGCGTTCGGGCAGGTCCTTGAGGTCGATCAGGTTGTCCTTGAGCCACTCGGCCCAGGGGTTCGCCGCGGCGACCTCGGCCTTGACCTCGGCGTCGTCGATGATCCGGCCGGCTTCGGTGTCCACGAGGAACATCTTGCCCGGCGAAACGCGGCCCTTCTTGACCACATTGGAGGGTTCGACGTCGATCACGCCGACCTCGGAGGCGAAGACGACGAGGCCGTCCTCGGTGATCCAGTACCGTCCCGGGCGCAGCCCGTTGCGGTCCAGGGTGGCGCCGACGAGGTTGCCGTCGGTGAAGGACACGGCGGCGGGACCGTCCCACGGCTCCATCAGCAGCGAGTGGTACTCGTAGAACGCGCGCCGGGCGGGATCCATCGTGGCGTGGTTTTCCCAGGCCTCGGGGATCATCATCATGATCGAGTGCGTGATGGGCCGGCCGGAGAGCCAGAGCAGTTCGGCGACCTCGTCGAAGGAGGCCGAATCCGAGGCGCCCGGGGTGCAGATCGGGTACAGCTCTTCCGGGCTGTCCCCCAGCAGCGGATTGGCAAGCTGCGACTGGCGGGCGCGCATCCAGTTCCGGTTGCCCTTGACCGTGTTGATCTCGCCGTTGTGGGCGATGGTGCGGAACGGCTGGGCCAGCGGCCAGGACGGGAAGGTGTTGGTGGAGAAGCGCGAGTGGACGATCGCAAGCTTGGTCTTGAAGCGCTTGTCCGAGAGGTCCGGGTAGAACGGCTCCAGCTGGGCGGTGGTGAGCATGCCCTTGTAGACGATGGTCCGGGAGGACAGCGAGGGGAAGTACACGCCGTACTTGTTTTGGGCGCGCTTGCGGATCCGCCAGGCCCGGGAGTCGAGTTCGTTGCGGGAGAGCGTCTCGCCGGTGCTGGAAGCGAAGAAGGGCTGCGCGAAGTACGGCATGCAGGCCCGGGCCATGGCTCCGACGAGGTCGGCCACGATCGGGACTTCACGCCAGCCCAGGACGGTGAGGCCTTCGTCGGCCGCGAGACCCTCAATGCCTGCCTTGGCGGCATCGGATTCGCGCTGTTCGGCCGGCAGGAACGCGGTGCCCACAACGTACTGCCCGGCGGCGGGGAGTTCGAAGTCGGTAACTGCACGGAAGAACTCGTCCGGGACCTGCATGAGGAGGCCGGCGCCGTCGCCGGTTCCTTCATCGGCGCCGACGGCACCGCGGTGCTCAAGGTTGCGCAGGGCGGTCAGGGCAGCATCGACGATGTCGTAGCCAGGCTCGCCGCGCAGGGTGGCGATGATGGCCAGCCCGCAGGCGTCCTTCTCCTGCTCCGGGTTGTAAAGCCCGGCAGCTTCGGGCAGCGCCGCAAAACGCTTGAACGGTGAGACCGCCGTAGTGGGCTGTTCCGGACCGGACCAGCTGGGGCTATGCAGGGTTTGGGTCATGGGAGACGTCCTTCCTCCTGATCGTGCGTATGGGAGGGACAACATTGGCCCGAATCGGTGCGCCGGTGTGACGGGCACAACAACGTGATTTTCCTACTCGAATTGTAGGCCAGCGCCGCTTGCTGTACGAACAGTTACGCGGGCCGCCGACCTGGGTTTGCATAGCGCGCAGCTGTCTGCTGCCTGCTCAATCGTACAAACCCTGTCGCCACGACGCTGTGGACTCGGACCCAGCCGGCGATCGCCCTGCAGCCCGATTGCCGGAGCTGAGTTACTTGGTGCTGTCAGCGTCCGGTGCGGTCCCGGTGGCCCGGCGGCCGGATACTCCGGTTGCCGGTTCTCCGGTGGCGGGCATGGTGCCGCCGGTGGATTCTCCGGCCGCCGCAGCTGAGGCTGAGGCGCGGTCCGGACCGCTCTGGTTCTCCCGGAGATTATCACGCGATTCAGTATCTGAGACAGCAGAGTCCGAATGGCGGATGGTTCCGCGGTCGGCCGGGACCGTCGCCGGCTCCCGGGGTTCGCCGGGTTCCGCCGCCGGCTCGGGCCCGACGGCGGCGTCGGCGGTGTCGTCGTCAGCCGTCTTGTCGGCTTCTTCGTCGGCGGCGTCCCTCTCGTGGCCTGTCGTCTCGTGGTCTGTCGTCTCGTGGTCTGTCGTCTCGACGCCGGCCGTCTCGTCCTCGGCGTCCCCGGCAAGCGCCGCGGACTCGGGCTCGCGTCCCGGCAGGTACGGGGTGTCCGGCACGTCGCGCTTGCGCAGTCCGAGGACGATGAAGACCACCAGGGCGGCGAGCAGGACGAAGATGCTGGTCCAGACATTGAGCCGGGTGGTGATGCCGAAGAGGTTGATCTGTTCGGCGTCGTCGATCCGCATGGCCTCGATCCAGACGCGGCCCAGCGTGTAGTAGATGGCGTAGAGCCAGAACAGCCGGCCGCGGCGGAACGCGAACTTGCGGTCCAACGCGAGCAGCAGCGCCACTCCGACGAGGTTCCACACGGATTCGTAGAGGAAGGTCGGGTGGAACAGCGTGTCGGCGGGCATCCCGGCCGGGAAGTTGGGGCTGTCGGCGTCGACCTGGAGGCCCCACGGCAGGGTGGTCGGGCCGCCGAAGAGCTCCTGGTTGAAGTAGTTGCCCCAGCGGCCGATCGCCTGGGCGAGCAGCAGGCCGGGCGCCGCGGCGTCAACGAAGGCGCTGAGCTTGACTCCGGCCCGGCGGCAGCCGATCCAGGCGCCGACGGCACCCAGCACCACGGCACCCCAGATGCCGAGTCCGCCGCGCTGGATCTGCGGGATCAGGGACAGGTCGCCGGTGCCGTCGAAGCCCGGGCCGAAATAGGCGTCCGGCGAGGACACCACGTGATAGAGCCGGCCGCCGATGATGCCGAAGGGGATCGCCCAGATGGCAATGTCCCAGACGCTGCCCTCGGGCGCACCGCGGCGCGCCCAGCGCACCGACGTCAGCCAGAGGCCGGCGATGATGCCGGCCAGGATGCACAGCGCGTAGGCGTGAATGCGCAGGGACCCCCAGGGCAGCGGGATATCGAAGCCGGACCAGTCCGGGCTCGGAATGCTCGCGGGAACCATCGCTGCCGCGTGGAGGACTGACTGCATTGCTTACGCTTCTTCCTTGGTGAGGCCGGTGCTGAGCTCTTTCGTCAAGGACGCTACAGCATCGACGCCGCCCTCACCGATCGCCGCGACGAGGGCCGTGCCGACGATTACTCCGTCCGCGTAGGCGGCGATTTCGCGGACGTGGCCCGCGTTGGAGACGCCCAGGCCGACGCAGACGCGCTCGGCGCCCGCCGCGCGCGCTGCGGCCACGACGTCCTTGGCAGCGGAGCTGACCGAGGTGCGGGCGCCGGTGACGCCCATGATGGAGACGGCGTAGACGAAGCCGCGGCTTGCGTCGACCGTGCGCTTCATCCGTTCCGGCGAGGAGGACGGCGCCACGAGGAACACCCGGTCCAGGCCGTACCTGTCCGAGGCGGCCATCCATTCCGCCGCCTCGTCCGGGATCAGGTCCGGCGTGATCAGCCCGGCTCCCCCGGCGTCCGCCAGGCGGCGGGAGAACTCGTCCACGCCCATCCGGACCACGGGGTTCCAGTAGGTCATGACCAGGACGGCCGCGTCGGTCTTGCTCGTGATGCCGCGCACAACGTCGAACACCTGGCCGACGTGGAAGCCCTTGGCGAGGGCCTCCGTGGTGGCGGCCTGGATGACCTGGCCGTCCATCACCGGATCCGAATACGGGATGCCGATTTCGATCAGGTCGGCGCCGTTTTCGGCCAGGGCGATGCCCGCGGCGATGGTGTCCTCGACGCTCGGGTAGCCAGCGGGCAGGTAGCCGATGAGGGCGGCACGGCCCTGGGCCCGGGCGCGGTCGATGGCCGCCGCGGACTTGCTGGCGGGCTGCTGCTTGCCTTCTGCTCTGTTTTCGGCGGTGCTCACAGCTGCTCCCCCTCCTGGGCGATCTCGTGTTCGGGTGAATCCTTGTCCAGCAGGTCGAACCATTCCGCGGCGGTGGCCACGTCCTTGTCGCCGCGGCCGGAGAGATTCACGAGGACGATCTTTTCTGACGCATCGCCAGCCTCCGCGGCGAGCCGCTGGCCGATCTTGATCGCGCCGGCCAGGGCGTGCGCGGACTCGATGGCCGGGATGATGCCCTCGGTCCGGCAAAGCAGCCGGAAGGCCTCCATGGCTTCGCTGTCCGTGATGGGCTCGTAGCTGACCCGGCCGATGTCGGCGAGGTAGGAGTGCTCGGGTCCGACGCCCGGGTAGTCCAGGCCAGCCGAGATGGAGTGCGACTCGATGGTCTGGCCGTCGTCGTCCTGCATGAGGTAGGACCGGGCGCCATGCAGCACGCCGGGCTTGCCCAGCGTGATGGTGGCCGCGTGGCGACCCGTTTCGACGCCTTCGCCGCCGGCTTCGAAGCCGTAGATCTTCACCGAGGGGTCATCCAGGAAGCCGTGGAAGATGCCGATGGCGTTGGAGCCGCCGCCGATGCAGGCGCAGACGGCGTCCGGCAGCCGGCCGGTCTGTTCCAGGATCTGGGCGCGGGCCTCCTCGCCGATGACCTCGTGGAAGTACCGGACCATGGCCGGGAACGGGTGCGCCCCGGCCGCGGTTCCGAGCAGGTAGTGCGTATTGTCCACGTTCGCGACCCAGTCGCGGAGGGCCTCGTTGATGGCGTCCTTGAGCGTCTGCGATCCGTTGGTCACCGGGATGACGGTGGCCCCGAGCAGCTCCATCCGGGCCACGTTGAGGGCCTGCCGGCGGCAGTCCTCGGCGCCCATGTAGACCACGCACTCCAGGCCCAGCAGGGCGGCGGCGGTGGCACTGGCCACGCCGTGCTGGCCGGCTCCGGTCTCGGCGATCACACGGGTCTTGCCCATCCGCTTGGCCAACAGCGCCTGGCCCAGCACGTTGTTGATCTTGTGCGAGCCGGTGTGGTTCAGGTCCTCGCGCTTGAGGAAGATGCGGACTCCCCCGGCGTGCTCGGCGAAGCGCTTGGCTTCGGTGAGCAGCGAGGGACGGCCGGAGTAGTTCTTGTTCAGCTCCGCGATCTGGGCGGTGAACTCGGGATCAGCCTTGGCCTTCTCGAAGGTATCCTCGAGTTCGTCCAGGGCGGCGATGAGGGACTCGGGCATCCAGCGGCCGCCGTACGAGCCGAAGTAGGGTCCGGGGGCGTGGCGCAGGGAGGGTGCACCCTGCGGTCCGTCCTCGTCCGGGCGCTTGCCCTCCAGGAACGCATCCACGGGGCTTTCATCTGAGCCGGCTGTTGGCGCATCGACCATCAGTCTCACCATCCTGTTCCACTGCTAACTAGATCTTCGGTGCCGCACGGAAGCACCGCGGGGTCCGGCCGGGGGCCGGGCCGGACCGCGGGTCAGGAGCGTGCGGCGATTTCTTCGGCGCCGGCGGCCATGAATTCGGCGATCCGCTCGCGCGGGGTCGCATGGCTGACCAGCGCCTCGCCCACCAGGACCGCATTGGCGCCGTTTGCCGCGTAGTGCCGGACGTCATCCACGCCGCGGACACCGGATTCGCCGACCACGAGCGCGCCGGCGGGGATGCCGGCGGCGAGATCCGCAAAGACGGAGCGGTCGACGTCGAGCGTCTTGAGATTGCGGACGTTGACTCCGATGATTCTCGCGCCCGCGGCAACGGCTCGTTCAACTTCGCCGGGCGTGTGGGTCTCCACGAGCACGTTCATGCCCAACTCACGGCTGAGCGCACTGTACTCGCCCAGCTGCGCATCGGTCAGCGCGGCGACGATCAGCAGGATCAGGTCGGCTCCGTGGGCACGGGCCTCCCAGATCTGGTACTCGTCGACCATGAAGTCCTTGCGCAGCAACGGGATGTCCACGGCCGCCCGGACGGCGTCCAGGTCGGCGAGGGAGCCGTTGAAGCGCCGCTGTTCGGTGAGGACGCTGATCACGGCGGCGCCGCCGTCGGCGTACTGCACGGCGAGCGAGGCCGGGTCCGCAATGCTCGCGAGATCGCCCTTGGAGGGGCTGCGCCGCTTGATCTCGGCAATCACCTTGAGCTGGGTCCGGTCCGAGGGCCCGCCCAGGGCGGCCCAGGCGTCACGCGCCGGGGCGGCCGCCGCGGCACGCTCCTTCAGCTCGGCGAGCGTGACGAGGCGCTGGCGGGCCTCCATATCCTCCCTGACACCGGCATTGATGTCATCGAGAACAGTCACTCTTAGTGGCCGGAGTTCTTCAGCTTGCTGCCGCCGACGCCATAACCGGCTTTGCGCATCACGAAGCCCACCACGAGGCCGATCAGCATGACGACCGCACCGGCGACGAAGATCGGGGTGTTGGCGATGACGAACGCGATGGCCGCGATGAGGGCGCCGACCAGCATGATGATCACGGTGGTCCAGGCCGCCGGGCTGTTGCCGTGGCCGGTCGGCTCGCTGTGGTCGACGCCGTCGTAGATGCCGGTGCCGGCAGCGGGCTGGGATGCGGAAACAGGGGCTTTGCTCATGGAAATCTCCTCAGGATCAATACTGCTTACATTCTGCCATTTATTGACAGTGGTGTTTGCCGCGTTACCGGCCGCGCTGCGGGGTGCGGGCTCAGGTGGGGTCGTCGCCGCGGGAGAGCCGGTCCCAGCTGTCGATCTCATCGGCTGGCTGCGCGGGGTCCGAAGCGCCTGCGCTGGCGGCCGCGTCGTACTTCGTGCGGCTCTTCCAGTACCGTCCGGCAGGGACGATGGCGAGGGCGCCGAGGCCCAGCAGCGACCCGGCAACGACGGCGAGCACGGGGAATGCGGTGAGGGCCACCTGGACGTTGCTGCCGCTGATGCCGGTGGCGGCGGCGATGGAACCCTGCGCCGCGGCCAGCGGGTCGGCCAGCACGGTTGCCGCCGCGGCAACGATCCCTGCGGAGGCGAGCAGGATGATCGCCGTGATGACCCAGCGGGCGATGCGCCCGGCAATGGAGGCGGCGAGGCCTCCCGCGAGGGCGACAAGGGCGAGGGCCGTCACCGTGGTGGCGGCCTTGCTGCCCTGGACCTGCAGGCCGTTCTGGCTGCTAACGCCCTGACCCAGCTGGCTGGGGTCCAGCTGCACGGTCAGCCAGGTCTGCGTGGTGGTGCCGAAGACCGCCAGCGCAAGTGCGGCAATCACCAGCACCAGGGTGGATTTCCGGGCCCAGCGCGGGACGGCCGGGCTGGTGCTCTTGACCATGGCGGGGCCGGTCATGGCTGCTCCGTCCCGGCACTGGGCACGGTGTCGGCCGTGATGTTGCGCAGCGACTGGGCCGTGTGGACGGCCCGCATCGGGGCGGCGGCCTTGTTGATGGTTTCGATCGCCTCGGTGGCGTTGACTGAATCGGCCACGATCCCGCCGCCGGCCTGCACGTAGGCGCGGCCTTCGCGGAGCAGGGCGGAACGGATGGCGATCGCCATGTCCATGTCGCCGGCGAAGTCGAGGTAGCCCACCACACCGCCGTAGATGCCGCGGCGGTGCGGCTCCAGCTCGTCCAGGAGCCGCAGCGCACGGGGTTTGGGCGCTCCGGACAGGGTGCCGGCCGGGAAGGTGGCCTTCAGCACGTCGTAGGCAGTCGCGGTCGGGGCGAGCCTGCCCACCACAGTGGACACCAGGTGCATGATGTGGCTGAACCGCTCCACCTCCATGAACTGCGTGACGTCCACGGTTCCGGCCACGCAGACCTTGGAGAGGTCGTTGCGTGACAGGTCCACCAGCATGAGGTGTTCGGCGCGTTCCTTCTGGTCCGCGAGCAGCTCCTCGGCGAAGGCCTTGTCCGCTTCAACCGTCTTGCCACGCGGCCGGGACCCGGCGATCGGGTGCGTGATGACTTCCTCCCCGGTGACTGTCACGAGGGCCTCCGGGGAGGAGCCCACGATCGAGTACTGGCGGCCGGCGGCGTCCTCGAGGCTGAAGATGTACATGTACGGGCTGGGGTTGGTGTTGCGCAGGACCCGGTAGACGTCCAGCGGATCGGCTCCGCACTCCATTTCGAAGCGGCGCGAGATCACCACCTGGAACACTTCGCCGTCGACGATCGCTTCCTTGCCACGGTCCAGGGCGGCCAAGTAATCGTTTTCATCCCAGCGCTCCTGCACGCTCGAGGCGAAGTCCAGGGCTGCGGGCTGGAGTACGGAGACGGGCTGCTCCGTCGGGGTGCTGATCTTTGCCAGCAGGTCCTTCACCCGGGCGACGGCGTCGTGCCAGGCCTCGTCGACGCGTTCGGAGCTGTTGTCGAAATTGATCGCGTTGGCGATCAGCAGCACCGTGCCGTCCATGTTGTCGTGCACGGCCATGTCCGTCACGAGGTTCAGCGCCATTTCCGGAAGCTGCAGGTCGTCTTCCGGCGGGCTGGTGAGCTTTTCCCAGTGCCGGACGGTTTCCCAGCCGAGGAAGCCGACGAGGCCGGAGGTAAAGGGCGGCAGTCCTTCGAAACGTTCGGTGTGCAGGGCACGGACGGTGTCCCGGATGGCATCGACCGGGCTGCCGTCCAGCGGCACGCCGACGGGCGGCTCGCCGAGCCAGTGCGCCTGCCCGTCCTTGGTGGTCAGCGTGGCGCGGGACCGCGCGCCGATGAAGGAGTAACGGGACCAGGCGCCGCCCACTGCGGCGGACTCCAGCAGGAACGTCCCGGGCTGGCCCTGGGCGAGCTTGCGGTACAGCCCGATCGGCGTTTCGGCGTCAGCCAGCACCTTGAGCCGGACGGGGATGACACGGCTGTGGCCGGCGAGTTCCCGGAACTCGTCCAGGCTGGGGCTGATGATTCCAAGGTCCTGCATGGCTGCGTTTTTCCGCCTGTTCTCTTGGTCTAAAGCTTGCGAGGTGCCCGCGGCCTGCGCCGCGGTGCGCCGGTCAGTCGGCCTGGCCGACGACGGCGTCCAGCGCGCGTCCGTCGAAGCAGGTCCGGGTCCCGGTGTGGCAGGCGGCGCCGACCTGGTCGACCCGGACCAGCAGGGCGTCGCCGTCGCAGTCCAGAGCGAGCGACTTGACCCACTGCACGTGGCCGGAAGTGTCGCCCTTGCGCCAGTACTCCTGCCGGGAGCGGGAGTAGAAGGTGACCCGCCCGCTGGTCATCGTGCGGTGCAGCGCCTCGTCGTCCATCCAGCCCAGCATGAGCACCTCGTTGGTGTCGAACTGCTGGACGATCGCGGCCACCAGGCCGGCGCTGTCCCGCTTGAGAGACGCCGCGAGACCCGCGGGGAGCGGGCCGGCGTCGTGCGCCGAATCGGGGACGGCAGAACCCGGCGCGGCGGAAACCGGGACGGAATTTTCCGGGGCGTTTAGCTGGTCGTCGACCGGGACGGGGGCGGGGGCGGGCTGCTCAGACATCAGCTCAAGTCTAGTGCCTCCGCGCCCGCCGCTGTCCGGCGTTGCGGGCACCGCGCTTAACATCGCCGCCGAAAGCGCGTTGCGGCCGAAACCACGGCGCTTCCTGTGCCCAGAGGCGCGCCTCTCGTGCTAGTTTCACAAGTGATGCATTTCGTCGAACCGTCCCGAGAAGTTCTGGCCGAAACCCTGCTGGCGGCCGGTCCTGACTCCCCCACGCTCTGCAAGGGCTGGCAAACCCGTGATCTTGCAGCCCACCTCTACCTGCGGGAGCGCAAAGCCCGTGTTGGCCTGGGGCTCCTGATCAAACGGCTGTCCAAGGCCTCGGATGAGGCCACGGCCGAGCTCGCCGCCACGGTCCGGACCCCGGAAGCCTACGCGAAGCTGGTCAACACCTTCCGCGCCGGGCCGCCCGCCCTATCCCCCATGCGGATCAAGGCCCTGGACGAAAGCTCCAACCTGATCGAGTACTTCGTGCACACGGAGGATGTCCGCCGGGCGGTGGACCGCTGGGCGCCCCGGGCCCTGGACGAGGCTTACTCGGACGCACTCTGGGATGAACTGATCAAGCGCGCCGCCATCCTGTACCGCGGCGTGGACCTCGGCATCGTGCTGGTGCGCCCATCCGGGCCGCGGCATGTTGCCAAGCGGGCCCCCGTCTCGGTCGCGATCGTGGGCGAACCGGGTGAGCTCCTGATGCACGCGCATGGCCGGACCCGGCACGCACTGGTGACCTTCGAGGGCCAGCCGGACGCCGTCGCGCTGCTGCAGTCCGCCGAAGTCGGACTCTAAGCTCGCGCTTAACCAAGCAACGCGGGGTCACATCGCGCCCATTTCCCCCTTCGGGATGGGCGCAATGTGACCCCGCGTTGCTTTATCAGGCTGGGGGTTAGCGGACTTCGAAGCCTGCCTCGCGGATGGCGGCTTTGACCTGGGCGATCATGTCGAGCGGCCCGAAGTGGAACACCGAGGCAGCGAGCACGGCGTCCGCGCCCGCAGCTACGGCCGGCGGGAAGTGCTCGGGCCTGCCGGCGCCGCCCGAGGCGATCAACGGCACCTTCACGCTGGCGCGGGCCAGGCGGATCAGTTCCAGGTCGAAGCCGTCCTTGGTGCCGTCGGCGTCGATCGAGTTGAGCAGGATCTCGCCGGCGCCGCGGTCGGCGGCCTCGCGGGCCCAGGCCAGGGCATCGATGCCGGTGCCCTGGCGGCCGCCGTGCGTGGTGACCTCGAACCCGGACGGTGTCGGCTGCGAGCCGGGACGGGTGCGCCGCGCGTCGAGGGAAAGCACCAGCACCTGCGAGCCGAAGTGCCGGGTAATCTCGTCGATCACCCCGGGCCGGGCCACGGCCGCGGTGTTGATGGCCGCCTTGTCCGCCCCGTAGCGCAGCAGCTTGTCCACCTCGGCCACGCCGCGGACGCCGCCGCCCACGGTCAGCGGGATGAAGACTTCCTCCGCGGTGCGCCGGACGACGTCGAAGGTGGTTTCGCGGTTGCCGGAGGACGCGGTGACGTCCAGGAAGGTCAGCTCGTCGGCGCCGCCGTTGTCGTAGCGGTGCGCGAGCTCTACCGGGTCGCCGGCGTCGCGCAGGCCCTCGAAATTGATCCCCTTAACCACCCGGCCGGCGTCGACGTCCAGGCACGGGATGACACGGACGGCTACGGACATGGCTGCTCCTGAACTGGGCTCACAAACGATGGGCTCACGGATAATGGCTTCACGGACGGGCCGCGCTAGATCCGGCAGGCGTGGATGCTGCTGACCAGGATGGCGCGGGCCCCGAGGTCATAGAGTTCGTCCATGATCCGGTTGGTGTCCTTCTTCGGCACCATCGAGCGGACGGCCACCCACTCCGAGTCGCGCAGCGGCGAGACGGTGGGCGATTCCAGTCCGGGCGTCAAGGCCGCGGCCTGCTCCACGAGTTCCTTGCGGATGTCGTAGTCCATCAGCACGTACTGCCGGGCCACGAGCACACCCTGGAGGCGGCGGATCAGCACTTCGGTGGCCGGGTTCTGCTCGCCCTTGCGGCCGATCAGGACCGACTCGGAGTTCAGGATCGGCTCGCCGAAGATCTCCATGCCGGCAGCTTTGAGCGTGGTGCCGGTTTCGACGACGTCGGCGATCGCGTCCGCGACGCCGAGCCGGACGGAGGATTCGACGGCGCCGTCGAGCCGGACGACCTTGGCGTTGATGCCGCGCTGGGCGAGGTAGCCGCGGAGCAGCCCGTCGTAGCTGGTGGCAAGGCGCTTGCCTTCGAGCTGGTCGATGGCGGTGAAATCCCCCACCGGGCCGGCGAAGCGGAAGGTGGAGGCCGCAAAGCCCAGCGGCAGCAGCTCTTCGGCTTCAACCTCGGCGTCGAGCAGCAGGTCGCGGCCCGTGATGCCGACGTCCAGGGTGCCTTGGCCGACGTACACGGCGATGTCACGGGGGCGGAGGAAGAAGAATTCAATGTCGTTGACCGGGTCCACCATGACCAATTCGCGGCTGTCGCGGCGCTGGCGGTAGCCTGCCTCGGCAAGCATGGCGGAGGCGGCTTCGGACAGGGATCCCTTGTTCGGGACGGCAACTCTCAGCATGGGAAGTTCTTTCTGGTTAGGAAGTCATCGGTGCAGGCACAGCGGGCCACGCGGTGCGCCGGTCCCCCGGACAAAGGTCCGGGGGAAGGCGCGACGTGGCTAGAGATGCTTGTAGACGTCTTCCAGGCTGAGTCCTTTGGCGAGCATCAGAACCTGCAGGTGATAGAGCAGCTGCGAAATTTCTTCCGCGGCGGCCTCATCGGATTCGTACTCGGCAGCCATCCAGACCTCGGCTGCTTCCTCCACGACTTTCTTGCCGATGCCGTGGATTCCGGACTCCAGTTCGGCGACGGTGCGGGAGCCCTCCGGGCGGGTGGCTGCCTTCTCACTCAGTTCTGCGAACAGCGACTCGAAATTCTTCACACCCTCCAGCCTACTTGTTCACGGCCGGAGCACGCCTGCCGGGCCCTTGCATGACGGCCCGGATGTGAGCGAATACACAGCTTAGGAGTACTGCTTGAGCGTGACGGCGGTGGCCAGCGCGGCGGTGACGGCCTCGTGGCCCTTGTCCTCGGTGGAGCCGGGGAGGCCGGCGCGGTCGATGCCCTGCTGCTCGGTGTCACAGGTCAGCACGCCGAAGCCGACCGGCACGCCGGTGCGGACGCTGACCTCGGTCAGGCCGAGGGTGGCGGCTTCGCAGACGTACTCGAAGTGCGGGGTGCCGCCCCGGATCACGACGCCGAGCGCCACGACGGCGTCGAAGTGCGGCGCCAGCCGGGCTGCCGCGACCGGCAGTTCAAAGGTTCCGGGGACGCGCAGCACGGTCGGTTCGGTGATGCCGGCGTCCTTGGCGGCGCGCAGCGCGCCGTCGAGCAGGCCGTCCATGATCTTGGTGTGCCAGCTGGCGGCCACGATGGCCAGTTTCAGCCGTGAGGTTTCGTCGGGCTGGAAGGTGGTCAGGTCAATCTGGGGTGCGCCGTGGCCGCTCATGGGAGCTCCTTGCTGTGGGAGGTGTCTGGGGGTGCTTGCTTGGGGGTGCTGCGGGAGGGCTCAGCCCTGTTCGCGCTCGAAGCCGAGCTGTCCGGCGGCGGGCGCGGCGGGCTCCATGTCGAGGACCAGCCGGTGGTCCATCCGGTCCTTCTTGGTCTGCAGGTAGCGGAGGTTCTGTTCCCGGGAGGGCACCTCTGTGGGGACCATCTCGACCACCCGGACGCCGGCCTGGGCCAGCCTGTCCTGCTTGTCCGGGTTGTTGCTCAGCAGGCGGATCTCGTGCAGGCCCATCTCGGCGAGGATCTGGGCCGCTGCCTTGTAGCAGCGGGCGTCCACCGGCAGGCCCAGCTGCTCGTTGGCCTCGACCGTGTCGAAGCCGGCCTCCTGCAGGGCATAAGCCTTGATCTTGTTGGCCAGGCCGATGCCGCGGCCTTCCTGGCCGCGCAGGTAGAGCAGCGTGCCACCGAATTCGTGGATCATCTCCAGGGCATAGGCCAGCTGTTCGCCGCAGTCGCACCGGTAGGAACCAAACACGTCCCCGGTGAGGCATTCGGAGTGCAGCCGGACCAGGGGGGCCTGGCCGTCCGTGGCCGGCAGCGGGGAGCTCACGGCGAGGTGTTCGGCGCCGGTGTCCAGATCGGTCCAGGCCTGCGCCACGAAGTCGCCGTACGCGGTGGGCAGCTGGACGATTGGCCCGCCGCTGACCGGATGCGGCTGCTGTCCCGGGGTGGCCGGCTGCGCTTCAGAAGTCGTCATTGTCTCTCCTCAATCCAGGTGTCAGGCGGATGCCGCTGCGTGGCTGCCGGGGTTACCGGCCTCAAGGTAAGCCACCAGGTCGGCAATCGAGATCAGCGGGCAGCCATGTTCGATCGCGAAACCGCGAAGTCCGTCCAGCCGCATCATTTCTCCGTCGTCGTGCACCAGCTCTGCAATTACGCCCACGGGCTCCAGGCCGGCCAGCCGGCACAGCTCAACAGCCGCCTCGGTGTGGCCGGGACGCTCCCGCACACCCCCCTTAACGGCGCGGAGCGGGAAAACATGCCCGGGACGGGTCAGCGAATTTGGCTGGCTGGTCGGATCGGCCAGGATCCGGGCCGTCAGGGCCCGGTCGGTGGCCGAGATTCCGGTGCTCACGCCCACCGCCGCGTCGCACGAAACCGTGTACGCGGTGCCTTTGGAGTCCTGGTTGATCGCCACCATCGGCGGCAACGCCAGTTCGTCCGCCCGTTCACTGGTCAGCGGTACGCAGATGACGCCGGAGCTGTAGCGGATGGTCCAGCCCATCAGCGCCGGGGTCGCGTGCTGCGCGGCGAAGATGATGTCGCCTTCGTTTTCGCGGTCCTCGTTGTCGACCACCAGCACCGGCCGGCCGGCGGCCATGGCGCGGATCGCGTCTTCGATCGGGTCCAGCGCGGCGGGCGCGTCCACGGCGAGTCCGCGGTTCTCCTGCAGCCGGCTCATGATGCGGCCGCCTGGCGGTGCGCAGCCTCCGGGCGGGGCGTGGCGGGGGCGAAGGCGAGCAGCCGTTCGGTGTACTTGGCCAGCACGTCCACTTCAAGGTTCACGCGGGCGCCGATGGACTTGGCGCCCAGGCCCGTTTCGGCCAGGGTCGTCGGGATCAGGCCGACTTCGAACCACGGCGCCGGCTCCGGCGCCGGGCTCACGGCCGTAACGGTCAGGGAGACGCCGTCGACGGCGATCGAGCCCTTCTCCGCGATGTAGCGGGCCAGCCCGGCCGGCACACCGAAGCGCAGCCGGTCCCAGTTGCCGAGCGGCTCGCGTTCCAGCAGTTCGCCGACGCCGTCGACGTGCCCCTGCACGACGTGGCCGTCGAGCCGGCCGCCGGCCTGGACGCAGCGCTCGAGGTTGACCGGATCCCCGGCTGCCAGCCCGCCGATGGTGCTGCGGACCAGGGTCTCGCCCATGACGTCGACGCTGAAGTCCGCGCCGTCGATGTCCGTGGCGGTCAGGCAGACGCCGTTGACGGCAATCGAGCCGCCGTGGGCCAGTCCCTCGGTGCTGCCGGGGGCGTGCAGGCGCAGTGTGGCGCTGGTTTCGCCGTCGCGCTCGACGGAGAGCACCTTCCCCTGCTCGGCGATAATTCCGGTAAACATCAGTAGCCTCCTGCGGCGGTGTCCGCGTCGCTGCGCGGGGTGGAATCGGATGAAGTGTCAGTGGCGGGGCGCAGGTGCAGCCGCAGGTCGCGGCCCAGCATCCGGACGGCGCCGCCGGAGGCCTGGTCCCAGTCCCAGTGCTGGGCATCGGCGAGGGTGCCGATGCCGAGGTCCTCCAGGGCAGGCGTGCCCGAGCCAAGCAGCGTCGGGGCCAGATAGACGATCAGCTCGTCGACGAGGCCCGCGGCGAGGAAAGCGCTCAGGATCCGCGAGCCGCCTTCGACCATGAGGTGCCGGACGCCGGCGTCGAACAGTTGGTCCAGGGCCTCGCGGGGGTCCCGGGTCGGCAGGTGCAGCGCCTTGCCGTCGCCGCCGTTGACGGCGGCGCCGTCGGGAATCCCGCGCAGGCCCATGACGGCCCGCAGCGGCTGCTTTTCCGCGGCTGCGCCGTCGGGGGTGCGGGCCGTGAGCCGCGGGTTGTCGACCAGGACCGTCTGCGTGCCGACCAGGATCGCATCGATCCGGCCCCGCAGCGCGTGGTTGTCGGCGAGCGACTCGGGGCTGGAGATCCACTGGCTGGTGCCGTCGCTGGCCGCGATCCGGCTGTCCAGGGTCTGGGCGATGTGCAAGGTGACGAAGGGCCGTTTGGCGGCGACGGCGTCGAACCAGCGTCGGTTGAGCTCGAGGGCTGCGACGGCGCCCAGGCCCGACCGGACCCTGACACCGGCGGCGCGCAGGGTGGCCGCTCCCCCGGCGGCGGGATCATGCGGGTCGTCGATGGCGTAGACGACGTCGGCCACGCCGGCGTTGATGATGGCCTGGGCGCAGGGGCCGGTGCGGCCGCAGTGGTTGCACGGCTCGAGCGTGACCACCATGGTGGTGCCGGTCAGGTCCAGCCCGGCCGCCGCGGCCTGCGAGATCGCGTCGGCCTCGGCGTGGGGGGTGCCGGCGCCGCGGTGGTGGCCGGTCACGAGGGGTGTGCCGTCGGGCCCGATGATGACGGCGCCCACCAGCGGGTTCGCCCCCCGCGGGCCCTGCGCCGCGGCGGCGAGGGCGGCATCCATGGCGGCCGTCTCGGCGGCGCTGAAGCCGGCAGCGGCGAAGTCTTCCTTGTCCGGTTGTTCCTGCGGCCCGGCGGCCGCCTGCTGAACGCTCATTTGCCGCCCGCCCGGTCCCGTAGGACCGCGGAGTCGGCGAAGAGCCATCGCAAGGGGTTCATGTCTGTCGTTCCTTCCCTCAAGAACCGCGATGGCTCCGGGGGTATACGACAGCGCAATTCCGCGGCGCCGTGAGGGCTCCGCAGTAACAGCTGTACGTGCTTCTCTCATCCAGACTTTAACTGTCGGTACCGGAGTTCCACCGGTTCAACCGTCCGCCGTCATCCTTCCCCAAGGGAAGAGTGCCGGCTCGCGGGTCGCGGACTATAACCGCCGGTTCGGACTTACACCGACCCCGGAGCACGTATGTGTGTAGCTATTCTGACACAACCGGGCGGACGGCCCGGCTATTCCCGCGGAACGGACGGTACAACTTTCGTCATGTTCCGGCGGGCTAGCGGCTGCCCGCGGCCCGCAACCGCCCGATCGCATCCGCCGGGTCGTCTGCGCCGTAGACAGCGGAGCCGGCCACAAAGACGTCCGCCCCGGCCTCGGCGGCACGCCAGATGGTCTTCTCCGTGATTCCGCCGTCCACCTGGATCTTGATATCCAGGCCGGAGGCGTCGATTGCCGCCCTGGCCCGGCGGATCTTGGGCAGCGTGAGGTCCAGGAATTCCTGGCCGCCGAAGCCGGGTTCCACCGTCATGATGAGGATCATGTCCAGCTCGCCGAGCATGTCCAGGAACGGCTCCACGCCGCTGCCGGGCCGCAGCGCCAGGCCGGCCTTGGCGCCACGGGCGCGCAGCTCGCGGGCCAGTTTCACCGGCGCGATGGATGCTTCGGCGTGGAACGTCACGGAAGCCAACCCGGCGTCGGCGTAGGCCGGCGCCCAGCGGTCGGCGTGCTCGATCATGAGGTGCGCGTCCAACGGGATCGGGCTGACTTCCTGCAGCCGCTGGACCACCGGAAGCCCGAGCGAGAGATTGGGCACAAAATGGTTGTCCATCACGTCCACGTGCACGGCGTCAGCGGTACTGATCTTGTGGAGCTCGGACTGGAGGTTCGCGAAGTCCGCCGAAAGGATGCTCGGGTGGATGCAGCAATGGGCCATGGATTTCCTTGTCGTTGCGCTGGTCGGAAGGTCAGGTAACTGGTGCCAGTATGGCCGAAGCTCAGGCTTTCTTGTGGATCAGCGCCAGGAACATGGCGTCCGTCCGGTGCCGGTGCGGCCAGAGCTGGGCAGTGAGGTCGTGGCCGGCCTCGAGGTGGCCGGTGAGGCTCACCGCGTCGAGGGCCGCGCCGGCGTCGAGCAACTCGAGGTCGTCGCGCTTGCGCAGCGCGTCGCTGACGACGGCGGTGGTCTCGGCCGGGTGCGGGGAACACGTCACGTAGGCCACCACACCACCGGGCTTGACCGCATCCAGGGCCGACTTAAGCAGTTCCCGCTGCAGCGGGCCGAGATCGACAAGGTCCTTGGGGGTGCGCCGCCAGCGCGATTCCGGGCGGCGGCGCAGTGCGCCCAGTCCGGTACAGGGTACGTCCACAAGCACCCGGTCGAAGCTTTCCGCCATCTCGGACCCGACCTCGCGGCCGTCGCCGGTGCGGACATGCCAGACCTCGTGCGGGACGGCGGCGAGGGCCTGACGGACAAGTTTCGCGCGGTGCGGCGCCGGCTCGTTGGCGAGCAGGGTGGCGCCGTGCTGCCGGGCCAGGGCGCCGAGCAGGGCTGCCTTGCCGCCGGGTCCGGCGCAAAGATCAAGCCAGCGTTCGCCGCCGGCCTGGCTGCCAGGGCCGCCGACGGCGCTTTCGGCGCCGCCCGCGCCGGTTCCCGCAGCAAGGTCCACGGAGGCCAGGGCGCGCGCCACCAGCTGCGAGCCGACGTCCTGGACTCGGGTGCTGCCATCCCGCACCGAGGCGAGCCGGCCAAGGTCGCCGCCGCTGGAGAGCGCCGAACCTTCCACGAGCTCGCCGGGTGTGGCGCCGCTTTCGAGGGCTTCGTCGAGGCTGCCGAGACCGGGCAGCGCCACGAGGTTCACCACGGGCGCGGCGTTGTCTGCCTCAAGGAGGTCGTTGATTTCGGTCACCGGGCGGCCATGCGCCACCAGGGACTGCCGGAAGGCGCGCACGATCCACTCGGGGTGGGCGTAGCGGACCGACGCCACCTTCGTCTCGTCCGGCTCGTCGCGAAGCAGCAGCTCCAGCCACTCGTCCAGCGTGTGCGCGGAGACCTTGCGGAGCACGGCGTTGATCAGGCCGGAGGGGCCGGCGCCGATCACGGCGCGGGCCAGGCCGACGGTCTCGTCGAGCGCGGCGTGCGCCGGGACCCGCATGGCCAGCAGCTGGTGCGCGCCGATCCGCAGGGCGTCGAGGATGGCCGGGTCCAGCTGGTCCAGCGGGCGGTCCACGCAGCGGGCAAGGATCGCATCATAGGTGCCCTGGCCGCGGAGGGCGCCGTAGCTGAGCTCGGTGGCGAAACCGGCGTCGCGCTTGTCCAATCCGTGATGCCGGATCCGGGCCGGCAGCACGAGGTTCGCGTAGGCGTCCTCGGCGGCCACCGCACGCAGCACCTCAAAGGCGACCAGCCGCGCCGGGTCGGCTCGACGGCTGCGCTGGGAGGGGGCGTTTTCGGTGTAGCTGCGCTGCGGTCCGCGGTTCCGCTCGCGTCCCTGCGCGTTCCGCTTCACGCCGCCCCGGGGGCCCTGGCCGCCGCGGCCGCTGGACCCCTGGCCGCCGGACCCCTGTCCGCCGGATTGGGGGCCCCTGGCCCGGCCGCTGCCGTTTGATCCGGATTCGCTCATTCGAAGACCACGCTTTCCAGTGTTGCCTGTCCGCGCGCCCAGTCGGCGGCGGTCATCATTTTCTTGCCCGAAGGCTGGACCCGGGTGAGCTCAACGGGATGCGAGCCGGTCCCGACCAGGACGGCTTTCCCGTCGAGGGCCAGATGCCCCGGGCGCAGGGCCGGAGCCCCGGGCCGGAGCAGTACCGGTTCGAGCTTGATGCGCTGCCCGTCCAGCGTGGTCCAGGCCCCGGGTTCCGGCGTCACTCCGCGGGCGCGGCGTCCGATCGCGAGTGCCGGCTGCTGCCAGTCGAGCCGGCCGTCCTCGAGGGTGAGTTTCGGGGCCAGGCTGGCCTCGCCCTGCTGCGGCACGGCGGTGGCCTTGCCGGCGTCGACGGCGGAGAGCGTCTGGGTCAGCAGCACGGCGCCGCTGTGCGAGAGTCGGTCCAGCAACTCCCCTGCGGTGTCCGTGGGCCGCACCGCCTCGGTCAGGGTGCCAAACACGGGTCCGGTGTCCAGGCCCTCTTCGAGCCGGAAAGTCACGGCGCCGGTGATGTCGTCCCCGGCGATGAGTGCCCGCTGCACAGGCGCAGCCCCGCGCCAGGCCGGCAGGAGCGAAAAGTGCAGGTTGATCCAGCCGTGCCGGGGAACGTCCAGGGCCGCCCGCGGAATGAGTCCGCCGTAGGCGACGATTGCGGCAACGTCGGGCGCGGCCGCCTCGATCCTGGCCCTCACTGCCGCATCGACCTTGGCGGCATGGATGACCTCGATGCCGAGCTCCGCGGCGCGGGCGGCGACCGGCGAGGGCGTCAGGACGCGTTTGCGTCCCAAGGGGGCATCCGGCCGGGTCAGGACGGCGACGACGTCGAAGCCGGCCGCGACGAGGGCGTCCAGCGAGGGGACGGCGACGGCCGGGGTTCCCGCGAAGAGGACCCTCACTGGCCGGTTCCGAAGGAGGAACCCGCGCCGAAGCTCGAGCCGACGGTCTTGGCGCGCTTCGACGTCGTCTGCTCGGTGATGGAGTCGTAGTTGGCGTTGCGGATGGCGCGCAGGGCCGCTTTGCGGTCCTCGCCTTCGAGCCGGTCGGTGAAGAGGATCCCGTCCAGGTGGTCCGTTTCGTGCTGGAAGACCCGTGCGAGCATGCCCTCACCTTCAAGCACCACCGGGTTGCCGTGCACGTCGACGCCGGTGACGCGGGTGCTGCGGCGCCGGCGGACTGGGAACCCCAGTCCGGGAATGGAGAGGCAGCCTTCCACCTCGTCCGGCTGGAAGTCTTCGCTGTTCTCCAGCACCGGGTTGATGATGTGGCCCTCCACCCCGCGGATGCGGTAGGTGAAGACCCGCTGGCTGATGCCGACCTGGGGTGCGGCCAGGCCGGCGCCCTCCACGTCCTCCATGGTTTCGGTCATGTCGGCAACGAGCTTTTCCAGCTCAGGCCCGAATTCCGTCACGGGATCGGCAA
Source organism: Arthrobacter sp. 10N410 (assembly GCF_056394945.1). Classification (NCBI taxonomy): domain Bacteria; kingdom Bacillati; phylum Actinomycetota; class Actinomycetes; order Micrococcales; family Micrococcaceae; genus Arthrobacter; species Arthrobacter sp. 10N410. The sequence continues at coordinate 30,522 of NZ_JBFTIP010000003.1, forward strand.
CTGTGCGCAGCACCGGGTCCCCAATGATGCGGATATTCAAAATGGCCATGGGCAATCTGTCCTCACGGTGGGCTGCTTGGGATCCCATCCAGTTTAGTGGCAGCCTCGGGTTTCCGGCTCAGCGGGCCACCGGCGGCGCGATCGGCAGCAGGGCTGCTCCGGCGGCCGAGGTGTCGGCGGACATCTCCCAGACGCGGCGCAGCGCGCAGAACTTCCACCAGTGATGCTTGAGCACCTCCGGGTTGGCCCGCTGCGGCCGGACCTCGGTCTCGCCGATGGCCACCGCGAGGAGGATCGGGGAATCGCCGTGCTGCCAGGCTTCCCACTCCCCTGCCACCGGGTCCACGAGGCTTTCCTCCGCCTTCATGCCGGCCACCAGCTGCATGACGACCTTGTCGTCGAGCGGTTTGACCGTGCCGTCCCGGCTGGTGCCCTTGGTCTTGTAGTCGATGAGGCAGGTGCGGCCATTGATCTTGGCCACCAGGTCAAGGGTTCCGGCGTAGCCCACGGTCTTGTTCCAGACCGTGATCTCCGGGGCTATCGGCTCCACCTGGAACAGTTCCCACCACTCGTCGAAGCGCGCGGCGAAGGCTTCCTCGCCGTTGGCCGCGAGGGCCTCACGGGTTTCCTTCATCTGGTGCGGCCGGCCAAGCGCCCGCAGGGCCACCTGCTCGCAGTAGTTGTGCACGCGGTCGCCACGCTTGGCGGCGTCGTCCCGGTGCGTTTCGGCTGCCTTCGCCGCCCGGCTTACCGCCTGCCGCACCTTGGCCGGGCTCCCCAGGATCGCCGGCAGCGAGGGATCCGCCGCGAGGCTGCTCGCACCCATGTAGCCGAACCAGCCGTCCAGGCCGTGGGGCTGCTGGCCGATCACGGTGGTGATGGAGGGTACGGAGAACTGCTCGGACGTGGAACGTGCATACATCCGGCCGTAGTCGGTGGCGTGGGCGAGAAGCGGGGCGGTCATAAAAAGACTCTTTCACAGGGGTCGGACGCTCTAGGGAAAACAAAATGGCCCGCCCCGCTCTGTGAGCGGAACGGACCATTTTCCAGGTGGGCGATACTGGGTTCGAACCAGTGACCTCTTCGGTGTGAACGAAGCGCGCTACCACTGCGCCAATCGCCCCGGTGCCATTGAATGCTAGCCCACCCCGGCGGAATATAGAAATCGGCGCTCCGGATGCCGGGCGGACCCCCTCGGCGACCCGGCCTGGCTGCGCCCGTTGGACGAAGATGGCCGCTTTCCGGGGTCATTTGGCGGCCACGATTGGCGAATCGGTGGGGCGGGGGCGGAGGGCAGGTGGGTGCCGGCCCGGACCGCGCCCCGCTGGACGAAGATAGCCGCAATACGGGTCGGCTTAGCTGCCGTCTGCGGCAATCGGCGGAACGGGCTCGCCCCAACGATTCGCAGGCCTTCCCCCGGCACCGCTCCTTCGCTGACCGCGTCTGCCTCCGCCGTCGTCGTCGGACACCATGTCCGCCGCCCCGCCCAGGCGACGTGAGAACGGGGGCGAATTACACTCCTGTAATTAGCAAAATCCCCTAGATTGCGGGGAAGAACGGGGGTCCGGTGACGCCGGACGCGGCCCGATTTGTAGATTCCCTGAACCTCCTATAGAGTTCTTACTCGTTGGAACGCGAGGAAATGCCGAATACGGCAGGGAATCGCAGGCAACAATGCGGACGTAGCTCAGCTGGTAGAGCACCACCTTGCCAAGGTGGATGTCGCGAGTTCGAATCTCGTCGTCCGCTCGCAGGACACTGTCACGGCAACAGTTCTTCGGAACTGTGTCTACACGGTGGGTTGGCCGAGAGGCGAGGCAGCGGCCTGCAAAGCCGTATACACGGGTTCGAATCCCGTACCCACCTCGGTGAAAACCCTGGTTTCCGGTTCCGGCCGGATGCGAAAGGGGCGATTGGCGCAGCGGTAGCGCGCTTCCCTGACACGGAAGAGGTCACTGGTTCGATCCCAGTATCGCCCACCAAAGCAAGGCAACTTGCTTGATCCAGTACCACCGGCCTGCCGGAATGGACTAAAAATGCGGACGTAGCTCAGCTGGTAGAGCACCACCTTGCCAAGGTGGATGTCGCGAGTTCGAATCTCGTCGTCCGCTCTGTCGTTTCACCAGATTCACACAACTCCACTCCGGATCCTTCCGGTTGCGGGCGATTGGCGCAGCGGTAGCGCGCTTCCCTGACACGGAAGAGGTCACTGGTTCGATCCCAGTATCGCCCACCATGAAAGCAGCTCCCCCGGAGCTGCTTTTTTCGTTCCCCTTCCCACGGCCCCGCACAGAGTCTTTCTCCTCTGGGCGTACACCCTTGGCACGTCCCCACCCGGCGGTTAGGATCGGAAGCGCTAGGAGCGATCTGGCTCCGCGACTGAAGGGAGGTGCCCGTGGGTTTACTTGACGATCTAAAGGGCAAGGCTCAGCATCTGATTGGTGGCAACGAACAGGCCATCAAGGACGGCATCGAAAAGGCGGGTGATTTCGTCGATTCGAAGACCGGCGGAAAATACGCCGACAAAGTAGATTCCGCCCAGCGAGGCGCCTCCGACTTCGTGGACAACGCGGACGGCCGGCCGGCAACGGCCCCCGTCGCAGAGCCGCACGTCGCGGGTGAGCCACCAGTCGCCGGGGAACCCCGGCAGCAGGGCCTCTGACCCAGGTACGTCAGCGAGGTGCCGGTCCCGCCGCGAGGCGGCGCCGGCACCTTTGTCGTTTAACGACCGACGCGGGGTCAGCCCCAACTGGCTCGCAGTAGTTGTCGTTTTGAGCCCTCAAAACGACAACTACTGCGAGTTAGTTGGGTTCCTACCGCGGCCGGGGCTAGGACGGCTCGTGGTTCTGGCCCTCCCGGGCGAGGGCGGTGAGCCGGGACACGGCACGGAAGTACTTCTTCATGTACCCGCCGGTCATCATTTCCTCGGTGAAGAGCTGGTCGAACGGCACGCCGCTGGCCAGGATCGGCACGTCCTTGTCGTACAGCCGGTCCGCCAGGACAACGAAGCGCAGCGCCACGGCCTGTTCGGTGATGGTCTCGACGTTGCGCCACACCACGCCGTCGATCCCGTCGATCAGCTGCCGGTAGCGGCTCGGGTGCACCCCGGCCAAGTGGTTGATCAGGGTACTGAATTCATCCTTGGCCACCGTCTGGCCGTCGAACTCCGCCTGCATATGGTGCGTAAGCTCGTCGTTGCGCAGCGGCGCTGGCGCCTTCGGCAGGCCGCGGTGGCGGTAGTCCTCGCCGTCGATCCGGACGACGTCGAACTGGTCCGCCAGGACTTGGATCTCGCGCTGGAAGTCGACGGCGGCGAAGCGGCCGTCACCGAGGGAGCCGGGCAGGGTATTGGACGTTGCGGCGAGCTTGACTCCGGCGTCGGCGAGCTCGCGCATCAGCCGGGACATCAGCACCGTGTCACCCGGATCATCAAGCTCGAACTCATCGATGCAGACCAGCTTGTAGTGGCTGAGCGCCTCCACGGTCTTGCGGAACGACAGCGCCCCCACCAGGTTGGTGTACTCCACGAAGGTGCCGAAGGCCTTGGGGCCCGGGGCCGCGTGCCAGAGCGAGGCCAGCAGGTGGGTCTTGCCGACGCCGAAGCCGCCGTCGAGGTAGATGCCCGCCCGCGAGGTGTCCTTCTTGCCGAAGAGCCGCTTGAACAGGCCGTCGCCGTCCCGGGAACCGACACCGGCGGCAAAGCTTTGCAGGGCATGCACCGCGTGCGCCTGGCTGGGCTGGGCCGGATCCGGCCGGTAGCTGGCGAAGGACACCCCGCCGAAGCGCGGCGACGGATAAAACCCGTTGAGGAGTTCATCGACGGAAACCGCCGGGGTTCTGGCGGCGAGCTGTTCGATCTGTACCAAGGTGGTCCGTTCTGCTGGTCTCGTGTCCCCAGAAAGAATACCGGCAAAGGCCGGGTTCCCTTCCGGGCGCGGGAACGGACGTGACCAAGGCCATATTTCCGCGTATGTAGGCCCGGGAAGCAATCCCGCCGGGGCGTGGTTAGTGTGGAGGCAGACCCGGCGCCGTGTACCACCCCTGGCCCGGCCTCCCAAAAGCCCCAGTGAAAGGCCCACTTCATGCCCTACCCGGTTGAGCAGAACGAGAAATTCAGCGCCTACGCCCACCCCGAACGCCTGGTTTCCACCGAGTGGCTCGCGGCGGCACTTGAAGGCGGTGCGCTCGACGGCGGCAAACTGGTGGTCGTCGAGTCGGACGAGGACGTGCTGCTGTACGAAACCGGCCACATCCCCGGCGCGGTCAAGATCGACTGGCACACCGACCTGAACGACGAGGTCACCCGCGACTACGTGGACGGTGAAGCCTTTGCCGCCCTGGCCGCCGCGAAGGGAATCTCCCGGGACAGCACCGTGGTGATCTACGGCGACAAGTCCAACTGGTGGGCCGCCTACGCGCTGTGGGTCTTCACCCTCTTCGGCCACGAGGATGTCCGGCTGCTCGACGGCGGCCGCGACAAGTGGATCGCCGAGGGACGCCCGATCACCACGGACCGGACAGTGCCCGCGACGGGCGACTACCCCGTGGTCGAGCGCAACGACGCCCCGATCCGCGCCTTCAAGGAGGACGTGCTGGCGCACTTCGGCAAGCCGCTGATCGACGTCCGCTCGGCCGAGGAGTACACCGGCCAGCGCACCCACATGCCGGCTTACCCGGAAGAGGGCGCCCTGCGCGGCGGCCACATCCCCACCGCCGCGTCCATCCCCTGGGCCCGCGCCGCAGCGGAGGACGGCACCTACCGCAGCCGCCCCGAACTCGAGGCCCTCTACCTGGGCGAGGCCGGGCTCAAGGAAGGGGACGACGTCGTTGCCTACTGCCGGATCGGTGAGCGTTCCAGCCACACCTGGTTCGCGCTGAAGTACCTCCTGGGCTTTGATACCGTCCGCAACTACGACGGGTCCTGGACCGAGTGGGGAAACGCCGTGCGTGTCCCGATCGTCAAGGGCACCGACCGTGGCACCGTTCCGGCCGGATTCTAGGGGCAGTCACCGGATCCGACCGGGACACAATCGCCGCCCGTGCGTAAGCTGGGACTGATGAATACTTCTGCCCTCCCGGCCGCCCTCGCGGAAATTGTTGACGACTTCCAAGCCCTCGAAGAAGCCGAGCGGCTCCAGCTGCTGCTCGAGTTTTCCCGGGAGCTGCCGGATCCTCCGGCGCGCCTCCAGGACCACCCGGAGCTGATGGAGCAGGTGGTGGAATGCCAGTCGCCGCTGTTCCTGACGATCGAGACGGAACCCGGCGTCGACGGCCAGTCCGGCGGCGCACCGGAGCGCGTGCGCTTGTTCTTCAAGGCTCCGCCGGAGGCCCCCACGACGCGCGGTTTCGCCGGCGTGCTGCACGAGGGCCTCGACGGGCTTAGCCCGGCGGAGATCCTGGCCGTCCCGGACGACATGCCCGAACTCCTCGGACTCACGCGCGCCATCACTCCCCTGCGGATGCGCGGTATGACGGCGATGCTCGGCCGGATCAAGCGCAAAGTCGCCGCCCTGCCGCAGCAGGGCTGAGCCGGTCCCGTGGCCCGCAAACAGGCATCCCAGGGAACCCCTGCCACCGCGGCACTCGCGGCGGCCGGGGTTTCCTTCGTTGCGCACCCCTACAGCCATGACCCCGCCGCGGCCAGCTACGGCCTGGAGGCCGCCGAGGTACTGGGGATCGACCCCGCCCGGGTGTTCAAAACCCTGATGGTCGACGTCGACGGGCGCCTCGCCGTCGGCGTCGTGCCGGTCAGCGGCAACCTGGACCTGAAGGCGATGGCGGCGGCCCTGGGCGGCAAGAAGGCCGCGATGGCGGACCCAGCGACGGCGGAGCGCCGCACCGGCTACGTCCTCGGCGGCATCTCCCCGCTGGGACAGCGCCAGCCCTCCCCCACCGTGGTCGACGAGAGCGCGTTGGAGCTGGAAACCATCCTGGTCTCGGGCGGCCGCCGCGGCCTGGACCTGGAGCTCAGCCCGGCCGAACTGATCCGGCTGACCGGCGCCAGCACGGCCCGGATCGGCACCTCCAACCACCGCTAACGGCTCCGGCGGTGGGAGCCTTAGCCCGCGGGTGACGGCCGGGGCGCGAGCTGCTGCCGGAGCCAGGCCGTGACCAGCGACTCCCAGCGCTCCGGGTCGACGTTCCATTCCTTCGTGTGCCGTGCCGTGCTGAACGCTTCGAAGGTCACCATCTCCGGATTCTTCTCCGCCAGGTCCGCGGACGGGCCGTAGGGAACGTATTCGTCGTCGACGGAGTGCAGGATCAGCGTCGGTGTCCGTAGCTCCACGGCACGGGAGACCCAGTCCATCGCCTTGAGGTCCACGGGGGCGGCCAGGCCGGTCAGGCGGCGGCCCAGCCGGTGGCTCATCATTAACTGCCCGTAGCGTCCGACGGCGGAGGGGATCCGGTTCAGCTCGGCATGGTGCGCCAGGACATTCACCCAGTTAATCACCGGGGCGTCCAGCACCATGGCCCGGATCAGGTGGTGGTACCGGGACAAATCCGCGGTCTGCAGGCAAATCGCGCCGCCCATGGACCAGCCGAAGAGCACCACCTCGTGCGCCCCCTGCTCCAGCGCATATCCGATCGCGGCTTCGACGTCCCGCCACTCGGTGGAGCCCAGGCCGTAACGGCCATCCGCGGCCGACGGGGCCAGGCCGTCATTGCGGTAGGAGATCAGCAGGCTGGAGAGGCCCAGCTCGCGGGCCACCCGGACGGCGCGCAGGCCCTCCTGCCGCGAGGCGCCGCGCCCGTGCACCATGATCGCCCAGGTATCCGACGTCGGCGTCCCGGCCGCCGGGGCGGCCCTGACCTGCCACGCTGGTGCCGTCCCGCCGTCGACCGCAATCTGCACCTCTTCGAACGGCAGTCCGATCGCCGCGGGGTCGGGGTGCACGGCACCGCTCCAGTAGCCGCGCCGCGCCGCGGTCAGGTCCCCGCTATAGACCGCCTCGACTTCGCGCAGCACGGTCTGCTCCGCGGGCGAGTAGGACAGGATCCGGCCGAGGCGGGCATGGCCGCGGCCACCGTCGAAAAAGAAACCGTAGACGCCCTCCACGGTGGAATCGGGGGTCGCCTTGAGGATGACCTGCAGGCCTCGGCCCTCTCGGATTACGGCCAGCACCTCCTGGTCCTCCTCGCGAACCCGGACCGGGGTGATGACACGCCGGGCGAAGTAAAGGGCCAGCGCCGAGGACCCGGCGGCGAGCAGTCCGGCTGCGGCGCTTCCGCCGATGATGCCGCCCACCGCCCACCTGGCGTTCCCCTTCAGCCCGGTGTCCAGCACGCCGGTGTCCGGGTTTCCCGCGGGCAGAGCGCGGGAACTGGATCGGGCAATCAGGGTCCGGGGCGTTGGCGGGGCGAGGCGCGGGGTGGATGCCATGGCACCATTCTTACCGAACTCCGGGCCAACCCCGGCATCCGGCGCACCAATACCGCCGCCGGTGCGGGGGCCGGCCCCGGCGCAATACGGCTAGGCTGGGGGCATGAGCGACCCAATCGTCATCCTGACAGAAGAGCCCCTCGGCGCGGACGACCGCGTCAACATCGAAACCCTCGTGGCGGACGGTGATTCGCCGCTGGTCGTCCTGGTCCCGGCGAACACGGAGCGCCACCTGCTGGTGGACTTCCTGGAGAACCTCTCCATGCTGGAGGTCGCCAAGGCGTTCCGGGAGTTGACTGCCAAGCATCCCGATCCGGCCGTGGAACGGACGGCGGCGGCCGAAACGCTCGCCGCGTCGCTCGCCGCGCTGGGCGGAATCGGCGGAGGCGTGACCGGCGAAGTCGTCGAGGGCCGGGCGGTTGACGCCCTGGTCGCCAAGGTCAAGGAGCTGAACGCCGGGCAGGCCGTGGTGATCACCAGGCCGCACGCCGTCGCGGACACCTTCCACACCGACTGGGCCAACGAGGCGCAGGACAAGCTCGGCCTGCCGGTGCTGCATTTGTACGCCGGATCGGGATTTATCGGGGACTCCTGAGCGTTATTGAGGTCATGAGCATCTTCAGCAACAAGCCCAAAGTCGCGCCCGTCACCTCCCCCGCGTCCTCCCCCGCCCATGACGACGCCGGTTCCGCCGGCGCGCCGGCGGAACCGGTGCGGGCCGGCCAGGCGCCGGTGGAAAAGTCCGACCAGCAGTGGCGCGAGGAACTGAGCCCTGAGGAATACCGGGTCCTCCGCCAGGCCGGAACGGAGCGGCCCTACACCGGAGAGTACTGGGACACCCACACCGCGGGCGTGTACCAGTGCCGGGCGTGCGGCACCGAACTCTTCACCAGCCGGGAAAAGTTCGATTCGCACTGCGGCTGGCCGTCCTTCTGGGCCCCGCTTGCGGATGGCACCGTGCGCTACATCCACGACCGGACCCTGGGGATGGAGCGGATCGAGGTGCGGTGCGCCGCCTGCGATTCGCACCTGGGCCACGTGTTCGAGGGCGAGGGCTACGGCACGCCCACGGACCAGCGCTACTGCATCAACTCGGTCTCCCTGAAGCTCGTCCCAGCGGCGGAGTCCGCCGCCTCCGGCACGGACGCCTGAGCCAGCCCCGGTCCCGCTGGAGCTGGAACGCTGGGCGCAGCCACCATGCCTCAGAGTTCCTTATGCTCAGCCCATTTTTGAGTTAGAGCTTCTGTTTGCTTGCTACGCTCGCCGTAGACGTTCCCAGCAACCAGAAAGGCGACTGACGATGACCATGACCGCCCTCACCGCCCCTGCCCCGATCACTGCCGGCTCCCCGGAATGGCAGCGGCTCAAGGCTGCCGCCACCGCCCTGCAGGCCCTCCAGAGCCAGGACGGCTCCGTGCCCGATGCCGCCGACCATCAGGCGGCGGCTGGACACGTCGCCGCCATCACGGACGCCGTCTCCGCCCTGGCCCCGGCCTTCCCGCACGACGCGCGGTACCTGGAACTGCTGGCCGTAGACTTCAAGCGCTGGGCCGACGGCGGCTTCGGCGTACCCGACTTCCTCGACTCGCTGCAGGCCTTCCAGCCTCAGCAGCACCGGGTCAACGGCCTGCAGCACCTCGTGGTCTTCCCGATGTACACCCAGAACGGCAGCAGCAACCGCCTGGTCGAGGCCGTGCTGATCGAGGTCATCTGGCCCGAGTTCATTGCCGGCCTGGAAGCGGGCGAGTACTCCAACAAACTCTTCGTGCCGATCCGCTTCCTTGACTTCACCCCCGGCTACGACACCAACTCGGCAGTACTGTTCCCCGAGACCGTGGCCGTCCGCGAGACCCCCACCTTCACCTGGGGCGCCATCTTCGCCGACCGCGAGGCCGCCCGCTTCCGCCGCGTGCTGCGCGCCGCCGCCGAGATCACCTCGCTGCAGCTCCCGGAGGACGCCGCGGGACTGCTCGAAGACCAGCAGCTGACCCAGGAAACCTTTGTCATGTGGGACCTCATCCACGACCGCACCCACATGCGCGGTGACCTGCCGTTCGACCCGTTCATGATCAAGCAGCGCATGCCGTTCTTCCTGTACTCACTTGAGGAACTCCGCTGCGACCTCACCGCCTTCCGCGAGTCCGTGAAGATCGAAAAGGACGAGGAGGCGGATCCGGAAGCCCGCCGTCACGCCAAGCTGGTCCAGTACGCCGTCATCTTCGACCGCATTTTCCGCTTCGCCATCACGGGCAGCCGGGTCCGCAACTATGACGGCCTCGGCGGCCAGCTGCTCTTCGCCTGGATGCACCAGCACCACGTGCTGCACTGGACCGACAGCAAGCTCAGCATCGACTGGGACGAAGCGGCCGACGTCGTAGTGGAACTCGGCGCCCGGATCGAGGAACTGTACTGGCGCTCGATCGACCGCCCCAAGATGGCCCACTGGCTGGCCGCCTATGAGCTGATCTCCGGCACCGTCACGCCCAACCCGGCCTCGGTCTGGGCCAAGGGACCGGACGCCCTGCCGCTGGACGGGCCGCCGCGCGGCCTGACCGACCAGGTGCTCGACGACGAGTTCCCGCTCTCCATGTTCTACGAGGCGCTGGAGAAGAAGATGCGGAACGTGATCGATTCAACCGCCGGCATCACGGGGTCGACGGACGCCAACGCTGACACCAACGCTGCCGCCGGCTCCACCAGCCAGGCCATGAACGCCGGATGAGCGACGGACGCGCCCTCAACGTCCTGGTAGCCGGCGGCAGCAGCCCGTCCGGGATCGCCGTGGCCCGCGCCCTCCGGGGTGCCGGGCACACGGTGTTCACCGTTGGTTCCGATCCCGCCCGGATCGAGGCCGCCGCCGCAGAAGCCGGCGACGGCGTGGTGCCGCTGGCCTGCGACCTGGCCGATCCGGCGGCGGTCCGGGATCTCCACGCGTCGCTCACGGGGCGGGCCGGACGCGTCGACGGCGTGATCCACCTGGTGGGCGGCTGGCGCGGCGCCAAGGGCATCACCGACCAGAGCGACGAGGACTGGGCCTTCCTGGAACGCAACGCCGTCACCACGCTCCGCAACGTCAGCCGGACCTTCTACGACGACCTGGCCGCCTCGGATGCCGGGCGCCTGGCGATCGTCTCGTCCACCGCGGTGGCCAGCCCGACGGCGGCCGGCGCCAGCTACGCGGCGGCGAAGGCCGCCGCCGAGGCCTGGACCCTCGCGGTGGCCGACGGCTTCCGGCGCGCCCAGTCCGGGAACTCCGGGAGCTCCGCGGCCTCCGGAACCGCAGCCGAGCCGGTGGAGCAGCGCAGCGCCGCCGTCGTCTTCGTGGTGAAGGCCCTCGTCGACGCGGCCATGCGCGCAGCCTCCCCGGAACGCAAGTTCCCGGGCTTCACCGACGTCGAGGAGCTGGCGGCGGCCGCCGTCGGGCTCTTCCGGACCCCCGCCGCGGAACTGAACGGCCGGCGCCTGCCGCTTAGCCAGTATGCCGGCACCTCTACACTGAAAGCGTGAGCAACGAGATGACCAGCACGGTCGAAACCAACACCATTGACACTGCCCCGGCCAGCACCGCGCTGCGGCTCCATGATCCCTCCGTCCGGGGCTTCGCCTCGGACAACTACTCCGGTGTGCACCCCGAGGTGCTCGCCGCCCTGGCCGCCGCCAACGAAGGCCACCAGGTGTCCTACGGCGAGGACGATTACACGGCCCGCCTGCAGCAGCTGATGGAGCGGCACTTCGGTTCGGGCATCGAGTGCTTCCCGGTCTTCAACGGCACCGGCGCGAACGTCCTCTCGCTCCAGTCCCTGCTGCCGCGCTGGGGCGCCGTCATTTGCGCCTCCACGGCCCACATCAACATGGACGAGAACGGCGCGCCGGAACGGATCGGCGGCATCAAGCTCCTGCAGGTCCCGACGCCGGACGGCAAGCTCACCCCCGCCCTGATCGACCAGGAGGCCTGGGGCTGGGGCGATGAGCACCGCGCGCAGCCGCTGGCGGTCTCGATCACGCAGACCACCGAGCTGGGCACCTGCTACACCCCCGAGGAGGTCCGCGCCATCGCTGAGCATGTCCACTCCAAGGGCATGAAGCTGCACATGGACGGCGCCCGGCTGGCCAACGCCGCCGCCCACCTCGCGGTGCCGCTGCGCGCCTTCACCCGCGACGCGGGCGTGGACATCCTCTCCTTCGGCGGCACCAAGAACGGGCTGCTGTTCGGCGAGGTGGTGGTGGCGCTTAACCCCGACGCCGCCCACGGCCTGGTCTACCTGCGCAAAATGAACATGCAGCTGGCCTCCAAGATGCGGTTCATGTCCGCGCAGTTCATCGCCCTGCTCGAGGGCGACCTGTGGCTGCGCTCGGCCTCGCACGCCAACGCGATGGCGGCCCGGCTGCGCGCCGGCGTCGAGTCGATCCCCGGCGTCGAACTGAGCCAGAAGACCGAGTCCAACGGCGTCTTCGCCGTCCTGCCCGCCGGCGTGGCGGACCGGCTGCGGAAGTCCTTCCGGTTCTATGACTGGAACGAGGCGGCCCGCGAGGTCCGCTGGATGTGCTCCTTCGACACCACCGAGGAAGACGTTGATTCCTTTATCGCCGCGATCAAGCGCGAGCTCGCGGCCGGCTAGGTGCAAGCCGGTCCCGGCCGGGCGGCGAGCCTGCCGGGCCGGGACGGGCACCGTGCATAATCTTTCACTGTGAACCCACTCGACCAGGTTCCGGCGGATTTCCTCTTCGCCCTGGGGACGCTTCGAAAAGCACGGTGCCGCAGCGAGTTGCGCCTCGATGAGATCCCGGCCCCCGGCCGGCTCGCTCCCTACGCGGTGGCGCTCGGCGCGGAAGTCGTCGTCCCCGGCGACGCCGCGGCAGGTGCGGTCCACGGCCCGGCGGCCGCCGCGCTGTCCCCGGCGTCCGGCAGCGACGACGTCGAACTCGCCACCGGCCGTTTTATCCTCCTGCATGACCCGGACGGCTCCGCGGTCTGGGACGGCGAATTCCGGATCGTCACCTACATCCGCGCCCAGCTTGAGCCGGACATGGGCAACGACGAGATGCTCGGCTCCGTCGCGTGGACCTGGCTCGTGGAGGCGCTGGAAAACCACCAAGCGGCGTACCGCTCGGCCGGGGGCACCGCCACCCGGGTGCTCTCGGAAAGCTTCGGCACGCTCGCTGGCCGGCCCGGCACCATCGACATTGAACTCCGCGCTTCCTGGACACCGGCCGGCCGGGACATCACCGCCCACCTGGAAGCGTGGTCGGACATGGTCTGCACCTTTGCGGGCCTGCCGCCGCTGCCCGACGGCGTCTCCGCACTGCCGCGCCGACGCCCACGGCAGCCATGACCGGACCCCGGCGGCCGCGGCCTCGGCCTGCAACGACGGCGATGTCGGTAAACTGGAGTCATCATGACCCCTCATAATCCGGAAATCACCACCGCGGGCACAGCCCCAAGCACGGCCGCCACCACAGCCTCCAGCACCGCAGAGGCGGCTGGCGCGCCGGCCCACATCACGGTGGAAGGCTTCGACAGCCTGGTCCCCGAGGTCATCGACCTCGACGCTCCCCGCGACGGCGTCCCGCTCGTTATCGAGACCCAAGCAGGACTGGAACGCTGTGCCGCAGCCCTGGCCGCCGGCCACGGCCCGGCGGGAGTGGACGCCGAACGCGCCTCCGGATTCCGGTACGGCCAGCGCGCCTTCCTCGTCCAGATCCGCCGCGAGGGCGCAGGCACCTGGCTAATCGACCCGGAGCCCTTTGGTGACCTGCGCATCATCAATGAGGCCCTGCGCGGCGTCGAGTGGATCCTGCACGCGGCCAGCCAGGACCTCCCGTGCCTGTCCGAACTCGGCATGTGGCCGGACAAACTCTTTGACACCGAACTCGCCGCACGGCTGGCCGGACTGCCGAGGGTTGGCCTCGCCGCCGTCATCGAACAGCTGCTGGGCTTCGGCCTGGCCAAGGAACACTCGGCCGCCGACTGGTCCACCCGGCCGCTGCCGGAGCCGTGGCTGCGCTACGCCGCGCTCGACGTCGAAGTCCTCACCGAGCTCCGCGAGGAGCTGATCGAACTCCTCACCGCCGACGGCAAACTGGAGTACGCCGAGCAGGAATTCGCCGCGATCCTCGAAGCCGGCCAGGCCCCGCCGCGCGTCGACCCGTGGCGCAAGACCTCCGGGCTGCACCAGATCCGCGACCGCCGCCAGCTCGCCGCCGTGCGCGAACTCTGGCTGGAGCGCGACTCGCTGGCGCAGAAGCGCGACGTCGCCCCGGGCCGGCTTATCCCCGATTCCTCCCTCGTGGCCGCCGCCAAGGCCATGCCCAGCACCGTGCCGCAACTGCTCGGCACCAAGGGCTTCCACGGCAGGGCCGCGCAGCGCGAGGCTCCGCGCTGGCTGCGCTGCATCAGCACGGCCCGCAGCCTTGAGGAGCTCCCGCCGCTGCACCTGCCCACCAACGCTCCCCCGCCGCCGCGTGTCTGGGCCGACCGGGATCCGGAGGCCGCGGCACGGCTCGCCACCGCCCGGCCCAAGCTGCAGGCCCGGGCCGAGGAGCTGAACCTGCCGGTCGAAAACCTGCTCACCCCGGACTACCTCCGCCGCGTGGCATGGCGTCCTCCCGCGGAGATCAGCGAGGAAGGCATTGCCGAGGAGCTCCAGAACCTCGGCGCCCGCCAATGGCAGATCCAGCTCACTGCTCCGCTGATCGCCGAGGCTTTCCTGAACCCGCAGCCGCTGCCGCCCAAGGAAGCCAAGCCTTCCGCGGCCTCCGTGGCCTCCCCTGCCGAAGCAGCGCCCAACGCCGTTTCCTGACGGGCTGCCCGTCACTCCTTGCCAGCTATGTTACTCATGAGTAACATAGCTAGGGATGCCGCCAGGATCACTCCTGTTTCCCGAGCCCACCGCCCGGGGGCGGAAATCCGGCACCCATGTCTCAATGAGGAGTAATACGTGAGCCAAGCCAGCAGCGCAAAGCCGACAATCGGACAAAGCAGGGCCATCCGCGAGGTCGTTTTTGTTGACGGCGTCCGCACCCCGTTCGGCCGCGCCGGCGAGAAGGGTATCTACGCCGGAACCCGCGCCGATGACCTCGTGGTCAAGTGCATCCGCGAACTCATGCGCCGCAACCCGGCACTGCCGGCCGAGCGCATCGACGAGGTCGCCATCGCCGCTACAACGCAGACCGGTGACCAGGGACTGACCATCGGCCGCACCGCCGCCCTGCTGGCCGGGTTGCCGCGGACCGTTCCCGGTTTCGCGATCGACCGGATGTGCGCGGGCGCCATGACCGCCGTGACGACGACCGCCAGCGGCATCGGCTTCGGCGCTTACGACGTCGTCATTGCCGGCGGCGTGGAGCACATGGGCAACCACCCGATGGGTGCCGGCGCGGACCCCAACCCGCGCTTTATGTCCGAACGGATCGTCGACCCCGCCGCCCTGAACATGGGCAACACCGCGGAAAACCTGCACGACCGCTTCCCCGCCATCACCAAGGAACGCACGGACGCTTACGCCGTGGCCTCCCAGGACAAACTGGCCGCGGCCTACGCCAAGGAACAGATCCAGCCGTACCTGGTTCCCGTGGCCACCATGAAGCCCGGCCAGGGCTGGACGGTCAACACCGTGGACGAACCGCCGCGCCCGGGCACCTCGGTGGAAGACCTCGCCGCGCTGCGCACCCCGTTCCGCGCGCACGGCCGCGTCACCGCCGGCAACGCCGCCGGCCTCAACGACGGCGCCACCGCGGCGCTGCTGGCCTCCGCCGACGCCGCCGAGGAGCTTGGGTTGCCGGTCAAGATGCGCCTGGTCAGCTACGCCTTCGCCGGCGTCGAACCGGAAGTCATGGGCATCGGGCCGGTCCCGGCCACTGAAAAGGCGTTGAAGAACGCCGGGCTCGGCATCGACGACATCGGCCTGTTCGAAATCAACGAGGCCTTCGCCGTCCAGGTCCTCAGCTTCCTGGACCACTTCGGCATCGCCGACGACGACCCCCGGGTGAACCGCTACGGCGGCGCGATCGCCGTCGGGCACCCGCTCGCTTCGTCCGGCGTCCGGCTGATGAACCAGCTGGCCCGCCAGTTCGAGGAAGATCCCGGGGTCCGCTTCGGCATGACCACCATGTGCATTGGCCTGGGCATGGGTGCCACCGTCATCTGGGAGAACCCGCACCACGCCGACTACGGCACCGACTACACGACCAAGACTGGAGCCGCAGCATGAGCGCCGCAGATTTCCACAAGCTTGCCGAGCTGTTTCCGAACGAGACGGTAACGCATTCCTACGTCCAGGACATTCAGCTTCCCGCCGTCAACGGCACGAGCCCCGGCACCTTCGCCCTGGTCACGCTGGACAACGGCCTGGACCATTCGAAGCCCACCACGCTGGGCCCGAACACCCTGATCGAGCTCGGCACGGTGCTCGAGGGGCTGCGGGACCGTGCCGCGCGCGGTGAGATCGTCGGCGTCGGCGTGACCGGCAAGCCGTACTTCCTGGTCGCCGGCGCGGACCTGTCCACGGTCAAGTCGGTCAGCGGCCGTGAACAGGGCCTCTGGATGGCCCAGCTCGGCCACGACGTCTACGCCACCCTGGCGAACCTCGGCGTCCCGAGCTTCGCGTTCATCAACGGCCTGGCCCTGGGCGGCGGGCTGGAGATCGCCCTGCAGTCCACCTACCGCACCGTCTCCACCGGAGCCGGCGCGCTGGCCCTGCCGGAGGCGTTCATCGGGCTGATCCCGGGATGGGGCGGGGTCTACATCCTGCCGCGGCTGATCGGCCCCGAGAACGCCGTCAAGGTGATGATCGAGAACCCGCTGAGCAACAACCGCACCCTGACGGGTCCGCAGGCTTACGACCTCGGCGTGGCGGACGCCATCTTCGAGCCGGCCGACTTCGTCGAACAGTCCGTCGCCTGGGCCGCGCAGGTGATCGCCGGCGCAGTCGTACCGGAACGCGCCAACGCCGTCGACCCCTCCGCGCCGGACGTTGCCGAACGCTGGGCCGGCGCCGTCGCGGCGGGCCGCGCGTTCGTGGAGGCCAAGACCTCCAACGCCTCCCCGGCCCCGGCCAAGGTGCTGGACGTGCTGGAGGCCAACCGCACCCTGACGCAGGCCGAATCGGCGGAGCTGGAGTGCCAGACCCTCGCGGACCTCATGCAGACCGACGAGTTCCGCTCCACGGTGTACGCCTTCCTGGACCTCGTGCAGCGCCGTTCCAAGCGCCCTGCGGGTGCCCCGGACCGCAAGCTCGCCCGCCCGGTCACGAAGATCGGCGTCGTCGGCGCCGGCCTGATGGCCAGCCAGCTCGCACTGCTGTTCGCCCGCCAGCTCAAGGTGCCCGTGGTCATGACGGACATCGACCAGGCGCGCGTGGACAAGGGCGTGGACTACGTGCACGCCGAGGTGGACAAGCTGCTGGCGAAGAAGCGGATCAGCGCGGACGCGGCCAACCGGACCAAGGCCCTGGTCAGCGGCTCGGTCTCCAAGGAGGCCTTCGCCGACGCCGACTTCGTCATCGAGGCAGTGTTCGAGGAGCTCAGCGTCAAGAAGCAGGTGTTCAAGGAGGTCGAGGCGATCGTCTCGCCGGAATGCATCCTGGCCACCAACACCTCCTCGCTGTCCGTCACGGCCATGGCCGAGGACTTGCAGTACCCCGAACGCTTGGTGGGCTTCCACTTCTTCAACCCGGTGGCCGTAATGCCGCTGCTGGAGATCGTCCGCGCCCCGAAGACCGACGACGCCGTGCTGGCCACCGCGTTCGAACTGGCCAAGGGACTGAAGAAGTCCGCGGTGCTGGTCAAGGATGCGGCCGCCTTCGTGGTCAACCGGCTCCTGTTGCGGCTGATGGGCGAAGTGACCGCGGCCTTCGATGAGGGAACCCCCGCCGAGGTCGCGGACAACGCACTGCGCCCGATGGGCCTGCCCATGACGCCGTTCACGCTCGGCGCCATGGTGGGGCTGCCGGTCGCCCAGCACGTGCAGGAATCCCTGCACGACGCCTTCGGGGACCGCTTCACCGTGTCCCGGAACCTGCAGGCGCTGATCGACCACGGAGTCAGGTCCATCTGGGACCCGGCCTCGGTGAAGGCCGGCAGTCCGGTCATCCCGGCCGAGACCCTGGCCCTGATGACCTTCGGCGATTCGCCCTCGACGGCAGAGGAAGTGCTGCGCCGCACGCAGGACGCCCTCGCGGAGGAGATCGGCCTGATGCTGTCCGAAGGCGTGGTGGCCGGACCTGAGGACATCGACCTCTGCATGATCCTCGGCGCGGGCTGGCCAATGTTCCTGGGCGGCATCACTCCGTACCTGGACCGGGTGGGCGCCTCCGAGCGGGTCACCGGCAAGAAGTTCCTGGCACCCGGCGTGGCCTCCGAACCGGCAGCCTAGCAACCAAAGACGAAGGCGCCGCTGCCCCGGCCATCACGGCGCGGGCGGCGGCGCCTTCGTGCGTTCGGCCCGGGCGCGGCGGCCGCTCCTAGCACTCGCAGATCATCAGCACATTGCCGTCCGGATCCTTGAAGTTGAACCAATGCCCGTCCCGGATCTCCGCGACCTCGGCCCCGGTGTCCTGCACGTGCAGGTGCGCGGCCTCGATATCTGCCGTGTTGAGATGGAACGCGGGGACGCGGAAGACCGCGTCCGCGGAGTAGATCTTGCTGTCCAGGACCAGGCCCGCACCGTCCATCGGCAGTACATAAAGATGGTCGAAGAGGATTTCTCCGTCGGCCGGGACACCGAGCAGGCCGCAATACCAGTCCCGGGCCTTGGCAATGTCGCTGACCGGGACGAAAACCGTTCCAATCTGGCGGGCGATGGGGTTCTTCAACGGTTCCTCCTGGTCAATGGCCCGTGCCTGCTCCGGCACGGGAAAACTCCAAGAAATATACAGCGCCGGGTGGCAGATGGCTCGTAACCGGCGCCCGTCAGATGTCCCGCAGGCTGCCGCCGTCGAGCGCGAGGACACGGTGGGCGCTGGCCCGGGCGTAAGCGAGATCGTGCGTGACCAGGACGACGCCGGCGCCCCGCGCCGCTGCGGCGGCGACCGTGTGCTGCAGCCGTTCGAGCCCCTGTCGATCCAGTCCCACGGTGGGCTCATCCAGCGCGATGACGGCCGGCCTGCGGGCCAGGACCGTGGCCAGGGCAAGCAACCGCTGGCTGGAAGACGGCAGCTCGGCCGGGTGGGTCTGCGCGGCGCCGGAGAGCCCGACGGCGGCCAGTGCCTCCTGCGCCCGGCCGGCCGCCTCCGCACCGGCAAGCCGGCGCAGCCCGAAGCCGACCTCCCGCAGCGCCGTCCGTTCGAAAAGCTGGTCGCGCGGCTGCTGGAACAACATCCCGACCGAAGCGGCGATGCGGCCCGTCGGGATCCGGTCGATGCCTCGACCTTCGACACGCACCTCACCGGCCTGCGGCCGCAGCAGGCCGTTGAAGTGGCGCAGCAGCGTGGACTTGCCGGTGCCGTTGGGGCCGGTGATAGCGACAATCTCCCCCGGGCGCACGGTCAGGTCCAGGTCGCGCAGCAGGGCCGCGCGGGGCACGTTCCCCGCCGGTCCCCTCGCGGATCCCCCCGCGCGAGTCTTGCCTGGCCCGTAGCCGAAGCCGATGCCTCGCAGTTCAAGGACCGGGGTCGACGCGGCGGCCCAGGTCAGGTCTTTCGGCATCCCGGCGTCCAGGCTCTCCGCCACGACGCCTGCATCGCGGAGCGCGGCCCCGTTCCCCAGCTCGGCCGGCCGGCCTTCCGCCGTTACCGTGCCGCCGTTCAGGACGATCCAGTGCCCGGCGCTGCGGGCGAGTGCGTCGGCCCTCTGGCTCAGAAGCACCACAGCGGTGCCGGCTTCGAGCAGCCGGCTCACCAGGGTGCGGAGCCGGCTGGCACCGTCGGCGTCGAGGGACCCGAGTGGTTCGTCCAGCACCAGCACTTGCGGGTCGGCGATGACCGCGCACGCGACTGCCAGCCGGCGCAGCTCGCCGCCGGAGAGCTCTGCCGGGTCCCGCTCCAGCAGCCCGGACAGGCCGGTTTGTTCGGCGATTCGGGCCACCTGCCGGATCATCTCGGGGCGGGGCACACCCCGATTTTCCAGGCCAAAGGCCAGTTCATCCGCCACCGTAGAGCGCACCGAGGACAGCATGGCGGCGGCGTCCTGCGGCACGTAACCCACCCGGCCGGACCAGGCAGCGGGGTTGATCCGGGGGTCGCCGCTGCCGCCGTGGAATTCGAGGCGGTCCGCGCCCAGCGCCAGACTGCCGCGCAGGACACCGGAATGGCCGCCCCGAAGCCAGCCGGCGAGGAGCTTGCCGAGGGTGGTCTTGCCACTGCCGGAACCACCCAGCACGGCGGTCAGGGTTCCCGGCAGGACGGAGAGCTGCACATCCCGCAGCGCATCGCCCGCATCCCCGTGGAAGCTGAAGCTCCTGATCCGGGCAGCGGCCGCGGGCAGCGCCCCGGTGGCGGGCTGCCCGGGCTGGGCGCGTCCGCCCCCGTTCACGAGTGCACCGCCGCGGGCCATGCCGTGATGAGCCGCAGGACCACGGCGGCGGCGGCCAGCAGGAGCGCTACGGCCCGGACGATGCGCTGCGCAGGAGGGTCCTGCAGTTGCCGGTAGCTGGTCCGTGGTCCGGTGGTGCCGAAACCCCGCGCGTCCAGGGCCTGTGCCCGGAGCCCGGCATCCTCCACCAGGCCCAGGACCAGCGGCACCGCCTGCAGCCTGGCCGCCGCCAGCCGGGACAGCAGCCCGCGCCCGACCACCAGCCCGCGCGCTTCCTGGGCCTGACGGATCTTCTCCACCCTTTCGGCCATCGCAGGGACCAGCGTGAGCGTGGACGCGAGCACGAAGCTGAACTGCGGAGGGATGCGCCGCGCGGCGAGGGCGGTCAGCAGATCCGGGACGCTGACGGTGAAGGAAAACAACAGCAGCAGCAGGACGCACGCGGCTGTCCGCGAGGCCAACTCCAGGGCGAAGCTGAGTCCTTCGGCGGTGACCCGGGCAGGCCCCCACTGCGCCAGCACGGTGTGCCCCTCCGGGAAGAACAAGCCGTGCAGCACCAGCAGGGACAGGAACAACGGTGCGAGGATGACCCCGGCAGCCAGCAGCACCCGCGCTGTGACGCCCGCGCGTGCGGCAAGCAGCACGGCGGCCACGGCCACGGCGACGGACAGCGGCCAGCTGCCGGCCGCCGTCGTAATGACCGCGGCACAGCACGCCGCGGTCAGGGCTGTGAGCGGGTGCAGGCGCATGGCCTAGGCTGCGGGATCCGCCGGGACCTTACCCGCGAGTACCCGGAAGCGGCGGACGAAGGCGAACTGGAACGTCGTGCGCCGCGGCAGGGCGTAGGCCAGCAGCGCGGCGATCGTGAAGACAATTGCCTTGTCCATCGGGTCGGAGATGAGTGCCTGCTTGGTGATCGCTGCCAGCAGGGTGTCGCCCATGGCACGGAACGCGCTGACGATGGCGCCGGTGCCCAGACCCGCGGTTCCGCCGTAGACAAAGGCTGCGATCGGGGCGGAGACGACGCCGGCCAGGATGCCGGTAAGGAAGCCGGCCACGGGCGCGAAATAGAAGCGGCGGAACAGTCCCCCGCGGGCGGCCAGCCCGGCGAGGAACCCGATCAGGGCCGCGCCGGCGGCGAAGGGCAGCACGGTGGGGTTGAAGAAGGACCAGACAATGCTGCCGAGCACTCCGGTGGCGGCACCGGCGGCCGGCCCGGCGAGGACGGCGATCAGGACCGTGCCGATCGCGTCCAGGTAGAACGGCAGCCCGGTGCTGCCCATCAGCTGGCCGAGGACCACGTTCAGCACAATCGCCACCGGCATCAGGACCAGGGTGGAGGTGGGCAGGACGGGCAGCACGGCGACGAGCAGCAGCACCGCGCCGAGCAGGAACCCGCCGAAGGCAACCAGGGCGGAGAAGCTTGCCGGTCCGTTGGCGATCTCGACCGGCTGGGTGAGGACGAGGAAGACGTAGGTGGCGGCGATGGCCGCGGCGCCCGCGATTTCGAGCAGCCGGCGGCGGCCGGGTGCCGTGCCGGCTCCGGTGCGGGAGCCTGCGTCGGGGAGGGTCAGGGGCTGCGGTGACATGGGAAAAGTCCTTCGGCTGGGGTTTGCAACAACCGCCTCATGTCACCTCGGCGCAGCTACCATCTTAGCGATCAGGCGGACCGGCCGGGAACACCGGCGCCGTGGACCCGGCCGGCGCCCGCGGCTACAGTGCGCCCAGGGAGCGTGCCAGCGCGCCCACGGAGGCAATCAGCTCGTCGAAGCACTGGCCGGGGTCGTTGCCGCTGACGATCCTGGCGTTCGGCGGCAGCCCCCACAGGCCGCGGAAGTCGGCCACCGTTGTGCCGGCCAGCAGCGGGGACTCCGTCTCGACGTCGACCGTCGCCAGCCGCGTGCTGAAGGGCGTGCGTCCGACGGCGGCGCAGGCGGCGAACGCGTCGTGCATGTGGGCGACGTAACCCTGGTCATAGAGTCGGTGGAACTCCATGTAGAAGCGGATCGCGTCCGACAGGCACGCCACCAGCGGGCTGCTGGAGCCGCTGCGCAGTCCTTCGGGCTGCTCCGGGAGCACCAGCTCGGGTTCGGCAGCCCCCGCGGCCTCGCCGAGCCGGCGTAGGTGCTCCGGCAGCATCTCGATCCGCTCCGTGGTCTCCAGCGCGCAGACGACCGGCAGCTTGTCCTCGGGCATCCCGCGGTAGGCCGCGTAGACCTCCTTGGCGGCGTGCGGGTCCACCGCGGTGTTCCATTCCGCCGTCGGCGTCGTGTTGCCTTGGTAGTAGAAGCTGCCGCCCATGATCACCAGGCCTTTGAGCAGCCGCGGCAGTTCCGGTTCGCGGCGCAGGGCCAGGGCGAAATTGGTCAGCGGTCCGGTGATCAGGCCGGTGATCTCCCCCGGATGCGCTCTGGCCTCCTCCACCCAGACGTCCACGGCGTGCCGCGGCGAAATGGCCTGGGCGGGGGCGGGCAGCTCGGCGTAGCCGATCCCCTGCGGCCCGTGGGTCTCTTCGGTGGTGACCAGCGGGATTTCCAGCGGGACCTCGGCGCCGACGGCGACTTCGATCCCTTCCCGCCCGCACAGCTCCAGCAGGGACAGGCTGTTCAGCGCCACCTGGCGCGCCCCGACGTTGCCTGCGGTGCAGGTGATGGCCTGCAGCCGGACCTCGGGCCGGGACAGCAGGTACACGATGGCGAGGGCGTCGTCGATCCCGGTATCGACGTCCATCAGGACCAGGTGGTCGGCGTCCAGGGCGCGGGGTATTTCCGGGCTCAGAAGAGTGCGACCTTCGGCGTGCGCGGGAAGATCTCATCGAGTTCTGCCAGCTCGGTGGCGTCCGGGACCCAGGCGACCGCGGCGGCGTTCTGCCGGACCTGCTCGGGCCGGGTCGCACCGGCGATCACGCTGCTGACGGAGGGCTGGGCGGCGAGCCAGGAGAACGCGACCTGGATCTCGTTGAGCCCCCGCTCGGCGGCGAAGGCGGAGAAGGCACCCAGCTGTTTCCAGTCGGCGTCGTGGACGAGGTTGGTGCGGGTGTGGCTCAGGCGCGACCCCTCCGGCGCCTTACCTTGCGAGTACTTGCCGGTCAGCAGGCCGTTGGCCAGCGGGAAGTACGGGAGCACGCCCAGGCCGTAGGCCTCGGCGGCCGGGGTGACCTCCAGCTCGGCGCGGCGGTCCAGCAGGTTGTAGTGGTTCTGGCTGGAGATGAAGCGGGCTCCGCCGCGGCCGCGGGCCACGAATTCGGCCTCCGCGATCTGCCAGCCGGCCCGGTTGGAGTGGCCGATGTAGCGGACCTTGCCGCTGGTCACGAGCTCGTCCAGGGCGGCGAGGGTCTCGTCGATGGGTGTCAGCGGGTCCGGCGTGTGGAACTGGTAGAGGTCGATCCAGTCCGTTCCGAGCCGGCGCAGCGAGGCCTCGGCTGCCTTGATGATGTAGCGCCGGGAGCCGCGGGCGTCGAAGTCGTTGCCGTTGGTCCCGCGCATGTCCATGCCGAACTTGGTGCCGATCACGGCGTCGGCGCGGCGCGAACCGAGGGCCTTGCCCAGCATGGTTTCGCTGAGCCCGGGCT
The DNA here is from genome assembly GCF_056394945.1 of Arthrobacter sp. 10N410. Classification (NCBI taxonomy): domain Bacteria; kingdom Bacillati; phylum Actinomycetota; class Actinomycetes; order Micrococcales; family Micrococcaceae; genus Arthrobacter; species Arthrobacter sp. 10N410. The sequence continues at coordinate 53,942 of NZ_JBFTIP010000003.1, forward strand.
CCCGGCCGTAGGCGTCGGCGACGTCGAAGAACGTGATGCCGGCGTCCAGGGCCGCATGCACGACGGCGTCGGTCCCCTCCTGCGACTCGGTGGCGGTGTTGGCCCGGCCCAGGTTGTTGCAGCCAAGTCCCACGACGGAGACGGTTAGTCCGGAATTTCCTACGCGGCGGTATTCAGTCATGGGAATCAGCCTATAACGGCCGCGGCGGGCTCCCGGGCAGGCTCCCGGACGCTGCTACCCCGCGGGAAGCTCCAGCCCTTGCTCGTCCATGGCGTCCTGTAGTTGCGCAAGGGTGCGCGGGCAGACTCCCGGCATCCCTGCCAGCCGGCGCCGGCCCAGCAGCACCAGGTGCTCGAGGGTTTCCACCCCCGCATGGGCCAGGGACCTGCGGGCCGGCGCCGCCAGCCCGGCGGGAAGTGGAGTGCTGCCTGGTCGAGGGGATTTCCGCGTCATTGCGTTTCCTTCCAATCGCTTGCCCCCAAACTGATGTGAGCCGTGGCCGGCTCCTTACCGGTGGATATCCAGGCGTGGTGCCTAGAGCGCGAAGCTGTTGGCCGGTTTGGCCGAGTGCTTGAGCTTGAAGTCAGTGCTGCCGAACGGGGCGGCGCCGATGCTCAGCTTGGTGAAGTCCAGGTCTTCGCCCCGGATGCAGACCTTGATAGCGTTGACGGTCTTGTTGACGTCCGGGGTGAGGCAGAAGATGTTGAGCTTGGCGTCGGAGAACTCGGACCGGTCCACGACGCCGAGGCCGCGCCAGGCGAGGTGGCTGATCAGGGCGTCCTTGGCTTTTTCCTCGAGGTAGCGGTCGCGGCTGGTGCCCTCCTTGGTCTTGAGCGCGTACTGCGCCACCACCCAGAACTGCTCCTCCTCCGGGATCTCCGCGTAGCCGTCCTCAGCGCACTGCGCCGCGAAGGCCTCCATGAGCCCCTCGCCCGCGGCGGCGTCGGCGGCCGCCGTCTCCTCGGTCTTGCTCTGGTGCCCGACGACGCCGTGGTTCATCACGAACTCGTGGTACTCCTCGTCAATCCAGGCTTCCCTGAAGTGCAGGACTCCCTCTTCGTCGCGCTTGTAGACCCGGATAATGCCGCTCATGGCTGTCCCTTCGTAAACCGTCCGCGGTCAGTGCCGTCGAAGGGTGATTGCTGTGCCTTGACGGCTTGGTAAGGCTGGTCCGACGCCGGATTCCTCACAGGATCGGCAGGCTGCCGGTGCTGGGGTGCGCCTGGCCGGGCAGCGGCCGAGCGAACGGCACCTTGGTCCCGAGGACCTGCGCGACGACGTCGTGGGTGATCTGCTGGGCGGTCAGGCCGACCCGCTCCAGCACCTGGCTGCGGCTCCCGTGGTCCAGGAACTCCACCGGGAGGCCCACCTCGTTGAGGGCCGTGTCCACGCCGGCGGCCCGCATTTCCTGGCGGATCCGGGAGCCGACGCCGCCGGCCCGGACGCCGTCCTCGATGCAGATCACGAGGCGGTGGTGCGAGGCGAGGGCGATGACCGACTGGGGCACGGGAAGGACCCAGCGCGGGTCGACCACGGTGGAGCTGATGCCCTGGGCGCCGAGCCGGTTCGACACGTCCAGCGCGAGTTCGGACATGGCGCCGACGCTGACAATCAGCACGTCGTTGTCGCTGGATCCGGCCGGGCGGCGGGCCAGCACGTCGACGCCGTCGCTGAGCCGTTCGAGGGCTTCGACTTCCGCGCCGACGGTGCCCTTGGAGTAGCGGATGACGGTGGGTGCGTCTTCGACGGCCACGGCCTCGCGCAGTTCCTCGCGCAGCCGGGAGGCGTCACGCGGCGCGGCGAGGTGCAGGCCGGGGACGATCTGGACCATCGCCATGTCCCACATGCCGTGGTGGCTGGCACCGTCGGGGCCGGTGACGCCGGCCCGGTCCAGCACCACCGTGACGCCGGCCTTGTGCAGGGCGACATCCATCAGCAGCTGGTCGAAGGCGCGGTTGAGGAAGGTCGCGTAGACGGCCACCACGGGGTGAAGCCCGCCGAAGGCCATGCCGGCGGCGGAGGTGAGGGCGTGCTGTTCGGCGATGCCGACGTCGAACACGCGCTCCGGGTGGCGGGCGGCGAACTTGTGCAGCCCAACCGGGATCAGCATGGCGCCGGTGATGCCAACGATGTCCTTGCGTTCGTCGGCGATGTCGGCGATCTCGTCGGCGAAAACGGAGGTCCAGGACTTGGCGCCGCCGGCCTCGGTTGGCTCACCGGTTTCCGGGTCGATGATGCCGACGGCGTGGAACTGGTCCGCCTCGTGCGCGCGGGCCGGGGCGTAGCCGTGGCCCTTTTCGGTCATGGCGTGGACGATCACGGGGCCGGCATAGTTCTTGGCCGTGGACAGCGCGTTCTCCATGGCTTGGAGGTTGTGGCCGTCCACCGGGCCGATGTACTTCATGCCGAGGTCCTCGAACATGCCCTGCGGGGCCCACCAGTCCTTGATGCCCTTCTTCATGGCGTGCAGGCTCTTGTAGGTGAACTGGCCCGCCGGGCCGCCGCTCTGCAGCCGCTTCTTCCACCAGTCAAGGGCGCCCTCGTAGGCGGGGGCGGCGCGGAGCGAATCGATGGTGGGGCGCAGCGAGGCGAGGTAGTCGGCGACGCCGCCGACGGTCGGGGCGTAGGAGCGGCCGTTGTCGTTCACCACGATCACGACGCGGCGCTTCTTGTCCGCAGCGATGTTGTTGATCGCTTCCCAGGCCATGCCGCCGGTCAGGGCGCCGTCACCGACGACGGCGATCACGTAGCGGTCGCCGTCGCCGGTCAGCTGCCGGGCGCGGGAAATGCCGTCGGCCCAGGACAGCGAGGAGGACGCGTGCGAGCTTTCGACGATGTCGTGCTCGGATTCTGCCCGGTCCGGGTAGCCGGACAGGCCGCCCTGCTGGCGGAGCGTGCTGAAGTCCTGGCGCCCGGTGAGGAGCTTGTGCACGTAGGACTGGTGGCCGGTGTCGAAGACGATGCTGTCGCGGGGGGAATCGAAGATCCGGTGCACCGCGATGGTGAGTTCAACGACGCCAAGGTTCGGCCCGAGGTGGCCTCCCGTCTGGGAGACGTTGCCGATCAGGAATTCCCTGACCTCGGCGGCCAGCTGGTCCAGCTGCGCCTGGGACAACTTGCTCAGGTCCTGCGGACTCCGGATGGTCTCCAAAATTCCCAACGGCCCCTCCTCCGGGTAGTAGACATGCCTTTTAACTCTAACGCCTCGGAACCGGGCCGGGTGCCGGTGGTCCCGGGAACGCGAAAGCCCCGGTCCGTCAGGGACGGGCCGGGGCTTTCGGGTGGTGTTGCCTGGCTGCCGCTAGCTAGCGGAGATCTGGCGCAGCACGTACTGCAGGATGCCGCCGTTGCGGTAGTAGTCGGCTTCACCCGGGGTATCGATGCGCAGGACCGCATCGAAGGAGGTGGTGGAGCCGTCTTCGGCCGTCGCGGTGACCGTAAGGGTCTTCGGCGTGGTGCCTTCGTTGAGCGCGGTGACGCCGGAGACCGCGAAGGTCTCCGTGCCGGTCAGGCCCAGGCTGGCGGCGTTCTGGCCGGCCGGGTACTGCAGCGGCAGGACGCCCATGCCGATCAGGTTCGAGCGGTGGATGCGCTCGTAGCTCTCGGCGATGACAGCCTTGACGCCCAGCAGTGCGGTGCCCTTGGCGGCCCAGTCACGGGACGAGCCGGAGCCGTATTCCTTGCCGGCCAGGACGACCAGCGGGGTGCCGGCGGCCTGGTAGTTCTGCGCGGCGTCGTAGACGTAGGCCTGCGGGGCGTCGGCCTGCGTGAAGTCGCGCGTGAAGCCGCCCTCGACGCCGTCGAGGAGCTGGTTCTTGATCCGGATGTTGGCGAAGGTGCCGCGGATCATGACTTCGTGGTTGCCACGGCGTGAGCCGTAGGAGTTGAAGTCCTTGCGCTCCACACCGTTGGCCAGCAGGTACTGGCCGGCCGGGGTGTCCGACTTGAAGGAACCGGCCGGGGAGATGTGGTCCGTGGTGACCGAGTCGCCGAGCTTGAGCAGCACGCGCGCTCCGGTGATGTCCTGGACCGGCTCCGGCTTGGCCTTCATGCCCTCGAAGTACGGGGGCTTCCGGACGTAGGTGGACTTCTCATCCCAGGCGAAGGTGTCGCCGGCCGGGGTGTCGAGTGCCTTCCAGCGGTCGTCGCCGTCGAAGACGCCCTCGTAGCCGCGGGCGAACATGCCCTTGTCGATCGAGGAGTCGATGACCTGCTGGACCTCGACCGGGTTCGGCCAGATGTCCTTCAGGAAGATGTCGTTGCCGGCTTCGTCCTGGCCCAGCGCGTCGTTCTCGAAGTCGAAGTCCATGGTGCCGGCCAGGGCGTACGCGATGACCAGCGGCGGGGAGGCCAGGTAGTTCATCTTGACGTCCGGGTTGATCCGGCCTTCGAAGTTGCGGTTACCGGAGAGGACTGCGGTGACGGAAAGGTCGTTGGCCTGGATGGCCTCCGAGATTTCGGCGTCGAGCGGACCGGAGTTACCGATGCAGGTCGCGCAGCCGTAGCCGACGATGTAGAAGCCCAGCTTCTCCAGGTACGGGGTCAGGCCCGACTTGTTGTAGTAGTCGGTGACGACCTTGGACCCGGGGGCCACGGAGGTCTTGACCCAGGGCTTCGAGGTGAGGCCCTTGTCCACGGCGTTGCGGGCCAGCAGGGCGGCGGCCAGCATCACGGACGGGTTGGACGTGTTGGTGCAGGAGGTGATCGAGGCGATCGACACCGCACCGTGGTCCAGCTCGAACTCGCGGCCGTCGGCGGTCTTGACGGCCACGGTCTTGGACGGGCGGCCGTTGGACTTCGGACCGTGCGCGTGCGGCGCCTGGTCCGTGAGGTGGGTCGCCGAGGCGGTGAACGACGGCGAGTCGGAAGCCGGGAAGCTTTCGTCGATCGCTTCGTCCAGGCTGCCGTCCGCGAGCTCTTCCTTCACGTAGTTGCGCAGGTCCTCGCGGAACTGTGCCTTGGACTCGGTGAGGATGATGCGGTCCTGCGGGCGCTTCGGGCCGGAGATCGACGGGACAACCGTCGACAGGTCCAGCTCAAGGTACTCGGAGAACTTGATCTCGCGGGAGGGATCGTGCCAGAGGCCCTGTTCCTTCGCGTAGGACTCCACGAGGGCCACGTTCTCGTCCGAGCGGCCGGTGAGGCGCAGGTAGTCGAGCGTGACGTCGTCGATCGGGAACATTGCGGCGGTGGAGCCGAACTCGGGGCTCATGTTGCCGATGGTGGCGCGGTTGGCCAGCGGCACAGCCGCGACGCCTTCGCCGTAGAACTCCACGAACTTGCCGACCACGCCGTGCTGGCGCAGCTGCTCGGTGATGGTGAGCACGACGTCGGTGGCGGTGGCGCCGGCCGGGATGGACCCGGTCAGCTTGAAGCCGACGACGCGGGGAATCAGCATGGAGACGGGCTGGCCGAGCATGGCAGCCTCGGCCTCGATGCCGCCGACGCCCCAGCCGAGCACGCCGAGGCCGTTGACCATGGTGGTGTGCGAGTCGGTGCCGACGCAGGTGTCCGGGTAGGCACGGACGACCCCGTCGATTTCGCGGGTCATGACGGTGCGGGCCAGGTATTCGATGTTGACCTGGTGCACGATGCCGGTTCCCGGCGGGACGACCTTGAAGTCGTCGAACGCGGTCTGGCCCCAACGCAGGAACTGGTACCGCTCACCGTTGCGCTGGTACTCGATCTCCATATTGCGCTCCAGTGCGCCGGAGTTGCCGAAGGCGTCGATCTGGACGGAGTGGTCGATGACCATTTCCGCCGGCGCCAGCGGGTTGACCCGCTTGGGGTCGCCGCCGAGTTCCTTCACGGCCTCGCGCATGGTGGCGAGGTCGACAACGCAGGGCACGCCAGTGAAGTCCTGCATGATCACGCGCGCCGGCGTGAACTGGATTTCAGTGTCGGGCTCGGCGTTGGGGTCCCAACCGGCCAGTGCTCGGACGTGATCGGCCGTGATGTTGGCGCCGTCCTCGGTCCTCAACAGGTTTTCAAGCAATACCTTGAGGCTGAACGGAAGGTTTTCTGCACCTTCAACGGAGTTCAACCGGAAAATTTCGTATTCGGTACCGGCTACATTAAGTTTGCCTTTTGAACCGAAGCTGTCCACAATGCTCATCGCAGGACTCCTCTCGCAACAGTTTCATCTTTGTCGCGCCGCAGACCCCTTGCTAGTTAGGGCAGCCTAACTAGGACATGTGTAGTGAAACTCATTTCAGGGACTGCAGTGCGCGAGGTCGGACTACTCCGCCCATCCTAGTGGCCTTAGCCCCGGGGAGTCAGCAACGCCACAGTCTCCATGTGGTGGGTGTGCGGGTACAGGTCGAAGGCACGCAGCTCCCCGAGTACCCAGCCGGCCTGCTGGAAGTAGCCCACGTCGCGGGCAAATGACGCCGGATCGCAGGAGACGTAGGCGATCGCCCGGGGACCGGCCGCGACCAGCTGGTTGACCACGGCTTTGCCGGCGCCGGCCCGGGGCGGGTCAAGTACCAGGGCGTCGAAGTTGCGCGGCTTCTGCCGCAGCACGCGCTCCACTTTCCCCTGCACGATTTCGACCTGGGATGCGCCGTGCAGGTTCTTGCGGGCATCCCGGCTGGTGCCGGGCGCCCCTTCCACGGACAGCACGGAGCCGGTGACGCCGACGGCGTCGGCGAGGGGTGCGGTGAAGAGCCCCGCGCCGGCGTAAAGGTCCGCCACGACTGCCCCGGCGGCCAGGTAGCCGCCGTCGTGCAGGAAGCCGGTGACGGCCCCCACCAGGGTGTCCGGGGCGTCGCGGTGGATCTGCCAGAAGCCGTCGCCGGTGACCCGGTACTCGTGGCCGGCCGCCGTTTCCTGCACCCAGGTGCGGCCCCGCAACTGCGTCACCTCGCCCGTGCCCGGGTCCACCCGCGCCACCGAGACGTCGTCCGGCAGTTGGGCCAGGACGGCGCTGAGCCGCTTGGCCCGGGTTCCGGCCGAGGGCACCAGGAGCACCAGCGGCCGCGACCCGTTGGCAGGAGCTGCGACGTCAATCCGTTCAATCCCCTGCAGGTCGATGTCCCAGAGTTTCAGGGCGTTGATGCCCTCGACGGCCAGCGGCATCTCACGGACCGGGAACACGGCGTCGGAGCGGTGCGCATGCATGCCGAGCTTGCCTCCCGGCGTCACGGCGAAACCTGCGCGGGTGCGCCAGGCCAGGCCGGTCGCCGCGCCGGTGGCCGCCTCCCCCACAGCCTCAACCGTGACGGGCACGTCGACGCCGGCCAGGCGGTGCAGCTGCTCGGCCAGCACCTCGGATTTGAGGCTGCGCTGGCGGTCCAGCGAGATGTGGCCCAGCTCGGCGCCGCCGACGGGAGGGTGGCCGTGGGACCAGGACCGCTGCGCGTCGGCCGCGTGCCAGAAGTGCTCCACCCGGTCCGGGGAGGCCTCCAGCACCTCAACGACGTCGGCGCGCCAGAACTTGGCGGACTCGCCCTCGTCGGTCAGCCGGATCCGGACTTTCTCGCCGGGGATGCCGTGACGGACAAAGATCACGCGGCCCTCGTGCCGGGCCACGCAGTGGCCGCCGTGCGCGACGGGGCCGACGTCGACGACGAGCTCGGTGCGGGCGGGCGTCGTGGTGTCGGTGCTCATTGGATATCCTGCAGTCTCTTGGCTTCCTCGGACGATTTCAGCTGCCACGGCACGCTCGCAACCATGACGCCGGGCTCGAAGTGCAGCCGCGTCTTGATCCGCAGCGCCGTCTGGTTGTGGACCAGCTGCTCCCACCACTTGCCGACGACGTATTCGGGGATGTAGACGACGATCAGGTCGCGCGGCGAGTCGCGCCGCATGTTCTTGATGTACTCCATGATCGGCGTGACCGTTTCGCGGAACGGGCTGGCCAGCACCGTCAGCGGCACCGGGATTTCCAGTTTCTCCCAATCCGCCAGGGTCTGTTCGGTCTCCTCCGGGCTGATGTCCACCGTGATGGCGTCCAGCCGGGAGGGCCGCGAGGCACGGGCGTAGGCCAGCGCCCGGAGCACGGGCTTGCGCACGTGCGAGACGAGCAGCACGGCATGCACCCGGGTGGGCAGCGCCCGGGGCGAGGAATCCTCGTCCACGGCGAGTTCCTTGGCCACGTTGTCGTAGTGGGCCCGGATGCTCCACATGATCAGGAACAGGATGAACATGGCCAGCAGCGCTATCCAGGCGCCCTGCTCGAACTTGGTGATCAGCACGATCACCAGGACCAGGCCGGTCATGCCGAAGCCGATCGTGTTGATGGTGCGGGACTTGACCATCCGCAGCTTGGTGGCCGGGTCCTTGGCGAGCTTCAGCTCGCGTCCCCAGTGCCGGATCATGCCGAGCTGGCTCAGCGTGAAGGAGATGAAAACGCCCACGATGTAGAGCTGGATCAGCTTGGTGACGTCGGCGTTGAACGCGATGATCAGCACCAGCGCGCCGGCGGCCAGCGCCAGCACGCCGTTGCTGAACGCGAGCCGGTCCCCGCGGGTGCGGAGCTGGCGGGGCAGGTAGCCGTCCTGGGCAAGGATCGAGCCAAGGACCGGGAAGCCATTGAAGGCGGTATTGGAGGCGAACACCAGGATCACGCCGGTGGCGGCGACCACGATGTAGAAGGGGATGGAGCCGGCGCCGAAGACGGTCTGAGCGATCTGGCTGATGGCCGGGTTCTGGATGTAGTCCTCGTCCACCGGCTTGCCGTTGAGCAGGAACTCCTTCGCCGGGTCCAGCACGATGTGGACCTTGGTGGCGTTGGCCAGATAGATGATGCCGGCCAGCATGGAGGCCGCTATCACGCCGAGCAGCAGCAGCGTGGTGGCTGCGTTCTTGCTCTTGGGCTTCCGGAAGTTCGGCACGCCGTTGCTGATGGCCTCCACGCCGGTGAGGGCCGCGGCGCCGGAGGAGAACGCACGGAGCAGCAGGAACGCCCCGGTGAGTCCGACCAGTCCCTCGTCGAAGCCGGGGGCCGGGACGATCTGGAACTCGGCCGACGGCGCCTGGCCGAGCTGGCCGGTGGCGGCTTGGAAGACGCCGACGGCGGTCATGCCGAGGATTGAGAACATAAAGATGTAGGTGGGCACCGCGAAGACACTGCCGGCTTCGCGGATGCCGCGCAGGTTCACGAGGGCCAGGATTACGACGCCGATCGTGGCGATCGCTGCCTGCTGGCCGTGCAGCGAGGGGACGGCAGTGGTCAGGTAGGCGGCGGCCGAGGACATCGACACCGCGACGGTGAGCACGTAGTCCACCAGCAGGGCCGAGGCGACGGTGAGGCCGGCGTACTTGCCCAGGTTTTCGTTGGCGATCTCGTAGTCGCCGCCGCCGGAGGGGTAAGCGTGCACATTCTGGCGGTAGGAGGCCACCACTGTGAGCAGCACCACCATGACGGCGAGCCCCACCCAGGGGGAAAACGCCACCGCGCTGACGCCGGCCAGCGCCAGGGTCAACAGGATTTCGTCCGGCGCGTAGGCCACCGAGGACAGCGCGTCGGAGGCGAAAATGGGGAGCGCGATCCGCTTCGGCAGCAGGGTGTGGGCCAGACGGTCGTTCCGGAAGGGCCTGCCTACCAGCACCCGCTTCACGGCATTGAAAATTGTCAGCACCAGACAAAGCTAGTCTGATTCGGACGCGATGTCATGACGGCGAAGCCTGCCTGCGGGCAGGCGCCCGGCCGCACCGCCGTCGGACCGGCTCCGGGGCCCCGGTGGCCGGTAGAGTTTTACGCAGCAACAGACACAGAAGCTTGAGGAGGCACGTGTGGCGCACTTCGTGATCATGGGTTGTGGCCGTGTCGGGGCAACCCTGGCGCACACACTGGAGGACGCCGGCCATTCGGTCGCGATCATCGACCAGGACGACCGTGCGTTCCGCCGGCTCCGGACCGGTTTCTCCGGCCGCAAGGTCACCGGCGTCGGCTTTGACCGGGAAACCCTCAAGCAGGCCGGGGTCGAGGAGGCCTACGCCTTCGCTGCCGTGTCCAGCGGCGACAACTCCAACATCCTGGCCACCCGGGTGGCCCGCGAGACGTTCCACGTTCCGCACGTCGTGGCGCGGATCTACGATCCGGGCCGCGCGGAGATCTACCAGCGCCTCGGCATCCCCACGGTCGCGGCGGTGCGCTGGAGCGCGGACCAGGTGCTCCGGCGGATCCTTCCGGAACAGCACCTCGCCGGTGATTTCCGCGACCCCTCCGGCCGGCTGGTGCTGGCCGAGGTGGACGTGGACTCCGGCTGGATCGGCCACCCGGTGTCCGCGCTTGAAAAGGCCGCCGACATCCGCGTCGCCTACCTCACGCGCTTCGGCGAGGGTATCCTCCCCGGGCCCGGAACCTCGTACCAGGACGGCGACACGGTCCACGCCATGCTCAGCGTGGACCGCACCTCCGAGGTCGCCCACATTCTTGCCAAGTCCCCCGCCAAGGAGTCCTAAGTGAAAGTTGTCATCGTCGGGGCGGGCAGCGTCGGTTCCTCGATCGCCCGTGAATTGCTGGCCCACAAACACGAGATCCTGCTGATCGACCTCAAGCCCGAGGTGATCGGCCGCAGCGGGCTGCGCGGCGCGCACTGGCTGGTCGGCGATGCCTGCGAGCTCAGCACCCTCAAGGACGCCCGGCTGGAGGACGCCGACGTCGTGGTCTCCGCGACGGGCGACGACAAGGTGAACCTTGTGGTCTCGCTGCTGGCCAAGACCGAGTTCGGTGTGGGACGGACCGTCGGCCGGGTGAACAACCCGAAGAACGACTGGATGTTCGATGATTCCTGGGGCGTCGACGTCGCGGTGAACACCCCGCAGCTGATGACAGCCCTCGTGGAAGAGGCCGTGGAGATCGGCGACCTGGTCCGCCTGCTCACCCTGCAGACCGGGGTGTCCTCGCTGGTGGAGTTCACGGTGCCGCATGATTCGCACGTGATTGGCCTGACCGTGGGCGACATCGACTGGCCGGAGGATGCGACCCTGGTGGCGATCCTGCGCGACCAGGCGCCCATCACGCCGAGCCGGGACGACGTGATCGACGGCGGCGACGAGCTGTTCTTCGTCACCACCATCGTTGCCGAGGACGGGCTGCGGGCCCTGCTCTCGGCCCCGGAGTCCGAGGTCGAGTCAGCCGGTGAACCTTCGAGCGCCGGCCAGCACCCGGTCAACGCGGACCTGCATGGCCGCGAGACCCAGCCCGCCGGCGACGACGGCTTCGACGGCTGAACCGCCCAACTGGCTCGCAGTTGTTGTCGTTTTGACCGCTCAAAACGACAACAACTGCGGGTTAGTCGGCTTCGCTCGGCTGGTCAGCCGGGGCCGGCGCGGGACGGGTGAGCAGCCAGGCGACCCACATGCCCAGGATGTACAGCGGCGCGCCCATGATGAGCCTGGTGGTGGCGAGGCCTGCGAGGCCCTGCTCCCCCATTAGGTACAGCGGGACCTGCACGATCAGGCGCAGGGCCAGGACCGAAATGATCACCCAGGTGCCGATCCGGTAGGCCTTCACCCGGGCCGGATGCTTGCGCCAGTCCAGGCCCTCGTTCCGGATGAAACCGAACAGCAGCCCGGCGAAGGGCCAGCGCACCGCGATGGAGATCGACATCGCAAGGATGTAGCCGAGGTTGGTGAAGAAGCCCAGGACGTAGAAGTCCTCGGCCTTGCCGGTCGAGTTCGCGAGCCAGGCTGATAGCCCGACGCCGACAATGCCGGCCAGCGCCTGCGTCAGCGGCTTGCGCTGGATCAGCCGGGCGACGGTAAACGCCGCGGCCACCGCCAGCGCGGCGATCAGGGCCAGCGGAAGTTCACGGGTCACGGTGAAGGCGATCAGGAACACCAGCCCCGGAAGGATGCTTTCGGCGATGCCCTGGACACCGCCGGCGCTCTTGAGCACGTCGATGTTGCCGTTGCTGGTGCGGTGCAGTCCCGCCTTCGCCGCGTAGCCTTCGGCGAGCTGGGCCACCGAGGGCTGCTGGTCTTCGGGCGTGCTCATTGTTCCTCCAGGCGGGAAAGTATTTCGTAGCGCGGATTAAACATGGTGGGCAGCCCGTCCCGGACAGTGACCATGCCCTCGAGCCGTAGCTCCAGGCCGGCCTTCACGCCGGGGATGCGGCGCCGTCCCAGCCAGATCACGCGGAGCCGGTCGGCGGCCGCGGCAGGCCGCTTGCGCCGGACGCCGGGCTGGCCGGCTTGGGCGGCCTGGACCCCAGAAGCGGCCGGCCGCGCCTTGGCCGGCGGGGCGTCATGGTCGGTGACGATGGCTGTGAAAGCTGCCACCTCGCTGGCCGGGGCATAGGTCACGGATTCAATGAAGCCGCGGCACAGCACACGTCCGCGCTCGGGCAGCCCCCGCACGGGGACGGCTGCGGCAGCTTTCTTGCCGGCGGCATCAACCAATCTGGGTAATCTCCGGTCCGCGCTCGGGTTGCTCGAACTCCGGGGCACCCTGCGGTGCCGCGACGCCGGAGTCCCGGGGAAGGCGGAGCTGAAGCAGCTCGCGCGGCGGCATGGGGCTCTCGCCCCGCACCACGACGATCTGGCGGAACAGTTCCTCGAGTCCGGCGGCGGCGTCGCGGTCCAGTGCGGCGTCTCCGCCGAGGACACCGCGGAGGAACCAGCGGGGGCCGTCGACGCCGATGAACCGAGCCACCCGATAGCCCTCGCTGCCGTCGCCGGCCGGCAGCTTGGCGACGAGCTCGATGCCGAAGTGGCCCTCAATCTCCTCAACCTGGCCGCCCTGGCTGCCCACGGACTGGCCGATCTGCTCACGGATTTCGTCCCAGAGGCCTTCGGAGCGGGGCGCGGCGAAGGCCTGCAGCTGCAGGCTCGAACCTTCCAGGTCCATGGTGACGGCCACGACGCGCTGGGTGGCTTCCTCGACCTCAAGGCGGAGCTGCAGCCCTTCGCGCGGGGCAATCAACAGGGCGCCGAGGTCGACGTAGCCGTCCTGGTTGTCGATGTCCGCGACGTCATGGGGACCGGCGCTCCGCAGGGCGCCAGCCGTGCCCTCGGCGGGCGCGCCGGCGTCAACAGCTGCGTCCTCCCGGGTGTCGCCGGTGTCCGTCAACTGCTCCTGCTTGGCTTTCCTGCCACGCCCAAAAACCATGGTGTTGTCTCCTTAGTTGTGATCCTGTGCCAGGCGCTCGGCCTCGGGACAGGGAACAGATGCGTCAAACGGGCGGGGCTCAGGCCCCGGGGGCGCCGAAACCGCCGGTGGAGCCGAAGCCGCCGGCGCCGCGGACCGAATCGCTGAGCTCCTGGACGGGCACGAACTCCGCGTACTCCACGCGCTGGATGACCATTTGTGCAATTCTATCGCCGCGGCGCAGTTCAATCGCCTCGTCGCGGTCAGTATTCAGCAGAGTCACGGCAATCTCCCCGCGGTAGCCCGCGTCCACCGTGCCGGGTGCGTTCACCACGGTCAGGCCGTGCTTGGTGGCCAGGCCGGAACGGGGGTGGATCAAGGCGACAAAGCCGTCAGGAAGCGCGATGGACACCCCGGTGGGCACCAGCCGCCGCTCCCCCGGCCCGAGCACAACGTCCTCGCGGGCACGCAGGTCCGCGCCGGCGTCGCCCGGGTGGGCGTACGACGGCGGCTGCAGGCCGTCGTCGAGCATCTTCAGCTGCACCGTCAGGGTGGGGGCTCCGTAGGCCGGAAGGCCGCTGGCCGAGGGGTCTGCCGCCGGGGTATTCACGGCAGTGGTTTCTTCAGTCACAGTTCCCCACTGTAACGCCCGCGGGGAGGATAGACCTACCGCGCCGCCGCCCCCGGTGTCCGCGGGCGGCGGCCTGGCGGCCAAGGTGAAATGGCCCGGGAAAAGTGGAAAGCTGGGCTCATGCCCGAATCCAGCGCAGCCATGCCGGCCTCCAACAGCACCCCCAACGACGCCACCGTCCTGTTCAGCGAAAAGCTTTGGCCGAATTTCTGGATCTGGCTGGTGGCTGCCGGGCTGGCCGCGGCCGGCATCCTGGTGTTCGCGCCGATCAGTATGGCCGCCGGCATCACCGCCGCCGTCGTGCTCTTCACGATCCTGGCGGTGTTGCTGATCGTGTCCACGCCGTCCATCACGGTGACGGCCGCAACGCTGCGCGTGGGCCGGGCGACGATTGAACGCCGTTTCGTCGGCGAGGCCACGGCCTTCCGCGGCGCGGAGGCGACGGCGGAGCGCGGCACCCGGCTCAACGGCCTCGCCTTCATGTGCATCCGCGGCTGGATCGACCCGGTGGTCCGCATCGAGATCACCGACCCCTCGGACCGCACCCCGTATTGGCTGGCGTCCACGCGGCACCCCGACGAGCTCGTCACGGCGCTGTCGCGCTAACAACCCCGGCTAACAACGGCCCGGGCCGGTCCCAGGCCGGCAGGAGGGCGGCGGCCCTTAGCCCTCGCAGTCCTTGCAGTACTTCAGGCCGTCCTTTTCGCGGGCGATCTGCGAACGGTGGCGGACCAGGAAGCAGGAGGCACAGGTGAATTCGTCTGCTTGGGCGGGCAGCACCCGGACCAGCAGCTCCTCGCCGGAAAGGTCGGCGCCCGGGAGTTCGTAGCCTTCGGCGAGGTCGGTTTCGTCTTCATCGACCACCGCGGAAGGCTTGTCCGTACGCCGCGACTTCAGTTCCTCGATGGAGTCCTCGTTGAGGTCTTCCTCAGTCTTGCGCGGCGCATCGTAGTCTGTCGCCATTAGTTGTTGCTCACACTCCGCATTCGTTGGGTTGGTCCGCCTCCGCCGCACCGGCGGGGCTGGTAGCCCCCGCCCCGGTCCGGGTTCGGTTCACCGATGTCAACGCCGGACAATCGCTTTTTGTGCCCGATGTCGGGTCATTTTTGCCCAAACCCCTGCCGAGCGCCAGAGGCCAGTGGTCCGGCGGCGGCGGCGTCCGCTCCGGACGGCCCCCATCCGGCGGAAAGTCGCGGAAAATCACGGCGCGCCCTCCCTCCTAACCCGAATTGGGACCCAACGGTGGCAGAGTTTCGAATGTTAGTAATGCCAGGGTGGAGGATTTGTATGCAGGATCTACGGCTTGTAGGCGTCCACGACGACGGGGAGCATCTCCTGTTGAGTGGCACCGGCGGCGCGATGTTCCAGCTGCCGATCGATGAGGCTCTTCGGGCGGCTGCGAGCCGGACGCCGGCGAGGGCTGCTTCCGGCGGGGGCGCGGAGCCCATTGCCATGTCCCCCCGCGATATCCAGGCCAGGATCCGCAGCGGTGCGACCGCCGCGGAGGTGGCCGCTCTTTCCGGCATTCCGCTGGCCAAGGTGCAGCGGTACGAGGGCCCCGTGCTGGCCGAACGCGAGTACGTCGCCCAGCAGGCACGCAAAATCGAAGTGGCCTCCCCTTCCGCGGGTCACGACAGCTACCGCTCCTTCTTCGGCGACCAGCCAGCGACCTTGGACGACATGGTCATGCACCGGCTGCGGGCCCATGGAATCGAGCCTTCAACGGTGGAATGGGACTCCTGGCGACGCCCGGACGGCAGCTGGAACGTGGTGGCCCGTTTCGATGCACAGCCCGGCGCCCACGCCGCGATCGGTGAAGAGCCGCCGGCCATGTGGACGTTCAGCCCGGCGCGCAAGTCGTTGCAGAACGCCAACCGCTGGGCCCAGCAGCTCAGCGAACTCGAGCCGATGGACGGCCCTATCCCGGCCCGCCGCCTCTCGGCGGTTTCGGACCGGCCCTTTGATTTCGAGACCGATGCGGAAGCCGCGGCACGCAGTGCCACGGCGCAGCTCAGCATCGTTCAGCAGCACGGAGTTCAGCAGGAGAAGGACGCCGACGGGCTGCTGGACATGCTCCGTTCCCGCCGCGGGCAGCGCCTCGGCCTGGATGAAGACGCCGACGACGCCCTGGCGCTGCTGCTGACAAACGGTGTTCCCGCCGCCCACCCGCGGCCGTCCGAGGTTCCGTCGCTGAACGAGACCGAAGACGACGTGGTGGAGGTTGAGGCGCCACGGGAGGACGAGCCGGCAGAGGAAGCAACCCCGCCCGTGGCGTCAGCCGAACCGCATTCGATTCCCAACCCCGACGCCCTGACCCGACGCCGGGACGCCCGGCCGTCCATGCTCTCCCGCTTGAGCCTGGCGCCACGGCACCAGGACAATAGCGAAGACGACGCGCTGAAGCTTCACGACGGGGTCAGCACCGAGACCCGCGAGATCACCATCGCGGCCTCGCAGCTGCGCCCGGTACGCACCGGTCCCACGTCCAGCCCCGGACTGGATGAGCTCCTGGGCGGCGGACCGTCCCGGCGGGCGCAGAACGAGTCATCAGCGGCATCCCGCAGCGAAGCCTCCAGGAACGAAGCCTCCCGGAACGAACGTGAGCCCGAAACGCCGGAGCGCCAGCCCTCCAAGCCCAAGCGCTCCAGTGTGCCCAGCTGGGACGAAATCGTCTTCGGCACCCGCAGCGACTAGGGTCTCCGCCCCGCCAGGGACCAAATCAGCGGCGCGGAGCTTTGTTGGCGGCCTTCCCGGCGGCCTTGGGCCCACCCGGCTTTCCTTCCGCGGCGAAGCACAGCAGCGGTATTTCGCGCTCCGCTTTGGTCAGCGAGCCGTGCTGCCCCACCACCTCCAGCGCCCTGGCCTGGACCCTGCGGGTGTCGTAGAACGCCAGCGCGTCGCGGGCAGCGATCATGATGTCGCCGATCCGCGGCCCGACCGGGCCCCGGACCTCGCCGAAGAGTCCTGCAGCCACGGCCTCTTCCCGGGTGAAGGCCCAGATCCGGTCACCGAAACGGGCCTGCCAGGCCTCCAGTAGCCGCAGCCGGCCGGCGTCGCCGGCTCCATCCTCCAGGTAGAGGTGGACCATGCGCGGCTCCCCAGCCGTGTGCCGGACGCCTGCGATGAGGTCCGGCTCGGCGGAGTAGTCGATCCGCTGCGATTCCGGCACGTCGAGCATCCCGTGGTCACCGGTGACCAGTACGGTGGTGCCGGCGGGGAGGGTGGCATTGAGCCGGCGGACGGTCGCGTCGAGCTCTTCGAGCTGGTGTTCCCACTGCGGCGACTGGCAGCCGTAACGGTGCCCTGCCTTGTCCAGTTCGTGGACGTAGAAGTACATCAGCGAGCTGTCCGCCCCGGCCATGGCTTCCGCCGCGGCCGCGGTCCGGGCGTGCGAGGTGGTTCCGGCCAGGAAGCGTCCGCCCCGCAGCGCGGCCTGGGTCATGGCGGAGTCGCTGAACCGCGGCAGGGCGACAGTGCTCACGTCGACGTGCCCGGCGGCCCGCTCGAACACGGTGGGCAGGGGCTGCCAGAGCTGAGGGTCGACGCCGTCGTCCCAGTTGCCCAGCATGTTGACCACCCGGTCCTGGTCCGGGTCCAGCACGTCGTAGCCGACCATCCCATGCTGCCCGGCGGGCAGCCCGGTCCCGAAACTGGCCAGCGACGCGGCCGTGGTGGAGGGGAAGGCCGCATCGAGCCACACCGGCACGGCTCCCTGGCCGGCCTGCAGCACCGAGCGCAGGAACGGGGTGTGGGCGATCTTCTGCTTGAGCAGCTGCCGGCCGAGGCCATCGGCCAGGACGACGCAGACGTGCTTTGCCGAAGGGAGGTTCAGCCGGTTCTGGAAACCGGGGACGCCGAGGCTGGCCGCGGCGCTGCTGAGCACCTCCGCGATGGAACGTTCCCCATAGGCCGGGGGCGCGGGCATCCCGGCGGGGCCGCCGGGAGCACGGACGGACGCCTGCGGCGAAGGCAGCGGGGACCCGGAGGCGCGGACCGGCACCATCTCAGCGCTGGTGGCCGCGGCTGAGGCGGTTTCCGAAGACGCCGGTACGGGGGCGCGGCGGAAGCGTGGGGACACCGTGCGGCGCGGGGGCCGTGGAGCCGGTGTTCACGGCCCGGAGTGCGCGGGCGAAGAGCTTCGCGTCCTGCACGGCCTGCAGGCCGTCGGCTTCGGCGCTGATCCGCAGCACGATGTCCTCCTGCGCGATCGTGCCGCTGTAGCCGTGGTCGGCTTCGCACTGCGGGTCACCGCAGCTGGCGGGGCCCATGTCGAGGCGCTGGCCGCCGGACCAGGCGATCGAGAGGGTCAGCTCACGGACCGGGTCCGAGGGCTTGTAGTCCTGCGGCTGTGCGTAGACGTAGCTGAGCACCACCGAGCGGATCTGCGTGACGGGGACGGACTCGGTGGAAACCTGGGCGACGATTTGCTCGCCGGCCTCGTCGAGCTGCTGGTCGTCCACATGGGTGATCACCAGCATGTCCTCGGTCAGCACGAGCACGGTGATGTGCCGGCGCACTTCGGCACGGTCAAAGTGGGTCTCGAGGTGGACCAGGTGGGCCACGCAGTCGCGGCCGTCCAGGGCGTCGGCGACGACGTCGGCGACCAGGCGGGGGTAGAAGCCTGCCTGCTGGAGGGCGCCGTCCAGGCTTTGGCCCTGCGCGCTGTGGTCGTGCAGGCCATGGTGCGGGGAGCCGTGGCGGCCGGAGACGGACGCCTGGGGCTGGGATGCTGGAGGCTGGGAACTCATGGCTCCCATTTTCACAGATCGGCTGGGGACATGCTAACTGCGCATGGCCCGCCTGGCCGTGTCCGTGCGCTGGGCGGCGTTGGCAATCCGGACGTCGGCGGCCAGGATCACGGCGCCGTCGGGTCCTGCCAGCACCGGGTTGAACTCCACCAGGGCGATCTCGGGGTGGTTGTCCTTGAGCCTGGTCAGCCGGGCCGCCAGGTCCTCGAGCGCGGCAGCGTCGACGGCGGGCAGGCCCTGGTAGCCGAAGAGTTTGCGCGACGCGCGGGGCGCGCGGATGAAGTCGTGCACGTCGGAGCCGGAGAGCGGCGGCACCCGGTGGGCCCAGTCATCGAGGAGGTTCACGGCGTCGCCGGCCAGCCCGAAGGACACCACCGGGCCCAGCAGCGGGTCCTCGATGGCGCGGAAGGTGCAGGCTTGCCCCACCGGGGCCATCGACTGGACCTCGAGGGACGGTGAGCCGTAGCGCTGCAGCGACTTGCGCATCTGGGCGATGTTGCGGCGCAGCGAGTCGGCGTCCTGGATGTCCAGGCGTACCCCGCCAAGGTCGAGGCGGTGCCGCAGCGCCGGGTCCGTGGTCTTCAGCGCCACCGGCCAGCCGAGCCGCTCCGCCGCGGCGACGGCGTCGTCTTCCGACTCGAAGCCCTCCGAGGGCAGCACCCGGATGCCGTAGCGGCCCAGCAGCTTCGCGGCGGACGGAGGGTCCAACCGGACCAGCTGCTCGCCACTCACGGGCCGGAGCAGCTCCTCCAGGTCCTCGTGGGCGCCCTCCGGGTCGCAGCCTTCGGGCTCCACAAACAGCCCTTGGTCGCGGACCACCCAGTGGGCGTAGCGCACCACCGCGGCGAGGGCGGCGA
The DNA here is from genome assembly GCF_056394945.1 of Arthrobacter sp. 10N410. NCBI lineage: Bacteria > Bacillati > Actinomycetota > Actinomycetes > Micrococcales > Micrococcaceae > Arthrobacter > Arthrobacter sp. 10N410. The sequence continues at coordinate 73,215 of NZ_JBFTIP010000003.1, forward strand.
CGGCGGCCCCGGGGTTGGAGTAGCAGGGCACCCCGGCGGCCGGTTCCGCAGCTGTGGCTTCCGCGGCGGCTCCCGCGGCCGCGGATTTCGCGCCGGCTTCGGCGGGAGCGCCGACCATGCCCTCGACGTAGATGGACGGGTCAAGAAGGCCGGTGAACGCGGCAACCACAGGCTTCCCTGCGGCCGCCGAGCACTCGGCCAGCACCGCGCCGATCTTTTCGACGGTCAGCCCCCGGGCCGGCAACAGCGCGACCACGACGGCGTGCACCGAGTCGACGGTCAGGGTCTCCTGCAGGCTGCGGCGTAGTGCCGGCAGCGACCGGGACATGCCGGCGTCCAGGTCGACGTCGGCCACGATGCGCTCCACGCCGAGACCGGCCGCGGTGGCCCGGTCGGCCACCACCTTGCCGAGCGCGCTTGAGTTGCTGAACACGGCCACGCCGGGCCCCTTCGGCAGCGGCTGGCTGGAGACGATCTGGGCGACGTCCATCAGCTCTTCAATGGTCTCCACCCGGATCACGCCCGCCTGCCGCATCATGGCGTCCAGGGCCTCGGGCGGCGCCTGCGTGGTGCGCACGGCGTGGCCGGGAGGCAGGTTCAGGCCCATCGCATCGGACTTGGCCACGATCACCGGCTTGGTCCGCGCGAGCCGCCGGGCCAGGCGGGAGAACTTGCGCGGGTTGCCGATCGATTCGAGGTAGAGCCCGACGGCGGTGGTGTCGGCGTCGTCCTCCCAGAACTGCATCATGTCGTTGCCGGACACGTCGGCGCGGTTCCCGGCGGAGAGGAAGGTGGAGATGCCCACCCGGCGGCGGCTGGAGGCGGCGTAGAGCGAGACGCCGATCGCCGCGGACTGGCTGAACAGGCCGAGGCCGCCGCGGCGCGCCAGCGAGGGAGCCATCGAAGCGTTGAGGGACACGGCGGGGTTGGTGTTGACGATGCCCAGCGAGGCCGGGCCGATCACGCGCATGCCGTTGGCGCGGGCCTGGCGGACCAGGTCGCGCTGCCGGGCGAGGCCGCGTTCGCCGTCGTCCGCGTAGCCGGCGGTGGCCACCACGATCCCCTTGACCCCGGCTTCCCCGCACTCCTGGACCACCTTGGGCACCTCGTCATACGGGACCGCGATGATGGCGAGCTTGACCGGTCCGGGGACCTCGGAGAGCTTGGCGAAGGAGAGCATGCCGGCCAGTTCCAGGGCCTCGGGGTTGATCGCGTAGACCGGGCCGGTGAAGCCGCCCTCGATGATGTGTTCCAGCAGCTGGTAGCCGACGGTGCCCCATTTGCGGCTGGCACCGATGACGGCCACCGAGGACGGGGCGAGCAGTTCCTGGATGCTGCGGGCCTCGGCGCGGTGTTCGCGGGACTCCATCACGGCCCGGGACTTGTCCGTGGGGTCGATGTTGAACTCGAGGCTCACGACGCCGTCGTCGAAGTGCCGTTTGACGTCGTAACCGGCGTCGGAGAAGACCATCAGCATCTTGCGGTTCTCCGGCAGCACCTCGGCGCTGAACTTGCGGATGCCGTTTTCGCGGGCCGCGGCGGCGAGGTGTTCGAGCAGGATGGAGCCGATCCCGCGGCCCTGGTGCGCGTCGGCGATGTTGAACGCCACCTCCGCCTCTTCCGGGTCGTCGAGCCGGTCGTAGCGGCCGATGCCCATGATTTCGCCGCCGATGGTGATCACCAGGGCCACCCGGTCCTTGTAGTCGACCTCGGTGAAGCGCTTGAGTTCCTTGGCGGACAGCTTGGACTTGAAGGCGAAGAAGCGCATGTAGATCGACTTCTGCGACTGGCCCACATGGAAGGCCTGCACCGCGTCGGAGTCGGCGGGGTGGATGGGGCGCAGGTGCGCTGTCCCGCCGTCGCGCAGCACGACATCGGCTTCCCAATGTTCCGGATATACGCCGTCCGCGGGCTGATCCACCATAGGCTTAGCCTAGCCATAAACTTGAGCTGCCCGCCGTCATCGCGCCTCAACAGCCACGCAAGTCCAACGCACCATCAACTGAGTAACCCGTAGAAGGACCCACCAGCCTCATGGCACGCCGCCAAACCACGCCCCCGGCAGGGGAATCCCCGGACTTCATCGAGAACATCGTCGACATCGACGTCACTTCCGAAATGGAAGGCTCGTTCCTGGAGTACGCCTATTCGGTCATCTACTCCCGGGCCCTGCCCGACGCCCGCGACGGCCTCAAACCCGTGCAGCGGCGCATCCTGTACATGATGAGCGAGATGGGCCTGCGCCCCGACCGCGGACACGTCAAGAGCGCCCGCGTGGTAGGCGAAGTGATGGGCAAGCTGCACCCGCACGGCGACACCGCGATCTACGACGCCATGGTTCGGATGGCGCAGGACTTCTCCCTGCGGCTGCCCCTGATCGACGGCCACGGCAACTTCGGCTCGCTCGACGACGGCCCGGCCGCCCCGCGCTACACCGAGGCCCGGCTGGCGGCGGCGGCGCTGACCATGACGGACCACCTCGACGAAGACGTGGTGGACTTCGTCCCGAACTACGACAACCAGCTCACCCAGCCCGACGTGCTCCCGGCCGCGTTCCCGAACCTTCTGGTCAACGGCGCCACCGGCATCGCCGTCGGCATGGCCACCAACATGGCCCCGCACAACCTGGGTGAAGTGGTGGCGGCGGCGCGGCACCTGATCGCGCATCCGGACGCCTCGCTCGAGGACATCATGAAGTTCGTCCCGGGCCCCGACCTGCCCACCGGCGGCCGGATCGTAGGCCTGGACGGCATCCGCGACGCCTACGCCACCGGCCGCGGCTCCTTCAAGACCCGGGCCAAGGTCGACGTCGAACAGCTCTCGGCGCGCCGCACCGGCCTCGTGGTCACGGAGCTGCCTTACATGGTGGGCCCGGAGAAGGTGATCGAGAAGATCAAGGACGCGGTCAACGGCAAGAAGCTGACCGGCATCAGCGACATCGTGGACCTCACCGACCGCAAGCACGGGCTGCGGCTCGTGATCGAGCTGAAGAACGGCTTCAACCCGAACGCGGTGCTCCAGCAGCTTTACCGCTTCACGCCGATGGAGGATTCCTTCGGCATCAACAACGTCACGCTCGTCGACGGCCAGCCGCAGACCCTGGGCCTGCTGGAGCTGCTCTCCGTCTACGTGAACCACCGCATCAACGTGGTCCGCCGCCGCACTTCCTTCCGCTTGGGCAAGAAGAAGGACCGCCTGCACCTGGTCGAGGGCATGCTCATCGCGATCGTGGACATCGACGAGGTCATCCAGATCATCCGCTCCTCGGACGAGGCCGCCGCGGCCCGCACCCGGCTGATGTCCATCTACGATCTCTCCGAGATCCAGGCCAACTACATCCTGGAGCTGCGGCTCCGTCAGCTGACCAAGTACTCCCGGATCGAGCTGGAGAAGGAACAGGAGGAGCTGCGCCGCGAGATCGCGGAACTCCAGGCCATTCTGGACTCCCCCGAGCTGCTGCGCGGGCTGGTTTCCGACGAGCTCGGCGAACTCGCCGACAAGTACGGCACGCCGCGACGGACCGTGCTGCTCGAATCCGAGGCCGTCTCCCCCACGGTGGCCGCCGCCCTCGCCGCCGCACCCGGCGCCAAGGGCAAGGCCGCGCCGCTGGCCCTGGAGATCGCGGACGACCCCTGCTGGGCCATCCTCACGGCCTCCGGCCAGATCGCCCGCACGGCCAACCAGGACAGCCTCGCCGAGTCGGGCCCGCGGGCCAAGCACGACGTGTTCCGCTCCGTGGTCAAGACCTCCGCTCGCGGCGAGATTGCCGCGGTCACGTCGCAGGGCCGGATGCTGCGGCTCCAGGTGATGGACATGCCGGTGCTGCCGCCCACCTCGGGCACCCCCAACATGGCCGGCGGCGTCCCCGCCAAGGACTTCATCACGCTGCTCAAGGGCGAAACCCTCGTGGCCTTCGCGCCGCTGGATCAGGTCCTTGCGATCGGAACCGCGCAGGGCGTGGTCAAACGCGTCCAGCCGGACTACCCGTTGAACCGCGAGGACTGGGAAGTGATCGCGCTCAAGGACAAGGACACCGTGGTGGGCGTCGAGCCCGCCGCCGCCGACGACGTCGGGCTGGTCTTCGTGACGCGCCAGGCCCAGCTGTTGCACTTCAGCGCCTCCGCGGTCCGGCCGCAGGGCCGCACCGCCGGCGGTATGGCCGGGATCAAGCTGGCTGCCGGTGACCGGGTGCTGCACTTCGGCACGGCGCGCCCAGACGACGACGCCGCCGTGGTGGTCACCATCGCCGGCACCGAGGGCGCGCTGCCGGGCACCGCCCCGGGCGCCGCCAAGGTGACGGCGCTGGCAGAGTACCCGGCCAAGGGCCGCGGCACGGCCGGTGTCCGCGCGCACCGCTTCCTCAAGGGCGAGGACACCCTGCTCCTCGCCTGGGCCGGTCACGGCCCGGCGAAGGCATCCTCGCTGGCCGGGGTGGCCCGCTCGCTTCCGGGCGAGCACGGCCGCCGCGACGGCTCCGGCATTCCGCTGTCCCAGGCCATCGACGCGATCGGTCCGAGCATGGCCTGGGCCCGGGAAGAAGCGGCGCCGGAGGCCTAGACGGGCCGTTAGACCGGGCATCCGGTGCCGTGCGGGGCGGCGCAAGCTTCCAGGTCCACCCATTCGCCACGAACGGCCGCTAACTTGCCCGGCTTAGCGGCCATTCGTGGCAAACGGCCGGGCGCAATCAGTTGCGAACCCGCATTGTGGCGGAGCCCAGACAGCCGAAAACCTCGCCGCCTTCGATGGTCAGCCCGTCGAGCCGGACCAGCGCTTCTGCGCACATGCGGTAAGTCTCCGGGCGCACGCCGGGGTGATCCCAAAGTCTTCGGGCCAGCGGACTCCGGGCCGCCGCCATGAGCGGCCGCCCGGGGTCATCTGGCGGGTCCTACATCCCCGAGTTGATGTTTAGAATGTTGCCTTCGCTGTCCAGGAACCACGCAGCGGTGCTGCCGTCCGGCAGCGTGGCGATGCCGTCTTCGGTCTTCAGGCCCGGGAAGTCGTAGTCCTCGAAGACGACCCCCGCCGCGCGGAGCTCGGCGACGGTGGCCGGCACATCGGGGACCATCCATCCCATCTGGGTATTCTTGGCCGAACCGGCGTTTTGCGTCTGGTACACCAGGAATCTGCTGCCGGCACCGCACGTGTACATCAGGTTGTCCTCGGCGTCCGGGTTATCCGGTTCGAGTCCGAGTTTGTCGCGGTAGAAACCCCGCGCACGGGCGAGGTCCGCGGCCGGCAGGACGGCGCCGACCGGGTGGTCTTTGAGCATGGCTATGTTCCTTTCCAGGCCCTTCCCCCGGAACGCATCCTACTCCTTCGCCTAGACTGCAGACATGCCTATCGTGCCCGATCAAAAAGACTGGACCTGGGTGCTGTCACGGCCGTGCCCCGAGTGCGGTTTCGACATCTCCGCCTGCACCCCCGCCACGGCGCCGGGACGGGTCGCCAGCATGCTGCCGCGCTGGCGCGCCGTGCTGCGGCGCCCGGACGCCGCAGTGCGCCCGGATGAGGACACCTGGTCTCCGTTGGAGTACGCCTGCCACGTCCGGGACGTGTTCACGCTTTTCGACCACCGCCTCGACCTCATGCTCACTGAGGATGACGCGCGCTTCGAGGACTGGGACCAGGACCGGACAGCCGTCGAGCAGGACTACGCCGACTCCGATCCGGCCGAGGTGAGTGCCGCCCTGACGGCCGAGGGCGAGCAGATCGCTGCGTCCTTTGGCCGCGTCCCGGAGCGGGACTGGGACCGCAAAGGCACCCGCAGCAACGGCTCGGAGTTCACGGTCCTGACGTTCGCACAGTACTTCCTGCACGACGTCGTGCACCACCTCCACGATGTGGATGGATAGCGCTTGGGCGGCTAGCGCAGCGTGAACGCCTACAGCTCCTTGTCCCAGGCCATGCTGCGGTTGACCGCGACGTACCCCATCTTCGTGTAGAGCGCCAGTGCCCCGGTGGGGTTCTCCGCGTCGACATCGAGCGAGGCCTTGTCCATTCCTGCTGCGGCGAAGCGGCGCATGGCATCAGCCAGCAGGGCTTGGGCAATCCCCCGGCCCCGGAACTCCGGGCGCACCCCAAGCAGGTCCGTGTAGCCCTCCTTGAAGCCCCGGTCCGCGGCGCTGTCGGCGTCATGGCTGGCGATCTGGTAGCCGGCCACGCGGCCGCTGGCCGTCTCGACGACGACGCCGCTCAGGTCCGGCCGCGCCTGCGGATCGTTCACCACGAATCCCCAGGCTTCCTCGTCGCGGGGTTCGCTGCCCCAGTGGTCCCGGAAGGCCTCGTTGTGGGCCAGCCGGACGGCCTCATGCAGGCCGGGCCCGAAGTCCACGAGTTCCAGCCCGTCGTCGAGGTCCGGCTCCGGGAAGTCCGCATCCAGCGGCCGGTGCATCTCGTTGTAGTAGCGGACAATTCGGTAGCCGCGGCCCTCGAAGAGTGATGCCTGATGGATGTGCTGTTGTTCCATGTAGAGGCGCAGCCTCGGGCCGGCGGCGCCGGCATCCTCGGCGAACCGCTGCAGCGTTCGGGACTCCAGCCAGGCCAGCAGCCCGGTTCCGATCCCTTTGCCCTGCCACTCGGGGTCCACGCAGCCGAAGCCGACGGCCTTGTCTCCGGCCGGGTTTTTCGTCAGCCTGGCATAGGCCCGCGCAACTCCCCGGCTGTCGAAGCCGAGAATGCTGTTCGCGGGCACGGGGTTTGTCCGGGATTCCAGGATCTGCGCCAGGTCCTCGCGCCGCTCAAACCAGACGGGCCGCTCGACGGCCGCAGTACGGGCAATCAGGGCGGCCCAGTCGTCCAGCTCCGCGGCGCCGGCCGGCCGCCACGAAAGTCGGGGATCCAGGCTGGTCTGCGGGTCGGTGCGTCCGGTCATGGCTACAGGCTAACGGCGACCCTACCCCCGCGCCAGCAGCCGCTCCGGCTGTGGCGACCCTGCCCGGTCCAGGTCCGGGTTCTGGTCCCGGTCCAGGTCCAGCCGGCTGTCCTCCGGGCTGATGTCCTCCGGGTTGTGCGTCACCAGGACGACCGTGCGGCCGGCCAGCCCGCGGCGCAGCTCGGCCAGCATTTCGCGGCCGGCTTCCGCGTCCAGGTGGGCCGTGGGTTCGTCGAGCAGAATCACATCGGCTCCGGTCAGCAGTGTGCGGGCCACCGCCAGGCGTTGGCGCTCGCCGCCGCTGAGGAACGCCCCACCGGGGCCGATGGGGGTGTCCAGGCCCCGGTCGAGCCGCTGCAGCAGCGGTTCCAGGCCGACGGCGGACAGCGCATCGGAAAGTTGCAGGTCGAGCCCGGTGGCCGCGCCTGTTGCTCCGTCCGTGGGACGATCGCCCTCGGGCAGCCCCAGCATCAGGTTGCCGCGGATGGTCGAGTCGAAGAGGTGCGCCTCCTGCGGGCACCAGGCCGCGCGTCCGGTCAGGAAGAGCTGGCCGTCCGCGGGCGGGAGGAAGCCGAGCATGACGGCCAGCAGGGTGGACTTTCCGGAACCGGAGGCGCCGGTCACGGCGAGCCAGCGGCCCGGTTCGGCGCTGGCGGTCAGCCCGGTGAAGACCGCCGTGCCGCCCGGCCACGCCGCCGCCAGGTGATCGAGTTCCACGCCGGGAAGTCCGCCGGGCCGCGCCGGTACCGGCACTGGTCCGCCGGATTCTTCGGGCAGCTCCGCAGCCAGGACACCGGAGCCGCCGATGCGCCGCAGCACCGAGCGCAGCGCCGGATACTGCCGCACCGCCGTCGTGATCGCCGAATACGGTTCCACGAGGGCCAGCTGCAGCAGCACGACGACGGCGACGGTCGCCGGCTCGGCGGCGCCGCTGAGGGCAAGCGGGGCGGCCAGCACCGCGCTGGCCAGCGCGGCGGCCCCGCAGGCCAGCACCGTCAGCGCCTGCCCGAGCCCCTCGGCCAGGGCCGAACGCTGCGACGCGGTAGTCGCCTCCCGGTCGGCACGGTGGATATCGGCAAGGACCGGGGCGCCCACACCGTTGGCATGGAGTTCGGCGCGGGCATCCAGCGCCGCGGCAACCCGCCGCAGCACCCCGGACCGCAGCTGCTGCTCGGTTCCGGCGGACATCCGGTCCGCGAGCAGTGCCAAGGCCGGCGAGGCCGCGAGACTGACGACGGCGGCGGCAACCACCGCCGGGAGCGCTGCCGGGAGCAGCAGCCCGACGCTCGTGACCGCGGCCGCGCCCACGGCCACGGCGGTCAGCGGCGGCAGCACGACGCGCGGCAGCAGCTCGCGGACGGTGTCGACGTCGTCCACCACGGCCCCCAGGACGTTGCCGCCCTGCAGAAGTCGCCGCAGCGACAGCGCCCGCCGGCTCAGAGACTCCCACAGCCGGCCGCGGAGCCGCGTCAGCGCCCTGAAGATCGCGTCGTGCAGGAGCAGCCGTTCGGTGTACCGCAGGGCGGCTCGGCCGACGCCGAAGAAGCGCACCCCCACGATTGCGGTGAGCAGGTACAGGATGGGCGGCTGCTCGCTGGCGCGGATGATGAGCCAGCCGGAGAGCCCGGACAGGGCGACGGCGAACAGCGCGGCCAGGACCCCGACCGCGCCGGCGGCGGCAAACTTCCCGGCCACCGGCGCAAGCAGCCGGCGCAGCTGGGCGGCAGCAGTTCCAAAGCGCGCAGCTCCGGCGGCCGACGTTGCGGCCTCGGCAGGAGTGCCGGCGTCGCCGGGATTGCCGGCGTCGAAGGCGGCCGCGTCGGCTAATGCCGGCGGGAGGTCTTGCCCGTCCGGGGCGCGGTCTCGGCTGGCCAAGGGCGGCGCCACGGCCGCGGCGACGGTCCCGGTGCCGCCGGCAGGTCCCCCAACGCCCACCAGCCGGTCCGCGAGTTCGCGGGTCTGCCGGTCGTGGGCGACCAGCAGCACCGTGGCCTTCCCGCGCAGTCCGGAAATGGTGCGGCTGACCGCATCGGCGGACGCCCGGTCCAGGTGCGCGGTGGGCTCGTCCAGCAGCAGCACCGTGGCGCCGGCCGCGATCCGGGCCAGCCCGCGGGCCACGGCCACCCGGCGCAACTCCCCCGGGCTGAGCTCGGCGGGATGCTTCGCGGCGAGGTGTTCCGCGGCGCAGGCGGCGAGGCAGCGCCTGGCTTCGGCAATGTCCTCGGTGCTGGGCTGCGCCGGGGACCGGTCCGGGCCGGCACCGAGGTATAGCAGGACCTCCGCAAGGACTGTGGGTTCCACCATCACGGGGTGCTGCGGCACCCAGGCGAGGTCCGCCGTCGCGAACCCCTCCAGCCGTCCGGTGACCTCAGTCCCGGTGCCGGAGCCGATGATGCCGGCCAGGACTCCCAAGACGGTGCTCTTTCCGGCGCCGCTGCGGCCGTCCAGGGCCGTGATCCCGCCGGGGGCGGCGGTGAAGCTCAGCGGTCCGACGGCGGCCTCCGCGCGGCCGGCGTAGCGCACGGTCAGCCCGCGGACCGTGACGGCCGGCGGAACGGGAGCGACGCCGTCCCGGCGGACCGCGGCGGGGACGAGCGGTGCGGCCTGGACGGCGTCGAGGACCTCCGTGGTGTCGGCGAGCGCGGCGCGTCCTTCGTCGCTGGCGTGGTGGGCGGTGCCGAGTTCGCGCAGCGGAAGGTAGCAGTCGGGGGCCAGGATCAGGGCCAGCAGCCCGGCCTCGAGCGCCATGTCCCCGTGCACCAGCCGGACACCGATGAAAACGGCCACCACGGCCACGGAGATCGTGGCGATGAGCTCCAGCGCCAAGGCGGAGAGGAAGGCGGTGCGCAGGGTCCCCATGGTCTTGGATCGGTAGTCCTCCGAGATGTCCTCGAGGGCCTTGCGCTGGGCGGCCGCGCGGCCCAGGCCCACCAGCACGGGCAGGCCCTTGGCGAGCTCCAGCATGTGCCCGGAGAGCCGGGACAGGGCCGACTGCGCTTCCCGGACCCGGTCCTCGGTGTAGCGGCCGATCAGGATCATGAACAGCGGCACGAGCGGGACGGTCAGGACGATCACCACGGCGCTGATCCAGTCCGCGAAGAGGATCCGCGCCCCGAGCAGCAGCGGGATGGCGGCGCAGTTCACCAGGGCGGGCAGGAACTGGGTGTAGTAGTTATCCAGGGCATCCAGTCCCCGCGTCGCCAGGATCGCGAGTCCGCCGTCGGCCGGACCGGCGGTGCGGGTCCCGGTGCTCAAGGCCCGTTCCAGCAACCGTGAGCGCAGTTCCTCCTTGACGCCCAGCGCGGAGCGGCGGGCTGCCACCGCCTGGGCCCACACGGTGAGCGAGCGCAGCACCACCCCGGCCATTCCCCAGCCGAGCTGTTCCGACCAAGCGGGGTTGTGCGCCATCAGGCCGGCCAGCATGCCGGCGACCGCCTGGCCCATCAGCACCAGCGACAGCGCTTTGAGGGCAGCCAGCAACCCGAGCAGGTAGAGCGCGGAGCGGGTGGCGGGGCCCGCGGGGAACTGCGGTCTCATCGGCGGCTAGTCCTTCGGCGCCAGGGCCTTGGCGGCAATCGCGGGCAGGAAACTGTGCGCTTCCGGGATGTGGGCGGCGCTCACCCGGCGCCGGAACACCCAGTAGGTCCAGGCCTGGTAGGCGAGGACGAGCGGCAGCCCGATGCAGGCCACGATGGTCATCAGGCCCAGGGTGTAGTCCGAGGAGGAGGCGTTGGCGACCGTCAGGCTGAAGTCCGGGTTGAGGGTCGAGGGCAGCACCACCGGGAAGGCAGCGCCGAAAATCGAGGCGCTGCCGAGCAGCAGGAAGACGCCCAGCGACAGGAAGGCCCTGCCTTCGGCGCCGCCACGGGCGAAGTTCCAGGCCAGGGCGGCCGCCACGACGGCGGCGACGACGGCGGCCACGGTCCAGGCCTTGCCGCTTTGGAACTGCAGCACGATCGCCCAGCCGGCGATCGGCAGGAGCAGCACCGGCAGCAGCCGGACGAACCATTGCCGTGCGCGGTGCCGGACGTCGCCGTCGGTCTTCAACGCCAGGAACGCCAGCGCGTGCAGCAGGGAGAAGCCGACGACGGCGAGTCCGCCCAGCACGGCGTAAGCGCTGAACCAGGCGAACGGGCCGCCCTCGCGGTCACCGTTGGCGTTCAGCGGCAGTCCCGTGGTGGTCAGCGCCAGAGCCGCGCCGACCCCGAAGGCGGCGACCAGGGAGCCCAGCGCGATGGCCCAGTCCCAGCGGGCACGCCACTGCGGGGTGTCCACCTTGCCGCGGTATTCGAAGGCCACGGCGCGGAAGATCAGCGCTACCAGGACCAGCAGCAGCGGCAGGTAAAGGGCGGAGAAGAGGGAGGCGTACCAGAGCGGAAAGGCCGCGAAGGTGGCGCCGCCGGCGGTGAGCAGCCACACCTCGTTGCCGTCCCAGACCGGGCCGATGGTGTTGAGCAGCACCCGGCGTTCGGTGTTGTTCCGGGCGAAGCCCTTCATGAGCATGCCGACTCCGAGGTCGAAGCCCTCCAGGAATAGATAGCCCGTCCACAGCAGCGCGATGGCAATGAACCAGATGGTGGGTAGCAGTTCCATGCTGAATTTCCTCTGCTTCTTGTTCGGGGGGGGCGTTAGTAGGCGAAGGCCAGGACGTCGTCGGCCCCGGGTTTGCCGGGCGTGCCGCCGGGCGGGGTCTGGTCCTCGTTTTCGTCCGCCGGGGCGTGGGCCAGCTCGGGCATCGCGGAGACCACACCGCCGCGGATGTACTTCACCAGTAGCTTCACCTCCACCACCAGCAGCACCGCGTACACGGCCGTCAGCACCACCAGGGAGGTCAGCAGCTCGCCGGCGGAGACGCCCGGGGACACCGCCGCGGCGGTGAACATAAATACCTGGTCGATCCCGCTGAGATCCGGGTTGGGGGCAACCACGAAGGGCTGGCGGCCCATTTCGGTGAAGATCCAGCCGGCGGCGTTGGCGCCGAAGGGGGCCAGGATGCCGAACACGGCGAGCCGCATCAGGCCGCGGGAGGCCGGGACGGTGCCCTTGCGGGTGATCCAGAGTGCCACGAGGGCTGCGAGGGCTGCGACGCCGCCGAAGCCGATCATCATCCGGAACCCCCAGTAGGTGACTTCCATGACCGGGACGTACTGGATTTCCTGGCCGGCGCGGTCACCGTAGATCGGGTTGTCCGGCAGGTGTGTGCCGTAGTCGGCCTTGTACTGCTCCAGCAGGCTGTTGACGCCCTTCACCTCGGTGGTGAAGTCGCCCTTGGCCAGGAAGGACAGGATGCCGGGGACCTCGATCACGGCGACGACGTCGTCGCAGTTCTTGGAGCCGACGTTGCCGACGCTCAGGATGGAGAAGCCGGTGCCGTCGTGGCAGGCCGCCTCGGCAGCGGCCATCTTCATGGGCTGCTGCTCAAACATGAGCTTGCCCTGCAGGTCGCCCGTGATGGCGGTGCCCGCGAAGGAGATCATCGCGACGACGGCGCCGATCCGCAGCGAGCGGATCCAGACGGCGTGGTCCGCGCGGTCCCGGCCCGGGATCTCCGACTCCCCGGGGATCACCTTGCCGTCGGCTCCCACGGTGTCGATGCCGTCGTGGCGGCGGCGCCACAGGTGGTACCACGCGATGCCGAGGAGGAAGGCCCCGGCGACGGCGAGGGCGCCGAAAAGGGTGTGCGGCACGGCCACGAGCGCCGTGTTGTTGGTGAAGACGGCCCAGGCGTCGGTCATTACCGGACGCCCGTCAATCATCTCGACGCCCACCGGGTGCTGCATCCAGCTGTTGGCCACAATGATGAAGTAGGCGGAGAAGACCGAGCCGATGACGGCGATCCAGAGGCAGGCCAGGTGGACGCCGCGCTTGAGCTGCTTCCAGCCGAAGATCCAGAGGCCCAGGAAAGTGGATTCCACGAAGAAGGCCAGCAGCGCCTCCATGGCGAGCGGCGCCCCGAAGACGTCCCCGACGAAGCGGCTGTACTCGCTCCACGCCATGCCGAACTGGAACTCCTGCACGATGCCGGTGGCCACGCCCATGATGAAGTTGATCAGGAAGAGTTTGCCCCAGAACTTGGTCATCCGGAGGTACTCGGGCCGGCCGGTGCGGTACCAGAGGGTCTGGATCACCGCCACTACCAGCCCCAGGCCGATCGTGAGCGGCACCATCATGAAGTGGTAGACGGTGGTGATGCCGAATTGCCAGCGTGCGATTTCCAAGGCGTCCAAGGCAGTCCCTTTGGCTAGGTTCCCGAGAGATTTCTACGTTGTGTAGAACTGATACTTCTACAGAGTGTAGAACAAGTTCACACCCTCCCGCACCCCAGCGTGGCACGGCGTGCCCTGCCCCGCAATGGATCGGCGCGGGCAGCCGGCGCCGGGCCGCCCCGCCCCGGCGCCGCAGGCGACACGCCGCGGCGGCCCTGTTCTACCTCATGTAGAAACTGGGCGGAAAACGCGGTAAATTTAAAGCTGAAGTATCCGGCAAACCACCCGGGCGGGACCACCGCCCAAGGCGGCACTCAAGAAGGACGTACGGAATGGCAAGTCTCGGCGAACTGGAACGGGCAGTGATGGACCTGCTCTGGGCAGGCCAGGAGGCTGCGACCGCGAACACCCTGCGGGACCTGCTCGCGCAGAGCACGCAGGCGGCGGGCGGCTCTGCCGGTCACGAGGGCAAGGACCTGGCCGTCACCACCGTGTTGACCGTCCTGTCCCGGCTTGAGCGGAAGGGCCTGGTGGAGCGGGAACGCGGCACCCGACCGCACCGTTACCAGGCAGTCTCCAGCCGCGCGGACCACACCGCGGAACTGATGCATGAGGTGCTCGGCTCCGCCCCCGACCGGGAGGCCGTGCTGGCCCGCTTCATTGGTTCCGTGTCCGCGACCGAAGCTGAAACGCTGCGCAAACTGCTGGACCACAGCTAACACCGGTGTTCTGGACCTCATACTTTCTGGCGGTCCTGGCGATAGTTCTGGCGTGGCCGGTACCTATCCTGCTTTCGCGTGCCCAATGGCCGGCCCGCTCCCCTTTTACGGCCATGCTGCTCTGGCAGGCAATCGCCCTCGCCGGCGGCCTGTCGATGATCGGGGCCATGCTTGTCTACGGCCTGGAGCCGGTCGGGGACAACCTGCTGGCCGGCCTCCGCTCGCTGGCCGGCATGGTCCTGCGCAACGAGCCGACCACGGCGCTGGGCTTCTGGCACATCTTCGCCCTCTCGGCCGCGGCCCTGTTGAGCGCCCACCTGGTCTTCACCCTGCTGCTCACCTATTACAAGATCCAGCGCCAGCGGCGGCGGCACCGCGAGCTGCTCGCGCTGCTCGCCTCCCCCTCGGCCGACGGCGCCCGGACCATGGTGATCAGCCATGACTCCCCCGTGGCCTACTGCCTGCCGGGCGGCGCCCGCTCCGTCACGGTGCTCTCCGATGGACTGATGGCGGCACTGGAGCCGGACGAACTGCGTGCGGTCCTGATCCACGAGAACGCCCACCTGAGCCAACGACACCATCTGCTGCTGTGGGCGTTCGCGGCCTGGCGGCAGGCGCTGCCCTGGCTGCCGACCACCCGGCTCGCGCAGGAGGCCGTCAACTCGCTGATCGAGATGCTCGCCGACGACGTTGCCCTGAAGACCGAAAGCAAGGCCACCCTGATCAAGGCGATCGCGATCGTGGCGAGCGGTTCCGCCGGCCCTGGCGCTGCGACGGCGGCGCCGGCGGCCCGGATGGCGTTCGGCGACGCCGGCACCGAGGCCGACGCCGGCCAGCCCGGAGCCACCGGAGGTGCCGGTTCGGCGGTGACCACGGCCTCGCGGGTCAGCCGGCTGCTCTCCCCGCAGCCGCCGCTGCCGGAGGTCCTTCGCTACGCCGTGCTGGGCGCCTGCCTGCTGCTGCTGGCGGTGCCCACGGCGCTGCTGATCGTGCCGGGCCTGCTCGGCTGAACCGGATTCTCTGGCGGCGCGGGGTTGCCCGGCGCGCGGGACGGGCTGTGCCCGCTCAGGCGTCGATGCGTTCGCGGTCCAGGCTCGCCGCCCCGGCGATGATGAAGTCCTTGCGCGGCGCCACGTCCGAGCCCATCAGCAGGTCGAAGGTCTCCTCGGCCTGCTTCGCGTTTTCGATCCCGACCTTGCGCAGGGTGCGGTGCCGCGGGTCCATCGTGGTCTCCGCGAGCTGCTCGGCGTCCATTTCTCCCAGGCCCTTGTAGCGCTGGATCGGTTCCTTGTAGCGCTTGCCTTCCTTGGCCAGGCGGGCGAGCAGCGCGTGCAGCTCCGCCTCCGAGTACGTGTAGATCATCTCGTTGGCCTTCTGGCCGGCGTTGATGACTTCCACCCGGTGCAGCGGCGGGACAGCGGCGAAGACGCGGCCTTCATCGATCATCGGGCGCATGTAGCGGAAGAACAGCGTCAGCAGCAGGGTCCGGATGTGGGCGCCGTCGACGTCGGCATCGGTCATCAGGATGACCTTGCCGTAACGCGCGGCGCCGATATCGAAGCTGCGGCCGGAACCGGCGCCGACGACCTGGATCAGGGCTGCGCATTCGGCGTTGGAGAGCATGTCCCCCACCGAGGCCTTCTGCACGTTCAGGATCTTGCCGCGGATCGGCAGCAGCGCCTGGAAGTCCGAGGAACGCGCCAGCTTGGCGGTGCCAAGGGCGGAGTCACCTTCGACGATGAACAGTTCGGAGCGTCCGACGTCGTCCGTCCGGCAGTCCGCCAGCTTGGTGGGCATCGAGGAGGTCTCCAGCGCGTTCTTGCGCCGCTGCGTCTCCTTGTGGACGCGGGCAGAGATGCGCGACTTCATCTCGCTGACGACCTTTTCCAGCAGCAGCGCCGACTGGGCCTTGTCGTTGCGGTTGGACGAGGTGAGCTTGGCGTTGATCTCCTGCTCCACCACCTTGGCCACGATGGCGCGGACCGCCGAGGTGCCGAGGATCTCCTTGGTCTGGCCCTCGAACTGAGGCTCGGCGAGGCGGACCGTCAGCACGGCCGTGAGCCCGGCGAAGATGTCGTCCTTTTCGATCTTGTCGTTGCCGGCCTTGAGCTTGCGGGCATTGCTTTCCACGGCCTTGCGGAACGTCTTGAGCAGGGCCTGTTCGAAGCCGGACTGGTGCGTTCCGCCCTTGGGGGTGGAGATGATGTTCACGAAGCTGCGCACGGTGCTGTCGTAGCCGATGCCCCAGCGCAGGGCGACGTCAACCTCACAGTCGCGCTCCACTTCGGCGAGCTGGCTGTGGCCGCGCTCGTCCAAGACGGGGACTGTTTCCTTGAACTTGCCGGCGCCGTGCAGGCGCCAGACGTCGGTGACGGCCGGATCCGCGGCGAGGAACTCGACGAACTCGGAGAGGCCGCCGTCGTGGTGGAAGATCTCCTCGTGCGGGCCGAACTCCCCGGGGGTGCCGGCGACCTTGCGTTCGTCCCGGACGGTGAGCTTCAGCCCGGGCACCAGGAAGGACGTTTGCCGGGCGCGGGCGGCGAGCTCGTCGTAGGAGAACTTCGCGTCCGGGGTGAAGATCTGGCGGTCGGCCCAGTAGCGGATCCGGGTGCCGGTGACACCGCGTTTGGCCTTGCCAACGACGTCGAGCACGGAGCCATCGACGAAGGGCTCGAACACGGCGGCCGGATCCGGCTTGGTGCCCGGGTCCTTGAACCGGCCTGGCTCGCCGCGGCGGAAGGACATCTTGTAGGTCTTGCCGCCGCGGTCCACTTCGACGTCCAGGCGGGAGGACAGGGCGTTCACGACCGAGGCGCCGACGCCGTGCAGGCCGCCTGAGGCCGTGTAGGAACCGCCGCCGAACTTGCCACCGGCGTGCAGCTTGGTGAAGACCACCTCGACGCCGGTGAGCCCGGTCTTGGGCTCGACGTCGATCGGGATGCCGCGGCCGTCGTCATGGATCTCCACCGAGTTGTCGGCGTGCAGGATGATCTTGATGTCGTGGCCGAAGCCGGCGAGGGCTTCGTCGACGGAGTTGTCAATGATCTCCCAGAGGCAGTGCATGAGACCGCGGGAGTCCGTGGAGCCGATGTACATACCCGGGCGCTTGCGGACGGCCTCGAGGCCTTCCAGCACGGACAGATGCCGGGCGGTGTAGTCAGAACTTGGTGCCACGGGTCGGAAACTCCTTCAGGGATGGAACGCAGAGACGCTCTTCCTAGGTTAGTCGGCCCGGCGCCGGACTCAGGGTTGCCACTCCCCGAAGAGACAACACGGCCGTCAAGATCCTGCCGCTGTTACTGAGCCGTGATACGCGGACAGCGAAAGTGCCCCATCCTTGCCATGGAACGGCAGCGAATGCTGGTTATATAGATGTATCGATCTACCAAGGAGGCCGAACATGACAACAGCAGTAGCGGACCGCACACTCACCACCGTTGACCGGTGTGACCGTTGCGGAGCTCAGGCATACGTCCGGGTTGTTCTCGGCGCCTCCGGCGGTGAACTGCTCTTCTGCGGTCACCACGCCCGTGCCGTGGAAGTGAACCTTCGTCCGCTCAGCTCCGACTGGCACGACGAGACGGGCCGCCTCCACGAGAAGGCACCGGTTCCGGTCGACTAGACGTCCCACAGTGATCCCGATTGGGATCCGCCCGAAGGACCCCTCCCACGCGGAGGGGTCCTTCTGCTTTAACTTCCTGGACTGGGACAACGGCCCAAGCCGCTGTTTAAGCAGGAAACGCGGGGCCACGTCCCGCCCGTGATTCGTAGATCACGGGCGGGACGTGGCCCCGCGTTGCCGGAACCGGCGTTTGCTCCGAGCCGCTTAGTCCAGATAGTCGCGCAGGACCTGCGAGCGGGAGGGATGGCGCAGCTTGGACATCGTCTTCGATTCGATCTGGCGGATGCGTTCGCGCGTCACGCCGTAGACCTTTCCGATTTCGTCTAAAGTCTTCGGCTGTCCGTCGGTCAGCCCGAAGCGCATCGCCACGACCCCGGCCTCACGCTCGGAGAGGGTATCCAGAACCGAGTGCAGCTGTTCCTGCAGCAGGGTGAAGCTGACGGCGTCGGCCGGAACCACGGCTTCGGAGTCCTCGATCAGGTCGCCGAATTCGGAGTCGCCGTCCTCGCCAAGCGGGGTGTGCAGCGAGATCGGTTCGCGGCCGTACTTCTGGACTTCGACGACCTTTTCGGGGGTCATGTCCAGCTCGAGGGCCAGCTCTTCCGGGGTGGGTTCGCGGCCGAGGTCCTGCAGCATCTGGCGCTGGACGCGGGCCAGCTTGTTGATGACTTCCACCATGTGCACCGGAATACGGATGGTGCGGGCCTGGTCGGCCATGGCGCGGGTGATCGCCTGGCGGATCCACCAGGTGGCGTAGGTGGAGAACTTGAAGCCCTTGGTGTAGTCGAACTTCTCGACCGCACGGATCAGGCCCAGGTTTCCTTCCTGGATCAGGTCCAGGAACAGCATGCCGCGGCCGGTGTAGCGCTTAGCCAGCGAGACCACGAGGCGGAGGTTGGCCTCCAACAGGTGGTTCTTGGCGCGCTTGCCGTCGTGGATCACGTACTCGAGCTCGCGCTTGAGCTTGGGGTCCATGGAGCCGTCGTCCGCCGCGATCTTCTCCTCGGCGAACAGCCCGGCCTCGATCCGCAGGGCCAGGTCGACTTCCTGCTCGGCGTTCAGCAGGGCAACCTTGCCGATCTGCTTCAGGTAGTCCTTAACGGGGTCGGCGGTGGCGCCCGCTGACATGACCTGCTGCACGGGGGCGTCATCGTCGTCGGCGTCGGAGTAGACGAAGCCTGAGCCGGTGGCGGCTACCGCTGCCTTGCCGGCTACCTCTTCGCCGTCTTCACCGAGCTCGACGGCATCCGGGGTCACTTCATCCAGGTCCTCTTCGACCTCGACGTCGTCGGAGTCCTCGTCCCGGGACTTACTGGCGGCTTCGGCCGCGGCTTTGGCGCCGGGCTTGGGCCCGCGCTTCTTGGGCTCAGGCTTGGCGACAGCCGAGGCGGTGTCATCACCCGCTGCGGAGGCGGCGTCTTTTGCGGCCTTGTTGGCTGCACGCGTGGCGGCACGCTTTGCGTTTGCCGCCGCCTTCTTCTCCTCGGGGGACAATACGGCCTGGTCGGCGGGTTCCTTCTTCGCGGAAGACGGGGTCACAGAAAACCTTTCTAGCGGCGGTCTGTGGAATCACCATACGGGCAACACCACTATGACCCTGTCAAGTCCGTGTTTCACATCAGGCGCAATCACGTCCAGCAGAGCCACTTAGTAGAACTGCCGGGGCGACCGTAATGTTCCCTGTTTCCAAGGTTCGCTACACGCACTCGATACACGGACCCAACCGGGTCTCGCCAACCATTGTCTCACGATTTTCCGGAACGGGACCTCGGAGCGCACGCGTCGACACAATGTTGCGGCCCGGGCGCCGAGGCTCAGGCCGCATCCGGATCGAACTTCTGCCAGGCCGCCTCCCGCCGGCGGGCCCAGCCGCACAGCGTGCCGCGGCGGCCCAGCTCGGCCAGCAGCTCCGCCAGCCGGTAGCCCGGCTGCTCCGCTCCGGCCGCGGTGAAGAGCGCATCGGCGAACGATCCCCGGCCCCGGCACCATTCGATCCAGCCCCGCGCTGTAAGGGCCGCAGCCCGCGCTTCGCCGCCGCCGCAGTTGCCGAGCTGACGGAGGACCCGGTCGAGTTCGGCCAGCCGGCCCCAGTCGGGCGCCGGCGGCGCGAGGCCAAGGAGGACGTCCCCGTAGCCCGGGGTCTCGGCGGCTGCTGCCCCGGCCGGACCGGCTTCCTCTGGATTCCCGGCACTCTCCGCAACCGGGAGGCCGTCGAGCCCGGGCAGCGCGGCCGGGTTGCCCGGGCCGCCGTCGAACATGCCGAACTCCTCGGCACCGGCCTCGGCGGCGTCGCGCCCGGCGGCGGCCATGACGAGGACCGCGTCGCGCCACGCCGCGACGCGCAGCGAGGCGCGCAGGCAGCC
This sequence comes from Arthrobacter sp. 10N410, assembly GCF_056394945.1. NCBI lineage: Bacteria > Bacillati > Actinomycetota > Actinomycetes > Micrococcales > Micrococcaceae > Arthrobacter > Arthrobacter sp. 10N410. The sequence goes on from NZ_JBFTIP010000003.1 coordinate 92,996, forward strand.
GGCGAGCCCGGCCGGCAGGACGGCCTCGCGGGCCTTGGCCGCCCTTGCTGACTGGCTACCGCCGGCGTCGAACACGCGCTGCCACACGTCCAGCACTGCACCGAACTGCGCCCGGTCCCGCCACCGGCCCGAGAACTCCCGCGCCCAGCCCTCCTCGGCTTCCAGCACGGCCGGTTCGCCCAGCTCGGGCAGCGCGGCGGGCGCGGACCTCCCCGGGGCCGCGCCGACGCTGCTGCCGCGGAAGACCAGCTCCGCATTGAGCCGGCTGTTCCGGATCTCCTCGATCGGCCGGCCGGGCGGGGCGCAGCACGAGGGGTCTGCGCAGAAGGCGTTGCGCCAGTACCGCTCCCCGACCAGCCACGCGTCGCGCACCGGCAGCCCGGCTCTGCCGAGGGTGCGCTCCAGTTCGCGCAGCAGCCGGGCCAGCACGGCGGGATCCAAGGCAAGATCCGGGGCGGGATCAACAGCGGGATCCGCACCGGGCTCCCCCGCAGCGCTGTCGGTCGCATCGTCGGTCGCATCGTCGACTGGATCGCCGGCCTCGGCGTCCGCCGGCGCGCCGGTGAAAAAGGCAAGCAGCGTGCCGTCGGCCGCGTCGTCGGACTCCAGGTAGTCCCGGACGGTCCGGGCGAAGGCCGCCAGCCCGGGGCCGCGGCAGCGCGAAGCGTCCGGGAGGTCGACTCGCAGCGTCGCCCCAAGCCGTTTTCCCTGCATGGTCATGGCAACGAGGCTGTTGGCTGGCCAGTAGCCCAGCGAATGCGGAATGAACCCGAGGATGTCCTCGGGGCCGGTGATTTTCAGGTGGTCGGGAGCTGTCATAAGTCCAGCTTCGCCCGCGCCCGCGGCGGGCGTCAGCCGGGGAGTTTCCTTATGTGGACAAGTCCGTCAGGGCGTACGGCGGCGTTCCGCGACGAGCCGGCGCTGCTGGGCCAGGGCCTTGAGCAGCGGCGGCACGATGACGCCCTGCGCGGCCATCTGACGGCGCACCTTCCGCCGGGTGATGAGGATGGCTGCGGCGCCCACCGCCAGCAGCAGGAACTGCACGCTCAGCGCGATCCGGAAGGCGCCGAGGCTGTACAGCCCGCCCGGCGAGGCGCCGGCCAGGTGCAGCGCGTCCAGGGCCACCCCGATCAGGTAGATCGACAGCAGAGCGGCGATGAACCCGCCGACATTGACAATTCCGGTGGCCGTCCCGATCCGGTGCGCCGGGTTGAAAGTCCGGGCAAAGTCGAAACCGATCATAGAGCCGGGTCCGCCGATGGCCAGGACCACCACCAGGCCGGCCAGCAGCCATAGCGGCGAACGGCCCGGCTGGAGCAGCACTGCGGCCCAGGCGGCTGCCGTGGCACCGGAGATCAGCAGCACCATGGTGGATCGGCGCAGCGGGTGGCGGGCCACGAAGCTGCCCATCAGCGGCCCGGCGGCGATCGCCGCCGCCACGTAGAGGGCCATCAGCGCCGACACGGTGCCGGCCTCCAGCCCCTGGGCCGAGATCAGGAACGGGTAGCCCCAGGTCATGGCGAAAACGGTGCCGCTGAACTGCACGGTGAAGTGGCTCCACAGCCCCAGCCGGGTGCCCGGCTGCTTCCACGCCCGGGAGAGTGAAACGCCGGTGGCGCGCAGGCCCTGCGACGGCTCCGGCGCCGGGTGTCCGGGCGGCAGGTCCTGCAGCAGCAGCACCGTCAGCACGACGGCGAGCCCGGACATGCCGGCCAGGGTCAGGAACGCCGGGGTCCAGCCGGCCGAGTGCAGGATCATCGCGAACGGCACCACGGAAAAGAGCTGGCCGAGCTGGCCGGACATGCCGGTCAGCTGGGTCAGCAGCGGCACCCGGGACGGGGCAAACCACAGCGGGATCAGCCGGATCACGGAGATAAAGGTCATGGCATCGCCCGCGCCCACGAGCACGCGGCCCAGGACGCCGCCCGGGATGCTGTCGGCGAACGCGAGCTGGAGCTGGCCCAGGCCCATCAGCAGGGCGCCGCCGGCGATCATGGCCCGGGAGCCAAAGCGGTCGACCAGGACGCCGACCGGGATCTGCAGGCCCGCGTAGACCAGCAGCTGCAGCACGGTGAAGAAGGAGATTTCGGCGGCGCTGGCATGGAAACGGGCCGTGGCTTCCAGCCCGACGACACCGAAGGAGGTGCGCTGGCTGACCGCCACCAGGTATGCGAAGATCCCGATAATCCAGATCAGCCAGGCGCGGGGGGAGGTCACTCCCCCATTATGCCCCGGACGTCATAAATAGTATTTATTCGCCGGGTTCTTTACGGGCCAGGTAGGCCTCGACGGCGGCGCCCAGCGCGTCGGCGTTCGGGATCTGGTCGTTCTCGTCGGCGAGCAGCGACCGGCGCACGGTTCCCTCCGCCTTCTCGTCGTACCGTGTCTCCAGCCGGGAGACGACCTGCTGGACTTCTTCGGAGGCATTGATTTGTTCGGCAATCTGCCGGCCGACTTCCCGGCCCGCCTCGCGGAGGCGGTCCGTGGGAAGCATCAGCGAGGTGGCCGCACCCAGGTACTCCAGTCCCGCGACGGCGGCCGTCGGGTATTCGGCCTCGGCCAGGTAGTGCGGGACATGGATCACGTAGCCGGCGATGTTCCGGCCTGCCTCGACGAGGCGCAGTTCAAGGATGTGGCCGACGGCGGCAGGAACCTCGACGGTGGGCTTCCAGACCGAGATCCCCTCGATCAGCTCCGGCCGGTTGCCGTGCACGGTGACACCGACCGGCCGGGTGTGCGGCACCGGCATCGGGATGGAGTGGATCCAGGCCGCCAGGTTGACGTCCAGTTCCTCCACGATCCCCACGACGGCGCGGGCGAACCGTTCCCACTGCAGGTCCGGCTCGAACCCGGCCAGCAGCAGGAAGGGGTTCCCCAGCCCGTCGATCAGCCGGTACAGGGCCAGGCGCGGCGCCTGGTAGTCCTGCAGGTGGTCCTCGACGAAGCTCACCTGCGGGCGCCGGGAGCGGTAGTCGATCAGCTGGTCGGCGTCGAACTCGGCGACGAGTTCGGAGTCGAGGGTGTCGAGCAGTTCCGTGGTGATCTGGCTCACCACATGCCCGGCGTCAGCGAAACCGGTGAAGCCCATAAGCAGGTTCAGCCCGTGCAGTTCGGGGCTGCGGAACAGCGCGTCATCACGGACGTAGAGCGTTTCAGGGTCCAGCAAGGAGCCGGAAATCCGTTCCATCACGACATGTTCCTTTCGCAGTAGCAGGTGGGCGGCAGCAGCCGCCGTGGCGGACCGTCGGGTCGATGCGCAGACAAGGCCCGCGCGCAGACGGTTCCCGAAGTGCCGATACCAGCTACAACGCGCCGTCGGCCGGGGGAATTCCTGCCCCGAGTGTGTGCCAGCTCTCATTAAATTGAACTCCGGCGCCGGGGAGAGACTACGATCGGAACTGGCCTTATAGACGGCCTTGCAGACACCCGGTTGCGTGCAGTGCCGACGGTGGCTCAGGTACCCATGGCAGGGCGCCGAACATGCAGTTCCTGCCGAAAAATCACAGAGAATTGAGGACTGTCCTCGTGGTCAAGAATACCGAAGTCAAACTCAGTGCGATCGCCGGAGACTTGAAGAAGTCCCCGTCCGACGCCCTAGTCGTGGGCGTGGGACAGGGCACCGACGGCCCCGTGCTGCTGGACAACCCGCTAACGGCCAAGGCGGCCGAGGCGCTGGCCGAGTCACTGGGCGTTCTTGGCCTTACCGGTGCCGCCGACCAGGCGCATCGCCTCCCCGGCCTGCCGGAAGCTGGAGCTTCCGTCCTGGTCCTCGCGGGCGTCGGCAAGGTTTCCGCGGGCACCCCGCTCTCCGAGGAGGCACTGCGCCGCGCGGCCGGCTCGGCCGTCCGCCAGCTCGCCGGCGTCGCCACTGTGACCCTCGCGCTCCCGACGCCGGACCTTGCCGCCGTCGCGGCTGTTGCCGAAGGTGCCGCGATGGGCGCCTACTCCTTCAACGAGTACCGCTCCACCAAGGACGGCCTCAAGGATCCGGTCAAGAGTGTCCGCATCCTCACCGACTTCGCCGCGGACAAGGCGCTGGCACCGGTGCTGGAGCGCGCCGCCCTGATCGGCAAGGCCGTCAACGCCACCCGCTCGCTGGTCAACCAGCCGCCGAGCCACCTCTACCCCGAAACGTTTGCCGACGCCGCCAAGGAACTGGCCAAGGGCCTGCCGGTCAAGGTGACCGTCTGGGACGAGAAGCGCCTGGAGAAGGACGGCTTCGGCGGCATCCTCGGCGTCGGCAAGGGTTCCACCCGCCAGCCGCGCCTGGTCAAGGTCGAATACGCCCCCGCCAAGGCCACCGCCAAGATCGCGCTGGTGGGCAAGGGCATCACCTTCGACACCGGCGGAATCTCGCTCAAGCCGCACCTCGGCATGGGCGACATGAAGTCCGACATGGCCGGCGCCGCCGTCGTGCTGAACACCGTTCTGGCCCTCGCGGAACTGGGCCTGCCGGTCAAGGCGACCGCTTGGCTGTGCATCGCGGAGAACATGCCTTCCGGCGCCGCGCAGCGTCCCGCCGACGTGCTGACCATCTTCGGCGGCAAGACCGTCGAGGTCCTGAACACCGACGCCGAGGGCCGCCTGGTCATGGCCGACGGCATCGTCGCCGCCAGCCAGGAGTACCCGGACGCGATCATCGACGTCGCGACCCTCACCGGCGCCCAGCTGATCGCCCTCGGCGACCGCACCGCCGGCGTTATGGGCTCGGACTCCGTCACCGGCGCGCTCAAGGCCGCGGCGGACCGCGCCGGCGAACTGGTCTGGCCGATGCCGCTGCCCGAAGAGCTGCGTCCCAGCCTGGACTCGCAGGTCGCGGACATCGCCAACATCGGCGAACGCCACGGCGGCATGATGACGGCCGCGGTGTTCCTGCGCGAGTTCGTCGGCAAGGGCAAGGACGGCGAGCAGATCCCGTGGGCCCACATCGACATCGCCGGACCGTCCTTCAACAACGGCAGCCCCTACGGCTACAACCACAAGCAGGGCACCGGCAGTACCGTGCGCACCTTGGTGGCCTACGTCGAGGACATCCTCGCCCAAGCCGTCTGAGCGGGGCCGCCGGCGGGCGTCCGGAACCACCGGTCCTGAAGCACTGTCCGTTCACGCGGCCTTGCGGCCACGGGGCTGATACCCCGGCCACAGGGCCGCGTGACACTGGACACAAGCGCTCCACAAACGCCATGGCAAGGTGGAGCATGTATTAGTGGTTCGCTAAGGTGAACCGTAGTTTCACAGCAATTAGCTTCATAGAAGCAATTCCAAACGAAAGGGAACCGGCCTGCTGGCATAATCACGGCAGACAGTTCCAAGACCAGATGATGCGTACTCTCGTGTCATCGTTCACGCGAGGGAGCGTTTTAGTGGCCGATCAGGCAACTGCGCAAGAATTCGACATCCTGGTACTCGGCGGCGGCAGCGGCGGCTACGCAACTGCGCTCCGCGCCGTCCAGCTCGGCCTTACCGTCGGACTCATCGAAAAGGGAAAGCTCGGCGGCACCTGCCTGCACAACGGCTGCATCCCCACCAAGGCCCTGCTGCACTCCGCGGAACTGGCCGACCACGCCCGTGACTCCGCCAAGTACGGTGTCAACGTGACCCTGGACGGCATCGACATCAACGCCGTCAACGCCTACAAGGACGGCATCATTGCCGGCAAGTTCAAGGGTCTCCAGGGCCTCATCAAGGGCAAGAAGGGCATCACCGTCATCGAGGGTGAGGGCAAGCTCCAGGGCTCCGACACCGTCGTCGTGAACGGCACCGCGTACAAGGGCAAGAACATCGTCCTCGCGACCGGCTCCTACTCCCGCACGCTGCCCGGCCTCGAAATCGGCGGCAAGGTCATCACCTCCGACGAAGCCCTCACCATGGACTTCATCCCCAAGAGCGCCATCATCCTCGGCGGCGGCGTGATCGGCGTCGAGTTCGCTTCCGTCTGGAAGTCCTTCGGGGTCGACGTCACCATCATCGAAGGCCTGCCCTCCCTCGTCCCGAACGAGGACGCGACCATCGTCAAGGCGTTCGAGCGTGCGTTCAAGAAGCGCGGCATCAAGTTCTCCACCGGCACCTTCTTCCAGGGCGTCGAGCAGAACGACGACGGCGTCAAGGTCACCCTCGTCGACGGCAAGACCTTCGAAGCGGACCTCATGCTGGTCGCCGTCGGCCGCGGCCCGGTCACCGCCAACCTTGGTTACGAAGAAGCCGGTCTGACGATCGACCGCGGCTTCGTCATCACCAACGAGCGCCTGCACACCGGCGTCGGCAACATCTACGCCGTGGGCGACATCGTCCCGGGCGTCCAGCTCGCGCACCGCGGCTACCAGCAGGGCATCTTTGTGGCCGAGGAAATCGCCGGCCTCAAGCCGGTTGTCGTTGAGGACGTCAACATCCCCAAGGTCACCTACTCCGAGCCGGAGATCGCCACCGTCGGCTACACCGAGAAGGCCGCCAAGGCCAAGTTCGGCGACGACCAGGTCGAAACCCAGGAATACAACCTCGCCGGCAACGGCAAGAGCTCCATCCTGGGCACGTCCGGCCTGGTCAAGCTGGTCCGCCAGAAGGACGGCCCCGTCGTCGGCGTCCACATGATCGGCGCCCGTATGGGCGAGCAGATCGGCGAGGCCCAGCTGATCGTGAACTGGGAAGCCTACCCGGAGGACGTGGCCCAGCTGGTCCACGCCCACCCGACGCAGAACGAGTCCCTGGGCGAAGCCCACCTCGCCCTCGCCGGCAAGCCCCTGCACGGCTAGCAGTTCCGCCCGCAGCACCGCAAGAACTCCGTGTTTAGTGCACCCGGCCCGAAAAACCGGGTGCACTAAGCTCGAACAAGGCAGCAACCATCCGCACTAAAGATCAATAAGGAGAACGGGGACGACATGTCTGAATCCGTTAACTTGCCCGCCCTCGGTGAGAGCGTCACCGAAGGAACCGTCACCCGCTGGCTCAAGCAGGTCGGTGACCGGGTAGAGGTGGACGAGCCCCTGCTCGAAGTTTCCACCGACAAAGTAGACACCGAGATCCCCTCTCCGATCGCCGGCGTGATCGAGGAAATCCTCGTCGCCGAAGACGAGACCGCTGAAGTCGGAGCACCTCTGGTCCGCATCGGCGACGGCTCCGGCTCCGCCGAGGCTGCCGCTCCGGCCGCCGAGGAAGCGCCGGCCGAATCGCCGTCCGCTGCCGAGGCCCCGGCCCCCGAAGCCGAAACCCCCGCCCCGGCCGCCGAGGCTGCCGCTCCGGCACCCGCCGCGGAGGCCGCGCCGGCCGGCGAAGGCCACGAGGTCACGCTCCCCGCCCTGGGCGAAAGCGTCACCGAAGGTACCGTCACCCGATGGCTCAAGAGCATCGGTGACACTGTCGAAGTGGACGAGCCGCTGCTGGAAGTTTCCACGGACAAGGTCGACACCGAGATCCCGTCTCCGGTCGCCGGCACGCTGCAGGAAATCCGCGTTGCCGAGGATGAAACGGCCGAGGTCGGCTCCGTCCTCGCCGTGATCGGCTCCGGCGCTGCCGCACCGGCCGCTGCTCCGGCTCCGGAGGCTCCCAAGCAGGAGGCGCCGAAGCAGGAAGCTCCCAAGCAGGAGGCCCCGGCTCCGGCCGCGGCTCCCAAGCAGGAAGCCCCCGCGGCACCCGCTCCGGCCGCCGCTCCCCAGCAGGAAGCCCCCAAGCAGGAGGCCCCGAAGCAGGCAGCCGCCCCCGCCGCAGCTGCGACTCCTGCCGAGTCCGGCTACGTCACTCCCCTGGTCCGCAAGCTCGCCAACCAGCAGGGCGTGGACATCTCCTCGCTGACCGGCACCGGCGTCGGTGGCCGGATCCGCAAGCAGGACGTGCTGGCCGCAGCCGAGGCCAAGGCCGCTCCGGCGGCCGCAGCTTCCGCGCCGGCCGCGTCGTCCGCAGCCCCGGCAGCAGCGTCCCCTGCAGCATCTGCTGAGGCCTCGTCGCTGCGCGGCACCGTGCAGAAGGCCCCGCGGATCCGCCAGGTCATCGCCCGCCGCATGCGCGAGTCGCTGGACATCTCCACCCAGCTGACCCAGGTGCACGAGGTGGACATGACCAAGGTCGCCAAGCTGCGGGCCAAGGCCAAGAACTCGTTCCAGGCGCAGAACGGCTCCAAGCTGACCTTCCTGCCCTTCATTGCCAAGGCCGTCGCCGAGGCCCTGAAGCAGCACCCGAAGGTCAACGCCTCCTACGACGAGGACAAGCAGGAGATCACCTACCACAACGCCGAGCACCTGGCGATTGCGGTGGACACCGACAAGGGCCTGCTGGTTCCGGTCATCGCCGACGCCGGCAACCTGAACCTGGCCGGCCTGGCCGGCAAGATCGCCGACGTCGCGGACCGCACCCGCAACGGCAAGATCGGCCCGGACGAGCTCTCCGGCGGAACCTTCAGCATCACCAACATCGGTTCCGTGGGCGCCCTCTTCGACACCCCGATCATCAACCAGCCGCAGGTGGCCATCCTCGGCACCGGCGCGATCGTCAAGCGCGCCGTCGTGGTCTCCGATGAGAACGGCGACGACTCGATCGCCATCCGTTCGATGATGTACCTGTCGCTGACGTACGACCACCGCCTGGTGGACGGCGCCGACGCAGGACGCTTCCTGCAGACGCTGAAGGCACGCCTTGAAGAAGGCGCGTTCGAAGCAGACCTCGGCCTCTAGCGGCCAGCTCATCCATCTGGGTGAGAGAAGGGCACCTCCCCGCAAGGGAAGGTGCCCTTCGCTCTTTATGGACACTTTGTCGCTAAGCTAGGTCCCATGAACATCGTCTATAACATCATGGTCTTCCTGCACATCATCGGCGCCGCCATGATCGTGGGTATCTGGATCGCCCAGATGAAGAACCCCACCGTGCACCCGCGCCAGTTCGACGGCGCCGCCCTCCAGCTCATCACCGGCATTGTCATGATGGGGCTCATCCCGGCCCTGAACATGGACGCCAACTACGCCAAGCTCGGCCTCAAACTGGTGATCGCCCTCGCCGTGGCCGTGCTCGCGTTCATCGGCAGCCGCAAGTACAAGAAGGACGAGCCGGTCAGCAGGGGCCTCGCCCACAGCGTTGGCGGCCTGGCGCTGCTTAACGTCGCCATCGCCACCCTCTGGCAGTAGGCACCCGACCGCAGCGACGGCGGCGTACCCCCAACCGGGGTGCGCCGCCGTCGTCGTTAACCCGTTCCTCCCGGCGGGACAGCGGCTGGGCTTTATCCCTGCCGCCCCGCCATGTCGAGGCAATTCTCTGACAGCGGACACCGGGTGCGGCGACCGGACCGAGTCCCTAGGATGGGACACGGCAGGATCCGCTTACCTGGCCGGATCGCTGACTCAACGACGCTGAGGAGTGGACATGGCAACAACACGCACCGCACACACTGTATGGAACGGCGACCTGATGTCGGGGGCGGGCAACACCAGCCTCGACAGCTCCGGGCTCGGCAACTTCGACGTCACCTGGAAGGCCCGCGCCGAAGCGGCCGAGGGGAAGACCAGCCCGGAAGAACTGATCGCCGCCGCGCACTCCGCATGCTTCTCGATGGCATTCAGCCACGCCCTGGCGCAGGCCGGCCACACGCCGGAGGAAGTCAACACCAAGGCCGACGTCACGTTCGAACCCGGCACCGGCATCACCGGCAGCCACCTCACCCTGAACGCCCGGGTGCCCGGCATCTCCGAGGAGGAGTTCCAGCGCATCGCCGAGGACGCCAAGACCGGCTGCCCGGTCTCGGCTGCCCTGACGGGCATCAAGATCACCCTGGACGCCACCCTGGCCGCCTAGCAGCCGGCAACCGCAGATACACGAAGGCCCCCGCCCCGGATTGTCCGGAGCGGGGGCCTTCGCCGTGTGCGCTAGTTGCCCTGCCGGCGGGCCGGCAGCGGGGCGGGCCGCACCGTGCGGTAGCCCTCGCGGAGCGGCGGGCGGTCGGTGGGAAGCTCCTGGATCATTTCCTTGAGCGCGCCGATGCCGTATTCGAGCTGCGGGTCCGTGCCGGCCGCATAGGCGTGCGGCGGGAAGGAGACCTCGATGTCGGGGGCAACACCGTAGTTTTCTACGCCCCAGCCCACGCCGCCGGTGAACCAGGTGGCGTAGCGCGGCTGGGTGACCCCGGTGCCGTCCGCCAGGGCGAACCGGTTGTCGATACCGACGACGCCGCCCCAGGTCCGGGTGCCGATGACCGGTCCGATCCCGCGCAGCTTGGAGACCTGGGTGATGATGTCGCCGTCGGAGCCGGCAAACTCATCGGTGAGGATGATGACCGGGCCGCGCGGTGCGTGGTGCGGATAGGTGCGCGGACGCTCGCCGCGGGGCATGCTCCAGCCGGTCACCTTGCGGCCGATCAGCTCCGCGACGAGCTGCGAGGTGTGGCCACCGCGGTTGCGGCGGACATCCACGATCAGGCCGTCGAGGGAGGTCTCGGTATCCAGGTCGCGGTGCAGCTGCGCCCAGCCGTTGGCCATCATGTCCGGTATGTGCAGGTAACCGAAGGTGCCCTGCGAGGCTTCCCGCACGGTGCGGCGGTTGGACGCGACCCATTCCTGGTAGCGCAGCCGTTCCTCGTCCTTGACCGGCACGACGGCGACGCGGCGCTGCTCCCCTGCCCGGGCGCCGTGGCCGGCACCGTTGCGCAGGGTCAGTTCCACGGCGCGGCCGGCGGCTCCGGCCAGCTGCACGGCCGGCGTCAGCGACGCCGAGAGTTCGACGCCGTCGATTGCCAGCAACACATCCCCGGGCCGCGCGTCCACGCCCGGCCGGGTCAGCGGCGAGGTGGCCAGCGGGTCCGAAGATTCCCCGGCCAGGATGCGGGTGATTTCCCAGCCCTCGCCGGTGAACGCGAGGTCGGCGCCGAGGCGGCCCTGGCCGTTGCTGCCGTTCTCCGTCACCAGGGCGGGGCGGACGTAGGCGTGGGAGGTTCCCAGCTCGCCGTGAAGTTCCCAGAGCAGGTCCACGAGGTCATCGTGGGAGCCGAGCCGGTCCACGATCGGCCGGTAGCGGGCGTGCACCGAATCCCAGTCCTGGCCGGCCATGTCCGCGGTCCAGAAGAAGTCGCGCTGCAGGCGCCAGGCCTCGTCGAAGGCCTGGCCCCACACACTGACCGGGTCAAGCCGGACCCGGATGCGGTTCAGATCCACCTTGACCAGTTGGCCGGATTCCTCGTCGGCCTTCGATGCCGCGGGCGAGACACGGATCTGCTTGTCCTGGACCAGGACGACCTTTTCGCCGTCGCCGGTGAGCCGGTAGCTGTCCAGCGCGTCGACGATCGTGGTGGCTCGGCGCTTGGCGAGGTCGAAGCGGACCAGGCTCGGGGCGGCGTTCTTGTCCTCCAGGCTGGCCCGGCCGTCGCCGGTCACGCCGGCCAGCTCGTGGTCGAGCCAGAGCAGCGCGCCCGCGGTGGCGGCTAGGTCCGAGTAGTTGCCCTGCGGGACCGGGACGCTGATGACGCGGTGCGCCAGGCCCTCGGCGTCGACCCTGACCGGCGCGGCGGTTTTGGCTGCGTCTCCGGCACCGCTTTCGGCGGCGGCCCCGTCCCGGGAATCCTCCGAGTCTTCGGGGAGTGCGACGCTCGGCCCGAACGGGGACGGTGTGTCGGCTGCCAGGGCCACGAGGTAGGGCTTGATCGGACTCGGGAAGGACAGGTCGAAGGAGTGCCCGTCGTACACCGGGTCGAAGCTGCGGTTGGACAGGAAGGCCAGGAATTTGCCGTCCGGGGTGAACGCCGGCGACTCGTCCCGGAAGCGGCCGTCGGTGACGTCGATGATCGCAGGCTTATCCGCCCCGGCCGCGGCGGGCGTTGCCGTTCCTGCCCGATCGATCCGGGCCAGCCGCAGCCGGGTCCTGGAGCCGAAGGAGGTGACCGGCTCGGCCCAGCCCAGCCACGCCGAGTCCGGAGACCAGCTGAAGCCGTCGATGCTGCCCTCGCCGATGCTGCTCAGCAGCGACAGGGCGCCGGTGCGGGTGTCTGCGAGGAAGATATCGCCGAAGGAGGTGCCGACGGCGATCCAGTTGCCGTCCGGGCTTGCCTCCACCGCGCTGGCCCGGCTGGGCTTCGGGAAGTCGATCCGGGTCGGTCGACCGCTGTCGGCTTGCTCCGGCGCGGAGCCGCCACCCGAAGAGGCGCTGCCGGAGGCGGCATCCGCGACCACCACCGGCACGGCCTCGGCAGCGGCGACGACGGCGGTCGCCGGCGCGGCGTCGGGGCGGGTGAGGGCGGCAGCGGAGACTGGCCGCGGCAGCGGAGTCCCGCCGTCGGCGTCCTGCCCGGCCTCCGCGGCGGCGGCCGGTGCGGGGGCCTGCACCTGGTTGCCGGATGCTTGGCCGCCGGATGCGTGGTTGCCGGATCCGTGGCCGCCGTGCACGGGCGCGGCGATGGGCTTGAGGTAGAGCGCCTCGGCGCCCTCGTGGTCCGCGATGTAGGCGATCCGGCCGGCACCGAAGGGGCGCGGCAGTCGTGCCCGGACACCCGGAGTCGCCTCGAGGATGCGCGACGGACCGTCCTTGTGCCGCAGCCAGTGCAGGGTGCCGTGGGCTTCCACAGCGCTGGAGTCGCCGGTGTGGTCCGGGATGACGTCACCGAGGTGGCGGGAGGGCTTCAGCGCCGACGAGCGCCGGGCCTGCGAAGCGGAGCCGAGCGTGACGTCGAGCTTGACCGCGTCGGCGTCGAGACCGGCCAGCAGCCAGAGTTCGCCTGCGGACTCAAAGACCACCCGTTCACCGTCGGTGGCCGCGTGCCGCACGTAGAAGTCCTCGTGGTCCGTGTGGCGGCGGAGGTCCGTGCCGTTGGGCAGCACGGAATACAGGTTGCCGTAGCCCTCGTGGTCGGAGAGGAAGGCGATCCGGCCCTGGACCCACATCGGGTCGGTGAGGTTGCCGTCAAGTTCGGGCGCGAGCCGCTCGAATTCGCCGTTGCCGTCCGCGTCGATCCACAACTTCCCGGCGGCGCCGCCCCGGTACCGCTTCCACCAGGCCGGTTCACGGGAGAGCACACTGGCCAGCACCACGGGCCGTTCATCCCCGACGACGGTGCCGTAGGCCACGGACTCGACCGGTCCGTAGGGCAGCTCCTCGGCCCAGCCGCCGTCGACGGGCAGGCTGTAGGCGTGCGTGAGGCGGCTGTCCGCCTGCCGGAAGGCGCTCGTGACCACCACGTCGCCGTCCGGGGTGAAGCCCTTGACCTTGGTGGAGCTGTGGCCGAAGTAACTGAGCTGGCGGTACCCGCCGCCATCGACGTCCGCCGTGACAACCTCCGGGGCGGTCCCCTGGACGACCGTCCAGACCAGGCGCTTTCCGTCGGGGGTGAACCGCGGGTTGCGGGCCGGCAGCTGCAGCGAGGAGACCCGCCAGGCGCGGCCTCCGTCGAGGGGCGCGATCCAGACGTCGTCCTCGGCCACGAAGGTGACCAGATCGCCATGCAGATGCGGGAAACGGAGGTAGCTCGAAGAGGTCATCGTTCGATCATAGTCAAAACCTCCCCTAGCCCCGGGGAGGTTTCCCTGCCGTGCCGGGCATGGTGAGATGGATCATGCGAATCCTTGTAGCAGGCGCCTCCGGGCTGATCGGAACCGCCCTTTCCAGCACGTTGCGCGACAGCGGGCACGAGGTCGCGAGCCTGGTCCGGCGCCCGCCCGCCTCGCCCGGCGAGTTCCAGTGGGATCCCGCCGCGGGCCGCATCGACGACACGGCCCTCAAGGGTGCGGACGCGGTGATCAACCTCTCCGGTGCCGGGATCGGCGACCGGCCGTGGACGCGGGGCCGGATCAACGAGCTCAGCGCCTCGCGGCTGGGCCCGACGCGGACCCTGACCGCGGCGATGGGCCGGATGGACAACCCGCCGCCGGTCTTCCTGAGCCAGTCCGCCTCCGGTTACTACGGAAATGCCGGTCAGGCGGTGCTGCGCGAGAACGCGCCGGCCGGCAGCGGCGTGCTGGCCCGGATCTGCGCCGACTGGGAGGCCGCGGCCCAGGAGGCGCCGGCCGGGGTCCGCGTTGTTACCGCGCGCACCGGCGTCGTCCTGAGCCGCAGCGGCGGCGCCCTCGGCCGGCTCCTGCCGCTGCTGCGCCTGGGCGTGGGCGGCCCGCTGGGTAACGGCCGGCAGTACTGGCCTTGGATCACGCTTCCGGACGTGGCCGGCGCTTTCAACTTCCTGCTCACCGCGCCGCTGGCCGGACCGGTGAACGTCTGCGCCCCGGAGAGCGCGGACGTGAATTCGTTGATCTCCCGGCTGGCCGAATCACTCCACCGGCCGGCTCTGTTGCGGGTGCCGGCGCCCGTACTGCGCCTCGTGATGGGCCAACTGGCCAATGAATTGCTGCTCGCCAGCCAGCGGATGGAACCGGCTGCCCTGGCCGGCGCCGGGTTCCAGTGGCAGCACCCCTCGCTGGCCCAGGCCGCGGCCTGGGTGGCGGCCCGCGGCTGACCGGGCGGCGCCGGAGGCGCCCGTCCTAGTCCCCGGCGGCGCGGAGGACCTCCTGGATCCGCCATTTGCCGTCCACCGGCACCAGCACCAGGCGAAGCCGCTGTTGCGGGACGGCCGCCGCCTCGGCCACCACCGTCCCCGCGGCGTCGCGCTCCCGGTACGACGGCGAGGCCACGCTGAGCGACACCACGGCCCGCGCGGCTGTGCTCTCCGGCTGCCGCTTGACCAGGCTCAGGCGGGCTTCGAAGCCGTCGAGGACGTGGCCGGACACCGCCAGCCGGGAGCCGACGCCGGCGTCTGCTGCCGCGGCAGGGGACGCGGGCGCATTGACCTGTTCCAGAAGCCCGAGGTTCCCCGTGCTCAAGGCGTAGGAACGGAGGCCAGCGAGGCCGCGCACCGCGTCTTCGGGCCGTGGCGCGGCGAGCAGCTTCTGCAGAGCGGCCGGCACGGCTCCGGCCGCCGCGACCTGCGGATCGGTGGCAGCCCCGGTCACCGGTACCGCTGCCGGTCCGGACAGCGGCCGGACCTCAGGGGCCCATTCCCCCACCGCCAGCCTCCCGGCGAGCAGCAACGTCCCGAAGACGCCTGCCGCCGTGAAGAGCACCGCCGTCACGAGGACCGCCAGGCCACGCCGAACGCTCACGCGCCTAATTCCCGGCCGAGCTCCCGGCTGGCGGCGCACCGGCATGGACGCATGCCGCGCACTTGGTCCGACCGGGGGGTGCAGCGCCACCCGGCGCCGCCAGCGCCACAGCCGCGACGCCCGCCTTTCCCGCGCGCCGGCCGGAAGGGAGCGCCGGGTCAGCAGTTGGGGCAGCACGGTCGAATGCACCGACACGGAAAGATCCACGGGCGCCGCCGGGGCGCCGCGGAAAATCGCCTCGGCCAGCTCCGCGGCCGACGGCCGCCGGCGTCGGTCACTGCACAGTCCCGCCTCGAGCGCGTCCGCGAGCTCCGCCGGAACGGCGGGAACCAGCAGCGGCAGCGGCGGACGCTGGGGTTCCGGCTCCGGCGCCCGGCCGGTGAGGCAAAACCAGCCCAGCGCCGCCACGGAGTAGACATCCCTTTCAGGCTGGAGCCCGGCCCGGACGGCATCCACCGGGGCCGGGTCACGGAACCCGTCCGTGCCGGCGCCGGAGGCATCCTGCGGCTCCGCCAGCATCCGCCCCACCCCGAGGTCGGCCAGCAGCGGCTTTCCCTGCGCAGTGAACAGCACGTTGCCCGGTGAGACGTCGCCATGGGTAAATCCGTTCCGGTGCAGGTACGCCAGCGCCTGGGCGATCGGGGTCAGCACCGTGACGGTCTCCCCCGGCGCCAGGCTGCCCCGGGCCCCAAGGAGTTCGGCCAGCGAGCCGCCGGCGGCGTAGTCGAGCACAAGCCCCAGCCCGGGGGCGCCGCTGGTCCCATAAGCCACCCGCACCACGGCATGCGCCTTGACGAGGTGCTCATGGTCAAGGGCGGAGAGGATCCGCATCTCACGCCGCACGGCTTCCTCGGCATCCACCGCCCGTCGTCGTTCCCGCTGCGGCTCTCCTGCTGGACCGACGGCGTTGAAGCACTTCAGCGCCACGTCACGCCGCGTCACCTGGTCAGTGGCGAGCCAGACGGCGGCGCTGCCGCCGCGGCCCAGCAGCCGCCCGACGTCGTATCCGGAAACCTCCGGAGTCAGGGCGGGATCGGAAGCGGAAGCAGGGGACGCGGACCGTTCGTAATCATCCATGGTTTAGGAATAGCGGATCTTCGACTTCCCTGCAGAAGTTATCCACAGGCATGAGAGCTTCACCACAGAATCGGTGGGCGCGACAGCCGAGGACTAAGCTGGATGCCATGACTCTTGAGTTCTCCCAGCTGGGTCTCGCTCCTGAATTCGTCGACTACACCCGCGGCTGGGATATCCAGCGCGAACTCCACGAGAAAGTCGTCGCCGGAACCGCACCCAGCACCGTTCTGCTGCTCGAACATTCCCCGGTCTACACCGCAGGTAAACGCACCGAGGACCACGAACGCCCCTTCGACGGGACCCCCGTGGTGCCCGTGGACCGCGGCGGCAAACTGACCTGGCATGGCCCGGGCCAGCTGGTGGGCTATCCCATCATCAAGCTGAAGAACCCGGCCGGCATCCGAGACTACGTCGAACGGCTCGAAGCCGTCATCATCGCTGTCCTGGCCGACTACGGCATCGACGCCGTCCGGATCAAGGGCCGTGCCGGCGTCTGGATCGAGCAGGACGAGAAGGGCCCGGCGCGCAAAATTGCCGCGATCGGCATCCGGGTCCACGAGGGCGTCACCATGCACGGCTTCGCCATCAACTGCAACAATGACCTCGCCCCCTACGGCCAGATCATCGCCTGCGGCATCACCGACGCCGGCGTCACCACGATCGCGCAGGAGACCGGCCGGGATGTCGCCCCGGCAGACCTCGTGTCGCGGATCACCGAGGAACTGCGCAACAATGAAGAAGCCCTAGTTGCAACCCACGAAGGAGCTCTACTGTGACACTGGCACCAGAAGGCCGGAAGATGCTGCGTATTGAGCAGCGCAATGCGGCCACCCCGGTGGAACGGAAGCCCGAGTGGATCAAGGCCAAGGTCCAGATGGGCCCGGAGTTCGTCCAGCTCAAGAACCTCGTCAAGAAGGAAGGCCTCCACACCGTCTGTGAAGAGGCCGGCTGCCCCAACATCTTCGAATGCTGGGAAGACAAGGAAGCGACCTTCCTGATCGGCGGCTCCGAGTGCACCCGGCGCTGCGACTTCTGCCAGATCGACACCGGCAAGCCCTCCCCCGTGGACATGTTCGAGCCCACCAAGGTGGCCCGCTCGGTCCAGTCCATGCAGCTGCGCTACGCCACCGTCACCGGAGTGGCCCGCGACGACCTCGCCGACGAGGGCGTCTGGCTCTACGCCGAGACGGTCCGCAAGATCCACGAGCTGAACCCGGGCACCGGCGTCGAACTCCTGATCCCCGATTTCTCCGGCAAGCCCGAGCACATCGAGGCGATCTGCGACTCCAAGCCCGAGGTGTTCGCGCACAACGTCGAGACTGTCCCCCGGATCTTCAAGCGGATCCGTCCCGCGTTCCGTTACGAGCGGTCCCTGGACGTCATAACGCAGGGCCGCAAGCTGGGCATGGTCACGAAATCCAACCTGATCCTGGGCATGGGAGAGACCCGCGAGGAGATCTCCGAGGCACTGCGCGACCTGCACGAGGCCGGCTGCGACCTGATCACCATTACCCAGTACCTGCGCCCGTCCGAACGCCACCTTCCGGTAGACCGCTGGGTCAAGCCGCAGGAGTTTGTGGACCTGCAGCAGGAGGCCGACGAGATCGGTTTCCTCGGCGTGATGAGCGGACCGCTGGTGCGTTCCTCCTACCGTGCCGGCCGGCTCTGGGCCACGGCGATGCGCAAGAAGGGCTGGGAAATCCCGGCCGAGCTGGCGCACATCGAAAGCTCCGGCAGCACCCGCCAGGAAGCCAGTTCGCTGCTCGCGGCGCACTCCTGACAGACACCGCACACCATTGCCGCCCAGGGCCGGCACCGGAGCAATCCGGTGTCCGGCCCTGAGCCGTGCATCACGTAGAATTAAGGCACTATGGCGAATTTCCCTGACTCCAGCACGTCCACTTCTTCAGCCGATGAGCCGAAGCGTGGCCTTTTTTCCCGCAAGCCCAAGGAAGCCAAGGCCAAGAAGCCGAGCCGGCTGAAGCAGATCAGGGAAGTCTTCCAGATGACCCGCCGCCACGATCCGATGGTCCCGTGGCTCATGCTGCTGGCGTTCCTCGGCGTCGTCGCGGTCAGCTTCCTCGTCGGGTTCCTGCTGGATAACTGGATCACGGGCCTGATCATCGGCATTCCGCTGGGCATTCTGGCCGCCACCCTGATCCTGTCCCGCCGCGCCGAGCGCGCCGCGTTCGCCCAGATTGAGAACCAGCCGGGGGCCTCGGGCGCCGCACTGGGCACCCTGCGCCGCGGCTGGATCACCGAGGACCAGCCGGTCGCCGTCAACCCGCGCACCCAGGACGCCGTCTTCCGCGCCATCGGTCGCCCCGGCGTCGTACTGGTCAGCGAGGGCCCCAGCCACCGGGTCAAGCCACTGCTCGACGGCGAACGCAAGCGCCTCGCCCGCATCCTGCCCAACGTCACCATCCACGTGATCGAGAGCGGCCGGGGCGAGGGCCAGGTGCCGATCAGCCAGGTCGCCAAGAAGATGGGCAAGATGAAGAACGAACTGACCAAGACCGAGGTCAGCACCGTTTCGAAGCGCATCTCCTCGCTCGGCAACCGCCTGCCGATCCCCAAGGGAATCGACCCCTACAAGGCCCGACCCGACCGCAAGGCGGCCCGCGGCCGCTAGGGACGCCCGTTGGCCACAGCTTTCCCGGGGCGCCCCGGTTGCCGGCATCTTGCCGGGAGCCGGGGCGGTCCACTTTAACCCCTGCGTTATCCCTTACGACCGACCGTACGACGCCGGGCGCCGGCCTCAGCGCGCGGCACCGCCACAACCGAATCCGGAGACTGCCCCATGAAATTTCCCGCCAGGACCGCCGTGATCAGGATCTTCCGGATCCTGGCCGTCGCCGAAGCCTTCAGCTGGGCAGCACTGCTGGTGGGAATGTTCCTCAAGTGGGTGCTCCGGACCACCGAACTGGGCGTCGAACTGGCGGGGCCGGTCCACGGGGCGTTCTTCATCGGCTACGGCTTGTCCGCCCTGGCGCTGTGGCGGCTGCAGCGCTGGCCGTTCCGGGTGGCGCTGTTCGCAGGGCTCTCCGCGGTCCTGCCGTTCACCACCATCTGGTTCGAACGCTGGGCCGGCGGGCGCGGCTATCTGGCGGAAGGTCCGCACGGAGTCACATCGATCCCGGCCGAGGAAACAACCCGGGTCTAGAGTCAGCAGGGTCCGGTGGGATCACCTTGCGGCACCACGCCCGTCCATTCACCACAAACGGCCGCTTAGTCGGGTGCCATAGCGGCCATTTCCGGCAATTCGCAGCCGCTTTCGGCACAGAACAGCGGCGGATTCGTCCCCGACGCCCAACCCGCAGCGGCTACATCCGGACGAGCACCGTGTTCATGGCCTTGTCGTGCAGGCCGCGGTGGTCCGGGTCGAAGATGACGGCGGGAATCACCAGGCAAAGCAGCACGCTCCGGACCAGGGCCGGGAGCGGACCCGCCGGACCGCCGCCAAGCCGGATGACGTGGATCCCCATGATCCGGTGCCCGATGCTGTAGCCCAGGGTTCCGACCAGCAGGGCCTGTTCGACGGCGAACACCGCCAGCGTGGCCCAGGAGTTCCCGCCAAAAGCGAAGTTGCTGATCAACAGGGCGATCCCCCAGTCGATGCAGATGGCCAGGATCCGCCGGCCCGCGCGGGCAATCGAGCCGGGGCCGGACTCGGGCAGGCCCAGCCGCTCCCCCGGATACTTGGAGATGCCGGACGTGTCCGGTCCGCTGAGCCACGAGCCTATGTCTTTACGATCAACCACCCCCCAAGCCTATCGGCTCCCGGGCGGCCCTCGGGGGTGTTCACCATCTGGACGCTGGGCGGTCACAGAGCGGACCCGGATAGGCCACACTGTGGACAGCGACTAGCTTTAACACGTCAGCGCATTCTGTAACCTGCCCGAAACAAAGCGGACACCGCGGGGAAATCCCGTGTCCTTAGGGTGGTAACAGTTGCTAGCGGCACCGTAGGCGGGGTGAACACTGCGTTTTCCCCGACGTCGGACTGCGCTGGACCACACGGCCTCACGGCCAGATCTTTCATATGCGTAAGGAGCATAGATGTTCAAGACTGCGGACGAAGTCCTCAAGTTCATCAAAGACGAAGACATCAAATTCGTTGATATCCGCTTCACCGACCTCCCGGGCGTTCAGCAGCACTTCAACGTCCCCGCCAAGAGTGTTGACGCGGACTTCTTCGTCAACGGCCAGCTTTTCGACGGATCGTCGATTCGCGGTTTCCAGGGCATCGCCGAGTCGGACATGCAGCTCATCCCGGACGTCACGACGGCGTTCGTTGACACCTTCCGCATCGAGAAGACCCTCGCGCTGAACTTCTCCATCGTGAACCCGCGCACGGGCGACCCGTACCACCGCGATCCCCGCGGCGTGGCCGAGAAGGCCGAGGCCTACCTGGCCTCCACCGGCATTGCCGACACCGCGTTCTTCGCCCCCGAGGCCGAGTTCTTCGTCTTCGACAATGTTCAGTACCAGTCCTCCCCGCAGGGCAGCTTCTACAAGATCGACTCCGAGGAAGCCCACTGGAACACTGGCCGCGAAGAAGAAGGCGGAAACCTCGGTTACAAGACCCCCGTCAAGGGCGGTTACTTCCCGGTCTCCCCGACCGACAAGCAGGCCGACCTGCGCGACGCCATGTGCATCGCGCTGGATGAGGCCGGCCTTGAGGTCGAGCGCAGCCACCACGAGGTCGGTTCCGCCGGCCAGGCTGAGATCAACTACAAGTTCACCACCCTGACCCACGCGGCCGATGACCTGCAGAAGTTCAAGTACGTCATCAAGAACACCGCCGATGCCTGGGGCAAGTCGGTTACCTTCATGCCGAAGCCGGTCTTCGGTGACAACGGCTCGGGCATGCACTGCCACCAGTCGCTGTGGAACGGCGGCGAGCCGCTCTTCTACGACGAGAAGGGCTACGCGGGCCTGTCCGACACCGCCCGCTGGTACATCGGCGGCCTGCTGAAGCACTCCTCCGCCGTCCTGGCCTTCACCAACCCGACGGTGAACTCCTACCGCCGCCTGGTCAAGGGCTTCGAAGCTCCGGTCAACATGGTGTACTCGCAGGGCAACCGCTCCGCCGGTATCCGCATCCCGATCACGGGCTCGAACCCGAAGGCCAAGCGCATCGAGTTCCGCGCTCCGGACCCCTCCTCCAACCCGTACCTGGCCTTCGCGGCCCAGCTGATGGCCGGTATTGACGGCATCCGCAACCGCATCGAACCGCCGGCGCCGATCGACAAGGACCTCTACGAGCTCCCCGCCGAGGAAGCCAAGGACATCCCCAAGGCCCCGGGCACGCTCGAGGAAGCCCTGGAAGCCCTGGCCGAGGACAACGAGTTCCTGCAGGCCGGCGGCGTCTTCACCCAGGACCTGATCGACACCTGGATCGAGTACAAGTACGAGAACGAGATCCGCCCGCTCTCGCTGCGCCCGAACCCGTACGAGTTCGAGCTCTACTACGGCGTCTAGCCCGCAGACAAAAGGCCGGTCCGGAGGTTCGCGAAACCTCTGGGCCGGCCTTTTTGTGTCATGTGCCGCTTAGCCGGGCTGTCCAGGCCGGGGTCAAGCCGCTTTGTGCCGCACCCGGAGATAATTAGCCGTCCGTCTCCGCCAATTCGAGGCTACGCTTGGTCCCAGGAACTACATCGAGGAGCGGTGATGTCCCGGTTCCGAAGCTTTATACGCCAACACCTCGTGGCCGACGACCCGGCACCCGGCTACTCCCGCCTGGACCGCCGCGATGGCCTCGGGGAATCGGCGGCGGTTGCGGCAACGCCGGGCGAGCCAGCAGGATCCCCGACGGCGCCCACCCCCGCACCCGCCCCGGCAGACTCCCCGGACGCGGCTCTCGCCGCAATTGAGGAAAGACTCACGGCAGACGAGAACGAATTTGTCGGCGGCGTGGCCGACCAGTCCGCCCGGGACAGGCGCTACCTGCTAGCCCTCGTTGAGGAGCGGCGGACCGTGATTGAGCGGGTGGAGGAATTGGCTGCGCACCTGGACCGCCTCGCTCCCCATGACCGGCACTACTCCCGGCTCATCCGGGCAGCCCTCACCTCAGCGGATGACAACCGGCCCGACGGCGGCGAAACCTCCCACCCGGCGTAGTGGCGTGGCACAATCCGTGGTGTGGATATTGTGGAGTTTCTAGAAGCTCGAATCGATGAAGAAGAAGCAGAGCTCCGGCACGCCCCCGTTCCGGACCACTCGGCGTCTCCCCCGCTCGCCGCGCCAATGCGCGCCGAGTGTGCCCAGAAGCGGGAGATCCTGGCGCGCTGGAAGCGGGCCTCGGCGGACCTCTTCGACAGCACGGACGCCCAGGGCGAACTGGCCATGGCCCGCCGCGCCATGCTCAACATCCTCGCCGCAGGTTACGAGGACCACCCGGATTTCGACCCGGAGTGGGCCGCGACCCACGAATGAGTGCGGCGCGTTCCGCACGTAACATCACAATCAGCAGCCCGGGCGGACTGTCTCGTGGGCCGTTCAAAACCCCCGGTACATGATCCGCTGCGGGCCGGCGTCGCCGCCCAGGTATTGCCCGCGGTCCTCGAATCCGGCCTTGCGGTAGGCGGCCTGACCCGCCGGGTTGGCCTCGTTGACGGACAGGACGACGCCGCGCTGCTCCCCGCCCAGCGCGGACGTGAGCCTGGCGGCTTCACGCACGGCCGCGGCTGCCGCGGCCGCACCGAATCCCCTGCCCTGCTGCCGCCGGTCCACGAGGAAACCGCGCAGCAGCCAGGCGGAATCGTCGTCGGCCCAGCCGGCGGCGCGTGCGGCCCCGGCCTGCAGGGTTGCCACGCCGACGGCCGAGCCGTTGGAATCCATGACATAGGGAAAGCGGCTACCCTCTTCGAGTCCCATCAGCATCATCCGCAGCGGATCCCCGACGAACTTCCGTTGCCCCTCGCCCAGCTCCAGTCCGGCGACCTCCCCGAGCTTGATGGCCCGGGCGTCGTCGTCGAGGTTCTTCAAGGCGATCAGCCACACGTGTTCAGACATATCAGAAGCGTATCCAAAGCCGGGCTGCCCCGCCGTCGGGCAGCCCGGCGGACAACGCCTAGAGGACCTTGGAGAGGAATTCCCGGGTCCGCGGCTGCTGCGGGTTGCCGAACAACTCCTCCGGAGCGCCCTGCTCGCAGATGACGCCGTCGGCCATGAACAGCACTCGGTCGGCCACTTCACGGGCGAAGCCCATCTCGTGGGTGACCAGCACCATCGTCATGCCCTCACGGGCAAGGTCCTTGATCACCTGCAGCACCTCGCCGACCATTTCCGGGTCCAGCGCGGATGTGGCCTCGTCGAAGAGCATGATGTCCGGGTTCATCGCCAGCGCCCGGGCGATCGCCACGCGCTGCTTCTGGCCGCCGGAGAGCGACGCCGGACGGGCATCGGCCTTCTCGGCGAGACCAACGCGCTCCAGCAGTTTCAGGGCGTTGGCCCGGGCTTCGTCCTTGCCCTGTTTCTTCGACTCCACCGGTGCCAGCATGATGTTCTCGATCACGGACATGTGCGGGAACAGGTTGAAGTGTTGGAAGACCATGCCGATGTGCCGGCGCACCTCGTTGATGTCCACCTTGGGGTCGGTCACGTCGAAACCGTCCACCGTGACGTGGCCGGCGGTTATGTCCTCCAGCTTGTTCAGGCAGCGCAGGAAAGTGGATTTGCCGGAGCCGGAGGGCCCGATCACGCAGACCACCTCGCCTTCGGCAACCTCCGCGTTGATGCCCTTGAGGACTTCATTGGCGCCGAAGGACTTCTTCAGCTCCCGGACGGAAATCTTGCTGGGTGCAGTGACTGCCGTGCTCATTTGTTGAACCTCTTATCCGCAACGTTGGCCAGCTTGGTCAGCAGCATGATCACCACGAAGTACAGGACCGCGACGATCAGCAGGGTTTCGGTGATCCGGAAGTTCCCGGCGTAGATCTGCTGGCCCTGGTAAAGCAGTTCGGCGAAGCCGATGGCGAGCAGCAGCGAGCTGTCCTTGAGCATGATGATGAGCTGGTTGATCAGGGACGGCGTCATGATCTTGAACGCCTGCGGGACCACGACTTTCTGCATGGATTTCGCGTAGCCCAGGCCCAGGCTGCGGCTGGCTTCGAGCTGGCCCGGGTCCACGGACTGGATGGAGCCCCGGACGATTTCGGTGATGTAGGCGCCGGCGTTGAGGCTGAGGGTCAGCACGCCGGCCACCCAGATGTCGATCGGCTGGCCGGTCAGCTGCGGGATGCCGAAGTAGAAGAAGAAGGCCCAGACCAGCAGCGGGGTCCCGCGGAAGATGCTGACGAAGGTGGTGGCGATCCCGCGCAGCAGCGCGCTCGTGGAGATCTTCATGAACCCGATGAAAAGGCCGATCAGCATGGCCAGGGCGAAGGAAATCGCGGTGACCAGGACGGTGTTCCCGAGGCCCTTCATCAGGGCGGGGAAGCTGTTGGCCAGCAGCTCCCAGAAGCTGGACTGGGCGGCCTGCGTGGGGTCCTTGAGGTACTTGTCCAGGATTTCCTGGTACTTGCCGCTGGACTTCAGCTCCGCCAACCCGGTGTTGAACGCCTTCAGCAGTTCCGGGTTCTTGCCCTTGTTGACGGCAAAACCGTAGGAGCCGCCCTTTTCCTTCTCGGACACGGCCTTGAGGCCGTTGTTCTGGCTGATCCCGTAGGCCAGCACCGGGTAGTCATCGAAGACTGCGACGGCGTTGCCGGACTTCACGAGTTCGTACATGGTGGCGGACTGGTCCAGGGACTTGACCGTGAAGCCGTACTTGCCGGCGATCGACTTGGCGAACGTCTCGCCCTCGCTGCCGGTCTTGGCGGTGACCGTCTTACCCTTGAGGTCCTCGTAGCCCTCGATGTCCTTGTTGGACTTGGCGACGGCCATCTGGACGCCCGATTCGAAGTACGGGTCGGAGAAGTCGTAGATCTGCTTGCGGGGTTCCGTGATCGACATGCCGGCGATCACGCCGTCGACCTGGTTGGAGGACAGCGCCTGCAGGGCCGCGTTGAAGCCGAGCGACTTGATCTCGACGGCGAATCCCTGGCTCTTGGCGATCTCACGGATGATGTCCATGTCGATTCCGGTCAGTTCACCGCCGGCGTCACGGAATTCGAAGGGGGCGAACGTGGTGTCCGTGCCGATGACGAAGGTCTTTCCGGAAAGGCTCGACGGCGCGGCGGCCGGCTGGGCCCGATCGACGGACTGGTGCGCTGCGGGTGCGGCTGCGGGGGCCGCGGCGGCACCTGAGGCACCGAAGAGCATGGCGGCGAAGGCCAGCAACGCTCCGACGACCGTGGCCGTCCGCGGCCGGGCGGCCCCGTTCTGCTGGAGTCTGGGCAAGTTAAACAACCCCTAGGTAAGTGCGGCAGCCGGTCCGGAGGACCGGCAAAGTACCCCTCGAGGCTACCCGCATTTGACCGACGGCGAGGCAGATGTCGGCAGGGCCGCCTACTGGCCGTAGAAGACGCGCTCGAAGACGGCCCGTGCCCGCCGGCTGAGCCGCAGGTAGTCCTCCTCAAGCTCGGCGGCGTTGCCGTGGCCGTAGCCGCACCAGCGGGCCACGGCTTCCAGGTCGCGGCGCGAGGACGGCAGCACGTCCGAGGCGCGTCCGGTCCAGATCACGTTGGCGGAGCGGATCCGGCTCGCCAGCCGCCAGGCCCGCAGCAGCAGCACCACTTCCCCGGCCTCCAGCAGCTCCAGGCTGGCGGCTGCTTCGAGGGCCTGGACGGTGGAAGTCGTCCGCAGCTCCGGATGCCTGCCGGCATGCCGCAGCTGCAGCAGCTGCGCGAGCCATTCGACGTCGCTCAGGCCGCCGCGGCCCAGTTTCAGGTGCCGGGCCGGGTCCGCGCCGCGTGGCAGACGTTCGGACTCCATGCGGGCCTTGACCCGCCTGACCTCACGGACATCCTGCTCCGCAACGGTCTCCGGGTAGCGGATGGGATCGATCAGCGCTACGAAATCGGCGGCAAGTTCGTCGTCGCCGGCCATCGGCCGGGCACGCAGCAGCGCCTGGGCCTCCCAGATGAGGGACCAGCGGCGGTAGTACTCGGCGTAGGACTCCAGCGAACGCACCATCGGTCCGCTCTTGCCCTCCGGACGCAGGTCCGCGTCCACCATCAGCACGCGTTCGGCCAGGATGGCAGGTTTGAGCGGCTGGGTCAGCAGGCTGGAGAGCTTGCCGACAATCCGGGCTGCCTGCTGTTGCGCCTCGTCCTCCGGCACGCCGGGCAGGCCGCGGTGCACATACATGACGTCGGCGTCCGAGCCGTAGCCGATCTCGCGACCGCCCTGACGCCCCATAGCCACCACCAGCACCCGGGTTTTGAGTGGTTCCCCGGCGGCAACAACCGTCTCGGCCACCCGCAGGGCGCCGAGGACGGCGGCCCGGTCGGTATCGGCCAGGGCCGCGCCCACCTGGTCCTGGTCCAGCAGTCCGGCGCTGTCCGCGATGGCGATGCGCAGGATCTCCCGGCGCCTGATCAGCCGGATCAGGCGCATGGCGCTTTCCGGGTCCGAGTGCCGGGACATCTTGGAGGTGATCTCCAGCCACTGCGCCTCGTAGCTGAGCGGCGCCAGGTCCTTGTCCGAGCCGAGCCAGGCCACGGACTCTGGCGAGACCTCCAGCAGGTCCGAGATGAGCCGGGAATTGGAGAGCACATGGCACAGCCGCTCGGCCGCCGCCGTCGAATCCCGCAGCAGGCCGAGGTACCAGTGCGTGGTGCCGAGCGCCTCGCTGACCCGGCGGAAGGCCAGCAGCCCGCCGTCGGGGTCCACGCCCTCGGCGAGCCAGCCGAGCAGGATCGGCAGCAGCTGGCGCTGCAGCGCGGCGCGCCGGCTCACGCCGCCGGTGAGCGCCTCGATGTGCCGCATGGCGCCGGGAGGATCGAGGTAGCCGAGCGCGGCGAGCCGGCCTTGCGCGGCTTCGGGCGTGAGCTTGGCCTCCTCGCTGCTCAGCGCGGCCGCGGTGTTGAGCAGCGGCCGGTAAAAGATGCGTTCATGCAGTTCCCGCACGGAACGTTTGGTCTGGCGCCAGGCCTTGAGCAGCGCGTCCGGGTGCGGACGTTCGTTGGAGAACGGGCCCAGCACCGCCTTGGCGAGGGAGCGCAGCGACGCTTCCTTGACCGGCATCAGGTGGGTGCGGCGCAGCTGGAAGAGCTGGATCCGGTGCTCGAGCAGGCGCAGGTACCGGTAGTCGCGGTCGAATTCCTTGGCGTCGGAGCGTCCGATGTAGCCGCCGGCGGAAAGCGCAGCGATGGCCGAGGTGGTGTCCCGGCAGCGCAGGGTTTCGTCGGATTTGCCGTGCACCAGCTGGAGCAGCTGGACGGTGAATTCGACGTCGCGCAGCCCGCCTCGGCCCAGTTTGATCTGCCGCTGCTCCTCCTCGGCCGGGATGTGCTCGGTGACCCGGCGGCGCATCGAACGGACCGACTCGACGAACCCTTCGCGGCCCGCGGAGGACCAGATCAGCGGCGCGACGGCGGCCTCGTAGCGGGCGCCGAGCCCGGCGTCGCCGGCGATGGTGCGGGCCTTGAGCAGGGCCTGGAATTCCCAGCTTTCGGCCCAGCGCGCGTAGTAGCTCTCGTGCGAGGCCAAGGTGCGCACCAGGGGCCCGGACTTGCCCTCCGGCCGGAGGTTGGCGTCGACCTCCCAGAGCCCCGGCTCCCGGCCGGTGGACATGATGGCCCGTGAAATCCCCGAGGCCAGGGCGGTGCCGATGGTGTTCGCCCGCGAGTCCTCCAGGGCGCCGGCCTCGATCACATAGATGACGTCGACGTCGGAGATGTAGTTCAGTTCGCGGGCGCCGCACTTGCCCATCCCGATCACGGCCAGACCGATGTCGGCCACGTCCGCTGCGCTGAACTGCTCCGCCGCCTCGGCCCGGGACACGGCCAGGGCTGCCTCGATCGCGGCGCCGGCCAGGTCAGCCAGTTCGGCCCCGACGGCGGGCATGAAGTCCAGCGGATCGGCGGCGCAAATGTCTTTGATGGCGAGCTCCACGAGCCCCCGCCGGTACGCCGTGCGGAGGGCCTCGTACCCTTCCTGCCCGGTCACGGCCGCGACCGGACGGGCGGCCTTCGGGTCGGCGCGGACCGACTGCAGCAGCCGGGTGCGCAACCCGGCGGCGTCGGCTGCCTGCGGCTCGGGGCTGGCCGTCGTGTCGAAGGCGTCCAGGTGCTCGGGGTGCCGGATGAGGAACTCGCCCAGCGCCTCGGAAGCGCCGAGCACCCGGTAGAGCGGCTCGCTGCGGTCCGGCTCGGCCGCGGCCAGGTCCCGCAGCTTCGGGTGTTTCTCGATCAGCCGGACCAGGGACTGCAGAGCCGTGTCCGGGTTGGCGGCCAGCTGCAGCCCGGCAAACAGGGCATCCTCGTCCAGGCCCGCCAGCTCCGGGGCGGCCAGGAACCGCTCGCCCTTGTCCAGGTCGTTAAAACCCGCGGCGATGAGGCGCCGTGCCAGGCTCACCGCGGCCGCCTAAAGGATGGCCAGGTTGCGCTGCAGCTCGTAGGGCGTCACCTGGAGGCGGTAGTCCTGCCACTCGGCCCGCTTGTTGCGCAGGAAGTGCTCGAAGACCTGCTCGCCCAGGATCTGCGGCATGAGCTCGGAATCCTCCATGGTCCGGATCGCGTCGTGCAGGCTGGCCGGCAGCGGATCGTGGCCCATGGCACGGCGCTCGGCCGAGCTCAGCGACCAGATGTCGTCCTCGGCGGCGGCGGGCAGCTGGTAGCCCTCTTCGATGCCCTTCAGCCCGGCACCAAGCAGCACGGCGTAGGCGAGGTAAGGGTTGGCGGCCGAGTCGATGCCGCGGTATTCGATCCGCGCGGACTGGCCCTTGCCGGGCTTGTACAGCGGAACCCGGACCAGGGCCGAGCGGTTGTTGTGGCCCCAGCTCAGGTAGCTGGGCGCTTCTCCCCCGCCCCAGAGGCGCTTGTAGGAGTTCACGAACTGGTTGGTCACGGCAGTGAATTCGGGGGCGTGCTTGAGGATGCCGGCGATGAACTGCCGGGCCGTTTCGGAGAGCTGGAATTCCGCCCCGGCTTCGTAGAAGGCGTTGGTGTCGCCCTCGAACAACGAGAAGTGCGTGTGCATGCCGGAGCCCGGGTGCGCGGTGAACGGCTTGGGCATGAAGGTCGCGTAGGTCCCCTGCTGCAGCGCGACCTCCTTGATCACGGTGCGGAAGGTCATGATGTTGTCCGCGGTCTGCAGGGCGTCCGCGTAGCGCAGGTCGATCTCATTCTGGCCCGGGCCGGCCTCGTGGTGGCTGAACTCGACCGAGATGCCCACCGACTCCAGCATGGTCACGGCGGTCCGCCGGAAGTCCTGCGCCACGCCCCCGGGAACGTGGTCGAAGTAGCCGCCCTCGTCCACCGGAACCGGCGCGCCGTCCGGGCCCGGCTGCTGGGACTTGAGCAGGTAGAACTCGATTTCGGGGTGGGTGTAGCAGGTGAAGCCCATGTCCGCGGCCTTCGCGAGGTTGCGCTTGAGGACGTTGCGCGGATCCGCCGCGGAGGGCTCGCCGTCGGGCGTCAGGATGTCGCAGAACATCCGCGAGGTCGCTTCCGTCTCGCCGCGCCACGGCAGGATTTGGAAGGTGGAGGGGTCCGGCTGGGCCAGCATGTCGGATTCGAAGACGCGGGCCAGGCCCTCGATCGAGGACCCGTCGAAGCCCAGGCCCTCTTCGAAGGCGCCTTCAACTTCGGCCGGGGCGAGGGCCACAGACTTCAGCGATCCCACGACGTCGGTGAACCACAAGCGCACAAAGCGCACGTCACGCTCTTCGATCGTCCGCAGGACAAACTCTTGCTGGCGGTCCATGGTGCCTCTTTCCGGGTCTACGTCCGTGCCCCGGACCCGTCCCGACTACTCGTCCTGGCTGGCGCCCGCAGCTGCTCTCGAATCACTCTACTAAGCATTCCCGGGGATTGCTGGCGTAGCGCACCGGCGTAACACACCGTTAACACAACGGCCGCCGAACCGCCGCTTGGGTGTCCCTCCCGTGGTGCCCGGACGCCCCGTTTGTGACGGCTATCACCGGGCCGGGGGGCCGCCCGGTAGCTAGGACGCCGGGTATCGCACTACGCTCGTGGCATGGCCCCCAGCAACAGCCCCGATTCCAGCACGTCCGCAGAACTCGCCGCACCCTACGGCAACGGCCCCGCAACGGGCGCGGCCGGCGCAGGCCAGGAGCCGGCGCCGGACAGCGCCGCCAAAGACAGCGCCGCCAAAGACACTGCCGCCAAACCCGCCGGCCGCATCCGCACGCACCACCTGCGCCAGGCCAAGCTCAACGGTGAGCGCTTCGCCATGCTGACGGCTTACGACCAGTACACCGCCGAGATCTTCGATGCGGCCGGCATCGAGGTGCTGCTGGTCGGAGATTCGGCCTCCAACAATGTCTTCGGCAATGAAACGAGCCTGCCTGTCACCGTGGACGAGCTGATCCCGCTGTGCCGCGCGGTAACCCGTTCCGCGCGGCGCGCCCTCGTGGTGGCCGACCTGCCCTTCGGCAGCTACGAGGTCTCCGCCCAGCAGGCAGTGGCGACGGGCGTACGGTTCCTTAAGGAAGGACTCGCGCACGCGGTCAAGATCGAGGGCGGCAAGTTCTATGCCGAGACCGTCCGGGCCATGGTCCAGGCCGGCATCCCGGTGATGGCGCACATCGGCTTCACACCGCAAAGTGAGCACGCCCTCGGCGGCTACCGGGTCCAGGGCCGCGGCGACGACGCCCAGCGGCTGATCGACGACGCCGTCGCCCTGGCCGACGCCGGCGCGTTCTGTGTGCTGATGGAAATGGTTCCGGCGCCGACGGCGGCCGCCGTGGACGCCGCCGTCGAGGTCCCCACGATCGGCATCGGGGCAGGCAACGCGACCACGGGCCAGGTGCTGGTGTGGCAGGACATGGCCGGGCTGCGCGGCGGAAAGATGGCCAAGTTCGTCAAGCAGTACGCGGATCTGCGGACCACCCTCAGCGACGCCGCGAAGGCCTACGGCGACGACGTCCGATCAGGCCACTTCCCCGGCCCGGAACATTCCTTCTAACTGCAAAGCAACGGGTTCCAGCAGGGGCCGGAGCTGCCGGCACAGCGCTTCAACTTCCACTGCGCCGCGAGCGTGGACTTGCCGGAGCCGGGCAACCCGTGGACCAGGAGGACAACGGGAGCCGGCACGCCGTTACGCGTCGTCGTCGCCCTTTTCCCAGGCCTCGTTGCGGGCCTTGACCTTTTCGAGGGCGTGTTCGGCTTCCTCGCGGGTCTTGTAGGGGCCGATCAGCTGGCTCCAGTCGGACATGGCGTCTTCCTCGATCTCGTGGGTGTTGACGTTGTACCAGTATTCGGTCATCGGGGCTCCTTCTGCGTGTGCCTGGTTCCGGCTGTTTTTCCGGATGCATTTTCCGCTGTATTTTCCGGGCTGCGCCCGGGGGCTTATAGAATCAATCTATGCCTTCCCTCACCTCGACTGCACCCATCGGCACCCTCGTCCCGGGAACAGTCAGCCCGCAGCTTGCCGTGCCGGCGTCCATACCGCGCCCTGAATACGTCGGCAAGCCTGCTCCGGCCAAGTTCACGGGCTCAGAGGTCAAGTCAGCCGAGACCATCGAGAAGATCCGGATCGCCTCACGGATTGCCGCCCAGGCCATCGTGGAGGTCGGCAAGCACATCGTCCCCGGCGTCACCACCGACCAGCTGGACAAGGTGGGGCACGAATTCCTGCTCGACCACAACGCCTACCCGTCCACCCTCGGCTACCGTGGTTTCCCCAAGTCCCTGTGCTCCTCGCTCAACGAAGTGATCTGCCACGGCATCCCGGACAGCACCGTGGTCCAGGACGGCGACATCCTGAACATCGACATCACGGCCTTCATCGGCGGCGTGCATGGCGACACCAATTACACCTTCCTCGTGGGCGACGTCGACGAGGAGTCCAGGCTGCTGGTCGAACGCACCGAAGAGTCCCTGCGCCGCGCCATCCGCGCCGTGGCCCCGGGCCGCGAAATCAACGTGATCGGCCGGACCATCGAGTCCTACGCCAAGCGATTCGGCTACGGCGTAGTCCGGGACTTCACCGGGCACGGCGTCGGTGAGGCCTTCCACACCGGGCTGATCATCCCGCACTACGATGCCGCCCCGGCCTACAACACCGTCATGGAGGCCGGCATGGTCTTCACGATCGAGCCGATGCTCACGCTGGGCACGGTCGAATGGGACATGTGGGCCGATGACTGGACGGTGGTGACGCGCGACCACAAACGGACCGCACAGTTCGAGCACACCCTGCTGGTCACGGAGTCCGGCGCCGAAGTCCTGACCCTCCCCTGATCCCCGCACCGCCTTTCAAAAATCAACAACAAGACCCACCCCGCCCCTGCCACGAACGGAACAACATTGGCCAAGAAGGACGAGAAGTCGAAGAAGAACGCACCGCTGATCGGCATCGACATCGGTGGCACCGGCATCAAGGGCGGAATCGTTGATCTGAAGAAGGGCAAGCTCGTCGGCGACCGGCTCCGCGTGCCCACCCCGCAGCCGTCCACTCCGGAGGCCGTTGCCGAAGTCGTGGCGCAGGTGGTAGCGGAGCTGTCCAAGCGTCCCGACGCCCCCGCAGCCGACTCTCCGGTCGGCGTGACCTTCCCTGGCATCATCCAGCACGGCGTGGTCCACTCGACGGCGAACGTCGACAACTCCTGGCTGAACCTGGACATCGATGCCCTGCTCACCGCACGGCTCGGCCGCCCGGTCGAGGTCATCAACGACGCCGACGCCGCCGGCCTGGCCGAGGCCCGCTACGGTGCCGGCGAAGGCATCTCCGGCACCGTCCTGGTGATCACCCTCGGCACCGGCATCGGCTCCGCCTTCATCTTCGACGGCAAGCTCGTCCCCAACGCCGAACTGGGCCACCTGGAAATCGACGGTTTCGACGCCGAGAGCAAGGCCTCCGCCGTCGCCCGTGAGCGCGACGGCCTGAGCTGGGCCGAATACAGCGTGCTGCTGCAGCGCTACTTCTCCCACGTCGAGTTCCTCTTCTCCCCGGAACTGTTCATCGTGGGCGGTGGCATCTCCAAGCGGGCCGACGAATACCTGCCGCACATGTCGTTGCGCACGCCGATCGTTCCGGCCGAGCTGAAGAACGACGCCGGCATCGTGGGCGCGGCCATCGAGGTCGCCCTCACGCACAAGCTGGCCAAGTAGTCCCGGACGCACAACAACCCAACTGACTGGCACTAGGTGTCGTTTTGAACGCTCAAAGCGACAACAACTGCGAGTCAGTTGGGTTGGAGCCGGTGGTGGCCACGGCTTCCCCTCCGCTGCCACCACCGGAACTTAGTTGAGCCTAGAGCGGGCTCTTCTGCGAGCTCTTGCCTTCCAGCCCCTTGGACTCGGCCTCATGGCGGAGCAGGGCGATGGCGGACTCGAAGTCTTCCAGCGATTCGAAGGCCTGGTACACGCTCGCAAAGCGCAGGTAGGCCACCTCATCGAGGCGCTGCAGCGGGTTGAGGATCGCCAGGCCCACCTCGTGGGCATCGATCTCGGCCGCGCCGGAGGCCCGGATGGTCTCCTCGACTTCCTGGGCCAGCATGGCGAGGTCGTCTTCGGTGACGGGGCGGCCCTGGCAGGCCTTCCGAACGCCGTTGATGACCTTGCTGCGGCTGAACGGCTCGCCGACGCCGGAGCGCTTGATCACGGTCAGGCTAGTGGTTTCCACCGTGGTGAACCGGCGTCCGCATTCGGGGCACTGCCGGCGGCGCCTAATCGCGGAGCCGTCGTCGGCGATGCGGCTGTCCACCACGCGCGAATCAGGGTTACGACAGAACGGGCAATACACGTCGGTTCCTCCCCTGCCGCAAGCTGGATCCCTGTAGAGAGCCGAGGCACCACGTTTGGTGCTTCCGGGATCAGTTTACGACTAGATGTTGCTGAATAACAAGCCTGTAATTACTACATGTTGTGGTTGGGCGCTGTTCCGGCGGGACTGCCCGCCAGCCGCCCTAACTGCTGGCCGAGAACCGTGCGGTGACTGCTTCGCCGTGAGCAGGCAGGTCCTCCGCGACGGAGAGGCTGACGATGTGCCTGCTGACCTCCTCCAGCGCGCTCCGGCTGTAGTTGATCACCTGGATGGCGCGCAGGAACGTGGTCACGTTGAGCCCGGAGGAGAACGCGGCCGTTCCGCTGGTGGGCAGCACGTGGTTGGAACCGGCGCAGTAGTCGCCCAGGCTGACCGGGCTGTAGTCCCCCACGAAGATGGCGCCGGCGTTGCGGATCCGGGCGGCGACGCCGGCGGCGTCCGCGGTCATGATTTCGAGGTGTTCAGCCGCGTAGGCGTCGCAGGCAGCGATGCCCTGCTCAAGGTCCTCGACCAGCACGACGCCGGACTGCGGACCGGACAGGGCCTGCCGGACCCGGGCGCTGTGCTTGGTCGCGGCGGCCTGGAGTTCGAGCTCGCGGCGGACGGCGGCGGCGAGTTCCTCGGAGTCGGTGATCAGCACGGAAGCGGCCTGCGGGTCGTGCTCGGCCTGGCTGATCAGGTCGGCCGCGACGAGGCCCGGGCGCGCGGTGGCGTCGGCCAGGATGGCGATTTCGGTGGTGCCGGCCTCCGAGTCGATTCCCACCACACCCTTCACAAGCCGCTTGGCGGTGGCCACGAAGATGTTTCCGGGTCCGGTGACGACATCGACCGGGTCGATACCGGCGTCGATGCCGGCGGCAGCGCCGGTCCCGGTCCCGGTTCCGGTCCCGGTTCCGGTTCCACCGGGGATGCCGTAGGCGAACGCTGCAATGGCCTGGGCGCCGCCGATCGCATAGACCTCCTCAATGCCCAGCAGGCATGCCGCCGCCAGGATCGTGGGGTGCGGGAGGCCGCCGAAGTCCTTTTGCGGCGGCGAGGCCAGGGCAATGGATTCCACGCCTGCTGCCAGCGCCGGGACCACGTTCATGATGACCGAGGAGGGGTAGACCGCCAGACCGCCGGGGACGTAGAGCCCGACCCGGGCCACCGGGACCCAGTTCTGGCTGACCACGGCACCTTCGCCGAGTTCGACGTCGGTGTCGGCCGGACGCTGAGCGTCAGCGAAGCGGCGTGCCCGGCGGATGGACTCCTCCAGGGCGGCGCGCACTGCGGGGTCCAGGCCGTCCAGAGCTGCCTTGAGGGCTTCGGCGGGAACCCGCGGGTGGGCTTGTTCGACGCCGTCGAAGTTCAGCGCCAGCTCGCTCAGCGCCTCGAAACCGCGCGTCCGGACCGACGAAATAATGTCCAGGACCTTTTGCTCCGCGTCGGCCACGGTGCCGTGCTGCGCCCGCGGAACGGCGGCGCGGAGCCCGGCGAGGGACAACCGCTGCCCGCGCACGTCCACGGTGCGGAAGTTGAGGGCGGAGGGAGCGGAGGGCACAGGGCTGTCAGCAGTTGGAGTCACTCGTCCATTTTACGCTCCGGCGCGGTGCCCCCGGACGCCGGCTTGGGCTCCGATGAGCCAAACACTGTGGAGAGGAAGATCGCGAGGGCGATGGCAGCAGGCCAGATGACCAGCATGGCGTAGGCCCGGAGCGAGAAGGCGATGCTGGCGCTGGCCGAAGTATCCACCGGAGCGCTCCACCAGGTTCCGGCGAGCACGCCGGTCCCCCAGGCCAGCAGGGCCCCAACGGCACCCGCGGCGACGGCCAGGACCACTGTCGCGGTTCCCAGCCGGGCGGGCCGGTTGCCGGCAATGAAGATCCCGGACAGGCAGCCGGCCAGCAGGGACAGCCCGGCCAGGACAAGGTCCCGCGGCAGCCACGTTTCGGGGTTGCTGCCGGCGGCCAATGCCGGGTCCCGGGTAATGAGGTTCAGCCCGGTCGGCGCCAGCAGCCACCACAACAGTCCCACCGGAACACCTGCAGCGGCGATCACGGCCAGCCCCGTCCACGGCACGGACGCGCCCGGCCGGCCGGGCGCGGCAGGCCAGGGTCCGCCGTCGTGGTCGTGAACGGGCACGTGCACCGCAGGTTGTGTCATGCAACAAACCTTAACAAAGGATCCGGCGGCGCCGGACATTACGCCGCCGCACGGGACGTGACGCCCGGATCCCTCCCGGGCGCCGGCCGAATACCGCAGGCGGCGCCCGCAGGAATACGCTGGCAGTGAGCACCAGTCGCAGAACAGCAGGGAGATGACCCACCGTGGCCTCAGCCGAAGAAGCCTTCGAAGGAACGTTTAAGGAAATGTTCCGCCGCCATGCGGCCGGAGTCGCCATCATCACCGTGAACTACGACGGCGTCCCTTACGGTTTCACCGCAACCTCGGTGGCGTCCCTGTCGGCCAAGCCGCCCCGGTTCACCTTCAACATGGCGCGGACCTCCCGCTCCTGGCCCGCCGTCGCGAATTCCGGCTACATCGGCGTGCACATGCTGGGGTTGGGCAACCAGCAGCTCGCCGACCGCTTCGCCCGCTCCCGGGACCGCTTCGAGGGCGACCATTGGGAGCTCGGGCCCCATGAGGTCCCCATCCTCAAGGATGTCTCCGGCTGGCTGATCGGCAAGATCCAGATGCGGCTCTCTTTCGAAAACAACGCGGTAGTGGTCGTCGAGGTGGTCGACGGCGCGATCGGCGGCGAGGGCGCGCCGCTGCTCTACCACGGCGGAAGCTACGGCCAGCCGGTGCCGCTCGACTACGAAATCTAGGCCGCCCGCGGGCCGTTTCGACGGTTCCCTGCCGCCAGGACGCTTAGCGGCGTCGAGCCAGCAGGGAACCGTCGAAACGGGGGTCGGGAACGGCCGTCAGCTGTCCAGGCAGGTCGGGCCGAGCAGCACCTTCAGGTCGCCGAACAGGGACGGGCTGGGGTTGACGCGCAGATGCACGGGCAGGCCCATGACCTCCACCCGGGAATCGCCGTGCAGGTGCAGGCGCACCTCCGATTTGCCCCGGTGGGTCCTGAGGACTTCACCGAGTTCGTTCACCACGGCCTCGGTGGCCTTGTGCGTCGGCATGGTGATCACCAGCGGCCCGTCCAGGCCTTCGCTGAGGTCCGGCACCGAGAGTTCCATGCAGTTCAGGGCCACCGCGCCGTCGTCGCGGCGCTGCAGCCGGCCCTTGACGACGACGATCAGGTCCTCGGCCAAAACCGAGGCGATCGGTCCGTAGACCTGGCCGAAGAACATCACTTCCACAGAGCCGCCGAGGTCCTCGATCTCGGCGCGCGCGTAGGCGTTGCCGCTGGCCTTGGCGATCCGGCGGCTGAGCGAGGTGATCATGCCCGCGATGGTGATGATCGCGCCGTCGTGCGGTCCGTCCTCGGCGATGATCGAGGTGATCGACTGGTCCGCGTGCTGGCTGAGCAGCCCCTCGAGGCCCTGCAGCGGGTGGTCCGAGACGTAGAGTCCGAGCATGTCGCGTTCGAAGGAGAGCTTGTCCTTCTTCTCCCACTCGGGCAGTTCGGGGATCTCGATGCTCAGCGAGGACTCCGACTCGGTGTCATCGATGCCGGCGAACAGGTCGAACTGTCCCATCGCCTCGTTGCGCTTGAGCGTGATGACCGAGTCGATGGCTTCTTCGTGGATCATGGCCAGGGCACGGCGGTGGTGGCCGAGCGAGTCGAAGGCGCCGGCCTTGATCAGGGATTCGATGGTGCGCTTGTTGCAGACCACCGCCGGGACCTTCATCAGGTAGTCCTTGAAGGAGGTGTAGGCGCCTTCGCGTTCGCGGGCGGCCACCATCGCGTCGACGGCGTTGGCGCCGACGTTGCGGATGGCTCCCATGCCGAAGCGGATGTCGTTGCCGACCGGGGTGAAGTTGAGCGCTGACTCGTTGACGTCCGGCGGCAGCACGGTGATGCCCATGCGGCGGCATTCGTTGAGGTAGATCGCCGATTTGTCCTTGTCGTCGCCGACGGAGGTGAGCAGGGCCGCCATGTATTCCGGCGCGTAGTGGGCCTTCAGGTACGCGGTCCAGTAGGAGATCACGCCGTACGCGGCGGAGTGCGCCTTGTTGAACGCGTAGTCGGAGAAGGGCAGCAGGATGTCCCAAAGGGTCTTGACCGCGGCCATCGAGTAGCCGTTGTCCTGCATGCCCTGGGAGAAGCCGGCGAACTGCTTGTCCAGCTCGGATTTCTTCTTCTTGCCCATGGCGCGGCGGAGGATATCGGCCTGGCCCAGGGTGTAGCCGGCGAGCTTCTGCGCCACCGCCATGACCTGCTCCTGGTACACGATCAGGCCGTAGGTGCCGCCGAGGATCTCGGCGAGCGGCTCCTCGAGCTCGGGGTGGATCGGGATGACGTCCTGGATCTTGTTCTTGCGCAGCGCGTAGTCGGTGTGCGCGTTGGCGCCCATCGGTCCCGGGCGGTACAGCGCCAGCACGGCGGAGATGTCTTCGAAGTTGTCAGGCTTCATCAGCTTGAGCAGGGAGCGCATGGGGCCGCCGTCGAGCTGGAAGACGCCCAGGGTGTCGCCGCGGGCCAGCAGCTCGTAGGAGGCGGCATCGTCCAGGGCGAGGGATTCGAGGTCCAGGTCCACGCCGCGGTTCATTTTGATGTTTTCCAGTGCGTCGGAAATGATCGTCAGGTTCCGCAGCCCGAGGAAGTCCATCTTGATCAGGCCGAGGCCCTCGGAGGTCGGGTAGTCGAACTGCGTGATGACCTGGCCGTCCTGGAAGCGGCGCATGATCGGGATGACGTCGATGATGGGGTCCGAGGACATGATGACGCCGGCGGCGTGGACACCCCACTGCCGCTTCAGGCCCTCGATGCCGAGCGCGGTCTCGAAGACCTTCGCGGCTTCCGGGTCCGTGCTGATCAGCTGCCGGAAGTCCCCGGCCTCACCGTAGCGCTTGGCCTCGGGGTTCTGGATGTCGGCCAGCGGAATGTCCTTGGCCATCACGGCGGGCGGCAGCGCCTTCGTGAGCTGCTCGCCCATGCTGAACGGGTAGCCCAGCACGCGGGAGGAATCCTTGAGGGCCTGTTTGGTCTTGATCGTGCCGTAGGTGACGATCATGGCGACGCGTTCGTCGCCGTACTTGCGAGTCACATAGTCGATCACTTCGGAGCGGCGCCGGTCATCGAAGTCGACGTCGAAGTCGGGCATGGAGACGCGGTCCGGGTTCAGGAAGCGCTCGAAGATCAGGCCGTGGTGCAGCGGGTCCAGGTCGGTGATGCGCATGGCGTAGGCCACCATGGAGCCGGCACCGGAGCCACGGCCGGGGCCCACCCGGATGCCGTTGTTCTTGGCCCAGTTGATGAAGTCGGCCACCACCAGGAAGTAGCCCGGGAAACCCATCGAGGTGATGACTTCGAGCTCGTAGTCGGCCTGCTGGCGGACCTTGTCCGGGATGCCCTGGGGGTAGCGGTAGTGGAGGCCCTTGTCCACTTCCTTGACCAGCCAGGACGTCTCGTCCTCCCCTTCCGGGCAGGGGAAGCGGGGCATGTAGTTGGCGCCGGTATTGAACGACACTTCGCAGCGTTCGGCGATCAGCAGCGTGTTGTCGCAGGCGTCGGGGTGGTCGCGGAACAGTTCCCGCATTTCCTGCGGCGACTTCAGGTAGTAGCCGCTGCCGGAGAAGGCGAAGCGTGAACCGCCGTTGTCATACGTGGGCTCCAGCAGGGTGGAGCCGGACTGGATGGCAAGCAGGGCTTCGTGCGCCTTGGCGTCGTGCTCGTGCGTGTAGTGCAAGTCGTTCGTGGCCACCAGCGGGAGGTTCAGTTCCTTGGCCAGCCGCAGCAGGTCCCCGGTGACGCGCCGCTCGATGTCCAGGCCGTGGTCCATGAGTTCGCAGAAGTAGTTCTCGGCGCCGAAGATGTCGCGGAACTCGGCCGCGGCCTCGAGGGCTTCCCGGTACTGCCCGAGCCGGAGCCGCGTCTGGACTTCGCCGGACGGGCAGCCGGTGGTCGCGATCAGGCCCTCGGAATAGGTATTCAGCAGCTCGCGGTCCAGCCGCGGCCACTTGCCGAAGACGGAGTCCAGGGAGGCGATCGAGGAGGCACGGAACAGGTTCCGCATGCCGACGTTGTTGTAGCTCAGCAGCGTCATGTGCGTGTAGGCGCCACCGCCGGAGATGTCGTCCTTGCGCTGGTTCTCTTCGCCCCAGCGCACGCGGGTCTTATCCGTGCGCGCGGTTCCCGGCGTGACATAGGCCTCGACACCGATGATCGGCTTGATGCCCTTGTCGGTGGCCCGCTTCCAGAAGTCGAACGCCCCGAAGAGGTAGCCATGGTCGGTGGTGGCCAGGGCGGGCATGCCCAACCGCTCGGTCTCATCAAAGAGTTCCCCGAGGCGCGCCGCGCCGTCCAACATGGAGTACTCGGTGTGGTTGTGGAGGTGGACGAACGAGTTGTTGCTGGAAGTCACCGAATCATTCTAGTGCCGGGCAGCGACACCCACGTGCCCGGCGCGGCGGTAGGTGCGGACCTCCGCTAGGCGTTGCCGGACTCCAGTACCTCGAGGGCATACTTCAGGTCCTGCGGGTACTCGCTGGTCACGGTGACCCGCTCCCCGGTCCGGGGGTGGTCGAAGGACAGCTGCCGGGCATGCAGCCACTGCCGGGTCAGGCCCAGGGTGGCCGCGAGCCGGGGGTCAGCCCCATAAGTCAGGTCCCCGGCGCAGGGGTGGCGCAGCGCCGCGAAGTGCACCCGGATCTGGTGGGTGCGGCCGGTTTCCAGGTGCACCTCCACGAGCGAGGCCTTGCCGAAGGCTTCCAGCACCTCGTAGTGGGTGATCGAGTCGCGCCCGTCCTCGATCACGGCGAAGCGCCAGTCGTGGCCGGGGTGGCGGCCGATGGGCGCGTCGATGGTGCCGGCCAGCGGGTCCGGCAGGCCCTGGACGACGGCGTGGTAGACCTTGTCCACGGTGCGCTCCTTGAAGGCCCGCTTGAGTGCCGTATAGGCGTTCTCGGTCTTGGCGACCACCATGACCCCGGAGGTGCCGACGTCGAGCCGGTGCACGATCCCGGCGCGTTCCGGCGAGCCGGAGGTGGAGATCCGATAACCGGCGCCGGCGAGGCCGCCGACGACCGTCGGCCCGACCCAGCCGGGCGACGGGTGCGCTGCCACACCAACGGGTTTATCGACGACGACGAACTCGTCGTCGTCCAGCAGGATTTTTAGGCCTTCCACAACTTCCTCCACAACTTCCAGCGGGTCCCGGCGCTCCGGCACGACGACGTCGAGCTCGCCGCCGGCGCTGAGCTTGAGGGACTTCCCCACGGCTTTGCCATGGCTGCTGACGTTGCCCTCCGCGATCAGCGTGGCCGCTTGTGACCGGGAGATCTCCATCAGCTTCGCCAGCCCGGCGTCCACCCGGACGCCGGCCAGCTCCGCCGGGACGGTGAAGTGCCGGCGTTCCGGCGCATTGGCCGGGCCGGGCTCAGACATTGTGTTCCCGTCCGTTTTCTTCCAGCACAGCCGGCCGGCCGGCGCTGCTGTCCCGGCGCGGGTTCAGCCGTGAGCCGTCAAGCGCCACACCGCGCAGCGTCAGCAGGCAGATGATGACGACCGAGGACACCACGGCGGAATCGGCGATGTTGAAGATCGCGAAGTTGGGCAGCTGGATGAAGTCCACCACATGGCCCATCGCGAACGAAGGTTCGCGGAACAGCCGGTCGGTGAGGTTGCCCAGCGCGCCGCCCAGCAGCAGCCCCAGCGCCAGCGCCCACCAGGCGGAGCCGAGCTTGCGCAGCTGCAGCAGGATCGCTATGGAGACCGCCGCCATGATGATCGTGAAGACCCACGTGACGTTCTCACCGATCGAGAACGCGGCACCGGAGTTGCGGATGTAGTACCAATGCAGCAGAGGCGGCAGCACCGGGATCCGTTCCCCCTCGGTCATGGTCGACGTGACCCAGAGTTTGGTCAGCTGGTCGAACACGTAGGCGAACACCGCGAATCCGGCGAAAAGGGTGAGCAGCAGGGCGCGGCGCGGTTTGCGCGCCGGCGCCACTGCGGCGTCCGCGGGCTGGGCGGCGTCCGCGGGCTGGGCGGCGTCTGGGGTTGGTGCGTCAGTCATAGTGCTTTCGTTCCGGTGCCGGGGGTGGCTGGGGGCTTGCTGCTTGCGCGTGCAGGCACCCGAAGGAGGCCGCGAAGGCGGCGGTTAATGCCAAAAGCCGGTGGCCGAGGAGTCCTCAGCCACCGGCTTTCAGAATACTTGTAAAACGTCCTAGTTGGCTTCGACCTCGGGGGCCGCAACCGAACCACGGGCGTCCAGGTCACGCAGCTGGCCTTCGATGTAGGCCTTCAGA
Source organism: Arthrobacter sp. 10N410 (assembly GCF_056394945.1). Classification (NCBI taxonomy): domain Bacteria; kingdom Bacillati; phylum Actinomycetota; class Actinomycetes; order Micrococcales; family Micrococcaceae; genus Arthrobacter; species Arthrobacter sp. 10N410. The sequence continues at coordinate 135,307 of NZ_JBFTIP010000003.1, forward strand.
CGGGACCGGTAGTCGCGCTCGAAGCCGCGGAGCTGCTCGACCTTGCGTTCCAGCACGGAGCGCTGCTGCTCGAGGGCACCCAGGATCTTGCGGGACTTTTCCTGCGCGTCGTTGACGAGGCTGCTGGCTTCGATCTGCGCTTCGGCGATGATCTTGTCACGCTGCTGTTCGCCGTCGGCGACGTGCTTGTCGTGCATCTGCTGCGCCATGGCCAGCAGGCCGGCAGCGGACTCGGCGGACGCGGTGGCGGCGACGGGGGCCGGGGCTGCTGCCGGAGCGGGAGCCTTCTCGGCTTCCTTCTTCTTGGCGGCGGCGGCTTCGGCGGCCTTTGCCTCGGCTTCTGCCTTGGCGCGGTCTTCCTTCTCGGCCTTGACGGCTGCCGGCACCTTCTCCACGACGGGAGCGCCAGCAGCGGAGCTGGCGGCCGTGCCGGAACCGGCTTCGGCGAGCTTCTTGCGCAGCTCGTCGTTCTCCTGGTTCAGGCGTCGCAGTTCAACGACGATCTCGTCCAGGAAGTCATCAACTTCGTCCTGGTCGTAGCCTTCGCGGAACTTGGTCGGCTGAAAGCGCTTGTTGACAACGTCTTCTGGCGTCAAAGCCATCTGGTCACCTCGTTGGTCTAGTTAGTCAGTAGGCCTTCCGGCCGTCAAAACTACGGTACCTAAATATGGTCTGGTTCCTCTAATTCAACACCGCAGTGTCAAACCGGAGTTTTTATCTTTTGTGGCAAGCGGACCGGGTCCGTTGCCGGATTACGTGGCGATCGGCTGCGCGTAGGTGAAGTACCTGGCGAAGCCCATGGCCACGGAGACGGCCAGGAAGAGCACCAGGAACGCCAGGTCCAGCGAGATTCCGCCGAGCCGCAGCGGCGGGAGGATCCGGCCTAGCAGTTTGAGGGGCTTGTCTGTGATTGAGTACACAGTGTGGGCGGTGACGAGCGCCACGCCGCGCGGACGCCAACTGCGGGCGAACATCTGCACCCAGTCGAAGATCAGGCGGATGATCAGGGCGACAAAAAAGAGCAGCAGTGCGATATAGACAAGTCCGAAAACAATTCCCATGAGTTAACTCATATCTCCATGATCATTCCGGATACCGCAGTGTCCTGACAGTGGTTGCGCATCCATTCCAACACGTCTATTCCAACACGGAAACCTCAGCACGGATGCCAGGCAGGTACCCCTGCCTGGCATCCGAACGGGAATCCTGGGCTAGCTCTGGTTGAAGAAGGCGGCCTGCGTCTCGCTGACCTTCTTGTCGTCACCGATCACTTCGACGTACGACGGCGAGAGCAGGAACACCTTGTTGGTCACTCGCTCGATGCTGCCGCGCAGGCCGAACACCAGACCTGCGGAGAAATCGACGAGGCGCTTCGCGTCCGCCTCCCCCATGTCGGTGACGTTCATGATGACGGGGATGCCGTCACGGAAGCTTTCACCGATGAGCTTGGCGTCGTTGTAGGACCGCGGGTGGATCGTGGTGATCTGCCGGAGGCCGGTGGTCTCTTCGCGGCTGGCGGCCGCTCGCTTGATGGGTGTCACGGGTGCGCGGTATTCCTCTTCAGCGGCGTAGGGCTCTTCCCTGGGGGCTTCGCGGACGGGTGCCGGCGCGCGGCGCTCTTCGCGGTCGTGCTCCATGGAATCGTCCTCATCCTTGTGCGGTGTGTGATGCTCGGACTCGTAGTGTTCGTCGCCATCAGCGAGCCCAAGATAGATCATTGTCTTGCGCAGACCGCCAGCCATGGTCGACTCCTAATCGTGTCCGTATGGGGGCCGCTTAGTGACTCGACAGTTCTGGAGTCACTTCATTGGAATCCCCGCCATTACCTTCCAATACGTTGAACCTACCGCAAGGCCGGGCGCGGACCGAGAATATCGGAGCCTATTCGAAGGTGTGTCGCCCCGAACCGGATGGCCGCTTCGAGGTCCTGGCTCATTCCGGCGGAGATGGCCGTGGCCTGCGGATGGTCAGAGCGCAGCCGAGCGGAGATTTCCGCCAGCTTTTCGAACGCCCCCTCGGGCGCCGCACCCAGCGGCGCCACGGCCATCACGCCGGCCAGCCGGAGTCCGGCCGCCGCGGAGAGCTGTTCGCCCAGGGCCGGGACGTCCGAGGGCAATGCGCCGCCGCGGTGGCCGTCGGCGTCCTCGTCCAGGCTGACCTGGATGAAGCACTCGAGGTCCCCGCGGCCGGTTCGATCCTGCTCCGCGCGTACCGCCTTGGCCAGGGCGTCGACGAGTTGCGGCCGGTCCACGGAATGCACGGCGTGGGCGTACTTCACGACGGATTTGGCTTTGTTGCTTTGCAGCTGGCCGATGAAGTGCCAGCGCAGTTGCAGTTCCTGCAGCCGGGCCGCCTTGTCCGCTGCTTCCTGGTCGCGGTTTTCGCCGACGTCGGTGACGCCGAGGGCGGCGAGCCGCGCGACATCCTCGGCCGGGTGGAATTTGGTCACCACGATCAGCTGCGGCGCGGCGTCCCGTCCGGCGTCGGCCGCCGCGGCGTTGATCCGTTGCCGCACGGCGTCGAGCCGTTCGCGGAGCTGATCGAGGCGCGGATCTCCTGCCGCTGCCGCCGGCACGGTCATTTGGCTACTCCGGCAGCTTCGTCGCCGGTCCAGACCAGGCCCGCAAACCGGCCCGTGCGGCTGTTGCGCCGGTAGGAGTACAGGCCCTCGTCCTCGCGGGTGCAGCCGCCGGAGTATTCGACGGCGACCCCCTCGGCTTCGAGCTGGCTGCGGACCCCGGCCGGCAGGTCCAGCCCCGGGGTGCCCTGGGCGGTCGTGCACCAGGCCGCCGGGACGATTGCCGCGACGTCCGCGCGCATGGCTTCCGGAACCTCATAGCAGTTCCCGCAGATGGAAGGGCCGATCCAGGCACCGATGTCCGCGGCTCCCAGAGCACGCATCCGCGCCACCGCGGCCGGCACCACACCGGCGGCCAGGCCCGGCCTTCCGGCATGTACGACGCCGAGCACCGGCTCCGCGGGGCCGCCCTCTCCCACCAGCACGATCGGCACGCAGTCGGCCACCATGACCGCCAGCGGCTCCCCGGTGGAGACCATGGCGTCGGCGGTTGGCGCATCGGCGGTGGCCGCATCGGCGTGCGCTGGGCCGGAGGCCAGGGCAGTGCCGGCGCTGGAGATGAGGGCCACCTCGCTGCCGTGGACCTGGTTCATGAACCGGAAGCGGCGTGAGCCGAGCCCGGCGGCCCGCTCGAGCATTTCCCGGCGCCGGCGCACCGCGGCCGGGTTGTCCCCGACATGGAGCGCCAGGTTGCCCGCCGCAACGTTGGTGAAGGCCGCCCAGACACCGGGCCGCACCTCAGCTCGCCAGGAGAACACTCAGCACACCGCCACTTCAGGAACCGGAAACATTGAAAAACCCATACCAAACACCGTAACCCCGCCAAAGCACCATGGCACCGCCGGAGGCAGTGCCATGGTGCTGATTGCTGCTTCTTGGACCGATGCCTACTTCAGGAAGTCAGGCACATCCAGGTCGTCCGAGTGGCGGCCGGAGAGATCCGGTTCGACGACGGAGGGCAGGTCCACATCAAAGCCCGAGTCGGCCGGCACGGCCGAGGGGCGCTGCTGGCCCCAGTTGCTGAGCCCGGACGCACCGACGCCGGCGTGCAGCGGCTGGACCGGCGCGGAAGCGGGCGCCTGGGCCGGAGCCGGGGCGGGAGCGGCAGGGCGGGCCGGAGCGGGCTGGGACTGGTCCATCGACGGCGAGGTGGCCTTGACGTCGTCGAACCCGGCCGCGATGACGGTCACGCGGGCTTCGTCGCCGAGGGCGTCGTCGATCACGGCGCCGAAGATGATGTTGGCCTCCGGGTGGGCCACTTCCTGCACCAGGCGGGCTGCCTCGTTGATTTCGAACAGGCCCAGGTCCGATCCGCCTTGGATGGAGAGCAGGACGCCGTGGGCGCCGTCGATGGAGGCCTCCAGCAGCGGCGAGGCGATGGCCAGCTCGGCAGCCTTGACGGCGCGGTCTTCGCCGCGGGCCGAACCGATGCCCATGAGCGCGGAACCGGCACCCTGCATCACGGACTTGACGTCCGCGAAGTCAAGGTTGATCAGGCCCGGGGTGGTGATCAGGTCGGTGATGCCTTGGACACCGGAGAGCAGGACCTGGTCGGCGGAGCGGAAGGCGTCCAGCACAGAGACGTTGCGGTCGCTGATGGAGAGCAGCCGGTCGTTCGGAATGACGATCAGGGTGTCGACCTCGTCGCGCAGGGCGTCGATGCCGGCTTCGGCGGAGCCGGCGCGGCGTCGGCCCTCGAAGGTGAACGGGCGGGTGACGACGCCGATGGTCAGCGCGCCGAGGGAGCGTGCGATGCGGGCCACGACGGGTGCGCCGCCGGTGCCGGTGCCGCCGCCTTCGCCGGCGGTCACGAAGACCATGTCGGCGCCACGGATGACCTCTTCGATCTCGTCGGCGTGGTCCTCTGCTGCCTGCCTGCCGACCTCAGGATTCGCACCGGCTCCCAGGCCGCGGGTCAGTTCGCGTCCGACGTCGAGCTTGACGTCTGCATCGGACATCAACAGCGCCTGCGCGTCCGTGTTGATGGCGATGAATTCGACGCCGCGAAGACCGACCTCGATCATGCGGTTGACTGCGTTCACGCCACCGCCGCCGATGCCGACGACCTTGATGACGGCCAAGTAATTCTGCGGAGCTGCCACGTTACGTGTCCCTTGTTCGTGTTCTATTGCGAAAACTGATGGAGTCGAGCTTGAGGCTTTGAACCTTAACCTTCCAGTTGAAGGTTATAGTTATGTCAAGTAACTCATGTCTGTGACGCTATTTCCTATCCAGAGGACATTCAATAACCGGCTCCGCGTGTCGCGGTAATACCGGGGAAATGCCGTCCGTTTCTGCTTTTTTGCTGCCTGGTGGCTGCGCCGGGTCCCGGCGGATGCACCATTTCCACTATCGCCCGCGCACGGCGCGATGTAAGTGATGGAGAGCTATCGGGTGACCGGGTGCCGGGGCACGCTGACGTCGTAGATTGCCACTGGGTTTTTGGGATCCGCGGGCGCCTTCAGCAGGGCCGTGAGCACCCTGGCTTTCAGCTCCTTCTCCCCCGCGTTGCCCCAGACGATCGTCTGGCCGTCCACGAGTTTGAGTTCCACGGCGTCCACGGACTTGGCCGAGGCATCGGAGAGCCGGGCCAGGACGTCCGGCGGGAGCGCCCCGAGAACCCCGGTGATGGCGTGGAACAGGTCCTTGGGCAGCGCGCCTCGGCCACTTTCGATGACCGGAAGCTTTATCGAAGCCGGGTCCTTGGCCTTTCCGAGCTGCACGCCGTCGACGTCGACCAGCTGGTACACCTCGGCCTGCTTGACCAGAGCCACCGGGACGCGCTCGGTGATTCGGACCTGAAGCGTGGACGGCGGCCGGGCCTGGGTGGTGACGGCTTTGACCTGGACCAGGGGCTGCAACAGCCCGCTCACTTCCTCATCGCTGATCTGTGTCAGGGGCTTGCCCTGAAGCGGCGCCAGGGCGGCCTTGACCTGTTGCGTGCTGAGGATCCGGTTGCCCTCCACGGTGACGGTGTGAACGGCAAGCCACGGCGAGTACACGGCCGCTGCCACGATCCCTGCGATGAGCACCGCAATTGCGGCCACCGTCGTGAGGATGATCCGGCGCCGCCGTTTGGCCTTCGGTTCGGGAAAGGCGAGCACATTGCCGCGCCGAGGCTGCGGCGTGCCGGCCCCGGCCGGGTCTCCGGCTGGGGCCGTGCCGGCGGAAGAGGTGCCTGCGTGGTCCGCCTTGGACGCCGAGATGACGTCCTCCTGCCCTGCCGCCGGCCGGTCGGAGGCAGACCCGCGCGGGCCGGTGGGGTAAGGGGGCCGGCGCGTGCTAGCCACCGGGCGCCTCGACCGTCAACGCCTCGACGATGAGCGGGCCGTAAGCAGTGACGTCGCCCGCGCCGGCCGTGAGGACGATGTCCCCCGGAGCCGCGGCCTCGAGCACAGCCTTGACAGCCTCGTCGCCGGGGCCCACCAGCCGTCCGCCCCGGCCGAGGTGGTCCGCGATCAGCTGGCTGGTAACGCCGGGAATGGGATCTTCCCGGGCCGGGTAGATCTCCAGCACCAGCGCGGTGTCAGCGGCGTTGAGGGCCTCCGCGAACTCGAGCGCGAACTCCCGGGTCCGGGAGAACAGGTGGGGCTGGAAGAGGACGTGGACCCGGTGTTCGCCGGCCACCGAGCGAGCCGCGGCGAGGGCCGCCCGGACCTCGGTGGGATGGTGGGCGTAGTCGTCGTAGACGCGCACGCCGCGGCCCGCGCCCTTGAATTCGAAGCGGCGTGAGGCGCCGGAGAAGTTGGCCAGCGCGCCGGCGGCGGTTTCCGGGGCGATACCGAGTTCGAGCGCCACCGCGAAGGCCGCGGCGGCGTTCAGCGCGTTGTGCCGGCCGGGCACTTGGAGTTCGACGGCAAAGCGGCCTGCGGGCGTCGAGATCCAGACGTCGCCCGGTCCGCCGTCGTGCAGCCTCACCTCGGCGTCCGCCGCGGTGCCGTAGAGGAGCACGCGGGTGTTGCCCCGGTCCCGGGTGCGCAGCGCGAGGGCGCGGGCGCCGTCGTCGTCGGCACAGGCCACCAGCAGGCCGTCAGCGGGCAGCAGCTCGGTGAAGCGGTCGAAGGAGGCATAGACGGCCTCCGCCGTGCCGTAGTAATCCAGGTGGTCCGGCTCGACGTTGGTCACGACCGCGATCTGCGGGCGGTAGTTCAGGAACGAACCGTCCGATTCATCTGCTTCCGCGACGAAGACCGGGGAGGTTCCGGTGGCCGCGTTGACCCCCAGAGCGGGGACGTTGGCGCCGATGGCGAAGGACGGGTCCAGCCCGGCGCCCTGCAGGAGCACCGTGATCATCGACGTCGTGGTGGACTTGCCGTGCGTGCCGGCGACCATGACGGCCGTGTCCTGCGCCATCGTCGCGGCCAGGGCCTCGGAGCGGTGCAGCACCGGCAGCCCGGCGGCGCGGGCGGCGGCCAGCTCGGGGTTGTCCGGGCGGATGGCCGAACCGGCGACGACGGTCTGCGCGTCGCCCAGGTTTGCCGGGTCATAGCCGACGGCGATCCGCGCGCCGGCCGCGGCGAGTTCGGCCATCACCGGCAGGTCTTTGGCGTCGGAGCCGCTCACCGGCACGCCGCGGGCCACCATGATGCGCGCGACGGCGGACATCCCCACGCCGCCGATGCCGATGAAGTGCACGCGCCCCAGGGAGTCCTGGGTGCGGACCGCCGGCGGGGTGCCGTTCTGGGCCTGGGTCATTGCTTTACCGCTTCCTGCCTGCTGTTCAAAGTGCTCGGTCGTTCAAAGTGCTCGGTCGTTCAAAGTGCTCGGTCGTTCAAAGCTGCTGTTCCGGCCGGTTCTGTCCTGGTCACGGAGTTGCGGCGGTGCTGCCCGGGGACTGCGCGGCTTCGAGGACCAGGGCGGCCATCCGCCGGTCTGCGTCCCGGATGCCGAGCTGTTCCGCGGCGGCGGCCATCCGGTCCAGCCGGGCGGGCTCACGCAGCAGCGGGATGATGTGGCCGGCGACCCAGCCGGCGTCGAAGGCGCTGTCTTCGACCAGGAGCGCGGCGTCCGCGTCGACCAGGCCGGCCGCGTTCAGGGCCTGCTCGCCGTTCCCGATCGGAAGCGGGACGAAAACGGCCGGGACGCCGACGGCGGCGACCTCGCAGACGGTTGCGGCGCCGGAGCGCGCCAGCAGCAAGTCGGCGGCGGCGTAGGCCAGTTCCATGCCGTCGACGTACTCCACCTGGCGGTAGCCGGGCGCGGCCAGCAGCTTGCCCTGGGCATCATGGACGGTCTTGCCCCGCCCGGTGATGTGCAGGGTCTGGATGCCGGCCTCGGCCAGGGCCGTGACGGAGGCGGCGACGGCGCGGTTGATGCTTTGCGCGCCGGAGGAGCCGCCGGTGACGATCAGGGTGGGCTTGTCCTGTTCCAGGCCGAGGGCCGTGCGTGCGGCCTCGCGGGCCACCGTCCGGTCCAGGCCCGAGATTTCGCGCCGCATCGGCATGCCGACGTGCCGCGCCCCGCGCAGCCTGGTCGCGGCGAAAGCTACGGCCACATGCCGGCTGAGCCGGGCACCGACGCGGTTGGCGAGCCCGGGCCGGGTGTTGGCCTCGTGCACCACAATCGGAATCTTGCGGCGCCACGCGGCAAGGTACAGCGGCGTGCAGACGTAGCCGCCGACGCCGACGAGGACGTCTGCCCTGGCTTCGTCGAGGATGGCGCCGGCCTCCCGCACGGCGCCGGCGAGCTTGCCGGGGAGCCGCAGCAGTTCGATCGAAGGTTTGCGTGGAAACGGAACCCGGCTCACCGTGGCGAGCTCCAGCCCCGCGGCCGGGACCAGGCGGGCTTCCATGCCGCCGGGGGTGCCGACGGCGAGGAGTTGCGCCTCGGGCCGGACCTCAAGGATGGCGTTGGCGATGGCCAGCAGCGGGCTGATATGCCCGGCAGTGCCGCCGCCGGCGAGGACGACGGACAGGGACGACTTGGTGTTCATGGTGGGCTAGGTACGCTTCCGTGCGGGATTCTTGGGGGCGGGGGTCCTGGTGCCGGGCTTCCGGCCGGGCGAGCTGGCTGTAATCGGTCCGGCAGCCGGCCTGGCAGCCGGGGCCTTGGCAGACGCCGCCGCGGCCGGACGTCTGGCAGCGCTCCTGGCCCCCGCCCGCTTGCGGAGTACTTTGGCGAAGCCGGCAGGCCCGAACTTGAGCATCCCCTTCGGCTGCATGTTCGGCTCCATCTGGGCCCGGGCCAACGACAACACTACGCCGATGGCACATAGCGACATCAGCAGGGCCGAGCCGCCGTAGGAGATGAACGGCAGCGGTACGCCAATAACGGGGAGCAAGCCGGTGACCACTGCCATGTTGACGGTGGCCTGGCCCAGCAGCCACACCATAATCGCTCCGGCGAGGACGCGGTGGAACAAATCCTGCTGGGCCACCACGACGCGGTAGATGGCCGTGCCCAGGACCGCGAACAGGACCAGGACCACGACGGTGCCGATCAGGCCAAGCTCTTCGCCGATGATGGCGAAAATGAAGTCGTTGTGGGCCTCCGGGATCCAGCTGTACTTCTGCCGGCTCTGGCCCAGTCCGACGCCGAACCAGCCGCCGGAGGCCAGGGCGTAGAGGCCGTTGGTGGACTGGTAGTTTACGTCCGAGCCGTCGGCGCAGGTCTGTCCTGTCCAGGACAGGATGCGGCAAACCCGGTTGGGGCTGGTGATGGCGAGCACCACCGTGCCCACGGCCAGGACCACACCGGCGATGCCGAAGAGATACAGCCGCACCCCGGCGAAGTACAGGGCGGCGGCCGTGATCATCATGACGATCATGGCCGTGCCGAGGTCGTTGCCCAGCAGGATCAGGCCGATCACCCCGGCCGCCCCCGGGAGCACCACGGGAATCAGGGCGTGCTTGGCCTGATGGAGGAGCTTGGCCTTGGCGTGCAGCACCGTGGCCATCCAGAGCGCCAGAGCCAGTTTGGCCGCCTCGGAAGGCTGGAAGGTGATACCGCCGACTTCGATCCAGTTCTGGTTGCCCAGCGCGCTGCGGCCCACCAGGAGCACCAGGACCAGCAGGACGAGCGCCCCGAGGATGGCGAACCAGGCGATGCGTTTGAGCCACACCACGTTCACACGGGACAGGACGAACATGACGAAGACGCCGATGGCCGCGAAAAGCCCCTGCTTGAGGGCTGCGGAGTAGGGCGACTCCCCCGCCGCGATCGCCTCCACGCTCGACGCGGAGAGCACCATCATGATGCCGATCGCGGTCAGCGCGAGGGTGGAGCCGAGGATGAGGTAGTACGTGGAACCGTTCCGGGACTTGCCGGTGCCTTCCAGTGCCGACCAGAAGCCGCGGTACCAGCCGCGGACCCGGGCTGCGGGTGTTGGAACCGGTCCGGCGGCCGCGGCTCTTGTGCTCGCCGTCCGAACGGGTGTCCTGGCTGTATTGCTGCTTGGTTTACTGCCTGGGGCGGCCGTCCGCGCCGCGGCGGGACGGGTGGGCGTGCTGACCATTGCTACTCCTCGGTGGTCTGAGCCTGCCCTTCCACGAGCTCGCGGACAGCTTCGATGAAGGCGTCGCCACGGTGAGCATAGGAAGAGAACTGATCCATGGATGCAGCTGCCGGGGCCAGAAGCACAGTGTCCCCCGAGGTGGCCAGCTGTGCCGCCGACGCGACGGCCCGTGCCATCACGGTCTCGCCGTAAATTGGCGAGGGGCCTGCATCGGCGTGGGCCGTTTCGGCAGTCTGCACGTTTTCAGTGTCACCCTTGGCCTGGCCGATCACGGGGACATCCGGCGCGTGTCGCTGGAGCGAGGCCAGCAGGCCGGACGAGTCCGTGCCGATCAGCACCACAGCCTTGAGCCGGGCGGCGTTGTCCCGGACCAGTGAGTCGTAATTCACACCCTTGGACAGGCCGCCGGCGATCCACACCACGTTCTGGAAAGCGGACAGCGAGGCGGCCGCGGCGTGCGGGTTCGTGGCCTTGGAGTCGTTGATCCAAAGCACGCCTTCGTGGCGGGCGACCGGCTGGATGCGGTGGTCCCCCGGCAGGTAGTTCTGCAGCCCCTGGCGAACGGCGGACGGCTCCACCCCGTAGGCGCGCACGAGGGCGGCCGCGGCGAGGGCGTTGGCAACCATGTGCCGGGGCGCCACGGGTCCGAGGTCGGACATTGCCGCCAGTTCGGCGGCGCTGTCCTTGCGCTCCGGGATGAAGGCGCGGTCCACAAGCAGGCCTTCGACGACGCCGACCATGCTGATCGCCGGGGTGACGGTTGTGAAGCCCACCGCGCGGCAACCCTCGACGACGTCGGCGTCTTCCACCATGCGCTCGGTTTCAATCTGCTCGGCGTTGTAGATGCACGCCTTCTGTGTGCGCTCGTAGACCTTGGCCTTGTCCGCCAGGTAGGAGTCGTAGGAGCCGTGCCAGTCCACGTGGTCTTCGGCGACGTTCAGGCACACGCTGGCGACCGGCGACACGGAGTGGCTCCAGTGCAGCTGGAAGCTCGAGAGTTCGACGGCGAAGACGTCGTAGTCCACCGGGTCGCGGAGGGCGTCCAGGATCGGCGTGCCGACGTTGCCGACCGCGATCGCCTTGAGTCCGGCGGCCTGCAGCATCGATTCGGTCAGGCCGACGGTCGTGGTCTTGCCGTTGGTGCCGGTGATGGTGAGCCAGTCGGCCGTCTTGCGGCCCTCGCGTTCCCGGACCCGCCAGGCGAGTTCGACGTCGCCCCAGATCGGGATGTGTGCCCGTGCGGCGGCGGCCAGCAGGGACTGGTCGGGCCGCCAGCCGGGCGAGGTAACGATCAGTTCGGGCTTCTCGCCGTCGACCCTGGGCACCGACGCGACGGCGTCGTCGCCGAGCAGTACGTCCGCGGCACCGACGATCCGGAGGGTGTCCGCCTGGGCGCGCGCCTTCGCGCTGTCCGCGGCGTCCACCACGACCACCCGGGCGCCGAGTTCGATCAGGGTGTCGGCGGCGGCGAAACCGGAGATGCCGATGCCGGTGACGACCACGCGGAGGCCGGCCCAGTCCGAGTCCCAGCTGGTCAGCGCGTCCAGCCGCGGGGACGTGGCCAGCGGCTCGGGAATGTTCCCGCTCACAGCAGCACCACCCATTCGGCGTAGAAGATGCCCAGGCCCGCGGCGACGAAGAGCCCGCAGAGGATCCAGAACCGGACCACGACGGTCACTTCCGCCCAGCCCTTGAGTTCGAAGTGGTGCTGCAGCGGGGCCATCTTGAAGAACCGTTTGCCCTTGGTGATCTTGAAGTAGCCGACCTGGATGATGACCGAGAGGGTGATCAGGACGAAGAGGCCGCCGATGAAGGCGAGCAGCAGTTCGGTCCGGGACAGGATGGCGAAGCCGGCGACGGCGCCGCCAATGGCCAGCGACCCGGTGTCACCCATGAAGATCTTCGCCGGCGAGGTGTTCCACCACAGGAACCCGACCAGCGCGGCGCTGAGGATGGCGGCAAGCAAGGCGAGGTCGAGCGGGTCACGCACGGTGTAGCAGCCGGCGCCGGCCTGCCGGGGCGAGCCGCAGGCCTGGTTGCTCTGCCAGATCCCGATGATCGTGTAGGCCCCGAAGACCATCACGGAGGCGCCCGCGGCCAGGCCGTCCAGGCCGTCCGTGAGGTTTACCCCGTTGGTCGCTGCGGTGACAATCAGGTTGGACCACAGCACAAACAGGATGGCGCCCAGCACGGTGCCGCCGAACGCGAGGTTCAGCCACGGGATGTCCCGCACCAGCGAGATCTGGTACGACGCCGGTGTGACGTTGTTCTCGTCCGGGAAGTTGAGGGCCAGGACCGCGAAGATGATGCCGACCGCGGCCTGCAGGATCAGCTTGGCCTTGGCATTGAGGCCCAGGCTGCGCTGCGCGGAAATCTTGATGAAGTCGTCCAGGAACCCGACCAGGCCCATGCCGACCATGAGGAAGAGCAGGAGCAGGGCCGAGGCGGACGGCCCCGGCGACCGGGGGTTCATCATCCACATGACCAGGTGCGTGATGCCGTAGCTGACCAGTACCGCGACCACCACCACCGTCCCGCCCATTGTCGGCGTGCCGCGCTTGGTGTGGTGCGAGGTGGGTCCGTCGTCCCGGATGAATTGTCCGTAGCTCTTGCGGACCAGGAAGCGGATGAAGAGCGGGGTCCCCAGGAAGGAGAGCAGCAGGGCCAGACCGGAGCCCATCAGCAGTGCGATCACAGCAGCGCACTCCCTTCAGTGGCGGTTCCGGCGGCGGATTCAGCAGCGTTTCCGGCCGAGCTTCCGGCCGGCGCGTCCGGCGCATGTGGGGGTAATGCTATCCGATCCCCCAGATGGCGCAGCCCGATGCTGTTGGAAGACTTGAAGAGGACGAGGTCACCGGGCTCCAGTTCGGAGCGCAGGATTTCGTAGGCCTCGTCCGCGGTTTCGGCAAACAGGCATTCGTCCCCCCAGGAGCCCTCGTTGACGGCCGAGACGTAGAGCGCTCGGGCCTCGCGTCCGATTACCAGCAGCCGGGAGATGTTGAGCCGGACCACCTGGGTGCCGACGGCGGTGTGCTCCCGGATGGAGTCCTCGCCGAGTTCCAGCATCGCGCCGAGCACGGCCCAGGTCCGGCGGCCACGGCCCAGGTCCGCCAGCGTCCGCAGGGCGGCGCGCATCGATTCGGGGTTGGCGTTGTAGGCGTCGTTGATGATGGTCACGCCGTCGGGCCGTTCGGTGCGTTCCATCCGCCAGCGGCTGGCAGCCGCCTGGGCGCTCAGCGAGGCGGCGATCTGCGCGCCGGGGATTCCGGCGGCGTGGGCCGCCCCGGCCGCGGCGAGCAGGTTGCCCACGTGGTGGGCCCCGATCAGCTTGGCCGAGACGTGGTGCCGCGCGCTCTCGCCCGGAAGCAGGAGGTCGAATTCAGGGCTTCCCCCGGCGTTCAACTCGACGTTTTCGGCCTGGATGGCGGCCTGCTGGCCGCCCCGGGCGGGCTGGGCGGAGAAACCGCGGACCGTCGCGGAGGTCCGCGCGGACATCGCAGCCACCCTCGCGTCGTCCAGGTTCAGCACGGCCGTGCCGTCGGCGGGGAGGGCCTCGACCAGTTCGCCCTTGGCCAGGGCGATGTTTTCGACGCCGCCGAATTCACCGGCGTGGGCCGTGCCGACGGCCAGCACCACACCGATCTCCGGGCGGACCATGTCCGCGAGGTAGCGAATGTGCCCGACGCCGGTGGCGCCCATCTCGATCACGAGGTAGCGGGTCTCATAGCCGGCCTTGAAGACGGTCAGCGGAACGCCGACCTCGCCGTTGTAGGAACCCTGGGGCGCCACCGTTTCGCCGTGTTCGGCGAGGATCCCGGCCAGCAGGTCCTTGGTGGTGGTCTTTCCCGCGGACCCGGTGATCCCGATCACGGTGAGTTCCTCGCCGCGGGCTGCGCGGCGGGCACGGATCCTGCGCACCGCTTCAGCAGCGAGGGCGCCCATGGCAAGGACCGAGTCCGCAACGACGACTGCGGGGAAATTCTGCCCGTCAGCGGCGGCGACGTCGCGCTCCACTAGGGCCAGGACGGCACCGCGTTCGAAGGCGGCGGCCACGAAATCGTGCCCGTCGGCGGCCTCCCCCGGCTTGGCCACATAGAGGGAACCCGCCGTGGCCTCGCGGGAGTCGGTCACCACAGAGCCGGGCGTGAGGCCCGGTTCGGCGGCCAGCCGGCCGTTGGTTATTTCGGCGATTTCCGCCGCTGTAAATGCAATCATCTCGGTTTAGGACTCTATCCGCTGGTCATCGAGAACGGTGAATCCTCGTACTGTCAAGGCGGTCCGCAGCTCCACCCGGTCATCGAGCGCCAGGTTGACGCCCTTGACTTCCTGCCAGACCTCGTGGCCGCGCCCGGCAACCAGGATGGTGTCCTCCGGGCCGGCGAGTTCCACCGCCTTGCGGATGGCGGCGTCGCGGGGGAAGACCTCCAGGACCGTGCAGCCGAGGCCCTCCGCGGTTTTGGCCTCGATGGCTCCGGCCATCACGTCGGCGCGGATGGCCGCCGCGTCCTCATCGTGCGGGTCGTCGTCGCTGACGATCACGATGTCCGCAAGCCGGGCCGCAATCGCTCCCATCGCCGGCCGCTTGCCCTGGTCGCGCTGGCCGGTGGCGCCGAAGACGACGATCACCTTGGACCCCGGCGTCTGGGAGCGCACTGCCTCGAGCGCCCGGGCGAGGGCATCCGGGTTGTGGGCGAAGTCGACCACGGCGGCCGGAGCCGTCGCAACGAGCTGCATACGGCCGGGGACGGCCACGGTGAAGGGGTCCGCGCTGTCCAGGGCGGCTTGCACCTCGGCCGCGGAGATACCGGTGGCGAGCACCATGGCCGTGGCCAGGGCGGCGTTGGCGACATTGAAGCTGCCGGGCAGCCCGGTGTGCAGGCGCAGTTCGGTACCGTCCCGGTGGCGCAGGCCAAACTCGGTGCCGAGGCCGCGCGGCTGTGGGTCCACAACCCTCCAGTCCGCTCCCGGAGCAACCGCTTCTGCGGCGTCGGAGCCCGTGGCGAGCGTGGTGACGGGGATGCCGGCGTCAGCGGCCAGCTTTCGGCCCCACTCATCGTCAACGGTCACGACGGCGGCACGGGCGCGCTCTGCCGTGAAGAGCCGCGCCTTTGTCTGGAAGTACTCCTCCATGGTCCCGTGCAGGTCCAGATGGTCCTGGGTGAGGTTGGTGAAGCCGGCGACGTCGAACACCACGCCGTCGACCCGGTGGAAGGAGATGGCGTGCGAGGAGACCTCCATGGACGCGGCGTCCAGGCCGCGTTCGCGCATGAGGGCCAGCAGGGCGTGCACGTCCGTCGACTCGGGGGTCGTCAGGAGGCTGGGGATCGCTTCGCCGCCGGCCAGGATCTCGATGGTCCCGATCAACCCGGTCTTTTTGCCCAGCGCCTGGAGCAGGGAGTTGATGAAGTAGGTGGTGGTGGTCTTGCCGTTGGTTCCGGTGACGCCGAACAGGGCCGGCGCCGCGGCGTGTTCCGGCCGGCTCTGGTAGATCAGCGCGGAGAGGCGCCCGACCAGGCTGCGCGGCTCATCGGCCAGCAGTACCGGCACGGAGATGTCGTTGGAGAGCGCCAGGAGGCGGGCGCCGGCGTCGTCGGTCAGTACCGCGACGGCGCCGGCGTCGACCGCCTGGGACACAAAGTCCGCGCCGTGCCGGGTGGCGCCGGGCAGGGCGACGTACAGGTCCCCCGGCTGGACGGCCCGGGAGTTCAGCGAGATCCCGGTGACCGGGACGGCGGCGGAGGAGCCGGGTACGACGACGCCGATCCACTCACCGATGGTTTCGAGCGGCACCGCGGCAACCGCCGTCGGCCGGAACGCCGAAGTGGAGTCCTGGCCGGACGGCGCGGCGGCCGCGTCCTGGGCATTGAGCTCTGACAAGGGGATCTCCGTTTGCGGTACTGGGGCAGCGTGCGCCGCGCGCGGAGGATTGCCCCGCACGCAGGCCCTGCTGCGTGGAACTGGTTGTTGCTGCTGACTCGTGAAGCTGGGTGCTACTTGGCGTACTGCGGCAGCCTGACCGGTTTGCCGGTGGACGGCTCAACGTTGTACGTGCGCAGCGTCTGGCTCATGACCGAACGGAACACGGGTCCGTTCGTGATGCCGTAGATGCTGCCCTTGGGCCGTTGCAGGACCACTTCAACAATAAACCGCGGATCGTCCATCGGCGCCATCCCCACCATCGAGGCCGTGTAGCCGCAGAAACCCGACTTGCCGTCGTCGCACGGCGACTCGGAGGTGCCGGTCTTGGCGCCCACGCGGTAACCGTCAATCGCGGCGTCCTTGATCTCGCCTTCGGTGACGGCGCTTTCCAGGATGTCGCGGACCTGCTTGGCGGTGTTCTTGGAGACAACTTGGCGGGTGGGCTTGGCCGGGACTTTCTCTTCGGTGCCGTCCGGGTTGATGTAGCTGTCGATCAGGCGCGGCTGGACCATGACGCCGTCATTGGCGATGCTCTGGTAGGCGCGGACCGTCTGCAGCGTCGACTGGGCCACGCCCTGGCCGAAGAGCACGGTGTATTGCTGGCGGCCGTCCCATTGGTCGGCCGGCGTGAGGATGCCTTTGGACTCGGCGGGCAAGCCGATGTCCGGTGCCTCGCCGATGCCGAACTTTTGCAGCCAGTCGTGCCGTTTTTCCTTGCTGAGCCGCCGGCCCACCATGACCGTCCCGGTATTCATGGAATAGCCTACGATGCCCGCCAGGGTCCTCTTCTCGGTGCCGTGTTCGAAGGCGTCGGTGAACGTCTGGCCGTCCACCGTGTAGCTCGGCGGGATGATGAATTTATCCAGCGGCCGGGCGGTGCCCTCCTCGATGGCGGACGCGGCGGTGATCATCTTCTCCACCGAGCCCGGCTCGTAGGCGGCGGTCACCGCACGGACTCCGCGGTCCTTGGCGGCGACCTTGCCTGGATCATTGGGGTCCGGCGCGTCGGTGTCGGCCATCGCGATAATGTTGCCGTTCTTGGCGTCTGAGACGACGATGATGCCCCACTCCGCGCTGAGTTTGTCCTTCTGGCTTTGGATGGCCTGCTGGGCAAAGTACTGCAGGTCCGAGTTCAGCGTGAGCTTGATGTCCTTGCCGTTGACGGCCGGCGTGAACTGGTCCACGCCCACCGGGATGCGCAGCCCGTCGGCGCCAATCTCGAACAGCCGCTTGCCCGCTGTGCCCTTGAGCACCTCGTCCTGGGTCTGCTCCAGCCCGGCCTGGCCGGTGGTGCCGTCCTTGAGGAAGCCGACGATTCCGCCCGCCACCGAGCCGTTGGGGTAGACCCGCTTGCTGGTGCCCTCGGTGACGATGCCGGGCACCTGGAGTTTGGAGATGCGGTCCTCGACGTCGGGCCTGATGTCCTTCGCCACGATGTAGTAGCGCGACGTCCCGGTCACCGCCGCCTTGAGGTCGTCTTTCTTCATGCCGAGCACGGTCGCGAGCTCTTCGATGCCCTGGTCACGCGGGATCTTGACGACGGTGTCCTTCCCGTCGACCTTCTCGAGCCGCGGGAAGGATTCGGTGTTGGTGTTGACGGTCTGGTCAACCACGACGTTGTAACGGATCACACTGCTGGCCAGGACGGTGCCGTTGGCGTCAAGGATGCTGCCGCGCTCCGCGGGCAGCTCAATCGGCTTCAGCCGGTTCTTGAGGGCTGCCTCAGCCATGCCGCCGACGTCGAGGCCCTGCACCAGGAACAGCTTCCCGCCCACTACCAACAGGAGCGTGAGCATGATGCCCAGCCCGAGCCGCAGTCGCCGCGTGGCGCTCGGCGTCTTGCCTGTCCGTGCCTTGCCGGTGTTCTGCGCCACGATATTTCCTTGCTGCTTGCCTGGGCTGGTGGTCGGTCCCGTCGGCTATTTCCCGGGGACCTTCTGCGCGGGGGCGGGAACGGAGCCGCCGTACAGGTTCACGGACAGGGCGGGCGCCCGGACGGCCGGAGCCTTTGCAGCGGGCACGGCCGGTGCACCGCCTGCAGCTGCCGGAATGCTCGCGGCCGGCTTGCGGCTCAGGAGGGGTTCATTCGCCGTGGCGGCCGGAACCACATTGACCTGGCCGGCAACGGCCGGCGCGGCAATGACGGCACCGGGGGCGTCGCCCTTGACGGCGGGCTTGGCCTGGCCGGTCACCGCGAGGGTGGACAGGTCAATCTGGCCCTTGACCGTGGAGGCCACCATGCCCAGCTCCGTGGCCTTGGCAGCCAGGTTCTGCGGGGCGTCAAAATTCTGCACCTGCTGGGTGAGGTCCTGGTTCTGCTTGGTCAGCGTGGACTGCTTGGCCCGCAGCTCCACCAGCTGGTACTGCGCCGAGGAGACGGAGATGTTCAGGACCAGCACCGCCATCAGCGCAAGGGCCAGAATTCCGAAGCACATCACGACGAACGGTGCCCGGCGCTTGCGCGGAACGGAGCGGACGACGGAGAGCGGAGTGCGGGACTTGCGTGCGGGCGCACCCGGGTGCAGGTCCGGGAGGGCACGGGCCGTGGCAGCTGTGGCAACGGGGAAGCTGTTGACGGCGGCGGTGCTCATGCGACTCTCCTGGCTTTGATGCGTTCCACGGCGCGGAGCCTGGCGGAGGCAGCGCGTGGGTTTTCTGCGATTTCTGCGGCGGTGGGCACCTCGGTGCCTTTCGTCAGGGTCTTGAGTTCGGCTTTATGTTCCTCAAGCTCCACCGGGAAACCGAGCGGGGCCGAGGACTTGGAACCGGCCTGGAAGACTCCCTTGACGATCTTGTCTTCCAGCGAGTGGTAGGACATGACGACGACGCGGCCGCCGAGGGCGATCGAGGCCACGGCCGCCGGAATTGCACGCTCCAGGACCTCGAGTTCCTCGTTGACCTCGATCCTGAGGGCCTGGAAGGTCCGCTTCGCGGGGTGGCCGCCGGACTTGGCGGCACCGGAGGGCACCACGGCGCGGATGGTCTCGACAAGTTCCCCGGTGGTAGTGAAGGGCTTTTCGGCGCGGGCGGCGACGATCCGGTTGGCGATCCGGCCGGCGAACTTCTCCTCGCCCCACTTCCGGATGATCCGGACGAGGTCTTCTTCGCTGTAGTTGTTCACGACGTCGGCGGCGGTCTGGCCGCGGCTGGTGTCCATCCGCATGTCCAGCGGCGCGTCGAAGGAGTAGGCGAAGCCGCGTTCGCGCTCGTCGAGCTGCAGCGAGGAAACGCCGAGGTCCATCAGGATGCCGTGGACTTCGGTGAAGCCAAGGTCTTCGAGGACCTCAGGGATTTCGTCGTACACCGCGTGGACCAGGTCGATCCGGTCCGCGAAAGGCTTGAGGCGTTCGCCGGCCAGGGCGAGAGCCTCCTCGTCACGGTCGATGCCGATCAGGTGCAGGTCCGGAAACCGCTGCAGCATGGCTTCGGAGTGGCCCCCCATGCCGAGCGTCGCATCGACGACGACGGGCGTCTCGCCGCGGCGTCGCGCTTCTTCGAAAGCCGGTGCCAACAAATTGATGCACCGGTCCTTGAGGACCGGTACATGGCGTTCGGACGTAGGCTTCGCCTGGTTGGAGTCTTCGCTCATGCCTGCGTCCTTTCGTTGCGGGAAGTACCTGTCGGGTGGTGTGCTTCTTGGTCCAGATCCCCATCCGCGCCTACCCTGCGGCCCGCCTGGCTCCGGGGAAGTGAGCCAGGTGAACTGCCGGATGGGCGGCTGGAGATCTCGATCAAGAAACGGTTGGTGCTGATGGTGCCGGCGCCTGCGGGGCTTCAGAGAATCCCCGGGATGGCGTCGTCGGTTTCCGAGAAGGCTGTTTCCTTTTCGGCCAGGTACTCGTTCCAGGCCTGGGCGTCCCAGATCTCCGCGCGGGTGCCGGCGCCAATGACGGCCAGTTCCCTGCCGAGACCTGCGTATTCCCGGAGCGCCGGCGGAATCGTCACGCGCCCCTGCTTGTCAGGTACCTCGTCGGAGGCTCCAGAGAGGAAAACGCGGATGTAGTCACGAGCCTGCTTGGAGGAGATTGGAGCCTCCCGCATCTGCTCGTGAACCCGGCCGAATTCCGCCTCGCTGAAGACGTAGATGCAACGTTCCTGGCCCCTTGTGAGAACCAGGCCGGCGGCAAGTTCCTCGCGGAACTTCGCCGGGAGGATGATTCGACCCTTTTCGTCCAGACGTGGCGAATGAGTGCCGAGAAACACGGCCCACCGCCTGTCTGTTGTAGGAAGTCCAACGTCCCCTGTGCTGCCACTACCCTCTTACGTCCTCCACATTACTCCACTTCGCTCCCCCGTCAACGACATCGGGGACATTTTGGAGCAATTTTGGGCGAGTTTTCAAACAAATGTCCGTTGCAAATAAAGGGAAGCGTCAAAAGTGGGGCGCAGTGGAGGGATTTGCCCCGGGGAGGCCGGGCAGCCGGAAGGGCACCTACGCAGCAGTCGATGCCCGCTTAACGGCAAAAGACCCGCCGAAGCGGGTCTTTAGGTGCCTACCGGAGGTCGCGGTGGGGCGGAATGGAGGGGCGGTTGCGGCGACGGAACCGGGAACGTGTCAGGCGTCCCCGCGGTGCCTTTCCTCCCACCGCTCCTCCAGGTTGCTCATGAAGGAACTGCGCGGCTTGCCCGGCTTCCTGCCGGCGGCTCCGGACTTGGATTTGCCGCCCGCGCTGCGCATGGTCGCGAAGTAAACGCCGGCACCCATGACGACGAAGCCAAGGACACCCACGATGATGCTCTGCAACGAGACGCCCAGCAACAGCAACAGGATGCCAGCGAGGGCACCGAGGACCCCGATGACCAGATGACGGGTGGACCAGGAGCGACCCGGATCCGAGCCCATCGAGCTGGCAAACTTGGGATCGTCCTCGTGCAGCTGCTTCTCAAGTTGCTCAAGCAACTTCTGTTCGTGCTCCGAGAGCGGCATCACGACCTCCTTAAGTCGACCAACGTCCAGATTTGACGCGGTCCTTGTCCCTAAAACCCTAACGACCGGGATGGCCGGCTGGTTCCTTGTTTCCCGTCATTGGTGAAATAAGGATCCGCGGTTCCCTGAAAGGTGTTTAGTTGGCATGGCCGGCAACCCGAACGTTCGATCCAGTCGTTCGAAAACTATGTATATCTAAGGATAGATTGTTGCGCCCTGTTCTGAAAGACGCTAGGCCCGGCTTCGCGGCGCCTGCCCGCCCCTTGGACGCAGCCCCGCCAGTGCCGACCGGGACGGCCTGCGCCCGTGCACTGCCAGCTCACTCGGCGGCGGGCCCCGGGTCAAGCAACCGGGCCGGGAGAACCGACTTGTTGCCGAACTTGCGGGTGACGCGGTCCAGGGCCTGCTCGGCGGCGCGCCAGTTGTCATCCCGGCGGTCCAGGCTGAGTTGCAGCGGCGCCTGGGCGGCTTCCTCGAGCTGCTCCGCCCTAATCCCCACGAGGCGCACGGTCATGGGCCGCTGGCCAACGGACTCGAGCAACTGCACGGCGACGCCGTAAAGCAGCTGGGCGCTGTCAATGGGCGTGCTGACGGTGCGGCTGCGGGTAATTGTGGAGAAGTCCGCGTAACGCAGCTTCAAGGCAACCGTCCTGGCATGCATCCCGGCGCTCCGGAGCCTTTCCGCCGTGCGGTGCGAAAGCCGGAGCAGCTCGCGGTGCAGCAGGGCGTCGTCGGCGGTGTCCACCGCAAAGGTCTCTTCCGCCCCGATGCTCTTTTCCAGCCGGACCGGCGTCACCGGCCGGGGGTCGATCCCCCACGACAGCCGGTAGACGTGCTCCCCCGTGGCGCCGAGGATCTTGCGCAGTGACGGCAGCGGCGTTGCGGCGACGTCGGCGACCGTCCGGATCCCCATCCGGGCGAGCACCTCCACGGTCTTGGCACCGACTCCCCAGAGGGCGTTGACCGGCAGGGTGTGCAGGTAGGGCACCGTCTCGTCCGGACCGATCAGCAGCAGGCCGTCGGGCTTGCACCGGGTCGAGGCGATCTTGGCGACGAACTTGCTGGCCGCGATCCCCACCGACGCCGTGATGCCAAGCTCGCCCTCGACCCGGCGCCGGATCAGTTCGCCGATGTCCCGGGGCGGACCGAGCCGCCGGATGGCGCCTCCGACGTCGAGGAAGGCCTCGTCGACGCTCAGGGGTTCCACGAGGTCGGTGATCGATCCGAAGATGGCCATGATCTGTCCCGACACCTCGTAGTACAGCTTGTGCCGCGGTTCGATGATGACGGCGGAAGGGCACATCCGCGCCGCCACCGCCATGGGCATCGCTGACTTGACCCCGAACTTGCGGGCCTCATAGGAAGCCGAGAGGACCACCGAGCGGTCCGCCGGATAGCCCACGATCACCGGGCGTCCCTTGAGCTCCGGACGGGTGCGCAGTTCCACCGAGACGAAGAAGGCGTCCATGTCCACGTGCAGGATGCTGCTGCGCCGGAGTTCGCGAAGGCCCGCCTCGCTGTATTGTGTCCCGCTGTGTTTATCGATGTGATTTTCCCTGTCCGGCCCCACGCATCAATCCTATGCGCAGGTACTGACTAAACTGGAGGCTGGATCCGGCGTCAACACCAGGAGGAATGTCCCCGTGAAGGTTATTGGAGAGCGCAAACGCGCCGTGACGGCCGTGGCCGCCGCCGGCGCCTTGCTGGCCCTGGCCGCGTGCACCCCCGGCCCGGGAGCCCCGTCGCCTTCGGCGTCTGCGCCCGGGGCGCAGTCCACCGCCCAGCCCTCCACCACGGCCCCTCCCAGCCCGTCCGCCGAGCCCGGCACCTCCGCCACTGTGGGTGCCCTGGTTGCGGGCTTCCCCAAGAAGCTGCTGCCGGTCATGCCGGGCGCACAGGTGGAATCCAGCAGTTTCGACAAGAACGGTGCTCCCGCGACCGTAGCCCTGGTGGCGAAAATCACCTCGCCGGCGGCGGGAGTGGTCGCGTACTACAGCAAGAAACTGGAAAGCCAGGGCTTCAAGGCAGTCCCCGGCGGCACCGTCGGTTCGGTGGCGTCCAAGGACTTCCTGCGCGGGGACAATGAAACCGTGAATCTCGCCGTCGTCGAGGCCGCCGGGGTCTCCACCTTCACGATCGGCGCCAACGTCGCCGCCGAGTCCGTCAAGTGAGCCTGGCCGAACAACTGCGGGTTGAGCAGACGGACTTCGTGGCCGCCGTCGCCGGCAAGCTGACCGACTTCCTCACCGCCCGCACCACGGTGATGTCCGCCATTTCCCCCGACATCGACCCGCTGATGGGGTCCATCTCCAACCTGGTCACCGGCGGCAAGCGCCTCCGGGCCCTGATGTGCTACTGGGGCTGGCGTGGGGCCGGGGGCGGCGCCGGAGCCCGCGAAGTGGTCACGGCCGGCTCGGCGCTGGAGCTGTTCCAGGCCGCGGCACTGATCCACGACGACATCATTGACCGCTCGGACACCCGCCGCGGCGGCCCCAGCGTGCACCGCCGCTTCAGTGAACTGCACGCGAGCCAGGGCTGGGCCCTGGATCCCGAGCGCTTCGGCCACGCGGCGGCGATCCTGACCGGCGACCTGTGCCTGTCCTTCAGCGAGGAATCGTTCACCGAAATCGGCGACCGGGCCGCCTCGGGCAGCCAGGCCCGGCTCATCTTCAACCTGATGCGCGCCGAAGTCATGGCCGGCCAGTACCTGGACATCCTGGAAGAGGTGGCCGGGCCGCACCGAGACCGTGCCGGCGCCGTCAGCCGCGCCCAGTCGATCATCCGCTTCAAGTCGGCCAAGTACTCCACCGAGCATCCGCTCGCGCTGGGCGGCGCCCTGGCCGGCGCCTCCGACGAGTTGCTGCGCGGCTACTCCGCGTTCGCCCTCCCCCTGGGCGAGGCTTTCCAGCTCCGCGACGATGTCCTGGGCGTCTTCGGCGACCCGGTCACCACCGGCAAACCGGCCGGTGACGATCTCCGCGAGGGCAAGCGTACGGTACTGGTGGCCTTCGCCCTCGACCAGGCCGCGCCGGCGGAATCGAGCTTTCTCGACGCGAAGCTGGGCAGCCCGGACCTGAGCACCGCCGACGTCGAGGAGATCCGCCGCATCATTGTCGACTGCGGGGCACTGCAGGCCACGGAGGTCCTGATCGAGGAATTCGGCCATGCCGCCTTCGACGCCTTGGACCTGCTGCCGCTGGAGGAGCTGCCCAAGACCGCGCTCCGGAAACTGGCTGAGGCCGCCGTCAGCCGCACCGCCTAAACGCAAGGCCAAAACACGCAGGCAGACGAAAACGGAGACGAAAAAGGCCGTGGACAGCGGGATCCGCCGTCCACGGCCTTTGCCGTATTACCAGAGCTTACTTTTGGGCCGTACTACCAGGCCATGGTCTGTGCCCGGCGGCGGATTTCGGTTTTGCGCCCTTCGCGGAGGGCATCGATCGGACGGCCGCGCAGGGACTCGTCCGGCGTGAACAGCCAGGTGATGAGTTCTTCATCCGAATAGCCGGCGTCGGCGAGGACAACAATTGTGCCCTTCAAGCTCTCCACCGGGTGGCCGTCCTGGATGAACGCCGCGGGCACGGAACGGATCCGCCGGTCGCCGATGCGCACTGCCGCCAGCGCGCGCTCGTCCA
The DNA here is from genome assembly GCF_056394945.1 of Arthrobacter sp. 10N410. Lineage (NCBI taxonomy): Bacteria > Bacillati > Actinomycetota > Actinomycetes > Micrococcales > Micrococcaceae > Arthrobacter > Arthrobacter sp. 10N410. The sequence goes on from NZ_JBFTIP010000003.1 coordinate 159,819, forward strand.
GCAGCGCATGAACCTTAGTGATGGAAACGTTCAGCAGCTGGGCTACGTCGGGCAGGGGCAGCCATTCGCCTACAAGGCTTTCTACAGTACTCACGGATCAAGATTGCCATGCCGGGGCGGAATGCGCCTAGTCAGCCACGACCCAATAATGCGACCGCTTAACCCGGCGTATAAAAGGGACTGCGAAATGGCCGCCGGCGCGGACGCCTTCGCGGGCCCCGGCCGGGGCCCCTGGGCCGACACTCCCAATAGCCGCGTTGCAGAATGTCAAACAGTTCTTGTGCTAATTCGCAATTCATGAGAGATTCGCATAGATCACATTTGTAACTGCAGTATCTTCAGTCACACTGGTAACACCAGTAACACTGTCTGTGCTGCAGGGTTCGCCGCTGAGAAGAGGATCTTTCCCATGACGACGTCACGTTCGCCAAAGCCCAACCCGAGGCCCGGCCTCCCGCTGATTGCGGCGACGACGGCGGCTCTCCCCGCCGTCATGCTCTCCTCCTTGGCGATCGCACAGCCCGCTGCTGCCGAATCCCGCCCCCGGGCGATCCCGGCGACGCTGGCGGCGGCCATGAAGGCGCAGGGTCAGGCCGCCGTGGCACTGCCCTCGGCTCGGATTCCGGCAACCGAGGTTGCGGTAGCGCTGCCGACCGCGTTCCGCCCCGCCAAGGTCGCCGCACCGGCCCAGTACACGATCGTCCGCGGCGATACGATCAGCGCGATCGCCCGCAAGTTTGGACTGAGCACCCAGTCCGTCCTTACGCTGAACAAGCTCCGCGCCAACTCCGTGATTTACCCTGGCCAGAAAATCAAGCTCACCGGCGGCCCCGCCGCGAAGGCAGCTCCGGCCAAGGCAGTCCCGGCGAAGGCTGCTCCGGTCCGGTCCGCCGGCAGCGTTTACACGGTCAAGTCCGGCGACACCCTGAGCGGCATTGCCGCCCGCCACGGGGTCAAGCTGTCGGACGTGTTCAGCCGGAACGGGCTCAACATGCGCTCGGTAATCCACCCTGGCCAGCGGATCAACATCGGCGCCGCCGCGGCAGCACCCGCGCCGGTCCGGACCGCGGCGCCGAAGCCCGCCCCCAAGCCCGCCCCGGCCCCAGTCAGCTCGGGGTCCTACACGATCAAATCCGGTGACACGCTCTCCGGTATTGCCGCCCGGCACGGCGTAAAGCTCTCCGCCGTCCTGTCGGCGAACCGGCTGACCATGAGCAGCATCATCTACCCCGGCCACAAGCTCGTCATTCCCGGTGCCGGCACCGGGACCTTGAAGCCCGCCTCAAGCCAGCCCGCGGCGACCGTGACCCCGCTCGTGCCCAGCACGTTCCTGGGGTTCAGCTACCCGAAGGCTGTCGTCAGCTCCGCCAACCAGAACAAGGCGCTGCTGAATGCCTCGCCGGTTCCCACCCGCGAGCAGATGAAGCAGATCGTGGCGGACACCGCACGCCGGATGGGTGTGGCGCCGTCGCTGGCCATGGCGTTCGCCTACCAGGAGTCCGGCTTCAACCACCGCTCGGTGTCCCCCGCGAACGCGATCGGCACCATGCAGGTCATTCCGTCCTCCGGAGGGTGGGCCTCGGAACTCGTGGGCCGCAAGCTGAACCTGCTGGATCCGTACGACAACGCCACGGCCGGCATCGCCATCATCCGCCAACTGGTCGCGACCAGCAAGAACCTGGACTACGCCATCGCGGGGTACTACCAGGGCCAGTACTCGGTGAGCACGAAGGGCATGTACGAGGATACGAAGGCCTATGTGGCGTCGATCAAGGCGCTGCAGAAGACCTTCAGCTAGAACCGCCAGCATCGCACGGGGCTGAGACCTCCGTCGCGTAACGATACGGGTCCGGGTTGCATGTCAATCCGGGCCCGTTTCCGTGCAGAGCTTAGGATCAAAGGGTGCAGGAATACACATCGGACGCTCTCGTCGGGACCCTGGTGGACAACCGGTACCTGATTCGATCCAAGCTGGCCCGAGGCGGGATGTCCACGGTGTACCTCGCCACCGACCGGCGGCTCGAGCGGGACGTGGCGCTCAAGGTCCTGCATCCGCACATGGCCGGAGACCCGCAGTTCCTGGACCGGCTGGGCCGCGAAGCCAAGGCCGCCGCCCGGCTGTCGCACCCGCACGTGGTGGGCGTCCTGGACCAGGGCGACGACGGCCCGCTGGCCTACCTGGTGATGGAATACATCAAGGGGCACACGCTGCGGGACGTGATCAAGGAAAAGGGAGCCCTCACGCCGAGGCTTGCCCTGGCGCTGATCGACCCGGTCGTGGAAGGACTCGGAGCCGCCCACGCGGCCGGCCTCATCCACCGCGACGTCAAGCCCGAGAACGTGCTCATCGCCGACGACGGCCGGATCAAGATCGGCGACTTCGGGCTGGCGCGGGCGATCACGACGACGACCAGCACCGGCGCCCTGATCGGGACCGTCGCCTACCTCTCCCCCGAGCTCGTGCTGGGCCAGCAGGCCGACGCCCGCAGCGACATCTATTCACTCGGGATCATGCTCTACGAGATGATCACCGGTCGGCAGCCGTTCGACGGCGAGGTTCCCATCCAGGTCGCCTACCAGCACGTGAACTCGACCGTCGGGCCGCCGTCGGCCCTGGTCCCGGGGCTGGCCGAAGAACTCGACGAGCTCGTGCAGTGGTGCACGGCGAACGACCCGGACAAGCGCCCCGTCGACGGCAATGCATTGCTCTTCGAACTTCGACACATCCGCACCAACCTCAGCGACGCCGACTTGGACCTGCGGCCCCCGGCCGCCCTTGCGGCGCCCGTTGCCGGCGCCGCGGCGGCAGGCCCCGGCGGTTCCACATCCGGGCGGCCCGCGACGGAACCCCGCCCGGCCGCCGCTGAGGCACACACGGAATTCCTCGGTGGCCTCCAGCAGCCCACGGAAGTCATCAACCGCGGCAGCAACCCCACCACCGTCCTCGCCGGCAGGTCACGGCCCGGCGCTTACGGTCCGCTCGCCGCGCCGGAGGAACGAGAGTTTGGCGCCTATCCTGAGGATGCTCCGGACGGCCGTCCGGAGCCTGCAAGCAAGCGTGCACAACGCAAGCAGGACCGCGAGGAGGAAAAGGCGCGGCAGCGTGCTGCCGCGACCCCCAGCCGAAGCCTCCGGGCGGGCAACCCACGGCGCCGGGGCCTGGCCTGGATCCTGGTGCTGGTCCTGGTGGCGCTGCTCGCGGCCGGCGCCGGTTGGTTCTTCGGCATGGGCCCGGGGTCTCCGGGGACCATTCCGCAGTTGGCCAACAAGACCGTGGCCGAAGCACAGCAGCTGCTCCGCACTGCCGGTTTCGAGTCGACCACCCGGGACGTCTTTGACGACGACACGTCCCCTGGCCTCGTGGTCGGCTCGGAGCCGCAGGCGGGTCAGGTGGTCCGGAAATTCCAGTCCGTCTCGCTGGCCGTTTCGAAGGGTCCGGAGCTGTTTCCCCTGCCCCAGCTGACGGGCAAGTCGCTCGATGCGGCGAAGACGGCCCTCAATGGCGCCGGCATGGCGCTGGGCCCCGTCACCGAGCGCTACGACGAGGCCGCGGCGGCTGGAACCGTGCTGGCCCAGAAGCCGGGCAAAGGCACCCCCGCCAAGCACGGGACAGCCGTGGGGCTGACGGTCTCCAAGGGGCCGCGGCCCATCCCGGTGCCCGAGCTGCGCGGCAAGGACCAGGAGACCGCGGTGAAAACGCTGGAAGCCGCCGGGCTCAAAGCCGTCGTCGCCCCGGAAGCCGTTTTCGACCGGGAGGTGCCAAAGGGCGCGGTTGCCGGCCAGGACCCGGCCACCGGGAATCTCACCAAGGGCGGCGCCGTGACCCTGACGATCTCCAAGGGACCGAAATTCGTCCAGGTCCCGGACGTGTTCCGCAAGCCGGAGGAGGAGGCGGTGCAGGCCCTCAAGGATGCCGGCTTCGAGGTGAAGGTCAACTACGCCTTCGGTTCATCCGTGCTGGGCCTGGTGGCCGGCCAGGACAAGACCGGGCGGCAGCCCGAAGGCTCACTCGTCACGATCACCGTGACCTGACTTCTGCCAAATAAGTAAGAGCTCCGCCCCGGCTGGAAACAGCCGGGGCGGAGCTCATACTGCCTGTGGCGTCGCCGCCTGCGGCATCGGCCCGTGTCGGCCGGCGCGGCTTAGCGCTTGGCGAGGGCTCCCGCCACCAGGAACGCCATTTCGAGGGACTGCATGTGGTTCAGCCGCGGATCGCAGACGGATTCATAGCGGTCCAGGAAGGCGTCCTGATCGATCGGGTCGGCGCCGCCGAGGCACTCGGCCACGTCGTCGCCGGTCATTTCCACGTGCAGGCCGCCCGGAACGGTGCCGAGGCCGTGGTGCACCTCGAAGAAGCCGCGCACCTCGTCGATGACGTCGTCGAAGTTGCGGGTCTTGTAGCCGTTGGGCGAGGTCACCGTATTGCCGTGCATCGGATCGGTGACCCAGAGGACCTGGGCGCCGGAGGCGGTGACGCGCTCGACGATGGGAGGCAATTTCTCGCGGATGTTGCCGGCGCCCATCCGGGTGATGAAGGTCAGGCGGCCGGGTTCCCGGTTGGGGTCAAGCTTGTCGATCAGGCGGAGGGCGTCCTCGCCGGTGGTCGAGGGGCCCAGCTTGACGCCGATCGGGTTGCGGACGCGGGAGAGGAAATCGACGTGCGCGTGGTCCAGTTCCCGGGTGCGCTCCCCGATCCACAGGAAATGCGCCGAGGTGTCGTACGGCAGGCCGGTTCGCGAGTCGATGCGGGTCAGGGCCCGCTCATAGTCCAGCAGCAGCGCCTCGTGGCTGGCGTAGAACTCGACGCGCTTAAGCGCCTCGAAGTCCGCGCCGCAGGAGGACATGAACTTGATGGCCCGGTCGATGTCGCGGGCCAGGGATTCGTAACGCGCGTGCGCCGGGTTCTCGGTGAAGCCCTTGTTCCACTGGTGCACCAGCCTCAGGTCGGCGAAGCCGCCCTGCGTGAACGCCCGGATCAGGTTCAGGGTCGATGCCGAGGTGTGGTACGCCTTGAGCATCCGGCTGGCGTCGTGCGCGCGGGACTCCGGCGTGAAGTCATAGCCGTTGACGATGTCGCCGCGGTAAGCCGGCAGCGTGACGCCGTCGCGGGTTTCGTCGTTGGACGAGCGCGGCTTGGCGAACTGGCCCGCCATCCGGCCCATCTTGATCACGGGCATCGCCGCGCCATAGGTGAGCACGACGGCCATCTGCAGGATGGTCTTGACCCGGGCGCTGATCTTGTCCGCCGTGGCGGCTTCGAAGGTCTCCGCGCAGTCACCGCCCTGGAGCAGGAACGCCTTGCCCTGCGCGGCCGCGGCGAGCCGTTCGCGCAGGATGTCCACTTCGCCGGCGAAGACGAGCGGCGGCAGCACCGAGAGTTCCTTGACCGAGGCCTCAAAGACTGCCGCGTCGGACCAGCTGGGCTGTTGCGAGGCAGGCAGCTCCCGCCAGTGGTCCAGTCCCGGATAGTTGGCGGCGCCGCTCTGGGCCGTGCTCGTGAAAGCAGAACCGGCAAAAGCGGAGCCTGCGGGGGCGGGGCCCGCCGGCGTGGAGTTGTTCAGGGACGTCGAAGGCGCAGATAGCTCAGTCACCCTCTAAGGATAGTTGCCTCCGCGTTGAACGGCGGCGCCCGGCGTCATTGACCGCGGGCGGCCCGTCACACAGTTCCGGGCGTCTCCGGTTCCTGGCCGGCGCCGGCCTCCGGTGCCTCGGTGGCTTTCCCGGCGAGACGCAGTTTGACGACGGCGGCGTATTCGTCGACGTATTCCTGGCCGGAGAGCCGCATCAGTTCGTACATGATTTCGTCCGTTACGGAACGCTGGATCAGGCGGTCGTCTTCCATGCCGTAGTAGCGGCTGAAGTCCAGCGGTTCGCCAAAGATCATCCCGATCCGGCGGATGTTGGGCATCCGCTTGCCGATGGGCTGGACCTTGTCGGTGCCGATCATCGCGACCGGGATCACCGGGACCCGGGCCTGCAGGGCGAGCCGGGCGACCCCGACCTTGCCGCGGTACAGGCGGGCGTCCGGACTGCGGGTGCCTTCGGGGTAGATGCCCAGGAGCGAACCGTTCTTCAACACATCCATGCCGGCATCAAGCGAGCGGGCGGACGCCGCTCCCCCGGACCGGTCCATCGGCAGCTGGTTGGTCAGCCGGAAGAAGGCGGCGGTCAGTTTGCCTTTGATTCCCTTGCCGGTGAAGTACTCGGATTTCGCCAGGAACACCACCGGCCGGGGCACCATCAGCGGCATGAAGATGGAATCGGAAAAAGAAAGGTGGTTGGAGGCCAGGATCGCGGCGCCCTCGGCCGGAACATTGTCCAGGCCTTTGACCCACGGCCGGAAGAGCGTCTTCAGGACCGGCCCAAGGACGAACGTCTTCATGAACCAATAAAACACGTGGTGTACCTCTCCGGCAGGCGTCTGGCCGGCCCTTCTTCGGACCCGGCCAGGACTTCAGTGACACCCTACTCTAGTGAGTTTTGTCGGGAACAGTGACACGATGGGCTCATGAGCGAAAGCAGCACTCCAGTGGCGCCTGCCGCTTTTCGCTACCCCGGCCACGGCGCCAATGCGGGCACCGGCGTCGCGATCTGCCATGGCTTTACCGGTAGCCCCCTGAGTGTGCTTCCCTGGGCCGAGCACCTGGCCTCCCTCGGGTTCGCCGTCTCCGTCCCGCTGCTGCCCGGCCACGGCACCGACTGGCGGGATCTCGCCCGGCACGGCTGGCAGGACTGGTACGGCGCCTTCGAGGCCGCGTACCTGGACCTGGCCGCCGGAACCCGCTCATGCTTCGTGGCGGGCCTGTCCATGGGCGGAACCATCGCGCTGCGCACCGCTGCCCGCCACCGCGTGGCCGGCGTCGCCGTCGTGAACCCCGGGCTCAGTTTCTACGACCGCCGGGTGCGCTACATCGGGGTGCTCAAGTACCTGCAGCGCACCACCGTCCCGCTCCAGGAGACGGAGTCGACGGCGGCCGCCACCCAGGACGGCGACTACTCACTGACCCCGCTCGCGGCCGTCCACCAACTGCGCAAGCTCTTCACCGCGACACTGCGCGAACTGCCCGCCGTCGACGCTCCGGCTATCGTGTTCAAGTCCGACACGGACGCGGTGGTGCCGCCGACCTCGCTGGAGCTGCTCCGCGGGCGCCTCGGATCGCCGGACCTTACGGTGGTCCCGCTGCCGTCCAGCGGCCACGTTGCAACGCTCGACGTCGACGCTCCCGTAATCTTTTCGCAGTCCGCCCGCTTCTTCCGGGAGCACGCGGCCCCGTCCCCAGCCCAGTCCACTGTCCCCGCAGGCCCTCAGCAGCCAGTAAGAACTGAGCAGCCATGAACCACGGAGCATCCATGAGCACAGCCGCCGACCACTCGCCGTACAGCAGTCCGTTCACCGGATCCGGTCCCCGGACCGGCGTCGTGGTCTCCCATGGGTTCACCGGCAGCCCGCACGGCGTCCGGGCGTGGGCCGAGTCCCTGGCCGCGGCCGGCTACGCGGTCCGGATGCCGCTGCTGCCCGGGCACGGCACGAGCTGGCAGGAACTGGCCCGGACACGCTGGCAGGACTGGCATGCCGGGCTCGACGCCGCCTACCTGGAACTGGCCTCGGAGTGCGACCACGTCGTGGTGGCCGGGCTCTCGATGGGCGGCGCCCTCGCGCTGCGGCTGGCGGCCACCCGCCCCGTGGCCGGGGCGGTGCTGGTGAACCCCGGCCTGGTCATCGATGATCCCCGCGCGCCGCTGGCCGGGATCCTGAAATTCGTGCTGAAGAGCACCCCGGCGATCGCCAATGACATCCTCAAGGAGGGCGTGGATGAAGGCGCCTATCCGCGGACCCCGGTCGCGGCGGCCCACGAGCTGAACAAGATGTTCAAGGACACCCTGCGGCTGCTGCCCCGGATCACGGCCCCGGTCCGGGTCTACCGGTCCACCGTGGACCACGTCGTTTCCGACGCCAGCCTGGCCGCCCTGCGCCGCGGACTGAGCAACGCCCCGCTGGAGGTCATCCGGCTGGAGAACAGCTACCACGTGGCTACCATGGACAACGACGCGCCACAGATCTTCCGCGGCACAGCGGAGTTCATCCGGTCGGTCGTGGAAGGGCCCAACCCGGGCGCCGCCGGTGCCAGCCAGAAAGAAACGGCAGATGACTAGATTCGACCCGGGCTCGCCGGACCCCGATTCCCCGGACTCCAGCGCCAACGAGGACGACGCTGTCTGGCTGGATCTGGTCGCCAGGCTGGAGGGCACCGACTCCGGTCCGGCCGGCAGCGCCGACGCCGGAAGCCCCGCCGCGCGGACGTTCCGCGACTTCGACCCGCTGGGCCTTGCGGCACCGGCACCGGCACCGGTCGAACCCCCGGCCGGCGGCCGGGCGGCCTCGCTGGGCGGGAGTGACGACGCCGCGGCCGGCCAGGGCGCCTCCGGGCCCGCGGGACTACGAGCCGGACGACGACGACGGAGCGTTCGTCCCCGAAGAGCCGCCCAGCCTGGCCGGGTCCGACCCGCTGACGATGCTCGCATGGCTGGGCGCCGTCGGCGGCCCGATCGCGCTGATGCTGTCCGCCATTTTCTGGCGGAGCGCACCGCTGCTGGCGGTCGTCGGCATGGTGGTCGCCTTCGCGGCGTCGGTGGTGTTCCTGATCATGAAGCTGCCGCAGGAGAAGGACGAGAACGACGACGGGGCCCGCGTTTAGCCGGTTGCTGTCCGGCTGGCGGCTGCGGAGCCGCCCGCGCGCCGGCTAGCTGCGCATGCGGCTGCTGACCCGGGAAAGGTCGGCCGCGCCGATCAGCCCGGCATTGGGGCCCAGCGCGGCCAGTTCAATCGTGGCCGCCGGGCGGAACCCGCGGCCGGTCAGGTTCCGGGCAAAGGCCTTCCGCGCCGGTTCCACGAGGAGTTCGCCGGCGTCGCAGAGCCCGCCGCCGATGACGAAGGTTCCCGGGTCCAGGGCCGCCGCCAGGTTCGCCAGTCCCAGGCCGAGCCATTCCCCCACGTCTTCGAGGAGTTCACGCGCGGTGGGATCGCCGGCCTTGGCGAGTTCGGTGACGACCACGCCCGTGATCCGGTCGGCATGGCCGTGCACTGCTTTGAGCAGCTCCTGGGCCACCGGCGAGTTGGCTGCGGCGAGTTCCCGGGCCTCCCGGCCAAGGGCGTTCCCCGAGGCGTACTGCTCCCAGCAGCCGCGGTTGCCGCACTCGCAGCGGTGGCCGCCGGGCATGATGATCTGGTGGCCGAATTCACCGGCCACGCCGAAGCGCCCACGTTCGAGCCGCCCGTCCATCACCATGGCCCCGCCGATTCCGGTGCCCAGGGTAATGCAGACCAGCCGGCTCTCGCCCTTCCCGGCGCCAAAGCGCCACTCCGCCCAGCCGGCGGCGTCGGCGTCGTTGGTCAGCAGCACCGGACGGCGGAGCAGCCGCTGCAGGTTCTCACGCAGCGGTTCGTTGCGCCAGGCCAGGTGCGGGCTGAACAGCACGGCGGCGCCGTCGAGGTCCATCCACCCGGCCGCGCCGATGCCGACCGACCAGATGCGGTGGCCCCGGCCCAGTTCCTCCACGAGTTCGACGATCACCTGCTCGACGGCGCGCGGATCGCTGCCCGGCGTTGACCGCTTGGCCTGGCTGAGGATGCGCCCTTCCGCGTCCACAACGCCGGCCGCCACCTTTGTGCCGCCGATGTCGACGCCGATCGCGAGGCCCTTGCGCCCGAGCCGCAGGTGTTCACGGAAACTGCCGGCCTCGGAGGCGCCGGAAAAGCCCTGCATCCGGCGCCGCCAGGCGGCCGTCCTGCGCTGCGGTCCGGGCTTCTGGCCGGGTGTTGGAGTATGCATCGTTCCCCATTCTAGGGCCCTCAGCGAGCGGCGCGGCCGGGCCGCCGGCCCTCTCCCGGGTGGCGCAACACGGGCCTTGACCGTAAAGTTACTCGCCAGTAGGTGAAGTGGAACACACCCCGCCGGGGCCACATACTACTGTTAGTCGTACCCCCCTTGCGGGCCAATGGATATCAAAGGAGCTATCGTGCGAGAAATCAGTGTCCCGCCCCTGGTCACCGTCCCACCGGAGACGAACGTAACGGACCTGGTCCTGCGCCAGGCCGCGAAGGCGTCCAACCCGGCCCTGTTCTCACGGCTCGACGCCGCAGGCCAGTGGCAGGACGTCCGGGCGACCGATTTCCTGGCCGATGTCTCCCTGCTCGCCAAGGGCCTGATGGCCAGCGGCGTGGCTGCCGGCGACCGGGTCGGCATCATGTCCCGCACCCGGTACGAATGGGCCCTGATCGACTTCGCGATCTGGTTTGCCGGCGCCGTCTCGGTCCCGATCTATGAAACGTCCTCCCCCTCACAGGTTGCCTGGAACCTCGGCGACTCCGGCGCCGTCGCCGCCTTCGGCGAGTCCGCCCACCATGAGGACATCATCCGGCAGGCTGCCAGCTCCGAGGGCCTCACCGGGCTGAGGCACGTCTGGCAGCTGGAAGGTGACGCCCTCGACGAGGTCCGCGCCGCCGGCAGCGGGATCAGCGACGAGGAACTCGAAGCCCGCCGCAGTCAGGCCTCGCTCAACGATCTCGCCACCATCATCTACACCTCCGGCACCACCGGCCGGCCCAAGGGCTGCGAGCTGACCCACGGCAACTTCGTGGAGCTCTCCGACAATGTGCTGGCCACGTCCCTGGGCCAGATCGTCCACGAGCAGGCGCGGACCATCATGTTCCTCCCGCTCGCGCACGTCTTCGCCCGCTTCATTTCTGTGCTGGCGGTGGCGGCCGGCGTTACCGTGGCGCACACTCCGGACATCAAGAACCTGCTGCCGGACCTGCAGAGCTACAAGCCGACCTTCATCCTCGCGGTGCCGCGGGTCTTCGAAAAGGTCTACAACTCCGCTCTGACCAAGGCCGAGGACGGCGGTAAGGGGGCGATCTTCCATCGCGCCGCGGAAACCGCCATCGCCTATTCGCGGGCTCGCCAGGCGGGCAAGCTGGGCCTGGGCCTGCGGCTCAAGCACACCCTGTTTGACAAGCTCGTCTACGGCAAGCTCCGCGACGCCATGGGCGGCCAGGTCGCGCACGCGGTGTCCGGCGGCGGCCCGCTCGGCGAACGCCTCGGCCACTTCTTCCAAGGCATCGGCCTGCAGATCCTCGAAGGCTACGGCCTGACCGAAACCACCGCCCCGGTCACGGTCAACACGCCCGGCCTGATCAAGATCGGCACCGTCGGCGCGCCGATTCCCGGCAACGCCGTGAAGATCGCCGACGACGGCGAGATTCTCGCCAAGGGCGTCTGCGTGATGCGGGGCTACTTCAACCGGGAGGACCTCACGGCCGAAGCCTTCGTGGACGGCTGGTTCCGCACCGGCGACATCGGCCAGCTTGACGGGCAGGGCTTCCTGACCATCACCGGGCGGAAGAAGGAAATCATCGTCACCGCCGGCGGCAAGAACGTGGTGCCGGCCCTGCTCGAGGACCAGATCCGCGCCGACGCGCTGGTTTCGCAGGTCCTTGTGGTCGGAGACAACCGTCCGTTCATCGGCGCTCTCGTGACGCTCGACGAGGAGGCGCTCCCGGGCTGGCTGCAGCGCCACGGCCTGCCGGCGTCGACCACGGTGGCCGAGGCGACCGTAAACCCCGCCGTCACGGCGGCGGTCCAGGAGCTGATCAACCGTGCGAACCAGTCCGTCTCGCAGGCCGAGGCCATCAAGTCGTTCCGGATTGTTCCCTCCGATTTCACCGAGGCCTCCGGCCACCTGACGCCGTCCATGAAGGTCAAGCGCGCCCAGGTGATGAAGGACTTCGAGAACGTGATCGAGGAGATGTACTCCGCGAAGCGCACCACGCACGCCTAAGACCCGCTTCAACGCGTTGGCATAAACCAGGAAGGGCTCCTCCGGCCGTAGCCGGAGGAGCCCTTTCTGCTGTGCTGCCGTGTCCGGCCGCGTTACTCCACGACCAGCAGCAGGTCGCCGCCCTGGACCTGCTCGACGGGGCCGACGGCGAGCCGCGACACGGTCCCGGCCACCGGCGTCGTGATCGAGGCTTCCATCTTCATGGCCTCGATGGTCGCGACCGTGTCCCCGGCCTTGACCGCGTCGCCGGCCTTGACGGTCAGGGTGACGGCGCCGGCGAACGGCGCGGCGACCTGGCCCGGCTGCGAGGCGTCGGCCCGCTCGGCGGCCTTGACGTTGCTGACCACGGAGCGGTCACGGACCACCACGGGCCGGGACTGTCCGTTGAGCGTGCACATCACGGTCCGCATGCCCTTCTCGTCCGGCTCGGAGACGGCCTCGAGCGAGGCGATCAGACGCACGCCCTTCTCCAGCTCGATCTCGTGCTCGGCGCCGCGCTGCAGGCCGAAGAGGTAGTCGCGGGTGTCCAGGACGGAAAGGTTTCCGTAGGCCTCGACACTCTTCTGGTAGTCCTTGGTGGGACCGGCAAAGAGCAGCCGGTTGAGGGTCTGCTGCACCGTCCTGGAGTCGCCCTTAAGCGCGGCACTATCTTCGGCGCTGAGTTCGACGTCGCGGACCTTGACGCTGCGGCCCTGCAGGGCCTTGGTCCGGAACGGCTCGGGCCAGCCGCCGGGAGGGTCTCCCAGTTCGCCGGAGAGGAAGCCGATCACGGAGTCCGGGATGTCGTACTTCTGCGGGTTCTCGTTGAAGTCCGCCGGGTCCGCGTTGAGGCCGACCAGGTGCAGGGCGAGGTCGCCCACCACCTTGGACGAGGGCGTGACCTTCACGAGCCGGCCCAGGATCCGGTCCGCTGCGGTGTACATGTCCTCGATCGCTTCGAAGCGTTCGCCCAGCCCCAGCGCGATCGCCTGCTGGCGCAGGTTGGAGAGCTGGCCGCCGGGGATCTCGTGCTGGTAGACCCGGCCGGTGGGGCCCGGCAGTCCCGACTCGAACGGGGCGTAAACGCGGCGCACGGCCTCCCAGTACGGTTCCAGGGCGCACACATTGGCCAGGCTCAGGCCGGTGTCCCTCGGCGTGTGGGCCAGCGCCGCGACGAGGGCCGAGGCGGAGGGCTGGCTGGTGGTGCCGGCGAGCGAGGCCGAGGCGACGTCGACGGCGTCCACGCCGGCGTCCACGGCAGCCAGCAGGGTAGCCAGCTGGCCGCCCGCCGTGTCGTGGGTGTGCAGGTGTACCGGGAGGTCGAACTTCTCCCGCAGGGCCGTCACGAGGCGGGCTGCCGCCGCCGGGCGCAGCAGTCCGGCCATGTCCTTGATCGCGAGGATGTGCGCGCCGGCGTCGACGATCTTCTGGGCCAGGTCCAGGTAGTAGTCGAGGGTGTACAGCTTCTCGTCCGGATCGAGCATGTCCGCGGTGTAGCAGAGGGCGACCTCGGCCACGGCGGTGCCGGTGGCGCGGACGGCGCGGATGGCGGGGGCCATCTGGTTGACGTCGTTGAGGGCGTCGAAGATGCGGAAGATGTCGATGCCGGTCGCGGCGGCCTCGTTGACGAAGGCCACCGTCACCTCTTCCGGGTATGGGGTGTAGCCGACGGTGTTCCGGCCGCGGAGCAGCATCTGCAGGCAGATGTTCGGCAGCGCCTTGCGCAGCGCGGCCAGGCGGTCCCAGGGGTCCTCGCCCAGGAAGCGGAGGGCGACGTCGTAGGTCGCGCCGCCCCAGGCCTCGACGGAGAGCAGTTCGGGCAGCAGCTTGGATACTGCCGGTCCGGCCGCCACGAGGTCCCGGGTCCGGACGCGGGTGGCCAGCAGGGACTGGTGCGCGTCGCGGAAGGTGGTGTCGGTGACGGCGACGGCGTCCTGCTCGCGCAGGGCCTTCGCGAAGCCCTCCGGGCCGAGTTCGAGCAGCCGCTGCCGGGACCCCAAGGGGGCGTCACTGTCCGTCAGGGCGGGCAGCTTGTCGGCCGGGTCGGTGTGTGCCGTGAGCTCGCCGTTGGGCTTGTTGACGGTGACCTCGGCGAGCCAGGTCAGCAGCTTGGTGCCGCGGTCCGCGGAGACGCGGGCCTTGAGCAGTTCGGGGCGTTCGTCGATGAACGAGGTGGCGACGTCACCGGCGACGAAGTCCGGGTCGTCCAAAACGGCCTGCAGGAAGGAAATGTTGGTGGAGACGCCGCGGATCCGGAACTCGGCCAGGGCGCGCCGGGCGCGGGCGACGGCGGTCTTGTAGTCGCGGCCGCGGCAGGTCAGCTTGACCAGCATCGAGTCGAAGTGCGGGCTGATCTCGGCGCCGGAGTAGACGGTGCCGCCGTCGAGCCGCACACCGGCGCCGCCGGCCGAACGGTAGCCGGTGATCTTTCCGACGTCGGGGCGGAAGCCGTTTGCCGGGTCCTCGGTGGTGATGCGGGACTGCAGTGCGGCGCCGTTGAGCTTGACGGTCTCCTGCGAGAGGCCGAGGTCGGCGAGGGTCTCGCCGGAGGCGATCCGCAGCTGGGCCTGGACGAGGTCGACGTCGGTGACTTCCTCGGTGACGGTGTGCTCGACCTGGATGCGCGGGTTCATCTCGATGAAGACGTGCTGGCCGGCCCGCTCGCCGACGGTGTCGACGAGGAACTCCACGGTGCCGGCGTTGACGTAGTTCAGGGCCTTGGCGAACTTCACGGCGTCCCGGTAGAGCGCCTGCCGGATGCCCTCATCGAGGTTCGGCGCGGGGGCAATCTCGATCACCTTCTGGTGGCGGCGCTGGATGGAGCAGTCGCGCTCGAAGAGGTGCATGACGTTGCCCTCGGCGTCGGCGAGGATCTGCACTTCGATGTGCCGCGGGCGCAGCACCGCCTGTTCCAGGAACATGGTGGGGTCACCAAAGGCGGCGTCGGCCTCGCGCATGGCGGCCTGCAGGGCCTCGGGCAACGCGTCCCGGGTGTCCACCCGGCGCATGCCGCGGCCGCCGCCGCCGGCGACGGCCTTCGCAAAGATGGGGAAGCCGATTTCGTCCGCGGCGGCGATGAGTTCGTCGACGTCCTTGGACGGTTGGCTCGACTTGAGCACCGGGACGCCGGCCTTGCGGGCGGCCTCCAGTGCGGCGACCTTGTTGCCGGCCAGTTCAAGGACTTCTGCCGGCGGTCCAACGAAGGTGATGCCGGCGGCAGCCGCGGCGCGCGCCAGGTTGGGGTTCTCCGAGAGGAATCCGTAGCCGGGGTAGATCGCGTCGGCCCCGGCCTCCTTCGCCACGCGCACCACCTCGTCGACATCGAGGTACGCCCGGACCGGGTGCCCCTCCTCGCCGATCAGATACGCCTCATCCGCCTTCTGGCGGTGGATCGAGTTACGGTCCTCGGTCGGGAACACTGCAACGGTCTTGGCACCCAGCTCATAGCTGGCGCGGAAGGCGCGGATGGCGATTTCGCCGCGGTTAGCCACCAGAATCTTGGAAAACATACTTCTCCTGCATCATCGCGGGTGGTTCGGTAAGTCGTCACAGTTTCTAAGACTGGTGTGCGCAAACACAAATCATTGTGGCGCCCATCACAGCATTATGCGTCATTTCGGCGGCATTGGGCAGATCGCTCTCGCGCGGGGGGCTCCACAGCGGTCCGGGCACCCGCCGGCCCGGATAAGTCGGGCCGGATGAGAAAGGTTTCGGTGCCGGGTCAACATATGATGAGTTGGTGGGTGGCGCATGCACGCCCCGGTCCGAAGGAACGCACGGGCCGGCATGACCCAGTCTCGGCAACCGGCGTTAGGTATTGGTTTTTCAAGTGCAAGTAGTCAGCATCAGCAGCCTCAAAGGCGGTGTCGGCAAGACCTCCGTGACAACCGGACTGGCGTCGGCCGCACTCGCAGCCGGCATCCCCACCCTCGTGGTCGACCTTGACCCGCACGCGGATGCCAGCACCGCCCTCGGCGTCCGGCCCGATGAACAACTCGACATCGGCCGGATGCTCAAGTCCCCGCGCCGGGCCCGCCTCGCCGACAACGTTGTCCCCAGCGGATGGGTGGAGCACAGCGCTTCTTCCAAGGGAACAGCAGCGTCCGTACTGGATGTCGCCATCGGCTCGGCCTATACCGGAATCTACGACCGGCCCGACCTCGGCCGCCGCGACCTGCGCCGACTCTCCGCCGTGCTGGCAGGTGCCGGGCAGTACGAACTAGTGCTGATCGACTGCCCGCCCTCGCTGAACGGCCTGACCCGGATGGCCTGGTCCGCCAGCGACAAAGTCGCCCTGGTCGCCGAGCCGGGACTGTTCTCCGTCGCGGGCACCGAGCGCACCATGCGCGCCATCCAGCTGTTCCGGCAGGAATTCGCGCCAGGCCTCTCCCCCGCAGGCATTGTCGCCAACCGGGTGCGGACCGGCTCCTCGGAGCACACCTTCCGTCTGGCCGAGATGCAGTCCATGTTCGGCGAACTGCTGCTCACCCCGCACATCCCGGAGCAGGCGAACTGGCAGCAGATCCAGGGCGCGGCCCACTCGGTCCATCACTGGCCCGGGGACTCCGCCAAGAACGCCGCGGCGTTGTTCGACACGCTGCTAGGCAACCTGATGGGGGCCGGCGGTACCGGGGAGCTGGCGGCTGCGGGCATGGTCCGCAACCGCAGCCAGCGTTAGCTGTACTGTTCCGGCTCGAAGTCCGGCCTCCCGGATGGAGGACAACAAGAAGCGCGGGGCCACGATGTGGCCCCGGATGACTTCATCCGCCGAGGTGCACTCGTAGACGCTCGCGCCGTCACTCATCAGCGTGATCTGGGCGAGGTCTTCGACCCCGCGCTCCCGGAGGTGCTCGACGGCGGTGCGGATCTGCTGCAGGGAGACGCCGGTGTCGAGGAGCCGCTTGACGACCTTGAGGACGAGGATGTCGCGGAAGCCGTAGAGGCGCTGCGACCCGGAGCCGGCGGCGCCGCGCACGGCGGGTTCGACGAGCCCGGTGCGTGCCCAGTAGTCCAGCTGGCGGTAGGTGATCCCGGCCGCCTTGCACGCGGTGGGGCCGCGGTAACCCGCGTCTTCGTCCAGGACGGGAAGATCCTCGGTGAAGAGCAGGCCCTGGGCACCGCTCGCGGGCACAGCAACGCCTGCCGTCGAGGTCTGCTTGAGCTCGCCTGCTTCGCCTTTCGGACTCACGTGGATCCTCCTTGTCATGAGTTCCCGCGGGAACTTGCAGCAACGACGCGCTGTCCGGGACCTGCGTCGGACCGAGTAGGCACGAAAATCATCCGTGTAGTTTCGGCTCCGGCGGCTCTGTCCAGTGTGACTTGCGCGGCTGTTGTATGCAATGGGAACTTGTACCTCCGACGTTAGGCCTGCCGGGGCCCAAGGTCAAAGACGTTGGGGGTATTGCCGGGGCGTGTCGAAACTTTCGACCTCGACTTTAAGCTTAGGGCCGTTTCAGCCGGCGAAATCCTCGGGTTCGACGTCGTCCAGGAACTCGCGGAAGCGGCGCAGCTCGCCCTCTTCGTCGACGGCGGGCCCCGGCTGGGCCTCCTCGCCGTCGTCGTGCTCGGTGATCCGCACACCGGCTTCTTCCATCACGGCGTCCGCGCACCAGATCCGGCATTTGGCCCGCAGGGCCAGGGCCAGGGCATCCGAGGCCCTCGAGCTGACGGTGGTGCCGTCTTCGAACTGGAGCTGGCCGTAGAAGATGTTGTCCTCGACCGCCACGATATTGACGCTGACGATCGTGTGGCCCAATGCCTCGACAACGTCCACCAGCAGGTCGTGCGTCATCGGCCGCGGCGGGACCACACCCTGCTGGGCCAGGGCGATGGCGCTGGCCTCCGGGGTGCCGATCCAGATGGGGACGTGGCGCTCCCCGTGCATCTCCTTGAGCAGCACAAGCGGTTGGTTGGACGGCAATTCAATCCGTACGCCTACGATTTCCACCTCAATCATCAGATGTCCATCCTCGAGATGCGGTCCTGGACCAGGGCCCGGTGCAGCGTCAGGCAGAGTTCGCTGATTTCGCGGGCGGCCTCGGCGGCGCGGGCGTGAGAGGCGGCGTCCTTCCGCGAGGTCAGGGTCGCCACCGCCCGTTCCACCAGCCCGAATTCGCGTTCGGCGGCGGCCTGGAACGGGCGCAGGTGCCGCGGTTCCAGGCCGTGGCCCTCCAGTTGCACGCAGGCCCGGGCAACCTGCAGGGCATGTTCATCGAATTTGCCGTTGACGTGGCCGATCAGGCCGAAGCTGAGCAGGGATTCGAGCAACGGCACGCTGGCCCCGGACTCGGTGCGGAGCTGCTCTTCGCTGAGCAGGCGTACCCGGTGGTTCAGTTCGGCGGCGAGTTGGTCCGAGACGATCCGCGGCGAGACCGTGACCCCGGGAGGGAGGTTGTCCGGGCGTTCGCCGCGGTCAATCGCGTCGAGGTAGTCCTTGATCACCTTCAGTGGCAGGTACTGGTCCCGCTGCAGGGCCAGCACAAAACGGAGACGCTCGACGTCGCCCTCGGAGTACTGCCGGTACCCGGCGGGAGTCCGCTGCGGGTTGATGAGTCCCTTTTCTTCAAGGAACCGGATTTTCGACGCGGTCATGTTGGGGAAGTCGTCGCTCAGTTGAGCCAGGACCTCCCCGATGTTCAGGACCTGGGGTCCGCGCCGTTCGGCTTGTGCCATGGCCACAGGCAACTACCCCGATATCAGACGTTGCCTGCGGTACGGGCAGGGCTGAGGTAGAAGGTGAGCCGGAACTTGCCGATCTGCACCTCGTTACCGGACTTCAGCTCCACACTGTCGACACGGTCGTGGTTGACGTAGGTGCCGTTCAGGCTCCCGGTGTCCACGACCTCGAAGCTGCGCGCCGTGCGGCGGAATTCAACGTGGCGGCGCGAGACCGTGACGTCGTCGAGGAAGATATCGGCGTCCGGGTGGCGGCCCGCCGTCGTGACGTCCGAGTCGAGCAGGAAGCGGGCGCCGGCGTTGGGGCCGCTGTGTGCCACCAGCAGGGCGGACCCTGCGGGCAACGACTCGATGGCCGTGCGTTCCTCGACCGAAACCTTCGGGGTGAGGGTGGGCTCGTCGCGCACGGGAGTGAGATGGATCGATGTGGTCTCCGAGGCTTTCACTCCACCCGTGCCGTATTCACCGGTGTCGTTCTGTCCGTGCCCAACCATTGAGTCCTCCTCATTCGTTGCAGGTGTCCCCCCTGCAAACAACGCATGCCGTCCGGAAAAGCCTGGCAGATCCGGTAGTCAGTCCCCCCGGCCGGCCACTGTGTCCAGTAATTGCTGTCTCCAACAACTGCTGTGTCCAGTAACACGGCCCGGAGACCTTCCCATTAGCCTACCTGTTGTTCGTACTCCGATGCACTGAGCAACGACTCCACGGCGTCGGCTTCTGCGAGCTTGATTTCGATCAGCCAGCCCTCGCCGTAGGGATCCGAATTGATCAGGGCGGAATCGGTGTCCAGGGCCTCGTTGCGGGCCACTACCTCGCCACTGACCGGGGCGTAGATGTCGCTGACACTCTTGGTGGACTCGACCTCCCCCACGACGTCGTTGGCCTTGATGTCAGTGCCGACCTCCGGCATCTGGGCGTAGACGACGTCCCCGAGCGCGTCCTGGGCAAAATCCGTGATCCCCACACGCACGACTCCGTCGGCATTCGGGGCGGAGACCCATTCGTGTTCCGCGGTGTAGGACAGCTCTTCGGGAATGATGCTCATGGCGGGCCTTTCGTCTGGTCAATCACCAAGGTCGACGGCGGCCGATCGAACGGGCCGCCGCTGAAAGTATAGGCATATCCGGCCGGACCCCGGGAGGACTCTGGCATGATGGGGCCATGGCAGCACCTGCACCCGTTCCGGTCGGATTTGCCCATGCCTGAGCTACCGGAAGTGGCAGCCCTCGCGGATTTCCTGGACACGCGCCTGCGCGGTGCGGTCCTCACGAAAATCCAGATCGTCTCGTTTGCGGTACTGAAGACGGCGGATCCTCCCATCTCGGCGTTGGAAGGCAGGACCGTGACGGGGGTGCGCCGCCATGGCAAGTTCGTGGACCTGGAGGCCGACGGGCTGCATCTTGTCTTTCACCTTGCCCGCGCCGGCTGGGTGCGGTTCACCGACGCGCCCACCGGCGCGGTGCTGAAAATGGGCAGCGGGCATATCGCGGCGCGGCTGTCATTTTCCAGCGGGGGCGGACCACTTGACCTGGACCTGACCGAGGCCGGCACCAAGAAGAGCCTGGCGGTCTACCTGGTCCGCAGCCCGACGGATGTGCCGGGGATCGCGGCGCTCGGACCGGATCCGTTCAGCCCGGGGTTCGACGTCGAGACCCTGGCCGGGATCCTCGCGGCCGGCAAGCAGCAGATCAAGGGGCTGCTGCGCAGCCAGGGCGTCATCGCCGGCATCGGGAACGCCTACAGCGATGAGATTCTGCACGCGGCCAGGATCTCCCCGTTCGCCATCGCCGGCGCCCTGGACCGGGCGGCGGTAGAGCGCCTGTACGACGCCGTCCACGAAATCCTGGGCACGGCACTGGCCGAGGCCCGCGGGAAACCGCCGGCCGAACTCAAGGACGCCAAGCGGAGCCACATGCGGGTGCACGGCCGGGCCGGCGAAGCATGCCCGGTCTGCGGAGACACCGTGCGAGAGGTCTCCTTTGCCGACACCGCGCTGCAGTACTGCCCGCACTGCCAGACGAAGGGAAAGATCCTGGCGGACCGCCGGACGTCGCGCTTTTTGAAGTAGGACTTTTCCAGGAGCCGCTTTACGAAGTCGACCGGTCCGGGAAACAGAAAACCCCGCCATTCCGTTGCCGGAATGGCGGGGTACTTTCTGTTGGTCGGGCTGACAGGATTTGAACCTGCGACCCCTTGACCCCCAGTCAAGTGCGCTACCAAGCTGCGCTACAGCCCGTTGGTTCCGCCGTTCTCCGCTCTTGATGATGTCCTGTTGTTATCCAATGGATTTCATCCGAGCAGTCCGGCCGAACCACCTCCAAAAGCTTACACGATTCCGGAGGGTGCCCGTGACACTTTCACTTGTGTCACGGGAACTTTTTCCCTCGGCGGGCGCGTTCGGAATTAGCGCTTCTTGCCGCGCTTTTCCCGGACCCTCATGTTTACCTCGATCGGCGTGCCCTCGAAGCCGAAGGTTTCGCGGAGCCGGCGGGTGATGAAGCGGCGGTAGCCGGGATCCAGGAAGCCGGTGGTGAAGAGCACGAACTTCGGCGGCCGGCTGGAGGCCTGGGTGCCGAAGAGAATGCGGGGCTGCTTGCCGCCGCGGACCGGGTGCGGGTGTGCCGCCACCAGTTCGCCGAGGAAGGCGTTGAGCCGTCCGGTGGGGATGCGCTTGTCCCAGCTCTCCAGCGCGGTGTCCAGGGCAGGAACCAGCCGGTCCTTGTGCCAGCCGGTCTTGGCCGAGATGTTGACGCGCGGCGCCCACGCCACGTGGGCGAGGTCCTGTTCGATTTCGCGTTCCAGGTAGGTGCGGCGTTCGTCGTCGAGCAGGTCCCACTTGTTGAACGCGAGCACCAGCGCGCGGCCGGACTCGATCGCGAGCTGCAGGATGCGTACGTCCTGCTCGCTGAGCACCTCGTCCACGGCGAGGAGCACGACGGCGACCTCGGCCTTTTCGAGCGCGCTCTGGGTGCGCAGCGAGGCGTAGAAGTCGGCGCCCTGGGCCATGTGCTGGCGGCGGCGGATGCCTGCCGTGTCGACGAAGCGCCAGGTGCGGCCGCCGAGTTCGATGAACTCGTCGACCGGGTCACGGGTGGTGCCGGCGGTGTTGTCGACGACGACGCGTTCGGAGCCGGCGAGCTTGTTCAGCAGCGAGGACTTGCCGACGTTCGGCCGGCCGATCAGGGCGATCCGGCGCGGGCCGCCGCTGCGCTCGAGTCCTTCGATCGTGGAGAACTCCGGCAGCGTGTCCATGACATGGTCGAGCAGGTCGGCGACGCCGCGGCCGTGCAGGGCGGAGACCGGGTACGGCTCGCCGAAGCCGAGGCCCCAGAGCGCGGCCGAGTCGGCTTCCTGGGCGAAGTCGTCGACCTTGTTGGCCACCATGATGACCGGCTTCTTGGACTTGCGCAGCATCTTCATGACGCCTTCGTCCGTGGCGGTCGCGCCGACGGCGGAGTCCACCACGAACAGCACGGCGTCGGCGAGCTCCACGGCCATCTCGGCCTGCTCGGCGACGCGGGCGTGGATGCCCCGGGCGTCGTGCTCCCAGCCGCCGGTGTCAACCACGGTGAAGTTCCGGCCGTTCCAGTGCGCCGAGTACATAACGCGGTCACGGGTGACGCCGGGGGTGTCCTCCACGACGGCTTCGCGGCGGCCCAGGATGCGGTTGACCAAGGTGGACTTGCCGACGTTCGGCCGGCCGATGATGGCCAGGACGGGGTCAAGCTTGACCGGGCCGTCGAAGTCCTCGTCCTCGTAGCGCCCGCTCAGCAGGGCGGCGTCTTCCTCGTCCAGTTCGTAGTCGTCCAGGCCGGCGCGGAGCGAGGCCGCGCGGAGCTCGGCTTCCTCGTCGTCCAGGGCGGCAAGATTCTCCGCCACCTGGTCCGTGCCGGTGGGCGTGTATTCGTCTTCGCCGGCGCCAAAATGGCCGGGGGTTTGAGTCGTATCGCTCATTGCACTTTCCTTAGGTGGTGATCTGCCGGCGTCGCGGCTACTGCTGTCTGTGGTTCTTGCGGTGAATCCGCGTCGGGCAGGCGCTGCCCGCTGCTCTGAATTGTGTCCTGGACGTGCCGTGCCAGTGCGGCGCGGATCTCGGTTCCCACCCTGTCCATTGAAGCACGCCCGGTCTCCCCGGGCCTGCGGCTGACGGTGAGGGCCCCGCCGAAGCTGACGTGCAGCCGCCGGCCGGGACGGGGAACCGCGTTGAGGTGCTCGCCGCTGATCCTGGTCCCGAGGATGGCTACCGGGATCACGGTGGCCCCCGAGTTCAGCGCGAGCCAGGCCACCCCGTTGTTGATAGCGGCGGCCTCTCCGCTCCCCCGCGTGCCTTCGGGCAGGATCCCGACGCACCGTCCGGCGTCG
The DNA here is from genome assembly GCF_056394945.1 of Arthrobacter sp. 10N410. NCBI lineage: Bacteria > Bacillati > Actinomycetota > Actinomycetes > Micrococcales > Micrococcaceae > Arthrobacter > Arthrobacter sp. 10N410. The sequence goes on from NZ_JBFTIP010000003.1 coordinate 182,673, forward strand.
AGGACGCTCTTGGCCCGTTCCAGCGCCGCCCGGTCACCCGAACGGTCCACCGCCAACTGGCCGGAGGCCTTCAGGACCAGGCCCAGGAAGCCCTTGAACATCTCCTTCTTGACGAAGATGTGCATCGGCCGCGGCGCCGCACCGAACATGACCGGGCCGTCCAGGAAACTGATGTGGTTTCCGGCGAAGATGACCGGCCCCGCCGCCGGGACGTTGGCGCGGCCCTGGACGGAGGTCCGGTACACCAGATGGTCCAGCAGCCAGCCGACCGGCCGGCTCCAGGCCATGGTCCCGTGCTTGAACCAGCGGCCGGGAAGCTGCGCCCCGGCTGAGCCCTCAGTCACGGTTGATGGCCGTGTGGTTGATGGCCGTGTGGTTGATGGCCGTGTGGGTGACGACCCGGTGCACGATCCCGAGGGCCGCGTCAACGGTCTGGGCAAAGTCCAGGTCCGAGGAGTCCAGCGTGACCACGCCGTCGGCGGCCTGCGTGAAGTTCACCACGGTGGAGTCCTTGGCGTCCCGCGCCGTGACCTGCGCGGCAAGCTGTTCGGCGTTCTGGCTGCCGCCGAGCTGGATGCCGCGGCGGCGAAGCCGGGCCTCTTCGCTGGCGGTGAGCAGCATGCGCACCTCGGCATTGGGAGCGACGACGGTGGTGATGTCCCGGCCCTCCACCACCATGCGGCGGTGGTGCTTTTCGATCAGCGCGCGCTGCCGGCGGATCAGTTCGGTCCGTGCCCCGAGCGTGGTGGCGACCGCGCTGACCGCAGCGGAGATGCCCGGTTCACGGATGGCCTCGGTGATGTCGGCACCCGCGACCCGGACGTACTCTTCCTGCGGGCTGGTGCTGATCTCCAGTTGGAGCGTCTCGGCAGCGGCTTCGATGGCTTCGGCGTCGGCGAGGTCCAGGCCGGTGTCAAGGCAGAACCAGGTCAGGGCCCGGTACATGGCGCCGGTGTCGAGGTAGGCCAGCCTGAGCCGGCGCGCCACCTCTTTGCTGACGCTGGATTTGCCTGAGCCGGAGGGGCCGTCGATTGCGACGACGAGGCTCTTGCCGGGGCGGACGACGTCCACCGTTTCAATGAGTTCCTGGGTCATTACTGGAGTACCCGCCATCCACGGTCGTTGAGGGCTTCGATGAGCAGCTCGTGCTTGTTGGGCAGCACGGAGAGTTCCACCATGCCGACATTCTGTCCTGAGGAGTGGTCCAGCCGGAGGTCCTCGAGGTTGACGCCGATCTCGCCGATCTCGGTCAGGAGCCTGGCGATCTGGCCGGGCGTGTCGTCCACCAGGACGGTCAGCCAGGAGTAGGCCTGCGGCGGTCCGCCGTGCTTGCCCGGGATCCGGGCCTGGCCGGCGTTGCCTTCGCTGATCAGCTGGGCAAGGTCCAGCCTGGCACCGGGCGCGGTCGGATCCTCGAGGGTTCCGATCAGCCGGTTCAGGTCCTCGCGGACGCCGTAGAGGATCTCCACGACCTTGCCCGCGTTGGCGCCGAGGATCTGCACCCAGAGCGTGGGGTCGCTCGCGGCGATCCTGGTCACGTCCCGCAGCCCGTTGCCGGCCAGCGAGAGCGCGTGCAGCGGGGTTCCCTGCAGCCGGCTGGCTACGAGGGAGGACATGACCTGGGGCAGGTGCGAGACCAGCGCCACGGCCTCGTCGTGTTCCTCGGCACCGAATTCGGAGACGACGGCGCCCAGGTCCCCGGCCAGCGCACGCGCCGCCTGCAGGGCCTCGGGCCGGGTTTCCGGCGTGGGGCAGAGCACCCACGGCATCGAGGTGAACAGTTCCCCGCGGGCGGCGACGGGGCCGGACTTTTCCCGGCCCGCCATCGGGTGGGTGCCGACGTAGCGGCCCAGGTCGGCGCCGCGCTCGCGCAGCTCCGCCTGGATGGACGCCTTGACGCTGGCAATGTCCACCACAACGGCCTGCGGGTAGTCCGCGAGGGCGCGAGCGACGACGTCGGAGGTCACGTCCGGCGGCGCGGCGACCACGACGAGTTCCGGCGTTTCGCCGTCAAGGCGCGCCAAGGGCAGGCCTGCGCCGATGTCGACGGCGACGGCCTGGTTGGTAGGCGACGGGTCGGAGAGGAACACGGCGACGCCGCGGCCCCGGAGCCCCAGCCCGATGCTGGTGCCCAGCAGTCCGGTGCCCACGACCACGACCGGCCCGTTCAGGTGGCCGCGGCCGTGGGTGCGAAAAGCGGACATGCCTTACAGCCCCACGGATGCCAGCAGGTGGCCGACTTCCTGCTTGCCGAGGTTGCGGATGCTGCCCTGGCGCTGGTCGCCCAGGCCGATGGGACCGACCTTGACGCGGACCAGGCGCAGTACCGGGAAACCGACGGCGTCGAAGAGGCGCCGCACAATGCGGTTCTTGCCCGAGTGCAGCACGACCTCGATCAGCACGTGGCCCGGGGTCGAGTCGACGAGCTTGAAGGAGTCGACCGAGGCAATGCCGTCCTCGAGTTCGACGCCGGCCTTGAGCTGCGCGCCGACGCCCTGCGGGAACGGCCCGCGGACCTGGACGAGGTACGTCTTGGGCACCTCGTAGGAGGGGTGCGTCAGGCGGTTGGCGAGTTCGCCGTCGTTCGTCAGGAGCAGGAGCCCCTCGGTGGCGACATCGAGCCGGCCGACGTGGAAAAGGCGTTCGCCGTGGTGGTTGCGGACGAAATCGCTGACGCACGGACGGCCGTCCGGGTCTTCCATCGTGGAGACAACGCCCTTGGGCTTGTTGAACACCATGTAGACCATGTTTTCGTCCAGCTGGATGCGCAGGCCGTCCACGTGGATCACGGACGCCTTGGGGTCGACGCGCATGCCGAGCTCGGTGACGACCTGGCCGTCGACCTCGACGCGGCCTTCGGCGATCATTTCCTCGCAGACGCGCCGGGAGGCGACGCCGGCGGAGGCCATGACCTTTTGCAGACGGACACCGTCGGCATCGTGCAGTTCGGACTGCGGCACGGGTCCGCGCGGGCCGCGTTTGCGGGCCGGCTTCCGGACCGGGCCGAGGTTCTGGCCGAAGCGTTCGCCGCCGAACGCGCTGGAACCGGTGGCCTTGGCCGCTCCGGCGCCGATGCGCGGCTTGGGCTTGAGCGCGCCCGGCGTACCGGGGACCTTGCCGGCACCGGGCTTGCGTGCCGCAGGCTTGCGGGCGGCCGGCTTACGCGCTGCCGGCTTGGCGCCGTTGCGGTCCCCGGATTCCGGAGCTGAACCCGCGGGGTTCAGGTCCGGATCGATGAAAGCCTCTTCGCGCGGCTTGGGCCGCTTGAACGGGCGGTCGCCGCCGCCCTTGGAGAAGTCGCGCTGGCCTCGGCCGGCGCCGCCCGCACCCTGGGTGCGTGCTGATTGATGTCCGGCGCTGGTGCGTCCCGAACCGTTACGTGGTGAACCCTGGCGTCCCGCCTGTGTCATGACCCGTCCTTCGTTTGTTGGCCCGCGGCGGCTGCCTCACGGCAGCCCCCACCGGCCGGGCAAATGGTTCTGCCCTGGTGGATACTCGTTACGCAGGCAGCATTCCTGCCTACATTCTTCCTGCGTCGTAAAACTCTGCTATGCCTTCAAGCCCTGGAAGATGGGGCGAAAGCTGAGGCAACTCAGCCACCGAGCCGATTCCCATACGTTCGAGGAAATACGACGTCGTGCGGTACAGGATGGCCCCGGACTCAGGATCGGTTCCCGAATCCTCGATCAGTCCGCGCTGGGTCAGCGTCCGCACGACGGAGTCAACATTGACCCCTCGAATTGCAGACACCCGCGCCCTGGAAACGGGCTGGCGGTAGGCGATGACGGCGAGCGTTTCGAGCGCCGCCTGCGTCAGCCTGGCTGTCTGTCCTTCCAGCACGAATCCGCCTACGACGTCGGCGAACTCAGCGCGGGAATAGATCCGCCAGCCTCCGGCGATATTCCGCAATTCAAAACCCCGGGGGGCGGCACCGAAACCAGCACGATTAATCGCAGTGCTGGCGTCGTCCGCATCCGGGGCATTACCAGTATAGCCGTTATACTCCCGTTGCAGTTCCCCGAGCAGGCCCTCGACGACGTCGACCGTCAGGTTCAGGCCGGCGGCCAGCTCCGTGGCCGTGGCCGGTTCGTCGACCACCATGAGCACGGCCTCCAGCGCGGCACGGGCGCCGCCGGGCAGTCCGGAAACGTCCGGAACCCGGGAGTCGCCGGCGTCGGATCCGGCCGCGCCTGACGGGGCCCCGCCGGCTGTGGCAGAGGTGGGTGCTTCGGTCACGGCTGCTCCTCGTATTCTTCGCTCAGCTTGTCGCTGCTCCAGTCCGGGTCGTCGGCGGTCCAGTGCACGGACAGCTCGCCGAGGGGAAGCAGTTGGTCGAAGCCCACTGCCTTGTCCCGGAACATTTCCAGCAGCGCGAGGAACCGGGCCACCACTACGAGGGTGGACTCGGCGTCGGCGATCAGGGCCCGGAAGGTGAGTGCCTTGCCAAGACGCAGGCGGTGGCCGATGATTTCGGCCTGCTCCTTCACGCTTACCGGCGTGCCATGCAGGTGGGCGAGGCCCACCTCGGTGGGGGCTGCTTCCTTGGGCTTCAGGGCCGCTTCGGCCAGAGCCGCGAACTGCTGCGGGGTGTGCTTCCAGACCAGCTCGGGCAGGAGGGCGGCGAACTGGCCCTCCAGGGCGACCTGCCGCGGGTAGCGCCGGCCCTCCAGCTCCAGCGTCGAGCCGATCAGTCCGGCAACCTGCTTGAAGGCCTTGTACTGGAGCAACCGGGCGAAGAGCAGGTCGCGGGCTTCGAGCAGCGCGATGTCCTCGTCGTCCTCGACCTCGCCGGCGGGCAGCAGCCTGGCCGCCTTGAGGTCCAGCAAGGTGGCGGCGATGACCAGGAATTCGCTGGCCTCGTCCAGGGCCCAGTCCTCCCCCAGCCGTTGCAGCCCCTTGATGTATTTGATGAACTCGTCGGTGACCGTGGCCAACGCCACCTCGGTGATGTCCAGCTGGTGCTTGGAGATCAGGCCCAGCAGCAGGTCGAAAGGGCCGGTGAAGTTGGCCAGCCGGACCTCGAATCCGGGCTTCTTCCCGGGCGGCGACAGCTCTGCCGTCGCGGTTCCCGTCGCCGCCATAGCCCTGGTTAGGGCGCGCCGCCGCGCGAAATCAGCTCTTTGGCCAGGCGGCGGTAGGCGTCGGCACCGGCGTGGTTGCCGGCGTAGCTGGTAATCGGCTCGGCAGCCACGGTGGCGTCGGCGAACTTGATGGAGCGCTTGATCACGGTCTCGAAGACCTTGTCCCCGAAGGCCTCCACGAGCCGGGCGATGACCTCGCGGCCGTGCAGGGTGCGGGAGTCGTACATGGTGGCGAGGACGCCGTCGACCTGCAGGCGGGGGTTCAGCCGGTCCTGGACCTTGTCGATCGTCTCGACCAGCAGCGCCACGGCGCGCAGGGCGAAGAATTCACAGATCAGCGGGATGATGACGCCGTGGGCCGCGGTCAGCGCGTTGACCGTGAGCAGCCCGAGCGAGGGCTGGCAGTCGATCAGGACAACGTCGTAGTCGTCTTCGACCTTTTTCAGGGCCCGGTCCAGGACCTGTTCACGGGCGACCTCGTTCACCAGCTGGACTTCCGCGGCGGAGAGGTCGATGTTGGCCGGCAGCAGGTCCACATTTTCGACGCCGGTCTTCTGGATGGCGTCGCGGATGTCGACCTTGCGGTCCATCAGCACGTTGTAGACCGTGAGGTCCAGCTCGTGCGGATTGGTGCCAAGGCCGGCAGAGAGGGCGCCCTGCGGGTCGAAGTCGACCAGCAGTACGCGGCGGCCGTATTCGGCCAGGGCAGCGGCCAGGTTGATGGTGGACGTGGTTTTGCCCACGCCGCCCTTCTGGTTGACCATGGCGATGACCCGGGCCGGGCCGTGGGATGACAGCGGCGCGGGCTCCGGAAAGTCGCGTTGGGGGCGCCCGGTGGGGCCCATGATGGCGTCTTCCAGGTCGAGTCCGGTGCCTTCCAGAGTGGCTGAACCCTGTTCGCTGCTCACGTATCTATCCACACTTTCGATGACGGTGATTTTCGTGCCTGACCCTGCCGGCTGCTTGTTGTGCTGACTGGCTCATGTTGCGGCCTCATCTTGCTTGCGGCCGCCCGGCAAGGATCGTTATTCCTCCCAAGGTTACAGCCCCCGACACGGTATTCGACGGACCTTGACAACCGCCGTTCCGCGCGCCTTGACCCTCTGGTAGAGGTCGAGGGTTGCCTGGCACCGGGACCCCGCCGCAAACGAAACCGCCCGGACGCGGGGTGCGCGTCCGGGCGATTTCAGTGCGTTCGGGCTGGTGCTCAGGCGTTGACCGGCACCGGCTGCGCGGCCTGGCCGGCCGGCTGGTCGGCGGCCACGTGCCCAGTGTGGCCGGCGATCATGGTCTGCTCGTCGAAGGGCTCGGCGCCGGAGAGGACACGCTCGACCTGTCCGCCGTTGATCTCCTTGACCCAGGTGCCGATCAGGACGGTCGCCACGGCGTTGCCGGTGAAGTTGGTCAGCGCGCGGGCCTCGGACATGAAGCGGTCGATGCCGACAATCATGCCCACGCCGCCAAGCAGTTCCGGACGGTGGGCCTGCAGGCCCGCTGCCAGGGTGGCGAGGCCGGCGCCGGTGACGCCGGCGGCGCCCTTGGAGGCGATGATCATGAAGATCAGCAGCGAGATCTGGGCGCCCAGGTCCAGCGGGGTGCCCATCGCGTTGGCGACGAACAGGGAGGCCATGGTCAGGTAGATGGCCGTGCCGTCGAGGTTGAAGGAGTAGCCGGTGGGGACCGTGACGCCGACGACGGGCTTGGAGACACCGAGGTGTTCCATCTTCGCGATCAGGCGGGGCAGGGCCGCTTCGGAGGAGGACGTGGAGAAGATCAGCAGGTATTCGCGGCCGAGGTAACGCATCAGGCGGAAGATGTTGACACCCGAGACGACCTGGAGCAGGCCGCCCAGGATCACGACGATGAACACCGCGCAGGTGATGTAGAAGGCGACCATGAGGGTGGCCATGCTGATGATGGCCTGCACGCCGGTGGCGCCGACGACGGCGGCGATCGCACCGAATGCGCCGACCGGGGCGAGCCACATGACCATGATCAGGATGCGGAACACGAGGGCCTGGCCGTGGCCGATGGCCTTCAGGATCGGGGTGCCCTGCGGGCCCATCTTCTGCAGCGCGAAGCCGACCAGGATAGCGGCGAGCAGGGTGGGCAGCACGGGGATGTCGCCCGGGATGATGCCGAGCAGGAAGTCGACGGTGCTGTCCGTGGCGGCCTTCTTGTTGGGATCGTACGGGGCGAGCTTGAGGCCCTCACCCGGGTGGATCAGGTTGCCGACGACGAGGCCGATGGCCAGCGCGAAGGTCGACATGACGATGAAGTAGCCGAGGGCCAGGCCGCCGACCTTGCCGACCGTGGCGGCCTTGGCGATCGAGCCGATGCCCAGCACGATGGTGCAGAAGATGACGGGGGCGATCATCATCTTGATGAGCTTGATGAAGCCGTCGCCGAGCGGCTTGAGGGACTTGCCGACCTCGGGGAAGATCAGGCCGACCAGGGCGCCGAGGACCACGGCGACAATGACTGCGATGTACAGGTAGTGGGACTTGTCCAGCCCCTTGCGCTTTTTGACCGGCGCCGCGGCGGTTGCCGCTGACTCTCCTCGTTGAGAGGCCATGGTGTTCTCCTTGTATAGGCTGGACTTCGATGCGGCTTGGGGTGCGCATCACGTCCGTTCTGCGTGTTTCTCCATCATTGGGGATGAAGTGACGCGCATCACCGTTGCGTTCATATTGGTCATGGAAGGTGCAGTTGATCCATCACTGGAGCATCGCCCGCAGGCTGTTTGTGGCCCACTTGCTGTTCATGCTGGCCCTGACCGCCGTCGTCGGCACGGCCACCTTCGTCGACGCCCGCGACCACGCCTACGAGGAAGCCGGCCGGCGGATGGCCGGGATCGCCACCGCGGTGGCAGACAACCCCCTGGTGCTGCAGGCGGCGAGCGCCCCCAATCCCTCGGCGAGGCTCCAGCCCTACGCCCTGGAGGTGATGCGGGACGCCCGCGCGGACTTCATCACGATCATGGCGCCGGACCGGACCCGGTGGACCCATCCCCGCAACGAGGAGCTGGGCAAGCCCTACATCGGCTCGATCGACGCGGCCCTGCGCGGCGAGGTCTTCACCGAGATCATGGCCGGCACGCTCGGACCGTCCGTGCGGACGATCGCCCCGGTCAAGGACGCCGACGGCAAGGTCCGGGCCCTGGTGGCGGCGGGCGTGACGGTGGGGACGGTGGATGTCGCGTTTTCCGGCCGCCTGCCGGCGCTGCTCGCGATCGCAGTGGCTCTGCTGGCCGGCGGTTCGGTGGCCTCCTGGCTGCTGGGCCGCTACCTCCGCCGGGTTACCCGCGGCTGGGGCCCGGAGCAGCTGGCGCAGCTGTTCGCCTATTACGAGTCGGTGCTCCACTCGGTCCGCGAGGGGGTGATCCTGATTGACCCGAAGGGCAAGGTGGTGATGTACAACGACCAGGCGGCCGCGCTGCTCGGGGTGCCGCCCCGCGCCGTCGACGGCGGGTCCTCCGGCGGCCGCGGACCGGACGCGCCGTCGCTGGCGGAACTGCCGCTGGCCCCCAGCCTCAAGGAACTCTTCGAATCCGGCCGGACCGCCCAGGACGAAATCCACCTGACCGGCCCGCGTGTCCTGGTGGTGAACCAGGGCCCCGCGGTCGGGCCCCGCTCCCCCGCGGCCCGGCAGCGGCCGGCGGCCTCCGGTACCCCCGTCTACGGCACGGTGGCCACCATCCGGGACCGCACCGAAATCGAGTCGCTCGGCAGCGAGTTGGAGACCATGCGGACGCTCTCCGACGCCCTCCGCGCCCAGACCCACGAACACGCCAACCGGCTGCACACCATCGTGTCCCTGATGGAACTGGGCCGCGGCAACGAGGCACTGGATTTCGCCACCAACGACCTGGAGCTGAGCCAGCGGCTGACCGATGACCTGGTCAGCTCCCTCGAGGAGCCGGTGCTCGGCGCCCTGGTCATGGGCAAGGCCGCCGAGGCGCACGAACGCGGCGTCGAACTCATCCTCACCACCGACGGCTCCACGGCGGTCACCGGACTGGCCGTCCAGGATCTCGTTGCCATCCTCGGCAACCTGCTCGACAACGCGATCGACGCCGCGGCCGATGCGCCACCGCCGCGCCTCGTGGAGCTGAGTGTCTCCTCGGCGGGCGGAGCCCTGGAGATCACGGTGGAGGACAGCGGCCCCGGCATCGATCCGGACGCCGTGGAGGATGTTTTCCGGCACGGCTTCAGCACCAAGGCTCCGGGTCCCTTCGGGCGCGGCCTCGGGCTGGCCCTGGTCCGCCAGGCCGTGCAGCGCCTGGGCGGTAGCATGACAATCACCAGCCCGGCCGGGGCACTGTTCCGTGTCACCCTGCCGACGGCACCGGCTGCAGCGGCAGGCGCGGCGAGAGGCGCCACGGACGGCGCCAGGGAAGAACCAGCCGGGACAGCAGAGGAACAGCAATGAGCGATATCCGCGTACTCGTCGTCGAGGACGAGCCGATCGCCGCGGCCGCCCACGCCGCCTACATCGGCCGGCTCGAGGGCTTCACCCTGGCCGGGTCTGCCCCGGACGGGCAGTCCGCCCTGCGCCTGATGACGGACCTGTCAGCCGCCGGGCAGCCCGTGGAACTGGTCTTGCTGGACATGAACCTGCCGGACCTGCACGGGCTGGACATCGCCCGCCGGATGCGTGCCGCCGGCCTCTTTGCGGACATCATCGCGATCACGGCGGTGCGGGAGCTGAACATCGTCCGCAGCGCCGTGGCAACCGGCGTCGTGCAGTACCTGATCAAGCCGTTCACCTACGCCACGTTCGCGGACAAGCTGAGCAGCTACCGGCAGTTCCGTGAACAGCTGGCCTCCCCCGGCCCGGGCGGTACCGGCGCCGGGGCGTCCCAGAGTGACGTGGACCAGGCCTTCGCCAGCCTGCGGGCGCCCTCCGAACTGCCGCTGCCCAAGGGCCTGTCCGCCTCGACACTGGATTCCGTGCAGGACTTCATGAAGCTGCAGGCCGGTGCGGTGTCGGCCAGCGAGGTGATGGAAGCACTGGGCATGTCCCGCGTCACGGCCCGCCGCTACCTCGAGTACCTCGCGGACGCCGGTACGGTGTCACGCACCGCACGCTACGGCGCCCCCGGCCGGCCGGAGAACGAGTACCGCTGGAGCCGGCCGGCGTCGTAGCCCTACACCTGGCCCCATGCCTCTCCCCCGCGGCGCCAGCTCACCCAACTGGCGGACTAGGACGCCGTTGACGGGCGGGTGCCCACGGCGCCGGGCCGCAGCGTCTCCAGGAGCTGGTCGATCACGCCGGCGTCCTCGATCGTGGAGGGCACCACATAGTCGTCGCCGTCGGCGATTTGGCGCATGGTCTTGCGCAGGATCTTTCCGGAGCGGGTCTTCGGCAGGGCCTCCACGACCGTGACGTGCTTGAAATCCGCCACGGCGCCAATGTCGCGCCGGACCAGGGCGATCAGGTCCTTGACCAGGATCTCCTCCGGCACGTCCACCCCCGATTTGAGGACCACGTAGCCGCTGGGGCGTTGGCCCTTGAGGGGGTCCGCGAGTCCGATCACAGCGCATTCGGCAACGGCCGGGTGCTGGCCGATCACCTGTTCCATGGCGCCGGTGGAGAGCCTGTGCCCGGCGACGTTGATGATGTCGTCGGTCCGGCCCATCACGAAGAGGTAGCCGTCCTCGTCCTGGTAACCGGAGTCGCCGGTGGCGTAGCAGCCCTCGAAGGCCTGCAGGTAGGAGGAGATGTAGCGTTCGTCGTTGCGCCAGAGCGTGGTCAGCGTGCCCGGCGGCAGGGGCAGTCCCAGGACGATGTTCCCCTCGGTGCCGGGTTCCACCTCGTCGCCCGCGCCGTCCAGGATCCGCAGCCTGAAGCCGGGCATCGGAACGCTGGGCGAACCGGCCTTGATCGGCAGCCCGTCCAGGCCGCGCGGGTTGGCGCAGATGGCCCAGCCGGTCTCGGTCTGCCACCAGTGGTCCACCACGGGCACGCCGAGGACGCGCGACGCCCAGTGGAACGTGTCCGTGTCCAGCCGCTCGCCCGCCGCAAACAGGGTGCGCAGGCTGGAGATGTCGTATTGTTCGAGCAGCTTCGCCTCGGGGTCGGCCTTCCGGATGGCCCGCAACGCGGTAGGGGCGGTAAACAGCACGTTGACCTTGTGGTCCTGGATGACCCGCCAGAACGCGCCCGCGTCCGGGGTGCCCACCGGCTTGCCTTCATAGATCACGGTGGTGGCGCCGGCCAGCAGCGGCCCGTAAACAATATACGAGTGCCCCACCACCCAGCCGACGTCGGAGGCAGTCCACATGACGTCGCCGGGGCCGACGTCGTAGATATCCTCCAGCGTCCAGCTCAGGGCGACGGCGTGGCCCCCGTTGTCCCGCACCACGCCCTTGGGTGACCCGGTGGTGCCCGAGGTGTAGAGGATGTAGAGGGGGTCCGTGGCTGCGACCTCGACCGGGGCGGCGGGCTCGGCGGACGCCATCGCCGTGTCCCAGTCCAGCCAACCGGCGTGGTCTGCAGCGGACGCGGTGAAGCCTTCCCGTGCCTTGACCAGCACGGGGGTCTCCGGCGCGCCGGCCAGTTCCAGCGCTTCGGCGACGGCCGGGAGGTACTCGATCCGCCGCGAGGGCTCGATTCCGCCGGAGGCGGTGACCACGGCGGCGGGGTCGGCGTCCCGGATGCGGGCGGCGAGTTCCTTAGGCGCGAAACCGCCGAAGACCACCGAGTGGATCGCGCCGAGCCGGGCGGTTGCCAGCATGGCGATGGCGGCCTCCGGGATCATCGGCATGTAGATCACCACGCGGTCGCCCTTGCCGACGCCGTGGCTGCGCAGCACCCCGGCGAAGCGAGCGACGAGGTCGGTGAGCTCGGCGTAGCTGAAGCGCTGCTGCGTGCCCAGCATGGCGGAGTCGTAGATCAGGGCGTCCTGGCCGCCGCGGCCCTCCGCCACGTGGCGGTCCAGGGCGTTGTAGCAGGTGTTCAGCACGCCGTCGGGAAACCAGCTGTAAAGCGGCGCGCGGCTGGAGTCGAGGGCCCGGCCCGGCGGCGTGCTCCAGTCGATCTTCCCGGCGGCCTCAAGCCAGAAGTCCTCCGGCTGCTCAACGCTGCGCTGGTAACTGTCCCGGTAGCTCTTGGTGACCATGAAGTAATCCCGTCCACGACGTTGTGATGCAGCTCATGGTAGCCCTGCTGGGGTCCTTCCACAAGGGCTGTGTATACAGCGGACACTTGGATCTGGCTCTTTTTGCTGATTAGGGCCGGAAAGTGTGGGCTATTCTGCCGATTGTGTATACACTGGACGGGTCAGCCGAGGAAGGAGACCATCATGCGCGCCAGTGACAAGGCCTACGCCGCCCTGCGCGACGACATCATCGAGTGGCGTCTCCTGCCGGGAACAGTCCTCGCCGAAGTCGAACAGTCCGAGCGGCTCGGCATCTCGCGGACCCCGCTGCGCGAGGCCCTCAGCCGGCTCAGCGCGGAAGGGCTGACGACGACGGCGGGCGGCCGCGGCGTCGTCGTTACCGACATTTCCCTCGAGGACATTGACGAACTCTTCGAACTGCGCGAAACCCTCGAAGGCAGGGCCGCGGCGCTGGCCGCCGAGCGCGGCGATGCGGCGACATTCGAGCAACTGCGTCGCGAGCTCCTGCGAGCGCCGGAGCTGATCAATGGCACAGACCCCGCACGCCATGACTACTACAGCCTGGTCGGGCGGCTCGACGCGGCCATCGACGCCGCTATTTCCAACTCCTACCTGGTCCAGGCCATGCGCAGCCTGCGCGTTCACCTGGTCCGGGTGCGCCGGCTGGCGGCCGACGACGCCGAGCGCCTCACCGCAGCGGCCGCCGAGCACGCCACCATTGCCGAAGCCATCGCCGCCGGCAACCCGCGGCTCGCCGAGGCCGCCACCACGCTGCATCTGCACCGAAGCCTTTCCCACGTCAAAGCCACCCACGTACCTCACTAGAAGGAGCACCATGGTTAAGGAACACCACGTCCGCGTTTACAAGAGCGAGGAAAACCTGGCCCGCGAGGACCAGCTCGCCTACAAGATCGCCAAGGTCGCCGCGGATCCCGTCGCCGTCTCCGACGAGGTCACCGACATGGTGATCAACCGCGTCATCGACAATGCTTCGGTGGCCATCGCTTCCCTGAACCGCGCCCCGATCGTCGCCGCCCGCGCCCAGGCACTCACCCACGGTCCCAGCACCGGCGGCAAGGGCTCGAAGGTGTTCGGCATCGAGGAGCGCGTGGCTCCGGAATGGGCGGCCTGGGCCAACGGCGTCGCCGTCCGCGAACTCGACTACCACGACACGTTCCTGGCCGCGGACTACTCCCACCCGGGCGACAACATCCCGCCGATCCTCGCCGTCGCCCAGCACGTCGGTTCCAGCGGCAAGGACCTGATCCGCGGCATCGCCACCGGCTACGAGATCCAGGTCAACCTGGTCAAGGCCATCTGCCTGCACAAGCACAAGATCGACCACGTAGCGCACCTGGGCCCCTCCGCCGCCGCCGGCATCGGCACCCTGCTGGGCCTCGACGTCGAGACCATCTTCCAGTCCATCGGCCAGGCGCTGCACACCACCACCGCCACCCGCCAGTCCCGCAAGGGCGAGATCTCCACCTGGAAGGCCCACGCCCCCGCGTTTGCCGGCAAGATGGCTGTTGAATCCGCCGACCGTGCCATGCGCGGCCAGACCTCCCCGGTGCCGATCTACGAAGGTGAAGACGGCGTCATCGCCTGGATGCTCGATGGCCCCGACGCCAACTACACGGTGCCGCTGCCCGAGGACGGCGAAGCCAAGCGCGCCATCATGGACACCTACACCAAGGAACACTCCGCCGAGTACCAGGCACAGGCGTGGATTGACCTGGCCCGCAAGCTGCACGGCGAGCACCCCGAGGTCACCGACCCGGCCAACGTCGAGTCCGTGCTGATCAAGACCAGCCACCACACGCACTACGTGATCGGTTCCGGCGCCAACGACCCGCAGAAGTACAGCCCCACGGCAAGCCGGGAAACCCTGGACCACTCCATTCCGTACATCTTCACGGTGGCCCTGCAGGACGGGGCCTGGCACCACGTCGATTCCTACGCCCCGGAGCGCGCAGGCCGCCCGGACACGGTGGAGCTGTGGCACAAGGTGACCACGGTCGAGGATCCGGAATGGACCCGCCGCTACCACTCGCTGGACATCGCGGAGAAGGCCTTCGGCGGCTCCGTGGAGATCACGCTCAAGGACGGCACCGTCATCACCGACCAGATCGCCGTCGCCGACGCGCACCCGCTGGGCGCCCGGCCGTTCGCCCGCGAGCAGTACGTCAACAAGTTCCGCACCCTCGCCGCCGGCCTCGTGGCCGAGGACGAGATCGAGCGCTTCCTGGCCGCCGCCGCGCGGCTTCCCGAACTCGCCGCCGGCGAGCTCGACCAGCTCAACATCAAGGCAGCCGACGGCGTGATCGACCTGGCAGCCGCCCCGAAGGGACTCTTCTAATGCTGTATTCGAAGACCACGCCGGAGCAGAAGCGGATCCGGTTCCGGGAGCTGCTTGCTTCCGGGACAATCCAGCAGTTCCCGGGTGCGTTCAACCCGCTCTCGGCCCGGCTGATCGAGGAAAAGGGATTCGCCGGGGTGTACATCTCCGGCGCCGTCCTCGCCAATGACCTCGGCCTGCCGGACATCGGCTTGACCACGCTCACCGAGGTGGCCACCCGGGCCGGGCAGATCGCCCGGATGACGGACCTGCCCTCGATCGTCGACGCCGATACCGGTTTCGGCGAGCCGATGAACGTCGCACGCACCATCCAGGAGCTCGAGAACGCGGGCCTGGCCGGCTGCCACATCGAGGACCAGTTCAACCCGAAGCGCTGCGGCCACCTCGACGGCAAGAACGTTGTGGACCTCGACACCGCGACCAAGCGGATCCGGGCCGCGGCCGACGCCCGGCGGGATCCCAACTTCCTGATCATGGCCCGGACCGACATCCGGGCCACCGATGGGCTCGAGGCGGCGCAGCAGCGGGCCAAGGCCCTCGTGGAAGCCGGCGCTGACGCGATCTTCCCGGAAGCCATGAAGGACCTCAGCGAGTTCCAGGCCATCCGCGACGCCGTCGACGTGCCGATTCTGGCCAACATGACCGAGTTCGGCAAGAGCGCGCTGTTCACGGTCGACGAGCTGGCCGGCGTCGGCGTCAACATGGTCATCTACCCGGTAACGCTGCTCCGTAGTGCCATGGGCGCTGCTGAGCGTACTCTGGAATCGATCAAATCCGACGGCACCCAGGAGGCACAGGTTTCGAGCATGCTGACCCGTGCGCGTCTCTACGACCTCGTCGACTACGAGGCGTACAACCGCTTTGACACCGGGGTCTTCAATTTCCAGATCCCCGGCATCTGACACCCCCACCGGACTGCCGGCCCCGGCCGGTCAACAGGCGTTAGGAACAAAGGAGTTTCAGCATGGCTGAAAATGAGATCAAAAAGGGCCTTGCCGGCGTCGTGGTGGACTACACCGCGGTGTCCAAGGTCAACCCGGACACCAATTCCCTGCTCTACCGCGGCTACCCCGTCCAGGAGCTGGCCGCCAAGTGCAGTTTCGAGGAAGTGGCCTACCTGCTCTGGAACGGCGAGCTGCCGACGCCGGAGCAGCTGGCGGAGTTCACCGCCGCCGAGCGCGCGGGACGTGCCCTGGATCCGGTCGTCAAGCAGGTCATCGACGCGCTGCCGATCACCTCGCACCCCATGGACGTCTGCCGCACCGCGGCGTCGGTGATGGGCGCCCGGCACCCGCTCGCCGAGGACTCCTCGCGGGAGGCCAACATGGCCAAGGCCGTGGACCTCTTCGCCGCCATGCCGGCGGTGGTGGCCTACGACCAGCGCCGTCGCCACGGGCAGGCAGCGGTGGAGCCCCGTGACGACCTGGGCTATTCCGCCAACTTCCTATGGATGTCCTTCGGCGAGGAGCCGGTCCAGGAAGTAGTGGAGGCCTTCAATGTCTCGATGATCCTGTACGCCGAGCACTCCTTCAACGCCTCGACCTTCACGGCGCGGGTAATCACCTCCACGCTCTCGGACCTGCACTCGGCCGTGACCGGCGCCATCGGGGCGCTGAAGGGGCCGCTGCACGGCGGCGCGAACGAGGCGGTCATGCACACCTTCGACGAGATCGGCATCCGGCAGGAGGAGTCGCTCGACGAGGCTGCGGTCCGGGCGAAGGCCTGGATGGAAGATGCCCTGGCGCACAAGAAGAAGGTCATGGGCTTCGGCCACCGTGTGTACAAGCACGGCGACTCCCGGGTTCCCACCATGAAGGCGGCCCTGGACAAGATGATCGCGCACTACGGCCGTCCGGAGCTGCTGGGGCTCTACAACGGACTCGAGGCCGCGATGGACGAGGCGAAGGCGATCAAGCCGAACCTCGACTACCCGGCCGGACCGACGTACCACCTGATGGGATTCGACACCCCCACCTTCACTCCGCTGTTCGTCGCCAGCCGGATCACCGGCTGGACCGCGCACATCATGGAGCAGCTGGACTCGAACTCGCTGATCCGCCCGCTGAGCGAATACAACGGTGTCGAGGAACGCCACGTGCCGTAGACAGCATGACTTAGCCAGTGCGAGCAACAAAAAAGCGCGGGCCGCCCACCTCCTGCAGGTGGACGGCCCGCGCTTTTTATGGCTAGCCCTGCATCCTCAGGCTGAGGATCATGGCCTTGAGCTTCTTGTACTCCGGGCTCCGCATAAAGTCCTTGGCCTCCGCCAGCGAGTTGAAGATGGGGTCATCGTTCCTCTGGCTTTGGAAGGTGCGGTCGGCAAAGGACAGGGTGCCCTTGGGCGCACCGGACACGAAGGAGAACATCTTGCAGCTGTCCTTCACTTGCCCGGTCACATTGTCGACCAGTCCAACCTGGTAGTCGAAGGCGCCGCCGTCCGCCCGCATATCCAGGACGCGGTAGGAAAACCGCACTCCACTGGCCTGGGCCCACGGCGTGTCCAGGGCCGGCGCTGTGTCGAGTTCCGTCATCTTGTACGGACCCGGACCGCAGGCGCCGCCGACTGCACCAGTGGCGCCGTGGTAAAGCTCGGCCACCTGCATCCTGGCTTCGTTGAAGACGATGATTTTGGTCCCCGGGAACTCGGCGGGCCGGTCCGTGGATTCCTCTACCGTCCAACGGTCAGGCAAGGTGAACGAGACCCCGGCCGAAGCGCTGACGTAACGCCCGTTGGTGACTCCGCTGACCGTCCCGTCCGTTGCGGGCGCTGTGGTTGCCGACGGCGTCGCGGATTCCGACGCCGTGGCGGTGGGCGACGGTTCCGTCGTGACGGTAGCGGATTCGGTCGGCGTGGATACTGCCGCCGTCGAGGCCGCAGCGGGGGCCGGGTCGGCGGGCCGCATATTGCCGGCGACGGCGACGCCCCCGGCAACGGCCGCCAGCGCGACGATAACGACGGCAGCCGCCAGCGGCCAGCGTCGGCGTGTACCGTTTACGGCCGGCTGTTCGTCGTCGTAGGACTCCCCGCCCGTAAGGTCGTGCTTGCTTGAATCCATGCCTTGCCCCCAATGTGGTCCGTGTGCCGCTTGCCGGCGAGCGAAGGAAGTGCCTGGATCGCCGCTGAGCAATGTTCGAAGCCTAGGCTACCGGCCCAGCCGCGGCATTCCCCGCACCGAGTTTCGAGTCGCGGAAATATTCGTCGCGGGCGCCGGGCCTCAGCCTTGCGCGGTCCTCTGCGTGGAGGGGTAGCGGATCGACGCCACCGTTTCGTTGTCCTCGTTGAGGACCACGACGACGTCGATGGTTTCGCCGGCCAGCGCCGGTGGTAGCCAGTGCCCGGCATCCTGCCACATGCGGTGCAACGGAAGCTCCCCGACGCCGAACCATTCGGGCGTTATTTCCACGCTTTCGGCGGGTTCGCCGTTCCAGCGCCGGGTGGTGAAGAGCCGGCAGGCCATGTTCCATGCCGGCCGGGCGGGAAAGATGAACTCGACGTTGCCGGCGTGGACCAGGTCCTCCTGGAGCACCACGACACCGACCTCTTCCCAGACCTCGCGGACCACGGCCTCGGCGTCGCTCTCCCCCGGTTCGACGTGGCCGCCGACGCCGACGATCTTGCCGACGCCCAACCCGGTCCTTTTCAGGCCCAGCAGCACCTCCGCGCCGCCCGCCGTGTCGCGGAGCAGGAAGCAGAGGGTCACAGGTGTGAGGTTCATGTATTCCAGCCTAATAGCCGCCGGCACCGAAGTTACCCGGCCGCCGGGCCCTCGCCGACCAGCTTCGGCCGCAGTTTGACCGGAATTCCCTTGGCCGCGAATTCCTTGTCCATGGCCTGCTGCGCGGTGAGTCCCTGGTTGTTCGTCGCCTGGAACTCCCAGTTGAAGACGTAGGCCCACTCCTGCCGAACGTCACAGAGGAAACGGCCGTTTTGCAGCTTGGCAATCTTGTACCACGCGTTGCCGCCGTCGAGCTTGAGCGCCCGGACGCCATCATCGGAAATGGAGTAGGCGAGCCAACCGTCAGCACAGCCCAGCACGGTGTAATAAGCCTGCTCGGCGGCGGGGATCGCCGCGATGGCACGCGTCTGGTCATTGCGCTGCTGGTCGATATTGGACAGCGTGCACGCGACGCCGCCGGTGCTCAAAGCTGCGGCGCTCGTTGGAGCGGGAGCGGCTGTGGACGTGGGCGCCGTCGGGGTGGCCGAACTTGGTGAGGGGCCGGCAGGACTCGATGCGGGGCTTGCGGAGGCGGTCACCGTTGGGACCCCGGTCTGGGCAGGGCCGGGCGCCGATTGCGGCATCAGGTTCCCTCCGATCACCACTGCGGCCACTACAGCAGCAGCGGCCAGCACGGTTGCCGCCGCGGCCCGGACGGTTTTGCGTCGTGCCGGTGTCCGCCCTGCGGGTGTGCGCCCGGCCAGTTGGACAATGTTGGGATCCGTAGAAAAGACGGCAGAGCGGGCAGCATCGCTCCCCGGCGCCACGCCCGGTGCACCGACACGCGGCTTGGCGTCCTTCATGAGCTGTTCGATGCGGTCCATGGCTAGTCCTTCCGTTCGGTCATGAGATGGGTGGGCGCGGCCTTCGCGAAGGCCCGGCGTGCCCGGTGCAGTCGGACTGCAGCGGCGGACGGAGAACATCCCAGCGCCTGGGACAGTTCAGCGGTGCTCAGTTCGTCCCAGTAGCTGAGCATGAGGACCTCGCGATCCCGCTCCCTCAACCGCGCTAGAACGTCCGCTACGGCGGCGCGTTGTTCAGTGTCCGGCCCTGGAACCTGGCTGCGGGCCTCCTCTTCCAGCCGGTCGACCAGTTCCTGGCGGCGACGGCGGCCCTTGTATTCGTTGCCGATCACGTTCCGGGCGGTCGCCAGCAGCCAGCCAATACCGGGTGGTTCCGGCAGCTGCTTTTCCCAGGCAATCCTGAAGACATCCGCAGCCAGTTCCTCGGCGCGGTGCCGGTCGCTGATCCGGCAGGCAATGTAGCGGTAGACCCGCACTGAATGTTGCGTGTGCAGGTCAATAAACGCTTGCTCTTTGGCAGCCAACATGGTGCTTCCCCCGGACATCGGATGACTTCTTCCTGAAGACTAAGTGTCCTGCGACGGGTTTTTTCTTACATCGGCCACTAAAAACATTCAGGAGCGGAAATTCTGGCAGGATGTCGTGATGCCCTTCACTTTGCGCGAACCCGCGCCGCCCGAGGCACTTGAGATCGCTGATCTGCACGTGGCCACGTGGCGGGAGACCTACTCACGCTTACTTCCTGAGGACTTCTTCACCGAGGAGCATGTCCGGAGCCGACACCAGATGTGGAACAGGGTCCTCGGGAACCCCCGCGTGGAATGGACTATCAGAATCGCGGAGAGCAGAGGACAGATCATCGGCTTCGCGTTCGCTGGTCCCAGCCTCGACGCGAAGGGCCAGCAACTCCCCCGCGACCGGCAGCTCTACAGCCTTTACGTGTTGGCGGAGCACCACGGCACCGGGGTGGGACAGGCCTTGATGGATGCGACCGTGGGCGATGGTGGGGCCATGCTGTGGGTCGCGAAAGACAATCCCCGTGCGGTGGCGTTCTATCGCCGCAACGGCTTCGATTTCGACGGTACGGAACAGAGGGACCCCGGGGCTCCAAAGATCGTCGACGCACGCATGGTGAGGTAGGGACCGTCAGTTGATTAGTCGATCAGACCGGTTGGAGAAGGCGCCCTACCAGCGTGGTTCCCATCGCCGAGGACCAGTCCGGGTCGGTTGCTTCAACGGCAGGGATTTCGTGCCCGGCCCTAAATTCATACCAGTCCGGAAATTCATACCAGTCCGGGAGGGGATCCTCCGGCAGTTCCAGTCCAAAATGTTCGCCTGCACGATCCTCTGGAAACGGCGCGGGCACACTCCCGTATCCCGTATGCCCGGGCAGTCCTTGGTGGGACTGGCTGTCCGACTCCGCAATGAGCGTCGGCAGGTGGGGTGGTTCCCAATCCTGGTGTTCGCTGGCGTAGTGCCGGCCGGTCGGTGAGGTCCAGCCAGGCGGGTGGTCTTGGCTGGCTTGGGTGGGTGCCCAGGCGGTGGTGTGTTTGAGGCGGTGGTGTTTGCGGCAGGGCTGGCCGAGGTTGGCGATCCCGGTGGTGCCGCCGTCGGCCCAGGCCAGGAGGTGGTCCGCGTCGTTGTCCAGGGACAGGTTGTTGCAGCCCGGGAACGGGCATTTGCCGTCACGCAGGCGCAGCCACTGCCGCAGGGCCTTCGGGACGCGGTAGCTGGTGCGGCCGATTTCCAGCGGGGCGCCGTCGCGCGGGTCGGTCAGGACCCGGTAGAACGAATCGGCGCCGCCCGCGACCAGGCGGCGGGCCATCGACGGCGGGATCGGTCCGTGCCCGTCCAGCATGGCAGGTTCGTCGGTCGCTCCAAGCAGGGAGAGGGCCGGGACCGTGATCAGGACCTGTGCCCGCGGCGCCGGGACATCCCCGGCCACAGCCTCGCCCCCGCCGCAGCCCGCTTCGCCGCCCCCGTTGCTCAGCAGCCAGGTGGCGGCAACGTCCGCGCGGAGCTGGCTCAGGGTCCGGACCTCCGAAGGGTTTTGCAGGGCCCGGGCCGCGCTGGTGATCCGCTCCCAGATACCGGCCGCCGTGTCGGCCGGAAGATACGCCGAAAGCCAGGCCATCCCGTCCCGGTCCGGGCAGTATTCGACCCGCCGGTCCCCCGAACTCTTGGTGTGGCGCGACTCTACGCTGACCGGGTGGTGGCGTTCGCGCCAGCTACGGGCCCTGGCCCGAAACCGGCCCGGCGCCAACTCCCCGGCCGGGCATCCACGCGCCGGATCTGGTGCCCCCGGGTCCAGGAAGTGGGCCTCCAGCGCCGCCGCCCCGGCCGGATCCAGGCCCTCGGCTTCGTCGACCATGATCCGGGCGTGCTGCCACGAGATCGTTCCAGCCTGCAAGGCCGCCAACGTCAGCGGCAGCGACCTCGTCAGTACCTGGCTCTCGGCCAGGAGGGCGCCGGCGCTGCGTTCGCTGACGGTCAGCACACACGCGACCTCGGCTACCACGGCCATCTCCTGCGCCGTCGAATCCCGCGGCGTCGCCGCGGGCTGTGCCAGGGCTTCTGCGGCCTGCGGGTAAGCCGCTGCGAGCCTGACCTTCAGTGCCTCTGTCCGGGCCTCCAGCCGGGCCACCTCGGCCAGACCGTCCAGGCAACCATCGACCACGGCCCGCAGCGGATCGGTATGCTCTTCGCCGTCACTTATGACGGCAGCCAGCGCAGCGACAGAGTCGGCAACGGCTGCCAGGGCCTCACCAGTCTGCGCGTTGAAAGCCACTCCGCTTTTCATACCCCCAGCCTACGAACGAGCACCGACATTATTGATGGCGGTGCGTCGCATCCTGCCGGCCGGCAAGCTGCCGGCCGCACGCCCGGCAGGCCAAGCAGGCCAGGCGGATCAGGCAGGGTAGACGGTCAGGCCGGGCAGTCGAGGCGGTTGCCTACCCCAGCGCTCTCGGATGCGCGGCGGCGTAGATCTCGCGCAGCGTGTCAGCGGTGACCAGGGTGTAGACCTGTGTGGTGGTTACGGACGCGTGGCCCAGCAGCTCTTGCACAACGCGGACATCGGCCCCGCCCTCGAGCAGGTGCGTGGCGAAGGAGTGCCGCAGGGTGTGGGGCGAAACGTCCTTGGTGATGTTGGCCTTCTCGGCCGCGGCTTTGAGGATGGTCCAAGCGCTTTGGCGGCTGATCCGGCCGCCCCGGGCGTTAAGGAAGAGGGCCGGGGTGCCTTTGCCCTTGGCGGCCAGCAGCGGCCGGCCGCGGACCAGGTAGGCGTCCAGGGCGCGTGCTCCGTAGGATCCCAGCGGCACCAAGCGCTCCTTGGAGCCCTTGCCGAACAGCCGGACAATCGCCGGGCCGGGCTCGTCGTCCCCTTGGAGCGAGATGTCGTCGACGTCGAGGCCCACGGCCTCGCTGATGCGCGCCCCGGTGGAATACAGGAACTCGAGCAGGGCGCGGTCGCGCAGTCCGGTCGCAGTGTCGGTTCCGGCCGCTTCCAGGATGCGGGTCACCTCATCGACCGTGATGGCCTTGGGCAGCCGTTTTCCGGGCATCGGCGGGTGCACATCGCTGGCCGGGTCGGCGGGCATGACACCTTCCAGCGCCCAGAACTTGTGCAGCCCGCGAACCGCCACAACCGTGCGGGCGGCCGAGCGCACACCGAGGGCGGAACCGCCGTCGGACCCGTCGGAGAGCGCCTGCACGAAGCCGGTCACGTCGCGCCGGGTGATCTCCTCCGGGCGCTGGCGGCCGGCCCTGGCGAGGTGCCGGGCGTAGCGCGCCAGGTCGCGTCGGTAAGCGGAAAGGGTGTTCGCGGCCAGTCCGCGCTCAACCCCCATGTGCTGCAGGTAGTCGGTGATGGCGCGGTCGACGGCGGTCAGCGGGCGGGCGGGCGCCGGCTTCGCCGCGGGCTCGACAGCGGCAGGAGGTTCAGCGGCGGGAGGTTCGGCCGCCAGCAGTCCGGTCATCAGCGCTGGCTGGGGTGGGCCGGCCACGGCGCGTCGGCCGGGCGGAGTCCCTGGAACCCGTCGGACCGGGCCGCGGCGGCGGCGAGGATTCCGACGACGGCGGAGGGGTTGTGCAGCCGTCCGTCCAGCACCGCCGAGACAGCCGCGTCGAGCGGGATCCAGTGCAGCTCGATTTCCGCTTCCTCGTCGGTGCGGACGTGCAGTTCGTGGCCGGGGACGTCGCTCAGGTCCCGGGCCAGGTAGATGCGGATGGCTTCGCTGGAGGAACCGGGTGAGTTGAAGAAGTCCGCCAGCACGTTCCACGTCCCGGCCACCAGGTCCGCTTCCTCGGCGAGCTCCCGGGCTGCCCCGGCCACGAAGTCCTCGCCCTCGACGTCGAGCAGCCCGGCGGGAATTTCCCAAAGGGCCATGCCCACCGGGTGCCGGTACTGCTTGATCAGCAGGATCTCGCCGTCGTCGTTCATGGGCAACACGGCCACCGCACCGGGGTGGTCGATGTAATCACGGACCAGTGGCTCGCCGTCGTCGCTCAGCTGGAAACTGTCGCTGACAACGTCCCAGATCCGGCCTTTGTAGACCTTCTCGGAAGACAAAAGACGGCGCGGGCTCGGCTCATCCGAAACCTGCCGTGCAGCATTGGGGGTCTCAGACTTACCGGGCATCGCGCCGTCCTTTGATTCAGTTGGGAGTTACTTTGACTCTGCCGGAGTCGACTTGGCGGCCGCAGCCTTGCCAGTGGCAGCGGCAGGCTGGCCCGCGCCGTGCTGGCGGTCCAGGGCGGCCTTGACCAGCCCGGCGAACAGCGGGTGCGGGCGGGTGGGCCGCGAGCTCAACTCGGGGTGCGCCTGCGTGGCCACGTAGTACGGGTGGACTTCACGGGGAAGCTCGACGTACTCGACCAGCTTGCCGTCCGGCGAAGTTCCGGAGAAGACGAGGCCCTGGGCAGCGATCTGCTCGCGGTACTTGTTGTTGACCTCGTAGCGGTGCCGGTGGCGTTCGCTGACCGTAGTGGTGCCGTAGGTCTCGGCGATGACCGAACCCTCGTCCAGCTTCGCCTCATACAGGCCCAGGCGCATGGTGCCGCCCAGGTCGCCCTTGCCGTCGACGATGTCGAGCTGCTCTTCCATCGTGGCGATGACCGGGTACTTGGAGTCCGGTTCGAACTCGGACGAGGAGGCGCCCTCCAGGCCGACCACGTTGCGGGCGTACTCGATCACCATGCACTGCAGGCCCAGGCACAGGCCCAGCACCGGGAGCTTGGTTTCGCGGGCGTACTTCAGGGCGCCGAGCTTGCCCTCAAGGCCGCGGATGCCGAAGCCGCCAGGGACGCAAATCGCGTCCACGCCGGCCAGGGACTTGACGGCACCGTCGTGGGTTGCGCACTCGTCCGAGGGGACCCAACGGATCTTGACCTTGGTGTCGTTTGCGAAGCCGCCGGCACGCAGCGCTTCGGTCACGGACAGGTAGGCGTCCGGCAGGTCGATGTACTTGCCCACGAGGGCAATCTCAACCTCATGCTTGGGGTTGTGGACGGCTTCGAGGAGCTTGTCCCAGCTGGTCCAGTCGACGTCCTTGAACGGCAGGTCCAGGGCGCGGACGATGTAGGAGTCCAGGCCCTGGGAGTGCAGGGTCTTGGGGATGTCGTAGATGCTCGGTGCGTCCGGGCAGCCGATCACGGCGTCGATGTCGACGTCGCACATCCGGCCGATCTTGTCGCGCATGGCCTGCGGGACCTCGCGGTCGGAGCGGATCACGATCGCCTCGGGCTGGATACCGATGGAGCGCAGCGCAGCGACGGAGTGCTGCGTCGGCTTGGTCTTCAGTTCCTGCGAGGGCCCGATGTAGGGCACGAGGGAGACGTGCAGGAAGAACACGTTGTTCCGGCCGACGTCCTGGCGGACCTGGCGTGCGGACTCGAGGAACGGCTGGGATTCGATGTCGCCAACGGTGCCGCCGATTTCGGTGATGATGACGTCCGGAGCGTTCTTGCCCTCGGCGGGGAGCCGCATGCGGCGCTTGATCTCATCGGTGATGTGCGGGATGACCTGGACGGTGTCGCCGAGGTACTCGCCGCGGCGCTCCTTGGCAATGACCGTGGAGTACACCTGGCCGGTCGTGACGTTGGCCGAGCCCTCAAGGTTTTCATCGAGGAAGCGCTCGTAGTGGCCGATGTCGAGGTCCGTCTCGGCGCCGTCGTCGGTCACGAAGACCTCGCCGTGCTGGAAGGGATTCATCGTGCCCGGATCCACGTTCAGATAGGGATCGAGCTTTTGCATTGTTACAGACAGGCCGCGTGCCCGCAGGAGGTGACCGAGGCTCGAAGCCGTCAGTCCCTTACCGAGCGAGGACGCCACACCACCGGTTACGAAGATGTGTTTGGTCGTCTTGGACGAGCCCGGGAACCGGGAATTTACACGGGAATTTGATCGCTGCACCACGGAATTTGAGCCTATCATCAATTCGGCCGTCCTAGGGTCGATAAATCACCGCTGTGATGGTCATCCCAGTCCCGGCGCGCCGGAAGATCGATCAGGCCTGCGGCAGCAGCTTCGCGTCGTCCAGCAGTTCCTGCGCGTGTGCCCGGGCCGATTCGGAGTCTTCCTGCCCGGCGAGCATGCGGGCCAGCTCGCGGACCCGTTCCGCCTCGTCCAGCAACTGGACATCGCTGGAGGTGAAGCCGGTCGCCGTCGCGCCGTCGGCCCCGCGCACCGAGGTCTTGGTGACCCGGATGTGCTGGTCGGCGAAGGCCGCCACCTGCGGCAGGTGGGTGACCACGAGGACCTGGACATGCCGGGCGAGCATGGCCAGCCGGCGGCCGATCTCGACGGCGGCGCGGCCGCCGACGCCGGCGTCGACCTCGTCGAAGACGAACGTCGGCACCGGGTCGACGGCGGCCAGCACCACTTCGATGGCGAGCATCACGCGGGAGAGCTCACCGCCGGACGCACCCTTGCCCAGCGGCCGGGCCGGCGCGCCGGAGTGGGGCTGCAGCAGGAAGGAAATCTCGTCGGTGCCGAACTGGCCCAGCTGCTCACCGGGGTCCACATTGATGACCAGGGTGGCGTCGGCCATGGCCAGCGCGGTCAGCTCGGCGCTGACCCGGGCTGAGAGGTCCTTGGCGGCCTTCTTCCGGGTCTTGCTGATGGCCGCGGCCTGCTTGCGGAGGTCGGCCTCGGAGCGGGCGACCTCGGCGTCCAGCGCCTCGATCCGGGTGGAGTCGTCCTGGAGCTCTTCGAAACGGGCCCGGGCCTGCTCCGCCCAGAGCAACACCTCGTCGATGCTGGGGGCGTACTTACGCACCAGCTTGGCCAGCGCGGCGCGCCGGTCCTCGATCTCGGCCAGGCGTTCCGGCCCCTCGGTGTCGAGGGAGGCCTGGTAGCTGGCCAGGTCGCCGGCGATGTCGTTGAGCAGGAAGCCCACCTCCGCCAGCCGGGCGGCGGCAGAGCCCAGTTCGCCGTCGTGTTCCGCGACGTGCTCCAGGGTGCGCTTTGCGGCGTCCACCAGCGTGGTGGCATCGGCGTCCTCGCCGAAGTCTTCGGAGATGAGGGCCTGATGGGCGGTGCTGGCTGCGATTCGGAGCTCTTCGACGTTGGCGAGCTTGACGGCCTCCGCTTTCAGCGATTCGTCTTCGCCGGGCTGTGGGTCGACGGCGTCGATCTCGGCAAGGGCTGCCTCGAGGGATTCCGCCTCGCGCAGCCGTTCGCGGGCGGCACTGCGGAGTTCGTCCAGCTCGGCCTGGCTGGCCTTCCAGTGCCCGTGCAGCTCCTGGTAGGCGGCCAGGGAACCGGCCAGGCCCTCCCCCGCAAACTTATCCAGGGCTTCGCGCTGCGCCACCGGGCTCTTGAGCCTGATCTGGTCCGACTGACCGTGGACCACCACCAGCGTCCCGCCGATCTCGGCGAGGACTCCGACCGGCGCGGCGCGGCCGCCGAGGTAGGCGCGGCTACGCCCGTCGGCACCCACGCTTCGGGCGAGCAGCAGTTCGGCGCCGCCGTCGAACTCCTCGACCTCGGCTCCGGCCTCGCGTGCCCGGCTGATCGCAGCGTGCCCGGCGTCGAGCTTCAGCACGGCTTCCGCGGAGGCGCTTTTCGCCCCGCTGCGGACGGCGCCGGCGTCGGACCTTGCGCCGAGCAGGAGGCCGACGGCGGTGACCACCATCGTCTTACCGGCGCCGGTCTCGCCGGTCACCACGCTCAGGCCGGGGCCCAGCGGCAGCGTCGCGTCGGTGATGACGCCGAGGTCGCGGATTCTCAGTTCTTCAAGCATGGGTCACTTCACAGTCGAGGGATCAGTTGGTGCTTCCGGATCCGCGCCGGGGCCCGCATGACGGGGCGTGGGCAGCGCGCGGCTGGGCCGCGGGGTGCGCACCACCGGCAGGGGCCCGGTGTGGATGGTGTCGGTCTGCGGCACCGGACCGCGCCAGCCCTGGATGGGGAGCTCGAACTTGCGGACCAGGCGTCCGGAGAACGGGGTCTGGTGGGTGCGGGCCAGCCTTACCGGCGTGGCCGAGCGGGTCACTTCCACGCGGGCTCCCGGCGGCAGGTCCACGGAGCGCCGGCCGTCGCACCACAGCACGCCCTGGGCGTCGGTGCGGTTCAGGATTTCGACGGCCAGCCGGGACCTGGGCGAGACCACGAGCGGCTTGGCGAAGAGGGCGTGGGCACTGATCGGCACGATCAGCAGCGCCTCGACCTCGGGCCACACCACGGGGCCGCCGGCGGAGAACGCGTAAGCGGTGGAGCCGGTGGGGGTGGCAAGGACGACGCCGTCGCAGCCGAAGGAGGTGAGCGGGCGTTCGTCTACCTCGGTGACCACCTCGAGCATCCGTTCACGGTTGCCTTTTTCGATGGCGGCCTCGTTCAGCGCCCAGGTGTGCCAGATCTTCTGCCCTCGGACCCACACCTGCACATCGATGGTCATCCGCTCCTCCACCGTGTACTGGCGGCTGGCGATCCACTCCACGGTCTGGGCCAGGTCTGCCCGCTCGCTCTCAGCGAGGAAGCCGACGTGGCCGAGGTTGACGCCGAGCAGCGGCACGTCCACCTCGCGGACCAGCTCCGCGGCGCGCAGGATAGTGCCGTCACCGCCGAGCACCATGACGAGTTCGACGTCCGGCAGTTTGACGTGGTCGTGCAGGACCTCGACGGGCTGGTCCAGCCGGCCGAAGAACCTGACCATGTCGGCGAGCTCGGATTTCTGCATCACCGCGACGAGGCCGGAGGCATGCAGCTGGGCGCACGCTTCCCAAGCGGCCTTGAGGGATTCCTCGCGGCCGGTGTGGGCAAGGATGAGGACACGCCTGCTCATCGGGTTCCGCCTTCTAGTGCTTCTCGTGCTGCTCTGGCCAGATCGATCCGAGTAACGCAGCAACGGCTGCGTCCCGCTCCTCGATCTTAGGCAGGTCTGTCCGGATCCCGCGTTTTATCCACAGGAAGTACTCCACGTTTCCGTCCTGGCCGGGCAGCGGACTCTGCGCGAGGCCCGCCAGGTCCAGGCCTGCGTCCATCGCCGCGGACGCCACCTTGGCGACGGCCATGCGGCGTTCCCGCACGGAGGTGACCACGCCGGTGCGGCCCAGCCGGTCCTTGCCGATCTCGAATTGCGGCTTGACCATCAGGACCAGGTCCCCGCCGGGCTCGGTGCACGCCGCGAGGGGCGCCACCACGAGGGTCAGCGAGATGAACGACAGGTCCGCCACGGTCAGCGCCGCCGGGCCGCCGATCATCTGCGGGGTCATGTAGCGGACGTTGAGCCCTTCGTGGACCGAGACCCGCGCGTCGTTGCGGATTTGCGGTACCAGCTGGTCATGCCCGACGTCGACGGCGACGACATGCGCGGCGCCGCGCCGAAGCAGCACCTCGGTGAAGCCGCCGGTGGAGGCTCCGGCGTCGAGGCAGCGCTTGCCGGAAACCTCGACGGCGGGAAAGGCATCCAGGGCGCCGGCCAGTTTGTGGGCCGCGCGGCTGACGTAGTCGTCCTCGCTGGTGGCGGCGACATCAAGCGCCATGCCGTCCTGGACCTGGAAGGAGGCTTTGGCGAGCACTTCGCCTCCAGAGCTGACCTTGCCCTCGCCGATCAGTCGCGCGGCATGGGTGCGGGACCTTGCCAGCCCGCGGCTGACGAGGGCCTGATCAAGCCTGGTCATTGCGGGGAGTCCCCCGCACGCTGTCCGGTCACGTCCTCGTTGAGGGCTGCCGCCAGCTCATCGTGCAGGCCGGCGTAGACCTCGCCGTGGTCCGCGACCGGCAGCTCCGGCAGCGCGTTCAGGCGCACCAGCAAGGCATCTACAGCCGGATCGTCTACAGCAGCGGCGTCGGCGGGCGCAGGCCAGTCGATCCGGGCGTCAGCGCTTTCCAAATCGGCGTCGGTGGAAGAACTTTGCTCGGTCATGCTCTCCAGTCTAGTGATCCAGCCACTCGAGGCCGGGCGCCAGGGCGGTTGCAGTTTCGGGGTTCGCAGCCCACCAGGCGGCACAGGCTGCACGCCACGAGTCGAGGTCCGCGGGATCCCCGCTGACGCGCACCGTGGTCCCCTCGACGAGCGCCGAAGCCGCTCCGCAACGGTAGCGTCCCTCGGGGTCGCGCTCCACCGCCGGGTAGGGGCGGTAGAGGTCGGTGAGGTCATTGATCACGAAAGTGGGGCGTTCCATGGTGCGCGCGGCGAGGATGGATTCCCTCGTGTCCACACCGGTCAGCACGGCCACCGTCGCGAAGCCGGCGTTGTTGCCGCCGAGGATGTCAGTGTCCAGCCGGTCTCCGACCACCAGCGGACGGTCGGCCGCCAGCCGCTTGGCGGCGGCGTGGAACAGCGGCGCTTCGGGCTTGCCCGCGACGAGCGGTTGCCGGCCGGTGGCGGCGGCGACGGCGGCAACCAGTGTGCCGTTGCCGGGTGCCATACCGCGGGCCTGCGGAATGGACATGTCCGTATTGGTGGCCACCCACAGGGCGCCGGCCGCAACGACGTAAGATGCCTCCGCGAGGTCCTTCCAGCCCAGATCCGGGTGAAAACCCTGCACGACGGCGACGGGATCCTCGGCCTCACTGCGGACCGGCACCAGCCCTGCGAGTTCGATTTCGCGGGCCAGCGCCTCGCCACCGGTGATCAGGACGCGGGCACCGGCAGGCAGCAGCGAGGCCAGCAGTTCGCCGGCCGCCTGTGGCGAACTCACGACCTGCTGCTCCTCCGCAGGGGCGCCGAGCTCGCGCAGGTGCTGTGCAACCTCCGCGGGCGAACGGGAGGCGTTGTTCGTTACGTAACCCAGCCCGACGCCGATTTCCGAGAGGCGGCGGAGCGACTCCACGGCGCCGGGAATGGCGTGCGGGCCCGCATAGACGACGCCGTCCAAATCGGCGAGGAGCGCGTCGAACCGGGAAATCAGCTCAGCTTCGGCCATTGCGGACTAGTCCTCGACGCGTTCCGAGTAGTGGGACTCCCCGGCGTCGGCGTCACTGGATTCCGACTCCACAGGTTCCAGTTCGTCCGCTTCCAGTTCGTCGGCTTCCACGGAATCCTCGTCGGATTCGGCGTCGTCGGATTCGAAGAAGTCGGGCTCTTCGTCGTCGGAGCCGGCTTCAAGATCGCGAACAGCAGAGTGCGGCGCGTCGGTCTCCGGGAGGCCGGCCACCGCTCCGGCACCGGCGGCACGGGGTGCGGCCTCGCCGGCGGCGGCGGCGGCCTGCTGCTCGGACTGCTGCTGCAGGATCCGGCGGCGCTCCTTTTCCTCGCGGGCTTCCTCTTCCTCGTCCCAACCGAGGTCGATGATGTCCGGCTCCTCG
Organism: Arthrobacter sp. 10N410; assembly: GCF_056394945.1. Taxonomy (NCBI): domain Bacteria; kingdom Bacillati; phylum Actinomycetota; class Actinomycetes; order Micrococcales; family Micrococcaceae; genus Arthrobacter; species Arthrobacter sp. 10N410. The sequence continues at coordinate 213,504 of NZ_JBFTIP010000003.1, forward strand.
TCAACGCCCATGCCCAGGGCCTTCTCGGCGACGACGGCCTGGCGCTGCCACTTCCCCGCTTCGGCGTCGCGGCCGGCCGCCGTCAAGGCATCGGCGTAGGCGCGGAAGAGCCGCGGGCTGTAGGAGAACGCGCGGTTGATGTCCAGCTGCGCGATTTCGAGCTCGGAGACCGCAGCGTCGAGCTGGCCGAGGTCGGTACGGGCGCCGGCCGCGACGATCGCCAGTTCCACCTTGCCCGGAGCGTCGAGGTCCTTGGCCTCTTCGGAGCGGGCCATGTCCAGGGCACGATCCGGGCGGCCGAGGCCACGCTCGCAGTCGGCCATCACCGGCAGGTGCATGTTGGATCCGCTGATCCGGCGGTAGGTGCGGAATTCCCGCAGCGCCTCACCGTAGTGTCCTGCAGCGTACGCAGTCAGGCCAACGGCTTCGCGGACCGCTGCGAGGCGGCCGCCGCGGCGGCTCGCCGCCAGGGCGTGCTGGAAGGCGAGCTCAGGCTCCTCATCAAGAAGGCGGCCGGCCATCACGAGGTGGCGTGCCACCCATTCGGCGCTGTTGTCTTCAAGGGTCTTGATCTGGTGCTGCGTGGCCCGGTCGAGTTCTTTGCCGGTGACGTCCTCGTCGATCTGCGGTGAACGCTCACGGTCCGGGCGGTTAGCGCTGCGCAGGTCCCGGGCGTTCGGCTCGCGCACGGGACGGTCCTCGGCGCGGTCACGGCCGAACTGGCGCGGACCGGACTCGGCGCGGTCAAAGCTGCGAGCGGGACGGTCCTCGCGGTTGCCGAAGGGCTTGCGATTATCCCCGCCACTGAACGGCTTACGGTCCCGGTCGCCGCCGAAGCTGCGACGCTCCCCACCCTCACGCGGGGGACGGTCACCAAACGGCTTACGATCACGGTCGCCACCACCACTGAACGGCTTCCGATCACGGTCGCCACCGAAGCTGCGACGCTCCCCGCCCTCACGCGACGGACGGTCACCAAACGGCTTACGATCACGATCGCCGCCGGTGAACGGCTTCCGATCACGATCTGCGCCGAAGCTGCGACGCTCCCCGCCCTCACGCGACGGACGGTCGCCGAACGGCTTACGATCACGATCGCCACCACCACTGAACGGCTTACGATCACGATCTGCGCCGAAGCTGCGACGCTCCCCACCCTCACGCGACGGACGATCACCAAACGGCTTCCGATCACGATCGCCACCACCACTGAACGGCTTACGATCACGATCTGCGCCGAAGCTGCGACGCTCCCCGCCCTCACGCGACGGACGATCGCCAAAAGGCTTACGATCACGATCGCCACCACCACTGAACGGCTTCCGATCACGATCGCCACCACCGCTGAACGGCTTCCGATCACGATCGCCACCACCGCTGAACGGCTTCCGATCACGATCGCCACCGGCACCGCTGAACGGCTTCCGGTCGCCAGCCGGCTTCGATCCGGCCGAACGCTCGTCCCTGGCGCGGAAACCGCGGGGATCACCCCCGGAGTTGCTAGTACCACGGAATCCACCGCCGCCAGAGTTTCGTCCCCCGCCAAAGTTGCCGCGGTCGTTGCCGCCGCGGTTGCCGTCGTTATGCTCAGCCATGTTGGATTCCTCCTGTTATGAGCTGACCACTGGCGCAATCGCAGCCGCTCTGTTTCCGTGTTTCGTTCCCTACGCAACCCGAAATCAAGCGCTTCGAAGTCCGTACATCTCAATCAATTCTAGGCGAGACGCCAGCACCCGGCTAACGGCAGCGGGGCTTTAGGCCGATGCGGTGTCAAGTCTCACAGCCCAGCCGGACGGCGCTCACCCGGGCCTCATCACAGCTTGGGCTGCGGGACGGTCCGTCGGGTACTTGCCGGTGCCGCGGGAGAGTTATGCGAGAGCGATCCCGTCTACTACGCAGGTGGTGAGGGAGTGTCCGCTGGTCCCTCTCAATGGCACTGTGTTTGGGGTGTTAAAAGGCTCAGGCCCCGACACTGKGTGTCGGGGCCTGGCTGTAMTGGTTGTCCGGCGGTGACCTACTCTCCCACACCCTCCCGGGTGCAGTACCATCGGCGCTGTGGGTCTTAGCTTCCGGGTTCGGGATGGGACCGGGCGTTTCCCCCACGCTATGACCGCCGTAACCCTGTGTCCGCGCCCCCGGGGCCCTGGTGAGGGTTGTCCYGGGGTGGGAAATCTGGTGGTTACAACTTGTCCGCTACCGCCCGTGGCGGGGCGGTGGTGGTGTTGTTATTCAGTTTTGGTTCCTTCAAGCAACGTRCCCGTGGCGGGTTTGTTGTTTGGGAACCACATAGTGGACGCAAGCAGTCTTGTTTCTTTGTACTCCTCTGCTGGTGTGAACGTCTTTTGAATCCGTTCACGCAAAGGAGTGTGTGGTGTAAGTTAATCAGCGGTGCACTTGGCAGTACAACTGACACACCAGAGGTTCGTCCGTCCCGGTCCTCTCGTACTAAGGACAGCCCTTCTCAAATTTCCTGCGCGCGCAGCGGATAGGGACCGAACTGTCTCACGACGTTCTAAACCCAGCTCGCGTACCGCTTTAATGGGCGAACAGCCCAACCCTTGGGACCTACTCCAGCCCCAGGATGCGACGAGCCGACATCGAGGTGCCAAACCATGCCGTCGATATGGACTCTTGGGCAAGATCAGCCTGTTATCCCCGAGGTACCTTTTATCCGTTGAGCGACGGCCATTCCACAATGTACCGCCGGATCACTAGTCCCGACTTTCGTCCCTGCTCGAGATGTCTCTCTCACAGTCAAGCTCCCTTGTGCACTTACACTCGACACCTGATTGCCAACCAGGCTGAGGGAACCTTTGGGCGCCTCCGTTACTTTTTAGGAGGCAACCGCCCCAGTTAAACTACCCATCAGGCACTGTCCCTGACCCGGATTACGGGCCGAAGTTAGATGTCCAAAGTGACCAGAGTGGTATTTCAACGATGACTCCACCCGAACTGGCGTCCGGGCTTCAACGTCTCCCACCTATCCTACACAAGCCACTCCGAACACCAATACCAAACTATAGTAAAGGTCTCGGGGTCTTTCCGTCCTGCTGCGCGTAACGAGCATCTTTACTCGTACTGCAATTTCGCCGAGTTTATGGTTGAGACAGCGGGGAAGTCGTTACTCCATTCGTGCAGGTCGGAACTTACCCGACAAGGAATTTCGCTACCTTAGGATGGTTATAGTTACCACCGCCGTTTACTGGGGCTTAAATTCTCAGCTTCGCCTTGCGGCTAACCGGTCCTCTTAACCTTCCAGCACCGGGCAGGAGTCAGTCCGTATACATCGTCTTGCGACTTCGCACGGACCTGTGTTTTTAGTAAACAGTCGCTTCCCCCTGGTCTCTGCGGCCCCTGCACGCTCCGGACAGCTTGTGTCCATCACGATGGGGGCCCCCCTTCTCCCGAAGTTACGGGGGCATTTTGCCGAGTTCCTTAACCATAATTCTCTCGATCGCCTTAGTATTCTCTACCTGATCACCTGTGTCGGTTTGGGGTACGGGCGGCTAAAACCTCGCGTCGATGCTTTTCTAGGCAGCATAGGATCACCGAATCCCCCCATACGGGGGTCCCGTCGGGTCTCAGGCATCATGAACGGCGGATTTGCCTACCGTTCGCCCTACATCCTTAGACCGGGACAACCATCGCCCGGCTCGGCTACCTTCCTGCGTCACACCTGTTAATACGCTTGCCTCCCAGGATCAGGTCCCGCGCTCCACCAAAACCCTCACACCACAAGGGTGATCGGGCAGGTCTCGGGCGGTTAGTATCCCCTGTTCAGCATGGGCGGTTTTTCGCCGGTACGGGAATATCAACCCGTTGTCCATCGACTACGCCTGTCGGCCTCGCCTTAGGTCCCGACTTACCCAGGGCAGATTAGCTTGACCCTGGAACCCTTGATCATTCGGCGGACGGGTTTCTCACCCGTCTTTCGCTACTCATGCCTGCATTCTCACTCGTGTAGGCTCCACCGCTGGTTTACACCGCGACTTCACTGCCCACACGACGCTCCCCTACCCATCCAGACGCCTGAACCACAAGGGCTTAGCTAATATCTGAATGCCACAACTTCGGCGGTGTACTTGAGCCCCGCTACATTGTCGGCGCGGAATCACTTGACCAGTGAGCTATTACGCACTCTTTTAAGGATGGCTGCTTCTAAGCCAACCTCCTGGTTGTCTTCGCAACTCCACATCCTTTCCCACTTAGCACACGCTTAGGGGCCTTAGTTGGTGGTCTGGGCTGTTTCCCTCTCGACTATGAAGCTTATCCCCCACAGTCTCACTGCTGCGCTCTCACTTACCGGCATTCGGAGTTTGGCTGACGTCAGTAACCTTGTAGGGCCCATTAGCCATCCAGTAGCTCTACCTCCGGTAAGAAACACGCAACGCTGCACCTAAATGCATTTCGGGGAGAACCAGCTATCACGAAGTTTGATTGGCCTTTCACCCCTACCCACAGCTCATCCCCTCCATTTTCAACTGAAGTGGGTTCGGTCCTCCACGACGTCTTACCGTCGCTTCAACCTGGCCATGGGTAGATCACTTCGCTTCGGGTCTAGATCACGCCACTGCAACGCCCTGTTCAGACTCGCTTTCGCTACGGCTYCCCCACACGGGTTAACCTCGCGACGTAACACTAACTCGCAGGCTCATTCTTCAAAAGGCACGCCGTCACAACTACAAGGTTGCTCCGACGGATTGTAAGCACACGGTTTCAGGTACTGTTTCACTCCCCTCCCGGGGTACTTTTCACCTTTCCCTCACGGTACTGGTCCGCTATCGGTCATTAGGGAGTATTTAGGCTTATCAGGTGGTCCTGACAGATTCGCACGGGATTTCTCGGGCCCCGTGCTACTTGGGATACTTCCCAGGCGGCACACTACATTTCGGTTACGGGGCTCACACCCTCTCTGGCCGGCCTTTCAAGACCGTTCACCTATGCACATGCTCTCACCCCACTGTCCCGGCAGAGACAGAACGGAAAGTCCCACAACCCCGACCATGCAACGCCCGCCGGCTATCACACATGGAACGGTTTAGCCTGATCCGCGTTCGCTCGCCACTACTGACGGAATCACTATTGTTTTCTCTTCCTGCGGGTACTGAGATGTTTCACTTCCCCGCGTTCCCTCCACGCACCCTATGTGTTCAGATGCGGGTCACCAGATCACTCGCGCGTCTGGCGGGGTTTCCCCATTCGGACACCCTGGGATCACAGTCCGGTTATCGACTCCCCCAGGCTTATCGCAGATTCCTACGTCCTTCTTCGGCTCCTAATGCCAAGGCATCCACCGTGTGCTCTTAAAAACTTGACCACAAAAGATCAAGGAGTAATTTTCGAGAGAACCATGAAACCGTCCCCACACCCGAAGGCATGGAACCAGATCCAGGTTCATATTCTTGGAAATTGCTTCTTATAAAAGATGCTCGCGTCCACTATGTAGTTCTCAAACAACAACCCCGTACCACACACCCCACACACCCGGACCCCCGAAAGGACCCACACARTGCATGAAACGCTGCAGCCGGGAAACCAGAAACACAAGTCCCGGAAGAAAGTCACCCTCCCCCCGGTCCTGTTGTCTCAGGACCCAACAGTGTGCCAAACACTAAACCGCACAACCCGGGCCCCCACCGTTCCAGGACACTCAAAAGCATCCGTACTGGGCAAGGACCAAACCATGCGGCCGCTATTTGCTGATATTCCACCCGTGAGCACCCGCCGCAGAACTTACGTCTGCGCAACGGGCGTACTCCTGACAACCCCGACACACCCACATACATGAGGCACGGTGATTGTAGGCGCTCCTTAGAAAGGAGGTGATCCAGCCGCACCTTCCGGTACGGCTACCTTGTTACGACTTAGTCCCAATCGCCAGTCCCACCTTCGACAGCTCCCTCCCACAAGGGGTTAGGCCACCGGCTTCGGGTGTTACCAACTTTCGTGACTTGACGGGCGGTGTGTACAAGGCCCGGGAACGTATTCACCGCAGCGTTGCTGATCTGCGATTACTAGCGACTCCGACTTCATGGGGTCGAGTTGCAGACCCCAATCCGAACTGAGACCGGCTTTTTGGGATTAGCTCCACCTCACAGTATCGCAACCCTTTGTACCGGCCATTGTAGCATGCGTGAAGCCCAAGACATAAGGGGCATGATGATTTGACGTCGTCCCCACCTTCCTCCGAGTTGACCCCGGCAGTCTCCCATGAGTCCCCGCCATTACGCGCTGGCAACATGGAACGAGGGTTGCGCTCGTTGCGGGACTTAACCCAACATCTCACGACACGAGCTGACGACAACCATGCACCACCTGTGAACCGGCCCCAAAGGGGAAGGACTGTTTCCAGCCCGGTCCGGTCCATGTCAAGCCTTGGTAAGGTTCTTCGCGTTGCATCGAATTAATCCGCATGCTCCGCCGCTTGTGCGGGCCCCCGTCAATTCCTTTGAGTTTTAGCCTTGCGGCCGTACTCCCCAGGCGGGGCACTTAATGCGTTAGCTACGGCGCGGAAAACGTGGAATGTCCCCCACACCTAGTGCCCAACGTTTACGGCATGGACTACCAGGGTATCTAATCCTGTTCGCTCCCCATGCTTTCGCTCCTCAGCGTCAGTTAATGCCCAGAGACCTGCCTTCGCCATCGGTGTTCCTCCTGATATCTGCGCATTTCACCGCTACACCAGGAATTCCAGTCTCCCCTACATCACTCTAGTCTGCCCGTACCCACCGCAGATCCGGAGTTGAGCCCCGGACTTTCACGGCAGACGCGACAAACCGCCTACGAGCTCTTTACGCCCAATAATTCCGGATAACGCTTGCGCCCTACGTATTACCGCGGCTGCTGGCACGTAGTTAGCCGGCGCTTCTTCTGCAGGTACCGTCACTTTCGCTTCTTCCCTACTGAAAGAGGTTTACAACCCGAAGGCCGTCATCCCTCACGCGGCGTCGCTGCATCAGGCTTGCGCCCATTGTGCAATATTCCCCACTGCTGCCTCCCGTAGGAGTCTGGGCCGTGTCTCAGTCCCAGTGTGGCCGGTCACCCTCTCAGGCCGGCTACCCGTCGTCGCCTTGGTGAGCCATTACCTCACCAACAAGCTGATAGGCCGCGAGTCCATCCAAAACCACAATAAAGCTTTCCACCCCCCACCATGCGATGAGGAGTCATATCCGGTATTAGACCCAGTTTCCCAGGCTTATCCCAGAGTTAAGGGCAGGTTACTCACGTGTTACTCACCCGTTCGCCACTAATCCCCGGTGCAAGCACCGGATCATCGTTCGACTTGCATGTGTTAAGCACGCCGCCAGCGTTCATCCTGAGCCAGGATCAAACTCTCCGTTGAAGTAAAACAGACACACCATGCAACCCCGGGAAAACGGGATAAACACAATGCACAAAATTTGAAACCAGCTAAAAACACCGGACCCAACCACGGGGTGGCAGGCCCGGCACAATCAACCAATTCAATAAACTTTTCAAACTTACCCGCGTGCTTCACCCTAGTCAAATCAGCGGTCCGACTCAGTCTTGCCATAGGCTTCTTGGTCTTCTTAGCGGATCAACTCCGGGGAGCAGCGCGGAAATAAACTCTACCACCACTTGAGCCGGGTGACAAAGCGGCCCCGGCGGTCTCTCCTGCGGCCCGGATCGGCGGCCGGTGCAGGACACGGAAAAGCCCGGAATCCCAAGGATTCCGGGCCCTCCGATCGAGATGGCCGTTACAGCCATGCCGTCACGTGGCTAGCTGATCGGCTTGAAGTAGGCGGCGCCCAGCGGAGGCAACGTCACGGTGAGCGTGGCGGGCTGGCCGTCGGTGCCGCCGTCGGCCGCTGTCAGGGTGCCCTCGTTCAGGACACCCGAGCCGCCGTAGGCAGCGGCGTCGGTGTTCAGGACTTCCTGCCACTGCCCCACGGCCGGGACGCCCAAGCGGAAGTCCTGGTGCGGGGAGCCGGAGAAGTTGAAGGCGCACACCAGCTCGTTGCCGGCGGCGTCCCGACGGATAAAGGTCAGCACGTTCCGGTCCGCGTCCCCGCCGTTGACCCACTGGAAGCCGTCGGGGTCATTGTCGCGTTCGTACAACGCCGGAGTGGAGCTGTACAGCTCGTTCAGGTCCTTGGTCAGGAGCTGCACGCCGCGGTGCGCGGGGATGTCGGCCAGCCACCAGTCCAGGCCGTACTGTTCTGACCATTCCGCTTCCTGGCCGAACTCGGTGCCCATGAAAATTAGCTGCTTGCCCGGGTGGGCCCACTGGTAGCCCAGGAAGGCCCGCAGGTTCGCGAGCTGCTGCCAGCGGTCGCCGGGCATCTTGCGCAGCATCGAGCCCTTGCCGTGCACAACCTCGTCGTGGCTGATCGGCAGCAGGAAATTTTCCGTGTAGGCGTAAACCAGGGAGAACGTGATGGTGCCGTGGTGCCACTTCCGGTTGAACGGGTCCTCGGCCATGTACTTGAGCGAGTCGTGCATCCAGCCCATGTTCCACTTGATGCCGAAGCCCAGGCCACCCTGGCTGGTGGGGGCGGTGACCCCCGGGAATGCCGTGGATTCCTCGGCGATCATGACCGCACCGGGGTGCGTCTTGTAGACCGTTGCGTTGACCTCCTGCAGGAAGGAGATCGCCTCGAGGTTCTCGCGGCCGCCAAAGCGGTTCGGCTGCCACTGGCCCTCCTCACGGGAGTAATCCAGGTAGAGCATCGAGGCCACGGCGTCGACGCGGAGGCCGTCGATGTGGAACTCGTCCAGCCAGTAGAGGGCGTTGGCGACCAGGAAGTTGCGGACTTCGCTGCGGCCGAAGTCGAAGATCAGCGTGCCCCAGTCCGGGTGTTCGCCCAGGTTCGGATCGGAGTGCTCGTACAGCGGCCCACCATCGAATTGGGCCAGCGCCCAGGCATCCTTGGGGAAGTGCGCCGGCACCCAGTCCAACAGCACGCCGATGCCGGCCTGGTGCAGTTCGTCCACGAGGTGCCGGAACTCGTCCGGGTGCCCGAAGCGCGAGGTGGGTGCGAAGTAGGACGTGACCTGGTAGCCCCACGATCCGCCGAAGGGGTGTTCCGCGACGGGCATGAACTCCACGTGGGTGAAGCCGAGCCACTTCACGTACTCCACGAGTTCCTTGGCCAGCTGGCGGTAGTCGAGCCCGACCCGCCAGGACCCAAGGTGGACCTCATAGACGCTCATCGCGGCATTGTGTGGATCCCGGGCCGCGCGGGCCTTCATCCATTCCTCGTCCTTGAAGGCGTAAGAGGGCTCGACGACGCGGGACGCCGTCAGCGGAGGAACCTCCGTGCCGAAGGCAAGCGGATCGGCCTTCTCCACCCAGTGCCCGTGCTTGGTCTTGATCTCGAATTTGTAGCACGCCCCTGCTATAACGCCGGGGATGAACAGTTCCCACACCCCGGAGGAGCCGAGGGAGCGCATGGAGGATTCCCGGCCGTCCCAGCCGTTGAAGTCGCCCTTGACCCGCACGGCCTGGGCGTTCGGGGCCCACACCGCGAAGGACACGCCGTCGACGTCGCCCAGGACGGACTTGTAGTGCTGGACGTGTGCGCCCAGCACATCCCAGAGGCGCTCGTGCCGGCCTTCGCCGATCAGGTGCAGGTCGATCTCCCCCACCGTCGGCAGGTAGCGGTAAGGCTCGTCGGCCTGCTGCGGTGCCTGGCCTTCATAAGTGACCTCAAGCCGGTAGTCCGGAACATGCCCTTCGTCCAGCGGGTCCAGCACGGCCACCCACACGCCGCCGGATTCGTGCGACATCGGGAAACTGCCGGCCGCGGTGACCACGGAGACGGCTTCCGCGAGGTGCTTCACGGTGCGGATGGTGACGTGGCCGTAGTCGTCGAGGTGCGCGCCAAGGACCGAATGCGGCGCGTGGTGCTCGCCGGCGGCGACGCGCGCAAGGGTCTCCGCGTCCACGGGAAGCGGGACTCCGGGTCGATCGGTACGTGCTGAACCTGTCATTTTGTTACCTTCCGCTGCGGCTTCGGCGGGAACGCCGGGGCCTGTACTGCCGAGGAGACGACGGGATGCATTCACCGGGATGGCGAGCCAGTCCGGCCTGTTCCGTAGTTCGTAAACAACTTCGTAGAGAGCCTTGTCCAGCCACAACGCCACGAACAGGGGCGAGTCGCGGTCGATCGTGCCGGGGGTGACTTCCGCATAGCCGGCCAGGAAGGCCTCGGCGCAGTCGTCCACCCAGGCCGCGGGGACGACGGCGTCGTCGTACTCGCGGACGGCGGCGCCGGCGGCGTAGTCGAAGGACCGCAGCATGCCGACCACGTCGCGGAGCGGCACGTCCGGGAAGTTGCGTTCGGAGATCGGGCGCAGCGGCTCCCCTTCGAAGTCCAGGATCGCCCAGCGGGCCGGTTTCCCGGGTCCGCCGGGGACCTGCAGGATCTGGCCGAGATGCAGGTCGCCGTGGATCCGCTGCAGCCGGCCGGCACTGCTGCCTTCGAGCCGCGTAAGGAGCGCCTCAAGTTCGTCGTCGAAGGGCCCGACGGCGGCGCCGGCTTCCGCCCACGACTGCCGGACCCGCTGGGCGACGCCGGGCGCGATGTCCCCGCCCGGCACGGACTCCGCTGCGGTGCCGAGTGCCTCGGCGAGCCGGCGGTGCACGGTGGCCGTGGCGACGCCCAGGGCGCGGGCTTCGGCGGTGAAGTCGGTGCCGGTGCTGGCCGCGTCCACGGCCAGGCGCCAGGCGTCCAGGCCGCCGGCCAGGAATTCGTGCGCGACGGCGAGCTCGCCGCGGGCGGTCGAGGCACCCCCGGGGACGGTCCATTCGCCGGTGACCCAGCCGAGGGTGGCCGGGACCTCAACGGTGCGGCCGGCGGTCAGGGCCGCACCGATCTCGACTTCGGGATTCTGCCCCTCGGACAGCACCCGGAAGAATTTGAGGATCGCCGCGGAGGCGCCGTCGTCCACTATGACCGAACTGTTGGACTGCTCGCCGGAGAGCACCCGGACCTTGCCAGTGGCGAACGGCAGCCGGTAATCGGATTCCACCAGGTGCCCGGCGGCCGTGCCGTCGCTTGTGGCGGCGCGTTCGCGCATGAGGTCAAGCCAAGCCGCGATAAACGCCGGGTCGTGCACGCCGTCGTAGATCCAGCCGTGTGCCGCGTCCGTGCCGTCCGCGGGAATCTCCCCGAGCAGGGCGGCTCCCGCACCCGCCAGCGGCAGGGCGCGGGAGCTGAGCGGCACCTGCACGACGTCGGTGCGGTTGCCGTCCGCCGTCGGGTACGTCACCGCGAGCAGCAGAACTTCAAGCTCCGCGCCGATCTCCGGCGTCGCGGCCGCCGGGCCGGCGCCGAGGCGCACACGGCCCGCCGGCTCGAAGCTGAAGTGCGCGCTCTTGACGGGGAACCAGCGCTGGCGCGGCAGCCAGCTGCGGAGCAGGGCGTCCAGCGCGGGGGAAAGGGTGGGTCGGGTCATTTCAGCCTTCGATGGACAGGATAGGCATCGCCTGGGTGTGGGGCGATGCCGGGTTGGATGCGGCCGAACGGATCCGCAGCCAGAAGAAGTCGTGGCTGCCCAGGGTGAGGGTCAGCGTGCCGTCGTCGGAAATGGCGGGGAACGCCTGACCGCCGAAAACGTCGCGGAGCCCGCGGCCGGCATACTGCGGCACCCTAAGCGTGGTGGCCACCGGGTGCTGGGACAGGTTGAACGCGCACAGGATGGTCTCTGCCTCCTCACCGGCGGCGTTGCCCGCCGGTAGGTCGCGCAGGTAGGAAAGGACGACGTCGTGATCCGCCTCGACGTGCTGGAACGAGCCGAGCCCGAAGGCGGGGTGGTTCCTGCGGACGCTGAGGATCTGACGGGTCCAGCGCAGCAGCGAGCCGGAGTGGGCGGCCTCGGCTTCAACGTTGGCCATGCTGTAGTTGTAGACCAGCGACTGGATCACCGGGAGGTAGAGCTTGCCCGGGTCGGCGTTGGAGAACCCGGCGTTGCGGTCCGGGTTCCATTGCATCGGGGTGCGGACCGCGTCGCGGTCCTCGAGCCAGATGTTGTCGCCCATGCCGATTTCGTCGCCGTAGTACAGGAACGGGCTTCCCGGCAGCGAGAGCAGCAACGCGTTGATCAGTTCGATCTCGGAGCGGGAGTTGTCCAGCAGCGGTGCCAGCCGGCGGCGGATGCCGATGTTGGCGCGCATGCGGGGGTCCGGCGCGTACCAGCCGAGCATCGCGGCGCGCTCGTCGGCCGTGACCATTTCCAGAGTGAGCTCGTCATGGTTGCGAAGGAAGGTGCCCCATTGGGCGCCCTCGGGAATGTCCGGGGTGTCCTTCATCGTCTCGATGATGGGCGCGGCCTTCTGGTCCCGCAACGCGTAGTACAGCCGCGGCATGATCGGGAAGTGGAAGGCCATGTGGCATTCCGGTTCCTCTTCGGTGCCGAAGTATTCCACCACTTCGGCCGGCGGCTGGTTGGCTTCGGCGATGATCACACGGCCGGGGTAGCTTTCGTCGACCATCCGGCGCAGCTGGCGCAGGAACTCGTGGGTGGCCGGCAGGTTCTCGCAGTTGGTGCCCTCCTCCTCGAAGAGGTAGGGAATGGCGTCGGCGCGGAAGCCGTCAATGCCTTGGTCCAGCCAGAACCGCACGACGTCGAACAGGGCATCGATCACCTTGGGGTTCTCGAAGTTCAGGTCCGGCTGGTGGGAGAAGAATCGGTGCCAGAAGAACTGGCGGCGGATCGGATCGAAGGTCCAGTTGGATTCCTCGGTATCCACGAAGATGATGCGGGCGTCCTGGTACTTCTCGTCCGTGTCGCTCCACACGTAGAAATCTCCGAACGGGCCGTCCGGGTCCTTGCGCGACTCCTGGAACCAGGGGTGCTGGTCCGAGGTGTGGTTCAGCGGCAGGTCGATGATGACCCGGACGCCGCGGGCGTGGGCCTCCGCGACGAGCCGCTTGAAGTCGCTGATGGTGCCGAATTCGTCCAGCACCGAGTTGTAGTCCGAGATGTCGTAGCCGCCGTCGCGCAGCGGAGACTGGAAGAAGGGCGGCAGCCAGAGGCAGTCGACGCCGAGCCACTGCAGGTAGTCCAGCTTCTCGATCAACCCGTGGAAGTCGCCGGAGCCGTCGCCGTTGCCGTCGGCGAAACCACGCACCAGGACCTCGTAAAAGACCGCCTTCCGGTACCAGTGGGGGTCGTGCTGGAGTCCGGGAGCGTTCAGTTCGAAAGTCCCCTTCGGGGTGAAGTGCTGGTTGGGGTTGCTCGGGCTGAAACTCACGGGCGCTGCCTCCGGATGCTCAGGATGTGGGCTGGTTCGACATGTGCGTCAAGGCGTACGTAGTTGTACTCCCCCCATTCCCAGCTTTCGCCGGTCAGCAGGTCATCGACGACGAAGCGGCCGTTGTGCGTCAGGTCCTCAGGGTCCAGCTCCAGCGCCGCCAGGTCCAGCGTCACCGTGCTCTCCCGGATGCCATGCGGATCCACGTTGACCACGACGATCAAGGTGTCCTTGCTGCCGTCCGGGAGGGTCTTGTGCTTTGAGTAGACCACCGTGGCGTTGTCCGTGCTCTGGTGCACCGTGAGGTTCTGCAGGTCGCCGAGGGCCGGGTGGGTGTGCCGGATCTCGTTGAGCCGGGTGAGGTACGGGGCCAGGGTGCGGCCGGACTCCGCCGCGGCGTCCCAGTCGCGGGCCTTGTACTCGAACTTCTCGTTGTCGATGTACTCCTCCGCGCCCGGCCGGGCGACGTGCTCGTACAGTTCGTAGCCGGCATAGACGCCCCAGATGGGGCTGGCGGTGGCGGCAAGCGTGGCACGGATCTTGAACGCCGCCGGTCCGCCGAACTGCAGGTACTCGGTGAGGATGTCCGGGGTGTTGACGAAGAAGTTCGGACGGAAGTAGGCCGGGGATTCGTGGCTGACCTCCTGGAAGTACTCCTCCAGCTCCTCCTTGGTGTTGCGCCAGGTGAAGTAGGTGTACGACTGCTGGAACCCGGCCCGTCCCAGCGCGTGCATCATCGCCGGCCGGGTGAAGGCCTCGGCCAGGAAGACGACCTCGGGGTTCTTCTTGTTGACCTTGGCGATCAGCCATTCCCAGAACCACACCGGCTTGGTGTGCGGGTTGTCCACGCGGAAGATCTTGACGCCGTGGCTGATCCAGAGCTGGACGATCCGCAGGATCTCGTTGGACAGGCCCGCCGGGTCGTTGTCAAAGTTCAGCGGGAAGATGTCCTGGTACTTCTTCGGCGGGTTTTCGGCGTAGGCGATGCTGCCGTCCACGCGGGTGGTGAACCATTCCGGATGGCTCTGCACCCAGGGGTGGTCCGGGGCGGCTTGCAGCGCGAGGTCCAACGCCACCTCCAGTCCCAGTTCGCCTGCGCGCGCCACGAAGGCGTCGAAGTCCTCAAAGGTGCCCAGGTCCGGGTGGATGGCGTCGTGGCCGCCTTCCTTGGCACCGATCGCCCACGGGGAGCCGGGGTCGTGCGGGCCGGCCAGCAGGGTGTTGTTCGGGCCCTTACGGTGCTGGGTACCGATCGGGTGGATCGGCGGCATGTAGATGATGTCGAAACCCATCGCGGCGACGGCGTCGAGCCGCTTCGCGGCGGTGCGGAACGTCCCGGAGGTCCACTCGCCGGTTTCGTGGTTGCGGACGGCGCCCTCGGAGCGGGGGAAAAATTCGTACCAGGCGCCTCGGCCGGCGAGCTCGCGCTCCACCAGCAGCGGATACGGATCGGAGACGGTCACCAGTTCCCGGATCGGCTGGCGCGCAACCACATCGGCGACGTCGGCGCTGAAGCCGGCGGCGAGGCGCTCCTCCGGGGTCTTCGAACCATCGGACAGGCCGACGACGGCGATCCGCAGGGTCCGCCGGTCGGCGGAGGGACGGGTGGCGTCCTCGGAGGCCTCGGTCAGCAGGGCGGCGCCCTCGGCCAGCATCAGCTCGACGTCGATGCCCGCTTCGATCTTGACTTCGGCGTTGTGGTGCCAGGTGCCGTAGCGGTCGTGCCAGGCCTCGATGACGAACGACCACTTGCCGGTGCCGGACGGGGTGAGCAGGCCTTCCCAGCGGTCGGTGCCCTTGCCCCGGTCCCCGCGCGGCGGGGCCAGACGGACGCGCTGCCGCTCCTTACCCCGCGGGTCCAGGAGCACGGCGCTGACGCCGAGCATGTCGTGGCCCTCACGGAAGGCAGTGGCGCCGACCACGATGCTCTCGCCGACTACTGCCTTGGCGGGGAACTTTCCGTCTTCGACCGCGGGCTGCACGGCGGTGATTGGAAATCTGCCGAATTTGAGGCCCTCCGTGATCAGGGCCTTCGGCTTTTGCTTGGACACGGCACTGGTTCGCGAGTTAGTCGTCACAGCCTCGACGTTATCTACAAATCGCACAGAATGCTAAGGCTGCTCAGTTTTTTGGGTGAATCCCGAGGTCAATCCGACATTTACCGGAAAGAAACCCAAAGCTGTTCCGGGGCTCTGCGTTGTCCGTTAGTGTTTCGCTGGTGAAGGCTATCCGCAGATTTACCGTCCGAACTGTTCTTCCCGAATCGATCCGGCCCCTGGCGCGGCTCGCCACCAACCTGCGCTGGTCGTGGCACCTGCCGACCCGGGAGCTCTTCGAGCAGCTAAACCCGGCCATTTGGGCCGAGAGCGCCCACGATCCGGTGACCTTCCTGGGCCTCGTCAGCAGGGAAGAGCTGCAGCGCCTCGCCGCGGACCAGGACGTGGTGCGCCGTGTCCACGCGGCCGCCGAGGATCTGGACCGCTACCTGGAGCAGCCCCGCTGGTACCAGAGCCTGGGCGAGGACGCGCCCCGCTGCATCGCGTACTTCTCGCCCGAGTTCGGCATCACCGAGGTGCTGCCGCAGTATTCCGGCGGACTCGGCATTCTGGCCGGCGACCACCTGAAGGCGGCCTCGGACCTTGGCGTTCCCCTGATCGGTGTCGGCCTGCTCTATCAGGCCGGCTACTTCAAGCAGTCCCTGTCCCGCGACGCCTGGCAGCAGGAGACCTACCCCGTCCTCGACCCGGACGGACTGCCGCTGACCCTGCTCCGTGAGCCGGCCCCGGACGGTAACGGCCGGCCCATCCAGATCTCCCTGCCGCTCCCCCACGGCCGGCGCCTGCTGGCGCACGTGTGGCGCGCCGACGTCGGCCGCGTCCCGCTGTTGCTGCTGGATTCCAACGTGGCGGGCAACGACGACGCGGCGCGCGGCGTCACCGACCGCCTTTACGGCGGCGGCGGCGACCACCGGCTGCAACAGGAACTCCTGCTGGGGATGGGCGGGGTCAAGGCGCTGCGGGCCTACCAGCGTCTGACCGGCGCCCCCGCGCCGGAGGTGTTCCACACGAACGAAGGCCACGCCGGCTTCCTGGGAGTCGAACGCATCCAGGAACTGATGTCCGGGGAGCACCCGCTCAGCTGGGAAGAAGCCCTGACCGCGGGCCGCGCCTCCACCGTGTTCACCACGCACACCCCGGTCCCGGCCGGCATCGACCGCTTCGAGACCTCGCAGATCGAGCACTTTTTCACCGCGGGCCTGGCCCCCGATGTGCCGATCGCAAAGATCCTGGACCTGGGCCGCGAGGACTTTGCCGACGGCAACCCGTTCGTCTTCAACATGGCCGTGATGGGGCTACGGCTGGCCCAGCGCGCCAACGGCGTCGCGAAGCTGCACGGCGTCGTCTCCCGCGGCATGTTCTCCGCGCTCTGGCCCGGGTTCGACCATGCCGAGGTGCCCATCACGTCGGTCACCAACGGCGTGCACGTGCCCACCTGGGTGGATCCCCGCGTATCCCAGCTGGCCCGTGAACAGTTCGGCGCCGACGCCGAGACGGAGGGCCGCTGGGACCTGGCCTACAACGTTAGCGACGAAGCCCTCTGGGCGCTGCGGCGCGAAATGCGGGTCTCGCTGGTCGAAGACGTCCGCCGCCGGCTCCGGGCCGCCTGGAAGAAGCGCGGCGCCGCCGACGCCGAGCTGTCCTGGACGGATTCGGTGCTGGACCCGGACATCCTCACTATCGGCTTCGCCCGCCGCGTGCCGACCTACAAACGCCTCACCCTGATGCTGCGCGATCCGGACCGACTCAAGGCCCTGCTGCTGCATAAGACCCACCCGATCCAGCTGGTTATTGCGGGCAAGTCGCACCCGGCGGACGATGCCGGCAAGAAGATGATCCAGGATCTGGTTCGTTTCACCGACGACCCCGCGGTCCGGCACCGGATCGCGTTCCTGCCCAACTACGACATCGCCATGGCCAGGACCCTCTTCCCCGGCTGCGATGTGTGGCTGAACAACCCGCTCCGCCCACTCGAGGCATGCGGCACCTCGGGGATGAAGGCCGCCCTGAACGGCTCGCTCAACCTCTCCGTGCTGGATGGCTGGTGGGATGAAATGTACGACGGCGAGAACGGCTGGGCGATCCCGACGGCGAACAACGACGCGTCCCCGGAGGAACGCGACGACATTGAAGCCTCGGCCCTGTACGAGCTCCTCGAAAGCCAGGTGGCGCCGAAGTTCTACGGGCTCACCGTCTCCGACGAGGCGGGCGCCGCCGGCCCCTCCCAGTCCGTGGCGCAGAAGGTGCCCACGCACTGGGTCTCGATGATCAAGCACACCATGTCCCACCTCGGTCCGGCCGTGTCCGCGGACCGGATGCTGCAGGATTACGTCAACGTCCTCTACCGGCCGGCCGCGGTGGCCGGGCGGAAGGCGTCGGCGGACAACTTTGCCGCAGCGAAGGAGCTCGCCGCCTGGTCCTCGCAGCTCCGCGCCGCCTGGCCCCAGATCCAGGTTGAACATGTGGACTCGGTGGGCGTCTCCGAGGACCCGCAGATCGGCGACGACCTGCAGGTGAACGCCTACGTGGCGCTCCACACCCTGCGGCCGGAGGATGTCGCGGTGGAGGTGGCCTTCGGCCGGGCCGAGGACAGCGATGAGCTGACCGATGTCACCGTGGCGGAGCTGCAGTCCGTGGAAGACCTGGGCAAGGGCCGGTACCTGTTCAGCGGGACACTGGTGATCGACCGGTCCGGCTCCTTCGGCTACACCGTCCGGGTGCTGCCCAAGCACGAGGGACTGGCGTCCAAGGCCGAGCTGGGCCTGATCGTGAACGCATAGCCGGTTAGCGGATTTGCTCGGTTGTTCTCGCGCTTTCGGATCAGCTCGCCTTCTAGGGCGCTGAGGGGTCTTGCGGGGGTTAGAGGCAGACGGCGATGACGGTCAGGTCCTTGCCCGCGTAGCGTTCGGCGTCTTGCAGGATTTCGCAGATGACGCCGAAGGTGCGGTCGCCGCGGAAGGCGGCCGGGACCTGCCAGATCAGGGTGACCGGCCGCTGCCCGTCGTCGCTGACAGCGTCGGCGAAGTCGTGCAGCGAGTCGTTGAGGGCGTCAAGGTTCACGCCGTAGTGCTCGGGGAAGTCCAGCGCCTCACCGAAGGTCCGCAGCACCGCCTTCTTGGAGTCCGCGGCGGGGATCACGAGCGCCCGGCGGCCGGCGTCGTGGACTTGCGCCTGCAATTCCTCGAGGGTCCAAGTGTCGGCGGAGAAAATCTTCATGGTTTCCCTACTTGCCTTCGGCAATAAATTTGAACGTTTCGTAATGGTCTGCGGTGTAGTATTTTTCGCCGGCCGCACCCGCCACGATCCGGCGCGCGCCCCGGTCCGACTCCCCGGGAGTCCGCACGGTGAATTCCCGGTAATACCCGGAGGCTTTCCGCGGGAGAATCCTTTCGAAGTTCCCGAACGGGACATTGTCGCGCGAATACGGGTAGGGACCGCCCCTGGCGATCAGGGCAAGGGTCTGCCGCGCCTCGGCCGGAAGGTCCGACGCCTTGATCTCCGGCAGCCGGGAGGGATTGGCGACGCCGGCCGCCGGGGCCCTGCCCGGCGTCGGGGTTTGGGAGACGGTCGCCTTGGGGGCGGGGCCGCTCCGGCCGGCGTCCGGCGGGACGGTGCCGGTCTGAGGAAGGCCGGCCAGCACGAAGGCCAGCACCACAAGTCCCAGCAGAACGGCGAGCAGGGCGGTGAGCCGCCGGACGTTCATTCGTGATTCCCCCATGCCTGGCGTGTGGACACCCTAGACGCGGTAGATATTGATGGTGTTGGCCTGGACCACGTCCCGCTCGCCGGAGGAGATCCGAACGCCCTGGCGGCGGTCGTGGAGTTCCGAGGTGGTCAGCCGGAGTTCATAGAGCCGGTGGCCGCCGCCGTCGTCCGCGGGGATGACGGGAAGGGTGACCTTGACGTCCTGGGCGCTGCCGTTGACCACCACGAGGCCGTCCACGCGGCCGTCATCGGACCCCAGCAGGAGCTGGACGACCCGGTGGCCGGGATCCTGCCAGCGGTCGCCGGACATCGGTTCGCCGTGGACATCGAACCAGTGGAAATAGGACTGCTGGTCCCGTGCCGGGTAGTCGTGCGGCTGGCCGGCGAGGAACTCCTTGCGCAGCCGGATCACGCGTTTGGTGCTGCGCAGCATCGCGTGCGATTCCGGGGTGCTGGTCCAGTCGATCCAGGTGATGGGGTTGTCCTGGCAGTAGGCGTTGTTGTTTCCCTGCTGGCTGCGGCCGATCTCGTCGCCGGCGGTGATCATGGGCACGCCCTGGGAAATCATCAGCGAGGCCATCAGGTTACGGCTGGTCTGGGCACGCCGCGCGAGGACTTCCTCGTCCTCGGTGCGCCCCTCGAAGCCGTGGTTGTAGCTGCGGTTGTCGCCGTGGCCGTCGCGGTTCTGCTCGCCGTTCGCCTCGTTGTGCTTGCGGTCGTAGGAGACCAGATCGGCCAGGGTGAAGCCGTCATGCGCGGTGATGAGGTTGACCGAGGCCAGCCGGCTGCGGCCCGAGGCCGCGAACAGGCCCGCGGAACCGGACAGCGCATCGGCGAGCCGCGCCACCGAGCCGCCCTGCCCGCCGGCGTCGATCGCGGCGCGGTCCGCCAGCCAGAAGGTGCGGACGGCGTCGCGGAAATGGTCGTTCCAGTCCACCCAGCCCGCGGGGAACCGGCCTGTCTGCCAGCCGCCGTAACCGACGTCCCAGGGCTCGGCGATGAGCTTCGTTTCAGACAGCACCGGATCCGCGGCGATCGCGACCAGGAACGGGTGGCGCGGATCGAACTCGTTGTTGGCGTTGCGGCACAGCGTGACGGCGAGGTCGAACCGGAAGCCGTCGATGTGGAACTCGTTCACCCAGTACCGCAGGGAATCCAGAACCAGCTGCACCACCCGGGGCTCGCCAAAGTTCAGGGTGTTGCCGCAGCCGGTGGTGTCCACGTATTTGCCGTGGCCGTCATGACGGTAGTACTCCAGCTCGCCCAGACCGCGGAAACTCAACGTCGGCCCATCCGGACCGCCTTCCGCAGTGTGGTTGTAGACGACGTCGAGGATCACCTCGAGGCCGGCGGCGTGCAGCAGTTTGACCATGCCCTTGAACTCGTCCTGCACCGCGTGGGGCCCGGCGTCCTGGGCCGCCTGGGTGGCGTAGCCGGGATGCGGCGCGAAGAACGCGGCCGTGTTGTAGCCCCAGTAGTTGGGCAGTCCAAGGTTCTGCAGGTGCGGCTCGTCGATGTGGAAGTGGACGGGCAGGAGCTGCACGGCCGTGACGCCCAGCGAGATCAGGTGCTCGACCATGGCCGGGTGCGCCATTCCCGCGTACGTGCCCTGGAGGTTCTCCGGGATGTCCGGGTGCAGCATGGTCTGGCCGCGGACGTGGGCCTCGTAGATGATCGTGTTGCGCCAGGGTGTGCGCGGCCCGTGGTCCATGCCCCAGTCGAAGTCGCCGGCCATCCGGACGCTGGTGATGAAGTCTTCGCGTTCGTCTACGCCGCGGCCGTACGGGTCCAGCAGCAGCGGCTGCGCGCCGTCGGCGTCGAAGTCCAACGTCGGCACGGAGAGCGGCAGGGCCTCCGGCTCCGGCGAGGCGCGCAGGCCGTAGCGCGAGCCGGCCGGCAGTCCCTCGACGATGCCGTGGTGGACGCCGTCCGTGATGTTGGGCAGGGTCTTCAGCTGCCAGCTGCCCCCCGGGGCCTGGTAGGCGATGTCCAGGTTAGCCACCCCCGGCGCGTAGACGGCCACATTGGCGAAGGCACCCCGAGGGTCGTCCGTCGCCGCGGAACCCGTGCGCGGGACGCTGACACCGAGCGGAAACGGCCGCGAGGCGTCTACGGTGGTAGCTGGATCTACATAGGACTTGACCATCGCTTAAAGCTTAGCTGGGGATAACAAATGACCCTGGTTTTCGCGGCGGGACGTCAAAGACCGTTCACAAAGCGACCCGCATACTGGGAGTAGGCGCCGAACTGGAGGTAATTGTGCGAATAGCACTGGCTCAAATCATCACCGGCCGCGAAACGGAACGGAACCTGGACCTCGTGCGGGACTACGCCCGCCGGGCCAAGGCTGGCGGGGCGGAACTGGTGGTCTTTCCCGAAGCGACGATGCGCGCCTTCGGCAACTCCCTGCTGGACGTCGCCGAACCCCTGGAGGGGCCGTGGGCCGCAGAGGTCCGCGGCATCGCGGCCGAGCTCGGCATCGTAATCGTGGCCGGCATGTTCACCCCCGGATCGTCTGCCGCCGGCACCCGCAAGGTCCGCAACACACTCCTGGTCACCGGCCCGGGCGTAGACGCCAGCTACGACAAGATCCACCTTTACGACGCCTTCGGCTTCGCCGAGTCGGACACTGTGGACGGCGGCACCCGACCCGTCACCTTCGACGCCGGCGGCATCACCTTTGGCCTGGCCACCTGCTACGACGTGCGGTTCCCGGACCTGTTCACGGAGAACGCGGAGCGCGGGGCGCAGGTCAACATTGTTTGCGCCTCCTGGGGTGCCGGGCCGGGCAAGGTCGAGCAGTGGAAGCTGTTGTCCCGGGCCCGCGCCGCGGACTCAACGACGTTCGTCCTGGCGTGCGGCCAGGGCGACCCGGCCAGCGTTGGCACCGAGCCCGCCGGGTCCGCCCCCACCGGCGTCGGGCACTCGGCCGTCGTCTCGCCCTTCGGGGAGGTCCTCCAGGAGCTCGACGGCGCCCCCGGCCTGCTCTTCGCCGACCTGGACCCCGCCGTCGTCGAGGACGCCCGCGCCAAGCTCCCGGTCCTCGCCAACCGCCACAAGTTCTAGCAACGCGGGGTCACTTCTGGCCCATCCGGGGCACCCCGATGGGCCAGAAGTGACCCCGCGTTTTACTTACTTGGCGGCGCGCTGGCGGGAGATCTCGTAGAGCGAGATGCCGACGGCCATCGAGGCGTTGAGCGATTCCATGGCGGAGTCGATCGGGATGGAGACGATCTGGTCGCAGTTTTCGCGGACCAGGCGGCTCAAGCCCTTGCCTTCGGACCCGACGACGATGCAGACCGGCTCGGTGGCCAGGGCAAGGTCCGGCAGCGAGACGTCGCCGTCGCCGTCCAGGCCCAGCACGTAGATGCCCATGTTCTTGAAGGCCTTGAGCGTGCTGTTCAGGTTGGCGGCGCGGGCCACCGGGACGCGGACGGCGGCGCCGGCGCTGGTCTTCCAGGCCGAGGCGGTGACGCCGACGGAGCGGCGTTCCGGCACAATGACGCCGTGGCCGCTGAAGGCCGAGACCGAGCGGATGATCGCGCCCAGGTTGCGGGGGTCGGTGATGCCGTCGAGGGCGACGAAGAGCGGCGCGTTGGCGACGTGGCCCTTCTTCCAGCTCTCAAGGGTCTCTTCGGCCAGCTCGTAGGCGTCCTGGTATTCGTACGGCGGGATCTGCAGCACGAGGCCCTGGTGGATGGCGTCGTCCGTCATCCGGTCCAGTTCGGGCTTGCCGGTCTCCAGCAGCGGAATGCCGCGTTCGGCCGCGAGCTTGAGCGATTCCTTGACGCGGTCATCCATTTCGATCCGGATGGCGACGTGCAGGGCCTTGGCGGGGATGCCGGCGCGGAGGGCTTCGACGACGGAGTTGCGTCCGGTGACGACTTCCTCGGTGGCGCGTCCCTTCGGGCCCGAGCGGGCGCCGGGGTTGCGGGTGCCCGTGCCGCGCTTGGCTGCGGAGCGTTCCGCGAGCTGCTTGCTCTTGTGGGCCTTGTGGTAGGGACGGTCCTCCGCCTTGGGAGTGGGGCCCTTACCCTCGAGGGCTTTACGGCCGTGACCGCCGGTCCCGACGGTGGGGCCCTTCTTCATTTTGACCGAGCGGCGACCGTTGTTGGCCATGAGTTTCACCCTTTTAACTACGCGATTCGTTGATAAGTCTGAACTCCAGTCTACTGACTCGCGTTAAATCCTCGACCGGGGGCTCCTCCGGCGGCCCGCTTCGACCCGCCGGGCGGGGACGGGTTCAGCCGCGCTTGAGGCTCCAGCTGGCGCCGTCCGCGCCGTCCTCGACAACGACGCCGGCCGCCGCGAGGGTGTCCCGGATGGCGTCCGAGGCGGCCCAGTCCTTGCCGGCGCGGGCCTGGGCGCGGGCCGCGAGCTGGGCCTCGACCAGGACCCCGAGGGCAGTGTTGGCCTGCTCGTCGACTGCCGGGGCTGCCGTGTCGTTGAGACCAAGGACACGCGTCATGTCCGTGACACTGGCCAGTGCCTGCCGGGCGTCGTCCAGCTCGCCGGCGGTGAGCGCCGTGTTGCCAGCCCGGACGGTGTCGTGCAGGACGGCGAGGGCCTGGGGGACGTTGAGGTCATCATCCATCGCCGCGGCAAAGGCGTCCGGGACGACGCCGTAGCTGAAGGAGCCGAAACTGGCCGGGGCCCCGCCGTCGGCGCCGCCAAGGGTCCGGACGGCGCGGCTGATGAAGCCGTCGATCCGCTCCATCGCGGCGGCGGCCTCGCTCAATGAGGTGGGCTGGTAGTCCAGCACCGAGCGGTACTGCGCCTGGCCGAGGTAGTACCGGACCACCCGCGGCGAGGCGAGTTCCAGCATGTCGGCCGGGCTGACCGTGTTGCCGATGGACTTGGACATCTTTTCGCCGGCGTAGGTGACCATGCCGTTGTGCATCCAGAAGTTCGCGAAGCCGTGGCCCGCGGCCTGGGACTGGGCCATCTCGTTTTCGTGGTGCGGGAAGCGCAGGTCCAGCCCGCCGCCGTGGATGTCGAACTCGGTGCCGAGGTACTTGGTGACCATTGCGGAGCACTCCAGATGCCAGCCCGGCCGTCCGGCGCCCCACGGCGAAGCCCAGGCCGCCGTCGCCGGCTCGCCTTCCTTGTGGCCCTTCCAGAGCGCGAAGTCGCGCGGATCCCGCTTCCCCCGGGGGTCGGCGTCGGGAGCTCCCTGCATGTCATCGAGCTTCTGCCGGGTCAATGACCCGTACTTTGCCCAGGAGCGCACATCGAAATACACGTCGCCGGAATCGTCGAGCGCCGGGTAGGCGTGTCCGCGGTCGATCAGCTGCTGGATCAGGGCGTGCATCTCGGGGATGTGGCCGGTGGCGCGCGGCTCGTAGGTGGGACGGGAGACGCCCAGGGTGTCGTAGGCCTTGAGGAATTCCTGCTCGTACCGGTAGGCCAAGGCCCACCATTCCTCCTCGCGGACAGCGCCCGGCTCGCCCTCGAATTCAGGGGCAAACGATTCGGCCGACTTCGCCAGGATCTTGTCGTCAATGTCGGTAACGTTGCGGACCACCGTGACCCGGAACCCGCGGTACTGCAGCCAGCGGGTGAGCTGGTCAAAGGCGATCGCGGAACGGATGTGCCCAACGTGCGGCATGCCCTGCACCGTGGCACCGCAGTAGTACAGGCTCACATTGCCGGGAACCAGGGGGACGAAGTCGCGGACTTCGGCGGAAGCAGTGTCGTAAAAGCGCAGGGTCACCGCTCCAGATTAGCCGATGCCCGGGAACCGGCCCGGCGGGCTACTTGCAGTGCACGCCGATCTGGTCCATCTGTTGCCGCAGCTGCGTCAGCTGCTCGGAGGTCTGCCTGCCGGTGGGGCTGGCTCCAACCTGCTTCATGATGTCGGCCATCTTCTGGATCGGTTCGGAGACTTCCGGGGCCACCTTGTCCGCGACCTCCTGGTAGTGCTGGCCGATCTGGGTGGCCTTTTCCTTGTCGCTCCCCTTGGGCACGAAGGTGTCGGTGGTGAGGAACTTGCAGCTTTCCTCAACGCTCATCCGGGGCGTGGTGGTAGCGGGCGGCGTCGCGGCGCCGGCGCACCCGGACAGCAGCGTTCCGGCTAGAAGGGCGACGACGGGAAGCAGCTTTTTCACGGGAGGTCTCCTGAGAGGTGCGGAGGGGTTGTCCCTTAAGCGTAGGCCCGATTGCCCCGCCCGGCCCGGCCGTCCTCAGACGGCCGGGTAGACCAGGGCAGTGGCTGTGGCGGCGATCCCTTCGCCGCGGCCGGTGAAGCCAAGGCCGTCGCTGGTAGTGGCCGACACACTCACAGGCGCGTCGGCGGCCTCACTGAGGACTCGCTGGGATTCCTCCCGCCGGGGACCGAACTTGGGCTTGTTCGCCACGAACTGCACGGCAATGTTGCCGATCTCAAAGCCGCCGGCGCGGACGATCCGGGCCGCCTCGGCCAGCAACGTCACGCCGGAGGCGCCAGCGTATTCGGGCCGGTCAGTACCGAAGTGCGTGCCGAGGTCCCCGATCCCGCAGGCGGAGAACAGCGCGTCCGCGGCGGCATGGGCCACGGGGTCTCCGTCGGAATGGCCGGCCAGGCCCCGTTCGCCCTCCCAGAGCAGGCCGCCGAGCCAGAGCGGCTGTGGCGCGTCCTCGGGGGCGTAGGCGTGGACGTCGATGCCGATCCCGGTCCGCGGGATCGGCACTCCGGGCTGCTGCGGCCGGTTCCCGTCCATCCTTAGCCCTCCACCCAGCGCGCGCCCAGGGGACCTTCGAGGAGGCCCTCGGCGAGGATCAGGTCCAGCGGCGTGGTGATCTTCAGCGACTGGCTGGCGCCCCGCACGGCGTACACGGGGACGCCGAGCAGTTCCACCAGCATCGCATCGTCCGTGACGGCAGCGGCTTGGGCCGCGTCGAATCCAGCGGCTGCTTCGTGAGCGCCCAGCAGGGTGGCCAGGTCGAAGCCCTGCGGCGTCTGGACAGCGCGCAGCATTTCCCGGGGGGCGGTGCCGGTGACCACTTCAGGGGCGACGTCGGTGTCGTCGCCGAAGGTTGGGTCCACCGTCTTGATGGTGTCGACGACCGGGATCACGGGGATGACGGCGACGGCGCCGGCGGTGAGGGCGGCGGCCACGCGGTGGAAGACGGCTTCCGGGGTGAGCGCCCGGGCGGCATCGTGGACGAGGACGGACTGCGTGCCCGGCGAGAGCGCGGACAGTGCGGCGCGCACGGACTCGGCGCGGCTGGCCCCGCCGTCGACAATGGTCACGTCGGGGAGCTGCACGGCTGCTCCAGGCGCGGCGGTGCGGCGGTGTTCGGCATGCAGTTCCGCGGTGAAGGTTTCGCACTGGGCCCGCAGTTCAGTGTCCCCCGGCGGGATCGCGACGCAGATCTGCCGGGCGATGCCGGCCGCGGCGACGCCCCGCAGGGCGTGCATGAGGATGCTGTCACCGCCCAGCGGCACCTTGGCCTTCGGCATGCCGTAGCCCAGGCGCTGGCCGGATCCGGCGGCGACGAGGATGACCGCTGTGACGTGAGCTGTCGATGCAGTGTTCATGCGGACAAGACTACGTCCCGACGCCGCGCCCCAGCCCAACTAGCTGGCAGTTGTTGTCGTTTTCAGGGCCCAAAAGGACAACAACTGCGAGTCAGTTGGGCCGGTTTTGGGCAAAAAGAAGCCCCGGCGGCCGTAACGCCACCGGGGTTCGATTCTTAGTTAGGAAGCCAGGACTTCATCGAGAACGCTTGCGGCCTTCTCTTCATCAGTCTTCTCAGCCAGTGCCAGTTCTGAGATCAGAATCTGGCGGGCCTTGGCCAGCATGCGCTTCTCCCCTGCGGAGAGACCCCGGTCGTGGTCACGGCGCCACAGGTCGCGGACGACCTCTGCCACCTTGATGACGTCACCGGAAGCAAGCTTCTCCAGGTTTGCCTTGTAACGACGCGACCAGTTGGTGGGCTCTTCAGTGAACTCGGCCCGCAGCACGTCGAATACGTGCTCCAAGCCTTCCTTGCCCACTACGTCCCGGACCCCAACAAGGTCAACGTTTTCTGCTGGAACTTCAATGGTCA
Organism: Arthrobacter sp. 10N410; assembly: GCF_056394945.1. Taxonomy (NCBI): domain Bacteria; kingdom Bacillati; phylum Actinomycetota; class Actinomycetes; order Micrococcales; family Micrococcaceae; genus Arthrobacter; species Arthrobacter sp. 10N410. The sequence continues at coordinate 240,516 of NZ_JBFTIP010000003.1, forward strand.
GATCACCCTGAGCCACCTTGAGCTTGAGATACATCTTCTCTTCGCCCTTGACAGTGCGCATCTTGATTTCTTCAATTTTGGCTGCACCGTGGTGAGGGTAAACTACTGTCTCGCCGACCTCAAAAACCATGTGGACATTCCCCTTTCCCGCAGACCAGTTTATCACGATTAAGGCATACAACTGCCATGGATCGTGCCCCGAAACCGCGTAAATCCGCGGAAAATGGCCCGAATCGGCTCCTTAAAACCCTTGACGGATGCGGATAATAGTGCATTGGGCACCCGCTGCCAAGAGCCTCGCAGTTCGACGCCGGACGGCCCCTGGGCGGGGCGGCAGCCGGTTCCACAGCCGGGCTGGCAGCCGGACCGGCAGCCGGTCCCGCTCCCCTGCGGGCGCCTTTGTGTACTCCCCCGAATCCGCGTTTGCGCTCCATTGCGGATAGGCTATGGCTGAATAATGTTTCAAGACTCTCAAGGAGTGCGTGACGTGCGTTTCACTGCGATGACCCGGGGCCGGCGCGGCAAGCTGGCAATGGCAACGGCTGCACTTGGCATTGGCCTGCTGTCGGTGACCGGCTGCGGCTATATCAATGCCCAGCAGACCACTGAGCAGTACTCGGCGTCGGACGGGACCCGGACCGACCTCGGACCGCTCCAGCTCCGCAACATGATGATCATCTCCGACGGCGAGGACAAGCCGGGCCGCGTCATCGGTGCCGTGTACAACACCTCCGCCAATGATGTGAAGCTGACCATCAACGGTGCCGGCGGATCCCAGACCCAGGTTCCGGTCAAGAAGAACTCCTACGTCCTGCTCAACGATTCCGCCGACCCGGCGATCCTGAGCACCTCCGGCGGCAAGCCCGGCTCCCTGGTCGAGGTCACGATCCGCGAAGACGGCACCAACTTGGACGCCAAGTTCAAGATGCCCGTCCTGGACGCCACGATCACGGACTACAAGAAGTACCTGCCCACCGCCGAGCCCACCAGCTCCAGCACCGCCTCGGGTACGGCCACGCCGTCGCCGTCGTCGACTCCGTCGGAAACCCCCACGGAGACTCCGTCGGCCACTCCGACTCCGTAGCACTCCAGTACGCAAAAGGAGGGGCACCCGCACCGGGTGCCCCTCCTTTTGCGTTCCTGTGGCTTTCGTTCCGCAGCCCTGACGGCGCCCGGGCGCCTGGCGCCTAGGGTTCGAACTTGTAGCCCAGCCCGCGGACCGTGATCAGGTACCGCGGGGCCGAGGGGTCCGGTTCGATCTTGCTGCGCAGCCGCTTGATGTGCACGTCCAGGGTCTTGGTGTCGCCGACATAGTCAGAGCCCCAGACCCGGTCGATGAGCTGTCCGCGGGTGAGAACCCGGCCGGAGTTGCGCAGCAGCATCTCGAGCAGCTCGAATTCCTTGAGCGGCAGTGACACCTGTTCGCCATTCACGCTGACCACGTGCCGCTCGATGTCCATCCGCACCGGCCCGGCCTGGACGGTGCTGGAGACCAGTTCCTCGGGCTCGCCGTGGCGGCGCAGCACGGCCCGGACCCGGGCCACCAGCTCCCGGGAAGAATAGGGCTTCGTGACGTAGTCGTCGGCACCCAGTTCAAGGCCCACCACTTTGTCGATCTCAGCGTCTTTGGCTGTCAGCATGATCACCGGCACGGAGGATCGTTGGCGCAGCTGGCGGCAAACCTCGGTCCCGGACTGGCCGGGCAGCTGCAGGTCCAAGAGGACCAGGTCGGCGCCGTTGCGGTCGAACTCAGTGATGGCGTCGAGTCCGTTGTCCACGACCTCCACCTCGAATCCTTCCTTGCCCAGCAGGTAGGAGAGGGGGTCGCTGAACGATTCCTCGTCCTCGACAATAAGAATCCGGCTCAAGCGCTAGCTCCTTGTTCATGGACGCCGGCGGCGTCGCGTCGGTCGTGTCGTGCATTTGGCGCGGATCGGCGGGGATCCGCGGCGGGGTCGTCCTGTCCCTCCATCTCCGGGAGGCGGATGGTGAAGGTGGAACCCTGCCCGGGCTGGGACCAGAGCGTCACCTCCCCGCCGTGGTTGGCCATCACATGCTTGACGATGCTCAGGCCAAGGCCGGTGCCGCCGGTGTGGCGGGAGCGGGCGGAGTCCACGCGGTAGAAGCGTTCAAAGACGCGTTCCTGGTCCTCGGGGCTGAGTCCCTCGCCCTGGTCGGTCACGGAGACGGCTACCAGGCCGTCCCGGGCGCGCACGCCGACGCCCACCCGGGTGTTCTCCGGCGAGTATCGGATCGCGTTGTCGATCAGGTTGCGCAGCGCGGTCACGAGCAGGTCCTGGTCGCCGTAGACCATCGCGTCGGTCCGGCCGCCGACCACGATCTCGATGTTCTTGCTTTCGGCGGGAAGCTGGGACCGGTCCACGGCCTCGGCGACCACCTTGTTGATGTCCACGGGGTGGGCCTGCTGGGCCACGTTCGCCCCCTGCAGCCGGGAAAGTTCGATGATGTCCTGAACGAGGGCGGCCAGCCGGGTGGATTCCTTGTGCATGCGCTTGGCAAACCGGCGGACGGCCTCCTCGTCATCGGGCGAGGCATCCAACGCTTCGGCCAGCAGCGAGATGGCGCCGACGGGGGTCTTCAGCTCGTGCGAGACGTTGGCGACGAAGTCGTTGCGGATCTCTTCGGTGCGGGTGATCTCGGTGCGGTCGTCCGCGAGCAGCAGGATATATTCCTCGCCGAGCATGGCTGCGCGGACCTGCACCACTATGGTTCCCTGGCCCAGCGGGCCGCGCGGCAGCTCCAGCTGTTTCTCGAGGATCACACCGTCGCGCCGGACCTTGCCGGTCATTTCGAGCAGCTGCTGGTGCACCACGGTATGCCCCCGCACCAGGCCGTAGGCGTAGGCGGCCGGGCTGGCGCGCACAACGCCGTCGATCGCGTCCACCACCACGAAGGCGCGCCCCACGACGGCCAGCACCTCGGCGGCGCCCTCCGGGAGCGAGGGATCGCCGGTCTCGACGTCGCTGATTTTGCGCTGCTGCTCACTGATCCGGAAGGCGAGCACGCCAAATATACCGAGCGACAGGCCGACCAGGCCCGCGATCACACCGATGAGCATTGGATCCACGGCTCCAGCTTATGCGCTGCGGCCCGCCGGAAATCGAAAACTTGTGCGATTGCGGCGCTGGTTCAGCTAACGTTCACCTATTGAGGCGTAACAGTTCACCGGAGGCTGGAAGGGTGGCAGGTTGAACGCCGCTACGGTGAAACGAAACGGCCGGGCGCCGAGGTGCCCGGCAATGTTTCCGAGGAAAGGACGCACCCGTGCGTAAGGTTTTTCAGGAAGAGCTCGCCCAGGTCGGTGAGCAGCTCGTCGAAATTTCGAAGCTCGTCAGCGAGGCCTTTGAGAAGGCCACAACAGCCTTCGAGGGCGCCGACATCGACCTCGCCGAGGACGTCATCGCGGCCGACGCCCGGATCGATTTCCTGCAGAACAGCCTCGACGAGCGTGCCATCGACATCCTCGCCCTGCAAGGCCCGGTGGCCAGCGACCTGCGCATGATCGTGGGTTCGCTCCGGATGAGCGCCTCGCTGGAGCGGATGGGCGACCTCGCCCGGCACATCGCCCAGCTCGCCCGGCTCCGCTACCCGGCGAACGTGGTCCCGCAGCAGCTGCAGGAGACTTTCAAGAGCTTCGCCAAGCACGACCTGGAAATCGCGCAGAAGCTCACCGTGCTGCTGGAGACCCGCGACCTCGAGGTGGCCCGTGACATCCTCAAGGCCAACAGCGCCGTCAACGACCTGCACCTGAGCGTCTTCAAGGCGATTGCGCGCAGCGACTGGGCGGAATCCGCGGCCACCACCGTGGACGTCGCCCTGGCCAGTCGCTACTTCGAGCGCTTCGCGGACCACGGCGTTTCCGTCGCGCAGAAGGTCACCTACCTGGTCACCGGCGCGTGGCACCCGAACAGCATCGAGCACAGCTGACGGCCCAGCCGTCCCCAAAGCAGCGGGTACGACGGCGGCCGGTCACCTTGGAGGTGACCGGCCGCCGTCGTCGTATCCGGGGTGCGAAAGGCGTTACTTCTTGCCCTGGTTTGCCACTGCCTTGATGGATTCGGCGGCGGCCTCGGGGTCGAGGTAGGTGCCGCCCGGATTCAGCGGCTTGAAGTTCTCGTCCAGTTCGTAGACGAGCGGGATGCCGGTGGGGATGTTCAGCCCGGCGATGTCCTCGTCGCTGATGCCGTCAAGGTGCTTGACCAGCGCGCGCAGGGAGTTGCCGTGGGCGGTGACCAGCACGGTCTTGCCGGCCTTGAGGTCTTCCTTGATGTCCGATTCCCAGTAGGGCAGCAGCCGGACCAGGACGTCCTTGAGGCATTCGGTCCGCGGCACCGCGTCGCCGAGATCCTTGTAGCGCGGATCCCCCACCTGGGAGAACTCCGAGTCGTCCGCGAGAGGCGGCGGCGGGGTGTCGTAGGAACGGCGCCAGGTCATGAACTGCTCCTCGCCGTATTCGGCCAGGGTCTGGGCCTTGTCCTTGCCCTGCAGCGCGCCGTAGTGGCGCTCGTTGAGGCGCCAGTCGCGCTTGACGTCGATCCAGCCGCGGTCCGCCTTCTCCAGCGCGAGGTTTGCGGTGTTGATGGCCCGCTTCAGGCGCGAGGTGTAGAGGATGTCCGGGAGGATGTTGTTCTCCACCAGCAGCTCGCCGCCGCGTACCGCCTCGGCACGGCCCTGGTCGTTCAGGTCGACGTCCACCCAGCCGGTGAACAGGTTCTTGGCGTTCCATTCGCTGTGGCCGTGGCGCAGCAGAATCAGCTTGTAAGTCATGCTTTTCATCCTAGCCGAGCGGTCCCGGGCCGTGCCGAGCGTTACACCCACGGCTGCTACCGCGACGCGGGGTCAGCTACGGCCCATCCCCGGGCCCGGCATGGACCGTATCTGACCCCGCGTTGGACGATAGGGTTGGCGTGTGGTGCAGAAAGCTGAGCGGGTGGTGTCACCCGGGACCCGGGGCGGGACGGGTGGCGGCACCCGGTCTGGCCGGCCCGTGGGCAACGTGACCCGCGGAACCACCAACCCGAACCGGATGCGGCGGGTCGACCGCTGGCTCACCGGGCCGCAGGCCTGGCGCTTGCGCGGCGCGAACGATCCGCTCGTCGTCGACCTCGGCTACGGCGCGTCCCCGGCCACCGCCGTCGAACTCTTTGAACGCCTCTCCGCCATCCGCGCCGACGTGCGCGTAGTCGGAATTGAGATTGAGCCGGAGCGGGTCCGGCAGGCCAGGGCGCTGGAGCGTCCCGGGCTCAGCTTCCAGCTGGGCGGCTTCGAACTCCCGGTTCCGGGCCGACCGGTGCTGGTGCGGGCCTTCAATGTCCTGCGGCAGTACGAGGAGGCGGATGTGCCCGCCATCTGGCGGCTGGTGCAGGACCGGCTGGCCCCCGGCGGCCTGCTCATCGACGGCACTTGTGACGAGATCGGACGCCGGGTTACCTGGGTGGCGCTCGACGACGTGCGGCCGCTGAGCCTGGGGCTGTCCATGCGCTTCGGCGGCTTCGAGCTGCCCTCGGATATCGCCGAACGGCTGCCGAAAGCGCTTATCCACCGGAACGTGCCCGGCGAGAAAATCCATTCCTACCTGCAGGCGCTGGACAAGGCCTGGCTTGAGGCGGCGCCGCTGGCCTCGTTTGGGAACCGGCAGCGCTGGACGGCAATGTGCCGTGCACTGCGCGACGGCGGCTGGCCAGTGCAGGACGGCCCGGCGCGGTGGCGCCTGGGTGAGCTGACCGTGGACTGGGAAGCCGTGGCGCCTGACGGACTACAGCAGGCAGGTCACCAGGGGCCGTAGGGCCCCATGTTGCGGCTGCCGCCGCGGCCGGCATCCTTCACCGCGGGACGGACATCGGCGAGGTAGACGGATGCGGCCGTCACGGCCGCGAGGCCGAAGAGCCCCAGCGGGCCGAAGAACCCGCCGCCGCCGCCGACAATGGACAGCAGGCCGATGAAGAGGGCACCCCCGGTCAGGGCGAGCCAGAACGTCTTGGTCCGCTTGGACACCGCCTCGAAGGCGTTGGCCTTGTGCCGCAGGCAATCGAAGAACGCCCACACCTCAAGCCCCAGGGCTACGAGCGCCAGCAGGAAGTAGATCCCTCTATCGGCAATTTCAATCAGCGTTCTTCCGTCCATGCCCCCAGCCTAGCCGTCCAGTGTTGCCAAAGCCTGCTGCAAATCGGCCCACAGGTCCTCGACGTTTTCAATTCCGACACTCAGCCGGACCAGGTTCTCCGGTACGCTCTCCGGTTCCGCCGTGTGCCGGCGGCGGCGCTCGATCAGGGATTCCACCCCGCCCAGCGAGGTGGCCGGCAGCCACAACTGCAGGGCCCGGATCATCCGGTCGGCCGCCTCCGCGCCGCTGAACCCGCCGTCGGGGCCGTCCCCCGGGGCCATTTCGATGCACAGCACGGAACCGAAGCCCTTCATCTGCGCCTTGGCCCGTTCGTGGCCGGGGTCCGAGGGCAGGCCCGGGTACCGGATGCTGCCGACCTGCGGGTGCCGGCTCAGCCGCTCCGCGAGCACCGCCGCGGAGGCCTGCGAGCGCTCAATCCGCAGGGCCAGGGTGCGCAGCCCCCGCAGCGCCAGCCATGCCTCGAACGGCCCGGCGATGCCGCCGTGGATGGTTCGGTGGTGCAGCAGCCTGGCGTGGAGCTCGGCGTCGGAGGTCACGAGGGCGCCCAGCACGACGTCGGAATGGCCGGAGAGGTACTTGGTGACCGAGTGCAGGACGACGTCGGAGCCGAGGCTGAGCGGCTGCTGCACGAGCGGGGTGGAGAAGGTGTTGTCGGTGACGACGAGGGCGCCGGCCGCGTGCGCTGCAGCGGTGAGCGCACGGATGTCCGCGACGCCGAGCATCGGGTTGGTGGGGCTCTCCAGCCACAGCATGCTGGCAGGCGTTCCGCCGGCGGGCGCCAGCTGTTCCAGCACGGCGTCGGTGTCCGCAATGTCCACGGTGCGCAGCTCCAGCGCACCCTTCTGCGCCAGTTCCGTCGCCATCACGAGCGAACCGGCGTAACTGTGGGACGGCATTACCAGCACCCCCTGCGCCGGAACCAGGGACAGCGCGGAACTTACGGCGGCGAGGCCGGAGGCGTACAGCAGGCCCGGCAGCGTGGCGCCTTCCAGCTGCGCCAGGGCCTGTTCGAAGGGGTCCCAGCTGGGGTTGGAATACCGGCCGTAGCCGCGGTCGCCGGGGCCCAAGGGACCGGTGCCGAAATAGGTCGAGGACAGCACGATCGGCGGGTTGACCGGGGCGTCGCGTTCGCGCGGAGGACGGCCTGCGGCCACCACCACGGTTTCGGCCGAGAGCGAGGCTGCCTGTTCTTCGGAGAGACTCATGGTGACAGGGTACTTCGGAGCCGTGCCGGGCCCGTAAGGCGTTACGCGCTGGCCGCCATGGTGTCGGTGATTGTCGGTAGGCTAGAGCAGTGACTACCCAGACTCCCGGACCTTTCCCCGGACTGTTCATTGCCTTTGAGGGCGGCGACGGTGCCGGCAAGTCCACCCAGGCCGCGGAGCTCGCCGGAGCACTCGAGTCCCGCGGGCTGACGGTGCTGCGGACGCGGGAACCGGGCGGCACGCCGATCGGCGAGAAGCTTCGGTCCCTGGTGCTGGATCATGGCCACGGGCACATCGACGCCCACACCGAGGCCCTGATCTTTGCAGCGTCCCGCGCCGCGCACGCCGCGCAGGTCATCCGTCCGGCGCTGGAGCGGGGCGAGGTGGTCCTCACCGACCGGTACATCGACTCCTCGGTCGCCTACCAGGGCGCGGGCCGGCACCTCGGCACGGATGCGGTGCGTGAGATCAATGACTGGGCCACCTCCGGCCTGCAGCCGGACCTGACGGTGTTGCTTGACGTCGACCCTGCCGACGGGCGCCGGCGCCGGACCGCCGGCGACGCCGCGGAGGACCGGCTCGAATCCGAGGCCGACGACTTCCACGCCAGGATCCGCGCCGCTTTCCTGGCGCTGGCGGCGGCCCGGCCGGAAAAATACCTGGTTCTCGCGGCGCACCTGCCCGTGTCGGAGCTGGCTGCCCGGATCCTCGAACGGGTCGAGACGCTGCTCTCGCTCCGTCAAAGCAGCTCGGCATGAGCGTCTGGGACGACCTCCAGGGCCAGCCGGCCGTCGTCGCCCAACTGCGCCAGGCCGCGGAGGGCGACGGTCTCACGCACGCCTGGCTGTTCACCGGCCCGCCGGGATCCGGCCGGTCCAACGCCGCGAAGGCCTTTGCCGCGGCACTGAACTGCGACCAGGAAGACATCACGAAGCGCGGCTGCGGCGAATGCCCTGCGTGCCAGACCATCGTTGGCGAGACGCACTCCGATGTCACGTTCGTGCGCACCGAGAAGGTCACCATCACGATCGACGAGGCCCGCGAACTGGTCTCGACCGCGGGCAACCGTCCCTCCTCCGCCCGCTGGCGCATCATCGTCGTCGAAGACGCGGACCGGATGGCGGAGCGCACCACCAACGTGCTGCTCAAGGCCATCGAGGAGCCCACCCCGCGCACCATCTGGATGCTGTGCGCGCCGTCTCCCGCGGATGTGCTCGTGACCATCCGTTCCCGTTGTCGCCCGGTGGCGCTGCGGCTCCCGCCGGCGGTCGACGTCGCGGCCCTCCTGGTCAAGCGCGACGGCGTCGAACCGGAGGTTGCCGAACGCGCCGCCCGCGCCGCGCAAAGCCACGTGGGAATCGCCCGCAGGCTGGCGAGGGACCCAGAGGCCCGCGAACGCCGACTGGAGACCGTGCGGTTCCCGCTGCACCTGCGGGGCATCACCGCGGCCGTGATGATGGCGGACAAGCTCGTCAAGATCGCCACGGAGGAAGCCAACAGCTCCAACGACGAGCGCGACGCCGCCGAAAAGGCAGCGCTGCTCGCCACGCTGGGGGCACCCGAAAGCGGGCCGCTCCCGCCGGCCATGCGCGGGCAGGTCAAGCAACTCGAGGACGACCAGAAGCGGCGTGCCAAGCGCTCCGTCACCGACTCGCTTGACCGTACCCTGACCGACCTGCTGTCCTTTTACCGGGATGTGCTGATCATCCAGATGGGGAACGCCGTGGAACTGGTCAACGTTGAGCTGAGGAGCGAGCTGCAGGAATTCGCCGGGCGCTCAACGGCCGAGGTGACACTTGCCCGGATGGATGCCATCAACAAGGCCCGCAAACGGATCACGACGACCAATGTGGCCCCGCTGCTGGCCATCGAGTCCATGGCCGCCAGCCTGATCTGACCCGTCAGCAACGCTCCACCCGCTTCGATCCGCCCAGTTCCACATCCCCAAGGAGAACCGCATGACGTCAGCACCACCACCCCCGGCAGGCAGCCGAACCTTGGGGCTCGGGGTGCGGGCTGCCGGCGCCTTGGCGCTGGGCCTGGTGCTGTCCCTGGTGCTGTCTTCCTGCACGCTTTTCGGCTCCGGCGACGGCGGCCCAAAGAGCTCCTCCGCAACGGCCGACCCTTCGATCGCCGCAGCCGCCCCGGCCGAGCTGCGGAGCTTCTACTCCCAGCAGCTCAAATGGTCGGCCTGCGAGGGGGACTTCCAGTGCGCCAAGGTCAAGGTTCCGCTGGACTACAGCAAGCCCGACGGCGACACGATCGAACTTGCCGTCATCAAACTTGCATCGAAGGGCGGCAACAAGAAGGGCAGCCTGCTGGTTAACCCGGGCGGTCCCGGCGGTTCCGGCTACGACTTCGTCAGGGACGCCGGCTCTACGAACATTTCCGAGAAGGTGCGCTCGAATTACGACGTCGTCGGCTTCGATCCGCGCGGGGTGAAGCGCTCCGCTCCGGTCACCTGCCTCACCGACCGGGAACGCGACGCCAACCGCGCCAAGATCTACAAGCTGGACACCGACGCAGGACTGGCCGAAGCCTTCGCGGACAACAAAGCCATCGCCGCCAAGTGTGCCGAGAAGACCGGGCCGGTCCTGGGCCACGTCGACACCGTCAGCGCCGCCAAGGACCTCGACGTCCTCCGCGGCGTCCTGAACGACACCAAGCTGAACTACCTGGGCTACTCGTACGGCACCTTCCTCGGCTCGACCTACGCCTCGCTTTTCCCGGACAACGTGGGCCGGATGGTCCTGGACGGCGCCCTGGACCCCTCCCTGAGCAATGAGGAGCTGACCGCAGGCCAGGCGAAGGCTTTCGAGAAGGCCATCCACGCCTATGCGACCAGTTGCCTCCAAAACAGCGGCTGCCCGTTGAGCGGAACCCCGGACGAGGCCGTCCGGCAGATCCAGGACCTCATCGCGGCCGTGGAAGCCAACCCGCAGCCCGCCAAGGACGGCCGGCTGGTCAACGCGTCCATGTTCGTCAGCGGCTTCATCCTGCCGTTCTACAACGACGACAACTGGCCCGTGCTGACCCAGGCCCTGGACAGCGCGATGAAGGGCGATCTGTCCCCGATGCTCCGGCTGTCCGACTTCGGCGCGGACCGCGAGCCGAACGGCACCTACTCGGCAAACTCCGCGTTCGCCTTCAATGCCATCAACTGCCTCGACTACTCGATGGAAACCGGCACGGCGGCGATGCGGACCGAGGAGAAGCGGCTCCGCCAACTCTCCCCCACTCTGGGCTACTACTTTGCGTACGGCGGCACGAGCTGCAAGGACTGGCCCTACAAGAGCCTCCGCACCCCGGCTCCGGCCCAGTACAAGGGCACGGCCGACATCCTGGTCGTGGGCACCACCGGCGACCCCGCCACACCGTACGAATGGGCCGTCGCCCTGCGCAAGCAACTGGGCACCGCCTCGCTGCTGACCTGGAAGGGCGAGGGCCACACCGCCTACGGCCGTTCCAACAGCTGCGTTGAGAAGGCCGTGGACGGGTACCTCGTGGACGGCAAGACACCGGCGGACAACACCGTCTGCTGACCGGTCCACGGCACCCTCGCGGCTCATTTTGACCCGGGCGCGGGGACTCCATTACAGTTGTCTCTTGCATGATCCGCCCGGTTCGCTGGGGTTTCACGCGGTTGCTTCCTTAGCTCAGTCGGTAGAGCGTCTCACTCGTAATGAGAAGGTCATCAGTTCGATTCTGATAGGAAGCTCGAGAAGAACCCCTGGAAACCAACGATTCCAGGGGTTTTCTCTTTTTCCTGGACAATTGGATTTTCCTCCCCATTCCCTCGGATTTCGCCCGTTGCCCCGGACCCCCGTCACTTTTTCGTCACCTTTCAGGTGCTCACACGGGAGCCTCCCCGGAGTGGTGCAGCCGCTAGTTCTAACCACCCTCGCTGACCGCAGCCTCCCGTCCTGCGGTTCGGCCGACGAGAATGCCGCGTACTCACTTCAGACTCGATCCGGAATTGAACGTCTGGATCCAGGACGTTGGGGACGTCTTGGTGGCGGCCTCCCACTAGCCACGCCGCACAAGACCCGCCGGAGAATCATCGGAGACGCCCACGGGCCAGAGGAGCCGGCGCTCTACGGCATCCGCGCTGACTGCAATTGCCGGTTACAACCCCTTGTTCCCGCTTTAGGACGCGGGAGCCCCCTGACAAGGTGCCGCCGCAACGAGTAGAGGCAGGTGCCGTGGCACTATGGAGTCCATTATGGATAGGCGGTTGCGGCGCGCTCCGGACGCGGAATGGGTGTTGATGTACAGGCTTGGACTGAGCCGGAAACGCATCGCGGAACTCGTACGCGCCGAGCCGGCCACCGTCGGGTACCACTTAGTCATCGCCCGCCGCCAGGACCCGGAGCTCGAAGCCGCGCACAAGGCCGCCGCCGGCGCTCACGCTGGCCTCTCCCCCACGGGCCTAGCACGCATGCAAAGGATCATCGTCTGGATCAGGTCCGAGGGCCGGCTTCCACGTGACCGCTCCGAGCACAAAGGAGAACGGGCCATGGCCCGGTGGCTCTCGGAGCGTCGTCGCGAAGCGGCCGATGGCACTCTTCACCCGGCCTACCTTGAAGGGCTCCGGACGGTCCCAGAGTGGACAGGGAACGCGCGGGCAGCCGCGGACGAGGCCAGATGGCATGACCGGCTCGCCCAGCTCGCCGACTTCCGCGCTCAAGGCAACGACTGGCCCCGGCACCACCACTACATCTCGGAACGGGAACGCACACTCGGGGTGTGGATCCACACCCAGCGGTACGAGCACCGCCGCGGAAACCTCGAGGATGCCCGAATTACACTCCTCGACGACACCGTTCCTGGCTGGCAGACCGGAAGGACCAGGGGCAGGCCGTCCCGGCGATAGGCGCGGGTCCGGCGCCGTGGCGGTAGTCTCGCCCATGAATGTTCCGCCGGCGCGTAGAATCGTTAAGGCTCTCCAGTCCCCCCAGCGTGGAGAGCCGGGAGCCTCCACGCTTGAGTCCGAAGGATTCGCGCGGAGGCTTCCTCTTACCTCTTTGAAGGCCCGCAACCAGACTTGGGGTCACCGAAACACCCCCTGCCGGTTTTGCCATCGGTCAGGGCCCCGCCGAACAGCTCCCAGCTGTCTCCACTTACCCCCAACCCGTCCCGCCGAAAGGCCTCTCCCCGGGCGATAGTTCTCTTGTCAGTCCTGAGAGGTAGGATTATCACTTATCACTCGAAGATATATTCGAATAAAAGGTGTGTTATCGGCGTTGTTGTTGATCCCCCCGTGATAGGCGCGGGTGCATCGTTGCTGTCGGTGCTGATCTCTCCGGTTCCTGTTGCAGCCTGGTATCTCTCGCCTGCGCAGGACTACTTCGACAGCCGGATCGACCTGAATGAGCACCTGATCAAGGACGTCACGACCACCTACGTCGTCCGGGTGTCGGGTGACTCCATGGTCGGCGCAGGGATCAGTGACGGGCACGAGCTGATCGTCAACCGCGCCTTGGAACCCATAGCGGGGTCCGTGGTCATCGCTGTCCTGGACGGCGAACTGACCATCAGACGGCTCCGGATCAAGAGGCCGGGGGTCGTGCTGCAGGCAGAGAACCCTGCCTACCCCGATATCCGGGTTCCGTCGTTGTCCGATCTGGTGGTGCGGGCGTGGCGACCCGATGCCTCCATGTCGTTTAGGGTCGGCCGTGGCTAAGCCGGCGGTGCGGTTCATGCCGCAGATCGCGCACGTGGATGTGAACTGCTTTTATGCCTCCGCCGAGCGGGCGTTCGACCCGTCTCTGGAGGGCCGACCGGTCATCGTCCTTTCCAACAACGACGGCTGCGCCGTCACCCGCTCCCCCGAAGCCAACGCCTTAGGGGTCGCCATGGGTGAGCCGTGGTTCAAACTCGCCCCGCGGGCCAAGGAATGGGGACTCGTTGTCCCCTCCAGTAACTACGAGCTCTACGGGGACATTAGCGTCCGGGTCATGGAACTGTTGGGCCGGTACTCGGCCTGGCTGGAGGTCTACAGCATCGACGAGGCGTTCCTCGGCGTCAAAGGCGCCCCGGAGGAACTCATCGCCCTGGGCCGGGACATGAAAGCCACGGTGCGGCGGAACGTCGGCGTGCCGGTCTGTGTCAAGATCGCGCCCACGAAGACCCTGGCGAAACTGGCGAACAAATGGGCCAAGAAGAACCCGGGCTTCGACGGGGTCTGCCACTGGGACTCCGTGCCCGCCGTGGAGAGGGAGGCTCTGATGCGGCGCCTGTCCGTGATCGAGATCTGGGGTGTCGCCACGCGGCTGACCAAACGCCTCAACGCCTTAGGGATCCATTCCATCCTTGACCTGTCCCGGGCCGATCCGGTGATGATCCGGAACCGCTTCTCCGTGGTGATGATGCGTACCGTACTGGAACTGCAGGGCACCCCGTGCATCCCGATGGAAGAAGAACGGATCGGCCGGGACCAGCTCATCTTCTCCCGCTCCTTCGCGACCCCGATCACCACCGCCGCCGGGATCCGGCAGGTCATGAGCGTGTACGGTCAGCAGGCCTCGGCACGGCTGGTCAAACACGGACTGCAGGCCAAGGTCCTCACCGCGTTCGCCGGCACCTCACACTTCAACCCCAAAGACACCTCCTACCCCTCGGTCTGTGTGCCGCTGCCGATGCCGACCGCGGACCCGGTGCTGCTGACCAAGGCCGCCCATGCCCTGTTGCCCCGCATCTGCGAGGGCATCCGGTACGCCAGGGCCGGGATCATGGTCACCGACCTGCGGCCCACAGGCAACCAGGCACCCCTGGCGCTGTTCGAAACCCGCATGAGGAACGCCACGTCGGAACCCTCCTGGAAGACATCACCCGCCGGTATGGGCGCGGTTCCATCGGGCTGGGCCACGGCGGCATACGCGGCGGTCCGGACTGGACGATGAAACGGGACATGCTTTTCCCCCGGTACACCACCCACTGGGACAAACTCCCCCTCGTCAAAGCCGCCTGACTCAACTCACCCGCACGACCGCACCACGAAAGTACGCACCCCCATGGCCACCACCATCGAAGCCCCCGCACGACGTGACCTTCAGGTCCGGACCGACCCTGCCGGCCAACCCCTCGCCATCCGCCACGACGGACAAATCTGGCTCGTCGACCCCGACGCCGACGCCCGGCACTGGTTCGGCCGGGATGCCTGGTGGGACACCCGCCGCACAGCGGCCGTCGGTAGTGGTGATTTGGTCAGCATCGAATACTGGCAAGTTCAGGTCCGCGCCGGCGCCCGTTCCGCCCTCCGGACGGCCACGCTCCGCCGTGACCCGCTGTCCGCGCACTGGCTCCTGGACAACATCAGCGAAGCCAACGAAACAGCAGCCGACGAGTGAAAGCCCAGCCAATCACGGACCAAGTCTGGACAGGCATCCGAACCGAATTCGCGCTGCCAACCCTGCAACAGGTCCAACGCCGGCTCGCCGAGCTTGTGGAAGACCCCGAACCGGTCAGGCAGCAGCTTGTCCGCGATCTGTTTACCGGACTAAGTCGATGGTTAACGGCGCGTGTCGCCGGCCGGGGACGAGCCCGTCAGCGTCATGCTTTGGGCATGGATCTCTCGGATCGCAGTTCGGATCGGCATCGGGCCGAGGGACTGACCGTCGCGAACGTCGGGCGGGTGATTCCTCGCTCCGGTGTTCCTGGGTTCGTGGTCCTCGACGCGACGGGCGAGGAGTTCCCTCCTGCCACGGAGTATCTGCTTGAGCTGGCAGCGACGGACCGTTCGCCTCAGACGGTACGAACCTATGCCTTGTCGTTGCTTCGGTTCCTTCGATTTTTGTGGGCCGTCGGGGTCAGTTGGGAGCAGGCAACGTCCCTTGAGGCGCGCGACTTCGTGTTGTGGGCGCGCCAGACCGAGAAGTTCGTCGGGAATCGTAACGTCCCTCAGCGGCGGGGGAGCCGGAACCTTGTCACGGGAAAGAGGCATCTCGGAATGCGTTACGCACCCTCGACGATCAACCACACGACGACGGTGTGTAAGGAGTTCTACGCTTTCCAGCTTCGGATGGGAGACGGGCCCATCGTGAATCCTTTCGAGCTGCGCCGTGGCCGATCCCATGCGCATCATGATCCTCAGCGGGAGTTTGCCCCGGTGCGGCGCCAGCCCTTGCGTCAGCGCGAGGCGCACCGGGTGCCAAGATCAATCCCGGATGGGAAGTTCAACGATCTGTTTCGCCGTTTGCGGTCCAACAGGGACCGGGCGTTGGTGGCGTTTTATGTCAGCAGCGGTGCACGGGCGAGCGAGCTGCTCGGGATCACGGGCGACCGGGTCAACGTGGGAGACCAGCTGATCGGCGTTTACCGCAAAGGCGGCCAGCTGCAATGGTTACCCGCTGCTCCTGATGCTTTCGTATGGCTTCGGCTCTATCAGCTCGAAGGAGGCATCGCCGGCCCGGATGAACCGGTTTGGCTCACGCTGCGGGGCGAGCCCCGTCCTCTGACCTACGAACCGTCGAACTCGGGACCCCACGAGTCAGGGAGGCAAGAAGCCTATAGAGACCAAATCAACAGTTACCTATCGTTCCTGATGCAATCTTGTTAGCTTTAGGCATGGATCGAGAAAAGTTGCACCAGTCATCCGTGGCTCAGTTAAGTTCCTTGAGATTGAGCTCGTTTCTCATTGGTACAAGCCTCGTTCTCTCCAGCATTGTGTTGTTTGAGTGGGATATGTCGGTGAAGACTTGGGTAGCCGTTGCGGCTTTCGCTTGCGCACTCGTCTCGTTCTATCGGGGAACCCTCGCCTGGTTTGAGCTGAAACGTCGCGCGCGCCCGCTGCCCGGCCAAAATGCCAGCGTTGGCGATTGATGTCCAGCTGGCGGGTATTTCGCCTGAGTAGTCCGGATAAGTATTTATCGACGATGGCACCTTCTGCCCGGGATTTCAGTTCCTCCCCGGAGGACAACTTCACCCAACTGTCACAGCGCTTTTTCGGAGAGCCCTGCAACTTGGCATCCCGCACAATTACTTCACCCTCTGGATGGTCACTCCGTCCAGAGACCTCGCAGGAACCCGCCCCGTCGACCACCTACATGCCGACCCCGCTCCCCTGGTTCCTCCGCTGGAATCTTTCCGCTGGTGCTAGGAAGGGCTCTGTGAGTGCGCATCCGCAATGCATAGCATGGGCCCATCGGACCCATCCATGCCAAGCCAACCGGGGCCACAGCGCAACAATGTCTCAACCCCCTCCGCAGGAGTGCTTAGACCCATCGCAATTCTTGGATGCTGCGTGAGTGAACGTCCGTCCCCGGAGTGTCGGAACTTGCGCGCTGGTGGATTGTTCTAGTCCCAAAGCCTCCAATAGCTCGGCTCCCCCTTCGTCGTCTGCATGATCGGAGAACCATTTCCACGCTTCATCAAGCGGTACCCAGAGAAGGCGCATGCTGACGCGTGACTTGTACCAAGATGCGCGCTTCTGCTGCTCGGGGGCGCTCCAAGCGTGCTGCTTCCATATCCAGCCAGGACCGTAAGGACCCATACCGTGGGGATGGTCCCCAAACCCGCCCTTCCTAGGAAAGGTGACCAGATGATGTGTTCGCTGTCCACGAGCAAGCGCCAGCGCTCCCACAGCCCAACCACCAGTCGCGTCAAGAACCTGGTCCTGCAACGGGTAGCCACTAATTTTGCGGGGGCGAAAATATGCCTCATGGAGGTCGTACACAGCGTGCAGACCGAAGTGCGCCTCTATGGCGGCGGCCTTAATGTCGTCTCCATGGCAGGCCGACTGGACTCGTTCCGAGGCCAGTTCAAGTGCTTGGAGACTGAGCAGGTATGAGTCTGTTTTATCGTTCACGTTCTTCAGACTACGACTGACGTCATCTGCGGCGGTGGGGGATCCCCGGGAACGGCAGTCGCGAGGCCAGTCGCTCGACCGGGATCTCATCCGCTTCTAGCCTGTGCTGACCTCTTCCCTCCGCGAAAGACGAGCTGACAGGGCTGCTCACAGTTGCCTCATGGGCATACAACCGTGTTCTTGTGCATCAGGCTTCACAACCACATGGAATGATCGAGCAATGAGCATTGCCGTCGAATATCACGAGCGCGTCCACGCAGCTGTCGCACGAGGCCTGGCCGCAGAGCCAGAAGCCCAGCTCACGGGCCCCGTTGCATCACTCCTGGAAAACCTTGCAACTACCGCCGAACTCGGTGCACTAGTCCTGCTGCGTGAAGCGCAACTAGCAGGAGTGCGGCCCGACTTTGCCGCTTTCGTGAACGGGCACATGTGCGGGTGGGTCGAGCTAAAGGCCCCTGGCCACACGCTGGACGGCGCAGCGTGGAAGGGCCGCGAAAGGACGCAATGGGAACTGCTGTCGAACTTGGACGCACTTCTAGTCACCGATGGCACCCGCTTGCGCCTGTATCAGCAGGGCGAACCATTCTGTGGCGTCGATGGTACCCCCGTTGAAGCAACCCTCCCGTATGGCGCGCCCGACGACTGGGATCCGTCGCAAGCAGTGAACCTCCTCCGCAGATTCGTCACATCTCGGCCTCGTCCAGTGACGCGTGTTCGGGAGCTCTCCCAACGCCTTGCTCCGCTGACAGCGATGCTCCGAGACAAGGTCAAACACGTCATTACCGATGCGCCGGGCGCTTCCGAGGCTCAACGCCAGGCTGCCCGTAATGCTCTGGCGGCGTGGCGACGCATCGTGCATGACGGCGTTGACAAGGCCCAATTCGCCGACGATGTGGCTCAGGTCGTTGCCTACTCACTGGCCATCGTCGGACTGCGCGGCGAGGGAGATATCAATGGCGACGGAGTCGTGAGCCTCGCTGAAGCACGGCAAGCGCTAGGCGCCAGCTATGGCACCCTGTCGGCCACTCTCGCGCCAGTACTTGAAGCCCCAGGATTTCTTGAACTGATTGGCCCCGAAGTCGGAGCTATTGAAAAGCTCGTGTCCCAGATCGACACCGACGCTATCTCTCGCAGCAAGGACTCTCGAGGCGAAGCTTGGTTGTGGTTCTATGAGGACTTCTTGGGTCGCTATGACCCCGAGGCCCGCAAACGCGCCGGCGTTTACTACACTCCCACCCAGGTCGTTGGCTGCCAGGTGCGCCTTGTTCAGACCATCCTCACGAGCCTCGTTGGCGATAGAGATCCCCTTACCGGAGGGCGAAAAGGCAGAGCGGGCGGCTTCGCAAATTCTTCGGTCATAACACTAGATCCGGCAACTGGATCTGGTACCTACCCACTAGCCATCATCGACCACGCCGTCGCCGAAGAAGTTCGCAGGATTGGCCCGGGAGGAGCAGTCCCCGCGGCTGGGCAACTGGAAAAGAACCTAATCGCATTCGAGCTCTTGCCTGGCCCCTTCGCCGTCGCCAGCCTCCGCATTGGTGCGCGCCTCTCCGAACTGCAAGGTGCCGTGCTGGCGCACCCCACAACTCGGATCTACCTCACTGATACCTTGGATGACCCACAGGCCGGCCAGCACCCCGAGGAGGGTCTGATCGGCGCCCAGGCGATTCTGGCGGAACAGCGTCAGCACACTGCGCGTATCAAGTCGGATGAGCCAATCACGGTCGTCATCGGCAACCCCCCGTACGGCCGAGTGGACCAAGAGGCTGCCGGCGGGTGGGTTGTCCATGGCAAAGCGAACACTGGAGCTGCCGAACCCCGCCCACTTTTTGACGACGTCATAAGACCGGCGAAGGATGCGGGCGTCATCTTTTCCGCCCAAGCCAGCCTGTACGATCTCTACGTCTATTTCTGGCGGTGGGCCTTGTGGAAGGCCATGCAACAGTCCGGATCCCGGCCCGCCGTCGTCTCCTACATCACAGCCTCCAACTGGATACGCGGCGCGGGCTTCCTCGGGCTTCGCCAGATGGCAAGAATGCTCGGCGACGAAATCTGGGTCATCGACCTTGGCGGAGATAACCGCGGCACCAACGAAGACGATGACGACAACGTGTTCGCCATCGAGACTCCCGTGGCCATCGTCATCATTTACCGGGCCGGCGAGTCTCGACCGACGATCCCTGCCGATGTCTACTACCGGCGCATTACAGGCAAACGCGCGGTCAAACTGGACGCTCTCCAAAAGGTGGACACTCCCCACGCCCAGCCTGATCAGTGGGTTAGGGTTCCCAGCCGCGGAATGGGCGATGTATTTGTTCCTGAAACCGGCGACGAGCTATGGAAGTCCTTTCCACGTTTGACTGACTTGTTTCCTTGGCAGACCCCCGGAACCAAGGTCAACCGGGCCTGGCCCATCAGCCCGTCCAAAGACACCCTCACGCACCGCTGGGAAGGGCTCATGGCGACGCGTGAGGCGTCGGATCGTGCGGAGCTCTTCGTTACTCCTCCCACGGGCCGAAACATCACGACGCAGGTCAAAGGCTTACGCGTCCTCGCCGATGAACCCGCCGCCGCCCCGCATCGACCGCTCGAGCGATATGGGTACCGCTGTTTTGATCGTCAGTGGACTTTCGCTGATCCCCGACTCATGGCACTGGACCGGCCAGCACTGTGGCAGGCACGGTCCGGAAAACAGCTCTTTCTGGCCACCCTTAACACTATTCCGCTTGGGTCCGGGCCGGCGCTCGCTGCCTCCTCCGACGTCCCGGACATGCATTTCTTCCGAGGTTCTTTTGGGGGCAAGGACGTCATCCCCCTCTATCGTGACGCTGAATCTCAGCGACCGAATATCACCGCAGGGCTTCTTGAGGCACTCGGCCAACGCCTCGGGACGTTGATAAGCCCAGAGGATCTTGCGGCCTACGCCTACGCTGTTCTCGCCCAGCCCAAATTCCAGAAAACCTTTGCGGAGGGCCTGAAGACTCCGGGCGTCCGCGTCCCAATAACCGCCGACCCGCAACTCTGGGCCGAGGCCGTGTCAATTGGCCAGGAGCTCTTGTGGGCTCACACCTACGGCGAACGATTTGCGAATTCACTGCGACCGTCCGGCACCGTGCCCCGTCTCCCCGATGTCAGTTGGACTCGTGTCCCTAGCACGATACCGGCCACAAAAAGCGACGTCACCCATGATGCCGCCAGCGCCACTCTTGCCGTTGGCGACGGTATCCTTGCCGGCGTCACAAGCGGGGTATGGGAATACGCTGTCTCCGGATTCGCCGTCACGAAGCAGTGGTTCGGCCAACGTACGGCAAAGGGCATCGGGCGGGCCGCCAGCGGCCGAGCTACTCCTCTGGACCGTGTTCGTCCTACAAGCTGGGAACCTGACTGGACCACGGAGGCGCTCGAACTCATTACAGTGCTTCGCCGGACTATCGACAGCGAACCAGCACAGGCCGATCTACTCGCCCGAATTCTGGAACGGCCCCTAATCGAGGAATCATCCCTTCCGCTTCCCACACGAGAGGAACAAACGGCACCTAAGACTGGCGAACCCTGGTACCTCGAGGGTGCTCCGAGGCTGCCGGAAATTTGACCGATTAATGCCACCGAATGAAATCTCGCAGACTTAGTAAAAGGCATGGGTCTGATTCAGCAAAGCTTTATCTATGTCCGCGCGCACCCCTGAAGCCATGACCGCGCGAGCGGTCTGAATCCGGACACGGGGTCGGGAACATGGGTGCGGCTGAGCGAGGGCCCATTCATTGTGTCGAGTATTCATGACCCGGGCAGCAATTGGGACTGCCTCAGCGCTCAAGGGACGCCTACGAGCAAGCCCGAGAAGCGCTCAAGGATATGATCCCTGAGCGTACATGCTGGTTGCCATCCGCGCCGACGCGTTGGGGGCAGGGTAGGCAGAAGGCCGAGCTACGCTGATGCTCTACTGTTGGCGTTTGTTTCCGAGATTTCCCTTGAGGGGAGCCACGCGAATCCGCCGTGATCCTTCGCATTAGCGAGCGGCCTTCCGAAGATTTGCTTTGCGAACTGTTCTCTCAAATCCTGGGCTGTATCCGCGTCCATATTTGCGAGGAATGGTTCCAAGGCGTTGAGATCCAACTGGGTCCGCTTGGCATCTCTAGCTTCCTTGCGATGGCCGGAGGCCTCGCGGCCCATGTATGTCGCAATAGCAAGGGTCAGTGCCGATACGCTCGTCTTCCAGATTGCTTCCGACGTGGTCAGCCCGGATATGCCGTTGACCATGACAAACAAAGCAACGAGTCCGGCCACGGCCAACACAACTGCGCCCACACTCCACCGTGTCGCGGCCGTATTCTGCTCCCGCGCATGGACGCCATACTCAGTAGAGATGCTGTTTCGGCCGGTTGCTTCCACTAGCCTGCGCGACTGCTTTTCAAGCAATTCAAGTTGTCCAACGCGATTCTCCGCATCGCGAGTCAATTCCTTGCCGATTTGGTCCACAGTCTGTTTCGACTCCTTCAGGCTGGCTTCCCAAGTGGCCTGCCAGTCCGTCAGTTTGGTAGTGAATGCCGTGTTGTTGGTAGTGAGTGCCGTATCCAGACGGGCTGCCTGCGCCGAAACGTCCGCTTTCTCATTCGCGATGGCTGCCTTGAGGGCCTCAAGCTGTTCGCTCAGCGTCGCTAGAGCTGCGTCCTTCGCATCCATGAGTCTCTGAAGCTCATCTTCGGCGTCTTGCGAGGCCTTTCGGGCTCGACGAATCGCGCCGCCTATTCCCTCTTTGTACTTCTCCGTCAGCTCAGAAAGTTCGGTTGCATAACCGGACGTCGTCGTCGGCGTGGGAGCACTGAGGAGTGCCGCGGAGATCTCACCCAAATGTTCTTCCACTTCATCCCTAATGGAGACTTCCGGGTCGTCGATTACCGCCCGCAGAGGCGTCTTGACGGATTCCAGCTGCGCCTGGAGCTTCTGACCAAAGGATGAATCGGGGAAACGCCAGGCTGGCACGTGGCGAAGATCGGCTATGGTGGCGATAGCCTCGGACAAGCGGTGGAGGGAGTAGAACTCCGCCTCATCAACGCTTTCCAAAGCCTTTTCGATGAGGTTTTGCACCTCGGCGCAGCTTTCCCAAAGAGCATAAGCGTCAAAATCCATTTGCAGAACTGCCACGATTCCTCCGTTGTCTTCGATTCCCCGACCCCGGGCCGTTCCATTCTGCCCGAGTTTTCTTCCTATGACCTATTTCTGCCATACCCTGCATGGATGTCCCGGCTCCCATGAACCGGACAGCCTCGGTGCGACACGACCCATTGCTCCGGGCTTTCCAGCGTGGCCAACCGTAGGGATGTAGGCACCGTCCACGCCTGATCGACCCTGTTTAGCCTGCTTCTGCAGTCCGAGGGGAAACGGGGGTGGTAAACCGAATTAATACAGCCCCTCGGCCTTTCGCATCACGCCACACCGTTCACAATGTCTGCGGAACTAGAGCTTGAAATATCCCGGCGCATCAGTGCACGAGATCCGAGCACCAATGAAGGCAGGGAACGCGCTACTGGTTCGGCTGCCGCCGTAGGTGCCGATTTCCAAGAAGTCGCTTCCGGTCAAATTCATAGACACTGATTTCGGTGCCTGACCTGGCTGCATGTAGCCCAAACTATCGCCGTCCTTACTAGTGCGGGCGAAGAATTCAGTTCCTTCATAGGAAAGATCCATCATGCCGATGGACGCCTTGAACGTACGGCACAGGTTCCCATACGTGACGGTTCGCTCCGAGTCCTGTGTTTGGAAGGCGCCCAAGACCTTGGGGTAAATTCTTCCGGCAATGCGCCAATTCGCCTGGGGCACTAGCCCGTCCATGCTAAACGGGACTACCGTTTCAAGGGAGTACCATGCGAAGATCTTGAACGCGCGGAGTGCTGATACGGCTGTCGCCACGCCTGTGGTCCCGGAAACGAGGACACGGTAATACTGCACCCCGCGACCGAAGGACTTTGCCGAAACTGCAAAGGCCCGCCCCGCCGACACTTTGCTGGAAGATACACTTTTCCATGTGGTGCCCCCCTTAACCTGAAGGGTAGCGACCCGGCCAGCGAGAGCGGGGCTCGTCGTTCCCCACAGGGTTACAGTGTCACCCGCATCGATAGACGTGAAGCTCGTCTTGGAGATGGTGACCGATTGCCTGACGCCGACGGACCGGAGTGAACTGCTAGACGCATATGTCACGGCGTTTCCGCTGAAGACAAGCCGATATTCGTAGTTCCTGATTGGCTTGGCCGTCGCGGCAATCTGGCCGAGTCTGTCTGTCGTGGCAAATCTGAGTGTTCCCCATGAGGCCGTGCCCGCTGCCCGTTGCTGCAAGGCGACACGAACCCCCGAGTAGCCCCGCGCACCCTTCTTGATTGTGCCTCGCACTGTCACAATCTGACCGGGTGCGACCGAGGCCGACGACACCGTGACCGAAGAGGATGTTGCAACGCGGGTCGCAGCCGAAACTGGCCCGCCCAGGATGGACAGGGCAAGACATGCAGACATTATCAAGGCGACGAGCAGGCGGAATGTAGACAGCAATTTACCCCCAAATTGACTGGACTTTATCGCAGAAATGCGAAAAGGCAAGAATAATTGGATTCTACCGGGTGTTTGCGACTGCACTAGCAACAATTCCAATGCTTCGGACCTTGTGCTCCGCCAACCCTCATGTCACCGCGAACTCCACGACACTACCGCGGGTCACGCGCCCATGGGTCGCCGCCCACCTCTATACGGTGAGGACTTGGCACTTGAATCTGGCGAAAGGAGAAGCTGGGTAACTGGTACACCAAGCACGTCAGCGATATCCCAGAGGCGTTCGTAAGCCAGGCTCTTCCGGCCCCACTCGATACCGATGATCATGTTCCGGCTCAATCCGGATTCAAGTGCCAAAGCTTCCTGGGAAAGCGACTGCGCGAGACGGAGTTCCCTTATTCGCGCCCCAACCGACGCCCTGCGTTCGGCCCACCGGCGCGTCTGCTCCTCGGAGGACTGGTGCGGGCGGGTGGGCATCTTTCCATGTCAACTGACATTGTCCGCCTTGTCTGCTCTACTAGTGATACATGCAAGTGATTTGTTGCATCCTTTCGAGAGAAAGTCGGGTGCAGACTATGGAAACCCGCCACCGGACGCCATGATCCGCGCGTTCAAGTTCCGCATGTACCCGACTTCAAAGCAGGAGGACCTGTTTCGGGCGATGCTAGATGACCACCGGTTCCTCTACAACGCCGCCCTGCAGGAGCGCCGGGAGGCGTGGAAGAGTCACCGGGTCGGGATCAAGTACCCCGGGCAGACCTCCCAGCTGTCGGACATTCGGGCTCACGATCCGGACTACGCGAGATGGTCTTTCACGGCCGAGATGGGAACGCTCCGTAGGCTTGACCGGGCATTCACCGCATTCTTCCGGAGGGTCAAGACCGGTGAGACGCCGGGGTACCCGCGGTTCAAGGGCGCCGGCTGCTTCGACACTGTCATCCACAGAAACGGGGACGGGGCCAAGTGGGATTCCCATCCGACCCAGCCCCGTGTCAGGTTTCAGGGCGTGGGAGACGTCAAGGTCAAGCAGCACCGCACCGTCATAGGCCGCGTCAAGACTGTGGCCGTCAAGCGGGAAGGCCGTCACTGGTACGTCGTCCTGTCCTCGGAGCAGGAGCTGCCCACCCCGTTGCCTAAGACCGGCTCCGTCGTTGGCATCGACCTGGCCACAGGCACGAACGGCTTGGCCTATACGTCCCTGGGTATGCGGATCGACAACCCCGCCTATGGCAACGCCTCCCTATCCCGCCTAGCTGACGCCAATCGGGCCCTCTGCAGAACCAAGCCGGGATCCAACCGCCGGCGAAAGGCCCGGGAGAGGCGTGCCGGCGTACATCGGAAGGTCCGCAACCAGCGGCACGACTACCTGCACAAGGCGGCACTCAGCCTCGTGCAGACCTACGACGTCATCGTGGCCGAGGACCTCAACGTTCGCGGCATGACGCGACATCCAGCCCCCCGGCCCGACGGCAACGGGGGATATGAACCCAACGGAGGGAGCGCAAAGTCCGGACTCAACCGGTCCATACTCGATGCGGGCTGGGGTCTTTTCCTGGACATGATTCGCGCCAAGGCTGAAAGCGCCGGACGCCAGTTCATTCAGGTCAACCCTGCTACCTTCCACGATCTCCGGCATACCGCCGTGAGCCTCGCAATCAGTGCCGGAGTCAACGTCAAAGTGGTGCAAAGGATCGCCGGCCACGCCTCGGCCACGATGACGCTGGACACTTACGCCGGTCTTTTCGACGACGATCTGCACGACAGTGCAGACCGGCTGAACCGCACGCTCACCGCACTCGGCTGGAACTAAAATGTCACTTCTTCGTCACCTTGAACCGGCTCTTCCCCTGATTTTGGGGGCTAGGCATTCCCACTCGTAATGAGAAGGTCATCAGTTCGATTCTGATAGGAAGCTCGGAAGTTCGAAGCAAAGAACCCCTGGAAATCATTGATTTCCAGGGGTTCTTTGCTGTCCGCCCACGCGGTCCGCCCACGCGGTCCGGCCCGGGATGTGGGTGCGGGTCCGGCCCGGGCTGCGGGTGCGGTCCGGGGGGACTTTTACACGGACACGCCGGGCACGTAGCGGCCGGCGGCCCGCGTTTGGTCCAATAGTGCCCGGGGCTGCGGCCGCGGCCTGCACGGCCCGGACCCCGGCTGCTCTTGTCATTCACGCCCCCGTCCGCGACCCTTGGGAAATGGACCGGCCTGAGCGCGAGGTGCCCGCCCCTCCCGGGCCGGACCCCGCCGCGACGCCGACCGGACCCGAGGGGGCAGCACCAGGACCGGCAATGGCTGCGTCCCCCACTGCATCACGGGCAGGCTGCCGCCGGCCGTGGGGCACGGTGGTTGGCTTCGGGCTGGTCAGCCTGGCGACCGACGTCGTCTCCGACGGCGCCCGCCCGCTCGCCGGACCGCTGCTGGCGCAGCTCGGCGCCTCCGCGCTCATCGTGGGGCTTGTCACCGGCGGGGCCGAGGCAGCGGCGCAGGGCCTGCGCTTGGTCTTTGGGCCCTGGGCGGACCGCACCCGCCGGTACTGGACCTTCACGCTGGCGGGCTACGCCCTGACGGCGCTCTGCGTGCCGCTGCTGGCCGTCGCCCCGGCCGCGGGTGCCGCCGGGCTGGTCCTGGCGTCGGCGCTGATCATCGGGGACCGGGTCGGCAAGGCCGTGCGGAGCCCGGCAAAGACAGTGCTGCTCGCCTCAGTGGCCAAGCGGGTGGGGCGCGGCCGCGGCTTCGCCGTGCACAAGTCCCTGGATCTCACCGGCGCGCTCCTCGGTCCCCTGATCGTGGCGGCCGTGCTGGCGGCCACCGGCCCCATCTCGGCCGCCTTTGCGGTCCTGGCTGTTCCTGCTGTGGTGGCGCTCGCGCTGCTGCTCTGGTTGCGCCGCCGCGTCGCGGAGCCCGGCGGCACTCCGGCGCCGCCTGGAACGGCGGGCAAACCGCCGTCGTTGTTCACCGGCGTTTTCCTGCTGTTCGCGGTGTGCGCCTTCTTCTGGAGTGCGGGTCTGGTGGCTTTCGGCGTGATTTCCTACCATTTGACCGCTGCTGTGGCGGTTCCGGCGCCCGTGGTGCCGCTGCTCTACGCCGCGGCCATGGGCGCGGCGGCACTCGGCGCGCTGGGGAGCGGCTTCCTCTACGACCGCGCGGGCCCGGCCGTATTGCTGGCGCTGCCGGTGCTGATTGCGGCCGTGCCCGTACTGGCCTTCTCCACCGGCGTGGCCCTGGTGGTGGCTGGCGTGGCCAGCTGGGGCGCCGCCACCGGAATCCAGGACTCGACGGTCAAGGCGCTCGTGGCGGACCTCGTGCCGGAGCCGCGGCAGGGATCGGCGTACGGGGTCTTCGCGGCTTTCGAGGGAGCCGGCGCGCTGGCCGGCGGCGCGCTCTATGGCGCCCTCTACGGGGCGTGGCCCGCGCTGATCGCAGCGGTCGCCGCGCTGCAGGCGGCTGCCCTGGTGCTGCTGCTCATGACAGTGCGAAGGGCGCGCCGGGCCTGAGGCCCGGGCGCGCCCCTCGGAATGGTCAGTGCACCGTCAGCGCACCGTCAGCGTGCCCACACGGACGCGGCGCCGGAGTGCCCGGTGATGATGCTCTGGTACAGGAAGAAGGCGCCGGCCAAGGCTCCTGCAACCAGCAAGACGGTCCGCAGGACCCGGTTTTCGCGCAGGCCGCCGAGGAAGGCGAAGCGCCGGCCGATCGGTTCGAAGCTCACGATAATCATCGCCGCGACGATCACGAAGAAGATGATCGACACCACCTTCAGCACGTCACCTTGTTCGGCATGTTCCCGGACCAATTCCGTCGACGGACGGGCCTTCTGCAGCTGCTCCCCCGCCTGCGCGGTGATGAGCGCGACCGGAACCAGCCCCAGCGAGAGAACACCCAGCGGCCAGGCCAGGTACCGCCGCCAGCGGGTTACGGCAGCGTAGGCGATGGCGGCGAGGCCGGCGATCGGGCCAAGCACAACGACGGCGTGGACCAGAAGGATGTGGGCCGGGAGGCCGCCTATTTCAATCACGTGGAATCTCCTACGGTGGACGTGTGCTGCGCGCCCCCCAGCGTGGGGGCCGGAGCTTCTATGATTCTTGCATGGCAAAACGTGAGCTCGCGGACATTGCGGCGCAGCTCTATGGGATGCCGTTCGACGGCTTTGTCGCAGGCCGCAATGCCGCGGCCAAGGAACTGCTCTCCGCAACGCCCGCGACGCCGGAGCTACGCTCCCGCGCGGCGGAGGTGCGTTCCCTGCCCAAACCCTCGGTGAGCGCCTGGGCCGTCAACATGCTCGCCTGGCGGCGGCCGGAAACACTCCGTGATCTGGCCGAGCTGGGACTCGCAATGCGCCGGGCCCAGGCCTCCCTTGACGCGGCAACGCTCCGCAGCCTCTCCCGCGAACGGCGGACCATGCTGGCCGGCGCGGTCGACGCAGCCCGCGCCGTGGCGGAGCAACAGGGGCGGAAAATCAGCGGCACCGTCGCGGCGGAAGTGGAACAGACCCTGCGTGCGGCCACGGCTGACGAGGGCGCCGCTGCCGCCGTCCGGAGCGGGCGGCTGCTCCGGACGCTCTCCGCCGACGGCGTCGACGTCGTTGACCTCGACGGCGCCGTCGCCGTCCCGGATGCGACCGGGGCAAGGCCGCCGGCCGCTCCCCCGGAGAACGCTGCGCCCCCGGCACCGGGCACGCCCCCGGCAACCGGCCAGCCGCGCCTGCGGGCCGTCCGGCAGGAACGGCCGGCGCCCACCCCCTCGGCCAGGGAGCGCGCCCAGGCCGCCCTCCGGCAATCCACCGACGCCGCCCTTTCCAGCGCCGCCGAAGCAGAACGCGCATCCGGGGAACTAGAGGACGCGATGGACGCTGCGGCTGCACTGACGGGGGAGGCTGCCGGGCTCAGGGAACAGCTGGCGCGTGCCGAGGCCGGGCTGCGGCAGGCCCGAAAGCGGCTCGAACTGGCCTCGGCTGCCGCGCAGCAGGCAGCCCGGACGGCGGAGAAAGACCGCCGCCGGGAGGACCTGGCCCGGGAACGGGTGCTGCGGCTGGGCAACACGCCGGGCGGATGACCACTTACTGTCAGAGGGCGGTTGCAGACTTAATTCATGGAACAGCACCAGGATTTCCAACATCAGGACTTCACGGCAGCCCGGCAGGCAGCAGCCCCGTCCGCGGCAGAGCATTGGGAAGTCACCTACCTGGACACCGAGTGCGGCCGGATCCGCACCGAAGCGTTCGACGACGCCGCTGCGGCCGAGCACTTTGCCAGCCGGCGCATCCAGGACGAACACGGCTGGGCGGTCATCGACGCCGTGCTGCCGCGTCAGGGCCGGGCCGCAGCGTAGACGGGAGGGCAACCTCGGACCTCGTGCGAAGGTCCTGGCTCGTCAGGGAGCCCGGAAGTCCGTCCGTATGGCCTGTTGGCGGACGTCCCGAAGGAGTAACTTTCGGAGTGGAGGCTTCCTCTTCTGGTGTCAGCTACGTTGGGAGCTTCGCCTTGGACCCGAAAAGAGGCCAGCATGCAAGCACGGATGCGTGGTGCGGCGATCATGGCGGCGGCAGCCCTAGTCCTGACGGCGGCCGGATGCGGGGCCAGCGGACTTGGCCAGGCTGATCAGCAGTCCGCTGACGCGATGGTCCTGACCCTGGCCACCGCTGGCGGTCCCGACGGTCATTCCGCAGCGCAAGTCCGGGAATTCGCCAGCCAGGTGAAGGAACTCTCCGGCGGGTCGATCCGGATCGAACTCGTGCTCAGGGCGGCCGCCGACGAAGCAGGCGCATGGGACCAGGCCGTGGCCCAATCCACCGAAGGCGGCGACTTCGACATGGCGCTGGTCCCCACCCGGACCTGGGAGTCCGAGGGTGTCCTGTCCTTCACGGCACTCTCGGCGCCTTTCCTCCGGGCCTCGGACCAGGTGGTGGCGAAGATCGTCGCGCCGGAGATCGCCGGCAGCATGATGGCAGGGCTGAGGCCGATCGGACTCACCGGGCTCGCCCTGCTGCCCGACCGACCGCGGATGCTCTTTTCCTTCGACGGACCCGTAACGGCACCGGCGGACCTGGCCGGAAAAGTTGTCCGCGCCCCCGGTTCCAGCACGGGATACGCGACCCTGAAGGCCTTGGGAGCCAGGCCGCAGTCACTGGCGGGGGAACTTTTCACCGACGCGCTGAACAAAGGCACGGTTAAGGCCGCCGAGTCATCCTTCACCAGGGCCGGAACCTTTCCCCGGCCCAGCACAACCACGGGGAATCTGCCGCTGTACGTAAAGGTCAACTCGCTGGCCATTAACACCAAGACCTATTCGCACCTGGCCGCAGACGACCGGCGGATCCTGATGGAGGCGGCCGCGAAGACCCGGGAAGCAGTAACGAGCTCCATGGTCCACACCGCCGACGAGGCGGCAGCCTACTGCCGAAGCGGCGGCACGATCGTCGCAGCCACGGACGAGCAGATCGCAGCATTCGAAGCTGCGGCGGCCCCGGTCTACGCCCAGCTTGAAAAGGATTCCGCCACGCGGGCACTTATCGCAAAGATCCGCGCCTTCGCCGACGCTCCGGACGGGGCCTTCGACGTTGCCCCCTGCAGTCCCGGCGCCTGACTGCGCGAAAACCACCTGTAGCCGATGCAAAGAAGACCGACGAAAAGAGCGGTCCAGGGCCAATAGCCCTGGACCGCTCACTTCTTACCTCCTGGGAGGAACCCCTAACTTACCGGGATGGCTAGGCGAAGTCGGAGACCGCCGGGTCTGCACCGATGCGGCCGGCGCCCTCTGCGGAGCGGTCCAGACCGTTGATGGCCTGCACGTCCGTCTCGTCGAGGGTGACGTCCAGGGCCGCGTAGTTCTCGCGGATCCGCGATTCGGTGACGGACTTGGGGATCACGACGTTGCCGATCGCGAGGTGCCAGGCGATGACCACCTGCGCCGGCGTGGCGTTGTGCTTGGCCGCGATCTGGGCGATGACCGGGCTTTCCAGCAGCTCGCCGCCCTGGCCCAGCGGCGACCATGCCTCGGTGAGAATGCCCTTGGATGCGTTGAATTCACGCAGCTCCGCCTGGTTGAAGAACGGGTGCAGCTCGATCTGGTGGATCGCCGGAACCACGCCTGTTTCGTCGATCAGGCGCTGCAGCCCCTCCTTCGTGAAGTTGGAGACGCCGATGGTCTTCACGCGGCCCTGCTTCTGCAGCTCGATGAGCGCCTTCCAGGTGTCAACGTACTTGTCCTGCTTGGGCTGCATCCAGTGGATGAGGTAGAGGTCCAGGGTCTCGAGGCCAAGGCGTTCCATGGATTCCTCGAACGCCTTCAGGGTGGACTCGTAGCCCTGGTCCGCGTTCCACAGCTTGGTGGTGATGAAGATTTCCTCCGGCTTCAGGCCCGAACGCTGGATCGCGCGGCCTACCCCGGCTTCATTTCCGTAGATCTTGGCGGTGTCGATGTGCCGGTAGCCGGCCTCGAACGCCTGGACGACGACCTTCTCGGCGATGTCGTCGTCAACTTGCCACACGCCGTAGCCGAGCTGCGGGATGGTGTTGCCGTCATTGAATGTCAGTTCGGGTGAAGAAGTCATTCGTCCATCCTGCCAAGCGGCTGCCCCTCAGGCCAGTGTTTTGACGCCGCTAAGCTAGGCGCTTAACCCGGAATATCCTTAGCACCCGGTGTTTCGACCCGGTCACCCGCCGCGATGTGGGCGCAACATCAGCCTTGCGTTGCTGCGTCCGCGAGCCGCCGTTCGGCGTCGTCGATGTGTTCCACGACGGACTCCGCGCGGCGGCGCACGGACGCCGCACCGACCGGGACCGGCCCGACGGCGAGGCGCAGCATCGCCGCTGCTTCCGCGGTCATGGCCAGCGAGTTGCCGGCCGTGGACAGGGAACGGTGCACGGCGGCCAGGGCTCCAGGGATGTCGAGGCCGTCGCTGGGCGAGCGGCGTTGAGCCTCCACGCAGATCTGCCGGACCCGCCCGGCCAGGGCGGACAGTTCGTTGGCGATCTCGACCAGCTCCGCGTAGAGGGCCTCATCCTCGACGCCTTCGAGGACCTGGTGGTACCGGTCCAGTCCCCGGACAAACCGGTCGTGGGCGCGCCGCCACAGGCCCTTGCCGAGTTCGGCGTCGTCCTTGCGTCCCTGCCGTGCCGCGCTAAAGAAACCCAACGGTGGCCTAGAGGTACTGGCCGGGACCGTGGTCCGGGTCGGCGGGTCGGACCGGCTGCGTGGGATCCGCGCCGGGCTGGGGCTCGGCGGCGCGTTGCGGTTCGCCGTTTTCCCCAATGATGACGCCGGGCGCGATCATGGTGCCGGGCGGCAGCTGGCGGAGTTGCAGCTGCGCGGCCGCGTGCTCCCGGGCGGCATGCTGGGCCGCGATCGCGGTCTGGATGCCGTGGAAGAGTCCCTCCAGCCAACCGACCAGCTGGGCCTGGGCGATGCGCAATTCCGCGTCGGAAGGGGTGCCGTCCTCGGGGAACGGCAGATGGATCCGCTCGAGTTCCTGCACCAGCTCGGGCGCGAGCCCGTCTTCCAGTTCCTTGATCGAGCGTTCGTGGATTTCTGCCAGCCGGATCCGCGCCGCGTCGTCCAGCGGGGCGGACTTCACCTCGTCGAGCAGCTGCTTCAACATGGTGCCGATCCGCATGACCTTGGCGGGTTCGTCCACCAGGTCCTGCAGGTGGCTGGCCCGGTTGCGCACGCCCGGCCCGCGGGAATCCGAGGGGCCCTGAGCCGGGCCCGTGGCCGCCGCTTCGGTGTCGGGTGCGTCCTGCGGCGGGGCGGACGTGGTGATGCCCTCCACCGGAGTGTCGTCGCCGGACTGAGTGTCGATCGGATCGCTCATGGCTTCATACTCTCACGCGCGGCAGCGAAGGGCAGGGGTGGATGACGCCCCGTGCCGCACCCCGGCGAAGCGCCCGCGCAGTGCGCGGTTATGCGCCTACGCAGTGCGCGGTTATGCGCCTGCGCAGTCCCCGGCGTCGTATCCCGTAAACGGCGGAAGGCGCCGTCGGGAACGGGTGTTCCCGACGGCGCCTTCCGGATTGCGACAGCGGTGTCAGCAGCAACGGCCTTGCGGATTGCTGTCCTGGCGGTCCGTGTGGTCGCGCCAGAAGTCCCGTTCACACATCGGCGGACCGTCGTGGCCGGAGGCCTCATGGTGCTCCAGGTACTTCTTGTAGGCATCGGCACCGAGGACACCGCTGAAGTACTCAGCAAAGCCCCGGAATCCCGCTACGAGTGCATTCATGGCAGCAACCGTCAGTGCCGTGCGGCGTGTTCGAGCCGCTGGTCTGCGGGCAGCTTCTTCCACTCCGCGTCCAGCTCCCGCTCGGCCGCGGTCGGGAACAGCCCAGCCGGCGCGAACACGCGGGACGGCTGGGCCGGGTCCTCGTATTCGACGTTGGCGATGCCGGCGGAGGCATTGCGGAAGGCCTTTGCCGTCGCGATCAGGGCCGTGATGATGACGATGATGCTCAGCACCACGAAGATGATCGAAAGCCAGCCCTGGATCATCGTGTTGCGGACGACGGCTTCCATGGCGGCCTGCGTCTTGGCCGTGCCGAAGGAGGTCTTTCCGTCGGCCAGTGCCTTGGCGAACGCCGCGTTGTTGGCGAAGTACCCGACGGCGGGGACCGGCGAGAAAATCTTGTAGAAGCTCGCGGTGATGGTGACGACGGACGCGAAGGCCAGCGGCAGCGCCACGATCCAGAGGTACTTGAAGGTGCCGCGCTTGGCAACGATGGCGAGCACCACCGACAGGGCAATGGCCGCCAGCAGCTGGTTGGCGATGCCGAACAGCGGGAACAGCGTGTTGATGCCGCCCAGCGGGTCGGTGACGCCCATCAGCAGCACCAGGCCCCACGCGGCGACCATCACCGCAGTGGCGAGCCAGGCCCCCGGCCGCCAGGAGTGGTCCTTGAACTTCGGCACGAAGTTGCCGATCGAGTCCTGCAGCATGAACCGCGCGACGCGGGTGCCGGCGTCGACCGCCGTGAGGATGAAGAGCGCCTCGAACATGATGGCGAAGTGGTACCAGAAGGCCATCATCGCGGTGCCGCCGATGAACTGCTGCATGATGTGCGCCAGGCCCACGGCGAGCGTGGGAGCGCCGCCGGAGCGGGAGATGATGCTTTGCTCGCCGACGTCCTTGGCGGTCTGGGCGAGTACATCCGGGGTCATGTTGACTCCGGCCAGGCCCAGGCTGTTGACCCACTGCGCGGCCGATTCGACGGTGCCGCCGGTCAGGGCGACCGGGGCGTTCATGGCGAAGTAGATACCGCGGTCGATCGAGATCGCCGCCACGAGCGCCATGATGGCGACGAAGGATTCCATCAGCATGCCGCCGTAGCCGATCAGGCGGGTCTGGCGTTCCTTTTCGATGAGCTTCGGCGTCGTGCCGGAGGAAATCAGGGCGTGGAAGCCGGAGAGGGCGCCGCAGGCGATGGTCACGAACAGGAACGGGAACACGGCCCCGGAGAAGACCGGGCCGTTGTCGCGCGAGGCGAACTCACTGAACGCCGGGACCGTGATTTCGGGCCGCACCACGATGATGGCCAGGGCCAGCATCACGATCACGCCGATCTTCATGAATGTGGAGAGGTAGTCGCGCGGTGCCAGCAGCAGCCACACGGGCAGGATCGCGGCGATGAAGCCGTAGATGATCAGGCCCCAGGCGATGGTGACCTTGTCCAGGTGGAAGAACGCGGCACCCCACTCGGTGCCGGCCACGGCGCCGCCGCCGATGATGGCGGCCATCAGCAGCACGAAGCCGATGAGCGAGACTTCCATGACCTTGCCGGGGCGGAGGTAGCGCAGGTAGACGCCCATGAAGAGGGCGATCGGGATCGTCATGCCGACGGAGAACACACCCCAGGGGCTTTCGCCGAGGGCGTTGACGACGACGAGGGCCAGGATGGCCACGATGATCACCATGATCAGCAGGGTGGCGACGAGGGCGGCGGTGCCGCCGATTACGCCGAGTTCCTCGCGCGCCATCTGGCCGAGCGACCGTCCGCCGCGGCGCATGGAGAAGAAGAGCACCAGGTAGTCCTGGACGGCGCCGGCGAGGACGACGCCGATGATGATCCAGATGGTGCCGGGCAGGTAGCCCATCTGGGCCGCGATGACGGGGCCGACGAGCGGGCCGGCGCCTGCGATGGCGGCGAAGTGGTGGCCGAACAGCACGTTGCGGTCGGTCCGGACGTAGTCCTTGCCGTCCGCCTTGTATTCGGCAGGGGTGGCGCGGCGGTCGTTCGGCTTGGTGATGTACCGCTCGATGACCTTGGAATAGAAGCGGTAGCCGATCAGGTATGTGCAGACCGAGGCGAACACGAACCAGATCGCGTTGACCGTCTCACCGCGGACGATCGCGAGCATGAACCAGGCGACGCCGCCCAGCAGTGCGATCGCCGCCCAGAGCGCGATTTTCGCCGGTGTCCATTTGCGCTCTTCCGCTTCGCGGACGGATTCGTCGACGGCCGTGGCCGGAAGGCCCGGAACCGGCGTGATGCCGTCGTCGACTCGTGCGGTGTTTGGCCCGCCATCTGGCATTGTGCCCATGTCTCCTCCTTGAGAAACCCCATCTGACAGATCAGCAGTCAGATCTGCCCCATGGCACCCTATCAACGCGGCATCCGAATGGACATGGACCCGGGGCCGGGACGCCCGGCGGCTCGCCAAGCGGTGCAGAGTCCGCGGTGAACGGCGTCACAACGGGGGTGCTTGTCAGGCCGGCCCGGCCAGCTGCATGAGGCGGGCTTCGCAGAGGTCCAGCCAGCGGACCTCCGCCTCGGTCTGGAAGATCAGCGAGTCGAGGACCAGCAGCCTGGCCGTGTCCGCGGGGCGAGGATGCGCCACGGCCTCGCGCCGGGACTTGGTGTACTCCTGCAGCGCCCGGATGGAGACGGCGCGCTGTGCCTGGATGAGTCCGCCGACGTCGACGGCGGGCAGCGTCAGCGCGAGGGCGAGCTTGATGGCCAGTTCGTTGCGCGGCGGATTGGAACGGCCCACGGGAGCGTGGAACCAGTCCCGGACCTCGGCGAGGCCAGCCGGGGTAATGCTGTAGACGATGTGGCCTTCACCGTCTGCGCCGTCTTTTTGAACGAGTCCATCACGTTCGAGGCGGTCGAGGGTGGTGTAAACCTGCCCGATGTTGAGGGGCCAGGAGGAGCCGGTGCGATCCTCGAACTCGGTCCTGAGCTGATACCCGTAGCGCGGCCGGTCCTGCAGCAGCGCGAGAAGGCTGTGGCGGATAGACATGGTGCCCCCGACGGTAGCAGGACGACAGCATACACGCGCCCCAAGACGCGTGTATACCGCGTATGGAATTACATTATCGTCGTTTACCCGGGACAGCCACTTCGCATATGCCAATCCGCGTATGCTGTCCGTCACAGGGGGCTAGGTGACGAGCAGGACCTTGCCCACGTGCTCACCGGAGTCGAAGTACCGGTGGGCTGCCTGGACTTGGTCGAGGGGAAAGGTCTTCGCCACGAGCGGCCGGATCCGGCCGTCGGCGAGCAGCGGCCACACGGCGTCGCGGACCGCGTTCATGATGACCGTCTTTTCCTCCACCGGGCGGGGACGGAGCGAGGTGGCGATGATGGCCGCCCGTTTCCGCAGCAGCTGTCCGAGGTCCAGTTCGCCCTTCGTGCCGCCCTGCAGCCCGATGACGACGAGCCGGCCATATTCCGCCAGGGCGTCCACGTTCTGTCCGAGGTACTTGGCGCCCACGACGTCGAGAATGACGTCGGCGCCCTTCCCGCCGTTCTGGGCACGGAGGCTCTCGGGGAAGTGCTCCTCGGCGTAATTGATGGCAATGTCGGCACCGAGGAAGGCTTTCGCCGTGCCGACTTTCTCCGCGGTGCCCGCGGTGGTCGCCACGCGAGCGCCGAGGGCCTTCGCCAGCTGGATGGCCATGGTGCCGATGCCGCCGGTGGCCCCGTGGATGAGCACCGTTTCCCCGGCCTGCAGCTGGGCCGTCATGACAAGGTTGGAATAGACCGTGGCCGCGACTTCCGGCAGCGACGCGGCTGTGACCAGGTCCACGCCGTCGGGAATCCTCAGGACCTGCCCGGCCGGAACGGCCACCTGCTCGGCGTAGCCCCCGCCGGCCAGCAGCGCGACGACTTTGTCCCCGACGGAGAAGGGCTTGGTGACACCGGGGCCGAAGCCCGCGATTCGCCCGGAGACTTCGAGTCCGGGAATTTCCGAGGCGCCCGGGGGCGGCGGATAGAACCCCATGCGCTGCTGGACGTCCGCCCGGTTGAGCCCGGCAGCAACCACATCGATCAGCACCTCGCCCTGGCCGGGAACGGGTGCCGGGACCTCGCGGACCTCCAGGACCTCCGGACCGCCGGGCTCTGAGATGTAGACAGCCTTCATGGAGAACTCCCGATTCCTTACTGATTTCGTGCGGGCGGGGCGTCCGCGCACGCGGCGCGGGCAACTCCCGTTTCCAGAGTAGGTGGCCAAACCGGCGTCGTCTGCGAGCGCCGCCACTTTTGTGGCTGCCTACCGGCTATGAAACACTACTCTTCAGGGAAGGTTGTCCGAGCGGCCGATGGAGCTGGTCTTGAAAACCAGTGTGCGGTAACCCCGTACCAAGAGTTCGAATCTCTTACCTTCCGCGGGAGCGCAGATTTTGCGCGGTTCAGAGGCCGGTGGCGGCGATCGAAAGATTGCCACCACCGGCCTTACCTGTTCCGCCGACGGGCAATGGCGGCGGCAAATGTTGCAGTGGTCGCCAGCACCCTGGAAAGACCGCAGCGCGTGCAGGTGACAGCCAGGGCGAGGGTTTCGTCCCCGGCATCCAGAACGGCAGCGGAACCGGCGAGGAGGTGCCGGTCGCTGCGGCAGTCAGCGCACCAGGGACGGCGGCCACGGGGCTGGTGGGCGCTGACCGGCCGGTAGGTGCCCGAACTGGCGGCCATCCGACTCACACCAGGCCGGGAAAGCTGGAGAGAATGTAATCCGCGGCGGCCGGGCCCTTCATGCGCAGCGGCGTATGCCCGGGACGGATCTTTTTCTCCTTCATGGCCGCCCAGAAGGCATCTTCGGGCCGGGGCGCACTCCGGGACAGGAAACACCAGCTGGTGTAGACCCCGTAAAGGCAATCCCGTCCGAGGACGGAACCGGATGCGGCGTCGGAGGTGGTGGCTTCTTGAAGGAACTGGTCATATTGCGAATCTGCCATGGTGGCTCGTTTCCGCCGGGTGCACAGGGCGCCGCCGAGGGCTACAGCAGCTGGTACTTGAACGCCATGCACGGGGCGCCAAGCGGGTCCGGATGCCGCAGTGCGGCAAGATCCAGGTTGTGTCTACATTGTAGACAATAGGCGTAGACTTCACTGTAAGCAAGCTTGTTGATCAATTTCCAGGGACGGCCCCGTTGTGGGACCGGCCCCTCCCGACAGGATCGGATTCCATGTCCCCCGCAGAAAAGCCGGCGCCCGCCCCGGCGCCCAAGAGCCGCCTCAGCCGGGAGCTTGTGCTGTCCGCGGCCCTGGCGCTGGTTGACTCCGAGGGACTGGACGCGCTCACCATGCGCCGGCTCGGGCAGGAACTCGGCCGGGACCCCATGAGCCTGTACCGCTACGCCGAAAACCGCGCCGCCCTGCTTGACGGCGTCTCCGAACTAGTCCTCAACGAACTCGAAATCGTCCCCGACGACCCGGACTGGCAGGCCCAGCTCCGGCGCATCGCGCACTGTCTGCGCGAGCTCGCGCTCCGGCACCCGAACGTTGTGCCGCTGCTCGTAACACGCCCCCTCTCCACGCCCTTGGGACTCCGGCCGCTGGGGACCCTGCGTCCGCTGGAACAGATTCTCGCGCTGCTGATCGACGCCGGCTTCGCGCCGGCCGACGCCCTGCACGTCTATCGCGCCTACTACGGCTACCTGTACGGCCACATCCTCAATGAACTGCAGGAATTCATCGTGGATCCCGAGGAAAATGAGGCTCTTCTCCGCCTGGGCCTGCACCGGCTGCCGCCGAAGGAATTTCCCCGACTCCGGGCCCTGGCGCCGGTCCTCGCCGATTACGACGGAATGGCCGAGCTGGACGAAGGCATCACCATCCTGCTGACGGGCCTTGCAGCCCGCCTGTCGCCCACGGCCTAACCGCTTTCGAAAGGTGCCACCCAATGTTCCTCCTTTTCGGCCTTAAGACTGTCCTCAACGACCTGCCCGGACGGTTGGCCACCTGCCAGCACTGCGGCCAGTTCGTTCACCACCACCTGCAGCAACGCGCCACCAAGTTCACGCTGTTTTTCATCCCCATCTTCACCACCTCCAAGACCTACCGGATCACGTGCTCGAACTGCGGCCAGATTTCGGCAATCAAGTCGCGACAGGCAAAATCTCTGGCCTGGTGAAAGACCGGGGCCGAGCAGATAGCCGGCCGGGTGAAGCATCCCGCACGGGTCCTGACCAGCGCTAAGATGGCGGCATGACACCGCAGGATCTGGCCAACCTGGGCCACCTGCGCCGGGCCCGGGACCTGATTGACCGCGACTACGCCCGGCCGCTCGACGTGCCCACCATGGCCGCCGGCGCCCTCATGTCCCCCGCGCACTTTTCCCGCCAGTTCAAGGCGGCCTACGGCGAGACGCCCTATAACTACCTCATGACCCGGCGGATCGAACGCGCCATGGCGCTGCTGCGAGCCGGTGCCAGCGTGACCGACGCCTGCATGGAAGTCGGCTGCACCTCGCTGGGCTCCTTCAGTTCCCGGTTCACAGAGATCGTCGGGATGGCCCCCAGCGCGTACCGCGACCGGGAACACCGTGCGGTGAAGGCCATGCCGTCCTGCGTCGCCCGGCAGCACACGCGGCCGTCGCGGAAGCCGAGCAGGATTGAAGAAGCGCCCCCGCTCCCGCCGTCGTAGCGTGTGAGTCATGAACATTTCACTGCAGTACGCACAAATCACCGTCAACGACGTCGACGAGTCGCTCGCCTTCTACCGCGACGTGCTGGGCCTGGAGGTGCGCAACGACGTCGGCTCGGACGGCCACCGCTGGGTCACCCTCGGCAGCGCCGCACAGCCTGATCTGGAGATCGTGCTCTCTCCCCCGCACGCCGGCCGTTCCAAGGACGACGGCGACGCGCTCCAGCAACTGCTCACCAAGGGCGTCCTGCCCGTGATCGTGTTCCGCACGGACGATCTCGATGCCACCTTCGAGGCTGTCCGCGGCGCCGGCGCGGAAGTCCTCCAGGAACCCATCGTGCAACCGTGGGGACCGCGGGACTGCGCCTTCCGCGACCCGTCCGGCAACATGGTCCGCTTCAACCAGGCCTGAACCGGCGCTCCGGGCGGAGCCTTTCCGCCGCCCCTAACGCCTGAGCCAGGGCGCCAACTAAATCCTTTGGAAAAATTGCCACAAGAAATACCGGCCAGCCGCTTCCCAAGCGCCTACTGGCCGGTATTCTTTTGAGTGCCCGGGCCAGGGGGACGGCCGGGCAGTCAAAAAAGCTCTACCAACACCGTCGCTGGGGCACCTTGTTGGGGTTCCGTGCCGGCTGTGAGGCGTTCCGCTGGGGGCCGTCTCGCCGAATGCACACTCAATCCACCCTGTGTTCATTCACCCCTGTTTTGCTGTGCCGGGATCTGCTTGACCAGGAGCAGACCGGCCGGTCCGCGGGCCACCTACCCGGACATCGCACCCAGCCCTTACCCGGGCACCCTAATGAGAGTTAGAGCGGATGAAAATCACACCTTGGAAAACAGCGCTGGGCACAGCACTGTCCGCGGGGCTCATCGCAGCGCCGCTGACCGCTTTGCCCGCCGCCGCACTGGAGGTCTCACCGGCAGCCGCCGGAACTTCGCCGGTCATCGTCAACGAGGCCTACCTCAGCGGCGGCAGCGCCGGAGCGGCCTACAAGAACAAGTTCGTGGAGCTGTACAACACCTCGGACGCCCCGGTCGCGCTGGACGGCTGGTCCATCC
This sequence comes from Arthrobacter sp. 10N410, assembly GCF_056394945.1. Classification (NCBI taxonomy): domain Bacteria; kingdom Bacillati; phylum Actinomycetota; class Actinomycetes; order Micrococcales; family Micrococcaceae; genus Arthrobacter; species Arthrobacter sp. 10N410. Next base: position 281,120 of record NZ_JBFTIP010000003.1, read on the forward strand.
AGTACCGCTCCGCCACGGGCACCACCGCCCCGAGCACCACGGTGCCCCTGTCCGGCACCGTCGCCGCCAAGGGGTACTACCTGCTAAAGGGTGGCAGCAACGGCACCGCCGGACTTGATCTGCCCGCCGCGGACGTCACCGCCACCGGCTTCAACCCGGCCGGCGCCGGCGGAACGATCGTCCTGGCCAAGCAGGCCACCGCCCTGACTACGCTGGCCACCGGCTCCGTCGTCGAACCCACGAACGTCGCCGACCTGCTCGGCTACGGCAGCTCCAACACCTTCGAAACCCAGGCGGCAACGGCGCCGTCGGGCAACACCGATGTCAAGAGCATGAACCGCAGCGGCGGTGCGGACAGCAACAACAACGCCGCTGACTTCACGCTTAACGGCGCCATCACGCCTAAGGCGGCCAACGGTGAAACCGCCCCGGTTGATCCGGGACCGGTCACTCCCCCGACGGCCAAGAGCATCGCGGAGATCCAGGGCACCGGCGCGGCCAGCCCGCTCGCCGGCACCTCCGTCACCACCCGCGGAAAGGTCACGGCGACCTTCCCGACAGGCGGCTTCGCAGGCTTCTACATCCAGACGCCCGGAACCGGCGGCGATCTGACCCCGGCCAACCACACGGCGTCGGACGCCATCTTCGTCTACGCGCCGTCCGCCGTCGCCGGAGTGCAGATCGGCGATTACGTCGAGGTCACCGGCGACGTTGCCGAGTACTACGGCATGACCCAGCTCAACGTCGCCGGCGCCGCCGGAGTCACTAAGCTGACGGACGCCGCCCCCGAGGTCAAGGCCACCGGCTTCGCCCTTCCGGCCGACGAGGCGTTCCGCGAATCCCTCGAGGCCATGCTGCTGACGCCGCAGGGGCCGGTCACTGTTGCGGACAACTACTCGCTGAACCAGTACGGCGAAATCGGCCTGGCCGGCGGCACCACCCCGCTGGAGCAGCCCACCGCCGTCGCCCCCTACGGCTCCGCCGAATACACCGCCACCGTCGCGGCCAACGCCGCCCGCGGCATCAAGCTCGACGACGGCGCCAGCACCAACTTCCTCAAGGACGCCACCAACAAGGCACTGACGCTGCCGTACCTGACCACCGCGGATCACGTCCGGGTGGGCGCGCCGGTGACGTTCAAGACCAACGTGGTGCTCAGCTACGCCAACAGCGCCTGGAAGTTCCAGCCGCTGACCCAGCTGACCGCCGCCAACGCGGACACGGTCCAGCCGGCCGGCTTCGGCGCCACCCGCGCCGAGGCCCCGACGGCGGTGGGCGGCAACCTCAAGCTTGCCTCGTTCAACGTGCTCAACTACTTCCCCACCACCGGCGACCAGGTCGCCGGCTGCAAGTTCTACACGGACCGGGCGGGCAACCCCATCACCGTCAGCGGCGGCTGCAACGTCCGCGGCGCCTCGAACGCCGAAAACCTCAAGCGCCAGCAGGACAAGATTGTTGCCGCCATCTCCAAGTCCGGCGCCGACGTCGTCACCCTGATGGAGGTCGAGAACTCGGCCCAGTTCGGCAAGAACCGGGACGACGCCCTGGCGAAGCTGGTCGACGCCCTGAACGTCGCAACCCCCGGCATCTGGGACTACGTCCGCACCCCCGCCAACGCACCCCCGCTGGCCGATGAGGACATGATCCGCACCGCCTTCATTTACAAGAAGGCCGCGGCGGAGCCGCTGGGCGAATCCATCATCCACAACGACACAGCTGCCTTCGCCAGTGCCCGCAAGCCGCTGGCCCAGGTCTTCAAGCCGGTCGGCGCGGCCGATGACAAGAAGTTCATCGCGATCGCCAACCACTTCAAGTCCAAGGGCTCGGCTGCAACGCCGGACGACACCGACAAGGGCCAGGGCGCCTCGAACCTCGCCCGCACCGCCCAGGCGCAGTCCCTGCTGGCCTTCTCCGACGAGCTGCAGAAGTCCAAGGGCACCAACAAGGTCTTCCTAATCGGCGACTTCAACTCCTACGCCAAGGAGGACCCGATCAACGTCCTCACGGCGGCCGGGTACGTCAACCAGGACGAAAAGGCCAAGAACGCCGACGGCAGCGCCAAGCACTCCTACCTCTTCGGCGGCCTGGTGGGCTCACTGGACCACATCCTCGCCTCGCCGGCGGCCAACGCCGTCGTCACCGGCGCGGACATCTGGAACATCAACTCGGTGGAGTCCGTGGCGCTGGAATACAGCCGCCACAACAACAACGTCACCGACTACTACGCTCCGAACCAGTTCCGCGCCAGCGACCACGATCCGGTCGTCGTCGGACTGGACCTGCCCACCACCCCGGCCAGCGTTGACCTGAACTTCCTGGGCATCAACGATTTCCACGGCCGCATCGATTCCAACACGGTGCTGTTCGCCGGAACGATCGAGAAGCTCCGGGCCGCCGCGGCCCCCGGCGCCACCGCGTTCCTCTCCGCCGGCGACAACATCGGCGCCTCGCTGTTCGCCTCGGCCGTCGCCAAGGACCAGCCGACCATCGATGTCCTTAACGCCCTGGACCTCCGCACCTCGGCCGTGGGCAACCACGAGTTCGACGGCGGCTGGGCCGACCTGCGCGACCGGGTCATCGCCGGCGGCGGCAACGCAAAGTTCCCGTACCTCGGCGCCAACGTCTACCAGAAGGGCACCACCGAGCCGGCGCTGCCCGAATACACCGTTCTGGACATGAACGGGATCAAGGTCGCCGTGATCGGCACCGTCACGCAGGAAGTGCCGTCCCTGGTCACCCCTGCCGGGATCGCGGACCTTGAGTTCGGCGATCCCGTCGATGCCATCAACCGGGTCGCCGCCAAGATCAAGGCGGGCAAGCTCGCCGACGTGATCATCGTGGAGAACCACGACGGCGCCGGTTCCGGCACTCCCGAGGGCGCCACCCTGGAGCAGGAGGTCGCCGCGGGCGGCCCCTTCGCCAAGATGGTCAAGGAAGTCACCCCGGATGTCGCCGCGATCTTCAACGGCCACACCCACAAGCAGTACGCCTGGGACGCACCCGTGCTGGATTCTGCCGGGCAGCCCACGGGCAAGACCCGTCCGATCGTCCAGACCGGCAACTACGGCGAGTTCATCGGACAGATCCAGCTCACCATCGACACCAAGACCATGTCCGTCACCGGCTACAAGGCGGCCAACGTCAAGCGCACCACGGACCCGGCGGCCGACCTGGTCGCCGCGTACCCGCGGGTGGCTGCGGTCAAGACCATCGTGGACAAGGCCGTCGCCGACGCCGCCGTGATCGGCAACCAGCCCGTCGGCACGGTCACCGCGGACATCACGACGGCGTTCGGCGGAACCCCCGCCGTGCGTGACGACCGCGCGAGCGAATCCACGCTGGGCAACCTCGTGGCGGACTCGCTCGTGGACGCGCTCAAGGCGCCGGAGCTCGGCGCCGCAGAAATCGGCGTCGTCAACCCGGGCGGCCTGCGCAACGAGCTCTACTACGCACCGGACGGCACCATCACCTACGCCGAGGCCAACGCGGTCCTGCCGTTCGTGAACAACCTTTGGACCACCACGCTCACGGGCGCGCAGTTCAAGACGTTGCTGGAGCAGCAGTGGCAGACCAACCCGGACGGCACGGTCCCCAGCCGCGCCTACCAGCAGCTGGGCCTGTCCAAGAACGTCAACTACACCTACGACGCAGCCCGCGCCGCGGGTGACCGGATCACCGCGATCCGGGTCAACGGTGCGCTGATCGATCCGGCGAAGTCCTACCGGATCGGCACGTTCAGCTTCCTGGCCACCGGCGGCGACAACTTCCGCATCTTCAAGTCCGGCACCGGCACCAAGGACTCAGGGCTGGTAGACCGCGACGCGTGGATCAAGTACCTGCAGACGCACACGCCCGTCTCGCCGGACTTCGCGCGCCGTTCCGTGGCCGTGGTGAACACCACCGCGGCCGAGGTCAAGAGCGGGGAGCCGATCACCCTGGCGGTCTCCAAGCTGGACCTCACCTCGCTCGGCAGCCCGGCCAACACCTCGCTGCGGGCCGAGTTCGCCGACGCCGCGGGCACCGTGACCGCGCTCGGGACGGTGCCGGTTTCCGCCGGCGCGGCCACCGTGAGCGTGCTGGTGCCGGCCGGCGCTGTTGCGGGCACGGGCACCCTGGTGCTCACCGCCGTCGAGTCCGGCACTGTGGTGAAGGCGGACGTGCTGGTCGCGGCCAGCGTGCCGGTCCCGCCGCAGTGCACCGCGCCGGTCAAGCCGAAGCGGCCCGCGGACCTCGTGGGTCAGGCCAACTACGGCACGGCAATGGCCGCGTACCGGAAATGCCTGAAGGGCTAGTTCCGTAGCCCAGCCTCAGTGAGCATGCCCCTCCCCCGGCCGGAGCGGTGGACATATTGTGCAAGTGTCCACCGCCCGGCCCGGGGAGGGGACATGCTCATTTTTCGTTGGCCCTGGGGTCGGCCACTCCACTAACCCGGGCGGGGCTGCTGTGGCGGATGAGGCACCATCCCTCGGACTGGATCCGGACCCGGACGAACGCTCCGAAACCCGCGGCATCCACCCCGGCGCCGAGAACCAGGGCGCTACCGGGCGAGGATGTCCCGGGCAATCTCGTCAGCGTCGCGCAGCGTGCGCTGTCCGCTGCGGTAGACCGGCCCCTGCTGCTGCCGCGCCTCCGCGGCGATGGCGGTGCCCCATTGCGCGGCGGAGAGCTGCAGGCCCAGCACGTAGATCCCCTCCGTGACCGATCCGTTCGCACCGACGGGCCGGTAGGGATGCGGGAGCACCTCCAGCCCGGAACTCTGCACGGGCGTGCCTTCCACGCTCATCGTGAGGCGCGGGCGCACCAGGCCGTCCGCGAGCAACTGCTCCAGCAGCGGCGACGCGTTGATCGCCACCCGGTTGGCAGGGGCCAGCGCCTCAATCAGCACCGCGGCCTGTACTGCCTCACCGCCGCCGCCGTCCCGCCCGGCCACCCATGGGGAGGCGGCCGTGAACGCCCTGGCCTTGCGGTCGACGCCGAACTTGGGGTCCGGTCCCACGAAGCTGACCACGCCGGCGCGGGCCAGGGCCGCAAGCTGCTCGGCACGGAGGGCCGGCGGGCCGCTCGCGAGCCCTTCCACGAAGGACTCAAACCAGCCGCGCAGGCCGGCGACCCAGGACTGTTCGGTGATGCCGCCGTCGGCCACGGCCGTCTTCAGCACTGCCCGGCCGTGATGCAGGGCGCCGATCGCCATCTTCACCGGATCGTCCTCACCGAGCGCGGAGCGCCTCGCGTCGTCGAGCAGATAGTCGACGACGGCGGCATCCAGTTCCGCCCGGGACGCGAAGCTGCGGCCCGCCAGCGGCGCGGCAAGTCCCAGCAGGTCCAGCCGGTAGGCAGGGCGGACGTGGGCGTCGATCACCGCGCCGGCGGCCTCTTCCCACTTCACGGTGGAGTGGGCGTGCGGCTGGAGCGCCTCCTCCAGTCCGGCCAGGAAGCCGGCCGGGTCCGCGCCCATGGCGTCCGGGTGCGTGCGCGCCAGGGTGGAGTAGTAGGCCCACACGACATCCCGGTGCAGCAGCGGCCACAGGTCGTGGTCGAAAGCGGGCAGGATACCGGCGGCGGCGAACTTGGCGAGCGCATGCTCGGTGCAGTACCTCAGCGACACCGCTGCCGGGTAGTAGCCGGCCAGGGTCGCCTTCGCCCGGTACGGGGTTCCGCGGCGCGAGGCGGCGATGATGGACGGTTCCCGGCCGGACGGCAGGTACGTCAGCCCCGCCCCGTCCGGTGCGGGCAGGAATTTGCCGCCGCGGCCCTCGGTCAGCTGGCCCATCACGTCGAAGAAGTTCAGGCCCATGCCCCGCACCAGCACCGGCTGGACGGCGGGAATACCGGACCAGTCAACGTCGGCCGGGGCGGCCGGCGGCAGGTACTTCAGCCCGAGTTCGTCCGCCGCTGCCTGGAGCTCACGCTGCTCCGGGTTGAGACGGGAGTCCAGGTGGCCGAGCGCCAGCACCACGGACCCGACGGTGAGCTCGGTACCGTCGGCGAGTGCGACGTCGAACCCCGCGTTCCCGGGGCCCGCGGCCGGTCGGACCGAGGTCGCGGTGGTCTGATGGAAATCCACGGTGACCCCGGCGGGCAGCTTCTCCAGCAACTCCTCGAGCGTGGACCTCAGGTAGCGGCCGTACAGCGCACGGCTGGGGAAGTCTGCGGAACCCAGGCCGGACAACTCGGTGCGTTCATCGGCCGACAGTGCCGGGTCCGGATCCTTCCGCTGCAGTTCCCGCCACTGGTCAAAGGTGCCCCCGGCCAGCGGCGCCGCGAGCTCCGGATCCTCCGGGACCACCGTGGGATAGAAGGACTGGGTGTTCATCAGGTAAAGACGGGACTGTCCGGGCTGCCAGACGTGGCCGGGGCCCGCGGGATAAGGGTCGATCACATCGATGTGCAGGCAGGCTTCAGGGGTGGTCGGGGCCCAGTTGGCGAGCAACCGCTCCAGCGCGCTGGTACCCCGGGGACCGGCGCCAATCAGTGCCGTCCGGATGCTCTGCGATTTACCCACGGCATCCAGCGTATCCGCATCCGCGCTGCCGCCTTGACTTGCCTGCCCGGCACCGGTGTTGCTTGGATGGGCCCATGACCACCACTTCAGCTGAGTACCCCACCGCGCCCGGCGAACCCTCCGGCGCGCTTTCCGGGACCGCCCCCGAACCCGTCGATGAGAACATCTGGCTGGAGGAAATCTACGGCGAGGAACAACTGGCGTGGGTCCGGGAACAAAACGCCCGCACCGAGGAACTGCTGGAGGATGCCGAGTACGGCGAACTCGAAGACCGGATCCTGGAGGTGCTGGACTCCACCGACCGGATCGCCATGGTGGGCAAGCACGGCCAGTGGTACTACAACTTCTGGAAGGACCGCGAGAATCCCAAGGGCCTGTGGCGGCGCACGGACTGGGAGAGCTACCGGGCGGGTTCCCCCGCGTGGGAAACCCTGCTCGATGTCGACGCCCTGGCCGCAGCCGAAGGCGAGGAATGGGTCTTCCACGGCGCCAGCTTCCTCCGCCCCGCGGCCGGGCAGCCGCACCGGCTGGCCCTGCTGGCGCTCTCCCCCGACGGCGGCGACGCGAACCGCTACCGGGAGTTCGACGTCGAGACCCGCAGCTTTGTCGACCCGGCCGAGGGCGGCTTTGACCTCCCGACCGCGAAGGGCAACGTTTCATGGCTGGACGCGGACACCCTGCTGGTCGCCAGCACGGCCGCGGGACTGCCGACAACCACCTCTTCCTACGCCCGGACCGGCGTGGTCCTGCGCCGCGGCGAGTCACTGGCCTCGGCCGAGCGGCTGTTCGAAATCCCGGAAGACCACATGATGGCGCTCCTGGCGCACGACTCCACCCCCGGCTTCGAGCGGACTTTCGCGGTGGACTGGATCAGCTTCTTCGAAAAGCGCACCTCGGTACTGTGCGACGGCGTCTGGGTCGAGCTGGACGTGCCCGAGGACGTGAACCTTAGCTCGCACCGGGAATGGCTGCTTTTCCGTCCGCAGGGCGAGTGGACCCTGGACGGAACGAGCTACCCGGCCGGGTCCCTGCTGGCGGCGCGCTTCGATGACTTCCTGGCCGGCAGCCGGGAATTGTCCGTGCTGTTCACCCCGGATGCGCACACCTCCCTGCAGTCCTGGAGCTGGACCCGGGACTTCCTGCTGTTGAACCTGCTCCGCGACGTCTCCTCCGAGATCCGGGTGCTCGATCCGCAACGGCCCGGCGCGGACGTCGCCTGGGCCTCCAGCGTGCTCGATGCCTGCCCGCCGCTGCATGACGTCAACGCCTACGCCGTGGACGATGAAGACGGCAGCGGCGACGACGGCGACGGGAGTGGCGGGGCCGGGAACGACTTTTGGCTGGTCGCCACCGGATTTACGACGCCGAGCACGCTGACCCGCGGCACGCTCACGCGCGCCGGTGCGGACGGCGTCGTCAGCACGCACGAGGTGGTCCGGACTGCGCCGTCGTTCTTCGACGAGGACGCCTACGAGGTCCAGCAGCACTTCGCCGTGTCCAAGGACGGCACGCGTGTGCCCTACTTCCAGATCGCCGCGAAGGACCTGGTGCTGGACGGGCAGAACCCTACGCAGCTCTCCGGCTACGGCGGATTCGAGATTTCCCGCACCCCTGCCTACAGCGGCGCCGTCGGTCGGGCCTGGCTGGAGCGGCGCACGGAGGAATCAGCGGGCGCCGTGGGCGACGTGCCGCACAGCCGGGGCGGCGTTTACGTGGTGGCGAACATCCGCGGCGGCGGCGAGTACGGGCCGTCGTGGCACCGCGCCGCGCTGCAGGACAAGCGGCACCGCGCCTACGAGGACTTCGCCGCCGTGGCGCAGGACCTGATCGCGCGTGGCGTGACGTCCCGCCAGCGGCTGGGCTGCGTGGGCGGCTCCAATGGCGGCCTGCTGGTGGGGAACATGCTCACCCAGTACCCGGACCTGTTCGGCGCCGTCTCCTGCGGGGTGCCGCTGCTGGACATGCGCCGGTACAGCAAGCTCTCCGCGGGGTACTCCTGGATTGCCGAATACGGCGACCCCGATGTGCCCGAGCAGTGGGAGTTCATCCGGACCTTCTCGCCCTACCACCTGCTCCGCGACGGGGTGGAGTACCCGGAGACCTTCATCTGGACCGCCACCTCGGATGACCGTGTGGGTCCCGTGCAGGCCCGCAAGATGGCCGCCCGGATGCAGGCCATGGGCATCCCCAATGTCTGGTTCCACGAAGCGCTCGAGGGCGGCCACGCCGGCGCCTCGGACAACCGCCAGGCCGCAGCCCTGCAGAGCCGCAGCCAGCATTTCCTCTGGCGCGCCCTGGCGGGCCGGGCGGCCTAGGTGTAATTCCCACGGACGGGCAACGCGGGGTCACTTACGACCCATCCCGGGCGCTTGGACCGGCCGTAAGTGACCCCGCGTCGACCGTTTTGCACTGCATGGCCCCTTCTGCGTATCCTTGGTTGGCTAGTAATAGCAATTGGAGACGTGCCAGAGCGGCCGAATGGGCTTCACTGCTAATGAAGTGTGGGGCACAACTCCACCGGGGGTTCAAATCCCCCCGTCTCCGCGTTTGGCCCCGGTCCTGGACCGGGGCCTTTTGCGTTCCCGGGGCCCTTGGTCCCGCTCTGCGCCTCCACCCGGGCGAGCTTCGTCCGTGACGGGCCGGCCGGATGGCAGGATGGGCGCATGTCGACCAACCACGCGTTTGACGCGATCATCGTAGGCGGCGGCCACAACGGCCTGGCCGCGGCGGCGTACCTGGCCAAGGCCGGCCGGAAGGTCCTGCTGCTCGAAAGGCTCGACCAGCCCGGCGGCGCCGCGGTGTCCGCGCAGGCGTTCGACGGCGTCGGGGCACGGCTCTCGCGTTATTCCTACCTCGTGAGCCTGCTGCCGCAGCAGATCATCGACGACCTTGGTCTGAGGATCACGCTGGCGCGGCGGCGGTACTCCTCGTACACCCCGGACCCGGCCAATCCCGGACGGGCGCTCCTGATCGACAATGAGGACGCCGAGTCCACGGCCGCCTCGTTCGGTGCGATCGGGGCGTCCGACGACGAGTTCCGCGCCTTCAACGAGTTTTACGCCAGCTGCGGGAAGCTCACCCGGGCGCTCTGGCCCACCATGACGGCCCCGCTGCCCACCCGGTCGGCAGCGAAGTCACTCGCCCGCCGGGCCGGCGCCGCGGAGGCGTGGGAGGCCATGGTTGAGCAGCCGGTCGGGCACGCCATCGCCGAGGCACTCCGGCACGACCTGGTCCGCGGCGTGGTCCTGACCGACGCCCTGATCGGCACCTTTGCCCGCGCCGACGACGCCGACCTCCAGCAGAACATCTGTTTCCTGTACCACCTGATCGGCGGCGGGACCGGTGACTGGGATGTGCCCGTGGGCGGGATGGGCGCGGTGTCCGGGGAGCTGGAACGTGCGGCCAGGGACGCGGGCGCGACCATCCTCACCTCTGCGGAGGCCACCTCCGTCCGCCCGGGCGGCGTCGTCAGCTACCGGCACGACGGCGCACACCACACCGTCTCCGCCCCGTGGGTCCTGTCCAATGTGGCCCCCGTGGTCCTGGACCGCTTGCGCAACGCTGCGTCGGGCGGTCCGATTGCGGCCGCGCAGGGCGGGACTGCACCCGCCAAGCACGCCACGCAGAACCCGAACCATCTCCGCGAGGGCGCCCAGGTCAAGGTGAACCTGCTGCTCAAGCGGCTGCCCCGGCCGCTGGACGACGCCGTCAGTCCGGAAGCGGCTTTCGGCGGCACGTTCCACATCAACGAGACGTGGTCCCAGCTGGATGCGGCGTACGTCTCCGCCGCGGGAGGGGCTGTTCCGGATCCCCTGCCGTGCGAGATCTACTGCCATTCGTTGACCGATCCAAGCATCCTGTCCGCGGAGCTTCAGGCGGCCGGCGCGCATACCCTCACAGTGTTCGGCCTGCACGTCCCGGACCGGCTGGTGACCGCGCAGAACAACGACGCCCGGCGGGCGGAGTTGCAGGCCGCGGTGCTGCGTTCGCTTAACAGGGTCCTCGCCGAGCCGGTCGAGGAGCTGCTGCTGACAGGTCCGGACGGCCGGCCGTGCATCGAAACCAAGACCACCCTGGATATCGAACGCGCCGTCGGCATGCCGCGCGGCAACATCTTCCACGGCGGCCTCGACTGGCCATTCGTGGACGACGACGCACCCCTGGACACCCCGGCGCAGCGCTGGGGCGTCGCTACGGACGACCCGCAGCTCCTGCTTTGCGGTTCCGGGGCCCGCCGCGGCGGGGCCGTCAGCGCCATCGGCGGCCACAACGCCGCCATGGCCGTGCTGGAGTCCGGGCGGCCGCGCAGCAGCTGAGCGCGTGCAACGAAGCGCGCGCTGCTAAAAGCGCTGCCCGGGATGGCCTCGGCTCAGCCCGCCTGGCCGAGCACGAGCGGCAGCACTGCCCCGGCGCCTGCGAGCCGCAGGGCACGTCCGGCCACGGTGACGGTCCAGCGGCTGTCCACCAGATCGTCCACCAGCATGACGCTCTGGCCCTGGATGCCGTCCAGCGCCGCGGCCAGCTCGGGCCCCACCACGACCCGGTCCCAGACCCCGGCGAGACGGTAGGCGCTGTTTCCGCCGCGGCCGCCCGTGGGGCCGCCGTGGGCAAGCTGCAGCTGGCCCAGGTACGGGATGCGGCCGATCTCGGAGATACCGCGGGCCAGCGACTCCACCAATTCGGGCTTGCCCCGGGACGGGACGCTGACGATCGCGGCCGGACGGCCAGCGCCGCTCCAGCCGGGGTTGCGCGCGTCGCCGCCGCCCCATTCGCGGAGGACCTGCACGCAGGCCCGCAGCATGCCGGGGTCCACGGCCCGGTCGGGGGCACCCGCGGCGAAGGTCTCGCGCAGCGCGCCGCCCCAGCCCAGATCTGTCAGCCGCGCCAGCACCCGTCCATTGGCCAGGCTTTCCTCCGGCTTGATCTTGCCCTTTACGTTCACGCCGAGGCGGTCCATACCGCTGGGCCACTGCAGCCGCGGTTCCAGCACCATGCCGGCCCGGTTCAGTGTCGCGCCCGCCGTTTCGGTGGCGTCGGCGGCAATGTCGGCGGGGAACCACCGGCCGGCGCAGTTGTCGCAGCGGCCGCAGGCGGTGGCGGTCTCGTCGTCGAGCACCGAGGTGATGTACTCCATCCGGCAGCCGGCGGTGTCCTGGTAGATCACCATGGAGTCCTGCTCGTCAACGCGTGCCTCCGCAATCCGGCGGTACCGCTCGGCATCGTAGGTCCACGGCTGGCCGGTGGAACGCCATCCGCCGCCCACGCGCTCGACGGCCCCGTCCACGGCCAGCACCTTCAGCAAAAGCTCCAGCGGCGTCCGGCGCAGGTCCACCCGGGCCTCAAGCGCCACGGTGGACACCGCGGTGCCGGCCTCGGCCAGCGCGGTCAGGACCGCGGAGGCCTTTTCTTCCGAGGGCATCGACGCGGTGGCGAAATACTGCCAGATGTCCCGGTCCTCGGAGCCGGGCAGGAGCAGCACGTCGGCGTTTGCCGCGCCGCGGCCGGCACGGCCGACCTGCTGGTAGTAGGCCACCGGGGACGACGGCGCCCCGAGGTGCACCACGAAGCCAAGGTCCGGCTTATCGAAGCCCATGCCGAGGGCGGAGGTGGCCACCAGCGCCTTCACCTGGTTGTCCTTGAGCAGCTGCTCGGCGCGTTCCCGGTCCGCGGGGTCGGTCCGGCCGGTGTAGGCGAGCACTTCGTGGCCGGCCTCGGCCAGGAGCCGGGCGGTGTCCTCCGCCGCCGACACGGTAAGGGTGTAGATGATGCCGCTGCCGGGAAGGTCCTTCAGGTGGGTAAGCAGCCAGCCCAGCCGCTCCCGGGAGTCGGGCAGCCGCAGCACGCCCAGCCGCAGGGACTCACGGCCCAGGGCGCCGCGGATGGTCAGCACGCCCTCACCGAGCTGTTCCTCGATGTCGTGCACCACCCGCGAGTTGGCGGTGGCGGTGGTGGCCAGGACCGGGACGCTGTCCGGCAACTGGGTGATCAGGTCGGCGATCCGCCGGTAGTCCGGCCGGAAGTCGTGGCCCCAGTCCGAGATGCAGTGCGCCTCATCGATCACCAGCAGCCCGGTCCGGCGGACCAGCTCAGGCAGCTGGTTCTCCCGGAACGACGGGTTGGTGAGCCGCTCCGGGGACACGAGGAGCACGTCCACCTCGTCGGCCGCGAGCTGTTCGCGGACGGTGTCCCAGTCGAGCTGGTTTGCCGAGTTGATGGCCACGGCCCGGACCCCGGCCCGCGCGGCGGCGGCGACCTGGTCCCGCATCAACGCCAGCAGCGGGGACACGATCAGCGTCGGGCCCGCTCCGCGGCGGCGCAGCAGCAAGGACGCGACGAAGTACACGGCCGACTTGCCCCAGCCGGTGCGCTGCACGACAAGGGCGCGCCGGCCGCCGTCCACGAGGGCCTCGATAGCCTCGAACTGGCCGTCGTGGAACTCAGCATCCGGGTGCCCCACAAGTTCGCGCAGCACCGCCTGGGCCTGCTCACGCGTCCCGGTACCCCCGGCGGAGGGTGATTCGGGGGCGGAAAGGACTGCAGCGTTCTGGTTATTGGCCATTGCTTCAGTATCCCAGTCCCCTCCGACAGCCACGAAGCGGGCGGAGTCGTATGTGGACAATCCGTATCCACATACGCGGCCGGCGCGGACGGTCCCCGGCGGCTTCCACGTAAGATGGGAGCCGTGACTAGCGACCAGACAAAGACTTTTGACCTCTCGGCTTCCTTCAAGGCCTACGACGTGCGCGGAATTGTGGGCGAATCCATCACCGCGGAAATCGTCGAAGCCGTCGGGGCTGCCTTTGTGGACGTCCTGGACCTGGCCGGACAGACAGTACTGGTCGGCGGCGACATGCGCCCCTCCTCCCCCGAGTTCAGCCGGGCCTTCGCCAACGGCGCGGCAACCCGCGGCGCCAACGTCCAGCTGCTCGACCTGATCTCCACGGACGAGCTGTACTACGCTTGCGGCGCCCTGAACGCTGCCGGCGCCACGTTCACCGCAAGCCACAACCCGGCCGAGTACAACGGCATCAAGATGGCCAAGGCCGGCGCCGTGCCGATCTCCTCCGAAACCGGTTTGAAGGAGATCCAGGCCCTGGCCGAGGAATACCTCAACGCCGGCACCATCCCCGCGAACGGCCCCCGCGGCCTGATCAGCGTGCGGGACGTCCTCAAGGACTACTCCGAGTACCTGCGCAGCCTGGTTGACCTCAGCGGATCCCGACCGCTCAAGGTCGTGGTGGACGCCGGCAACGGCATGGCCGGCATGACGACCCCCGCCGTGCTGGGTGACACGCTGCTGCCCAAGCTGCCGCTCGAGATCATCCCGCTCTACTTCGAGCTCGACGGATCTTTCCCGAACCACCCGGCCAACCCGCTGGAGCCGGAAAACCTGCGCGACCTGCAGGCCGCCGTCGTCGAGCACGGCGCGGACATCGGCCTGGCGTTCGACGGCGACGCCGACCGCTGCTTCGTGATCGACGAAAAGGGCGAGCCGGTCTCGCCGTCGGCCGTCACCGGCATGGTGGCGCGCCGCGAGATCGCCCGCGCCAAGGCCAACGGCGAGGAAACGCCGACGATTATCCACAACCTGCTGACCTCGCGGGCGGTGCCCGAACTGGTGGTCAACGACGGCGGCCGCGCGTTCCGCACCCGGGTGGGACACTCCTTCATCAAAGCTGTGATGGCGGCCGAAGGTGCGATCTTCGGGGGCGAGCACTCCGCCCACTTCTACTTCCGCGATTTCTGGAATGCGGACACCGGCATGCTGGCCGCCATGCACGTCCTGGCTGCCCTCGGCGAGCAGGACGGCCCGCTGTCGGAGCTCGGCCGCGAATACGAGCCCTACCAGTCCTCCGGCGAGATCAACTCGGAAATCGAGGACAAGGCCGCCGCCGTGGAGCGTGTCCGCGTGGACTTCTACGACGAAGACGTTGAGGTGGACTACCTAGACGGCAGCACCTTCATCGCCGCCGACGGAAGCTACTGGTTCAACCTGCGCCCGTCCAATACCGAGCCGTTCCTCCGCCTGAACGTCGAGGCCACGGACCAGGAAACCATGGAACGCGTCCGCGACCGGGTCCTGGCCCTGGTCCGGGGCTGATCGCCATGACCGATTCACCGGAGGCCCAGGGGGCCGTCCTGCAGCCGGCGGATCCGGCTGAGGACTCCTGGCGCGGCTCGGTGCCGGATGCCAGCGCCACCGACCTGGAGAACCTGCTCGGCACCGGAGTGGGTGCGGCCCAGGAGCAGCTCGAGCGCAACGGCGGCTTCCTGCCATTCGCCCTGGTGGTGGAGAACGACGGCGAAGTCCGCCTGGTGGCTGTCACCCCGGCGGACGCAGCCGGGGACAGCGACGCCGATTTCGACGCCGACGCCATGATCAACGACCTCACCGAGCTGCTGCGGCAGCACCGGGACGAGTTCCGCGCCGCCGCGATCGTCTGTGACATCACCCTGCTGGAAGAGGACTCGGACGCGATCCACGTGGCCGCCGAGCACCAGGACGGCTCCGTCTTCGCAGCGGTACTGCCCTACGGCGCGAACCCGGCGACGCACGAGCTGGAGTTTGGCGAGCTTTCCGCCGACACCAACGAACCCGCCGTCTGGGTGGACTAGACCAAGCCGGTGCCATGAAGATCAACGCCTTCGCGGACGTGAGCCTGCGCGCGATGATGGTGCTCGCGGCCGCAGCCGACGGCGAACTGCTCACCACCCAGAGCATCGCGGACGCCGTCGGCACGCCCTACAACCACGTCAGCAAGGCAATGGCAAAGCTGCGCGAACTCGGCCTGATCGACGTCGAACGCGGCCGCAATGGCGGGTCCCGGCTCAGCGGCGCCGGCCGGGCCGCCACCGTCGGGCAGCTGCTGCGCGCACTGGACACCCGGACCGACCCGGCGGACTGCGTGGCTGCCGCGGGCGCCTGCCCGCTCATCAACGAGTGCCGGCTGCGCAGCGCCCTGGGCCGCGCGCGTGAGGCGTTCTACCGTGAGCTTGATGACATTGTCGTCGCTTCGCTGCCGACCTCCCGGCAAATGAATCCGGTCTTCCAGGCCATCGGCCTGCGCCCGGGCCTGTAGCCAGCCTCTAACCAGGCGCGGCCCCGGCATCCGAGGCCGCGATCCCCCTCCGGAGTCCGCCCCGCCCGGGCGTCACCCGATTTGCAACCTTTTTCTACGCCGTGTAGAACTGAGGCATAAATACTCGTATTTCAAATGCGGGTATTTCAGAAACGGTCCGGTTGAAGACCCCGGGCCACTATCTCAGGAGTCAGCATGCTCTCGGACAAGTCCTTCCCCGTCATCGAGGCCACCCTGCCGCTGGTCGGTTCCCGGATCGGCGATATCACCCCCAAGTTCTACGCCCGGCTCTTCGGCGCCCACCCCGAGCTGCTGGACGGGCTGTTCAGCCGCTCCAACCAGCGCTCCGGCAACCAGCAGCAGGCCCTGGCCGGGAGCATCGCCGCTTTCGCCAGCCACCTTGTCAGCAACCCGGGCACCCTGCCGGAGACCGTGCTGTCGCGCATCGCGCACCGCCACGCCTCGCTCGGCATCACCGAGCCGCAGTACCAGGTGGTCTACGAGCACCTCTTCGCCGCCATCGCCGAAGACCTGGCCGAGGTCATCACCCCGGAAATCGCCGAGGCCTGGACCGAGGTCTACTGGCTTATGGCCGACGCGCTGATCAAGCTCGAGAAGGGCCTCTACGCCGGCCAGGCCAACGGCAAGATGTGGTCCCCGTGGAAGGTCGCCGCGAAGACCCCCGCCGGCACCGGCTCGATGACGTTCACCCTGGAACCGGCCGACGACACCCCCATCACCCCGGCCCTCCCCGGCCAGTACGTCAGCGTCAAGGTCACCCTGCCGGAGGGCTTGCGCCAGGTCCGCCAGTACTCACTCTCCGGCGACGCCGGCACCAGCCGTAGCTTCACCACCAAGCTCGACGACGGCGGCGAGGTCTCCCCCGTGCTGCACAACCACGTCGAGGTCGGGGACATCCTCGAGATCTCCAACCCCTACGGCGAAATCACGCTCAAGGAGAGCGAGGGCCCCGTGGTCCTGGCGTCGGCCGGCATCGGCTGCACGCCGTCGGCTTCGATCCTGCGCGCCCTTGCCGAGGCCGGTTCGGACCGACAGGTGCTGGTCCTGCACGCGGAAAGCACCCTGGACAGCTGGGCGCTGCGCTCCCAGATGACGGACGACGTCGAGCGCTTGGAAGCAGCCGAGCTGCAGCTCTGGCTCGAGCGGCCGGAGGCGGGGGCGAAGGAAGGCTTCATGTCGCTGCGCGACGTGGACCTGCCGGCCAACGCCTCGCTGTACCTGTGCGGTCCGCTGCCGTTCATGAAGAACATCCGCAACGAGGCCATCAATGCGGGCATCCCCGCCACCAAGATCCACTACGAGGTCTTCGGGCCGGACATCTGGCTCGCCAACTGAGTCCCGAGCAATCGATGAAAGAACGACGGCGGCCCCGCACCTTGCGCAAGGTGCGGGGCCGCCGTCGTGGATAACCGGGCCAGGAGCCCTGGCCCGGGCCTCACCTCACGACGGCACACCGGTGATCGCGTGGCCGAACCGCAGGAGATTGCCGGGGTCGTAGCTGGACTTCACGGCCCTCATCCGTTCATAGACGGCGGGCGACCATGCCCTGGAACGGTCAGCCTCATCGCCGGGTTCGCCGTGGAAGTTGACCAGGGTAAAACCCGTCGAGTGCGGAGCCATCGCGGCCAGGACCGTGCGGATGGCTGCCGAGACGGCCTCGGCGACCGGGGGCATCTTGAACCCGAGCAGGAAGAGCAGGAATGCCGCGTCCCGCCCCGACACGGCGTTCGGCAGCGCCCCGGCACGGGCCAAGGCGCCACCCAGCGGCCGGATTTCGACCAGGAGGAGCGGACAGTCCGAGCCTTCGCCGGTGTGTTTCAGCAGCTCCGCCAGGGTCCTGTCGCCGAGATCTTTCAGCAGCGCTCCGCCGGCTGTGAAAGGGAGCGGATCCGCCGGATCCATGTGGATCTGGTCAACGTCCAGGTAGCTCATGGGGCCGGCCGTATCCATCAACGGGCTCGAAACGGCGCGCATCGGGGCCAGCAGCGCATCGCCGGCCTCCCGGTTCCCCAGAAAGGCGAAGCGGAGGTGCACCACAAACTGGCCCCGGAGCGGCGCGGGGACGAACTCCATGTCGGGAAGCCGCAGCAGCGAAATCGAGGGCGAGGCGTCCTCCGGCAGCGTAGGCAACCACTCCCGGAACGCCGCCAGGATGAGGGCGGCATCGGCACCCGGATAGATGATGCCGCCGCCGTAGAACTCGCCCAGCGGAAAAAGGCTGAACTCGAGTTCGGTCACGATCCCGAAGTTGCCCTTGCCGCCGAGCATCATCGCGAACAGCTCGGCTTCGGCCTCGGCGTCAATCCGGCGCAATGCACCGTCCGCGGTGACCACTTCCATGCTCCGGACATGGTCAGCGGCAAAGCCGTGGGCGCGGCCCAGCACTGGAAGCCCGCCGCCGACGGTGTATCCCACGACGCCGACGTCGGTACTCGAGCCGTGCAGTCCCACCAGCCCGAGCGGAACGCTTGCTTCCAGGACGCTGCGCCACTTCACTCCTGCCCCCACCCTCGCGGTGCGCTCCACCGGGTCGATGTGCAGCTCCTGCAACCGCCTGGTGTTAATCAGCAGGCCGCCCTCGACCACTGAGTCGGCGCCGTGCCCGGTGGACTGGACCGCCACCGGCAGCCGGCGTTCCGCCGCCCATTTGACCCCGGCCGCGACGTCCTTGGCGGTGCTGGCGCCCAGGACGACGTCGGGCCGGTGGACGGTAGCGGCGTTGAACGCGAACGTCTCGGCCGCGAATTCTGGGCTGTCCGGCAAAGCGACCGTTCCGCTGACAGCTTCGGACAGGGCCTGGATATCCTCGGTGACAAGCATGAGTGCTCCTGGGGTTTCGCCTGCCGGGGCAGGCGGAGGGCACGCCGCCGCGCGCCCGGGATGTTCCCCGCATCCCTGGCAGTCAGCGTCAGGCCCGGCTGATGAATGCGACGAGCCTACGGCCGCTCCCGACTACAGGCTAGGGGCCTTGGTCCCGGCAGCCACCGGCCCCGCCATGACTCATCGGCTGCTCCGCAACGGCCGTTCTGAGGCCTCAAAAGGGCATCCGCGGTGGGGCCACGCCGGGAGGGTTCCCCAGCCGAACTTGTGAGGCTAGAGAACCGGTGGGGACAATCGATGAGGGAACGACGGCGGCCCCGCACCTTATCCAAGGTGCGGGGCCGCCGTCGTTGGATCAACCGCCTGCTAGTGCGCGGACATCCGTTCCTTGAGCGAGTCGAGCTCGGCGCGCAGCGCGTCCGGCAGCGAGTCGCCAAACTTTGCGTACCACTCCTCGATGGAGGCCAGCTCGGCGTCCCATTCCTCGCGGTCCACGCGGACGGCGTCCTCGACGTGGGCGTGGGTCAGGTCCAGGCCGGTGAGGTCCAGCGAATGGCCGGTCGGAACGAAGCCGATGGGAGTCTCCACCGCGTCGGCCTTGCCCTCGATGCGCTCAATGGCCCACTTGAGGACACGGGCATTGTCGCCGAAGCCGGGCCACGCGAAACCGCCGTCAGCCGTGCGGCGGAACCAGTTCACCAGGAAAATGTGCGGCAGCCGCTCCGGGTTGGCCTTGCCGGAGACGCTGATCCAGTGCTTCAGGTAGTCGCCGGCGTCGTAGCCGATGAACGGCAGCATGGCCATCGGGTCACGGCGAAGCACACCGACCTGTCCGGCCGCGGCGGCCGTGGTCTCCGAGGAGAGCGTCGAGCCCATGAAGATGCCGTTGGTCCAGCTGCGGGCCTGGGTCACCAGCGGCACCGTGGTCTTGCGCCGGCCGCCGAAGAGGATCGCGGAGAGCTCCACACCCTCCGGGCTGTAGTACTCCTCGGCCAGCATGTCGACCTGCGAAATCGGGGTGCAGAAGCGGGAGTTCGGGTGCGCGGCAGGCTGGTCCGACGCCGGGGTCCAGTCGTTGCCCTGCCAGTCGGTCAGGTGCGCGGGGACCTCGTCGGTCATGCCTTCCCACCACACGCCGCCGTCGTCCGTGAGGGCAACGTTCGTGAAGATGCTGTGGCCCTTGGCGATGGCACGCATGGCGTTGGGGTTGGTGCCCCAGCCGGTGCCCGGGGCGACGCCGAACAGGCCGGCCTCGGGGTTGGTGGCGCGCAGTTCGCCTTCCTTGCCGATCCGCATCCAGGTGATGTCGTCGCCGAGGGTTTCGACGTCCCAGCCCTCGATCGTGGGGTCGAGCAGGGCGAGGTTGGTCTTGCCGCAGGCGGAGGGGAACGCCGCGGAAATGTAGTAGTTCTTCTTCTCCGGCGAAGTCAGCTTGAGGATGAGCATGTGCTCGGCCAGCCAGCCCTCGTCGCGGGCCATGACCGAGGCGATGCGCAGGGCGTAGCACTTCTTGCCGAGCAGGGCGTTGCCGCCGTAACCGGAGCCGAAGGACCAGATGGAACGCTCCTCCGGGAAGTGCACGATCCACTTGTCCGGGTTGCACGGCCAGGCGACGTCAGCCTGCCCCGGGGCCAGGGGGGCGCCCAGGGAGTGCAGGGCCGGGACGAAGAACGCGTTGGTGGCGGTGATCTTGTTCAGCACGTCGGTGCCGATCGTGGCCATGATGCGCATGGAGGCGACAACGTAGGCGCTGTCCGTGATCTCCACGCCGAACTTCGGGTCCTCGGCGTCGAGGTGGCCCATGACGAAGGGGATGACGTACATGGTGCGGCCGCGCATGGAGCCGCTGAACAGGCCGCGCAGCTTCTCCTTCATCTCCGCCGGAGCCATCCAGTTGTTGGTGAAGCCCGCATCGCGTTCGTTCTCGGAACAGATGAAGGTCTGCTCCTCGACGCGGGCGACGTCGGCGGGATCTGAGAATGCCGCGAAGGAATTCGGGAACAGCTTCTCATTCAGCCGGGTCAGGGTGCCGGCCGCCACGAGCTCGTCCGTGAGCCGGGTGTTCTCTTCTTCCGAGCCATCAACCCA
This sequence comes from Arthrobacter sp. 10N410, assembly GCF_056394945.1. Classification (NCBI taxonomy): domain Bacteria; kingdom Bacillati; phylum Actinomycetota; class Actinomycetes; order Micrococcales; family Micrococcaceae; genus Arthrobacter; species Arthrobacter sp. 10N410. The sequence goes on from NZ_JBFTIP010000003.1 coordinate 301,631, forward strand.
GTGGATCCGGTCCGGCTGGGTCAGTTCAGCAACCTCTTCAACCCATGCCAGCAGTCCAGCATGTGTGGTGGGTGCTTTCTCAAGCAGCGGCAGTCGCGCCAGATCGCCCATTACGGTTCCCTTCCTCGGGTTCAGTGGTGTGTCCTAAATGCTAGGTCTCGCGGGTGGTTCAGTTTCAGGCCCAAATACGGGTTGACGATGGAGCCGAGATCAAAAATCCCCGGAAAATCAAGGTTTAATATCTCCGAGCACTGGTCTTTTTGTGATCAAGGTCACGTAGACCGGTCTAGTCGGGCAGATTACATGGCTCTCGATTTGGAACTCTGGGCCCCTCTCGCGTAAAGTAATTCGAGGTTCGGGGAGCGAGAAGTTCCCGAAGAGCCGAGAATGCGCCCATAGCTCAGCTGGATAGAGCGTCTGTCTACGGAACAGAAGGTCAGGGGTTCGAATCCCTTTGGGCGCACAGATAGAAAAGATCCGCACCGGTCCGCCGGTGCGGATCTTTTGTTTTCCCGGCTTGTTTCAGAAATCCGCGGCGGTTCCGGACAGAGGCAGGTCCGATCCGGGCCGCACCGGTCTCAAACGGTAGCGGAAAACGGGCCACGGCCCGGCGATTTACTCCGCCACGGCAGCCGCGATACGCCGGCGTATCCCGTCGAAGTGGCTGCCCAGCCGTTCCGCGGCGAGGACGGCGTCGCCCGCCGCCACGGCCTCGTAGATGCCCCGGTGCAGCGCAGCCCCCGCGGCAGTGCCGACGTCGGCGGTGCCAACGTCGGCGGTGTCGGCTCGGACAGGTTCGACCTCGGCGGCAGCCGGCCGGGCGTCGCCGCCCAGTTCCAGCTGGATCCGGCGGTAGACCGCCTGGAACGCGTCCACCAGGCCCAGCAGCAGCTCATTGCCCAGCGGCTCGAACAGTTTGCGGTGGAAGTCGGCGTCGGCTTCGACAAAGTGTTCCCCGGACCCGGCCAGCTCTTGCATCCGCAGCACCGCCGCCTCGAGTCCCGCCAGGTGGTCCGCCGTCATGCGCGCCATGGACGCGCCGATCAGCCCCGACTCCAGCAGCCGCCGCGCCTCGATAAGCTCGAGCGCCTCCCGCCCCCGGTGCCGCAGCGACATCCGCGCCCGGAAGCTGAGCCCGCCAACCATAGCCTCGAAGTTGCTCGCGGCCACGAACATGCCGAAGCCGTGCCGGATCTCGATCACGCCCAGGGCCTGGAGCACCTTCAGCGTCTCCCGCAGCGTGTTCCGGCCGATCCCCAGCAGCGCGGCGAGTTCATTTTCGGTAGGCAGCGGGTCGCCGGGTTCCAGCTCCCGCTCAAGGATCAGCTCGATGATGCCGGCCTGCAGGGCGCGCAGCCGGGCCTGCGCGCCCAACCGGCGCGGCGGCCCGGCTTCGCCCGCGTCCGAATTGGCTGCGCACACGGCTGGACTCCTCCCCAAAGGTGATCCTCAGGGTAGCGGACGTCCCACCTCCTGCCCAGTGTCCCGTCAAAGCCCCTCCCGGCGGGGTTAGGCTGTTGCCATGACGGCACACTTTGAGCGTGAATTCGATGTCATCGTGATCGGGGCAGGCGCGGTGGGCGAGAACGTGGCCGAGCGCGTGGTCCGGGGCGGATTGACGGCCGTCCTGGTGGAGGCGGAGCTGGTGGGCGGCGAGTGTTCGTACTGGGCCTGCATGCCATCGAAGGCGTTGCTCCGGCCCGGCACCGCACTCCATAGCGCCCAGACCGTGCCGGGCGCCGGGGAGGCGGTCACCAGGGTGCTCGACGCCGCGGCCGTGCTGAAGCGGCGGGACTACTTCACCTCCAATTGGCAGGACGACAGCCAGGTCAAATGGGTCGAGGACACCGGGATCGAGTTGCTCCGCGGCCACGGCTGGATCACCGGGGCCCGCCGGGCGGAGGTGGCCGGGGTGGACGGCAACAGCTACAAGCTCGTGGCGCGCCACGCCATCGTGCTGGCCACCGGGTCGCGCCCCACCATCCCGCCCATCGAAGGCCTCGAGGAAGTCGACTTCTGGACCACCCGCGAGGCCACCTCCGCGCACGAGATCCCGGCGCGGCTCGGTGTGCTCGGCGGCGGCGTGGCCGGCACGGAGCTCGCCCAGGCCTTCGCCCGGCTCGGGTCGACCGTGACGGTCGTGGCCCGCGGCGGGCTGCTGGGAGCTTTTCCGGCCCCGGCGGCCGAGCTGGTCCAGGCGGGGCTGCGCGCCGACGGCGTCGAACTCCACCTCCGCACCGGCACCCAAGGCGTCCATGAGAACGACGACGGGTCCCTGACCCTGGCGCTCGACGGCGGCGGCAGCGTCACGGTGGACAAGCTCCTGGTCGCCACCGGCAGGCACCCCGCCGTGGAGGGCATCGGGTTGGAGAGCGTGGGCCTGTCCGCCGACGACGGGAAGGCCCCGCGGCTCGAGACGGACGCTAGCGGGCTCGTCCGGGGAGCCGACGGCAACGACAGTAGCCCGTGGCTCTACGCCGTCGGCGACGCCGCAGGCAAGGTCCTGCTCACCCACCAGGGCAAATACGAGGCGCGGGCCACCGGCGACGCGATTGCCGCCCGCGCCAAGGGCACGCTCACCGGCGAGCCGGCCGCCTGGAGCCGCTACGCCCACACCGCGGACGAGCACGCCGTCCCCAATGTGGTCTTCACCGACCCCGAGCTGGCAATAGTCGGGCGCAGCCTGGAACAGGCCGAGAGGGACGGCTACCGGGCCACCTCCGTGCAGCTCCCCATCCAGGTGGCCGGCTCCTCACTGCATTCCGAGCATTACAAGGGCTGGGCCCAGCTGGTGGTCGACGAGGACCGCAAAGTGCTGCTGGGCGCCACCTTCGCCGGGCCGGATGTTGCCGAGCTGTTGCACGCGGCGACCATCGCCGTCGTCGGCGAAGTCCCGCTGGACCGGCTCTGGCACGCCGTCCCGTCCTATCCCACGATCAGCGAGGTGTGGCTGCGGCTGCTCGAGGAGTACGGCCTCTAAGCGCGAGCGGACACTTGGGGCCCCGGAACCGTCGGTTTCGGGGCCCCAGGTGTCTGTTCGCCCACATCTATTTGAACTGACCGGTCAGTTTAGTTAGCCTTGGAGTAGATCATTTCTGCGAAAGGCTTTCCTTGCTCTGCGTTCAACAGCTTCACGTGAAGGGCCGGCGGGACTACCTGCTCCCGCCCACCTCGCTGCAGGCGGCCCGGGGTGAACTCCTGCTCGTCACCGGCCAACGCCAGGACCAGCGCACCGCCCTGGCCCTGACCCTGAGCGGCCGCATGAAGCCCTCGGCCGGAAGCCTCGAGTGGGACGGCGGCGGCCGGATCAAGCAGCTGCGGCAGGCGAGCGCCGTCGTCGACGCCCCCGGGGTGAACGAGCCGGAGCAGCACCTGAGCGTGCGCGACCTGGTCACCGAGGACCTCGCCCTGATCCCCCGCCGCTACCGCGGCGCGCTGCTCAGCACGCCGTGGCTTAAGGTCAACCGCTTCGAGGACATCGCCGGGCGCTGGGCCGAGGAGCTGCCCGCCGACCGCCGTCTCGAGCTGCTGACGGCGCTGGCCCTGGCCAATCCGCACACCGACCTGCTGGTGGTCGATTCCCCGGACCGCCACAGCGGCGATCCGGCCGACTGGCTGCCGCGGCTTCAGGAGTTGGCGTACGACGGCGGCCGTCCGCTCGCCGTCGTCGCCACCATCGGCAGCCTCCCGCCGGACTGGACCGGTCCAGTCGCGGAGATCGGCAACGCCGTCCCCGCGCCGGAAACGGCGGATGTCCACCACGACCGCGAAACCGAGGATGCCCGATGACCGTGCTGCGGCTGGCCCGTTCCGAACTCAAGCGCATGACCGGCGGCCTGCTGCCGAAGCTGACCATCCTGGCGCTGACCCTGGTGCCGCTGCTCTACGGGGCGGTGTACCTCTACGCCAACTGGGATCCCTACGGCAAGCTGAACCAGATCGACGCCGCCCTGGTGGTGGAGGACACCGGCGCCAGCTCCGCCGACGGCACCCGGCTGGAGGCCGGCCGGAAGGTCGCCGACAGCCTCGTCGAGGGCCACGTCTTCAACTGGCAGACCGTCTCCAGCGCGGAGGCAGCGGACCAGGGCGTGAGCAGCGGCCAGTACGCGTTCGCGCTCAAGATCCCCCGGGACTTCTCCGCGAACCTGGTCTCGCCGGGCAGCTTCGACGCCGCCAACCAGGCCATGCTGAACGTCACCACCAACGACGCCAACAACTACCTGCTCGGCACGATCGTGGACAAGCTCACCACCGCCGTCCACTCGACCGTGGCGAAAGAAGTGGGCCAGGAGACCGCCAACCAGCTCCTCACCGGCTTCGGCACCATCCACTCCCAGATGCTCAAAGCCGCCGACGGCGCGCGGGACCTCGCCGGCGGGGTGTCCTCGCTCCACGACGGCGCGACCAGCCTGCACCAGGGCACCTCCTCCCTCAGGAACGGGACCGGCGAACTGGTGGCCGGGCAGCGCAAACTCCTCGACGGGGCCAACACCCTGAACGCCGGGGCCGGGCAGCTCGCCGGCGGCCTGCGCGAGCTCAACGACAAGACGTCCACGCTGCCCGCGGATACGCAGCGGCTGGCCGACGGCGCCGCCCAGGTGGCCGCCGGAAACGCCGCACTGAACACGAAGCTGCAAGGCATGGCGGGCCAGCTCGCGTCCGCGGAACAGGCCGCGGCGCAGGCCCAGCGCGGCCGGGTCGTGGCCTCCAATGGCCGCCTGGTCGCCGCCGGCGTCATTACCCAGGCCCAGGCCGATGCCATCCTGGCCGACTACGACGCCAACACCGCGCCGGCGCCTTCCGGAGCGGCGGGCGCTTTCCAGGGCGCGGCGGCGCAGGTGCAGCAGCTGGCGGACGGTTCCGCCGCAGTCAGCGCGGGTGCCGCGCAGCTGGCGGCCGCGGCCCCGGCCCTGAGCGACGCCGTCGGGAAGGCCTCCGCCGGGGCGGATCAGCTCGCCGGCGGCACCGCGGAACTCGCTGCCGGGCAGCAAAACGCCCTGGCTGGCGCAGAAAAACTCGCCCAGGGCGCCCGGCAGCTCGACGACGGCGCAGCGCGGCTCGAGAGCGGTTCGGCGAAAGCGTCCGACGGTGCCGGGACCCTCGCAACCGAATTGGCCAAGGGCGCGGGCAAGGTACCCGACCCGAACGACGCAAAGAAGGACAGCCTCGCCAAGGTCATGGCGGACCCCGTGGCCGTCAGCAACGTCTCGCAGGCCAAGGCGGGTTCCTATGGGGCCGGACTGGCTCCGTTCTTCCTGACCCTGGCCCTGTGGATCGGTGTCTTCATGCTGATCCAGGCGATGCGGCCGGTCACCCAGCGTGCCCTGGCGTCCAACGCCCCGACGTGGAAGATCGCCGTCGGGGGCTGGCTGCCGTTCCTGGCGGTTGCCGCGGTCCAGGCCAGCCTGCTGACCCTCGTGGTGGATGTGGGGCTGGGCCTCGACCCCGCCCATCCCGTGCTGATGTGGGTCCTGATGCTGGCAGCTGCCATGGCCTTCAGCGCGATCATCCAGGGTGTGGTGGCGCTGCTCGGCTCGCCCGGCAAGCTGGTGGTGCTGATCCTGCTGGTCCTGCAGCTGGTCTCCTCCGGCGGCACCTTCCCCTGGCAGACCACACCGGAGCCACTGCACGTGGTGCACCAGCTGCTGCCAATGGGCTATGTGGTCAATGGCATGCGGCACCTGATCTACGGAGCCGATCTGGCCAGCATCCTGCCCACCATGCTGGGCCTGGTTGGCTACACTTTGCTGGGACTGGCCATGTCCGCCGTCGCCGTCCGGAAACACAAGTTCTGGACCCTCAAGACCCTGAAGCCGGAGATTGCCGTATGAGCACCAAGCCCCGCGTGGACGTGGCGACCGACGCCGACGCAGGGAAGAAGCTGCGGCCCGGACGCACCAACGCCACCAAGCAGAAGCTGTTCGAGGCGTCGATGGAGCTGATCGGCGAGCGCGGGGCCGCCGGCGTGACGGTCGACGAAATCGCCGCGGCCGCGGGGGTCTCCAAGGGCACGGTGTACTACAACTTTGGCAGCAAGTCGGATCTGATCGCTCAACTGCTGCGGCACGGTGTGGACATCCTGATGGCACGGCTGCTGAGCGTCAAGGACGGGTCGGCGGATCCGCTGGAGGCGATGGACGAGATGATCGGCCAGGCGATGGACTTCATGGCCGAATACCCCTCCTTCGCCCGGCTGTGGGTCAGCGAGAACTGGCGGACGCCCAGCGAGTGGCAGGACACCTTCACCGAGCTCCGCGGCCTGCTGCTCGGGGTGATTGGCGCCGCGATCGAGGCCGTGGCCGCCAAGTACCCGGTGGATCCCGCGCTGTCCCGCGGCAGCCTGGAGACGGCCATCTTCGGGGCATGCTTTGTCGTGGGGCTGGACCGGCAGACCTACAACCCCGAACGCACCCGGGCGCAAAGTGTCGCCGCAATCATGGCGATCATGCGTGGCTACGTTGTGAAGTAGTCGCACTCGGGGATGATTAGTCACATGCACCACATGGGTAACAGCGGCAAGACTGCCATCGGAGCATCCCTTGCCGCTCTGGCCTTGCTGGCCGTCACCGGCGTCACCCTGCACGAAACGGTGGGGCTCTGGTTCCTCGCCGCCTCCGCCGTCGCCTATGTGGCGTCCGTGGCCGAGGTGCTGGTCCGACGGCGGTACAAGACACTGCTGGCAAGCGGCGTCGGCAGCATCCTCTTCATCGCGTTTGGCATCGCGTTCCTGCGCCAGTGGGGGCTGGCCTTCAACCCGGATCCGAACGCCTTGTCCACCAACGTTGATACCGAGCATCCAGACCTGTACTTCTACCTCTCGGCAGCCGCCGGAGCGCTCACGCTGGTCCTGTTGCTCGCCGGCACCGTCCTGCCCGGCCGCCGACCCGCACCCCGCGCCCCTTACACGTCCCGGCGCCCGGCTTCGGCGTCCAGTGGGGCGGCGCCCCGCAGACCCGCTGCCCGCCCTGCCGCCCGCGCGTCGATGCCACTGTCCGCGACGCCGCGCGCCTCCGCGGCACGGCCCGCAACACCGCGCTCCGCCGCTCCGAGGGCTTCGGCGCCACGTTCCGCCGTGCCGGCCGCCAAGCGGCCGGCGTCACCGGCGGCGTCGTCGGGGTCCAAGCCGGCTGCCAAGGCGCCGGCGAAACCGGCGGTCAAGGCCCCGGCCCGCCCCGCCGCCAAAGCCCCCACCCGGCGCTGACCACCCCGCAGCACGGCGATCGCCACGCCGGCCAGGAGCAGCAGTCCGCCGGCAACTTCCGCCGCCGAGGGCACCTCGGCCAGCACCAGCCAGGCCGTTGTCATGCCGACCACCGGGACCAGCAGGGTGAAGGGAACGACGGCGGAGGACGGGTAGAGCCCCAGCAGGCGGTTCCAGATGCCATACCCTACGAGGGAACCGAACACGGCAGTGTAGAGCGCGCTGAGCATCGTCACCGGCTGCAGCTGCACCAGGGCATCCGACACCGCCGCCGGCCCGTCCACCAGTAGCGAGAGTCCGGTTAGCGGCAACGGCACCACCGCGCCGGACCACACCACCAGCCCGAGCCCGGAGGCGGCCTTCGCTTTCCGCGCCACGATATTGCCCCCGGCCCAGGACAGGGCCGCGGCCAGCACGATCAGCAGGGGCAGCAGCGGGGCCACGAGGCTGCGGCCTACGGCCACCACGGCGAGCCCGGCAATCCCCAGCACGACGCCGGCGAGTTGCCTCCGGGTTGGCCGTTCGGCCAGGATTCCCGCCGCCAGCAGGACCGTCAGCAGGACCTGGGCCTGAAGAACGAGCGAGGCCAGGCCCGCGGGCATGCCGAGGGCCATGGCCAGGTAGAGCAGGCCGAACTGGCCTGCGCTCATCAGCAGCCCGACGCCGATGATGGCGTTCCAGCTGACGTCCGGCTTGCGGATGAAGAAGATGCAGGGAAACACCACGAGGGCGAAGCGCATGGCCACGAACAGCAGCGGCGGCATCTGCGCGCCGTCGGGGTGCAGGCCAAGGTCAATGGCAACGAAGTTGACGCCCCACAAGACGGCGACGAGCAGGGCAAGCCCGGAATGTCGAGGGGTCATCGCACCCGCGGCCGTCGCCGTTGCCGCGCCTCAGAGATTGCGCGGCCGTTCGCCGTGCGGGTCCTCGGTGTCGCGGCGCTCCGCCACCGTTTCCTCGCGGAACCCTGCGGCGTCGCCGGTTTCTGCCGTGCGATCGCGGTCACCCCGGTCCCGGCGCAGTCCCTCGTGCGGGTGGGCATCGTGGGTGCGTGTCTCCTGGGCCTGGTCATCGCCGCGTTCGGTCGTTACGACATCCGGGTCGACATCGTCGGCCCGGCGGAGCTGCTCCTCGGCACCGGCACGGACGGTCTCTGCCTCCTGCTGTGTGCCGCGGGCCTGCATGCGGAGGCGCTCGGCTTCGACTTCGGCGGCCTTTGCGTCGGCTTCCGCCCGCGCCGCCTTGGCCTCATGGTCCCTCGCAGCCAGCTGGTCGGCCTCCGCTTTTTCGCGCATCTCGGCGGCCCGGTTCCGGTCAGCCTCCGTCTTGCGCTTGCGGCTGAGATACATTGCCACGGCGATGATCGCGAGCACCACTACGATGCCGACGATGATTCCTACGAGCTGTCCTGAATCCACGGTGATCCACCTTTTCCCTCGGTCGCTAAGAAAACACCGGCAGTAAAAGCAATAACAGCATCAGTAAACAACACAATGAGAGTGCTGACCATCGGCTGGCCGGTGCACTGGCCTGCTACTTCGCGCGGGGCACCTTGAAGTGGGTCAGCCGTGCGTCCTGGCCGTCCAGCTCTGCCCAGGACTTCTCAGTCTCGAAGACCGTTAGGCCGCTGGTGGGATAGCGCGTGGCCGCGTCCATGTAGGCGTCATGGTTGGAGTCCCGGGAGGCCAGATGCATGGCCAGGTCCTGCACACCGGGCATGTGCGAGATCACCATGAGCGTCGTGACGGTGTCCGGGACATGGTTAATAACCGCCAACATGCGCAGGGCCGAGGCGCCGTAAAGGCCGTCCTCGAGTTTCGGCGTCGGGGCCTTGTCCCCCAGTTCGCTGCACACCCAGGTGCAGGTCTGCCGCGTCCGCAGGGCGCTGGAGCAGAGGATGAAGTCGGGGACCACACCGTGTTTAAGGAGCCACTTCCCGGCCAGCGGCGCTTCCCGGTGCCCGCGCTCTTCGAGCGGCCGCTCGTGGTCGGCGACGCCGCCCGGCCAGTCCGCCTTGGCGTGCCGCATGAGCACCAGACGTTTGATGTGATGCGCGCTCATGGCTCAATCCTAGTGCGGCCGGCTTGGCCACGAGCGCGCTCCACAGCGGGCGACCTGTCAGTCGTCCAGGACGAAGGTCACTTCCAGCACCACATGCCAGGCCACGACGGCGCCGTCGCTGATTTCAACTTTCTGCTCCTTGACCCATGCCCCGGTGACATTCCTCAAGGTCTTGTTGGCCCGGTCGACGCCTTCCTTGATGGCGGCGTCAAACGAGGTTTTGGAGTTGGAGCTCAGGGTAGTAATGCGTGCAACGGACATGTTTCCTCCCAATAGTCGGATCGACGGGACCGAGACTACGCCGAAGCCCCCAAACGCAACAGAGTCCAAACCCCGCGGAGGCACATACTCCGTCGATCCGTGCTCCGGAATGTCAGTTCGTGTTGCGAGGGCGCTGCAGCGCAGCGGCGCATCCCGACAGCGCGGACGGCGGCGTTTTGCGTAGTGCCGCATCGCCGACCGAGGAACGAGGGAGGTGTCTAAGGCACGGCAAAATGCCGTCGGGCGCGCGTGACTATCGTGCCGCGAAAGCGGAAGCGCCCGCCCCAAAGGAGGGGCGGGCGCTTTGCGTGAAGCTAAGAGCTAGATGGAGTATTCCGGAGCGGCCCAGACTACGACTTCGGGGTGCTCGTAGAACCGGTAGCCCTGGCCGCGCACCGTCCGCACGGTATTGGCCAGGCGGCCAAGCTTGGAGCGCAGCCGGCGGATGTGCACGTCGATGGTCCGCTCGTTGGGGACCTCTTCGGCATTGCGCCACAGGCCCTCAAGGAGTTCGTCGCGGCCCACGGTGCGGGTGCCGTTCTCCACGAGGTAGTTGAGCAGCTCGAATTCCTTGAACGTGAGGTTCAGCGATTCGCCGTCGAGCGCCACTTCGCGGCGGGCGAGGTCGATCAGCACGCCGGACGGGCGCGGGTCCTGGGGCTGCTGCAGCCGGGCGTTCTCGGCGCGCTGGCGGGCACCGGCGGTGGGATCGCCGAAGGTGGACCGGACGACGTCGAGCGCGGAACCCGGCGCGGACGCCGGGGCGACGGCGACGGCGGCATAGCTTTCGGCGCCGGCCACAAGCGACTGGGCGTAGGCGCGGATTTCCTGGGCCAGCTTGGCAATCGAGGTGCCGGCAGCGGCTGCAGTCTCCTCGTCAATACCCATGTAGAGCACGAAGCCGCGGGCCACGTTGTCGTTGGGCACGGGGCGGACCGGGCTGCCGTTGCCGGAGGCGATCACCGGGGTCGGTGCGGTGGCCGGGGCCGGCTCGGCGGCGGGGACGGCTCGGAGCTGGCCGTAGGAGCTGGGGTTGTAGCCCTGCGCGGCATAGCCGGGGGCGGGGAAGCTGTTGCCGGATCCGGCGGGGAAGCTCGGACGGCCGCCGAAGCCCTGGCGGAGGCCGTTCTGGCCGGCCTTGTTGGCGTTACGGACGGAGATGTGGACGTATCCGGATGCAACTGACATGGAATGCTTACCTCAATGTGAATGGCCGTCATCGCGGCTCGAATGCTAATTTCCCCGCAATGAGAACTGGGGAGGGGCGCCCGACGCTGGGCTGGGGGCGAATGCCTAGAAACGTTCTGGGGTGTAGAAGTTAGGCGTGCATTCGACAACAGGGCATCTCAGTACCAGCTGGTGCGCTGATCCAGGAAGCTGCGGCTGCAGGTGCTGTTGAGTTCTTGTTCACAATTGAAGTGTGCAACGTAACAATAAGAACTAGCAAGTAACAATGGACTCCAAAGTCCGCATCGTGAGACGAAAATGGCGATTGTAGTGTAAATCACAATTTTGATAAGCAGGCGAATCAATATGTGTTTTGCCGACCGAACGGCTCTTTGGCGCTCCTTGCCGAAGATTCTTCGCCATTCTGGCCCTCAGGCCGGAAAACGTTCACTTTAGGCATCAATGGCGGAATCCATCCGGAAGAGTTCCGCCACCGCCAGTAGTCCAAGGAGTGGGCACGCTGCCGGGCCGCGTGGCCCGGCAGTGTGCCCGGTGCGGAAGTTTGCGGAAGTCAGTTGGTCTGGCCGGTGGCGGTGGCCGCCACAATCTGGACCGACGAGGCCGTGTAACCGGATCCGTCCTTCGCGGCGACGACCCGCACGGTCCCGCCGGCGACAATGTCCGCAACGCTCATCTGGGAGCCTGTGCCGCCGGCCTGCTGGCGCCGCTGTTCCATGTTGCTCACCACCGGGTTGCTGCCGAGGGCATAGCTCCGGGTGAACCCGTCACTGCTCTTGACCGTGACGGAGGACGCGCTGACCTGGCTCACTGTTCCCAGCTGCTCGGCCATGGCGGTGTACTCGCTTCCGTTCAGCACGACGTATTCGGCGTGCACAGCTGCGGACAGCCCGCCGGCCAGGCCGCCCATGCCCGCTGCGAAGTCGTCATGACCGCCCTGCCCGGACATTCCGCCTCCCGCGACCCCTCCTTGCGGGGCGTCCGGCATCCCCGGGAAGGAGCCTTGGCTGGCGCTGCCGGGCCCGCCGGCTGCCCCGACCCCGGTCCCGCTGGCCGCCGCCGAACTTGAGCTGAGCGCATACACGCCGACGCCGGCGCCGGCTGCCAGCACAACAGCAGCGCCCGCGACGGCGAGTCCCCGCTTGAGGGTCCACGGCTTCCCCGCCGAGGTCTGCCGGGCTGCGGCCGACGGCGCACCCCAGCCCGGGGCGGCCGGCGCACCCCAGCCGGGGGCCCCACCGTCAGCTGGCTGTCCGGCTTCCGCCGGCGAGGCCGCCGGCTGCCCGGCGGCAGGCTGCGCGGCGGCATAGGGCGTGGTGACGGGCGCGGGCGCCGCCGGGGTGGGGGCGTCGGAGACGGGTTCGGGGATCGGGCGGGAACCGGATTCGGGCTGCTGACCGCTCATGGTGTTTCTCCTGTCGGGGTGCGGATTTGTGTCCACCCCAGCGTGGTAAGCGGTCCTGTGCCGGGGCTGTGCGGGCCAACAGCCGCGCCTGTGACCTTTCAGCGGGACCGGGCGTCCGGTCGGCAGCCGTACCGAACCAGGCCTCCCGCTCCCGGGGCGGCTTCCAGCTCGGTAGTCTGAGATTCACAGGTGCCGCACAGGGTCCCCAAAGCCGCGCCTCAACGGCAGATCGGAGAGTCGTCCCATGGCCACTTCGCACTCCATGACCAATATCCTGCCCCAGCTCACGCATCCGGACGGCTCGCCCATCCGCGCGCTGGTGGTGGACGATGAGCCCAGCCTGTCGGAGCTCATGAGCATGGGGCTCCGGATGGCTGGCTGGTCCGTGGCTGTGGCGGCGGATGGCCCCGGAGCGGTCAAGCTTGCCAAGGATTTCCGCCCCGACGTGCTCGTGCTGGACGTGATGCTCCCCGGGTTCGACGGCGTCGAACTGCTCAGCCGGATCCGCGCGTTCGCGCCGGAAGTTCCCGCGCTGTTCCTCACGGCCAAAGACGCCGTCCAGGACCGCATTACCGGGCTGGCGGCCGGCGGCGATGACTACGTCACGAAGCCCTTCAGTATGGAAGAGGTGCTGCTCCGGCTCCACCGGCTGGTCCAGCGCTCCGGGGTGGCCGCCATGGACACCGCCGAACTCGTGGTGGGTGACCTGGTGCTCAACGTCGACACCCGGGACGTTACCCGGGCCGGTGAGGATATCCATCTGACCGCCACCCAGTTCGAGCTGCTGCGCTACCTCATGGAAAACCCCAAACGGGTCATCAGCAAGGCCCAGATCCTGGACCGGGTCTGGGACTACGATTTCGGCGGCCAGGCGAACATCGTGGAACTCTACATTTCCTACCTCCGCAAGAAGATCGACGCCAACCGCGCACCGATGATCCACACGGTGCGCGGCGCCGGCTACGTGCTGAAACCGGCGGACTGATCCGTGCCCGCTCTTTCCGGCGTGACACCCGTACCCGGGCGCGACTGGCGCAACCCGGCCACGTGGCATTTGCGTACCCGGCTGGTCCTCGTCGCCATGGCGCTGCTCGTGGCCATCTGCGGCGCCGTGGGAGTCTTCAGCTACGCCTCCATGGACGCTTTCCTCACCCGGCAGCTCGACACCCAGCTGGAGCAGGCATCCCACCGGTCGAGCGAGTTCGGCAGGCCCTCCCCGGACGATGCGGGAAGGCGCCCTGACCCGCTCGAAGCCCGGGGTCAGGGCATCGGGACGCTCAACGCCCGGCTGCTGGCCGGCACGGTGGCCAGCGCAGGCTTCCTGGCCGGGGACGCCACCAGAAAGAGCCTGTCCTCCGATGACAACGCCGTCCTCCTGGCCCTGACCCCGAACGGCGTGCCCGTGGACCGGACGCTCTCGGCCGGCGACTACCGACTGACGGCTGTGCGCGCACCCTATGGCGACGTGATCGTCACCGGCCTCCCACTGGACGAAAAGCAGAACACGCTGGCCTCGCTCGTCTGGACCCTGGGGGTGGTATCGGCGGGCGGCCTCGTGCTGATCGGCCTCGCCGGCACCGCTCTCATCCGGCGGACCATGAAGCCGCTGGAACAGCTCTCCGAGGTGGCCACCAAGGTCTCGCGTTTGCCGCTGGACGCCGGCGAGGTGGCGCTGGGCGTGCGGGTCCCGGCGTCGGCTGCCCATCCGGGCACCGAGGTGGGCAGCGTGGGCTACGCGCTGAACCAGATGCTGGACAACGTCTCCAACGCCCTCGAGGCGCGGCAGGAGAGCGAGATGAAGGTGCGGCAGTTTGTCGCCGATGCCTCGCACGAGCTCCGCACCCCGCTCACCGCGATCCGCGGCTACACGGAGCTGATGCGGATGACCGAGCATTTCACGCCCGACGGCGAGAAGTCACTAGCCCGCGTCCAAAGCCAGTCCGAGCGGATGACCACCCTGGTGGAGGACCTGCTGCTGCTGGCACGGCTGGACGAGGGGCAGCCGCTCAAGGTCACCGACGTCGACCTCACCCAGCTGGCCGTCGAAACGGTGAGCGACGAGAAAGTCATGGCACCCGACCGCCTCTGGCAGCTGGAGCTCCCGGACGAACCCGTGGTGGTGCGCGGGGACGCGACCCAGCTTCACCAGGTCCTCGCCAACCTCCTGTCCAATGCCCGCAAACACACGGCCCCCGGGACGAAGGTGGTCACGGGCGTCACGCGTTCGGCTGACGGCAGCGCCGTGGTCACCGTGACGGACAACGGCAGCGGCATCGCTCCCGAATTCCTCGGCCGGGTCTTCGCCCGGTTCGCCCGGGCCGACGCCGCGCGCACCAACCCGGCCGCCGGTCCCGCGGCCCGTCCGGTGCGAAGCCGTGAGGGCACGTCGGCGGTCGCGACAGCGGCCGCGGCTTCCGAGGGCACCAGCGGCCTGGGCTTGTCGATTGTGCAGTCAATTGTGGAGGCGCACGGCGGGACCGTCGAGGTCACGTCCCGGCCGGGCCGGACAGAGTTCGCCGTCCGGCTGCCCGCGGCGCCTCCGCTGGCGTAGCGGGCCGCCGCTCTGGTCCGGACGCCGGCACGGCGGCGCCGGTCCTCACTTCCACAGCCCCCGCACAGCTTGACCCTAAAGCCCTCATATGGGGCGCCGGGAAAGTTGAGCCATGACGTTCACAGACCAGGCCCCAGGACCACAGCCCCACTCCACGGCGACGCCGCCCGGCCCGGCCGCGCCGCCCGGGCCGGGCCCGTTGACCCCGGCGTTCACCGGCCCCGGGAGGCTGCGTTCAGCCATCGACACCCGCACCACCACACCGGTCCTGGATATCACCATTCCGGTGTTCAACGAGGAACGTGACCTCGAAGCGTGCCTACGCCGGCTGCACGCCTACCTTGTCGGCTGCTTCCCGCATTCCTTTCGGATCACGGTGGCGGACAACGCCAGCACCGACGGAACACTCCAGACGGCGGAACGCGTCGCCCGTGAGCTCCGGGAGATCAACGTCGTCCACATGGCCGAAAAAGGCCGCGGGAATGCGCTGCGCAAGGTGTGGCTTGCCTCGCCGTCGCCGCTCCTGGCGTACATGGACGTGGACCTGTCCACCGACCTGGCGGCGCTCGGCCCCCTGCTGGCCCCGCTCATTTCGGGGCACTCGGACCTCGCGATCGGGACCCGGCTGACCCACAACTCGCATGTGGTCCGCGGACCCAAACGGGAATTCATCTCGCGCAGCTACAACCTGCTGCTGCAGTCGTGCCTGGGCGCCCACTTCAGCGACGCCCAGTGCGGCTTCAAGGCCATCCGGGCGGACGTGGCCCGGCAGCTTCTCCCGCACACGCTGGACAACGCCTGGTTCTTCGACACCGAGCTGCTGGTACTCGCCGAGAGGTGCGGCCTGCGCGTCCACGAAGTCCCGGTCGATTGGACCGACGACCCGGACTCCAGCGTGGACATCGTCCAGACGGCCATCGCGGACCTGCGCGGCATGGCCCGGCTGAGCCGGGACCTGCTCTCGGGCCGGATCCCGGTTCCCGAACTCCGGTCCGCCCTGGCCCGCGGACCGCTGCCGGCTTCGTCCCGGGCCCAGGAACAAAGCCCCGGCGGAAGCCTCTTCGGCCAGCTCGTGCGCTTCGGCAGCATCGGGGTGGCTTCGACCCTCGCGTACTTGCTGATCTTCGTGCTCTGCCGGGGAATCATTGACCCGCAGCTGGCCAACTTCCTTGCCTTGCTCACTACCGCGGTGGCCAACACCGCGGCGAACCGGCGCTTCACCTTCGGCATCCAAGGCAGCAGCCAGGCGGCCCGCCACCATTTCGAGGGGCTGCTGGTCTTCGGGATCGGGCTGGCCCTGACCTCCGGTGCGCTCGCCTTCGTCCACGGCACGTCCGGCGGAACCCCTGACCGCTGGCTGGAACTGGTCACAGTGACCGCCGCCAACCTGGCCGCCACCGCCATCAAATTCCTGCTGTTCCGGCACGTGGTCTTCCGCCGTCGGGGCGCCCCCATTCCTCCGGCCCCCGGCGCCGTTCCCTATGCTCCGGCGTCCGACGCCAACGCCAACGCCTCAGCCCTCCCCCACACAGAAACGGCCAAGTAAATGACCGCAACCCTCGACCCCGCCACCGGCGGCCCGGCCGGCAGCACGCCCGCATCGGCGCCCGCACACCCGACGACGGCGACCCGCCCGGCAGCTCCTCGAGCGCCCGCCGCGCAGGACCGCCGGGCACGCCTGCTGTTCGGACCACAGCGGTGGTGGGTGCGGCCCTCGGCGGCCCTGCTGCTGGTCTTCACCGCAGTGATGTACCTGTGGAACCTGGAAGCCACCGGCTACGCCAACTCCTTCTACGCCGCAGCGATCCAGGCCGGCACCAAGGACTGGACCGCGCTGCTGTTCGGTTCCCTCGACGCGGGCAACGCCATCACGGTGGACAAGCCACCGGCCGCGCTCTGGATCCCGGCCCTCGCCGGGCGGATCTTCGGTTTCTCGGCACTGAGCATGCTCATTCCCCAGGCGCTGATGGGGGTGGCCGCCGTTGGACTTCTGTACCTGACCGTCAAGCGCGTGTCCGGTCCCGCGGCGGGCCTACTGGCCGGCGGCGCCCTGGCGCTGACCCCAGTGGCAGCCCTGATGTTCCGCTTCAACAACCCCGACGCCATGCTCACCCTGTGCCTGGTGCTGGCCGCCTACCTCACCACCCGCGCCATCGAAAAGGCCGGCTGGAAATGGCTCGCCGCAGCCGGCGCGGTAATCGGCCTGGCGTTCCTGATCAAGATGCTGCAGGGCTTCCTGATAGTGCCCGGACTGGCCCTAGCCTACCTGTGGGCGGCACCCACCACCCTCGGCCGCCGGCTCCTGCACCTCCTCGCCGCCGCGGCGGGGATCGCCGTCGTGGCCGGCAGCTACCTGGCGCTGTTCCAGCTCACTCCCGCCTCGGCCCGGCCGTACATGGCGGGGTCGGAGACCAACAGCTTCCTGGAACTCACCTTCGGCTACAACGGCCTGGGCCGGATCACCGGGTCCGGCGGCGGGATGCCCGGTGGAAATGCTTTCGGAAATGCCGGCGGCCCGGGCGGAAACGGCAACGTGGGCTTCGGCGGCGCGGCCGGGATCACCCGGATGTTCGGGACCAGTTTCGGCGGCGAAGTGTCCTGGCTATTGCCGGCGGCCCTGGTTCTGCTGGTGGCAGGTTTGTGGTTCACCCGGCGCGAGGCCCGGAGCTCCGCCACCCGTGCCGCGCTCCTGCTCTGGGGCGGCTGGCTGCTGATCACGGCAGGCATCTTCAGCTTCATGAGCGGCACCGTGCATCCGTACTATGCCGTGGCACTGGCCCCCGCCGTCGCGGCCCTGGTGGGCATCGGCTCGGCGGAACTGTGGCGCGGCCGGACCCACTGGCCCGCTCGGATGGTCCTGGCCGTGACGGTGTTGGCTGCCTCGGTCTGGTCCGCCGTGCTCCTGGGCCGCGACCCGGCATGGCTGCCCGGGCTCCGGGTGATCGCCGTCGTCCTGGGCGTGCTGGCCGCCGCGGCGCTGCTGCTCCGGGTGGACAGCCTGGCGGCGCTCCCGGCCCGGCTCCGCAAAGCCGCTGCGGCCGGCGTCGTGGTCCTTTCACTGCTGGCCGGCGGGCTCGGGACCACCGCCTGGACGCTGGCGACGGCGGCCCAGGCGCATTCGGGGTCAATCCCCACCTCCGGGCCCACCGCGTCCGCGATGGGCGGCGGCTTCGGGGCGGCGGGCAGGCCGGACGGCGGGATCCTCGGTTCCAGCGGGGCGGCCGCCGGCGGGCCCGGCGGACCCGGCGCGGATACGGCGTCGGCCGAGCTGACAGCGTTGCTGAAGTCCTCCGGCGCCAAATGGTCCGGGATTGTCTCCGGCGCCACCCAGGCCGCCAGCCTGGAACTCGCCACCGGCACCAATGTGATCGCGCTGGGCGGCTGGAACGGCGGCGACCCGTACCCCACGCTCGAGCAGTTCCAAGCGATGGTGGACCGCGGCGAGATCGGCTACTTCATCTCCGGCGGCATGGGCGGCCTGGGCGGGGGCCGCGGCGGCAACTCCGAGGTCGCCAGCTGGGTCGCGGCCAACTACCAGGCCCAGACCGTGGGGAACGCCACCGTGTACAAGCTGGCGAAGTAGGCTCCTCTCCCCCGCTTGCCTCCGTCTCCGCCGCGCCGTTTCGACGGTTCCGTGCCCGCTCGATGCTTACCGGCGTCGAGCTGTGACATCTGATTGAAAGTCCGGTACCGTTTTAGGGTGCGGCCATCGATCTGGCCGCGTGTCCGGGCTGACGCCAAACTCTGCCGCTACCCGGATTCCCATGGACCAGGCAGAGACGGGGAACCCAGAGTTCCCGGGCATTCTGCATCCATGCACCCTTGGGGTTAAGCCGCCACGTCGAGATTCCGTGCGGCCGGATTTCGCATCCGAACCCGACAGCTAACTCCGTAGGCGTTGAGAGGCGAACATGACTGAAATCAAGGCACCCACGCGCCCAGAAGGCGCTAAACGCACGTCCGACGCCGAGCGCGCGCGCCACCGCGCCGAGCCGGCGAAGCACACTTCGAGCCCGTCCCGGCCCCGTGCCCGTGCCCGGACCAATGGCAAGCGCGCCGCCGTCGTAGCCACCGCTTTCGCCGTCCTGCTGGGGGCAGGGGCCGCGGGCCAGGCCTCCGGCACTGCCGCGCATACGGCCGAAGCGTCGAAAGACACGGCCGCGTCCCTGCAGACCCTGGACTTCGAACGCGTCGGCAGCAACACGCCCACCTCGCCCGCCCCGATGAGCGTGGAGGCCCAGGCCTCCAAAATCAAGCCCGCCAAGGCCCCGGCGGCCAAGGCGCCGGCTCCGGCTGCCAAGGCGCCTGCTCCCGCGAAGCCGGTCGCCATTGACGACCCCGCCGGTGCGCAGGCCTACGCCGCCTCTCAGCTGCCCGCCCACGGCTGGGCCCCGAGCGAGATGCAGTGCCTGATGAAGTTGTGGACCAGGGAGTCCGACTGGAAGACCACGGCTACCAATGCCAGCAGCGGCGCTTACGGCGTGGTCCAGTCGCTGCCCGCCGAAAAGATGGCCAGCGCCGGCGCCGATTACCGGACCAACTACCGGACCCAGATCAACTGGGGACTGCAGTACGTGCAGGACCGCTACGGTTCACCGTGCGGCGCCCTGAACTTCCACTACGCGAACAACTGGTACTAAGCGCGGCCGAGGCTGCATGCCATGAGTGAGGCCCCGGATCTTGGGATCCGGGGCCTCACGTGCGCCTGCCGCCGCGCCTGCGGAATACGGGCCGCGCTACGGAACCGCGCGGCCGCGCTAGCCGTTCGGACGGTTGGGGATGTACTGCACCCCCCACTTGTTGCCGTCGGGATCGGCGAAGTAGACGAAATGCCCCCAGTCCTGGACATCGATGTCGCTGACGTCCACACCGTTGTCCTTGAGTTGCTGGTGCGCCGCCTGGATGTCGCTCACGACCAGCTGGAGGCCGGGGGCGGTGCCGGGCGGGGCGTCGTTGAGGCCCTCGCCAATCGCGATCGAGCACCCGGAACCCGGCGGGGTCAGCTGGACGAAACGGATGCCTGGCGTGGGCCGTTCGTCGTAGTCGGCGTTGAAGCCGACCTTGTTCACATAGAAGTCCTTGGCCCGGTCCACATCCGACACGGGGACAAACACGAGTTCAAGTTTCCAGTCCATGGGCACAGGCTAGTCCCGGACGCCTTACGCCGGAACCCTTGACCGCGGGGACGTTTCAACCGCCCTACCCGCGAGGGCAGCAGTGCATGCCGGCGGCTAGACCGCGATGCCGTACAGGCGGTCTCCGGCGTCGCCCAGCCCGGGCACAATGTACGACTTTTCGTTGAGCTTCTCGTCGATGGAGGCCAGCACGATGGTCACGTTGGCGTCCGAGAGCTCTTCTTCCAGCTTGGCCAGGCCCTCCGGGGCGGCCAGCAGGCAGATACAGGTGACGTCCGACGCGCCGCGCTTGAAGAGGAACTTGATCGCCTCGCGCAGGGTGCCGCCGGTGGCGAGCATCGGGTCCAGGACGAAGATCTGCCGGTCTGTCAGGTTCTCCGGGAGGCGCTCGGCGTAGGTGATGATGTCCAGGGTCTCTTCGTCCCGGGCCATGCCCAGGAAGCCGACCTCGGCGGTGGGCACCAGCTTGGTCATGCCCTCCAGCATGCCGAGACCGGCGCGCAGGATCGGAACCACCAGCGGGGTGGGCTTGGTGAAAGCCGTGCCGACGGTGGTGCTGACCGGCGTCTCGATGGTCACCGGCTCGGTGCGGACGTCCCGGGTTGCCTCATAGGCCAGGAGCGTGACGAGCTCCTCGGTGAGCTGGCGGAAGACCGGGGACGGGGTGTTCTTGTCCCGCAGAACGGTGAGTTTATGGGCGACCAGCGGGTGGTCGACAACGAGAGTGCGCATGGGTCAAAACTACCACCCGGACCTTCAGGACCGTCCCGCGGGGTCCGGGGTATCGGCGTCGGCGGTCCGCTCCGCGGTGCTGCCCTTGCGGCCGCGGGCGGGGGCGCCGTCGCGCAGGTGCGCATCGTTGTCGAACGTCGGCGCGGGGCCGGTGTGTTCCCGGTGCCGCAGCACATGGAACAGCCTGTGGGCCAGGATCACGATCCCCACCCAGCCCAGCCCCAGGGCCCAGCCGAAGATCACATCGGTCATCCAGTGATGGCCCAGGAAGACGCGGCTCATGCCCATCGCAAGGATGAAGATCGCACCCGCGGTGATCAAACCGACGCGGGCTATGGTGCGTCTGACCTGCAGGCAGGCGAGGTAGACCACCAGCCCGATTACCACGGTGGTGTTCAGCGTGTGGCCGCTGGGGAACGACGGCGACGTCTCGTAAGGCGGCACCGCGTCCGCGAAGTCGGGGCGGGCCCGGCCGATCAGTTTCTTGCCCACCGTTGTGGCGGTGATCGACACCGCGGCGGCTCCGCCGATCAGGATGAGCGGCCGCCAGGTCCGCGAGACCCAGATCAGCCATGCTGTCAGGATGCTGGCCAGAATCGGCATGCCGATTCCACCGCCAATATTGGTGAACCCGGTGACGAACGCGTCCAGGCCGGGACTGCGCAGCTGTTGCATGAACCCCAGCGTGGGCTTGTCGAGGCTTGCCAGGCCGGCGTCGTCCACGACGTTGTCGTAGACTTCCGCGCTCGTCAGCGCCAGAGCGACGACGACGACGCCGCCGATCAGCATGGTGATCCAGAGTGCGGCATAGGGCACCACCCACTTTCCCCAGCGCCGCATCAGCCAGCTCTCAGTCTTGGTGCTCAATGCCCTCTCCCGACTTCCCGGTGCACCCGCTTAAGTGCACAGCTTGCTTAGGGTCGAAACTATCATTGAGCCATGACTACCCCCGAGCCACGCCATGCGGACTGGATGGGCCTGGCCCTTGCCGAGGCGCGCCGGGCGCTGGCCACCGAGGACGTGCCGATCGGCGCCGTCGTGATCGGACCGGACGGCTCGGTGCTCGGTGCCGGGCGCAACGAGCGGGAGGCACTCGGGGACCCGACGGCGCACGCCGAGATGGTGGCGATCCGGGAGGCCGCGGCCCGGCTGCGCGAGCGGCGGGCGCTGGAGGGCGCAGCCGACGAGGGCTGGCGGCTGGAAGACTGCACCCTGGTGGTGACGTTGGAGCCGTGCGCCATGTGCGCCGGCGCCGTGGTGCTGGCGCGGATTCCGCGGGTGGTCTTCGGCGCGTGGGACGAGAAAGCCGGGGCCGCCGGGTCCGTGTTCGACATTCTCCGCGAGCGCCGGTTGAACCATTGGGTGGAGGTGTACGCCGGGGTCCGGGAGCAGGAGTGCGGCGGGTTGCTGCGGGAATTCTTCGCCGGCCACCGCGGCGCCTGACGCTGCCTTTCGGGCGCCGGCCCCCATAGGGCGCCGGCCCCCATAGGGCGCCGGCCCCCTCAACGCCGCGGTGAGCTACCGCTCGGCGGTGGCCGCCGTGGACGCCCGCAGCGCGTCGATCCGCTTCTGCCGGGAGGCGGGCGAGTCCAGGCTGAAGGCGCGGAAATCGCCCAGGTCCTCCTTGATCCAGGCCTCCACCTCGGCGATCCGCCGGGTCACGGCCCGCGTCGGCGTGCCGAACACCCAAGCGGCGATCTTCTCCCGGCCCGGGTCGTACTGCCACAAACCGATGATCCTGCCGCGGTCGAAGATGGGGTGGTCCGGCAGGTCGGCCTGCAGCGCGAGCGAGCCCAGCGCCTTTTTATCCTGGTCCTCCGCGGCCAGCAGCTCCCCCGCGTTCCGGCGCAGCAGCACCAGCGAATCAGTTCCGGCGAGCAGCTGGATCTGTTCCTCGGCCGGTTCTTCGAAGGCGGCGAGGCGTTCGACGTCGTCGGGCAGCATCCAGAGCGGGTCTCCGCCGGCGGCGGTGGGGACCTCGACGGCGTCGACGGCGGCGAGCGCCGCCTTGCTCTGCGCGACCGTGAAGCCGGTGAACCACTGCGACTGTTTGAAGGTGGCTCCTCCGGTCCAGCCAAGGTACCGCCGGATCAGCTCGGCGCGGACGTCATCGTCACTGAGCGTGCTCGGCGGCAGCCCCCAGGGCTCGTAGGCGTAGCGCTGCTGATCCAGCCGGCCATTGGCAGGGACCCGGCGGATCCGCCCGTCCGCTTGCAGGATGCCCAGCGCCGTGGGCAGCGTGGTGGTGACGCCCTTTTTCTTGCCCTCCTCGCCGAGGTTGCGGACCGAA
The DNA here is from genome assembly GCF_056394945.1 of Arthrobacter sp. 10N410. NCBI lineage: Bacteria > Bacillati > Actinomycetota > Actinomycetes > Micrococcales > Micrococcaceae > Arthrobacter > Arthrobacter sp. 10N410. The sequence continues at coordinate 324,452 of NZ_JBFTIP010000003.1, forward strand.
TCGCCGAGTTCATCCTTGAGCTGCCGCGGGTCCAGCGGCACCCCGGCCTCAGCAAGGGCGTGCAGCACTTGCTCCTCAAGCAGGGCAATTTCGCCGCGGTCCACGCCGAGCCGGCCGACGACCTTGAAGCCGGCCTCGGCGGCGTCCCGTCCCAGCCGCAGCGCCCAGGCGAAGTCGTCCGCGCCCAGCACATAGGTGCAGCCGCGCGCCGTCGGGAGTTCCAGGATCCGGTGCGCCAGGACGTCCCGGTCCACTTGAGAGCGCCGGATGCCGGCCCGGGCGAAGAGCGTGAGGTACGGGTTGGCCCCGCCCACGGACCGTGCCCAGCCGGCCCGGGCGAACACCTGTTCCGCAGTGCACCCCGCCAGCGAGCCGTCCAGGCCCTGCCGGTGCCACGACCAGGCGCGGAGCCGCTCGGGCGTGAGGCTTTCCGCGGGCGGCAGTTGCACGGTCATGGGCTCGGTAGTCATGGGGTCATTCTCCACCCGCTTGGCCCGGCGACGGTATCGATCCCGGGGTTCCGTTTTCCGCCGCTATTCCGTGAGGCGCGCGGCCAGGACGGCCAGCACGGCCCGCGCCGTGGCGTCCCAGCCGGGAAGGTGCTCCCGTGCGGCCCGGGCGGCGGCCCGCCATTCGGCGCGGAGGGCCGGTTCGGTGAGCCAGCGGCGCAGCAGGGCTGCCAGCGGTGCCGGATCTTCGCCGAGTGCGACGGCGGCGCCCGGCAGGGCCGGCGCTGCGGCTACGGGGGCGCCCCCTGCTCCAGCTCCGGCTGTGCCGGCCGCGAGCGCCTCCACGGCGCCGGTTCCCTCCCGGACGATCACCGGCACGCCGCGGGCCAGGGATTCGGTGACCACCAGCCCATAGGTCTCGGCCCGGGAAATGAGCAGGCTGAGGTCAGCGGCCTCCCATTCGGCGGCCAGGTCGGCTCCGCGCAGCTCGCCGGGTAGCCGGACGCGGTCCGTCAGGCCGAGGCGCTCCGATTCCTGCCGGAGCAGGGCGGCGTAGGCGGGATCCGCGGTGTCCGAACCGGCAAGGGATGCTGTCCAGGCCAGGTCCATGAGCTCCGAGAGGGCGCGCAGCAGCAGCAGCTGGTCCTTGTTGGGCAGCAGCGCGGCCAGTGCGAGGAGGTGGGGCGGCTCGGAACCGGCCGCGGACGGTGCCGGCTCGGTGCCGGGAAGCGCGACGCTGATTCGAGCCAAGCCGCCCAGGCCGTGCCGTTCCTGCAGGGCCGCCGCGGCGGAGGTGCTGGTGCAGATAACGCCGGCCGCGGCCTGCAGCGCGCGGTGTTCCAGTTCCGGATGCGTCCCCAGCGGCATGTGCAGCAGGATCCAGGCCGGCGCCCCGGCAGCCGCCGCGGCTTCGAGCTCGTCCGGCGCCCCGCAGGCCACCAGACCGTCCACGAGCGTGAGATGGCCGGCGTCGGACTCGGCAAGCAGGCGGCCGAACCGCTGCCGGTCCGCTGGGCTGCCGACCGGCCAGTCGCCGTCGACCTCGCAGGACAACGCCGCGACCCCGAGGTCTGCGAGGGCGCGGAGCAGCGCTGCGTTGTAGGCGTTGCCGCCGGAGTTGTGGCGCACGTTGCCGGGCACCAGGAGGCGGAGGCCGGGGGCATCCACGGGGCTGCTAGCCGGCGTCGAACTCGAGCGAGTAGCTGGCCCAGGCGTCGGGAGTTTCGCGCAGGGTGACCTCGATGCCGGCAAGGGCCTTCCCGTCCTGGCCGCCGCGGATCTGGCCGGCCACGGCGTCGGCGATGTACTGGGCCAGGGCTTCGGTGGTGCTGAGTTTGCCGGTGAAGTCCGGGTGCTCGTCGAGGTTCTTGTAGTTCAGGCCCGCCAGGACGGCGTCCAGCACGTCGCCGGCCTCGCCGATGTCCAGCACGATCGCGTCGTCGTTCAGCGTCCGACGGCGGAAAGTCACTTCCGTGACAAAAGTGGCCCCGTGCAGGCCCTGGGCGGGGCCGAAGGCAGGGCGCGGCAGGCTGTGGGCGATCATGAAATTGCGACGTACGGTCAGGCTGAACACGGATTACCTCGTGGTTTCTGTTGCGGGGGCGGGGTATTCGATGACGTGGCAGAGCGCGTCCAGGCTGCCGTCGGAGACGCGCTGGACGACGTCGGGCAGCTCGCTGAAGTCGGACGTGCCGGTGAGGAAGGTGTCGAAGACTGGGTCGGCCAGCAGCGAGACGGCGAGCTGGAGCCGGTCGGCGTTGGTGCGCCGGTGGCGGCGGGCGCGGGCCACCACGCCCACCTGGCTGGCGCGGATGGAGAGCCGCCGGGCGTGGAAGTCCTCCCCCAGCGGCAGGGTGACCAGGCGGTCCGCGTACCAGGACATCTCGATGATCTCGCCCTCGTCGCCCACCAGCTGCAGGGCGCGTTGCAGTCCGGCCTGCGAGGCGGAGCAGTGGATCACGATGTCGCAGTCCGGCAGTGCGTCGTCGGGGTGGCAGAAGTCGACGCCGAGGGTGTCGGCGAAGGCGCGCTTAGCGGGGTCGACGTCGATCAACTGCAGCCGGCCCAGCGGGAAAGACCCGAGGAGCTTGGCGACCATGCCGCCGACCAGTCCGGCGCCGATCACGGCCACGCGGTCGCCGAGGCGGGGACCGGCCTCCCAGAGGGCGTTGACCGCTGTTTCCACGGTGCCGGTGAGGACGGCGCGGCGGGCGGGAACGTCGTCCGGGACCTGGGTGAGCGAGTCGACCGGGACGATGTAGCGGTCCTGGTGCGGGTAGAGGCAGAAGACCGTCTTGCCCTGCCACTCGGCCGGGCCCTCCTCGACGACGCCGACGGAAAGGTAGCCGAACTTCACCGGCGACGGGAAGCTGCCTTCCTGATGCGGTGCGGCCATTTCCTCGGCGATGCATTCCGGCACGCGGGCGTTGTGCACCACCATCTCGGTGCCCTTGCTGATGCCGGAGTAGAGCGAGCGCACGAGCGCTTCGCCGGGTCCGGGTGCCGGCAATTGCTCGCGCCGGAGTTCGCCCTGCTCCGGGCCGACGGTCCAATATGCGGTTGCGGTGGTTGTTGCCTGGTTGACCTTGTTCGAGTTGCTCATCTTGCTTACGAATCTAGTGCCGGGGAGGGACAGGGGGAAGCTTCGGGGCCGCGGGCGGGGCGCGGGCGGGGCGCGGCGGGGCGTTTTGCGAGGCCGTCTGGGCGCCGTTTTGGGGTTGGGCGCCTTGCTCCGGTACCCTAGTCAGGTTGGTGACGTGTCCGAGCGGCCGAAGGTGCAACACTCGAAATGTTGTTTGGTGTAAAAGCCAACGTGGGTTCAAATCCCACCGTCACCGCCACGTAGCGAGGCCCCTGGTTCCCTTTGTTTACAAGGGAACCAGGGGCCTTTGCTTTGCCCGCGACTGACTCATTGGCAATGATTAGGCCAAAACTTGATTCCGCAGGCCCGGGCCGCACGCCGACTTTGCGCTTCAGCTCCGACTCAAAAGCCGATCTCCGGGCCGCCGTCCCTTCGGCGCTACCCGGGCCTCAGTTCCTGGGAAAGGACCCTTGACCCTATTGCGGCGTCGGTGACGGGGGGACACTCAAATCCGGGAATGCTCCGATCTCTGCCTCGTGCTCATCGCAGTTCATTCCCAGTTGCGGAAAAGGGGACTGCCCAAATGAAGGTTTGGCGACCGATCGTCGTAGCCCTATTGGTCATTGTCGGTTTCAGCGCTCCGGCGCCGAGCTGGGCCGCGGCACAACCGGATGTGATCCAGAAAGTCATCAACCCCATGCCGCCGGCACCATTTGCATCCCAGATGTCATCTGCCGAGCGTTCCGAGATCCTGCATCTGTACTATCACGGGCCAAGAGTGCGACTTACCTTCGACGACTGCGCCACCCAGGTTCGTCTCACCGGACTCCTGAACTGGCTGCGTCACTATAACGTCCAAGCCATATTCTTCTTCACCGGCCAATGCATGCTCGCCCACCCGACCTATCGCACGCAGATAACCAAGGCCGGTCAACTGCTGGGCAATCACAGCTTTGACCACCGCGACTACTCACGCATGACCGCCAACCAGATCTATACCGAGGTCCGCCGGCACGGCAGCGTCGTACCCACCACGTCACCCAAGCTCTGTCGGCCACCTTACGGTGCCGGCGCGTTCAGCCTCAGGGTTTACAACGCCCTGGCCCGTGCAGGATGCCGCCCCGCCTATTGGACCGTTGACACGCGCGATTGGGACGGCTCATCAGCCGGCACCATCATCCGCCGCGTGCAATTCGGCGACCGCACCACCCCGCGGGTTCGTGCGGGCGGCGTCATCCTGATGCACGGAACCGGACCCCATACGCTCCAGGCCCTGACCGGCGTTCGCAACGCCCTCATCTACTGGAGACTCGCCACGTTCCATATCCACTAGATGGCCGCCCGGCAGGCTCTCAATATTGCCTGCGACTTTCCGGCGAAGCTCGCGGCCGAGCAGCGCCAACACCAGGATCAGCCGCGGCGTACTTGCTCGGTGTGGCAGGTGCGTGCATCTGCCCACGGCTGAAGTAGACGTGAGGCTTGTTAAGTTTCCGGGCAGCAAGACGCCCCGGGCAGGATTGCTCGGGATCCGCCTCTACGTGCGCGACCTACCGCGGATGAAGTGGAAGATCAGGACCACGACGGCGATCACCAGAAGCAGGTGAATGAACCCGCCGCCAATGTTCCCGATCAAGCCCAGAAGCCAGAGAACAGCAATAATGATGGCTATCCAAAGCAACATGAGAATCTCCCTTGAATTGATTGCGGATGAAATGCTGATTCTGCGCTCATCTTCGTACCTCCCGCGGCCCAAGGCAAGGGATAACCTCACCCCCGCAGTAGGGCCTTTCCTCGCACCGCGAATCCGCCGCAAAGTTCGCCGTAGACGCCGGCCTAGACCATCCAGAAGCGATCATTTGGGGGTGCCGCTCATGACACGAATCGTGCGGTTCGACCACGTTGGCGTCACCGTTCCGGACCTCGACAAACGTGACTGGCGGAGGCACCGGCGTCGAGTTGTCCAGCCTCGTCCGGCCAGACCCGTCCCGGGGGCCGCCCCCTGCCATGGCAAACGACTGGAAGATCCTGCCACGTAGGCTTAGGAGTCACGAACACCTCCCGCCTCCCCCGCGCACATCCGCTGTGCCCCTGCTCCCGAATGAAGGAAGCCCTTGTGAAGAAGTTCCTCCCGCTTTCCGTGATGCTGGGCGCTGCCTGCCTGTCCGTCTCGGGATGTTCGACCGCCGCCCCTGCTCCGAGCCCGACCGCCCCGGCCGCGAGCGCCACCTCATCCGCCGCAGCCGCGGCTCCGTCCGCGGGCTGGGAACTGAACCCCAAGGGCGGAGCCGAACGGATCAAAGCGGCAGGCCTGGCGGTCCTCAACGAGGAGGGCGCAGCCGAGCACTTCCACGCCCATCTGGACGTTTTTGTTGACGGCAAGCCCGTTCCTGTCCCGGCGGACATCGGCTTCAGCTTCACCGCGGCCGGCCAACCCAACGGCATCTCGGCGCTGCACACACATGACGAGACCGGCATCATCCACGTTGAGGCGCCGGTCGCCGGGGCTACCTACACGCTTGGCCAGCTCTTGACCGAATGGGGTGTCCTGGACGGCACCGGCAAGCCCGGGACCGCGCATTCACCCATCTCGGATTGGTCCGTCGCTGTGAACGGCGCCAAGCAGGCGGGGCCGGCCCAAGCTGTCGTCCTGAAAGCCCACGATGAAGTCGTCCTGTTCCACGGGACGGCCCCGGAGCCGATGCCCACAACGTTTAAGTTCCCGACCGGCCTCTAACCCGGTCCCGCTGGCAGGCATCTGGCCGCTGCCAACCCGGGATCGGGCGCCAGCGAATCAGCCCCCGAGGACCGGGTGCAGATGCTCACTCTCAATGGCGACGCGGGCCTGGACGGCCGCCGCCTTGAGGGACTCAGCCACGGACGCGCCCTGCAGGCTCGCGCCCAGGAACCCGGCCATGAAGGCATCGCCGGCACCGTTGGTGTCCACCACATCCGCGGGAACAGCAGCGACCTCATGCCGCGTCCCGTCCGCTTCCAGCGCTACCGCACCCGCTGCCCCGCGGGTGCACACAGCCAGGCGGGGGCCCCGGGCGAGGCAGGAGCGCATCAGCTCCCAGGGATCGTCGGTCCGGTCGTCGTTCATGAAGACGGTATTGGCCGCCCGCAGGAACGGCTGATGGAACGCGGACGATCCGTCGAAGTCATGAAGGTCCACCCACAACGGTGTTTGCCGGACCTCGTCGCGTTCGAGCAACAACAAGCCAAGTTCGCTCAGGTCAATCACGGCAACATCCGCTGCAGCCACTACTGCCGCGGCAGCGTCAAGGTCGTCGTCCGCCGGCGGCGAGGGCACCGAAACGTAGAGCGATACCCGGCCGCCGCCGTCGGTCATGAGGTTGACGTGACGCTCGGTGCGGTCCGACGCAATCGCTTCGATGGTGACGCCGGCCGCGGCGAGGGCGTCGCGCACCCGGCCGCCGGCGTCGTCCGCGCCCAAGGGCGAACACAAGCGCACCTGGACGCCGAGATCCGCCAGGTGCAAGGCCTTGCCCGCCGAGGTGCCTCCCACCGTGTGCCAGGCGCGGCGGGCGAACTGCATGTGCGGAACAGGGTCCGGGAGGTGGTCGAGGAGGATGAGGTGGTTCCACGAGGCGGGGCCACAGACAGCGACCGGCGGAGAAGCGGGCATGTCCTCAGCCTATCCGGCCGGCCTCCACTGTCACCCAAGACCGGGACCGCGTGCGGGATCCCTGCCCAATGGCACTGCCGGCCCGGGTGCGGCGCTGTCAGGATGAGGAATCACAACACCGCCCGGCATCGGGCCTGGCATTCGGAAGGAAGGCATATGGCCGGAAACGAGAGCTACAGGATCGTGGTTGGCGTGGACGGTTCCGAGCAGTCCCGGGCGGCAATGGACTGGGCTGTCGAGGAAGCCAAGGCTCGCGGCGGTGAAGTGCTGGCCCTCACGGCCTGGCACTTCCCTTATGTCACCGACGCCCTCGGCCAGGCCTGGGACTACGAGGTGTTCCAGACCGACGCCCAGTCAATTCTCGATGAGGAACTTGCCCGGGTCCGGGGCCAGGGCGTTCAGATCAACGGACGCATTGTTCAGGGCAGCGCCGCCGCGGTGCTCGTGGACGCTTCGCGGGACGCCGACGTCGTTGCCGTTGGCTCACGCGGCCACGGCGGATTCACGGGGCTGTTGCTTGGTTCCGTGTCCACCCAGGCGGTCCACCATGCCCACTGCCCCGTTCTGGTCTTCCGCGAGTCCACAGCGGACCAGCCCGGCCCAGGGGCGGACAACTCGCACTAGGTCACGCCCGCCGCTGCTCCTAGCCCGCGGGGCTGACAACGTCCTCCAGCACCGACCGGTCGAAGAAGCGGATCTCGCCGGTTTCCGGAAAGAACACGGGAACCACAGAAGTACTCGGGTCCTTCGAGGTCTCGTAGATTTCGGGCGCGCCCCCGTGCCTGCGCGCAATGGTGCCGACCAGGTCCGTACCGCGGACCCTGACGGTCCGGTATTTGTAGCTCATGCAGCCTCCTTTGGCGATGTGGGTCACAGCCTACTCCCCGCAGTCCGGCCGGCACCCCGGCGGCGGGCGTGCGTCGTGGAAGACCGCACGGGCCCCGCTGGTGCACAATGCGTTCATGACCAATGACGCTCCCCGCCCGGTCTACTTCCTTTCGGACAGTACGGGCATCACCGCGGAAACGCTCGGCAACACCCTGCTGACGCAGTTCCCCGCCAACGAATATGACCGCATCACGGTCCCCTTCATCACCACCGTCGACCAGGCGCGCGCCGTCGTCAGGGTCATCGACAACCTCGCGGCCACGGGCCAGCAGCCGATCGTCTTCTCCACCGCCGTCGGCAGCGACATCCGGCAGACGCTGGGCACCTGCAAGGGGATCATCGTGGATCTGATCGGGACCCACGTCGGGCAGTTGGAGCAGGCCTTGGGGACGCAAGCCAGCGGGGAACCCGGCCGGGCCCACGGCCTGGGCAACGCAGCCCGCTACCAGTCCCGGATGGCCGCCGTCGAATACGCCATGGAGCACGACGACGGGCAGAGCCTGCGCGCGCTTGAGAAGGCGCAGGTCATCCTGGTGGCCCCGTCCCGCTGCGGTAAGACGCCCACCACCATGTACCTGGCGCTGCAGCACGGCATCTTCGCCGCGAACTTCCCGCTGGTGGACGAGGACTTTGAACGCGAGGGACTCCCCAAGCCGCTGCGGCCGTTCGTTTCCAAGTGTTTCGGCCTCACCACCAACCCCCTGCGCCTGAGCCAGGTCCGCACCGAACGCCGCCGCGGGTCGCCCTACGCGTCACTGCGGCAGTGCGGCTTCGAACTGCGCAGCGCCGAACGGCTGTACGTGTCCCACGGGATCCCGTACCTCAATTCGGCCAGCGTGTCCGTGGAGGAAATGGCAGCCACCATCCTCCAGAAGATGAACCTCAAGCACTGAGGCCACGCTTCACAACTGTTGCGTGGACCACATCGTGTGGAATCACCGGCGCCGACCTGTCACTGTGGACAGGACTTGCGCCCATCAAACGGCGGCCGCCCACGCAGGCGGCATTAAGGCATCATCTGCAAAGGAGCAGCAACCATGACGACGGACATCCTGTGGTTCTCAGAACTCGGACTCAAGGACCTGGACAGGGTAGGCGGCAAGAACGCCTCCCTCGGCGAGATGGTGCAGAACCTCACCTCTGCCGGCGTCCAGGTTCCTGACGGCTTCGCCACGACAGCGGACGCCTACCGCAGCTTCCTGGCCGACTCCGGACTGGACCAGAAGATTGCCGACCGGCTGGTGGGCCTGGATACCGACGACGTGACGGCCCTGGCCGCAGCGGGCCAGGAGATCCGCACCCTGATGCGCGAGACGCCCTTCCTGCCGCACTTCGAAGCGCAGATCCGCGACTCCTACCAGAAACTGGTGGACAAGCACGGCGGCTCCGAGGACCTCTCGTGGGCTGTCCGCTCCAGCGCGACGGCAGAGGACCTTCCTGACGCCTCCTTCGCCGGGCAGCAGGAAACCTTCCTGAACGTTCGCGGCATCGAGAACGTCCTGGCCGCCATCAAGGACGTTTTCGCCTCCCTCTACAACGACCGGGCCATCGCCTACCGCGTGCACCACAAGTTCGAGCACGCCGAGGTGGCACTCTCCGCAGGCGTCCAGCGCATGGTCCGCTCCGACGTCGGCGCATCCGGCGTCATGTTCACCATGGACACCGAATCCGGCTTCAAGGACGCCGTCTTCGTCACCTCCTCCTACGGCCTCGGCGAGGCCGTAGTCCAAGGCGCCGTCAACCCGGACGAGTTCTACGTCTACAAGCCCGCCCTGGCGGCAGACCGCCCGGCCATCCTCAAGCGCGGACTCGGCGAAAAAGCGCTCCAGATGACGTACACCAGCAACCGCGAAATCGGCCACACCATCGACTTCGTCCCGGTCGAGGCGTCCCTGCGGAACCGCTTCAGCCTGACCGACGACGACGTCGAGCAGCTCGCCCGGCACGCCGTCGCCATCGAAAACCATTACGGACGCCCGATGGACATCGAATGGGGCAAGGACGGGCTCGACGGCGGCCTGTACATCCTGCAGGCGCGCCCGGAAACCGTGCAGTCCCGCAGGGCCTCCGGCAGCCTGAGCCGCTTCCGCCTGAACGACTCCGGCCGGGTCCTGGTGGAGGGCCGCGCCATCGGCCAGCGGATCGGCGCCGGCAGCGTCCGGATCCTCACCGCGATCGACCAGATGGCCGCGTTCAAAACCGGCGACGTCCTGGTCGCGGACATGACCGACCCGGACTGGGAACCGATCATGAAGCGCGCCTCCGCGATCGTGACCAACCGTGGCGGACGCACCTGCCACGCGGCCATCATCGCCCGGGAGCTGGGGATTCCCGCCGTCGTCGGCACCGGGGACGCCACCGACGTCCTCTCCGACGGCCTCGACGTGACGGTCTCCTGCGCCGACGGCGAGACCGGCCTGATCTACGAAGGGATCCTGGACTTCAGCGTCGAGGAAACCGAAATCACCCAGCTGCCCGAGGCGCCGGTGAAGGTCATGATGAACGTCGGCACCCCCGAGCAGGCCTTTACGTTCGCCCAGCTCCCCAACCACGGCGTGGGCTTGGCCCGGCTGGAATTCATCATCAACCGGCAGATCGGCATCCACCCCAAGGCGCTGCTGAACATGGACGATCAGCCCGCGGACGTGCTCGCCGAGATCCGGGAACGCATTGCCGCCTATGACAGTCCGCGCGATTACTACATCAAGCGCCTGGCCGAAGGGGTGGCAACCATCGCCGCGGCCTTCGCGCCGGAGCCGGTGATTGTGCGGATGTCCGACTTCAAGTCCAACGAGTACGCCAACCTGCTCGGCGGGCCCGCTTACGAGCCGCACGAAGAGAACCCGATGATCGGCTTCCGTGGCGCTTCGCGGTACCTGGAACCATCCTTCCGGGACTGCTTCGACCTGGAGTGCGAGGCCCTGTCCTTCGTGCGGAACGAGATGGGCCTGACCAACGTCAAGCTGATGATCCCGTTCGTGCGCACCCTGGACGAAGCCGGCGGCGTCATCGACCTGCTCGCGGAAAACGGGCTGCGCCGCGGCGAAAACGGCCTCGAGGTCATCATGATGTGCGAGCTTCCGTCCAACGCGCTGCTCGCGGACGAGTTCCTGGACTTCTTCGACGGCTTCTCCATCGGCTCCAATGACATGACGCAGCTGACGCTGGGCCTGGACCGGGATTCCTCGATCGTCGCCGGCAGCTTCGACGAGCGCAACCCTGCCGTCAAGAAGCTCCTGAGCATGGCCATCAAGGCGTGCAAGGCGCGCGGAAAATACGTGGGCATCTGCGGGCAGGGCCCGAGCGACCACCCGGACTTCGCCGAATGGCTGGTCGAGGAAGGCATCGACTCCGTGTCGCTGAACCCCGACACCGTGGTGGAAACCTGGATCCGCCTCGCCGGGGCCGCAGAAGCGTCGGCAGCCGCCGTCGGCAACTGAGTCGCACGGCACCCGCCGGAAGTCATGACAACGACACCCCGGTCCCCGGACCGGGGTGTCCGCTTCGTAGCAGACAGTCCTTTTTCGTAGCCCTGTAGAAATCGCCGCTAGAATCAAGGGACAACCCGCTGCCGACAGGACGCCCGCGGGAGCAACCATGACCGCCGCCGGTGAAGGGAGTGTTCCATGCGCACCGCCGCCAGAGCACCCTTCCACGCGTTGCGCTCGGCCATCGTCGCCACGACGATCGTGACGCTCGCCGCCGCAGCGCACGTTGTCGCCGGAGGCCAGCTTCCCGCCCCCGCCATCCTGTTCGCTTTCCTGGCCCTCACCGGACTGGTTTCCACCACGGCCACCAGGCTGAAGCTCAACCTGCCCGCGATGACCGGCCTGCTCGGCGCGGGGCAGGTGGTGCTGCATGAGGCTTTCGCCGCGTTCAGCACGCCGGCCGGCTGGACAGGGTCAGGGCCAGCGTCCGGCACCGTAATCGGCGGAATTGCCGCGCCGGCGCACCACGCGGGCCTGGCCACGATTCCGGTCCCGGCGGACCACCTCCGGCTCCACGAGCTGGACTCCGCCTTGGCCCTGTCCATGCTCGCCGGCCACGCCCTGGCAACCGTTGCCTGCGCCCTGATCCTGGCCAAGGGCGAGGATGCGCTCTGGTCACTCGCCGCGTGGCTCCGCCCGCTCGTCCAGCTCCCCGCGGCGGTCTTGCCGCGTCCGGCCCTCACGCGCGTCCTGCCGCGCCGGTCCGTCGGCGCCGTCCCGCTGCCGTGGCGCAACCTCCGGCGCGATTGCCGCCGCGGGCCGCCCGCCGTGGTCGTCTTTTCCTCCTAACCTTCCTTCCGGCTGCGGCCGTTCCTGCCCGCCAAGTCTCCGTGCCCCGGGCACGGCGGGCAGCTGCCCCGCGCCTCCCCCGTTTCCGCGCGCCGCACTGAATGCCGCGCGCACGCCTGAAAGGCACCTGTTTTGACCACCACACAGCACCACACCGCCCTCCGCCGCACCCTCTCCGGCACCGCCGCCGCCGGAGCCACCGCCGCCCTGATGCTCGCGGGCATCAGCGGCGCCTCGGCCCACGTCGGCGTCTCCCCGGACAAGACCACGGCTAACTCCTATGCCCTGCTGACCTTCGCCATCCCGCACGGCTGCGCGGAATCCGCCACCACCAAGGTGGCCATCACCCTGCCGCCGGAGCTCGACGACGCCCAGCCCACCGTGAACCCCAACTGGACGGCGGCCAAGGTCACCGAAAAGCTGGCGGCGCCGAAGAAGCTGGCCGACGGCTCCTCGATCACCAAGCGCACCAGCCAGATCGTCTACACCGCCAAGGCGCCGCTGAGCCCGGAGCTCCGCGACGCGCTGGTGCTGTCGGTGAAGCTGCCGGATGCTGCCGGAAAGACCCTCTATTTCCCGACCCTGCAGAGCTGCGAAGTCGGCCGGGTGGACTGGTCGCAGGTCCCGGCAGCGGGCCAGGACGCCCACGCGCTGAAGTCCCCGGCGCCGTCGCTGACGGTGACGGCGCCGGCAGCCGCCACGGAGGCGGACGGGCATGACGCACACGGCGCCGAGCCGGCGGGGTCCTCCCCCGCGGCCCGCGCGTCCGCGACAAACGACGACGGCGGCCAGGCCAGAAGCTGGGCGGGCCTCGTCGCCGGCGTCGGTGGCCTGGTCCTGGGCGGCATCGCCCTGCTCCGCAGCCGCAAGCCAGCACCCGCGAAGTAACGCACCCCCGGTTGATGCCCGGAAATCACAATCCGGGCATCAATCCGGGCGCTTCGTCGTGGCGTCGTTGACTAAGGCAACCGTGGAACATCAAAGTTGTGCCATGAGGCCTCAGCAGATGAAGAACAAACTGGTAATTACTTCCGTGACGGCGGCCGCCGCGGTTGCGCTGCTGCTCAGCGGCTGCGGCCAAAGCCAGCCCCAAAGCCAGTCCCAGGGCGCCACGACCGCCACGTCGCCGTCGGCCTCCGCCAGCGAGACGGCTTCCGCCAGCCCTGCCACGACGGCGTCCGGCGGAACTGCTACGGCATCGCCCGCAACTGCCACCACATCCACCGCGACCGGTCCTGCCCTCTGCAAGGCCGCCAACCTCAAGGGGTCCCTCGACGCCCGGGGCGGGGGCGCGGCCGGAAGCGTCTATATGCAGCTGATCCTGAAGAACTCCGGCGCTGAGCCGTGCCTGTTGAAGGGCTTCGCCGGAGTATCGCTCACCGCCGGCGCCAGCGGCGCCCCCATCGGTGCCGCGGCGACACGCGACGACTCGGCGCCCGTTGCCGACGTGCTGCTCGCCCCGGGCAAGTCCGGAAAAGCCACCCTGCGCTACACGCAGGCCGGCAACTACCCCAGCTGCACCCACACCCCGGCTGCCGGCTTCCGGGTGTACCCGCCGGAAGACACGGCGTCGCTGTTCATCGCCGCACCCAAGGACGCCTGCCGCGAGTCGGCGATCAAGCTCCTGACCGTCTCGGCCTTCACCGCGATGTAGCGTCCGCCTCAGGGCACCGCCGGACCCCATCAACGGACCCCACCGCCAAATCGCGCCGCAAAATAGTGTCGGTGCCTTAAGGCATGATGGAGGAATGAAGGGGCAGGAGCTCGCCGGCGGCACACTTGCGGCCGAGGCCATGGACCGGTTCAGCCGGCCGACCCGGGAGTGGTTCCTGGGCGCTTTCTCCGCGCCCACGCCGGCGCAGAACGGCGCCTGGAATGCCATTTCCTCAGGAGCGCACGCCCTGGTGGTGGCGCCGACCGGCTCCGGCAAGACCCTCGCGGCGTTCCTCTGGGCACTGGACCGGCTGCTGGTCTCCGCACCGCCGGCCCCCGAGGAACTTCCCGGACTGCCCGGGCTGGATGCCGCGGCCACCAAGGGGCGGCGGAAGGCTCCGAAGCGGAAAACCCGTGTGCTGTATATCTCCCCGCTCAAGGCGCTGGGCGTCGACGTCGAACGCAACCTGCGCGCGCCGCTGATCGGCATCACCCAGACCGCCAAGCGCCTCGGCCTGCCCGCGCCGCTGATCACGGTTGGGGTCCGCTCCGGGGACACGACGGCGGCGGACCGACGCTCGCTGCTCAGCCACCCGCCGGACATCCTGATCACCACCCCCGAGTCCCTCTTCCTGATGCTCACCTCCAAGGCGCGCGAGACCCTTGACGAGGTGGACACCATCATCGTCGATGAGGTCCACGCCGTGGCCGGCACCAAGCGCGGCGCGCACCTGGCCGTCTCGCTGGAACGCCTCGACGCGCTGCTGCCCAAACCGGCCCAGCGGATCGGGCTCTCCGCGACGGTGGAACCGAAGGAACTCGTGGCGCAGTTCCTGGCGGGCTCCGCACCGGTCGAGATCGTCGCGCCGCCGTCCAAGAAGACCTGGGACCTGACCGTCTCCGTCCCGGTCGAGGACATGTCCGATCTCCAGGGCGCCGCCGGGGCGTTCGATTCGGGCCCTGCGTCCGGGCTGCAGCCGCACGCGTCGATCTGGCCGCACGTCGAGGAGAAGATCGTGGACCTGGTGCTGGCCAACCAGTCCACCATCGTGTTCGCGAACTCCCGCCGGCTCGCGGAACGGCTCACCGCCCGGCTCAACGAGATCTACGCCGAGCGCCAACTGATGGCCGAAGGCGGCGGCTGGGACGAGGCAGCCGCCGGTGCGGCGGGGCCGGACGGTTCGCTGCCCGCCTCGACCGCGACGCCGGCGCACATGATGGCCCAGGCCGGCAGCACCGCGGGCGCCGACCCGGTCCTGGCCCGGGCACACCACGGGTCCGTGTCGAAGGACCAGCGCGCCATGATTGAAGACGACCTGAAATCCGGCCGGCTGCGCTGCGTCGTGGCCACCTCCTCGCTGGAACTCGGCATCGACATGGGCGCGGTGGACCTCGTGGTGCAGGTCGAGTCGCCGCCCTCGGTGGCCAGCGGGCTGCAGCGGGTGGGCCGGGCCGGCCACCAGGTCGGCGAGATCTCCCAGGGAGTGCTCTTCCCCAAGCACCGGGCGGACCTTGTCCACACGGCCATCACCGTGGAACGCATGCTGGACGGCAAGATCGAACGGCTCTACGTCCCGGCCAACCCGCTGGACATCCTCGCCCAGCAGACCGTTGCCGCGACCGCGCTCGGCGCGATCGACGTCGAGGAGTGGTTCGCCACCGTCCGCCGCTCCGCACCTTTCGCCTCGCTCCCGCGCTCCGCGTTCGAGGCCACCCTGGACCTGCTGGCCGGACGCTATCCGTCCGACGAATTCGCCGAACTGCGGCCCAGGATTGTCTGGGACCGCAACGCCGGCACCATCGAAGGACGCCCCGGCTCGCAGCGGCTGGCCGTGACCTCCGGCGGCACCATCCCGGACCGCGGCATGTTCGGGGTGTACATCATCGGCACGGAGGTGGAGGGCACCGGCTCCCCCGGCAGCACCGGCGACGGCAAGGCCGCGGGCCAGGCATCCACGGCCAAGGGCGGCCGCCGGGTGGGTGAACTCGATGAAGAAATGGTCTACGAATCCCGCGTTGGCGACATCTTTGCCCTCGGCGCCACCAGCTGGAAGATCGAAGACATCACGCACGACCGCGTCCTTGTCTCCCCCGCCTTCGGCCAGCCGGGCAAGTTGCCGTTCTGGCGGGGCGACTCGCTCGGCCGGCCGGTGGACCTGGGCCGGGCCCTCGGCGCGTTCATGCGCGAACTTTCGGCGTCCGACGTCGGCCCGGCCACCGAGCGCTGCAAGGCCACCGGCCTGGACGACTTCGCCGCCAACAACCTGATCCAGTACCTCGCCGAGCAGAAGCTCGCCACCGAGGTGGTCCCCAGCGACACGACCCTCGTGGTCGAGCGCTTCCACGACGAGCTCGGCGACTGGCGGGTGGTGCTGCACAGCCCCTTCGGCATGCCGGTGCACGCGCCGTGGGCCCTCGCCGTGGGCCAGCGGCTGCAACAGCGCTACGGGATGGACGGCTCCGCGATGGCCGCCGACGACGGCATCGTGCTGCGGGTGCCGATGATGGAGGACGAACCGCCCGGCGCCGAACTGTTCCTCTTCGAGCCCGAGGAGCTGGAACAGATTGTCAGCGCAGAGGTCGGCGGCAGCGCTCTGTTTGCCTCCCGTTTCCGGGAGTGCGCCGCCCGCGCCCTGTTGCTGCCCCGGCAGACCCCCGGAAAGCGGCAGCCGCTCTGGCAGCAGCGGCAACGCTCGGCCCAGCTGCTGGACGTCGCCCGGAAGTACCCGACCTTCCCGATCGTGCTCGAAACCGTGCGCGAATGCCTGCAGGACGTCTACGACCTTCCGGCTCTGAAGGACATTGCCGCCTCGATCGAGCGGCGCGAACTGCGGATCCTGCAGACCACCACGCAGCAGCCCTCGCCGTTCGCGAAGTCCCTGCTCTTTGGCTACGTGGCGCAGTTCCTCTACGAGGGCGATTCGCCGCTGGCCGAGCGCCGGGCCGCCGCCCTGGCGCTGGATTCCACCCTGCTCAACGAACTGCTGGGCCGGGTGGAGCTGCGCGAACTGCTCGACGCGAAGGTCATCGAGGCCACCGAGCTTGAACTCCAGCGCCTCGCGCCGGACCGCCGAATGCGCGGGCTGGAGGGCGTGGCCGACCTGCTCCGGCTGCTGGGCCCGCTCACCCCCGACGAAGTCGCCGCCCGGCTGGAGGCCGAGATCCAGCCCGCCGCAACCAAGGCCGCGTCCGGAACGGAGCTTGCCGACGCTGCAGCAGGAGAGGGCGCCGTCGACGGCGTGCCCGATGCGGGGCCGGAGCCCGCCAAAATCGCGGCGGGCAGCCCCGAGGCCGCGGCGCATCTGGCCGCGCTACAGCGGGCCAACCGTGCGATCAAGGTCAACATCGGCGGCGCCGAGCGGTTCGCCGCTGTCGAGGACGCCGCCAGGCTACGCGATGCCCTCGGGGTTCCATTGCCGATGGGCGTGCCGCTGGCGTTCATCGAACCCGTCGCGGACCCGTTGGGCGACCTCGTTTCGCGGTACGCCCGGACTCACGGGCCCTTTACCGCCGCCGAGGCCGCCGCCCGGCTGGGACTCGGCGTCGCCGTCGTCGGCACGGCGCTCAAGCGGCTGGCCGCGGATGGGCGCGCCGTCGAGGGCGAGTTCCGGCCCCACGTCACGGCACCGGAAAGCGGGTCAGCCGGGGAGACGGCGGACGCGCCTGCACCGACGGCTCCGGCGACCCCGGCGACCCCGGCGATCGTTATGCCTTCGGCAGGCGCCAGCGAATGGTGCGACGCCGAGGTGCTCCGCAAGCTCCGCCGCCGCTCCCTGGCCGCGCTGCGCGCCGAGGTCGAGCCCGTGGATATGTCCGCCTACGGGCGGTTCCTCCCGGCCTGGCAAAACGTACGGACACCCGGCGCCCGGGGGCAGTCGGCGCTGCGCGGGCTGGACGGCATCATCACCGCCATCGACCAGCTCTCCGGCGTGCCGATTCCGGCTTCCGCCTGGGAACCGCTGGTCCTGGCCAGCCGCGTCTCCAACTACCAGCCGGCCATGCTCGACGAGCTCATGGCCGCCGGCGAGGTCCTCTGGTCCGGAGCCGGCTCACTGCCCGGCAACGACGGCTGGGTAAGCCTGCACCTGGCCGATTCCGCCGAACTGACGCTGAACCCGGCCCTGGACTTCGAACCCGGCGACGCGCAGCAGCGGCTCCTGGACCACCTGCGGAACAACGGCGGCGGTTACTTCTTCCGGCAGCTAACCGACATTGCCGGCGGGATGGATTCGGTGCTCAGCGACCAGGACGTCGTGTCCGCACTCTGGGATTTGGCCTGGGCGGGCCGGATCACCGGCGATACGTTCGCTCCGGTCCGGGCGCTGATCGCGGGCGGGCACACCGCGCACCGGCAGGTCGGGCGCGCCCCGCGGGCCCGTGCGCCCAGGCTCAGCCGGCTGGGACGCGCCCACGGGACCGGCCTGCTCGGATCGCCGGGCCTTACCGGCGGCCGTTACGGCTCCGTCAGCGGCGCCGCCCCCACGCCTCCCCTGGCTGCGGGGCGCTGGTCCGCACTCCCGGCCCCCGAACTCGACGCCACCATCCACGCCCGCGCCACCGCCGAACTCCTGCTCGACCGGTACGGCGTGGTCACCCGCGGATCGGTCATGGCGGAGAACATCGTGGGCGGCTTCGGCCTGATGTACAAGGTGTTGGCCCGGCTCGAGGAAGCCGGGCGCTGCCGCCGCGGCTACTTCATCGAGCACCTCGGCGCAGCCCAGTTCGCCGTGCCGGCCACGGTGGACAGGCTGCGCTCCTACGTCGAGGACGCCCAGCTGAACAAGACCGAGCCGGTCGCCCTGGCACTCGCCGCCACGGACCCCGCGAACCCGTACGGGGCCGCGCTGCCGTGGCCGGCCGTGAATGAGGAGGCAGGCACCGGCCACCGGCCGGGCCGGAAGGCAGGTGCCCTGGTGGTGCTGGTCGACGGAGCCCTGGTCCTCTACGTCGAACGCGGCGGGAAGACCCTGCTGGCGTTCAGCACCGACGCCGAAGTCCTGGCCGCCGCCGGCGCAGCCCTCGTGGGAGTCGTGACCCGGGGCGCCGTCGACAAGCTCATCATGGAAAAGGTCAACGGCCACGGCATCCTGGACACCCCCGTTGCCGCCGCCCTGGCCCAGGCCGGCGCCTACTCCACCCCGAAGGGACTGAGGATCCGTGCCTGAGGGCGATTCCGTTTTCCGCGCCGCGGCGCAGCTGCACGCCGCGCTGGCCGGCAAGGAGTTGCTGGCGTCCGATTTCCGGGTGCCGCGCTTCGCCACGCTGAAGCTGGGCGGCTGGACCGTCCAGGAGGTTGTCCCCCGCGGCAAGCACCTGCTGATGCGCGTGACGGGACCGGCCCCGAAGGACCGGCTCACTATCCACTCACACTTGAAGATGGAGGGGAACTGGCAGGTCTATCCCCCCGGCGGGCGCTGGCGCAAGCCCGGTTTCACCGCCCGCTGTGTGCTCCGCACGGCGTCGGCGGACGCCGTCGGATTTTCGCTCGGGCTGCTGGAGGTCATCCCGACGGCGGAGGAGGCCAGCGTCGTGGGCCACCTCGGACCGGATCTGCTCGGCCCGGACTGGGACATGGCGGAAGCCGAACGCCGCCTGCTCGCGGCACCCGAGGTGCCGATCGGCGTCGCGCTCCTGGACCAGCGCAACCTGGCCGGCATCGGCAACATCTACCGTTGCGAGGCGTGTTTCCTGTCCGACGTCCACCCGGCGTCGCCGGTCTCGGCGGTCCCGGACCTGGCGGCGATGATCACCGACGCGAAGGTCCTGCTGACAGCCAACCTCGGCCCGGGCCGCCGCGTCACGGTGCTCAACGCTCGCGGCGTTCCGGTCGGCAGGACGGCGGGGCGGCCGGGCTACTGGGTGTACCGGCGGGAGCACCAGCCCTGCCTCAAATGCGGCACCCCCATCCGGCGCGGCGTCCTGGCCAAGGCCACCGGCACCGAGGAACGGGACATCTACTTCTGCCCCAGCTGCCAGCCCCTGCTCGGAGCCTGACGCGGCCGGCCGGGTGCGCGGCCGCCAGGCTCCGTCAGTGGATCTAGGTGGCCGGTGTCGAGGCCCCGGCCACGGCCGCTTCCGCTGCGGGCTGGTCGTCCGCAGCGGGCAGGACCTCTCCGGGGGACTTCAGCTCGGCGGACTTCAGCTCGGGGACTGTGAAGCGCGGCAGCAGGAGCTGGACCAGGGGTCCGATGGCCAGCGCATAGAGCACTGTCCCCACGCCGACCGAGCCGCCCAGCAGCCAGCCTGCGCCCAGCACCACTACCTCGATACCGGTCCGCGCGCCCCGCACCGGCCAGCCGGTGCGCCGTGCAAGTCCGGTCATCAGGCCGTCCCGCGCTCCGGGCCCCAGCCGGGCACCGATGTACAGGGCGGAGGCCACGCCGTTGAGCAGCACGGCCCCGATCAGGAGCGCGACCTGGCCACCCAGGTGCGAGAACTTGGGGATCAGCGCCAGCCCGAGGTCGGCGAAGACCCCCACCAGCACGGCGTTGCTGACGGTGCCGACCCCGGGCCACTGCCGGAGCGGGATCCACAGCAGCAGGACCAGGAAACTGACGATGATCACTACGGTGCCAAGACTCAGCCCGGTCCTGCCGGCGAGTCCCTGGTGGAAGACGTCCCACGGCGCCGTGCCCAGGCTGGCGCGGATGACCATGGCGAGCGAAACGCCGTACAGGGCTAGGCCGATCAGGAGCTGGAGGAGTCTGCGCGTCATCATGGCCACCATCCTGCCGGAAAACTGGCCTTGTAATCCATAGCCAGTTTGGAATACTGGCTTTATGTCCGGCTCCCTGAATCCGAGTTCCCTCACCCGCCTGCTGGGTAAGTGGAACGTCGGCGCCTCGCCCGCCTACCGCGAGCTGGCCGACGTCGTCCGCCTGCTCATCCTCGACGGCCGGATCCCGCTCGATGTGGCACTGCCCAGCGAGCGGTCGCTGGCGGCCACCCTCGGCATCAGCCGCACCACCGTGACCGCGGCCTACGCCCTGCTGCGCGAGCAGGGCTTCCTCAGCAGCGGCCAGGGCAGCCGGAGCCGGAGCTGCATCCCGAGCCACGGCCCGGCCCATCCCGGCGGGAACGACGGCGGTCTGCGGCTCAGCGGCGCCCCCGGGCTGGCGGTTCCCGACGGGATCCTCGACCTGGCCTACGCCTCGCTGCCAGCCAGCGGCGAAGTGGTGCACCGGGCGTTTGCCGCCGCACTGACGGAGCTGCCGGCGCTGCTGCCCGGCTTCGGGTACGACGCGCTCGGCGTGGGTCCGCTCCGGGAGGCGATTGCGGCCCGCTACACGGCGGCCGGGGTGCCCACCACCGCCGGGCAGATCCTGGTCACCTCCGGCGCGCAGCACGCCCTGAACATCGTGCTCCGGACCCTCGCCGGGCGGTCCGGGAAGGTGCTCGTGGAACATCCGAGCTACCCGAATGCCCTCGACGCGATCCGGGCCGCGGGCTGCCGCCCGGTGACGGTGGCCATGCCCGCGGCCCACGGCGGCGGCGCCCACACGGAGCACGCCCGCGCCGGGGGCCAGGCAGGCTGGGACCTGGAGGCGATGGAATCGGCGCTGCTGCAGCAGCGGCCGTCGATGGCCTACGTGGTGCCGGACTTCCACAACCCCACCGGCCGGCTCATGCCCGACGCCCAGCGGCGCCGCCTGGTAGCGGCCGCCGTGGCGTCAGGCACCGTGCTGGTGGCAGACGAGACGCTGCGGGAGCTGAACCTCGACGGCGCCAGCTCCACTCCGATGGCCGCGTTCGGGCCGGCGGTGGTGTCCCTGGGATCGCTCAGCAAGTCGCACTGGGCGGGGCTGCGCACCGGCTGGATCCGTGCCAGCGAGCCCCTGATCCAGCGCTTCGCCGCGGCGCGGACCACACTGGACCTGGGCGGTCCAGTGGTGGAGCAGCTCGCCGCGGCGCACCTGGTCAATGACCTGGCCGAGCCGCTGCCCGCCCGGCTCGCCGCGCTGCGCGGAAACCGGGATTGCCTGCTGGACCTGATCCGCGGGCATCTTCCGGACTGGGAGCCGGAGCGGCCCGTTGGCGGATTGTCGGTCTGGTGCCGTCTTCCCGCGCCCGTCAGTACCGCCCTGGCGGTGCTCGCCCCGGACTTCGGCATCCGCCTCGCGGCGGGACCCAGGTTCGGCGTCGGCGGCGCCTTCGAGTACTACCTGCGGCTGCCGTTCACCCTGCCGCCGGAGCAGCTCGAGTCAGCGGTGCTGGCCCTGCGCGCGGCCCAGGACCGGCTGGACCGCTCCCCGCAGCTGCGCCGGAACCTCCCCGCCCAGCCCGCCGCGGCCATCGCCTGACCCGGCCCCCGGCCCGTTTCGACGGTTCCCTGCCGATCCGGCGCTTGGAAACATCGAGCGGGCACGGAACCGTCGAAACGGCGAGTGGGGCTTGGTTGCGCAGACCTAGGCATAGACCTTCGCCAGGAATCCGGCCCAGGCGTTCGACGTCGCCCCGGTGTCCCCGCTGCCGCTGAAGTCGTGCACGGTCATGCCCACCGGCGCCCCGAAGTTGTTGCGGCCGAAGAAGCGGTACATCGCGTCGGCGGTCCGCAGGCCGAGGAAGTTTTCGTTGGCAAAGTCCACTTCGCCGGCCAGGTGCCCGACGCCGTCGACGTCCAGCTCCACCCCGTCGCCGGGGGCCGACCCGGCGACGCCGAGGGCCTTCTTGAGCCGGTCGAAGCCGCCCGGGACCTGGGACGCGGCCGGCGCCTGGATGTCCGTGAAGACGACGGGCCGGCCGTTGAAGTGCTGCAGGTACTGGCCCAGAGTGTGGAGGTAGAAGGCCGTGTGCTTGCTGGCGCCGTCGTACTGCTCATCCCAGTTGTCTGCAAAAATGCCGCTGTGGACGTAGTGGAGCCGCGCCCGGCCGCCGCCTAGCGGTTCCAGTACGTGCTCCAGCTGGTTGAACCAGCCGTCCGGGCCGTCCATCCGGGTGACCAGATGCGAGGGGTACTCGTCCACGGTACGCACCGCGGGCCACTGGTCCGTGGGAAACATCCAGGCGGGGGTGTCCTTCGTGACGGCCTCCCACACCTGTTCGGGCGTGCCGGGCAGTTCGGTGTCGTAAACGATCTCGAATTCGCGCTTGTCAGTCATTGTCCTGCTCCTTGGCTTGGCCGGTTGTGTCTTTCGGGGTTGCGTGAGTTGTTGTGCGTGCCGTCGCCTTCAGCGAGGGATGGAGTGCGACGACGAGCCGGTGCCTGCGTCCGGCCGGCCGGGCTGCCGGGGACTCTGGCGAGCCGTCCGCCGGGACGCCGCTGCCGCCGTCGTGATACTTGTCCACGAGCCGGGTCACCGCGACGCCGAGCTCTTCGGCGAAGGCCGCCCGGTCGGCCGCGGACCGGAAAGTGACCTCGCCGTCGATCGCGAAGGTGGCGAGTTTTTGCCTGGCCGCGGTGGCCCCGGCGATCAGCTGGCCCATTTCCTGGACCATGCGGGCCGCGAGCGCCAGCAGCCAGAACGCAGAGAAGCGGTCCGAGAACCGGTGCGGGTCCGGGGCCACGGAGGCAAGCGCCGCCGGCGAAATCAGGTACGACGCCGCCGTCGCCCGCAGGATGCGTTCGGTGACGTTGCCGCGCCTGCGCTCCTCGATGAGTTCGACCAGCCCATGCCGCTCGAGGGCTTTCAGGTGGTAATTCACTTTCTGCCGCGGCAGGCCCACCTTCGCGGCCAGCTGTGTTGCCGATCCTGGCTCGGCCAGCTCGCGCAGGATGCGGGTCCGGATCGGATCCAAGGATGCCTCCGCCGCGGCCGGGTCTTCGATCACTTCGATGTCCAACATGCTCCAAGTCTCGTTGCCGACAGTTTTATTTGTCAAGAACTTTTTTGTCGTCGGCCCCGTCTCGACGGTTCCCTGCCGATGCGGCGCTTGGAAACATCGAGCGGGCACGGAACCGTCGAAACGGCGGGCGGGGCTTAGGCGGGCGGGGCACGGCGGGCAAGCGGGGCGGCGGGGCGGGCAAAGTAGAATGGACCGATGATGCAATCCCCCCTGCCCGTGCGTGACGGCGTGAACGCGACCCGCCTGCGGCTGCCGGACGAGGGGCCGTGGGACACCGCCATGGACTACATGATGCACCGCTGGGGGCACATCGACCCGCAGGGCATCGAGGACCGTTTCGACGCCGGCGAAATCGTGGGCGAGGCCGGCGTACCGCTGGACCGCACCACCCCGCTGCAGCGCCACACCTTCATCTGGTACTACCGCTCGCTGCCGCCCGAGACCCGCATCCCGGTGGAACTGAACATCCTGCACCAGGACGAGCACCTCCTGGTCGTGGACAAGCCGCACTTTCTGCCCACCACCCCGGGCGGCACCTACATCCAGGAGTCGGCCCTGGTGCGCCTGCGGAACCAGCTGCGGCTGCCGGACCTGATCCCGATGCACCGCCTGGACCGCATGACGGCCGGCATCCTGCTGCTCTCCACCAACCCCGAGACCCGAGGGAAATACCAGGTGCTCTTCGAGAAGCGCCAGGTTCAGAAGGAATACGAGTGCGTGTCCGCCGCGGAGCCCGCCCCGGGGCACCCCGCCGTCGACTTCCCGGTAGTCGTGCGCAACAGGATGACCAAGTCCCGCAGCTACCTGCTCGCCGAGGTCATCGAGGGCGTGCCCAACGCCGAGACCCGGATCGAGCGGTTGCGCACCTTTGACGCACCCGACGCCGCCGCCCCGCGCCGTGCGCTCTACCGGCTGGAGCCGCACTCGGGGAAGACGCACCAACTCCGCGTGCACATGGCGTCGCTGGGACTCGGGATTGTGAACGACGCGTTCTATCCCGAGCTGCTGGACAAGGCGCCGGACGACTACGCCAAACCGCTTCAGCTCCTGGCCCGCGGCATCCGCTTCGTGGACCCCATCTCGGGCAGCCCGGTGGAGTACCGCAGCCGGCTCGAACTTTCCGAAGCCCACTAGCGCCAACCACTGATCCCCGCCGGATATGCGGTAACTTGTGCCCATGGACCTGGCCAATGCGGACACCTGGGGAGCCGCGATCTATTTCTGGATCATCCCCGTGGTCCTCGGCGACGCCATCTTCCCGCCGGTCCCCTCCGAGATGGTGGTCATCACCGCCGGAGCCCTGTCTGCCGACGGCCGGGCCAACGTTTTCCTGGTGGCAATTCTCGCCGCCCTGGCCTCCTGGCTGGGGGACATCATGGTCTTCCAGCTCTTCAAGCGCCGCCTCAGCCACGTGCTGGACCGGTGGAGCTGGGGCCGCAGGTTCCACAGCGGCGTGCACCTGGCCATCGCTCGGGCCGGACGATCGTCGACCTACGGGGCCATCATCGGCATCCGCTTCATCCCGGGCGGCCGACTTGCCACCACGGCCGCGGCGGGGATCGCCAACGTGTCCACCCGCGGTTTCAGTTTCTGCGCGGCACTGGGCGGCAGCCTGTGGGCGGTCTGGTCGGTGGGCCTGGGGTACATCACAGGTTCGGCCACCAAGCTGCCGTTCTGGGCGAGCTCGCTGATCGGGGTGGGCCTTGGGCTGGTGATCGGCGCCGTCGTCGGGGTGGTCGTCACCCGCCGCCGCGGCAACCGCTCCCCCGTGGTGCAACCCGGCTCCCCCGAGGCGGACCCCGACGCGGAGCTGGACTTCTAGACCGGCACCTCCGCCGGCCCAGGCCCGCGCTGCTGGGCCACGCGCGGCTGGGCCCGCGCGGCTACACCGGCGCCCAGCGTCCCCGGTTGCGCCGCAGCACGGTCAGGTTCCCGGTCACCGCAACGCGTTCGACGGCGTCGCGCATCATGGCGGCCGACTCCAGCGCCTGGCTGTTCTCCGCGGCGTAGGCCGTGGCGTCCACCAGGAAGCGGAGGTTCAGCTGCGGGACCCCGCCGGCGAGTTCCAGCTGGTTGGCCTCCACGTGGTGCCGCGTTCCCAGCGCCTCCACGGCAGCCGCCATCACGGCTTCCGGCGGGGTGCCCGGCTTGAGTCCGGTGATCTTGAGTCTGGTCTGGAACGACGGCATGGAACAACCCTAGCCGGACGCGCCCCGGAGCCGGGGCGCGGACTACCCGGTGTTGCGCAGGCCCGCCGCGACGCCGTTGACGGTGATCAGCATGGCCCGCTGGAGGCGTTCGTCGATCTCGGCGTTGGGCATGCCCTCCCCTGCCGCGGCCTCGGCGCGGACGCGGCGCAGCAGCTCCACCTGCAGGTAACTGATCGGGTCCAGATACTGGTCCCGGATCTCGAGCGAGCGCTTGAGCGTGGGCTGCGCGTCGAGCAGCAGGTCCTCCCCCGTCAGGTTCTGGATCTCGGCCACGGTCAGCTCGTATTCGGCGCGGATGGCGTGGAACAGGTGGTGCAGCTCGGCCGGCACCAGGGTCGAAACGTAGTAGCCGGCAATGTCCATGTCCGTCTTGGCGAGCGTCATTTCGACGTTGGAGAGCACCGAGCGGAAGAAGTGCCAGCCGTCCATCATCTCCACGAGCTGGGCCGAGTTGCCTGCCTCGCGCGCAGCCTTAAGTCCGGAGCCGACGCCGAACCAGCCCGGCACGATCTGCCGCGACTGGGTCCAGCCAAACACCCACGGAATGGCCCGCAGCCCCTCGAGGCCCGCACCGGAATCGGGGCGCTTGGACGGGCGGGAGCCGATGTTCAGCGAGCCCAGCTGCTCCACCGGCGTGGAGGCCATGAAGTAGGCCGGCAGGTCCGGATTGTCGATCAGGGTCCGGTAGCGGGCGAATGCCGCATCGGAGATGGTCTCCATGACGTGGCCGTAACGCTCGCGCTGGTCCTCCGAGGTGCGCGGGGTACGGTGCAGCGCCGATCCCTGCAGCACCGCGGCGAGGGAGAGCTCCAGGTTCTCGCGCGCGAGCTCGGGCAGCGAGTACTTGTCCGAGATGACCTCGCCCTGCTCGGTGAACTTGATCTCGCCTTCGAGCACGCCGTTGGGCTGGGCCATGATCGCGTCGTAGGTCGGGCCGCCGCCGCGGCCCACCGAGCCGCCGCGGCCGTGGAAGAGCCGCACCCGGACGCCGTGCTTGGCCGCGACGTCGCGCAGCTTGCGCTGTGTCTTGTGGATTTCCCACTGGCTCGTCATCACGCCGGATTCCTTATTGGAGTCCGAGTAGCCGAGCATAATTTCCTGCACGTCGCCACGCAGCCGGACCAGCTCGCGGTAGGACGCATCCGAGAGCAGCGCGTCCACGATCTCGGCCGAGGCGCGCAGCTCCTCCACGGTTTCCAGCAGCGGGGCAAAGCCGATCTTGGCATAGGGCGCCTCGCCGAAAAGGTTCACCAGCCCGGCCTCGCGGGCCAGCACGGCCGCGGCCAGGACGTCATCCGCGCCGCGGGTCATGGAAATGATGTACGTCTCGATCACGTCCGGGCCGTAGGTGCGCAGGGCGCGGCGGATCTCACGGAAGACGTCGTACGTGCCGTCCGCGACGCCGTCGAGCTTAATCGGGTGGCCGGAGAGCGGGCGGCGGGAGGCAAGCTCGGAGCCGAGCACTTCGAGCCGTTCGGCGCGGCTCAGTTCGGCGTAGCGCACGCCGGGGCCGCCGAGGCGGTCCATCAGCTGCCCGACGGCGTCGTGGTGGTGGTCGGCGTGTTCGCGGATGTCCAGCGTCGCGAGGTGCAGCCCGAAGGAGGCGATCGCGCGCCGGACGCGGGCCAGCGCACCGTCGGCGGCGAGGCCGGCGTGGTGGTTCCGCAGCGAGACCTCGAGCAGGCCCAGTTCGGCCAGGAGCTCGGCGGTGGCGGCGTAGTCGCGGCCGGGCTCGTGGGCCGAGCCGGCGGCGACCCGGCGGCCGGTGTTGAGCAGCTTGGCTTTGATGCAGGTGAGCTTGAGCCGGTACGGTTCCTGCGCGTTGAGCTCCAGGACGCGGCGGTCCAGTCCGGGCAGGTTCCCCAGGTCGACGTCGATCGAGTCCAGCAGCGCCTGGTCCGCCCCCGCCAGCGCGGTCGAGTTGGACAGGATGGAGATGAGCCCGTCGATCAGGCCGATGCTGATCCGGACGGCGTGCTGGTTCTGGATCTGCAGGATTTCGCGGGTGACGCCGGCGGTGACGTTGGGGTTGCCGTCCCGGTCACCGCCGATCCAGGAGCCGAAGCGGATCGGCGCCTTCGTGACGGGCAGGGTGACGCCGTGCTCGCCGAGGAGTTCGGACAGGTCCGAGAGCATCTCCGGCATGGCGTCGCCGAGGATCCCGGTGAGGTAGTAGATCGCGTTCCGGGCCTCATCCACAGGGGTGGGCCGGACCTGGCGGAGCTCGTCGGTCTGCCACATCTGGTCGATCACCTCGGCCAGCTGGCGGTCCTGGCGGCGGCGGGCCGAGGTGCCCTCCCGGGTGGATTCGGCCAGCACGTCGGAAAGCCGGCGGATCTTATCCAGCACCGAACGGCGAGAGGCTTCGGTGGGGTGCGCGGTGAAGATGGGCCGGACGTCGAGTTCATCCACGACATCCTGCAGCACGGCGGATCCGGCCTGTTCGGCGATTTCCTCGACGGCCTTGGCCAGCCAGCCGTCCTTTTCCTGCCGGCTCCGCAACCCGCGGACCCGGTGGACCTGCTCGGCGGCGTTGGCCAGGTGGAAGTAGAACGCGAAGGCCCGGACCAGGTCGGTTGCCTGCTCAAGCGGCAGCGACCCGAGCAGTTCGCGGACCTGGGCGACGACGTCGTACGAGCTCCACGGCCCGGTGGCATCGGCGCCGCCCCGGGCGGCCTCTTTCGATTCCTTGGTCAGCAGCCGCACCTGCTCGACGAGGTCGAGGAGCTCGGGGCCGTGCTGGCGGACCAGGGATTCGCCGAGGAGGGTGGACACCCGGCGGACGTCGGCGCGCAGTTCGGAGGCGAGGTCCGTACCGGAAGTCAATGCAGTGTCAGCCATGGAAACAATCTTTCGAGGGTTCGACTTGGCTCGTACACTGCGCTGGATACTGTGAGCCGGGTTACTTGTACCCATGGGATGTTACCCGGCTCACGCTCACGCGGGGAATCCGTCTCAGATAGTGTCGGGACCCTTGACGACGGCCGCTGCACCCAACTAACTCGCAGTTGTTGCCGTTTTCAGCGCTCAAAACGGCAACAACTGCGAGCCAGTTCGGCTGGACCCGGCGGGGCCCGGGCGGGTTTAGCGGGCGATCTTGAAGTTGAAGTCCGCGTTTCCGAAGGCGCCCCAGAGCCGCAGCCAGATCGGCAGGAGCATTTCCGTCCCGCGGGCCGTCGTGATGTCGCCCAGGTCGATGATGTCGCGGTGGCCCAGGTCCGCCAGCAGCCCCGCCACCACCGTCTTGGCGTCCGCGTCGTTGCCGGAGACGAACACCGAGTGGTCACCGCCGGCCACGCTGGCCGGGTCAACCATGATCCCGGCGTTCATCGTGTTGAGCGTCTTGACTACCCGCGCGTCCGGGAAGGCGCGCTGGATCTGCTCGCCGAGGCTGTCGGTGTTCACCGGGTTCAGTGACGGCGGGAAGCCCTGGGAGAAGTCGAGCGGGTTGGCGATGTCGACGATGACCTTGCCGGCCAGGTTGGCGGCGCCGGCGGCGGCCAGCGCATCGAGGGAACCGGTGCCGTTGGTGGCGTTGACAACGATCTCGCTGCCGGCGGCGGCCTCGGCGAAGGTGGTCAGGGAAATTTCGCCGTGCTCCGCGTGCCACTGGGCAAACGGGACGCCGCCCATCGGTCCCGCCTCGGTCCGGGCCAGCGTGGCCTGCGGATCGCGGGTTCCGATGACGACATCGTGGCCGAGCTTTGCCAGGGCGCCTGCGACGGCGGGGCCGACCGTGCCGGTGCCGAATACTGCAATTTTCATGGTGACCTCATTCGGTAGGACTTTTTCGGATCATTGGGGGTAGACAAGTCCGTCTACCGCTGGGCGAGACGCTACCAGACAGAACTGTCTACGGCAAGCGTCCCGTCGGCGGACTGCGACCTGGGAGCGGCCTCGGCTGGCTCCGCCGGCCGCCCCGTCAGACGGCCCCGGACCGCGCCCGGACAGACTGGTCTGTGTACCATGAAGTTATGACGCCGACAGCAGCCACCGCACCAACCGCCGTCGGGCCGCGCAGTGTCCGGACGCCGGCAGGGCAGGCCAAGGACAAGATCCTGGCGACGGCCTTCCGGCTCTTCTACGCGCAGGGACTCCGGGCGGCCGGCATCGACACGATCATCGCCGAATCCGGCGTCGCGAAGGCCACCTTCTACAAGTACTTCCCGGCCAAGGATGACCTGATCCTGGCCTATCTGGAACAGGTTGACGGGGTCTGGACCGGGCAGCTGCACGCCGCCGCCGAAGCCGCCGGGCCGGACGCCGCGGATCAACTCGTGGGCCTGTTCGACGCGCTCTCCACCGCCTGCCGTCGGGACGGCTACCGCGGCTGCGCCTTCATCAACGCCGCGGCCGAGTCGGCCTCCGGCACCCGGGTGCATGAACGGACGGTCGCCCACAAACAGCACATCCTGGCGTGGATTCGGGACCTGGCGGAGCAGGCCGGCGCCCAGGATCCGGACGGACTGGCCCGCAGCCTGACCCTCGTCCTCGACGGCGGCCTGGCCAGCGGTGTGCTCGACGCCGACCCCGCCGCTGCCGCCGCCGCCCGCACCACCGCGGCCCAACTGGTTGCGGCCGCCCTGACCAACCCGCCCACCCCCAACTGACAGACAGTTGTTGCCGTTTTGAGCCCTCAGAACGACAACAACTGCGAGCTAGTTGGGCTGATACCCGCAGAGGTGCCCTTTGACCGCCGCCCCCTCCCCCACTGACGCACAGCTCGCCCGCTGGCAGCGCTTCCGCAAGAACCGCAACGAGGCCCTCGCCAGTGCCTATGGCTGGCTCACCCTGACCTCCTTCCAGTGGCTGCCGGAGAGCCCGGCCGCCGTCGAACTCGTCCCCGGCCTCTGGTCCACGGACGGCACGACGGCGTTCCTTACCGCAGCCGCGGCCGACGGGCTGACCCTGGTGGAGACCGGCGAGCCCGTGGACGGGACCATCAGCGCGGCGCTTAGCAATGAAGAGTCGCTGCTGTGGGTCCAGTTCGGCGGGACGGACGGCCGGCAGGTCAGGGTGGAGCTCGCCATGCGGGCCAACAGATACGCGCTGCGCACCCGGGATTCGAAGTCGCCGGTGTTCACCGGGTTCGACGGCGTACCCACCTTTGATTACCGGCCGGACCTGGTCATCGAGGCGCGGTTTACGCCCTATCCCGAGCCGGTGGACGTGCCCATCGGGACCGCCAACCCGCTGGTGGACGGCGTGCACCGTTCCGTAGGCGAGCTCGTGTTCCGGCTCCCCGGCCAGGAGCATGAATGCCACCTGCAGGCCGAGGAGGAGAAACTCGGCGCCCTCACCGTCACGTTCCACGACGAGACCAATGGAGACACGACGGACGAATGGCGCAAGGTCTCCACGGCGCGGCCGCGGCCGGACAACACCGTGGTACTGGACTTCAACCGGGCCATCAACTACCCCAGCGCCTTCACCCCGTACGGCACCTGCCCCATGCCGGTGAAGAACAACAGCCTGGACTACCGGATCGAAGCCGGCGAAAAGCAGCCCTTCGCCTAGCAGCAGGGCCCGTCTGGCTAGACGATCGCGGACACCCCGGTCACGGCGCGGCCCACGATCAGGGTGTTGATCTCGTACGAGCCCTCATAGGTATAGATCGCCTCGGCGTCGGCGAAGATCTTCGCCATCCGGTAGTCGGTGACGATCCCGTTGCCGCCCAGCAGGGACCGGCCCATCGCCACGGTTTCCCGCATCCTGGCGCTCACATAGGACTTCGCCAGCGCCACCTGTGGCATGTCGGCCGCGCCCGCATCCTGCAGCTGGGCAATCCGGACCATCATGCCCATGCTGGCCACCGCGTTCCCGAGCATGGTCACCAGCTGCTGCTGGACCAGCTGGAACTTGGCCAGCGGCCGCCCGAACTGGCGGCGTTCGACGGCGTACTGCCGGGCGACGTCGAACGCGGCAAGCTGTTGCCCCACGCCCTGCCAGGCGACCATGATCCGCGAACCGCGCAGCAGCTCGTTGGTGTCCTCGAAACTGTTGATCCCGGCGAACCGGTCGGCCTCGGCCACCTGCACGTCGGTGAACACGATGTCGGCGTTCTGCACGGTCCGCAGCGCGATCTTTTTTTCGATCCTGCTCCGGCGCACGCCGGGCAGCGTGGCGTCGACAATGAAGCCGCGGATGCCGCCGTCGGCCTCGTCGCGGGCCCAGACCAGCATGTAGTCGCAGAACGTCCCGTTGCCGATCCAGCGCTTGGCACCGTTGAGCACCCAGTGGTCGCCGGTGTCCCCGCCGGACACGCGCCGCGCTGTGGTCTCCATCCCGCCGGCCACGTCGGAGCCGTGGTCCGGCTCGGTCAGTGCGAAGGCCCCGGTGGTGCGCAGGTCGGCCGCGTCCTTCAGCAGCCGGGCCTTCTGCTCCTCGGAACCAAAACCGTAGAGCGACTCCACGAACAGGTCATGGTGGACCAGGAAGAAGGTCGCCAGCGAGGTGTCCACCCGGGTCATCTCGGCGATGACCAGGCCGGCGAACAGGTTGCTGTAGCCGCGCTGGGCCGGTGCGCTGAGCTCCAGCGCCGCCAGCTTGGGCAGGATATGCGCCGGGAACTCGGCGTCGTTCCACCACTGGGTGGCGAACGGCGCCACCTCGCGGGCCAGGAAGTCCCGGAGTTCGGCCAGTTTCGCCTGTTCGGCAGCGCTCAGCATCGACTCAAAGTCAAAGAAATCGGCAGTCGGCAGCCCGGACACTGCCGGGTCCGCGGCAGCGGAAGTGCCCACGTCGAGGGTCACTTCGGTCCCATCCGGATGGCGCCGTCGAGCCGGATGGTCTCACCGTTAAGCATGGCGTTGTCCACGATATGCGCGGCGAGGTTCGCGTATTCGGCGGGCCGGCCCAGCCGGGACGGGTGCGGCACCTGCGCACCCAGCGAGTCCTGCGCCTCCTGCGGCAGCCCGGCCATCATGGGGGTTTCGAAGATGCCGGGCGCGATCGTGACGACGCGGATCAGCGAGCGCGCCAGTTCGCGGGCGATCGGCAGCGTCATGGCGGCGACGGCGCCCTTGGAAGCCGAGTAGGCCGGCTGGCCGATCTGTCCGTCGAACGCAGCGACAGAGGCGGTGTTGATGATGACGCCGCGCTCCTCGCCGCCCAGCTCGGTTGCAACTGGCTCGGTGGCGGCCATCGCCGCGGCGGCCAGGCGGATGACGTTGAAGGTGCCGATGAGGTTGATCTGGATGACCCGGCTGAAGGTCTCCAGCGGCAGCACACCGTCCCGGCCCAGCACCTTGCCCGGGGTGGCGATGCCGGCGCAGTTCACCACGATCCGCAGCGGCCCAAGGGCGACGGCGGCGTCGACGGCGGCCTGCACCTGCTCCTCGCTGGTGACGTCCGCCGGGACAAAGACGGCACGGTTCGCCGGTACCGGCGCACCGCCGCCCGCAGCGCCGCCGTCGGCAGACGCGTTGAGCTCGGCGGCTAAGGCGTCCCCGGCCGAGGAAGGCAGGTCCACCAGCACCACGGACGCGCCGGCATCGAACAGCCGCCGGGCCGTCGCGGCCCCCAGACCGGAAGCCCCGCCCGTGATCAGTGCGACAGTACCCAAGACGTCCATGCATCCTCCTTGATGTGGAACCGGAACCCGGCCGTGAGCTGTGCGCAACCCACCGGCACCAGGGAACATTAGTTAGTTCAGGTTAACTGGAATGCAAACATTGCGCACCTCCGCCCTGAGATTCCGCGCCGGAGCCGCCGCCGCCACTAGGCTTGAACCATGACCGCAGCACCTGCCCATTCCCCCGCCCCGAACTGGTCTTTCCGCGCCGATGAGGCCGCGCGTTCGGTGACCCGGCTGTTCGGGCAGCGCCTCTTCTTCCTGCCCGGCACCCACATCGCCGCGATTTCCCGCCCCTCCGGCAGGCTCAAGAACCTGGCCCGGCCGTGGCACTACTGGTGGCAGGCACACTATGTGGACTGCCTCGTGGATACCGGCCGCCGCGAACTCGGCGTCGAGGGCCACACCCCGGCCAAGTTCGACGGCGACAACCTGCCCAGCGCCGGCAAGCTGGCTTCCCGGCTGGTCACCGGCATCCGGCTGCGCAATTTCCTGACCGTCGTCAACAGCTACTACGACGACATGGCTTGGCTGGCCCTCGCCACCCTGCGGCTGGAGAAGCTCGCCGAAGACACCCGCAAGACCTCCGGCAGGCGCCGCAACGCCAAGGTCCTCAAGAGCCTCACCCTCCAGTTCGACTCGGCCTCGACCGACGACCTGGGCGGGGGCACGTTCTGGAGCAAGAAGCGCGACTTCAAAAACACCCCGGCCACGGCCCCGATCGCCTTGTACTACGCCCGGACCGGTCAGTCGGCCAAGGCACAGGCCCTGCTCGACTGGCTCGACGCCAAGCTCTACGACCCGGAACAGGGCATGTACCGGGACGGCCTCCGGATCGCCCCCGGCGGGGAGCTGGTGCTGGAAAGCGCCATCTACACCTACAACCAGGGCCCGGTCCTGGGTGCGCTGCTGGAGCTGGGCGGCGAGGCGAACCTGGAACGGGCGGCTGCGCTGGTCGCGGCGGTGGGGCGCAGCCTCACGGTCCAGGCCCCGCTGCTGGGGCGCAAGGCCACGGTGCTCCGATCTGAGGGAACCGGCGACGGCGGCCTCTTCACCGGTGTCCTCATCCGCTACCTGGCCCTGGCGGCCGTCGATGAACGGCTGTCCGCCGAGACCCGGGCCGAGGCGGCCCTGCTGGTGACGGATACCGCGGAGGCGTTCTGGGAGGGCCGCCGCCTGGTGGCGGCGCAGGAGCCGCTGGCACGCAACGGGGCACGGCTGGTCTTCTCGGCCCGCCCCGAGCTGCCGGCGCGCCGGAGCTACCCGGCGGGGTCCGCCGTCGAACTGTCCACACAGCTGCAGGCCTGGATGGTCATGGAAGCTGCGGCATCGATCGCCGGGAAGCTGCCCGCCGTCGGGAAGCCGTCCGCCGAGGAGTCCGGCGGAGAGTCCGCGGCCGAAGACGCTGGCGCTCCGGCCGTTGCCACCCCAGAGGCCGGCGCCACCCACGCGGGCGACGCCGCGCAGAGCGCCACAGCGGCCCAGGAAGCCTCCACAGGGAATTAGGTCACGCAATAGTTTCGTAATTGGTGTGATCCTCCTCACTTAAGGCGCTCTCGGCTTGGTTGCTTAGGTTTGGCTAACCTACAGTTTTTCGTAGTGAGCATGCCCTAACTTCCCGCTCACGGAGGTTAGGCACCTACGACCTTTTCCTTGCAGAAAGTAGCCTCATGAAGATCCGCAACAATGCGCTGGCAGGCATCGCCCTCGCCGCCACCGCCGCCCTCAGCCTCGCAGCCTGTGGCTCCGGCGCATCGACCTCCGGCAGCACCACCGGAGCCGACGGCAAGCCGGCCGGCGAGATTACGGTCTACAACGCCCAGCACGAATCCCTGACCAAGGAATGGGTTGACGCCTTCACCTCGGAAACGGGCATCAAGGTCACCCTGCGCCAGGGCGACGACACCGAAATGTCCAACCAGATCATCCAGGAAGGCGCGGCCTCCCGCGCCGATGTGTTCCTCACCGAGAACTCCCCCGCCATGGCCCAGGTGGAAAACGCCGGGCTGTTCGCGGACGTGGACAAGGCCACCGTCGACCAGGTTCCGGCCGAGTTCCGGCCCTCGACGAACAAGTGGACCGGCATCGCCGCCCGCTCCACCGTGCTGGTCTATGACAAGGCCAAGCTGAGCCAGGACAAGCTGCCCAAGTCCATGCTGGACCTGGCCAAGCCCGAGTGGAAGGGCAAGTGGGCGGCATCGCCGTCCGGCGCCGACTTCCAGGCGATCGTCTCCGCCCTGCTCGAACTCAAGGGCGAGGCCGCCACTGAGGAATGGCTCAAGGGCATGAAGGAGAACTACAAGGCGTACAAGGGCAACAGCACTGCCATGAAGGCCGTCAACGCCGGCGAGGTGGACGCCGCCCTGATCTACCACTACTACTACTACGGCGACCAGGCCAAGACCGGCGAGAACTCCAAGAACGTCACGCCGCACTACTTCAAGAACCAGGACCCCGGCGCGTTCGTGTCCGTCTCCGGCGGCGGCGTGCTCAAGTCCTCGAAGAATGCGGCGGCCGCCCAGGCCTTCCTGAAGTTCATCACCGGCAAGAAGGGCCAGGAAGTGCTGCAAAAGGGCACCTCCTTTGAGTACGCCGTCGGCTCGGACGTCCCGTCCAACGACAAACTGGTTCCGCTCAAGGAACTGCAGGCACCCAAGGTCGATCCGGCCAAGCTGAACTCCGCCAAGGTCACCGACCTGATGACCAAGGCAGGACTGCTCTAAGCAGTGACAAAAACGCTAACGGCTCCCGGAACCACCGGAAGCACGACGACGGCGGGCAGGGGCAAACGCCCCCGCCCGCCTTTCGGCGTTTCCGTGGTAGCCATCCTGGCGGTCCTGATCGCCCTGTTTTCGCTGATCCCGCTCGGCTACGTGGCGGTCATGACAGTCGCCACCGGCTGGGACACCGCCGTCGGCCTGATCTTCCGCGCCCGGGTAGGCGAGCTCCTGCTCAACACCGTGCTGCTCACGCTGATCACCGTGCCGCTCTGCCTGATCCTGGGCGTGGGCGGCGCGTGGCTGGTGGAACGCACCAACCTCAAGGGACACAAGTGGTGGGCCGTGCTGCTCGCGGCGCCGCTCGCGGTTCCGGCCTTCGTCAACAGCTACGCCTGGGTCTCGGCCGTGCCATCGATGGGCGGGCTCTGGTCCGGCGTGCTGATCGCCACCCTGTCCTATTTCCCGCTGGTCTACATCCCCGCCGCCGCGACGCTCAGCCGCCTGGACCCCGCCATCGAGCAGTCCGCCGCCTCGCTGGGCCTTGGGGCGTGGCGCGCCTTCTTCCGTGTGGTGCTGCCGCAGCTGCGGATCGCGATGACCGGCGGCGCGCTGCTGGTCTCACTGCACCTGCTGGCCGAGTACGGCGCCTTCGCGATGATCCGTTTCGACACCTTCACCACCGCGATCATGGTCCAGTACCAGTCCACCTTCAACGGGACGGCCGGGAACATGCTGGCCAGCGTGCTGGTGTTCCTCTGCCTGATCCTGCTCCTCGTGGAGGTCCGCAGCCGCGGCACCGCCCGCTACGCCCGGGTGGGCTCCGGCGCCCAGGCCCGCGCACTGCGCCTGCCGCTGCACGCCTACCAGCTGCCCGCGCAGCTGTCCCTGCTGGCCCTGACCGCGCTGGCTTTCGGGCTTCCGCTGACGTTCGTGCTGCGCTGGATCTTCGCCGGCGGGCCGGACATCTGGGCCGCCGATGAGTTCCTGCCCGCGCTGCTGCAGACGCTCGGCTACGGCCTGGCCGGCGCCCTGGCCACCACCGTGGTCGCGTTCCCGATGGCGTACCTCGCCGTGCGGCATCCCGGCTGGTTCAGCAAGGCCCTGGAGCTCTCCAACTACGTCACCAGCTCCATGCCCGGGATCGTCGTCGGCCTGGCCTTCGTCACCGTGAGCATCCGGCTGGCACCGGACCTTTACCAGACCACGGCACTGCTGATCTCCGCCTACGTCCTGCTGTTCGTGCCCCGGGCGCTGGTGAACATCCGCTCCGGGCTTTCGCAGGCCCCCAAGGAGCTCGACGAAGCGGCCCAGGCCCTCGGCAAGCCTCCGCTGCTGGCCTTCCTCCGGGTTACCCTGCGGCTCACGGCTCCGGCCGCGGCCGGCGGCGCTGCCCTGGTGTTCCTTGGGATCGTGAACGAACTGACGGCCACCCTGCTGCTCTCCCCCAACGGGACGCGCACCCTGGCCACGGAGTTTTGGAGCAAGAGCAGCGAAATCGACTACGCCGGTGCCGCCCCCTACGCCCTGCTGATGATCCTGATCTCGGCGCCGATGACCTACCTTCTTTTCCAGCAGTCCAAGAAAGCAGCGGGACAGTGACCGAACAAAACCCCTCCCGACTTCCGGAACCCCGGATCGCACCCTCCGTGGCGCCCAGCACCAACAGCCACCTGGAAGTCGAGGCCGTCACCAAGAACTTCGGTTCCCAGGCCGTCCTCAAGGGCGTCAACCTTTCCGTCGCGAAGGGCGGCACGACGGCGATCGTGGGCCCCTCCGGCTCGGGCAAGACCACCTTGCTGCGGTTGATTGCCGGCTTTGAGCACCCCGACACCGGCAGCATCTCACTCGATGGCCGCAAGGTAGCCGGCGACGGCCTCTGGGTGCCCGCGCACAAGCGGCACGTCGGCTACGTGGCCCAGGACGGCGCCCTCTTCCCGCACCTGACCGTGGGCCAGAACATCTCCTTCGGACTGGACGCCGGCAAGCTCCCCGGCGGCCACCGCGGAGTCAAGGCCCGCGTCGCGGAGCTGCTCGAGATGGTCGCCCTGGACCCGGCCATGGCCAAGCGGCGGCCGCACCAGCTCTCCGGCGGTCAGCAGCAGCGCGTCGCGCTGGCCCGCGCCCTGGCCCGCGAGCCCGAACTGATGCTGCTGGACGAACCGTTCTCCGCGCTCGACGCCGGGCTGCGCGTCGCCACCCGCCGCGCCGTCGGCAAGGTGCTCCACGACGCCGGCGTGACCACCATCCTGGTCACCCACGACCAGGCCGAGGCGCTCTCCTTCGCGGACCAGGTCGCCGTGATGCGCGGCGGCAAGCTCGCCCAGATCGGCAACCCGTTTGTGGTCTACACCCGCCCGGCGGACCGGGCCACCGCGGAGTTCCTGGGCGACGCCGTGATCCTCGACGCCTGGATGGAGGGTTCCCTGGCCACCTGCTCGCTGGGCGGCATTCCGGTCCGCCGGCCGCCGGCACAGGGACGGGTGCAGCTCATGCTCCGGCCCGAGCAGATCCGGAT
Source organism: Arthrobacter sp. 10N410 (assembly GCF_056394945.1). Lineage (NCBI taxonomy): Bacteria > Bacillati > Actinomycetota > Actinomycetes > Micrococcales > Micrococcaceae > Arthrobacter > Arthrobacter sp. 10N410. The sequence goes on from NZ_JBFTIP010000003.1 coordinate 362,747, forward strand.
CGCGGAGGACGGCCCCATCCGCGGCACCGTGGTGGACACGGACTACTTCGGCCCGGAGACCACGGTACGGCTCAAGCTGGCCGTTCCTCCGGTCCTGGCCGAGGGCGCCGTTGCCGACCACCGCTACCCCGGCGGCGGCGAGATCATCACCATCCGGCACTGGAACGCGTCGATCGCCCGGCCCGGCACCGAACTGTGCCTGAGGGTGGTGGGTGAGGCCGTGGCCTTCCCGATGGAGGACACCACGCAGGACTGAGCCCCGCCGGTCGGGCGACGTGCCCGCAGACGGGCGGACCTGCAGGCGGGCGGCACCGCGGGCGGGCCTAGGTCCGCCCCGGCCTTCCGGCATAGGCTGGGGCGCATGACTGTTCAGCCAGCACTCCACCGTCAGCACTGTTCCGTGGCCGCCCCCACCCAGTTGTGGCTCGACGCCGACGGCCGGCTGGCCGGCGATGTATCCGGCGAGAGCGCCGCAGGTACAGCCACCGCCACAGGCGCCGGCGACTGGTTCACCGGGCTCTTGCATGGCGACACCCGGATGCTGTGTCGGGCCGAGGTGACCGTCAACGGCTTCGCCCCGGAACCGGCCACGGTCGAGGCCTCCCCCGGCGGGGTGCTCCGGGTCCGCGGACTCGTGCGCGGCATCGAGGGCCCCACCGAGGATCCCGCCGTCGAACTTGTGCAGACCTGGACCGTCACGCCCGGCGCTGTCCGCGTCTCGCTGCGGCTGAGCACCTCGCTGGAGGCCCTGGACGCGGAGGTTGAGGTGCGGCTGGCTGCGGACTTTACCGACATGGCCGCCATCCGGCTCGGGCGCTACCGCGAACCCTTGCAGCCCGCGGCGGCGGATGATTCCTCGCTGCGCTGGAGCGAGGGCGGCAAGACCCTGACCGTTTCCGCGCCCGGCAGGGTGGCCCGCGGCGAACGGCTGATCTGGCGCGGGACCGCCGGCCGCGGCAGGCCGCTGGAAGCCGAGTGGCAGGCCGTGCTGGCCGACACCGAGGACATCGTGGTGGCCGCGCCGCCGCCCGCCCGCCGGGTCCGGACCGAGCCGGAGGGGGACCTCGGCCTGCTCCTGGACAATGCCCTCGACGAGCTCGACGGGCTCCGGCTGGCCACCCGGAAAGCCCCTGAGGCGCCGTTCCTCGCCGCCGGGGCGCCCTGGTACTTCACCCTGTTCGGCCGGGACTCGCTCTGGGCGGCCCGGCTGCTGCTGCCGTTCGACGCCGCCCTTGCCGCCGGGACCCTGCGCGCCCTTGCCGCTTACCAGGGCACCAAAACGGACCCTGCAGCGGCCGAGGAGCCGGGCAAGATCCTGCACGAACTGCGGGCCAAGGAACTGGTGCTGGAAAGCCAGGCCCTGCGGCTGCCCCCGGTGTACTTCGGCGCCGTGGACTCCACCCCGTTGTGGCTGTGCCTGCTCGGCGAGCTGGGCCGCGCCGGCACCGACGACGCCGCGGTCCGCGCCCTGCTGCCGAACGCCGCCCGCGCCGCGCAGTGGCTGCTGGCCGCCGGGATGGCCGGTGCAGACTCCGGCAACGGCGGGTTCCTCAGCTACCAGGACACCTCCGGCCACGGGCTGAGCAACCAAGGCTGGAAGGACTCCCGGGACGCCATGCAGTTCCGCGACGGCCGCCAGGCCGACGGCCCGATCGCACTCTCCGAGGTGCAGGGCTACGCCTACCAGGCAGCCGTGGGGACGGCAGAACTGTTCGACTCGTACGGCGAACCCGGGGCCCAGGAGCTGCGCGACTTCGGCGAGGCGCTGAAACACAACTTCCGCGAGCGCTTTTGGGTTCAGGACGACGGCGGCCGGTTCCCCGCCATGGCGCTCGACGGCCACGGCGAACCGCTGGACATCCCGGGCTCCAACATGGGCCACCTGCTGGGCACCGGGATCCTGGACGCCGCGGAGGCGCGGCTCGTGGCGGACCGGCTGCTCAGCCCGGAGCTGTTCTCCGGCTACGGCCTGCACACCCTGTCCCGGCGCGCGGCGGGATTCTGGCCCTTCAGCTACCACTGCGGCTCGGTCTGGAGCCACGACACCGCCATCGCGATCAGGGGCCTGCTCAGCGAGGGATTCACCGCCGAGGCACGGGTGCTGGCCGAGGGCCTGCTGAGCGCCGCGGGGTCGTTCGGGCACCGGCTCCCGGAGCTCTTCGCCGGCGTCACCGCGGCCGAGTCGGGGCGCGCGGTGCCGTATCCGGCCTCCTGCCACCCGCAGGCGTGGTCCTCAGCCTCCGCGGTGGTGCTCGCCCAGGCGCTCGGCGTAGCGTTCTAGGGCCTCTGCTCCGCCCGGGCCGGCAGACCCGGCTCGGCCTGAAGTGCCGGGTAGGCCGGAAGTGCCGGCGCGGCCGGCGCCTGGTCCGGGTCCGCCATCCGGGGGTCCGCCGTCCGGGCGCCGCGCAGGCCATCGACCAGGACCACGACGCCGGTGACGGCCACCGCCAGGCCCAGCGAGGCGACCACGTCCGTCAGCCAGTGGTAGCCGAGGTAGAGCCGGCTGAACGCGACCAGCAACGTGCCGAGGGCGGCCCCCGAGAAGGCCAGCACCGCCGTCGAACGCCGCGCCGTGCGGGCGCCGGCGCTGCCCAGCAGCAGGTACACCAGCACCAGCAGGAAGACGCCGGTACCAAAGGTGTGCCCGGAGGGGAAGGACAGGGCATCGTCGGGGCCCATCAGGAAGTCCGTAGCCGAGGGCCTGCCGCGCGCGACCTCGTGTTTGATCAGGGTGGACACGCCGAAGGCGGCCGCCATGGCTCCGAGGAGCAACGCCGGCCGCCAGATTTCGCGCTTCCAGACCGCCCAGCCGAGCGCGAGCAGGCCCCCGATGACCGTCATCCAGCTTGGCGAGGTGACCGTGCTGACGGCAGCCAGGATTCCTGTGGCGAGGGGCGACCGGTCCTCCACCAGGGCGTCATGGACTCCGCCGTCGAGCAACGCGAGCCCCGAGTCCGTCTGGACTGCGGCCAGCATGAGCCAGAACACGGCCTCGCCGGCCACCAACAGGCCTGCGGCGGCAAAGAACAGCGTGCGCTGCGAACGCTGGGTGGGGGCGGCGGCGCGCGAGGGCCCGCTTTGGGTGGTAGGCATTGGGCTATTTTCCCACCCCAGGCTGTCGGGCTCCCGGACGGTTACCGGGAAGTCGCTGAAGGTCCGGGATCCGGCCGCCGGCTTTGCGGGTACGGCGTTTCAAAGCGTGCGAGCATGTCCACGAAGCCGGCGATCTTCCGCTCCCGGGTGGCGGCCTGCTTGACCGAGTTGGTCCGGTAGATCAGCGCGAACCGGTTCACCGACGTCAGGACCGCAAACATCGCCTGCGCCCGGGGGTCCGCCGCGATCGCCGCGGCCAGGTCCTCCGGCACCTCGGCTGCGGCCTGGCCCGCATAGGCCGCCTCCCAGCGTCCGTCGGCCTTGGCGCTGTCGACGGCAGCGCGCCCGGCGGGGGCCATCCGGCCGGCCGCTTCGAGGCGCCCGACGCGCTCCACGTTCCGCGCCGACCAGACGCTTTTCGGCCCCCGACGGGTCATCCGCTGGAAGGACGTCTCGGCATCCCGGCGCCTGCCCTGCCCGTCGATCCAGCCAAAGCACAGCGCCTCCTGCAGGGCGGCCTCGTAGTCCAGTTCGGTAACCGAGCCGCCCTTCTTGTGCAGTACCAGCCACACCCCGGGGCTCTCCGCGTGGTGCTGTTCCAGCCACGCGCGCCACTCGGCGGCGTCTTTCACCAGCAGTTCCCTTAGCTCAGCAGCCATGGCACCATTGTGCTCCCGGCCCCGAACCATCAGGGAGATACCAATGCTGCGTGTCCGCCCCATCCATTTCACCTCCCGGCTCGATCAGTGGGAGCGGCTGCTGACCGACCTGGGCATGGTAAAGACCGCCGACGAGCCCACCTGGCGGGAGTTCGACGCCGGCGCGGGACGCCTGGCACTGCACTTCGCCGAGGCGGGGTCCGCGGAGGACGGCACCACCTCCTTCGGCGTCGAGGTCGGCGACCTGGCGGAATTTGCCCGCCGGACCAACGAAGCCGGTGCCGCGACCGGTGCCGCCGGCGGCACCACGGCGGAGCTCATCGACGCCGACCACGGTTCCTCGTGCCGGGTCTCTTCGCCGGATGGGTTCAGCTTCCTGGCAGATCCCGCCGTGCGCGCGTCCGACGGCACCTGGTCCACGTCTGCGGAGGCGGAGCCGGGTCTCGCCGTCGTCGGCGTCTGGTTCGCGCAGGATCCGCGGGCGGCGACCCAGACCCTGCGCGACATCGGCGCCCGCCCCCGCCCGGTGCCGGGCGCACCCGGTGTCGGCTACGCCGACCCCGACATCGTCGAAACGGAGGCGTTCACGGCGAAAAACGGCGGCGTCCTGATGGTCGGCGCCGCTGCCGGAACCGCGGCGGGCGCCGGGAGCGCCGGGCTGGCCTTCGAATACGACGGCGACCTCGACGCTCTGCGCGAGCGGCTCGCCGAGGCGGGGCATGACGTTGCGGCGGTCGAGGAGGCCGCCCTGCCGCTGCTGCACGTGGGCAACCCCGATGCGGACGGCAGTGCCGCCCACCCCCACGCCCTGTGGATCGCCGCGGCCCCCGGGTCCGAATAGACAGGGTGACCACGCCCGGGGAACGCGGATGGGGTAGAACTTAACCATGAACGTTCGCACCCCCGACCCCAATCCCGGCTGGCTTTCCGACGAGGATCTCTTCGAGGCCCGCGGCCGGCTTCCCATGGTCTACGTCGAGGCCGTTCCGGTCCGGCTTGACCCGCTCGGGTTCGTGAACGAGGTCGGCACCCTGCTGCAGGCCGACGAGGACGGCACCATGATCCGGTCCCTGGTTTCCGGCCGGGTGCTGTACCGCGAGACCATCCGGGCGGCCCTGTTGCGCCACATGGAAAAGGACCTTGGCCCGCTCGCCTTCCCGCAACTGCCGATCAGCCCGGTCCCTTTCACGGTGGCCGAATACTTCCCGTCCCCGTCCCACACCGGCTTCACCGACGACCGGCAGCACGCCGTCGCCCTGGCCTACATCATCCCCGTCACCGGCGAATGCTCTCCGCGGCAGGACGCCCTGGAACTGACCTGGATGACCCCGGAGGAAGTGATGAGCTCGGACGTGCAGCTGGAGTTCAGCGGCGGCCGCGGCGCCCTGATCCGCCAGGCACTGGCGTTCGCGGGCGTCGGCCACTAGGGAGTCTGCCCGGAGCAGCTGGACCGCCCCCGGGACGACCGGGCCGCCCCGGCGTCCCCGACTTCGCGCGCCGGTCTTTGTAGACTGTTGAGCGGACCGAAAGAGAAGTTAAGGACTCCAGATGACCCACCCCACAGCCTCACTGAACTACAGCGAACGGCAGGCGGGATCTCTGCAGACCGGGGATCTGCTGCTCCTGCCCGACGCCACGCGCACCGCCGAAATCCAGCGTGTGGACGTCGACAACGACGATTTCGGTTCCCCCGCCATCGTCCGCGCCACCCTCACCGGGGGCGGAGTGCTGCGGATCGCCGCCGGCTCCGTGGTCCGGGTCCGGGACGCCCCGACCGAGGCCGCGGAGCTGTCCCCTGTGGACGACGCCGGCCGCCAGGACGACGATGCTCCGGAGACCGCCTCCGGCGAACCCGCCGCTCCCTCCGCGGACGACGCCGGCCCGGAACTGCAGGTGGTCCCGCCCCGTCCCGCGGAGGACGGCAGCCCGACGTCGCCGTCCGCCGTCGTCGTCCCGCCGCCGCCGGTGGTTCCGCCGGCCGTCAGTGGACCGAGCGAGGCGGACCTGGCCTTGATCCCGATCGCGGAGGGAACTCCGGAGTCCGTAGTGGAGGCCGCGGCCGAGGCGCACCCCGATGCGCTGGGCGTGTTGTTGCTTAGCGACCGGCTCACCAAGGGCATCAACACCAAGTCCGGCAGCTGCCTCAAGGACCTCAGCGATCTGGCGCATGAACTGTTCGTCGTGCTCAAGGACGCCGACAACGCCCTCGCCGTCGCGGACCTGCTCAACGTGTTGCCCTTCGACGGGAACCCGGGCCGCTGGGCGTCGGTGGAAGCGTCTCTGGCGCTGGCCAGCTACATTTGCCGCCAGCGCGGGGAAGACGAACGCGCGGCCGTCTATGAGAAGTTCCTGCGGGCGCCGGACGCCATGGAGACGGACCCGTTTAAGTCGCGGATAAACGCCAAGGTGCGCCAGCGCTCACTCAACGAGCCAAACCTGTACGACAAGGAAATCTTCCGCGCCATCGACAACGCCAACCCGGATGCGGAGCGGGAGTGGCGTTTGCTGCGGCTTGAGGCGCTCCTCTTCCTGCGCGCGCACGGCGGCTCGCAGACCATCGGAGGCCCGGAAATAGAACGCCGGATCAGCAACGAACTCGAGTCCGTCCGCGGCTGAGCGCGCCGGCGGAACGCGGCCCGCCCGGGACGCCGATCGGTGGGCGTTTGGCCCTACCCGGGCAGGGCCGGGCGGGGTAAATTCAGCCCCATGACGAACAATCTCAGCGTGGTGATCAACTCTGACGCGCCGCAGGTCTGGACGATGCTGCGCGAACCCGCGAAGGTGGCCCAGTGGCACGGCTGGGAGGCCGACGACCAGGCCGCCGAGATCAACGCGATCTACTTCAGCCCCAACGTGGTCGAGAGCGCGGACCACTCGTCGCTCGTCGTCGACGGCGGCGACATCTTCACCCTCAAACCGGTCCCCGCCGGCACGGAGGTCAGCGTGACGCGCGCGGCGATCGACCACAATTCGGAGTGGGCGGCCTGGGACGAGGACATCACCCAGGGCTGGCTGACCTTTTTGCACCAGCTCCGTTTCGCCCTCGAGCGCCACCCGCACGGCAACCGGCGGACGTTCTTCTTCTCGGTGCCCGGGACGGGTGGCTCCGCGATCGACAAGCTGGGCCTGGCCGATGTGCCCGCGCCGGGCGAGCCGTACTCGCTGACCCTGGCCACCGGGGAGGAGATTGCCGGGAAGGTCTGGTTCCGGAGCAACCACCAGGTGGGCCTGACCGTGCACGGGTACGCCGAACACGGCGACGGCCTCGTCATCGTGGCGGACCAGCCCGCCATCCCCGAGGTCCGGCCCGACGGCGGCTCCCTGGTGATCGTCTCCACCTACGAGCTCGGCGCCCACCAGATGGAGGCCATCCGCAACTACTGGGACAGCTGGCGCGCTGAGAACTACCCCACATCGGACCCGCTGCACTAAGGGTTCCGCGGTGTTAGCTGGCACACTTGAACGGTGCCAGCGAATCCTGAACCCGCCCCCTCCGCCCCGCTGCCTGCCCGGCAATCCGAGTTTTCCTTCCGGGTGGGCAAGCGCTTGAGCGAAACGTGTGCGCCGTCGGGCGCGCAGGTGGCGGCGAACGGCGGGGAATTCCTGGGCCGCACCGGCACCATCGCCACCCCGCACGGGGAGATCCAGACGCCGGCGTTCATCGCCGTCGGAACCAAGGCCACGGTGAAGTCCGTGCTGCCCGAGGCCGTCGCCGATCTCGGCGCGCAGGCCGTGCTGGCCAACGCCTACCACCTGTACCTGCAGCCCGGCGCGGACGTCCTGGACGAGGCCGGCGGGCTGGGCGCCTTCATGAACTGGCGCGGCCCCACGTTCACGGACTCGGGCGGCTTCCAGGTGATGAGCCTGGGGTCCGGGTTCAAGAAGGTCATCGACATGAAGTCGGTGGACCACTCCGGCCCGGACGACGCCGTCGCGCCCGGCAAGGAACGCCTGGCCCACGTGGACGAGGAGGGCGTCTGGTTCAAGAGCCACCTCAACGGCGACCGGCACCGGTTCAGCCCCGAGATCTCGATGAACGTCCAGCACCAGATCGGCGCGGACATCATGTTCGCCTTCGACGAGCTGACCACGCTGCAGAACTCCCGCGGCTACCAAGAGGAGTCCCTGGAGCGCACCCGCCGCTGGGCCGAACGCTGCATCACCGAGCACTTCCGGCTCACCTCCGAGCGTGCCGGGAAACCCTACCAGGCGCTGTTCGGCGTGATCCAGGGCGCCCAGTACGAGGACCTGCGCCGCAAGGCCTGCCGGGACCTCGGCGCCATGAACTTCGACGGCTTCGGCATCGGCGGGGCGCTGGAGAAGGAAAACCTGGGCACGATCGTGCGCTGGTGCAACGAGGAACTGCCGGAGAACAAGCCGCGGCACCTGCTGGGCATCTCCGAGCCCGACGACATTTTCACCGCGATCGAAAACGGCGCGGACACCTTCGACTGCGTCTCCCCCACCCGGGTGGCCCGCAACTCGGCGTTCTACCACCCCACCGGCCGGTACAACCTCTCCGGCGCCATGTACAAACGCGATTTTGGTCCGCTGCAGGAAGGCTGCGACTGCTACGCCTGCCTGAACTACTCGCGGGCCTATATCCATCACCTGTTCAAGGCCAAGGAGATGGTCTCGGCCACCCTGATCTCGATCCACAACGAGCGCTTCGTGGTGAAAATGGTCGACGACGCCCGCCTCGCCATCGAGGCCGGCACCTTCTTCGAATTCAAGGCCGAGACCCTGGGCCGGTATTACTCCTAGGCTCCCGCTCCGGCCGCGCCCCCGTCCCTCCTTCGGCCGTTTCGACGGTTCCCCGCGCGTTCGACGCGGGTAAACGTCGAACGCGCAGGGAACCGTCTAAATGGCGTCGGATAGGCTGGCCGGATGTTTATCGAGATTCCCGCCGCAGACGGTACAGCCGAGGCCCTGGTGGCCCGCCCCTCCACCGGTGAGGGCCCGTTCCCGGGCGTCATCCTGTACATGGACGCCTTCGGCCTGCGCCCCCGCATCCAGGACATGGCGCAGCGCATCGCCGACTGGGGCTACGTTGTCCTGGCCCCGAACGTCTTCTACCGCGAAGGAACGGTTGCCGAACTGGCCCCGGACCTGGACATGACCACGCCGGAGGGACGCGAGGCGGCAGGCGCAGCCGCCTTCCCGCGGGTCGGCCGCCTCACCACGGACAAAGCCCTGCCGGACATCGACGCGTGGCTGGCGGCCTTGGGCGGTCTGGATGGCGTCGCCCCCGGCCCGGTCGGCGTCACCGGCTACTGCATGGGCGCCCGGCTTGCTGTCCGCACCGCCACCGCACACCCGGACGCTGTGGCTGCCTGCGGCGGCTTCCACGGCGGCGGCCTGGCGACCGACGAGCCCGACAGCCCCCACCTGGGACTCGGCAACGCCCGTGCCCGGTTCGTCTTCGGCCACGCCGATCATGATCGGAGCATGGATACCGACGCCGTTGCCCGTCTCGGTGCGGCCTTGGACGCGGCGGGCCTGAAGGCTGCCAACGAGGTCTACGCGGGGGCACCCCACGGCTATTCGATGGCGGACACCTCTGCGTTCCACCCGGAGGCCACGGAACGGCATTTCCGCGAGCTTCGCGAGCTCCTCGACGGGACGCTCAAGGCCTGACGGACCGCCCGGCCTTCGCCGTTTCGATGGTCCTGGCCGTTTCGACGATCCGGGCCGATTCGATGGTTCCCTGCGTGCTCGATGTAACCAAGCAGCCTTAGCGCAGGGAACCGTCGAAACGGCGTTGTCCACATAACCCCACGGCGCTCTGGAGCGAGCCGGCCGGTTGGCCAAAGCTGGTCCCATGCCCACCAAACTTCCCGACGACGGGACCCTCTGGCGCACGGACCAGCTTTTGGCATCCGGACGAAATTCCCGGGCCATTGCCAGGCACGTCCGGGACGGAACCCTCGTCCGGCTGCGCCGTGGCTGCTACGCCCGCGGCGAGTGGTGGCGGGGCCTTGATGCCCCGGCCCGACGTCGGCAGCTGATTTCGGCGCATGCGCTCGGAACGCTGACGACGTCGGCGGGAGGCTTCGTGTACAGCCACATCTCAGGTGCCAGCCTCCATGAACTCCAGCTGTGGAGGGTCGATGACCGCGTGCACCTGACGCAGAACGGCTGCCCCTCGCGGATTTCGCACGGGCGCGACGTCGTCGCCCACACCAGGCGGGTGACAAGCCGCGAGATGTGCTTCGTGGACGGATTGCCGTGCACGTCCCTGGAACGCACGGTCGTGGATTGCTGCCTGATGTTCACCGTGCCGCAGGCTGTGATCCTGATTGATCATGCGGCCCGCCTGGGGGCGGATCTCGGCATGATCCGCGCCCAGTGTGGTGCCCTAGCCGGGCGTAACGGAGTGTTGGCGCTGCGCCGGGCCCTCGAGTTGGCCGATCCTCGCTCCGAATCAGCCGGAGAGAGCCTGACGAGGGAACTGCTGCACCGGATCGGGATTGCGCCGCCCGAGCTGCAGTACAGCGTTCTGACGCCGCTCGGGGAATACCGGCTGGACCTAGCCTGGCCCGAGCGCAAGGTTGCCCTCGAGTTCGACGGCAAGAGCAAGTACTTCGACTACCGGCCCACCGGAGAGGTCCTATTCGCGGAGCGGCAGCGCGAGAAGGCGCTGACGGAGCAGGGCTGGACGTTCCTCCGAATCGAGTGGAAGCACCTGTTCAACGAGGTGGAGTTCAAATACCGGGTCCTGCGGGCGCTGAACCGCGGCGCCGGGGCTGATTCCGCGCCGTTTAGACGGTCCGCTCCCGGCTAGACGCTTCTCAGCGTCGAGTGGGCTCGCGACCGTCGACACGGGGGATGTTGCGGGCGGAGCTAGACAGTCCCGTAGCTGGGTTCGCGCTTCTTCACCCAGCCAATGGCGAGCGTGGTCAGCGGCACGAAGGCGAACTCCACGAGCGTCTTGTAGAGGAATCCAACGAGGACGTAGTTCACGAACATCGCTGCGTCGGTAATTCCAATCACGGAGGCAGCGATGCTGCAGAAGATCAGCGTGTCCACGAACTCGCCGGCCACGGAGGACCCCATGATGCGGGCCCACAGGGACTTCTCCCCCGTCCGGGCCTTCATCCTTACCAGGATCCAGGAATTGATCGTCTGGCCGGCGAAAAAGGCCAGCAGGGAGGCGAGCACGATCTGCGGGACCGGGCCCAGGGCGCCTTCCAGCGCGGACTGCTTGGCGGCCCCATACTCGTCATCGAAGCCGGGCAGCGCGATGATGACCCAGTAGCAGAGGGACGCGAAAGCTGACAGTGCGAAGCTGGTGATGATCGCCTTGCGCGCCACCTTGAAGCCGTAGACCTCGCTGATGACATCGCCCAGGATGTAGGCCAGCGGGAAGAGGAAGAACCCGCCGTCGGTGATGATCGGGCCGATCGCCACGCCCTTGGAGGCGCCGATGTTGGACAGGATCAGCACCACGGCCATGACGGCCAGCATGATGCCGAAGTATGGGGAACCGATCGAGGCGAACTTCGGCGGGGCGGCAGCCGGAAAGGTCTTGGCGGAAGTCATGGGTGTTCCATTCGTAGTGGTTCGCTCGGCGGCCCGGTTCGCGTGAACGGGCGGGTCGGCCGGCTGTATTAGCACTGGAGGGCCCCGGCTGCACTCGCCCGGACCCGCCTCCATTCTCGCACCTGCCCGCCGCACCCCCGGCGGCCGCCCCCGCAGTCGCAGCGCCGACGTTAACGACGACGGCGGGCCGCCGGGTCCGGACCGAAGTCCAGAAGCCGGCAGCCCGCCGTCGTCCGCGGTGCGCCGTTTCGACGGTCCCTGCGGACAAGACGCTGCGTAGCGTCGAATCGGCAGGGAACCGTCGAAACGGCGCCAGGGTAGCGTTCGGAACCCTAGCGGCGCGAGGCGTCCACGAGATCCTTGCCGTCGTCCTCACGGGCAGCCGCGGGCTCCCAGGCGTGGCCCTGTTCGTGGTCCAGGTGCGTGGACTTCTTGTTCTTCAGCGCGAAGATGTAGACCAGCAGCGAGATGGCGATGGCCACTGTGACGTAGGTGAAGAACAGTTCTTCCTGGCCGGCCTTCTGCAGCGCCGCGCCGATCAGCGGGACGGTGCCGCCGAAGAGCGAGTTGGCGATCGCGTAGCCCAGCCCGACGCCGAGGGCGCGGATGGACGCGGGGAACAGCTCGGCCTTCACCAGGGCGTTGATGGACGTGTACCCGCCCACGATCAGCAGGCCGCCCATCATCAGCAGGAACGCCGTGAGCGGATCCTTGGTGCCGGCCAGGGCGGAAAGCAGCGGCCACGTGAAGAGGACGCCGGTGATGCCGAACCAGAGCAGGAGCGGCTTGCGGCCCACCTTGTCCGAGATGATGCCGTAGACCGGCTGGAGCAGCATGAAGATGAACAGCGCCCAGAAGTTGATCACCGAGGTGTCGGTCTTGGCGATGCCCGAGGTGTCATTCATGAACTTCAGGATGAAGTTCGTGTACGTGTAGAACGCCACCGTGCCGCCGAGCGTGATGCCGATGCAGATCATCAGCGGCTTCCAGTAGCTGGTGAACAGCAGCTTCATGGTGCCCGGCTGCGCCTGACCGGCCACCGCGGGGGCCTTTGCGGCCTCGATCTGTTCGGCCGAGACGGTCTCCTCCATGGAACGCCGGAGCCAGAGCACCACGAGGGCCGCGACGCCGCCGATCGCGAACGGGATCCGCCAGCCCCACTCGCCCAAGTCGCCCTTGGGCATAACGTTCTGCAGGATGACCAGGACCAGCAGGGCCAGCATCTGGCCGCCGATCAGCGTGACGTACTGGAAGCTGGAGAAGAAGCCGCGGCGCTTGGTGGTGGCGGCCTCGGACATGTAGGTGGCGCTGGTGCCGTACTCGCCGCCCACCGAGAAACCCTGGATCACGCGGATGAGGACCAGCAGGATCATTGCCCACAGGCCGATTTGCTGCTGGGTGGGGAGCACCGCAATAGCGAAGGAACCGGCGGACATCATCGTCACGCTCAGCGTCAGCGCGGCCTTGCGGCCCTTGCGGTCCGCGTAGCGGCCGAAGAACCAGGCGCCGATCGGGCGCATCAGGAACGACGTCGAGAAGACCGCCATCGCCTCGAGGCCGGCCTGGAGCTCGTCCTTGGAGTTGAAGAAGTGCGACTGGAAGTAAGCCGCGAAGACTGTGTAGACGTAGAGGTCGTACCACTCGACGAGGTTGCCGGCCGAGCCTTTGAGGATGTTGCCGACGGCTTTTCGGGTCTGGGCCGCTTCGGACAGTTGGGTGCTCATCAATGAACCTTCCTGGATCCGGCGTCGCAAGAGAGCAACACCGTCCGCCACCTTAGTTCCCGTGATCCAGAACACTCGGGTTTTGGTCATATTGGTCATACGCACAATGCGGCCCGTTTTCCCCGAGTGGCAGGATGGGTCCATGACTTCTTACGCCGTGGACAACGTGACCTCCGACGCCAGCGCCTACCCCGCCGTCGCCCTGACCATCGCCGGCTCCGAGGCCACCGGCGGCGCCGGCGCGCAGGCGGACCTGAAGACCTTCCAGGAACTCGGCGTCTTCGGCATCGCGAACCTGACCTGCATCGTGTCCTTCGACCCGAAAGACAACTGGAACCACCGCTTCGTCGCGGTGGACCAGCAGGTCATCGCCGACCAGCTGGAGGCGACGACGGCGGCGTACGGCGCCGCGTCCGGCGCGCCGTCCGTGCTGGACACGGTGAAGATCGGCATGCTGGGCAGCCCGGCGACGATTTCCACGGTGGCGTCGGCGCTGGCCGACTCTGCGTTCCGGAACGTGGTGCTGGACCCGGTGCTGATCTGCAAGGGCCAGGAGCCGGGCCACGCCCTGGACACCGACCAGGCGCTCAAGGCACAGATCCTGCCGCTGGCCACCTTCGTCACACCGAACCACTTTGAGGCCGAGTCGCTCTCCGGGCTGGAGATCACCGACGTCGACTCGCTCAAGGCCGCGGCCGTCCGCATCCACGAACTCAGCGGCGCCGCGGTGCTCGCCAAGGGCGGCGTGCGCCTGGCCGGGCCCGACGCCGTCGACGTCTACTACGACGGCGAGACGCTGGAGGTCCTCTCCGCCCCGAAGGTGGGCGAGGTCGCCGTTTCCGGCGCCGGCTGTTCGCTGGCCGCCGCCGTGACCGCGGAGCTTGCCAAGGGCGCGACGCCGCTGGAGGCCGCCCGCACGGCGAAAGACTTTGTCACTGCGGGGATCCGGAACCGGGTGGCCTCGGGCGCGCCGTTCGACGCACTCTGGCAGGGCGGCCCGCGCTAGCCGACGACGCTCCCTCAGGTCCGGCGGCTACCGAACAGCCGCTCCCTCACTGATTGAGGAGTCGGTCGATATTGACCGGCAGAATCTGAGCGAGCGCCTCATGATTGGCTGGGGTCGGACACCCGGCCCATGAACAGCGGCAGCCCGGTCTCGACGTGGACGATTTCGTAGACGAACGGCCGGTCAAAACGGATCGTGTGCGTGAAAGCGGCGCCGCTCACCGCCTCCGCGTTGACCTGGGACACGGCGGCGGCAATCGTGCCCTTTTCCGCCACGGTGATGTTGGCGGACTGGCCGGCCTGCGTGATCTTGAGGCCACGCTGGATTGAGTTGAAGTCCGTCTCGGTTTGGAGCGTCTCCCGCAGGCCGAGGCTGGCGAAGACCTCGCGCAACTCGAAAATGCTCTTCTGGTTCCACTGCGGGAGGGAAAGCTGGGTGGGCGACGGGGCGGCCGCGTCAAGGGCCCGCGCAGCCTCGGCAAGGTATGGCACCCCGGTGCCGGGAGCTCCGGAATCCGGCAGTACCAGGCGCATCACGAAGCCCTCGGCATAGGGAAGATCGACGGCCTGCCAGCCGTTTCCCTGGGCAAAGGGGAGATCCTGGACGCCGGACATGGTGGGTACCGATACCTGCCGGCCGGCCGCCGTCGTGAAGGGACGGTCTGCGGTGTCCGCCGGGTCGAAGGGCACCTTCCAGGCAGACGCGAAGTACACCGAGTTGAGCACGCTGAAGGTGTTGTATTTGCTGTACTCCGCAGGCGCTTTCTTGATCCGGCCTCCGGTGTTCTTGTTCACCCAGGCGTCGATTGCCGGCTTAGTGGTGTCCTCATCCTGAAAGTCCACCGGGTACACGCCGGTGCCGTAGTACCGGGCCAGGGAACGCAGGTACCCCTCTCCGGTGGGCACACCTTTGTCCACGAACAGGCCGTTGGCGGTGTGCAGGACCGGCCGGCGGGGCGGATTCTTCTCGTCCACCGAGCCGGGGTCGCCGTCGAAGGCTTCCAGGGAAGAGAGCAGCGAATCCAGGGCTTCGTCGCGGTGCTGGGCGGGGAGGCCCAGGACATTGTCCATCTCGGCGGCCGTTGCCCCGGTCGCACCTGTCCGCAGCATGGCCAGGGCAATCAGCAGGCTGCCCGGGGACGAGACCACGTTGCCGTTTCCGGCCTCCCCGCCGTCCGCGAGGAGTGCTGCGCCCAGTTTCCGCGCCGACGCCCGGAGCTGAGCCAACTCGGCCGGGTAGGCGGCGCGGTCCACCGAAACGCGTTCGACGCCGTCGGCCTTCAACAGCGCCGGCGGCGAGGCCGCACAGGCCGAGAGGACCAGCGCCATGACCGCCGCGGAAGCAATAATGCGTGCCGGAATCTTCTTTTTCATCGCGCCCCCAAGGCCTGTACCACCGCGTAAAACGGCGAGGATCCGCCTACGGCCAGTCAACCAGCGGGGGGCCGCCCCGCGCTAGCCCTTGGCCATTTCGACGGTTCCCCGCCCACTCGATGCGTCCCAGCGTCGAACCTGCACGGAACCGTCGAAACGGAGGCGGGCCACGGGTCCGCGAGGGCCCGTCAGCGCCGAGGGATGTTGCGCAGGTTGCTTCGGGCCATGCTCACGGCCTCGCCGGCTCCCCGGTTCAGCACCACCTTGGACATCGCCGTGGCGAAGCCCAGGATCTGCGCGCCCTTGATCTTCGGCGGGATCGAGAGTGCCTTGGGATCGGTGATCAGCTCCACGAGCGAGGGTCCGGGGTGCGCGAACGCCTCCCGGTAGGCGGCCTCGATCCGGGACGGATCCGTGACGCGGACGGCGTGGAACCCCAGGGCGCGGGCGACCTCCGCATAGTTGGCGTCCGGGACGTCGACGCCGAAATCGGGCAGCCCGTCCACCAGCATCTCCAGCTTGACCATGCCCAGGGTGGAATTGTTGAAGACCACCACGTTGACCGGAAGCCGGTGCGCCGCGACGGTGATCAGCTCCCCCAGCAACATCGAGAGCCCGCCGTCGCCGGAGACCGAAACCACCTGGCGTCCCGGGTATGCGAGCTGGGCCCCGATGGCGTGCGGCAGCGCGTTGGCCATGGAGCCGTGCAGGTACGAGCCGATCAGCCGCCGGGTGCCCAGAGGGTTGATGTACCGCGCGGTCCAGACATTGCACATGCCCGTGTCCGCCGTGAAGACCGCGTCCTCGGCCGCCACCTGGTCCAGCAGCGAGGCCGCGTACTCCGGGTGGATCGGCTCGGTCTTCTCGACCCTGCGGGTGTACGCCCCGACGGCCTTGTTCATCAGCCGGTCGTGCTTCTTGAGCATCGCGTCAAGGAAGCGGCGGCTCTTCTTCGGCTTCAGCAACGGCATCAGCGCAGTCAGCGTCGGAAGCACGTCGCCGTGCACGGCGACGTCGACGTCGGTCCGCCGGCCCAGGTTCTGCGCGGCCCGGTCCACCTGCGCCGTCCGGGTCCCGGGCAGGAACTGGTCGTAGGGGAAGTCGGTGCCGAGCAGGATCAGCAGGTCCGCGTCCTCGATCCCCTCGGCCGCGGCGCCGTAGCCGAGCAGCCCGGTCATGCCGATGTCGTAGGGGTTGTCGTACTGCATGAAGTCCTTGCCGCGCAGCGAGTGACCGATCGGCGCGGCGAGGAGTTCGGCCAGCGCGATCACCTCGTCGTGCGCGCCGTCGACGCCGGCCCCGGCGAAGATGGCGACCTTACCGGCGTCGTTGATGGCGTCCGCCAGTTCCCGCACGCTGGCGGGGTCCGGCACCATTGCGGCCGGCCGGAAGGCTGCCGGCGCCGGGGTTTCGGCGGTCGCCTCCAGCCCGGCAATGTCGCCAGGCAGGGTCACGACGGCGACGCCGCGGAGCGCGACGGCGTGCTGGATGGCGCTGTGCATCACCCGCGGCGCCTGCTCGGCCGTGCTGACGAGCTCGGAGTACACCGAGCACTCGTTGAAGAGCCGGTCCGGGTGGGTTTCCTGGAAGAAGCTGCTGCCGATCTGCTTGCTCGGGATGTGCGAGGCGATGGCGAGCACCGGGGCGCCGGAGCGGTTGGCGTCGTACAGGCCGTTGATCAGGTGCAGGTTGCCGGGCCCGCAGGACCCGGCACAGACCGCGAGCTTGCCGGTCAGCTGGGCTTCCGCGGCGGCGGCGAACGCTGCGGCCTCCTCGTGCCGGACGTGGATCCAGTCGATCCCGCCCTTCGCGGCCCCGCCGGTCTTCCGGACGGCGTCGACGATCGGATTGAGGCTGTCGCCAACAATCCCGTAAATCCGCTGCACGCCGGCAGCCTGGAGTTGTTCGACAAGCTGGGTGGCAAGTTCCTTGGCCATGGGTGCACGCTCCCGCGAGATGGATCGATGAGCTGACACTGGCCAATATAGTCTGCGCGCCTGTCAGCCACGCCCAGAAAACGCTCCCACAGGTTCGGCAACCAAACCACCGAACGCTCCCCCCAGCCCGACGGACCTGAGGGAGAGTGCCCGGTCCCGTCGAACTCAGTTCCCGGAGTGCGCCTGCAGGAAGGAGTAGACCTCGGTCTCGTCCACGCCGGGGAAGGCGCCGGGCGGCATCGCGGCAAGCAGGTGCGAGTGGGCGCGGGCCGAGGGCCAGGCGTTGCCGGCCCACTCGGAGGCGAGGGCGGCCGGCGGACGCTTGCAGCAGCTCTCGTCCGGGCAGGTCGACTTGGAGCGCTCCGTGGTGTCGCGGCCGCGGAACCACTTGACCTGCGCGTAGGGCACCCCCACCGAGAGCGAGAACTCCCCGTTGGCGGAACGCTCCGTCCGGGCCGTGCACCAGTAGGTCCCGGCCGGGGTGTCGGTGTACTGGTTGTAGGCGCTGAACTTGTCCGGCACGTCGAACACCACCCGGGAGGTCCAGTTCTTGCACGAGGGCTGGCCCTCGATGGCGCCGGTGTGGTCCTGCGGGAACGTCACGCCGTCGTTCTCGTATGCCTTGTAGATGATGCCGCTCTTGTGCGTCTTCTGGAAGTGCGTGCGCAGGTCCAGGTGCTGCGTGGCGAGGTTGGTGAAGCGGTGCGCCGCGGTCTCGTAGGACACGGCGAACGCGTCCCTAATGTCCTCCACCGCGATTTCCTTGGCCGCCTTGGCCTTCTGCAGGAACTCCACGGTGGCCTGCTCCGGCAGCAGCAGCGCGGCGGCGAAGTAGTTGGTGGCGACGCGCTGCATCAGGAAGTCGCCGTAGTTGGTGGGCGTCTGGTGGCCCAGCACGTAGTGGCCCAGGGCCTGCAGCAGCACCGATCGGGGGTCGTGGTCGCTCCGGGCGTTCTGCGTGAGGTAAATTCGGCGGTTCTTGAGGTCCGTCACCGAGCGGGTGGAATGCGGCAGGTCGCCCACATGGTGCAGGCTGAAGCCAAGGTGCCCGGCGATGTCGGCGATGACATGGTGGGACAGCGGGCCGGACGTGTGGCCCACCGACGCCAGCACCTTCTGCGCCTCCGCCTCGTATTCCGGGAAGTAATTGTTCCGCTCCCGCATCATGGCCCGCAGTTCACCGTTGGCGCGCCGGGCCTCTTCCGGCGTCGCGACCTGCTCGTTGAGGCGGCGTTCCAGCTCATGCTGCAGCCCCACCATGGACTCCAGCACGTCCATCGGCAGCCTTGAACTGATGCGGATCTTGGGCAGCTTCAGGGACTCGTAAATGGGGCTGCGCTGGTAACGCTCCAGCTCAATCTCCAGGGCCGCACGCCGGTTCGGCGGTTCGGCGCCGAGCAGCTCGTCGATGCTGACGCCAAGCGCAGCAGCAAGCTGCTGGAGCAGGCCGAGTTTGGGCTCACGCTTGCCGTTCTCGATCAGGCTCAGCTGGCTGGGGGCCGTTCCGACCGTGGCGCTGAGGTCATCGAGCGTGAGCCCGGCCGCCTTGCGCAGATGCCGGACCCTTCGGCCCATGCTGATGACATCCACCTCTGGTTCGGCGGGGTGGGACGGCGGTACTGCCTGACGGTTCCAGCTGCTTGGATGCATTTCTTGAGAATACGGGAAGAAGTGCATTTCTTTCCATAGATTTCCCCTAGAAACCCCCTTGAAAGTAAAGAAAAGTAGATCTCACAGAAAGATTCACTACCTCGGAACAACCCGCCAGGACTTGCAGAGACGCAGACTGGCGGGCCGGGACCCATCAAGGAGACAAAGATGACTGCAGCATTTGAGCCCACCCAGCAGCCGGCCGGCCAGGACACAACAGAGCAGGCCGCCGCCCTGGAGCTCGAGTGGGCTGCCAACCCGCGCTGGGAAGGTGTCACTCGGGATTACTCGGCGTCCGACGTCGTCCGCCTCCGCGGCCGCGTCTCCGAAGAACACACGCTGGCCCGCCGCGGCTCCGAGAAGCTGTGGAAGCAGCTCACGGAGGAGCACAAGGAGGGCAAGTACACCAACGCCCTCGGCGCCCTGACCGGCAACCAGGCCGTGCAGCAGGTCAAGGCCGGCCTCCGCGCCATCTACCTCTCCGGCTGGCAGGTTGCCGCCGACGCCAACAATTCCGGCCACACCTACCCGGACCAGTCCCTGTACCCGGCCAACTCCGTTCCCACGGTGGTCCGCCGCATCAACAACGCCCTGCTCCGCGCTGACCAGATCGAGTTCTCCGAAGGCATCCAGACCGTCGAGGACTGGATGGTGCCGATCGTGGCCGACGCCGAAGCCGGCTTCGGCGGACCGCTGAACGCGTACGAACTGATGAAGTCGATGATCCAGGCCGGCGCTTCGGGCGTGCACTGGGAAGACCAGCTCGCCTCGGAGAAGAAGTGCGGCCACCTTGGCGGCAAGGTCCTGATCCCCACCCAGCAGCACGTCCGGACGCTGAACGCCGCCCGTCTCGCCGCCGACGTCGCCGGCACACCGTCGGTCGTCATCGCCCGCACCGACGCCGAGGCAGCCACCCTGATCACCTCCGACGTCGACGAGCGCGACCAGGAATTCATCACGGGCGAACGGACCGCCGAGGGCTTCTACAAGGTCCGCAACGGTATCGAACCCTGCATCGCCCGGGCCAAGGCCTACGCCCCGTACTCCGACCTCATCTGGATGGAAACCGGCACCCCGGACCTGGAGCTGGCCCGCAAGTTCGCTGAATCGGTCAAGGCCGATTTCCCGGACCAGATGCTTTCGTACAACTGCTCGCCGTCGTTCAACTGGCGCAAGCACCTCGACGACGCCACGATTGCGAAGTTCCAGCGTGAACTCGGCGCCATGGGCTTCACCTTCCAGTTCATCACCCTGGCCGGCTTCCACGCCCTGAACTACTCGATGTTCGACCTCGCCCACGGTTACGCCCGGGAAGGCATGAGCGCCTACGTCGAGCTGCAGGAAAAGGAATTCGCCTCCGAAGCCCGCGGCTACACCGCCACTAAGCACCAGCGCGAAGTCGGCACCGGCTACTTCGACGACATCGCCACCGCGCTCAACCCGAACGCATCCACTTTGGCCCTCGTGGGATCCACAGAAGAAGGCCAGTTCCACTAACTCACGACGGCGGCCTTGCATCCGGCCTTCGGTCCGGCATTGCCCTGCCTGCTATTCCCCGCGTCCGGGTCCGACCTCGCTGAGCGAGGACGGGCCCGGACACAGGGCCCCTTTTACGCAGGCTGCCGCAATCCCGGCACCTTTGGCCTCGCGCTTGAGTCACCATTCGCCGTCGACCTTGCTTCTTCTCTAAGGAGAGATTGAAATGAACAGCTTCACTGACAACTTCACTATCAACGGGGTTACGTTGACCGCACAGCCGATTTGCCGGCAGGGCGAGGTTCTGACTCCGGACGCGCTGGCTTTTGTTGCCAAGCTGCACCGGGCGACGGCGGAGCGCCGGCAGGAGCTGTTGCGGGCCCGGCAGGAACGCCGCCAGCAGATCAGCAAGGGGCAGGACCCGCGTTTCCTCCCCGAGACCGAGTCCATCCGCAACGACCCGGAATGGCGCGTCGCTCCCCCGGCACCGGGACTGACCGACCGCCGGGTCGAGATCACCGGCCCGGTGGACAAGAAGATGACCATCAACGCGCTGAACTCCGGCGCCAAGGTGTGGCTCGCTGACATGGAGGACTCCTCCACCCCGACGTGGCGCAACGTCATCCAGGGCCAGCTGAACCTCACCGACGCGCTGGAGCACCGGATCGACTTCACCTCCCCGGAAGGCAAGGAGTACAAGCTCCGCGCTGCCGAGGAACTGCCCACGATCGTGGTCCGGCCCCGCGGCTGGCACCTGCCGGAGAAGCACATGCTCATCGACGGCGCCCCGGTGGCTGGCGGCATTGTGGACTTCGGCCTGTACTTCTTCCACAACGCCCGCCGCCTGATCGCCCAGGGCAAGGGGCCGTACTTCTACCTGCCGAAGATCGAGAACCACCTCGAGGCGCGGCTGTGGAACGACATCTTCGTCCTGGCCCAGGACCTGCTGGGGATCCCGCAGGGCACCATCCGCGCCACGGTGCTGATCGAGACCATCACGGCCGCGTTCGAGATGGAGGAGATCCTCTACGAACTGCGCGAGCACGCCGCGGGCCTGAACGCCGGCCGCTGGGACTACATCTTCTCGCTGATCAAGAACTTCCGCACCCGCGGACCGCGCTTTGTCCTGCCGGACCGCGGCCAGGTCACCATGACGCAGCCGTTCATGCGGGCCTACACCGAACAACTGGTGCGGGCCTGCCACAAGCGCGGCGCCATGGCGATTGGCGGCATGGCCGCGGCCGTCCCCAACCGCAAGGACGAGGAAGCCAACGCCATCGCGTTCGAGAAGGTGCGCGCCGACAAGACCCGCGAGGCGGCCGACGGCTTCGACGGCTCCTGGGTGGCGCACCCGGACCTGGTGCCGGTGTGCCGCGAGGTGTTCGACGGCGTCCTCGGCGACCGTCCGAACCAGCTGGACCGCCTCCGCGAGGATGTCACGCCGGATGACCGCGCACTGATTGACATCTCCTCCACCACGGGCACGATCACCGAGCAGGGCGTGCGGAACAACATCGAGGTGGGCATCCGCTACATCGAGTCCTGGCTGCGCGGCAACGGCGCGGTGGCCATCCACAACCTGATGGAGGACGCCGCCACCGCGGAAATCTCCCGCTCGCAGCTGTGGCAGTGGATCTTCTCCCGCGCCATCACGGACGCGGGCGACGTTATCACCCGCGAGTGGGTGGAGGACATGCTGGATGAGGAGTTCGCCAAGCTGGAACGCTTCGAGGGCGACCGCTTCGCCGATGCCAGGGACATCTTCGAGGAGGTCACGCTCGGCAACGAGTTCCCCGCCTTCCTGACGTTGCCGGCCTACGACCGCTTCCTGCACGAAGCCCGCGACAGCGCCGACACCGCAGCCAACTGCGAGGACCTCGTGGCCGTCTAGCCGCCCGGCCCGGCGCGGGCGCCGCCTACGGCGTCCGCACCCGGGCCCAGCAAGAATTCCGTCCGCCGGGCTGCCACGCCCTTCGCAACAGGCACCCCGAAATCCGGGGCGGCAGCCCGGCAACGGAAGACCCTCCCCGTCCCCGACAACGGCGTCGAGCGGACACTTGAGGCCCATGTTTTCCACAAAACATGGGCCTCAAGTGTCCGTTCACCCGGGGTGCCCGGCCGGGCTCAGTGAGGTCAGTGCGCCTTCGGGATGTGGCGCAGGGACAGCGCGCAGCCCAGGATGAACAGGGCCACCGAGCCCAGGATCATCAGCAGGGGCCCGGTCCACGAGCCCGAGATGCCGTGCACGAAGCCCAGCAGGGTGGGAGCCGCGGCGCCGAAACAGTAGCCGGAGCCCTGGACGACGGCGGACATCCGGCCCGCCGAGGCCTGGTCGCGGGCCAGCCGGATGATGGCGATGAAGATCAGGGTGATGCCGCCGCCCTGGGCCACGCCGCCGAAGGAGGACCAGAGCCACCACAGCTCGGGCGCCAGCAGGAGCCCCAGCGGCACCGTCAGCCACAGCGCCCCCAAGGTGAGTCCGACCGTCGTCGTGCTGGCAAAACGCGCCACGAACGGGACGCCTAGGCCGCCCGCGATCGCCAGGATCTGGAAGAGCGAGGATCCGGCGCCGGCCGCCGACGGCGCCAGCCCCAGTTCGTCGGCAAGGAGGCTGGGCAGCCAGGCGGTGACCCCGTAGTAGGAAAACGCCTGGCCGGCGAATCCCGCGGTCAGCGCCACGGTGATCCAGCGCGACGCGGGCCGCCCCGCCGTTCGGGTCGGATCCGCCCCCGGGATCGCTTCGGGCCGGAGCGAACTGCTGCCGGCGGCCAGCACCCACACCGCGCCGGCCGCAACCGCGAAGAGGGCGCACGCCGCGATGGCCGGACGCCAGCCGAGCAGTTCCGCCAACGGCGCCGTAATCATGGACGTGACAAAGGAGCCGATATTCAGCGCGGCGGTGTAGGTGCCCATGGCCGCTGCCTGCTTGGCCGGGCTGAAGTCGCGCCGGATGATCAGCGGGACCACAATGTTGCCGATCGTGATGGCGATGCCAAGAATCACGGTCCCCAGCATCACGAGGGCACCCCCGCCCGCGGAGCGGACCACGACGCCGAGCAGTACGCCCAGCAGGGTCAGCGTGATTGCGAACTCCGGCCCCAGCTTCCGGCCCGTCAGCGATGCCAGCGGCGCGGCCAGCGCGAAGCAGAGCACCGGGATGCCCGTCAGGAAGCCGATTTCGACCGGCGAAAAGCCCAGGTCGCGCTGCATGTTCCCCACCACCGGCGCGACCGCCACGAACGGCCCGCGCATGTTGAGGGCGATGAGTCCGATCGCGATCATCAGGAGCCCGCCGCGCGGGATCTTCGCCAGGGCACTCACCCGGCGGTCCGCGGACTGGCATCCGGGCAGAAATATGTTTTCATCAGTCCCATTGCTATCACGCGCGGCTGCGGCCCGCCCGGCACCCGCCGGAACATGACGGAGCCAGCTTCACGAAGGTCAAGCAGCGCGGTCCGCGGACTAGGGTTTTTCGCATGACGCACCTCATCCGGAAGGCAACGGCCGACGACGCGGGCCCGCTGGCCGAACTCGCCGCCATCACCTTTCCGCTCGCCTGCCCGCCGGAATCCCAGCCCGAGGACATCGCCGCGCACCTGGCCAACACACTCAGCGAAGCCAATTTCCGCGACTACTTGGCCGATCCGGACGTCACCGTGCTCGTGCTCGACGCGGGCGGGGCGCTCCGCGGCTACAGCCTGCTCCTGGACCGCGCCACGCAGGATCCGGACGTGGTTGCCGTCCTCGGGGCCGGGCCGAGCACGGAGCTAAGCAAGTGCTACGTCCACCCGGAGCACCACGGCCTCGGCGCGGCGGCCGAACTGATGCAGGCCAGCATCGTCGCGGCGTCGGCCGCGGGCGCCCGCGGCCTCTGGCTCGGCGTGAACAGCCAGAACGCCCGTGCCATCAGGTTCTACGAGAAGTCCGGCTTCCGGAAGGTCGGCACGAAGTCGTTCAGGCTGGGGAGCACGGTGGAGCACGACTTCGTCATGGAACGCTCGCTCGCGCCCTGACCACGCCCCTCCGCGTCCCTCCGCGTCCCTCCGCGTCCCTTGACCGCGGGAACGGACTTTGGAAGCTGGCGGGCCGACGGGAATGAGCGCGGGCCCGGCGGGGTTGTCGCCAGCATGAAGATTGAGATCTGGTCCGACGTGGCCTGCCCCTGGTGCTATATCGGCAAGCGCCGTTTTGAGACCGCGCTCGCGGCGTTCCCGCACCGCGATGGGGTGGAGGTGCAGTGGCGCAGCTTCCAGCTGGACCCGTCCCTGCCGGAGCACTACGACGGCACCGAACTGGACTACCTGAGCACCCGCAAAGGCATGGCCCCGGACCAGGTCGCCGGCATGTTCGAGCACGTGGCATCCCTGGCCAGCGCCGAGGGACTCGACTACCGCTTTGACGCCGTCGTGGTGGCCAACAGCTTCACGGCCCACCGGCTGATCCACCTCGCCGCCGCGCACGGTCAGCGGGATGCCGCCAAGGAACGGCTGCTCAGCGACCACTTCGAGCACGGCCGCGACATCGGCAGCCGTGAATACCTCACCTCATTGGGCCTCGACCTCGGGATCGACGCCGGCGAACTGGACGAGCTGTTCAGTTCGGACAAGTACGCCGACGACGTCCGGCAGGACTTCGCCGAGGCCCGGGCCCTGGGCATCAGCGGTGTGCCGTTCTTCGTCATCGACCGCAAATACGGCATCTCCGGGGCCCAGCCCGCGGAAACCTTCACTGCAGCCCTGGAGCAGGCGTGGCAGGAAAGCCACCCGCTCGTTATGGTCGACGCCGGCACGTCCGGTTCGGACGGCGTCGCATGCGGCCCGGACGGGTGCCCTGTCTGAGTCCCCGTCCGAGGCCTAGGCGGGCTGAGCCAGGCCTGCGGTGACCCCGAGCCGCGAGGCCGGGGCACAGCGGACGATCTCCAGCGCCTCGACGTCGAGCAGTTTCCGGGCGCCGGTCCGGGCGTCCAGGATCCAGAACAGCTCCATCAGCGGGATTGTCTGGGTGACCCGCCCGCGGTGGAACAACTTGCCGTTGTGCCACGCCTCGATCTCGTCCCCGGCGGCCAGTTCCCCGCACGTCCGGATCGCACCTTCCCTACCCATAGCCAACTCCTCCCCAGCGGAGCCCCTCCGTCGGGGCTCCATTGGCACCAGCATGCACGGGTGAGGTTTCGGCGGCGTTTCCGGTGCATGTTTTTCTCGCGTCACGGACCGGTTTGGCTCCGGCTGCCGCCGAACGCCGCCGACGGGTGCGGGGCAGCTTCGGGGGCAGCCTCGGGGGCGGCGAGCGCACGCACGCCGAAGCTTCGCCCCTTTTTACTGACAGATCGCGCTAAAGTGTCCATATGCCCAGGATTTCGGCCGCGAGCAACGCCGCCCAACGAGCCGAGACCCAGCGCCGGATCCTGACCGCGTTCGGCGAACTGCTGTTCACGCACGGGCTGCCCGGCCTGACCATGACCGACGTCGCCCGGCACGCCCGGATCGGCCGCACCGCCGTCTACAACTACTACGCGGACATCGAAGAGCTGCTCATTGCCTACGCACTGGACGAGACGGAACGGTTCCTCGTCGAACTGCGTGATTCCCTGGCCTCGCTGGAGAACCCCGTGGAGCGGCTGGCGCTCTACGTGCGGGCCCAGGTGGCGGACCTGAGCCGCCGCCACCTGCCGCCGGGCCCCGCCATGGGGGCTGTCCTGTCCCCTGCCTCCTTCGCCAAACTGGCGGACCACGTCGGTGAACTCAGCCTCCTGCTGCAGGACATCCTGCGCGACGGCATGGCCCAGGGCTATCTCCCCGAAGCGGACATCACCCAGCTTGCCCAGCTCATCCACGGCACGCTCTCCTCCAGTGCGGCCCGCGGGGACGGGGCCGGCGCGGACCCGGAAGCGGAGGCGCGGATCGCCCGGACGGTACGCTTCATCCAGCTGGGTGCCGGGGCCAGGTTCGACGACGCCGGCCGCCCCCTGCGCGTGAGCGCGTAGCCGAGCCCGCCCGCTTCCTCCTGGAAGCCTTCCTCCCGGAAGCCTTCCTCCTGGACGCCTTCCTCCCGGAGACTCAGGGCTTGGGGCTGGCCGGGACGATGGTCGGCACCACGGGCAGGCTGGGATCTTCGACTACCCGGCGGGTCTCCCGGGGGCAGCTGAGCTTGCCCGGCGTCTGGTCCACGAGCCCCGGCTTGGCCAGTTGTTTGAAGTCCCCGGTCAGGATGACGTCCACGCTGGCGTCGCTGCGGCCGTCCTGGACGTAGTCCGAGCCGGGCAGGTTGCGCTGGACGCTGAACGCCGCGGACTGGCCGGCAGCCCCGGACACCACCAGTGCCACACCGCGGTAGCCGGACTCGGTGTTGCCGACCGCCCCCACCACGAACTTGCGCGCCGCAAACTCGTTGGCCACCGTCCGGGCCAAACCCGGGCGGCTTGTGGAGTTGTAGACGTTCAGTTTGATCTTCCCGGGCGGCGTGTAGTCGTACGTCGCGTCCGGGCACAGCGGCGCAGCAGCCTGGCTGCGCTCCGCCGTCGGGAGCTTGATCTGGCCGTTCATGATGGCCAAGGCCACCACAATGGCTGCGGCAAGCAGCCCGAGCAGGATCAACAGGACCGCGCCGTGCAGGATGCGCCGCCGCTTCCGGACCCGGTTGTACAGCTCGTCCTGCTCCGCGAACGTGGCCCGCAGATCGGCGCCGGTGATGACGTGGTGCCCGTGCAGGACCGAGAGATCCTTCGGCTTCCTAGCCATTTATCACCAGCACGCGGGCGTGGATCGCGGTGCGCTGGTGCAGGGCGGTGCGGACGGCCCGGTGCAGGCCGTCCTCGAGATAGAGCACGCCGCGGAATTCCACCACATGCGGGAAGAGGTCCCCGAAGAAGGTTGAGTCCTCGGCCAGCAGCGCTTCCAGGTCCAGGGTGCGCTTGGTGGTCACGAGCTCGTCCAGCCGGACCGGGCGCGGCGGCAACGCCGCCCAGTCCTTGGGCGTATTGAAACCATGGTCAGGGTACGGGCGTCCCTCGCCCACAGCTTTGAAGATCACCATGCAAGCCTAAGGAAGATCACCGGTCAGGGGAATCAAAGTCGCCACGGCGCCGGAGGTTGTGGCCAAACAGTGACCATTTGTCATCGATATGTCCGGTGCTGTCACTGCCGGGCACAGAAAGGTCATTCCGGCTTTAGCCCGTCCGGAGCCCCGGCGTCACGAGTCCGCCGGCGGAGGCGAAGTTCCGGCCCGGCTGAGAGAATGGAGGCATGACTGTAACCGAGACCTCCGCCCTGGTGCCTTCGGCCCCGCCGCTGGCCCTGCTGCTCGACGTCGACGGTCCCGTGGCCAGTCCGCTCACCCGCACCGTCCAGCCGGGAATCATCGCGGACCTGCTGGCCCTCGCGGCCGCCGGGATTCCGGTCATTTTCAACACCGGCCGTTCGGATGCCTTCATCCGTGAGCAGGTTATGGGGCCGATGATCGCTGCCGGAATGCCGGAGGGGCTCACCATCCACGCCATTTGCGAGAAGGGCGCCGTCTGGTTCAGCTACACCGCCGCCGGGGCCGGCGCCGTGCACGTGGACCGGGAACTCGCCATCCCGCAGGCGTTCGGGGACGATGTGCGGCGGCTTGTCGCGGAGGATTACTCCGCCCACATGTTCTACGACGAGACCAAACGGGCCATGGTCTCCGTGGAACAGCACGTCGCCGTCGCCAACTCCGACTACCGCGAGGAACAGGCGCTGTTCGACGCCGACGCCATGGCCCTGATGGGCCGCCACGGCCTGGGGGTGGTGCGGCTGGACCACCACGCCCCGAACAGCGATGACCAGATCGACTACCGGGTCGACCCCACCATCATCTCCACCGACATCGAATCCGTCCGGCTGGGCAAGGACCTCGGCGCCAGCCGGGCTGTGGAGCTGCTGGCCGCCCAGGGCATCACCCCGCAGGCCTGGCGGACGGTGGGCGACTCGCGCACCGACTACGCCATGGCCGACTGGCTGCACCACAACGACCACCCGGTGAAGCACGTGGACGTCCGTCCCGCCGACGGCGTGCCGGTCAAGCCGTACGGAATCCTGACCGCGGCCGACTTGGGGCTCGGCGACGAGGTCATCCACGACGACGCCGGCGCGGCCTTCCTGCGTCACTGGCGCGCTGCCCTGGCCGGCTGAGCGCCCCGCACCCGGCCGTTTTTGCGCCCCGGGTTATTATGCAAGTAGAGATCCACGCACCTTCAACCACTCGGAGAATCGACATTACAGACGCCTTGATCCAGGACGAGATTTACTACGGCAGCCAGGCGAGCGAAGACAACCACGCCCACGCGGAGATCACCTCGCCGGCCGCCGTCGCCAGACTCCGGACGCGCTCCGACGTGGTGCGCCGGCACGGCAGGTATGCGCTGATCAATGAAAACCGCACGCCGTACCAGGCCATGGTGGAAGACCTGCTGTTCGTGCGCTCCGTGCTTGCCGGGGCAAAGCTGGACTACCTGCTGGTCCGCGGCAACAACGACCGCCCCGTGATCGCCGTGGACTGGAAGAACCGCCGGGAACTCCGCGCCGCCCTCGTGGAGGCCTGCCGGGACGAACCGTTCTACTCGATGACCGTGGACGCCAAGAAGAAGTCCTCCGTGCTGGTGGCCGACGGTGAGCTTGCACTCAACCGCCAGGCCCGGATCTTCCGGCTGTACCGGCCCCGGGTGGAACCGGACGGCGGCCTCGAGTTCGGCGCCTCGGCCGGCGTCCAGCTGGAGCTCTGGAGCTTTGAGGGCGACCAGCTGATCCTGCCGATCGAAAACTCACTGACCCGGCGGACCCTGCTGGCCCAGGACGCCGTCCGCGGCACCGTCGAACGCTACGGCCACACCTGGCCCACCATCGAAAACATGTTCGCCGACCACGCCAGCGACATCAGCTTCGACGTCGATCTGGTGTTCTCCTGGGTGGACGGCAGCTCGCCCGAGTACATCGCCGCGCGCCGGGCGAGGATGGCCGGCGTCGTCGTGGGCGAGGGAGACGACCACGAGGCACGCTTCCGCCAGATCAATGAACTGAAGTATGCCCTGCGCTCGGTCTACATGTTCGCGCCGTGGATCCGGCGGATCTTCATCGCGACGGACTCCCCCGCCCCGGAGTGGCTCGCGGACCACCCGAGCGTGACGATCGTCCGCAGCGAGGAGTTCTTCGCCGACCCCTCCGTGCTGCCGACGCACAACTCGCAGGCGGTCGAGAGCCAGCTCCACCACATCGAGGGCCTCTCCGAGCACTTCCTGTATTCCAATGACGACATGTTCTTCGGCCGGGCAGTGCGGCCGGACATGTTCTTCACCCCGGGCGGGATCACCAAGTTCATTGAGGCGGAGACGCGGATCGGGCTGGGAGACAACGACGCCGAGCGCAGCGGTTTCGAGAACGCGGCGCGGGTGAACCGCAAGCTGCTCTGGGACCGGTTCGGGCGGATCACCACCCGCCACCTGGAACACACCGCCGCGCCGCTCCGGCGCAGCGTCGTGGCGCAGATGGAACAGGAGTTCCCGGCCGAATTCGCGAAGACGGCGGCCAGCCGGTTCCGGGCCGCGGACAACATCTCCGTGACGAATTCGTTCTACCACTACTACGCGCTGCTGACCGGCCGGGCCGTGACCCAGACCGCGGCCAAGGTGCGGTACGTGGACACGACGGCCCGCGCCGGCCTGAACTACCTGCCGAAGCTGCTCTCGAAGCGCAACATGGATTTCTTCTGCCTCAACGACGGAAGTTTCCCGGAGGTGGCTGCCGAGGAGCGCGCCGAACTCGTGACGGACTTCCTGGAGAAGTACTTCCCGATCAAGGCGCCCTGGGAGAAGTAAAAGCGGGAACTAGCCGCGGGGAAGCTGCCGGCGAAAGCAGCTGCCGGCTAGTTCCGGGTGGTGATCCGGCGGTGGCCCGGGGTTTGTGCCGGATCCTCAAGCCTGGCCTGGCGCGGAATCCGGATCCCCGCGGCGGCAATGCGCCGCTGGGCCTCTTCGGCCGTGACGAATTCGCCCACCGCAGGCATCGTGTCGCCCACTTGCACCACCGAATGCACGATCGTGTGCTCGTAGACGTGGACCAGGTTGAACGACTGCCCGCTATCCCGGCCCCGGCTTCCGCCCACCGGGACGTTCAGGTCCTGGGTGTAACAGGTGGCGGACGCGACCGAGACGGGGATGCCGGCAAATGTGGCGGTCGTTGAATAGTGCAGGTGGCCGCCCAGGATGGTTCGCACGTCGGAGTTCCGCAGCACCCCGGCAAGCGCTGCCTGGCCGCGCAGTTCAACCAGTACGGCAAGATCCAGCACGGAGGGCACCGGCGGGTGGTGCAAGGCCAGGATGGTGCCGTCGGGTGCCGGGGTGGCAAGCTCGGCGGCGAGCCACTCCAGCTGCGCAGCGCTCAGTTCGCCGTGGTGGAACCCGGGGACGGAGGTGTCCAGCGTGATGACCCGGAGGCCGTTGATGAAGTAGCTGTGGTCCACAGGTGCGTCGTCGGCCGGCTGGTCCAGCAGCCTGGTCCGGAAGTTGGTCCGGTCGTCGTGATTGCCCATCGCCCAGATGACTTTGGCGCCCATGGCCCGGCAGGCAGGTTCCACGATGCCGCGCAGCTTGGAGTAGGCCTCCGCCTCGCCGCGGTCGGCCAGATCGCCGGTGAAGATCACGGCTTCGGGGCGCGCGCCGGAGGCACGGACTTGCTCGAAGAGTTGTCTGAGCCGGGAATCTGCGTCCACCGCGCCGTGCAGGGGATCCGTACCGCCCAGCAAATGCGGATCGCTCAGGTGGAGTAGGAAATGACGTGGCCGGGGGTGCTCGGCCTCGATGAGCTCCATTGCAACCTTCCTGGTTGGGTGGCGGCAGATGCCTCCAGCGTCCCTCTCAGTTAGATCTATCCAACCAGACATTCGGCCGGCAATGTGCAAACTCCAGTAGGCATGTTTGAAAAAGGGTGTAAATCGAGTATTCCGGCGGACACATACCTGCTTACGTATATGCAGGCTGTGTCCGCCGGAAAGTGGATTACTCGGTTGCTTCGCGGCTAGCTCAGGTAGCCGTTCGGGTTGAGTACGTACTTTGTGGCGGCACCGGCGTCGAACTCGGCGTAGCCCTTCGGTGCGTCCTCGAGCGAAATCGCCTTGGCGTTGACGTTCTTCGCGATGTGGACCTTGTCGTGCAGGATCGCCATCATGAGCCCGCGGTTGTACTTCATCACGGGGCACTGCCCGGTGGTGAAGCTCAGCGACTTGGCCCAGCCGGTGCCCAGGCTCAGGGAAAGGGCCCCCTTCTTGGCTGCCTCGTCAATGCCACCCGGATCCCCCGTGACGTAGAGTCCGGGAATGCCGAGGGCACCGCCGGCCGCCGTGAGTTCCATCA
This sequence comes from Arthrobacter sp. 10N410, assembly GCF_056394945.1. Classification (NCBI taxonomy): domain Bacteria; kingdom Bacillati; phylum Actinomycetota; class Actinomycetes; order Micrococcales; family Micrococcaceae; genus Arthrobacter; species Arthrobacter sp. 10N410. The sequence goes on from NZ_JBFTIP010000003.1 coordinate 394,572, forward strand.
GCGAATTGAGCACCGTCGCCGGGGCCTCCTTGGCGTCGTGGCCGTGCCCCTTGGCTTCGAAGCCGACGGCGTCGACGCCGCAGTCGACCTCAGGGACTCCCAGGATCTGCTCGATCTGCTCGGCCGGTCCGCCCTGGGACAGGTCGACGGTCTCACAGCCGAAGCTGCGCGCCTGCTTGAGCCGGTCCTCGTTCATGTCACCGACAATTACGACGGCGGCGCCGAGCAGCTGCGCGCTGGTGGCCGCCGCGAGGCCCACGGGTCCGGCCCCGGCGATGTAGACGGTGGAGCCCACGCCGACGCCGGCAGTGACGGCGCCGTGGAAGCCGGTCGGGAAGATGTCCGAGAGCATGGTCAGGTCCATGATCTTCTCCAGCGCCTGGTCCCGGTCGGGGAACTTCAGCAGGTTCCAGTCCGCATACGGGACCAGTACGTAGTTGGCCTGGCCGCCGACCCAGCCGCCCATGTCCACGTATCCGTACGCGGCGCCCGGACGGGCGGGGTTGACGTTCAGGCAGATGCCGGTCTTGCGCTCCTTGCAGTTCCGGCAGCGGCCACAGGCGATGTTGAAGGGGACGGAACAGATGTCCCCCACCTTGATGAACTCGACGTCAGGGCCGACTTCCACGACTTCGCCAGTGATTTCGTGGCCCAGCACCAGGTCTGCCGGGGCGGTGGTGCGCCCGCGGACCATGTGCTGGTCCGAGCCGCAGATGTTCGTGGCAACGGTTTTAAGGATTACGCCATGGCGCACCGGGCGGCCCACGTTGGCGGGGTTGACCCCCGGGCCGTCCTTGAGTTCGAAGGTGGGGTAGTCAATGTCGATAAGTTCGACTTTTCCTGGCCCTTTGTAGGCAACGGCTTTGTTTCCTGTCATCACTTTCCTCCTGGTTTCACGGACCCCAATGTTGAGTGCCCAGTTGTGACTCACGAAGCGTTCTGATGCGCCCTCCACGGGGCTACGTCGGCTGCACGGCCGACGGGCAGAGGTGTCTGCGCCGCAGGTATGCCCGGAATGTCGGAGGGTTTCGCCAGTCTAGGCCTGAAGCATGCTGAGGGATAGGGCCCCTTGTGCCCTTGCATTCCCCCGCCGCCCAAAGCTGGCTGGCAGGGACCAGCGGTGGTCCGACGGCGGCTCAGCCGAGCGCCTGCCGCACTGCCTCGATGACCTCGGCTGAGTCGGGCTCCACGGTGGGCGCAAATCGGGCCACGATCTCGCCGTCGCGATTCACCAGGAACTTCTCGAAGTTCCACTTCACCAGGCCCGGCAGCAGGCCGTTCTTGAACTTGGTCAGCTGCGCATAGAGCGGATGCTGGTTCTTGCCGCGGACGTTGGCCTTGGTCGTCAGCGGGAACGTCACACCGAAATTGCGTTCGCAGAACTCGGCGATTTCCGCGTCGGCGCCCGGCTCCTGCCCGGCGAACTGGTTGCACGGGACGCCGAGGACGCTGAAGCCCTCTTCGCGGAACTTGTTGTGGAGCGCCTCCAAGCCTGCGTACTGGGGGGTGAAACCACACTGGGATGCCACGTTCACCACCAGCACCACCTGGCCGCGGAACCGGCCAAAGTCCGTTTCGGTGCCGTCGTTGAGGGTCAGCGGGATGGAGTGCAGGGATGTCATGGCTTGGTTTCCTCGCGGGCTTGGGGGCAGGAACAGTTCACGACGGTAATTCGCTGCCACGGCGCGTGGGTATGGGTACGGGCCGCGCCGGACTGCCGTGGCTACGGAGTCGGGGAGATCGCGGGTTCCAGGGCGCCCGTCGGCTCGGTGGAGACGGTTTCCGCTGGGACCGCCGGAGCGGTGGGGGCCGGAGCGGGCGCGGTCGGGTCCGACGCCGGATCAGTCACCGCGGGTGTGGGGGTGGGGGTCGGGGGCTCGGCCGGTGCCGGCGCGGTCGTCGGCGGAGCGGTCGGCACCGGCGTCGGCGCGGTCGTCGCCGGAGCGGTCGGCGTCGGCGTGGCGGGCGGTGTCGGCGGAACGGGCGGCGCCGGCGGAGCGGGCGGCGCCGGCGCGGCGGGCGGCGCCGGCGCGGCGGGCGGCGTCGATGTCGCTAGCGGCGAGCCGGTGGGGGTCGGTGACGGCTTCGCCGCGGCAGTGGCCGGAACGTCGGGTACGTGTGTCTCCTGAACCCCGCCGGTCACCGCATGGGTGTGATCTTCGGACACCGGAATGGCCCAGTCCGCGCCGGCGCTCCCCGCGCTGCCGGCACCCTGCTTGCCGGCAGCAGGCGCATAGCTGACCATCTGGATGTTGTCGAGACGGTCCACCTGCCGCGTGGGGAGGAACTTCCAGTCCAAGGGGTTGGTGTGCGAGCCGTTGAGGATCGTCTCGAAGTGCAGGTGGCAGCCCGTGGACGAGCCCGTCGTGCCCACCTTGGCGATGACTTCGTCCACTCCCACCGATTCGCCCTTCTTCACGGCGATGCCCTGAAGGTGGTTGTACGTGGTGATCAGGCCGTTGCCGTGGTCAATTTCCACCCGGTTGCCGCCGCCCCAGGGGTGCCATCCGACGGCCCGCACCACACCGGCGTCGGCCGAATACACCCGGGTCCCGCACGGGGCGGCAAAATCCTGGCCCCAGTGGAACTCGCCGGCGGTTCCGGTCAGCGGGCTGGTGCGCAGCCCGAACGGGGATGACTCCAGCAGTGTTTCGAGGGGCGCCATCAGGAAGCCCTTCGGCGGGCGCGAGAGGCCTGCCGACGCGACCCGGAGCTCGACCTTGCCGTCTTTGGACGTGGTCTGGACCGTGGTCCGGGCGAAGGAAATGAGGGCATGCCGGTCTACGGTCAGCCTTGAGGTCTCCCGTGCCGCACCCCCGGGGTCAGAGGCGATCCCGGGAGCGAGCAAACCCGGGCCGGCGGAGCCGGTGGCCAGCGGCACCGCCGCATCCCGGGCTGACGGTCCCGCCGGTGCGGACGGACCGAAAACCAGCACCGCAAGAGCCAGACCCGTGGCTGCCGCCAGAGAGCGCGCGACGACCTCCGAAGTTTTGGACTGCGCACTCGTTGAGTTTCCCCAGTGTTTTCCCACGATGTGACTCCCGCGATTTTTCCGTCAGGCCCCCATCCCAACGGGCCCACCCCCTTATGTGAACACACTCGACCGGGTCTGTGAACCTCCGCAATGCCTGGGTCCGCGCGAGGTTCGGGGCGGTTTCGGGCCACCGCGCGGCGGATTGGGTGGCGCCCCAGTAGCCCCGCAGGGAAAACAGGTACTGGCCCAGCACCGACCGGGTAAGAATAGGAGTATGCGCAATGTCCTCAGGGAGTGGCAGTCCGAGCTCAAACAGACGTTCACCGGAACCCGGGATGCGGTCCCGGAGTGGGTGGGGCGCCTGGCTGAGGGCGACGACGCCGGCTTCCACCTTCCGGGCTCCGCCGTCTGGGCGGTGCACGGGGGCATGCCGACGATTGTTGCCGGCATCCGCGCCCTCCTGATGCAGGCCTTGCACCCGGGGGCTTTGGCCGGGGTGCACGACCATTCCCGCTTCCGCGAAGACCCCCTGGGCCGGCTCGCCGGGACCATCCGCTGGATCTTCACCGTCTCCTACGGGTCCACGGGGGCCGCCCGCGCCGCGTCCGGCTGGGTGCTGCGGCTGCACGAGTCGGTGCACGGAGAATTCACCGACGGCCACGGCGTCGTGCGGCCCTACGCGGCGAACGATCCGGAGCTGCTCCGCTGGGTGCACATCGCTTTCACGGATGCCTTTCTGTCCGCGCACAAGATCTGGGGCGGGCCGATTCCGGGCGGCCCGGACGCCTACGTCCGCGAGTGGGCGCAGGCGGGGAGGCTGATGGGCGTGGAGGCGCCGCCGCTGAGCGAGGCTGACATGCGCCGGCAGCTTGACCGCTGGTACGACGACGGCGAACTCGCCTCGGGCGCCAAGGTTGCCGAAACCGTGGCCTTCATCCGCGATCCCCCGCTCCACCCCGCACTCAGGCCCGGGTACCGGGTGCTCTTTGCGGCAGCGGTGGCCAGCCTGGAGCCAAAATACCGGGAGATGCTGGGGCTTCGGACCGCAAGGCTGGGCCCGATCCCGCTGCCGGTGAAACTGGCGACGAAAGTGACCCTCGGCGTCGTCCATCTCGCCCTGGGGCGGGTTGGCCCGAGCGAGCAGGCAGCACGCGAAAGGCTCCGCCGGCTGGGGTTCGCGGGGTAAGTGTGACTGGGCGGCGGACCCTCACTGCGGCGGGGCCCGCGTCTGCGGCGCGCTGGCTCAGGACGCAAAAAGGCCCCGGTCCGATGGACCGGGGCCAAACGCGGAGAATGGGGGATTTGAACCCCCGAGGGCGTTAACCCAACACGCGTTCCAGGCGTGCGCCATAGGCCGCTAGGCGAATTCTCCAGTAGCTTCTGAATCAAAAGCAGATACTAGACTACCTGAACTTCCCGGCTTCGCCCAATTGAGCCCTCCGCCCTGCGGCCACGGGACATGCCCCACGCTCCAATCGGACGTTGGACATAGTCGCCATATGCCCACGCCGCGGCCCGAAGAATGGGCATGTTCCGCCGCGAAACAGCAGGCCAACACCCGGATTCGGGGCACGCCCGATCGTCGGGTAAACTAATCGACGGCCCCTCATGTGGCGTCATCCTGTTGAACTCCCCCAGGACCGGAAGGTAGCAAGGGTAAATGGGCTCTGGCGGGTGCATGGGGGGTCTTTTATGTCTGTGCCGATTGGTAGGGTTTAGCTGTGACTGTTACTACCGCTCTTTACCGCAGATACCGCCCCGATTCGTTCGCGGACGTTATCGGGCAGGAACACGTCACCGACCCGCTGATGACGGCCCTGCGGAAGAACCGCGTCAACCACGCCTACCTCTTTTCCGGCCCACGCGGCTGCGGTAAAACCACCTCCGCCCGCATCCTTGCGCGTTGCCTGAACTGTGCCGAAGGCCCCACCGACACCCCCTGCGGCGTGTGCCCCAGCTGCATCGAACTGGCCCGCGGCGGCGCCGGTTCGCTCGACGTGATCGAGATCGACGCCGCGAGCCACGGCGGCGTCGACGACGCCCGGGACCTGCGCGAACGCGCCACCTACGCCCCGGTCCGCGACCGCTACAAGATCTTCATCATTGACGAAGCCCACATGGTCACCTCGGCCGGCTTCAACGCGCTGCTCAAGATCGTCGAAGAGCCGCCGGAACACATCAAGTTCATCTTCGCCACCACGGAGCCGGACAAGGTGATCGGCACCATCCGGTCCCGCACCCACCACTACCCCTTCCGGCTGGTCCCGCCGGAGCCGCTCATGGCATACCTGGAACTGCTGTGCCGGCAGGAGAATGTCCCTGTGGCCCCGGGCGTACTCTCGCTCGTCATCCGCGCCGGCGGCGGCTCCGTGCGCGACTCGCTTTCAGTGCTGGACCAGCTCATGGCCGGCGCCGGCCCGAACGGCCTGGACTACGAACTGGCTGTGGCCCTGCTGGGCTACACGCATGCCTCCCTGCTGGACGACGTCGTCGAGGCTGTCGCCGCGTCCGACGCCGCTACCGTGTTCCGCGCCGTGGACCGCGTCATCCAGACCGGCCACGACCCCCGCCGCTTCGTCGAGGACCTGCTCGAGCGTTTCCGTGACCTGATCATCGTGCAGGCCATGCCGGAGAGCGCCCAATCGATCCTGCGCGGCATGCCCGCGGACCAGATCGCGCGGATGCAAAACCAGGCACACAACCTCGGCGCGGCCGAACTGTCCCGTGCTGCAGACGTGACCAACACGGCGCTCACCGAGATGACCGGTGCCACGTCCCCCCGGCTGCACCTCGAGCTGCTGTGCGCCCGCATCCTGCTGCCCAGCTCCGAGCAGACTGAACGCGGCATCGCCGCCCGGATCGACCGGGTGGAGCGGCGCCTGAATTACGCCGGGAACGACGTCGGGACGCCCGCCCCCGTATCGTCGCCGGCTGCCGCCCAGGCACCGGCACTGGCACCGGCTCCTACGCCTCCCGGCCACGCCCCTGCAGCGGCATCGGCTGCCGCGGCCCAGGCATCACCGCAGGCACATCGGGCAACTCCGCCCGCCCCGCTCTCCAACCGGCCTGCCGAAACCTCGGACCGGACCCCGGCTGCCGCCACCAGCGCGCCCTCGGCCAGCCCGGCCCCGGAGGCGCTGCCGCAGGAAGCGCAGCCGGAACGGCCAGCGCTCACGGCGCCGCGGGTCAGCACCAGCGACTGGCCGGTGGAGGAATCCGCGTCTCAGAACGGCGCCTCCCGCCCGGAGCAAGCACCGCCGGCACCGACCGAATCGGCCCAGACCGCCCCGTCCCCACCGGCGGCTCCGGCCCAACCGGCTCGGAATGAACCGGCCGAGCGCCCCGGGGCCGGCGCCGCTGCAGCGACGCCTGCCCCAGCCCTTGCACCCGCCCCCGCGGCGGTCTCCGGGTCCGGGTCCGGACCCGACGTCGAGGTCTTGCGCCGTGCGTGGCCCGAGATCCTGCAGACCCTGACCAAGATCAAGCGCAGCACCTGGGCTCTCGTCGAACCAAATGCGCAGGTGGGGCACTTCGAGGATCAGGTCCTGACCCTTTCCTTCACGACATCCGGGCTCGCCGGCGCTTTCGGCCGGGCGGACCACGCCGAGAACCTGCGTCAGGCGATCCACAAGACGATCGGCATCGACTGCCAGATCACGGCCGTCGCCGGCGGCACCAACAGCTCAGCGAGCTCTGAGCCAAACCCAAAAGCGCCCGCTAGCCGGGAGGCCCCGGCCACGTCGGCGGATGTGGCATGGGGCCTTGCCCCCGCCGCGACCGGGGCTGCCCCGGAATCCCCGTCGACGGCCGGCAATGGGGTCGAAACCGGACCTGCCGCCGCCGCGGAAACGCCCGCGCCGCAGTCCGCATCTGCGCCCTCACCGGAGCCTGCCCGTCCGGCCCCGGTCGAGCCGGTGTCGGCGCCGGCAGCGACCGCCGCGCCCACAGGCCCGGCCCCTGAACCGACCGACGGCCCCGCCTCCGAGCCCGGTGGTTCGTACTCGTACCCGGACGACGACTGGGGTCCCCCGCGGGACGAGGACGCCCCGCCACTGGATGAAGAGCCGCCGCTGGACTGGGATCCCTCAGCCCCGGAAGCCGCCCGGCCCGCGTCCCCAGCGGCGCCCGCACCGGCGCGCACCCCGGCCCGAGCCCGGTCCAGCAAGGAAGCCCCCGCTACGACCCGGTCATCTGCCCCGGCGCCTGCCCCGGCCGCCAAGGATGCCGCCGAGGACCCGTGGGCACGCGCCGTCGAGCAGTCCCCCGGGGTCTGGACCGTCGGCACGGAATTGAACGTGGGGCGGCACACCTCCACGGAGGCCGTGGCGGAGTCCGCGCAACGCACCCCCGAGCCGGAGCCGCCGCACTACGAGCCCGCGGCTGCCCAGATCCCGGAGCCGGTAGGCGCCTTTTCCGCCGGATCCGGATCCGGATCCGGATTCGACGGCGCCGCTGCCACCCGGGCACCTGCGGCCGGGCCCGCCCCTGCCGCCGCCGGGCCCACGGTCATCACCGCCGCGGCCTCCCCGGTCGCGGCCACGGCTCCGGTCGGCGCCCCTGCAGCCTCCGGACGGCAGAGCCTCTACCAGCGCCTGTCCAACAGCCCCGAGGCGGAAGCCGGACGGGCCAAGGCACCAGCGCGCGCCGCCGTCGCCGCCACCAGCTACGTCCAGGACGTCCCCAGCGCCGACGACGAAACCATCGAGGAGTCGGGCGTCTTCGGCCGCGCCGCCGTCGAGCGTATTCTGGGCGGGAAGCTGCTGGAAGAGCGTTCCCTGGACGGAAGCCCACTGGCGCCGCGCTTCTAGCCCTCCCGGCGGCCGCACGGGCCGCCACTCCCCCAAACGAACGAGGAAATTGTGTACGAAGGTGCAGTTCAGGAGCTGATCGACGAGCTCGGCCGCCTTCCCGGCGTCGGGCCCAAGTCCGCCCAGCGGCTTGCCTTCCACATCCTCGAAGCCGATCCGCAGGACATGAAGCGCCTGGTCGAGGCCATCACGTCGGTGAAGGAGCGGGTGAAGTTCTGCACGGTCTGCGGCAACGTCACCGAGCAGGATCTGTGCAACATCTGCCGGGATCCGCGCCGCGACCCCTCCGTGATCTGCGTTGTAGAGGAGTCCAAGGACGTGCTGGCGGTGGAGCGCACCCGTTCCTTCCGCGGCCGCTATCACGTACTGGGCGGCGCCATTAACCCGATTGCCGGGATCGGCCCGGAACAGCTTCGGATCCGCGAGCTGCTCACCCGGCTCAACGACGGCGCCATCCAGGAAATCATCATCGCGACGGACCCCAACCTCGAGGGCGAAGCAACGGCCACCTACCTGGCCCGGATGCTCAAGTCGATCGGCATCGCCGTCACGCGGCTCGCGTCCGGCCTCCCGGTCGGCGGCGACCTCGAATATGCCGACGAAGTCACGCTGGGCCGCGCCTTCGAAGGCCGCCGCAACGCGCTGAGCTGACGGGCCCAGTGGCCCCCGACGGCGGCGCTCCCGCCCCAATCGGCACCGAGCGCCTGATCCTGCGTCCGTTGACCGCCGACGACGACGGCGCCGTCCTGCGGTTCCGCGGCAACCCGGATGCCGTGCGGTATCTCTCCCATGAAGCCCTCAGCCCGGACGCGAACAGCGCCCGGTCGCGGAAAGTGCAGGCCGCTGCGGCGGCTTCCACCGCGGAGTGGTTCAGTTTCGCCTGGGCCATCCAGCTCCGGGCCAGCGGGGAGGTCATTGGAGACGGCCGGACCTGGAACTCAGAGGCTCCCCCGCTGCCCGGCAGGCTCCCTGCCCATGCCGCGAGCCTGGGGTACATCCTGCACCCGGATCACCACGGGCTGGGCCTCGGCAGGGAAGCCGCCGGCGCCCTCGTGGAATGGTTGTTCACCGCCCGTGGAAGCCGGACTGTCTTCGCCGGCGTCTACGAACCCAACCTCCCCTCGCGCAGGCTGCTGGAAAGCCTCGGCTTCCGGCAAGACCGCTATTTCACCGCGGCCGAGGACACTGCGGGCAAGAAGCTTCCGTCCTGGCGCTACCGGCTCGACCGGCTCGACCGGCTCGACTGAACCAGTTACCGCGCGCAGGGGGGCCGGGGCAAACACGGCGGGCACGGCCGATGGACATGCCCAACGGCCCCTGCCGCGAATGGACATAGTGCCCATATGCCCATCCCCCGAACACAGGAGTGGACATGTCCAACGCCGCAAACGCACATGTCCATCCTCCGCGCACGGGAGTGGACATGTCCAAGGCCGCCGACGAACATGTCCACCCTCCGTGCCCACGAACGGGCATGTCCACGGCCGCAGCGGGACACGTCCTCTCCCCGGGACGGACGACGGGCATGTCCACCAAAAGCGGGCACCGGCAGCGGCCCCGGTCCGTCCGGCGTTCGGTCACAATTCAACTCCGGGCCGCCGACGGCGATAAACTTGGTTCAGAAGTAGCTGTCGCGCCGTTCGGCTGCGCCGTTTAGTAGCTTCGCCCAGAACCCCGATGATCCAGTGAGGGTGCGCGCATGAGTTTGCCCACTACCGAAGTCCACCCCGGACCGCAGCCGCAGGAGCTGCCCGCGATTCCTGCCGCCACCAAGCACCTCGTCGTGAAGAAGTTCGGCGGTTCCTCGGTGGCGGACGCGGAAGGTATCAAACGGGTCGCCCGGCGCGTGGTGGACGCCCACAACGCCGGCGATGAAGTCGTCGTCGTTGTTTCCGCCATGGGCGACACCACCGACGAACTCCTCGACCTGGCCGCCCAGGTGACCGACTCCGCCCCGGCCCGGGAAATGGACATGCTCCTCTCCGCCGGTGAGCGCATCTCCATGGCCCTGCTCGCGATGGCCATCAACAAATACGGCGCCTCCGCCCAGTCCTTCACGGGTTCCCAGGCCGGCATGATCACCGACGGCATCCACGGCAAGGCCCGGATCATAGACGTTGACCCGCACCGGATCCGCACGGCCCTGGACAAGGGGCACATCGCGATTGTCGCCGGCTTCCAAGGCATGAGCCGCACCACGAACGAGATCACCACGCTCGGCCGGGGCGGCTCGGACACGACGGCGGTGGCGCTGGCCGCGGCCCTCGACGCCGATGTCTGCGAGATCTTCACCGATGTCGACGGCATCTATACCGCGGACCCGCGCGTAGTCCCGTCCGCCCGGAAGATCGACCGCATCTCCAGCGAGGAAATGCTGGAACTCGCGGCCTCCGGCGCCAAGATCCTGCACCTGCGCTGCGTGGAATACGCGCGCCGCTTCGGGGTGCCGCTGCACGTCCGCTCCTCATTCAGCCAGAACGAAGGCACCTGGGTCCTGCCCAGCGCCGATGACAAGATCACGATTCAAGAGGGAGTTGCCTTGGAGCAGCCAATCATCTCCGGCGTTGCACACGACCGTTCCGAAGCCAAGGTCACGGTGGTCGGCGTTCCGGACATCCCCGGCAAGGCTGCGGCCATCTTCCAGGTCATCGCCGACGCGCACTCCAACATCGACATGATCGTCCAGAACGTCTCCACCCACGGCACCGGCCGGACGGACATCTCGTTCACGCTGCCGATCGTCGAAGGCGCCGACGCCCTCGCCGCCCTCCGCGCCGCACAGGCCGAGATCGGCTTCGAGAACATCGAATACAACGAGAAGATCGGCAAGCTGTCCCTGATCGGCGCCGGAATGCGCTCGCACCCTGGCGTCTCAGCACGGTTCTTCGCAGCACTCTCCGAGGCCGGGATCAACATCAACATGATCTCAACCTCGGAAATCCGCATCTCCGTGGTGACCCACGCCGACCTGCTGGACGACGCCGTCCGCGCCATCCACAAGGCCTTCGACCTGGACAGCGAGGACGAGGCCACGGTTTACGGCGGCACGGGCCGCTAGGACTTCTGGAGGCCACGGACCGCTTCGCGGCCGATAAGAAAGGGAGCGGCACCTGCCGCTCCCTTCTTCGTTTCCGTCCTGCCCCCGCGCGGGTCAGACTTGTTCCTTCGGGAGGTCTTCCCGGCGGACGGCGTAGTGATGTCCCTGCGAGTCAGTTTCCACTTCGAAGCCGGCGAGATCGGTCTCCGACGCTAGCTCGTAATCATCGTGCCTGTGCACGACCGGAGCGGTGGTATCCCCCCGCGAGGCGGGTCCAAACAGGAATCGCACCCAGGACGATGGGTGCAGGTGCCGGCTCAGTGCAGCCTTCCTCAGCGCATGTGCCATATTTCCCACCCCCTCTCCTACTGAAAGGCCATTTCCTGCTAATGGGCCATTCGGAACAGCGGTGGCGCGGGCGGCGCCAGTGTGCCCATTTTACGCCCGACTGCGGCAAAATGCGCGGTGGGAACCCTCGCCGGTGCGAAGGTCGGATCCCGCCGCTTAGGCAGCGGCGCGGGCCGGGCCGGCCTAGCGCAGGGACTTGTCCTCGGGGTTTCGGGGCACCACGTAGGTGCTGCCGTCTGGCCGGTGCAGGGTCTCCCACTGCTGGGTCTCGGCCTGCCGCTGGGCCAGCAGCTGGCGGTTCTGCTCCGTCATCTCATGGCCAAGCGAGGTTCGGCTGGCCGGGCCAAAGACGGCCCGCAGCTTTCCGGTCGCCCGCATGAACCGCTGGGCGGTGTTGTCCTTAGCCATCGCTACCCACTCCTTCGTACCTGATGTTCCACCAGTGTACGCTAATAATTAGCACACTAACTATTTGAAGGAGGCCGGATGACCGATGTCATCGGAACCCCCGGAAGTCCCGCAGCCGCCGTCGTGGACGAGGACCTCCTGCTGGAACACCAGCTCTGCTTCGCATTGACCGTCGCGTCCCGCAGCGTGGTCGGCGCCTACAAACCGGTGCTGGACAAGCTGGGACTCACCCACCCGCAGTACCTCGTGATGCTCTGTCTGTGGGAATCCAGCCCCCGGACCGTCCGCGACATCAGCGATGCCCTCGCCCAGGAACCGGCCACGATTTCGCCCCTGCTGCGGCGGCTTGAAACGGCGGGCTACATCACCAGGCAACGGGCCGAGGGCAACGAGCGCAGCCTCGCCGTGCGGCTGACGCCCCGCGGCGCGGCGCTGAGGGAACAAGCAACGGCGGTCCCCGGCACCATGATGGCCCGGCTGGGCCTGGACCGGGAGCAGGTCGGCGAACTGCATGCCGCCATGATGCGGCTCATCGACGCCACCCGGGCGGCGGACGGCAATACCCGCAGCTAGGGTACTTCCGCCCCGCGCCCGGGACCGGCCGCGGCGCTAGAATGGGGCTGAGACCGAGGAGAAGAGCCCATGCGCAAGAACCTGATTCCCACAGCGCTCATCTTGATGACGGCCGTCGGACTGGCTGCCTGCTCACCGGGCGGCGGACCTGCGCCGAGCGCCTCGTCCACCGGCCCTGCCTCTGCCTCTGCCTCCGCCTCGACGCCGGGCGGCACCCCCTCCGCCGACACCGAAACCACCGCGCCGGCTCCCTCGCCGTCGGCCGAGGCCCCTACCGCCGGACCCGGGCAGGGCAACGCCGAGTTGGCCATCATGATCAAGCCCTCCGAAAGCGCGAAGGCCGTCAACTACACCTTGGTCTGCCAGAACGGCGTTCCGGCGGCGGAAAGCAAACACCCCAGCGCCGCTGCGGCCTGCGCCGCCCTGAAGAAGAATGCGGCGCTCCTCAGCCCCGCACCCCGGGCCACCGACCAGGCGTGCACCCAGCAGTACGGCGGCCCGGACCAGGCGACCGTCACCGGTTCCGTCGACGGTAAGGCAGTCGAGTCGAAGTTCGGCCTGCGGGACGGTTGCGAGATCGCCCAGTGGAAGGCCGCAAAGGACATCCTTGGCTCAACCGGAGGGGCTGTCTAAACTGCAGCACCTTCCGCAGGACGCCTGGCTGGCGCGCGAAGCCGCCCACCAGCAGCGCGTCCGCACCTATTCCGATCCCTACCTCGCCCGGAGGTCGGCCGGCCAAAAGCACCCGGTGGAAGACTTCCTCTTCACGTACTACACCCAAAAACCTGGCCAGCTGCTGCGCTGGCACCCGGGCGCCGGCGTCGTGCTGTCCGGGCCGGCGACAGCGGAGCGTTCCGGCTGGAAGTACTACCGTGTGCCCGACGCCGGCGAACTCGCCGCCGCGGGGCTGGCGCCCGGCACGGACGCGGTGACGGTGGACGTCGAACGGTTCCTCGGCGAGCGGCGCGACGCCGTGCAGTTTGCCGGCATCATCCTGGCGGGGACGGCCGCCCGGCCGGCGCAGTTCGGCTGCTTCGGGCTGCACGAGTGGGCCATGGTCTACCGGCAGGACAAATTCGAACTGCGGCACGAGTACCTGAAGCTGCGGCTCGGTTCCGAGCAGACGGACCGGGTGGTCGAGGACAACCGGATCAGGTGCTCGCATTTCGACGCGTTCCGCTTCTACACCCCTGACGCGGTGCCGCTGAACACCCTGAAGCCGAGCCGCGAGAACCAACGGACCATGGAACAGCCCGGCTGCCTGCACGCCAACATGGACCTGTACAAGTGGGCCTACAAACTGGCGCCCGCGCTGCCCAGCGAGCTGGTCATGGACTGCTTCGAACTCTCCTGGCGGATCCGCGCAATGGACATGCAGGCCTCCCCCTACGAACTGAGCGAATGGGGTTACCCGCCGATCCGGATCGAAACCCCGGATGGCAAAGCCGAATACGTGGAGCACCAGCGGGCCTTCGCCGACGCCTCGCAGGAACTGCGCCGACGGCTGTTGCAGGAACTCACGCCGCTGCTGGAGGCCGCCGCCGTCGCGGCTCCCCCGCTTCCCGCGGCCCAGGAAGGACGCCCATGACGGCCACCCACGGAGCGGACAGCCCGCACGACGTCGACCTCACAATCACGCTGACGGAGGCGCCCGGGGCGCCGGAGGTCAGTTTCCGCCTGGTCGCCGACGACGGCGGGGCCTCCGCCGCATCCACCCTGCCGGATCCTGCCGCGGCACTCGAGGCCCTCCGCCAGCACGGCGAGGAAATCTTCTTCCCCCTCCCCGGCCCGCCGCGGCTGTGCACCCAGCAGTACGGCGGCCCGCAGGTGGCCGTGGTCACCGGACGCTACCTGGGCCGCGACGTTCGTAGCGAATTCAGCCGTACCGACGGTTGCGAAATTGCCCGCTGGCGTGCCATGGCGCCACTGCTGGGCGGCACAGCGGGATCAACCGGGGCCATCTGAGGCGACGCCGCCTAAACACGGAGGCACGTCAGAACACAGTGAAACAGCGATGGCCGGCGGTGAAAACCGCCGACCATCGCTGTTACTTGGTGTTCAGTCGCCTAGATGGCGTTGTTCGGAGCCTTGGACAGCTCCGCATTCTGGATCTTGCCCTTCTCCTTCTTCACCTTCTTGCCCTTCTCCTTCTTGTCCTTGTGATCCTTGCCGTTGTGCTTACCCTGGTCCGTGCTCTCCCCGGGGCCGTCGTTGCTGTCCTGGTCCTCCGAAGTCGGCGGAACCACTACGGCGCCGGCCGGGGTCACCAGCACGCTGACAAATGTCGGCTCACTGGCGCCTGCGTAGGTCACGCGTCCAATGTAGGAGCCAACTGCCAGCCCCTTCCAGTTCATGGTGACCTGGCCGGACGTTCCGTTCGCGAGCCGCAGCGGGTTCGGGGTCAGAGTCGCATTGCCGACATTGGCGCCAAGGACGGCCGCATCGACGCTTGCTTTCGTAGCCTGGCCGTTGGGGCTGGCGTAGAGGTTGACGAAGATCCGGTAAGTTCCCGGAGCCGGATTGGGGATGGACAGGGACTCACTCGCCGAGGACGTTGCGACCTGAACCAGCTGATTGGCCGGGGTCACGACGTACATATCGAAGTCCGCATTCGGATCCGAGGACAGGGCGGAGAACTTGGCCAACGGTGCACCGGCAGGGACCTGAACCGACTTTCCGAAGTTCGCTGCATCATTGGCCCCGAGAATCGCATCGCCGGGCACCAGCTCGATGGCAGACGAATCGGCCTTCGACAGCCCGTCGAGGGTCATGTTGATCGGGCTGTTGCTGCCGGAGACCACCTTGATGGCGCCGGAGCCGGTGCCACCCTCGGAGGAGAAGGCCACATCGCTGGCCGCCACGACCGCCTGGGGGCGGACAGCAACCGGGGACGCGACGTTCTTGTTTGCACCCTGCCACGTCAGCGTGCCCATGGCGAACTTGCCCAGGGCCGCGTTTTGGTTTTCGAACGAGACCTTGAAGGTCTTCTTGTCGCCGGCGTAGCCGAAGGTCAGGATGGACGGCGTAACGGTCACCTTGACGCCGGGCACATCGACCTTGACGCGGTAGGTGCCCGGGGTCAGTGCGGTCAGCGTGCGGGTGACCTCGATCTTGCCTGTGAGGTTGCCCAGCGCGAAGGACGGTACATTCATATCCCGCGGCTTGGTCACGCCGAGACCCGGCATGCCGAGGTCGACGCCGGTGCCCTGGATGAACTTCAGGTAGTCCTCGTCATTGGCGTCATAGACGAGGCCCGGATCCAGGACGCGGGCCGGATCGACTTGGCCTGCACCCGTCGCGAAGACGTCCGGGTCCTTGCTTCCATTGGCAAGCTTGACGTCGGAGGCGGTGGTCATCATCGCAGACTTGACCATGGCCGGTGACCACTTCGGATTCTTGCCGAGGATCAGCGCGCCGAATCCCGCTACGTGCGGTGCAGCCATGGACGTTCCGGACATGAAGCCGAAGTTGTCCCCGCCAGTGCCGATCGGCGAAACGCCGGCCAGTACGGCAACACCGGGAGCAGCAACGTCCGGCTTCAGCAGGTCTGAACCGGTGGCGAGCAGCGGGCCGCGGGAGGAGAAGCCGGCAATCTGCGGCTGCGCCTCAAGCGGAAGCCCGGTGGTGTCCTTGTTGATCAGGGACACCTTGATGGCCGGGTTCGCGGCCACCTTGGCCTTGATGGCCTCGGTGGCCGGCGGGTTCACGTGGACGGTCGGAACGGAGTGCTTGTCCGTATCGAGTGAGGAGTTGCTCAGGTTCACCAGGATCATGCCGACGCCGCCGCCGCGCTTGACCTCCGCGCTCTTGGCAACGCGGTCAAAGACGCCGCGGTCACAGACCACAACCTTTCCGGCGACCTTGGCAGGGTCCAGGGTGTCGGGTCCGCACAGTGCCGCATTGGCGTCCCCGGCGGTGGCGGCCGCATTGGCTGCCAGCACGACACCCGCGTCCTTGACCTCGCGGTTCATGATGCTGGCGCCGCGGAACTTGGTGCCGTCAGAGAACTCGACGGTGCCCTGCAATTCCTGGGAGAAGCTGCTTGCGGCAACCGTGGTCAGCCACGGAGCGCCATGGTTGACCGTGCTCGCGGTTGGACCGGAGTTGCCAGCCGAGGCGGAGACGAAGATACCCGCCGATGCGGCAGACAGGAAGGCCATGGACACCGGGTCGGTGGTGGTGGTCGTGGAGCCCGAGATCGAGTAGTTCAGCACGTCGACGCCGTCCTGAATTGCCTGATCGATGGCCGCCACGGATGCCGAGGAATAGCAGCCGCCGGTATTCGGATCCGTGTCTTCCCAGCAGACCTTGTAGATAGACAGCTTGGCAGCCGGAGCCATGCCGCTGGTCAGGCCGAAGCTGCGGCCGTCAACGAACGTCTCCACATTGGCGTTGCCCGCGGCGGTGCTGGCCGTGTGCGTGCCGTGGCTGGCGACGTCGACCGGGGAGAGCTTCTCCAGCGGAGAGCGGTTCTCGGGCTTGACATAGCTCGTGAAATCGTCGGCAAAGTAGTGCGCCGCGAGCACCTTGGAGTTGCAGGCCGAGCCGTCAAAGTCCGCTCCGGTTTCGGTGCCCTTCTGGCACTCGCCAACGAAGGTGTCTCCATCGGCCTTGAGCATGGCGATCTTGCCGTCTTCAGTGCGGTACGGCACACCGACCACCGGGCTGCCGACGAGCGGCTTGACCTGGTCGCCGGCGAAGAAGGCGCTGCCCGGCGTGTAACCGGTGTCGATAACACCGACGACGACGCCCTTGCCGGCCGCCGCCTGGCCGCCGAACTTGGTGTTCCAGGTGCCATTGGCACCGCTGAGCTTGAGGAAATCGGTGCTGGAGTAGTCAGGAGCGTTCTCGGTGTCAGGTGCAACCACCAGCACGTCCGGGTTCTTCGCCAGCTTGATTGCTTGGTCTGAGGTCAGGTTCGCACTAAAGCCGTTGACTGCCGCGGTGAACTGGCGCTTGATCGCGACGTTCTGCTTCCCGGCGACTTCGGCCTGCTTCTTCTCGAGGTGGGCTTCGTACTGCCGGACGGCCGGTTTCTTTGTGTCCAGCTTCTTGCCTTGCTGCGGCTTGGTCGGCGCCAAACCCGCCGTCCCGCCGTCGTACGTGGCCGCCGGTTTCTCAGCCAGCACGACGATGTACCGACCATCCCGGTAGTTGGCGGGGTCCAGATTCTTCTGCGCGATTCCGGCGACGCCGGATCCTTGGGCCGGCGCCGCGGTGGCGGGCGCAATGGCGACTGTTGAAAGGAGAACCGGCAAGCCCAGGGTCAGTGCCGCGGCCCTCCGGAGTCCCCCGCTTCGAAGGAAGCTCTTTCCTGGTGATTTCACGAGTGATTGGAACCTTTCAGAAGGAACGGTCCCGGCGCCATTGCCGGGGACGACGGCTGGTTCGGGTGCGGGATCAGGAGGTGACTCTCGCCCCCAGCGGATACCAGCCGATTCATACAGTACAGACTGAGAGCTGAATATGACATAGACCACAGGTGACTAATCGAAATTAGTCACATCACTCGACAATCGACGCGTTCCCGGGGCATGGCAAAGCCGGGGCGGCGACGCCGCCTCGGCTTTAAACGGGAAATTAATGGGGGCTGCTGGGCCCCGGCCGCACCGGCTGGCTACTGGCGGGGCGTTCGGACAACCTCGCTGATCCAGGCCCTCGTCTTGTCATCAAGGGGGCCGGCCACATTGCTGGACCTGGCTGCCCGGTCCGCCTTGATCTTCTGCAACACCATCCTGCCAAGGCCCGCGAAGACGGCGGCGGCCATCACAGGAAGCAACACGGATTTCGATTTCTCAGCCATGGGGCTCATCCTACTGAGCGCACCCTGCAGAGACCATAGCCGCCCCAGACCCGGGCCGCCGGGAGCACCGCCCGGTCACGAATGCGCCGTGATGCACGCCGCCCGGTAGAATGGCCGTGCAAGCTCGCGGAGCGCCCGTTCCATGTTGTTGTTAAACACCGTTGTCCTCACCACACAGCGGATCGGCGTGAGACGGCACTACTCCGCTGCGCCCTTACCCAATGCTCACGCACAGGAGTTGCCGGATGCCCCGGATCGTTGTCGACGTCATGCCCAAGCCCGAGATTCTCGACCCGCAGGGGAAGGCCATCGTGGGTGCACTGCCCCGCCTGGGCTTCACCGCTTTCAGCTCTGTCCGCCAGGGCAAGCGCTTCGAACTGACCGTCGACGGCGAGGTGACCGAGGAGATCCTGGCCCAGGCCCGGAACGCCGCGGAAACCCTGCTCTCCAACCCGGTCATTGAGGACGTCGTCAACGTCGAGGTCGTCGAGGCCTGAGATGACTGAACTTCCCCTGATCGGTGAGGCCGTGGCCGTCGCCGCTCACCCCCAGCTCGCCGGTGCCAAGATCGGCGTCGTCACCTTCCCGGGCACGCTCGATGACCGCGACGCCGCCCGCGCGGTGCGCCTGGCCGGCGCCACCCCGGTGGCCCTCTGGCACGCGGACACCAGCCTGGGCGACGTCGACGCCGTCGTCATCCCCGGCGGTTTCTCCTACGGCGACTACCTCCGCGCCGGTGCCATCTCCCGCTTCGCGCCGCTGATGGCCAAGGTCATCGATGCCGCCAACTCGGACGCCAGGCTGCCGGTCCTCGGCATCTGCAACGGCTTCCAGATCCTCACCGAGTCGCACCTTTTGCCCGGGTCGATGATCAAGAACGACCACCTGAAGTTTCTCTGCCGGGACCAGGTCCTGCGGGTCGAAAACAACACGACCGACTGGACCCGCGACTACGCTCTAGGCCAGGAAATCACGGTGCCGCTGAAGAACCAGGACGGGCAGTACATCGCGGACGAGAAGACGCTCGACGCGCTTGAGGCGGAGGGCCGCGTGGTGTTCCGTTACGTCGGCTGGAACCCGAACGGCTCCCGCCGCGACATCGCCGGCATCTCCAACGCCGCCGGGAACGTCGTGGGCCTGATGCCGCACCCCGAGCACGCCGTCGAAGCCGGCTTCGGCCCGGAAGAAGGCTCGGGCACCGAGGGCCTCGGCTTCTTCACCTCTGTCCTGAACAAGATCGTGGGAGACAACAAATGACGGAGACACCCGCAGTGGCGGCGCCCGCGGAGACCGCCAAGAAGTTCAACATCGACACCGTGGAGAACGCGGCCCGGACCCCGGACACCGAGCTCCCCTGGGCCGAGCTGGGCCTGAAGCAGAACGAGTTCGACGAGGTCGTCAAGGTCCTCGGACGGCGCCCGACCGGCGCCGAGCTGGCCATGTACTCCGTGATGTGGAGCGAGCACTGCTCCTACAAGTCTTCCAAGAACCACCTGCGCCAGTTCGGCGAAAAGGTGACGGAGGAGATGAAGAAGGACATGCTCGTGGGCATCGGCGAGAACGCCGGTGTCACCAACCTGGGCGACGGCTGGGCCGTGACGTTCAAGATCGAGTCGCACAACTCGCCGTCGTTCGTGGAGCCCTACCAGGGTGCCGCGACCGGCATCGGCGGAATTGTCCGCGACATCATCTCGATGGGCGCCCGCCCGGTGGCAGTGATGGATCCGCTGCGCTTCGGCGCCATCGACCACCCGGACACCGCCCGCGTCATGCACGGCGCCGTGGCCGGCATCGGCGGCTACGGCAACTCCCTGGGCCTGCCGAACATCGGCGGCGAAATGGTCTTCGACTCCGTCTACCAGGGCAACCCGCTGGTCAACGCCCTCGCCGTCGGCGTCATGCGGCACGAGGACATCCGCCTCGCCAACGCCTCCGGCAAGGGCAACAAGGTGGTGCTGTTCGGTGCCCGCACCGGCGGCGACGGGATCGGCGGCGCTTCGGTGCTGGCCTCGGAGTCCTTCGATGACACCAAGCCCTCCAAACGCCCCGCCGTGCAGGTGGGCGACCCCTTCGCCGAGAAGGTCCTGATCGAATGCTGCCTGGAACTCTTCAAGGGATCCCTGGTTGAGGGCATCCAGGACCTGGGTGCGGCCGGCATTTCCTGCGCCACGTCCGAGCTCGCCTCCAACGGCGACGGCGGCATGGAGGTCGAGCTGACCTCCGTGCTGCTGCGCGACCCCACGCTGACGCCGGGCGAGATCCTGATGTCCGAGTCG
Organism: Arthrobacter sp. 10N410; assembly: GCF_056394945.1. Taxonomy (NCBI): domain Bacteria; kingdom Bacillati; phylum Actinomycetota; class Actinomycetes; order Micrococcales; family Micrococcaceae; genus Arthrobacter; species Arthrobacter sp. 10N410. The sequence continues at coordinate 414,799 of NZ_JBFTIP010000003.1, forward strand.
CAGGAACGCATGATGGCCGTGGTCACCCCGGAGAACATCGCCGCGTTCGAAGCGGTCATGGACAAGTGGGCCGTGGAGTACTCATGGCTGGGCGAGGTAACCGACACCGGCCGCCTGATCATTACCTGGGACGGCGAAGTGATTGTCGACGTCGACCCGCGCACCGTGGCCCACGACGGTCCGGTCTACGACCGCCCGTACGCCCGCCCGGAGTGGCAGGACGCCGTCCAGGCCGACGCCTTCACCGGCTCCGTGCAGGACACCGGCCGCCCCGCCGCCCCGGCGGAACTGGCCGCCGCGGTCACCGAGCTCGTCGCCTCGCCGAACATGTGCTCCAAGTCCTGGATCACCGACCAGTACGACCGCTACGTCGGCGGCAACACCGCCATGGCGTTCCCGGACGACGCCGGCGTGGTGCGGGTGGACGAGGAAACCGGCCTGGGCGTGGCCCTGGCCACCGACGCCAACGGCCGCTACACCTACCTCGATCCGTACCACGGCGCGCAGCTGGCCCTCGCCGAGGCGTACCGCAACGTGGCCACCTCCGGCGCCGTGCCGATGGCCGTCAGCGACTGCCTGAACTTCGGCTCCCCCGAGGATCCCGACGTCATGTGGCAGCTCGCCGAGGCCATCCGCGGCCTGTCCGACGCCTGCATGGTGCTCGGCATCCCGGTCACCGGCGGCAACGTCTCGCTCTACAACCAGACCGGAAGCGTGCCGATCCACCCCTCCCCGGTGGTCGCCGTGCTCGGCAAGCTGGACGACGTCGCCCGCCGCACGCCCTCGGGCTGGCGCGAGGACGGCCAGGCCATCTACCTGCTGGGCACGACGGCGGCGGAACTGGACGGCTCGGAATGGTCCAACCTGCGCGGACACCTGGGCGGCCTGCCGCCCAAGGTGGACCTCGCCGCGGAACGCGAGCTCGGTGAAATCCTGATCAACGCCTCACGCGACGGCATGGTCGACTCCGCGCACGACCTCTCCGAAGGCGGCCTCGCGGCGGCCCTCGTCGAGTCCGCGCTGCGCTACGGCGTCGGTGCCCGCATTTCGCTGCAGGACGTGATGGACCGCGACGGCGTGGACCTGTTCACCGCGCTCTTCTCCGAGTCCCAGGCCCGCGCCATTGTGGCAGTGCCCCGCTCGGAGGAAATCCGGTTCAAGGACATGTGCACCGCCCGCGGCTTCGAGCACGTCCGGATCGGCGTCGTGGACGCGGAGAGCGGCAAGCTGGAGATCAACGGCGTCGACACCCTGGGCCTGGACGCACTCCGCGAAGCCCACGAGGCGACCCTGCCGAAGTACTTCGGCTAGCACTTCCGGCTCCAAGCAACGCGGGGTCACTTACCGCCCATAAATCCCCTCGGGATGGGCCGTAAGTGACCCCGCGTTGCTTCTTAATCGTCGCTGCGCAGTTCGCGCTGGCGGGCGCTGAGCAGCTCGAGTTCCGGTCTTGCGGCCATGAAGCGTTCGACGGCGGCAAGCACCTCGATCAGGTGCGCCCGGTCAGCCGCAACCAGGCCGACGCCGATCACGGCACGCCGGTACTGGTCGTGTAATCCCGCCTCGGTCACGGAGACGTCGAAGCGGCGCTTGAGCTCGGCCAAGACCGGCCGCACGACTGAGCGCTTCTCCTTGAGGGTGTGAACGTCGCCGAGCAGGACGTCGAATTCAATCCAACCGATCCACATGACCCCAGCCTATCGACTGCTTCCCACCGGCTCCCTAGCCTTGCAAGCTCGGAGCAATCGACGCCGGTCAGATGGTGAGCTCACCCATCCGGTCCCAGCCCTCGCCGTCGAACTGGCGGCTGATGATCCGGGGCGTCTCTTGCAGTGCCTGCGGCATGTCCGCCATGGCCTGCTTGAAGTGGCTGCTGTTGACGTGGTCGCCGGCGGCGTCGTCCTTGAAGGCCTCGACCAGGACGAATTCGTTGGGGTCCTCCACGCTGCGGGACCAGTCGAACCACAGGTTGCCGGGCTCCTGCCGGGTGGCCTGGGTGAAGTCCTCCACGAGGCCGAGCCAGCGCTCGGACCAGTCGGGCTTGACCTTGAATTTAACGACGATGAAGATCACGAGTTGTTGCCTTTCATTGGGAATTCCGGAGCTTCAATTCTGGCAGAGCCTCAGCAGGCATCGATGGCCGCCCGGGCGCGTTCCTGCTGCTGCGGCGTGCCCACCCTTTCCGCCCACTGCTCGGCGAGCTGGAACTCGACCATGGCCTCGGCGCAGCGTCCCGCCTCGTGCAGCGTCCAGCCGAGGTTGTTGTGCAGCGCCACCATCCAGCGCCGGGTCCGGGCGTCATGCGCCGTGGACGCGTACTCCAGGGCGCTACGGGTCCACGTCTCGGCGTGCGCGGTGTCCGCGATCGCCAGCATGTGCAGGGCGTCGACGGCCAGGAAATCCTCGCCCAGGTGGTCGGCGAGTTCGGCGGCCTGCTCAAACAGCGGGACCGCCATCTCGGCGTGGCCGCTGCTGTTCAGCACTCGGCCGCGTTCCAGCAGCACCCGGACGGCCACCGTGGGTTCGTCGCCGTCGATGGAGTCCAGCAGCGCGTCGGCTTCCTCATACCTGCCCTGCAGGCCGATCGCACGGCCCAGCTGGGTGGCGAGCTCGGCACGTTCGTCGTCGTCGTAAGCCGAATCCGCGATCGCCGCGCGAAAGCGGGCCTCCGAAAGGCCGGGGTCGTCAAAGTTCCAGAAGCGGTCAAGGGTCTGTTGATTCAGCATTTTCTGCACCTCTCAGTTCACACCTGCGGCCAGTTCTTGCGCACTCCTAAGGTATCGGGAAGTGACGATCCGGCGCGCCCCGGCGGTGACGGCGCCCCCGGCCGCGTAGAACCAGTTGGCCGGAACCCCGAAAGCGGTGACTTTGATCAGCACGAGACCCTGTTCGTCGAGCGACATTTCGAACGATTCCTCGCCGCGGACCGGATGCCCGGGCAGGGTCCCGTAGCCGAATCCCGCGGACTGCGGCCCGCCGCCGGCTACGGGTCGGCGCACCCACACCACCTCGCAGGGCGCGTTGATCCGGAACGGGCCGACGCCGAACCCGCTCACCACGCGCGTCCCCGGGCGCACGACGTCGGACTCCGCCCGGACGCGCAACCCGGCGCGCTTGTGCAGCTGCCAGGTCAGCAGGCCCTGCACCGCCCGGCGGTAGGCGGCTTCACCGTCGCCGACGTAGGCCTGGGTGACGAGGCACTCGATCCCGTCCGGCAGCGCGCCGGTCTCGGTGGCGCCGATCCCCGCATAGTTCAGCTCGCCGCTGGCAATCCGCGGCCCGGTCACGGCTGCGCCTCCCCGCGGGCCAGCCGGGCCCAGCCGAGCTGCTCCTGCTGGCGGCGGCTCAGGCCGGCGACCACAAGGTCGTAGGAGTCCTCCACCATGTCGCGGACCATGGAATCCGGCAACGAACCGTCCAGCCGCACCCCGTTCCAGTGCCGCTTGTTCAGGTGCCAGGCGCCGGTAATTTCCGGATGCGCAGCCCGCAACTGTTCGGCGAGCGCGGGTTCGCACTTCAAGCTCACGACCAAGTCCGCGGGGTCCAGTGCGGACAGGGCGAACATCTTGGCCTCGTGCCGGGCCCCGCCGGGCACCGCGGCGCGGACCTTGAAGACCGCGGTATCGGGGCCGAACGGATAGTCCTCGAAGGCGCCCGGGAAGCCCAGGCAAATCCTGCGGAGTGCTGCTGCGTCCATGCTCCCAGCCTAGCCCGGCCGTCAGCGCAGCTACCGGCAGTGGTCGCCGTCGGCGACGGCGGCCGTCAGAGCCCCAAGCGCGGCGCCTCCTGGGCCGGGCACGCGTTCATGACCACGTCCAGGCCGGCCGCCTTGGCACGTGCGGCGGCGGCTTCGTCGATGACGCCCAGCTGCAGCCAGAGAGCCTTCGCTCCGACGGCGATCGCCTGGTCCACCACGTCGCCCACCCTGTGCGAATTCACGAAGCAGTCCACGACGTCGGGCGGTTGCTTGGCCGCCGGAATGTCGGACAGCCTGGCGTAGCCCGTCTCGCCGTGTACCGGGTCGGCCGGAAGATTGACCGGGATGATTTCCATGCCGAGCCGGTCGCGGATATACAGCGACGTGTCATAGGCGGCGCGCCACTCGTTGGTGGTCAGGCCCACGATCGCCCACCTGCCCTTGGTGCGCAGGAGCCGTTCGATAACCGCGGGGTCGTTCACATGGGTCATGTGCACAGCCTAAGGCCGACCAGTGACTGGGCCGTGCCGCGCCGGACGGCCCGGGCCGCATTTCGAACAATCGACCGGCAGCCCAGGGGAAGCGGGCAGGTGTCCGAATATTACGCGCCGGATTTGGGGGAAATCGGTGATTCCGTTTTAGTGGGTAGTGACCATCCCGAGCGGCCGAGAGACCTGGATCGATGAAGCCGCAGCAACCCTGGTCGTCGGAGTTCCTCCCCGGAACCCGCCGATAGCAAGGTAGCGAGCCACGGGAACGGCCGGACTGACCACCCGTGCCGGAGGCTCGTTCCGTAGGGTGCTACTGCCAGGATCGATGGAGTACTCCTATGACTGCTGTCCTGTCCCCCTCCGCAACTGTCGCGTCCGCGGACGCCTCCGCCGGGGAAACCACCCGCACGCCCGCGCTGCCGGTGTCCTTCCGCGGCCTGCGCCGAGCGTTCGGTTCCGGCAGCGAAGCCCACACCGTGCTCCGCGACGTGGACTTCGATGTCCTGGCCGGTGAAGTCCTCGCCATCCTGGGCACGTCCGGCTGCGGCAAGTCCACCCTGCTGCGCGCCACCGCCGGCCTCGATGCCCCCAGTGCCGGCGCCGTCGAGATCGACGGCGTCCAGGTACAGGGTGTGGATGCGCGCTGCGCCTTCGCCTTCCAGGAGCCGCGCCTGCTGCCCTGGCACACCCTGCAGGCCAACATCGCCATCGGCCTGCCCACCGGTGTCAGCGCCAGGGACGGCAAGGCCAAGGTCCCCCGGCTCCTTGAACTCGTGGGCCTGCAGGATTTCGCCAAGCACCGGCCGCGCGAGGTCTCCGGCGGCATGGCCCAGCGTGCCTCCCTGGCCCGCGCCCTGGCCCGCAACCCGGGCGTCCTGCTGCTCGACGAACCCTTCGGCGCCCTCGACGCCCTGACCCGGATCAAGATGCAGGACCTGCTGCTGCAGGTCCACCGGGCGGAGCCCACCACCGTGCTGCTGGTAACCCACGACGTCGACGAAGCCCTCCAGCTGGCCGACCGCATCATCGTCCTCGGCAAGGAACCAGCCCGCGGAACCGAATCCGGCACCCCGGCGCCGGGCGCGACGATTGTCCGCACCGTCGTCGTCCCCGGCGAACGTCCCCGGGACCGGGCTTCCGCGGAGCTGGCCCGAATGCGGGCCTCGCTCCTGGCCAGCCTCGGCGTCGACGGCCACTAACCACCCACCGCTCCCCGGACAACCGGCCGCGGGCCGCGCCACAGCCAGAGCCTGCCGCGCCGGCCCGCCCCACCGTCCTTCCCCTCCTCCGCATCCGCATCCACCGTTCTCAAAGGAACCTCCATGCCCTTCGCCCGCAAGACCACCCGCCGCTCGGTCCTCACGGCCGCGGCCGTCTCCGCCGCCCTGGCCCTCACCGGCTGCGTCGCCGGCGAGGGTTCCGGCAAGCCCGCAGCAAGCGGCGCCGCCGGGACCGCCGCACTGAACATCGATTTCGCGACCTACAACCCGTTGAGCCTCGTGATCAAGAAGAAAGGCTGGCTCGAGACAGCGTTGAAGGACCAGGGCGTCACCGTCAACTGGGTCCAGTCCGCCGGCTCGAACAAGGCCAACGAGGCGCTGCGGTCCGGCGCGATCGACGTCGGCTCCACCGCCGGCTCGGCTGCCCTCCTGGCCAAGGCCAACGGATCGCCGATCAAGGCGATTGACATCTTCTCGCAGCCAGAGTGGGCGGCGCTCGTAACCAAGCCGGGCTCCGGCATCAGCACGGTGGCCGACCTCAAGGGCAAGTCGGTGGCGGCCACCAAGGGCACCGACCCGTACTTCTTCCTGCTCCAGTCGCTCTCCGAAGCCGGCCTGTCCGCCAAGGACGTGACCGTGCAGAACCTGCAGCACGCCGACGGCCGTGCGGCGCTGGAAAACGGCTCGGTGGATGCGTGGTCCGGGCTCGACCCGATCATGGCCGGGGCCGAGCAGAAGGGCGCCAAGCTCTTCTACCGGAACCTCTCCTTCAACACCTACGGCTTCCTGAACGCCACCGAATCCTTCCTGAAGGAGAAGCCCAGGCAGGCGCAGGCCGTCGTCAACGCCTACGAGAAGGCGCGTGCCTGGGCGGCGGCCAACCCGGAGGAAACCGCGCAGATCCTCGCCGACGCGGCGGGACTGGACCTCGCCGTCGCGAAGACCGTGGTGCTGCAGCGCAGCAACCTCGACGTCGACCCGGCGCCGGGCGAGGCCCAGCGCAAGGTCCTCGCGAAGATCGGCCCGACCTTCGTGGAAACCGGGGACGTTGCAAGCCAGAAGCAGATCGACGACGCCGTCGCCTCGCTTCTCGATGACTCGCTGGTGAAGAAGGCGGACGCGTCCGCCATCAAGGATTCCTGATGACCCACCTCGGAAATCCCTACCTCACCGGCAACAACGTTGCGGATGGGCGCGCTGCAGCCGTCCCCGCAACTCCGGCAGACGCCGCCCAGCCGGACTCCCCCGTCACGGGTGGAGGCGGCTCCCCGGCGAACGGATGGTCCCCCGCCGGGATCCTGGCCAACGGCTGGGCGCGTCTGCTCCTTGGACTGATCATTCCCGCTGCGGTGCTGGCCGCCTGGCAACTCTCCACGGCCGCCGGGGTGTTCAGCGTGGTCCAGCTTCCGCCGCCGGCCATGGTGCTGGAGGCCGGCCTAGACCTGCTCCAGCGCGGCCAGCTCGGCCAGCACATCGCGATCTCCACCCAGCGCGTGCTGATCGGCTTCGCGGCCGGCGCGGCGCTGGGACTGGTGTTTGGGTCCCTGGTGGGCCTGTCCCGGTTCGCGGATGCCCTGCTCGCGCCCACCATCGGCGCGCTCCGGGCCGTCCCGTCGCTGGCCTGGGTGCCGTTGCTGATCCTCTGGATGAAGATCGGCGAGGACTCCAAGATCACCCTGATCCTGATCGGTGCGTTCTTCCCAGTCTTCACCACGGTCTCACTCGCGCTGCGTCACGTGGACCGGAACCTGGTCGAAGCGGCGCGGGCCTTCGGGCTCAAGGGCGTGAAGCTGCTGACCACGGTCCAGCTCCCGGCGGTGGTGCCGGCCGTGTTCTCCGGGCTCCGGCTCGCGCTGGCCCAGGCCTGGCTGTTCCTGGTCGCCGCCGAACTCATCGCCTCCTCAATGGGGCTCGGTTTCCTGCTGACGGATTCGCAGAACAACGGCCGCACGGACCGGCTCCTGCTGGCGATCGTGCTGCTGGCCGTGATCGGCAAGGTCACCGACGCCCTGCTGGGCCTCGCCGAGAAATGGGCGGTGAAACGATGGGCGTAGCTACCGAGACAGCACCGGCCAGTCTCCCCTCCACCGGGGAAGGGCGCATCGCGTTTTGGGAGGCGGCCGCCCTCCGGCTCGACTGGGCGGACGTGCCGGGCCAGGACAAGCCCTGGCACACCGCGCACCGCTGCGTCCCGGCCGACGCCGCGGCGGGCATGGGCCCGCAGATCAGCTGGTTCGACGGCGGGAAGCTCAATGTCGCCTACAACTGCGTCGACCGTCATGTAGCGGCGGGACGCGGCGACAAGGTGGCACTGCATTTCGAGGGCGAGCCCGGCGACCGCCGCACCATCACCTACGCCGAACTGCAGCGCGACGTGGCCAAGGCCGCCAACGCCCTGCTGGAGCTCGGCATCGCCAAGGGCGACCGGGTGGTCATTTACCTTCCGGTGATCCCCGAAACGGTGATCATCACCCTGGCCGTGGCCCGGATCGGCGCCATCCACTCGCTCGTGTTCGGCGGTTTCTCGGCCGAGGCGCTCAAGTTCCGGGTGGAAGACACGGGCGCCAAGCTGCTGGTCACCACCGACGGGCAGTTCCGCCGCGGCGTCGCCGTGCCGGTGAAGGCGAACGCGGACGCGGCCGTCGCCGGGGACAACGCGATCGAACACGTCCTGGTGGTCAACCGCACCACCGCGCCGGAACACCTGGCCGCCGTCCCGATGACCGCAGGCCGTGACGTGTGGTGGCACGACGCCGTCGGGGCCGCCTCCGACGTCCACAAACCCGAGGCGTTCGACGCCGAGACACCCCTGTTCATCATGTACACCTCCGGAACCACCGGAAAGCCCAAGGGCCTGGTCCACACCTCCGGCGGCTACCTCACGCAGGCGTCCTGGAGCTTCGAGCACCTCTTCAGCAACCCGGACCCGGCCCTCCGCGACCGGGACGTCCACTGGTGCACGGCGGACCTGGCCTGGGTCACCGCCCACACCTACGAGCTCTACGGCCCGCTCTCCAACGGCGCCACGCAGGTGATCTTCGAGGGCACGCCCAACACCCCGCACCCGGGCCGGCACTTCGAAATCATCGAACGCTACGGCGTCACGCAGTACTACACCGCCCCCACCCTGGTCCGGTCGCTGATGGGCTGGTTCCCGGACGGCGTCCCGGCCGGCTACGACCTCTCCTCCATCCGTCTGCTGGGCACCGTCGGCGAAGCCGTCAACCCCGAGGCATGGCGCTGGTTCCGGGAGAACGTGGGCGCCGGCACGGCGCCGGTGGTGGACACCTGGTGGCAGTCCGAAACCGGCGCCACCATCCTCTCCCCCGCCCCGACGGACACCGACTTCAAACCCGGCTGCGCGGCCCGGCCGCTGCCCGGCGTCGGCACCCGGATCGTGGACGAGGCGGGCAACACCGTCCCGCCCGGAGTCCAGGGCTTCATCGTGGTGGACGCCCCCGGCCCCGCCATCGCCCGGACCGTGTGGGGCAACCCGCAACGCTACTTCGATTCCTATTGGCGCCAGTACGCCGAGCAAGGCTGGTTCCTCGCCGGCGACGGCGCCAAGTACGACGACGACGGCGACATCTGGATCCTCGGGCGGGTGGACGACACCCTCAACGTCTCCGGGCACCTGCTCTCCACGATTGAGATCGAATCTGCCCTCGTCTCGCACCCGGACGTCGTGGAGGCCGGCGTCTGCCCGGTCGCCGACCCGAAGACCGGGTACGCGATTGTGGCGTTCGTTGTGCTTCGGGAATCGGCGATGATCCCCTCCCGCCGCTTAGCGTTCCCGGACTCCCCCGAGCTCGCAAGCTCGCCCGGGGACCCCGGTCCGATCACTTCACTCGCTCGTTCCTCGCTCGCGCGATGCGCGGCTACGGAGGAAATCACCGCGGATTTGAAGGCTTGGGTCGGAGAAAGGATCGGGCCGATCGCGAAGCCGCGCGACGTCGTCGTCGTTCCCGATGTGCCGAAGACCCGCAGCGGCAAGATCATGCGCCGGTTGCTGACGCAGCTGTTCGAAGGAACCACGCTCGGCGACACGACCTCCCTGCAGAATGAACCGTCGATCGCCGGCATCCAGACCGTCCTGCGCGACCGCAATAACACCGGAAATACCCCAGAAGTAAGGAACACCAATGACTGACACCAGCAGCGTCGCCCGTCTTTCCGAACCCCTGAAGTTCGCCTACTGGGTCCCCAACGTCTCCGGCGGCCTGGTGGTGTCCACCATCGAACAGCGCACCGGCTGGGACTTCGAGTACAACAAGAAGCTGGCCCGGATCGCCGAGAACTCCGGCTTTGAATACGCGCTGACCCAGACCCGCTACGCCGCCTCCTACGGCGCGGACAAGCAGCACGAGGCCACCTCGTTCAGCCTCGCCCTGCTGGCCGCCACCGAGCGGCTCAAGGTGATCTCCGCCGTCCACCCGGGCATGTGGCACCCCGGCGTGCTGGCTAAATTCATCATCACCGCGGACCACATCTCCAACGGCCGCGCCGCCGTGAACATCGTTTCCGGCTGGCTCAAGGCCGAATTCGAGAACTTCGGCCTCGAATGGCTCGAACACGACGAGCGCTACGTCCGGACCGAGGAGTTCATCCGCGTGCTCCGCGGGCTGTGGACCGAGCAGGAGTACAGCCAGTCCGGCAAGTACTACAACATCACCGACTTCACCCTGCAGCCGGCACCCGTGGATGTGCCCGGGCGGGCGCACCCGGAGATCTTCTTCGGCGGCAACTCCACCGCGGCCCAGGCCACGGCAGGCCGGGTCGCGGACTGGTACTTCTCCAACGGCAAGGACCTGGAAGGCTTCAAGGAGAACATCGCCGGCGTGGTTGCCGCTGCCGGTGACACCGGGCGCGGCGCTGAGGGGGCTCTCCCCTCCCCCAGGTTCGGCCTGAACGGCTTCGTCATCGCCCGCGACTCCGAGAAGGAAGCCCGCGACACCCTGCGCGAGATCGTCGAGAAGGCGCACAAGCCCGCCGTCGAGGGCTTCCGCGCCGCCGTCCAGGAGGCCGGCGCGTCCACCAAGGACGGCAAGGGTATGTGGGCCGACTCCAGCTTCGAGGACCTGGTCCAGTACAACGACGGTTTCAAGACCCAGCTGATCGGTACCCCGGAGCAGATCGCCGAGCGGATTGTGGAGTACAAGAAGATCGGCGTGAACCTCTTCCTCACCGGCTACCTGCACTTCCAGGAGGAGGTCGCCGCGTTCGGTGCGGACATCCTGCCGATCGTGCGCGAACTCGAGGCGGACCTCGCCCGCAAGCACGGCGTCGAGCTCGACCTGTCCGGCACCCCGGCCGCCACCGGCACTGCCAGCAAGCTGGTGAACGCGTAATGGCTGACCGCAAGTTCGGTTTCCGCACCCGCGCCCTGCACGCCGGCGGCACGCCCGACGCCGAACACGGCGCCCGGGCCGTGCCGATCTACCAGACGACGTCCTTCGTGTTCAAGGACACCCAAGACGCCGCCAACCTGTTCGCGCTGCAGAAATACGGCAACATCTACTCCCGGATCGGCAACCCCACGGTGGCCGCGTTTGAAGAGCGCATCGCCTCGCTGGAGGGCGGCATCGGCGCGGTGGCCACATCCTCTGGCATGGCCGCGGAGTTCATTACCTTCGCCGCGCTCACCCAGTCCGGCGACCACATTGTGGCGGCATCCCAGCTTTACGGCGGCACAGTGACTCAGCTGGACGTCACGCTGCGCCGCTTCGGGGTGGACACCACGTTCGTGGCCGGCACCGACCCGGCGGACTACGCCGCCGCAGTCCGGGACAACACCAAGGCGATCTTCGTCGAGGTGGTGGCCAACCCCTCGTCGGAGGTCCAGGACCTTGAGGGGCTGGCCAAGGTTGCACACGACGCCGGCATCCCGCTCGTCGTCGACGCCACCTTGAGCACCCCGTACCTGGTTCGGCCGATCGAGCACGGCGCGGACATTGTGATCCACTCCGCCACGAAGTTCCTCGGCGGCCACGGCACCACCCTCGGCGGCGTCATCGTCGAAAGCGGCCGCTTCAACTGGGGCAACGGCAAGTTCCCCACCATGACCGAACCGGTGGCCTCCTACGGCAACGTCTCCTGGTGGGGGAACTTCGGCGAGTACGGCTTCCTCACCAAGCTGCGCTGCGAGCAGCTGCGCGACATCGGACCCGCACTGTCCCCCCAGTCGGCGTTCCAGCTGCTGCAGGGCGTGGAGACGCTCCCGCAACGCCTGGACGAGCACCTCAGGAACGCCCAGGCGGTGGCCGAATGGCTTGAAGCCGACGAGCGGGTGGCCTACGTGAACTATTCCGGCCTGCCCTCGCACCCGCACTTCGACCGGGCCCGGAAGTACCTGCCGCTGGGCCCCGGCTCGGTGTTCTCCTTCGGCGTCAAGGGCGGCCGAGCCGCGGGCCAGAAGTTCATCGAGTCCCTGCAACTGGCCTCGCACTTGGCCAACGTGGGCGACTCGCGGACCCTGGTGATCCACCCCGGCTCCACGACCCACCAGCAGCTCAGCCCGGCGCAGCTCGAATCCGCCGGCATCCCGGAGGACCTCGTCAGGATTTCGATCGGCCTCGAGGACATCGAGGACATCCTCTGGGACCTCGACCAGGCTCTGGACGCGGCAACCGAAGATCCAGCCCCGGACACATCGGCCGGGGAAGTCCTTCCCGCGGATACCTGCACGATCGGAGCAAACGCATGAGCACCGAAGAAACCCGTACCTGGACCGGCCCGTCGGCGCCCGAGCGGTTGGCCCTGCTGCGCCAGGCCAAGTCGATCGCGATTGTGGGCGCCTCGGACAAGCCGTCGCGGGCGAGCTACTTCGTCGCGACCTACCTGCAGTCCTCGACCCGCTACAAGGTCTACTTCGTGAACCCGGTGGTGAAGGAGATCCTGGGCGAGCCGACGTACGCTTCGCTCTCTGACCTGCCGGAAAGCCCGGACATCGTCGACGTGTTCCGCAAGCATGATGACCTGCCCGGCGTGCTGGACGAGGCCATCGCCGCGGGCGCCAAGACGCTCTGGCTGCAGCTGGGCTCGTGGCACGAGGACGTCGCGAAGGAAGCCGAAGCGGCCGGACTCGACGTCGTGATGGACCGCTGTGTGAAGATCGAGCACGCCCGCTTCCACGGCGGCCTGCACCTGGCGGGCTTCGACACCGGTGTCATCTCCTCCAAGCGGCAGGTCCTCGCCTAAACGAGGCCCCTAAACCCAACTAGCTCGCAGTTGTTGTCGTATTGAGCACTCAAAACGACAACAACTGCGAGCTACTTGGGTTAACCGGGATGCCCAGGCGGCGCGACCGCTACGGCTTGGCGGTGGGGAAAGCCGTCGGAAGCCCGGGAAGTGCGGGGGACGTCGGCAGCGGCCCGGGTACGAGGCCCCGGCCGTTCTGGCCCTGGGAGCCGGGCTTTACGGGCCGGTGTCCCGGCGTCGGAAGAACTCCGCCGCGGCCGACGGCGGGAGGAGTAGCGACGGGGCCGGCATGCCTCGGGACCTGCACTGCTGCCGGGGCCGAGGGCGCTGCCGGACCAGCCAGGGACGGAGACGTGCCAGCCGGCACCGGAACCGGGGCCGCCGGCAGATCCGAGGGCGTGCCGCCGGAAGGGGCAGGGGTCCGGCTGGGGGCGGCGGGGTGGAAGATAACGCCGAGGGTGTGGCCCACATTCTCACGGAAGTCATGGCTGGAGGCCGCCACGGCGCCGGCGCCGAGGCTCATTGCACCGATTACGGCGCCACCAACCAGGGCCATCCGGCGTTTGTGGCCGCGCCGCCGGTCCGCCAGGTTGCTCACACCGGCCGGAAGGTCGTCGGCGGAGCGGGCCACCGCATCAGCTGAACCGGCGGAGAGCAGCGCGGCAAGGTCTGCGCGGGGCGCCGGTGCCTGCTCCGGCACCAGGGCCTGCAGCTGCTCGAGGGTGCTGCGGAGTTCGGCGGCAGCTTCGAGGCCGGAGTCACGGAGCATCGCCTGGATGCTGCCATCCTGCTGGGGGTCGCGCGTGCCGGTCATGATGCTGCGTGGTCCTTTTCGGTTACAAGTTCGCGCAGGGCACTGAGCCCGCGCCGCTGAAGCTGTTTGATGGCACCCGGGGTCTTACCCATGATGCCGGCCACCTGATCGATGGAGAGGTCTGCGACGATCCGCAGGACCAGGACTTCCCGCTGCTCTTCGTTGAGCCGGGCAAGTGTGTGGGACAGGCCGCCCAGGGAACCAAGCGCCTCGTCCTCCGCGGAAGCGGAACACCGCGCGTCGTTCAGCGGGTCATATTCGGCCAGGTACGGTGTGCGTTCGGCGCGCCGGTGGTGGTCGACCAGCCGGGCATGGGCGACGGAGAAGATGAAGGTCCGCAACCCGGTGTGGCCGCCGGTGACGTTGGCCAGTCTCGGCAGAACGTCCACGAAGACGTCCTGGGTGAGGGCCTCGGCGTCGTCGACGCCCTTGGCCCGGAAGTAGCCGAGCACCGCCGGGGAGATCACGGTGTAGACGGCGCTGAATCCTGACGGGTCGCCAGCCAGAGCTGCTGACAGTTCATCGTCGCTCAGCTGGTCTGCCAAGAGGCTTTCCTTCCGTTACTGCAGGGGGTGCGGCCCCCGATAGTCTAGCGGCCGCACCCCGTCGCCTCCGAAGAGAGGCGTTTGGTGCTTACTTGTCGAGCTTGGGCTGCTCAACCGACGGAACAGCCGGCACGGCCTTGACAGCCGGGGCGCCCTTGGCGGCGGGAACGGCCGGGGTGGCGACGGTTACGCCGGCGTGGGCCTTGGCCTCGGCAGCGCCCTTGGCATTGGCGGCACCGTCGACGGCAACGCCGTCCTTATCGGCGGACACGGAGCCCTCAGCGGCACCCTCGGTACCCTCGACGTCGGCGTCGCCCTTGGCGGACCCGTCAGCGTTCGGGGTAGCCGGAACGGCCGGAACGGCCGGGGTGGCGGGTGCGTCGGGCAGTTCCGTGGTAGCCGGAACAGCGGGGGTGGCGGGCGTAGCGTGGTTCACTTCAGCCTGCTGGGTGCTGGACGTCTGGGCCGCGTTGGCCAGGCCGATTCCGGAGAAACCTCCGACCGCGAGAATCGCGGCGCCGACAGCAATCTTGGTGGTCTTGCTAACACTCTTCATGTAAAACGTACATCCTTTGGTTGGTTGAAGGCTGGCCGGCGCCTGATGGGGGCAGGCGCCAGCCGGCACTTACGGTCGAAGTCCTGTCGGCACCTGATGGGGCAGGTGCCCGTCGGATCTCTCTCGAAGTCCCCGGCGCCTGATGGGGGCAGGCGCCGGTCGGATCTTCAGCTACAAGGCCGGCCGGAGCTGGTGGGGGGACCAGGGCTCCGGGCGGCGCTTACAAAGGAGTAATCGCTGGGGCACACCGAAAGGTTACGCACCGATGAGAATTTCTTTCTTGTTTTTTGGGCGGCCCCCGCGACGGTCCCGAACTGCGGCTTTAACGACGACGGCGGCGGGTCACCATTGCAGGTGACCCGCCGCCGTCGTGCGCCGGTTGCTGAAGCGTCAGTCGTTGATGAGGTCGTTGACCACGATCGTCTGGTCGCGGTCCGGGCCGACGCCGATCGCGGAGAACCGGGTGCCGGAGAGTTTCTCCAGGGCCAGTACGTAGTTCCGGGCGTTCTCCGGCAGGTCGTCCAGGGTGCGGGCGCCGGTGATGTCCTCGGTCCAGCCCTCGAAGTACTCGAAAATCGGCTTGGCGTGGTGGAACTCGGTCTGGGTCATCGGCATTTCGTCGTGGCGGACGCCGTCGACGTCGTAGGCCACGCAAACGGGGATCTGCTCGATGCCGGTGAGCACGTCAAGTTTGGTCACGAAGTAGTCCGTGAAGCCGTTCACGCGGGAGGCGTGGCGCGCCAGGACGGCGTCGTACCAGCCGCAACGGCGCGGACGGCCGGTGTTAACGCCGAACTCGCCGCCGGTCTTCTGCAGGTACAGGCCCATCTCATCGAACAGCTCCGTGGGGAACGGTCCGGCGCCGACACGGGTGGTGTAGGCCTTGATGATGCCGATGGAGCGCGAGATCCGGGTGGGGCCGATGCCCGAGCCCACGGAGGCTCCGCCCGCGGTGGGGTTCGAGGAGGTCACGAACGGGTAGGTGCCGTGGTCGACGTCCAGGAACGTGGCCTGGCCGCCCTCCATGAGGACCACCTTGCCCTCGTCCAGCGCCTTGTTCAGCACGAAGGTGCTGTCGATGACCAGCGGGCGCAGGCGTTCGGCGAAGGACAGGAAGTAGTCCACGATCTCGTCCACCTCGATGTCCCGGCGGTTGTAGACCTTGACCAGCAGTTCGTTCTTCTGCCGCAGCGAGCCTTCGACCTTCTGCCGCAGGATGGAGGCGTCGAACACATCCTGGACGCGGATGCCGAGGCGGGCCACCTTGTCCATGTAGGCGGGGCCGATGCCGCGGCCGGTGGTGCCGATGGCGCGGCTGCCGAGGAACCGTTCGGTGACCTTGTCCAGCACCTGGTGGTACGGCGCCACGAGGTGGGCGTTGGCGGAGACGCGCAGCTTGGAGGTGTCCGCGCCGCGGGCTTCGAGGCCATCGATCTCCTGGAACAGGGCTTCAAGGTTCACCACGCAACCGTTGCCGATCACCGGGACTGCGTTCGGGCTCAGGATGCCGGCAGGAAGGAGCTTCAGCTCATACTTCTCACCGCCCACGACGACGGTGTGCCCGGCGTTGTTGCCGCCGTTGGGCTTCACGACGTAGTCGACACGGCCGCCGAGCAGGTCGGTGGCCTTACCTTTGCCTTCGTCGCCCCATTGGGCTCCGACGATCACGATTGCTGGCATGGGATCCTCCCCCATTCGTTCGGGCCGGACTGTGTGTGATCCACCAGGTGGTCACCGCAGCTCAGCACCGTTCATGAGAATGCCCCGGATCTACCGCTGTGCTCTTACCATCAACGCCAGAGTCCGGGGCTCTTACCACCCAAGTTTAGCCGAAATCGGTGGCCGGCACCGTTTTTGCTCCCCGCGTGGACACTGCGACACATAGCGGGCACGACTTGCGGCAAAGGCGTGGGTGGAATTAGGTGAGAGTGACCATCCCGAGCGGCCGAGGGACCTGGACCGTTGACGCCGCAGCAACCCTGCCGGACTCAGCCTGCCTCCGTGGCCGGCCTGCCAGCGAGGGTGCTACCGCCAGGACCGATGGAAGGAAACCGCGCCATGTCCCAGAACACCGACCACATCCGCGTCACCCACGCCGGCTCATTGCCCCGGACGCCGGAGCTCATCGCCGCGAACGAGGCCAAGGAAGCCGACGGCGTCACCCCCGAGTTCCTGGATCTGCTGGAGACCTCGGTGGTGGACGTCGTGCAGCGCCAGAAGGATCTGGGCGTCGACATCCCCAACGACGGCGAGTACGGCCACACGATGTCCAGCACGGTGGACTACGGCGCCTGGTGGAACTACTCCTTCTCCCGGCTCGGCGGACTGGAACCCACCGAGGTGGACCGCTGGGCCGACGCCAAGGTCCACCGTTCCTCGCCCGGCCACATCGTCCTCACCTCGTTCCCGGACCGCCGTGACCGGCAAAAGTTCAACGACGCGTACAACGACCCCTCCTCCGGGATCCTGGCCCACCGCAAAGCCGTCACACAGCCAAAAATCGCCGGGCCGCTGACGTACACCGGCCAGGCGCTCGTGGCCTCGGACATCACCAACCTCAAGACCGGCCTGGCCGCGGCCGGCCTCACCGAGGGGTTCGTCGCCTCCCTCTCCCCCGGCTCCTGCGCCCGCGTCGCCAACGAGTACTACCAGAGCGATGAGGAACTCCTCTACGCCTGCGCCGATGCCATGCGCGAGGAATACAAGGCCATCATCGACGCCGGCCTGACCGTCCAGCTCGACGACCCCTCCCTGGCCGAGAGCTGGGACCAGATCAACCCCGAGCCGAGCCTCGAGGACTACCTGAAGTTCATCCAGCTCCGGGTCGAAGCCACCAACTGGGCGCTGCGGGACCTCCCGCAGGACCAGATCCGGCTGCACGTGTGCTGGGGATCCTGGCACGGACCGCACACGACGGACATCCCCTTCGCGGACATCATCGGCTCCGTCCTGCAGATCAACGCCGGCGCCTACTCCTTCGAGGCGGCCAACGTGCGGCACGAGCATGAATGGCGGGTCTGGGAGGACACCAAGCTTCCCGAGGGAAAGTCGATCATCCCCGGCGTCGTCTCCCACGCCACCAACGTCGTCGAGCACCCGGACCTGGTGGCGGACCGGATCGTGCGCTTCGCGGACCTGGTGGGCCGCGAAAACGTGATTGCGTCCACGGACTGCGGCCTCGGCGGCCGCGTCCATCCACAGATCGCCTATGCCAAGCTCGAAGCGCTCGGGGAAGGCGCACGGCGGGCCAGCAAGCGGCTCTGGTAGCCGGACCGGGCCGGCCGGCCGCTGCCGGCCCGGGCAACTCGCCGGACATTTCGCGGGGCTTGATAGACTGGTAGAGACCGAACAGGAATCGGTCCACACCACATTTTCAAACCACTCCGGCCTCCGCGCGCCCTGTCTTTGGCGTGCCCGCAGCCGGTCTGGCAGCTTTACCAATCCGCAGGAGACCCAGCAATACATGACAGCACTGGCCACTGAAAATTTCCGCGAACAGCTCCTGAGCCGCCGTTACGAAGCTAACGTCGCGCCGGTCAACGAACTGTGCGACGCACTGCAGACCGCCAAAGCTGGCACCACGGTCCCCTACGTGGATCCCGCCCACGACATCGACGAGTGCCGCATCATCAGCCTGTACTCCAACATCGGCACGGCGGATCCGTCCGGCTTCATCACGGCCGGGGACGAGGAAGCTGCCACCCGCATG
This sequence comes from Arthrobacter sp. 10N410, assembly GCF_056394945.1. NCBI lineage: Bacteria > Bacillati > Actinomycetota > Actinomycetes > Micrococcales > Micrococcaceae > Arthrobacter > Arthrobacter sp. 10N410. Next base: position 433,028 of record NZ_JBFTIP010000003.1, read on the forward strand.
CTCGGCATCCAGTGGAAGCTGGGCCTGCGCCCGGAGTTCGTCATGCCGTGGAACGTCCACCCGTGGCACGTGGGCGAGGAGCCGAACGGCAAGTTCACCCCGGACCAGATCTCGGCCGGCCTCAAGCCGTTGCTGAAGTTCCTCGCCCTGGTGCCGCGCGCGTCCGTCATTGTGGCGCACGGAACCGAAGCCAACCGCCTGGCCAACCTGCTGCTCAAGACCGAGGTGCCGATGATCTGGCGCCGCGGCCTGAAGACGTACAAGGTCCGCTCGCTTAGCGGCCGCGCGTTCGCCGGCACCCCGGCCCGCCAGGAGCAGTACCTCGAGGACATGCGCGTCGCCTACGCCGACGCCATGGCCCGCACCGGATTGGCCAAGGCCAGCTGACCCACCCGCGTTAACGACGGCGGGCGCCCACCGAAAGGTGAGCGCCCGCCGTCGTCGTTTAAACCCCAACGCGGGGTCACTTACAGCCCATCCGCGGTGGCGGAATGGGCCGTAAGTGACCCCGCGTTGCGTTAAATCGCGGTGCCTGTCAGCCCTCGGCTTCGATGGCTGCCTTGGCGGTGGGGTCGGAGTCCTTGAGGAACTTCTCGATCCGCTCGGGCTCCTCGGCCTCGCCGATCGCCGCGGACGCGCGGCCCAGCGAGTACAGGGCGCGCAGGAAGCCGCGGTTCGGTTCGTGCTCCCACGGGATCGGGCCCACGCCGCGCCAGCCGTTACGGCGCAGCGAGTCCAGGCCGCGGTGGTAGCCGACCCGGGCGTAGGCGTAGGAATCGATGGTCCGGCCTTCCTTCCACGCGTCCTCGGCCAGCACGGCCCAGAGCAGCGAGGACGTCGGGTGCTTCTCCACCAGATCCAGCGCCTCCTGGCCCGCATCCAGCCCCGCGTTGACCTCAGTCTCGGCAGGCAGCAGCGTGGGCTCGGGGCCCATCAGGTTCTTGCGGAACTCGTCCGACATGACTAGAACGTCTTGCCGGTGGAGCCGAGCTGCTGGGCAGCCTCGACCACGCGGGCGGCCAGGCCGGCTTCGGCGGACGCGCCCCAGACACGGGGGTCGTACAGCTTCTTGTTGCCGACCTCGCCGTCGACCTTCAGGACGCCGTCGTAGTTGCGGAACATGTGGTCCACCACCGGGCGGGTGTAGGCGTACTGGGTGTCGGTGTCGATGTTCATCTTGATCACGCCGTAGGAGACGGCGTCCGCGATCTCCTGCTCGGAGGAGCCGGAGCCGCCGTGGAAGACGAGGTCGAACGGGTTGGCCTTGCCGATCTTCGCGCCGACCTGCTCCTGGATGTCCTTGAGGATCTCCGGACGCAGCTTGACGCCGCCCGGCTTGTACACGCCGTGCACGTTGCCGAAGGTCAGGGCCGTGATGTAGCGGCCGTTCTCGCCGGAGCCGAGGGCGTCGATGGTCGCGAGGGCGTCCTCGACCGTGGTGTAGAGCTTGTCGTTGATGGCGTTCTCGACGCCGTCTTCCTCGCCGCCGACGGTGCCGATCTCGACCTCGAGGATCATCTTGGCCGCGGCGGTGCGAGCGAGCAGTTCACGCGCGATCCGGAGGTTCTCCTGCAGGGTTTCGGCCGAGCCGTCCCACATGTGCGAGTTGAAGAGCGGGTTGCGGCCGGCCTTGACCTCGGCTTCGGAGGCGGCGAGCAGCGGCAGGACGAAGCCGTCCAGCTTGTCCTTGGGGCAGTGGTCCGTGTGCAGGGCGATGTTGACGCCGTAGTTTTTGGCCACTTCGCGGGCGAACGCGGCGAAGCCCAGGGAACCGGCCACCATGTCCTTGGTGGAGGCGCCGGACCAGTAGGCGGCACCGCCGGTGGAGACCTGGACGATGCCGTCGGACTCGGCCTCGGCGAAGCCGCGCAGGGCGGCGTTCAGGGTCTGGGAGGAAGTGACGTTGACGGCCGGGAACGCGAAGCCGCCCGTCTTTGCGCGGTCGATCATCTCGGAGTAGATCTCTGGGGTTGCAATGGGCATGCTGACTCCTAAAGTGAATTTCGTCTGCGGGCTGGGTTGACCCTGGAGTGAACCTCGTCGGCTACGAACCATCCTAGCCATTCCTGCGCACGGCAGTGTCTCCGGTCACGCGGGGGCTGTAACACTCGCTCCCGCGCCTTGCGTCGCCTCCCGCCGAGATGGCACCACGCGGCAGTGTGGCCGCCCAACATTGCCGCGAACTGTCACTTCGCGCGCCAGCCCCGGCTCTCCAGCGCCGCCCGAACCTTGCGGACGACGGCGGGGCGGTCACCGGCGAGGTCGAAACGGGAAACCCGGAGCTCCAGCCAGCCGAACCTCGCGGTGGTGTCGGCCCGGCGGATGTCCTTCAGGTACTGTTCCTCCCCGTTGTGGTGCGCCCCGTCGTACTGCAGCGCGAGCCTCCACTGCGGGTACGCCGCGTCGGGCCAGAGCACGGGGGCCGTGTCCCCACCCCACATCGGCTCGCCCCACACCACGTGATTCAGCACCGGCTCGGGCAGGCCCGCGCGCACCAAGGCGAGGCGCATGTGCGTTTCCGGCGCCGAGTCGGCGCCCACCCGGATGAGTTCGGCGGCGGTCCTCGCCTTGCGCACGCCGCGGACTCCCGGGTGCCGGGCCGCCATCTCCCTCAGGTCCGCGACGCTGCACAATGCCCGGCGGGGAAACGGATGTCCCTGACCGTGTTCGCAGACGAGGGAATCGCCCACGGCAACAAGTTCCTCGGGCCCCAGAACCGCGGCCAGGTCCAGCCACGTCCGGGCCGGCGAGGTGAGCCGGACGCCGTCGAGCTCCACCACTTCGTCCGGCAGCAGCGTCAGAAGATGCCCGACGACGTTTGCCCGCCGCGGCATGCTGGAGCCGCGGCGGCGGGCAAGGTGGATGTGCCAGTCTTCGCCCTGCCAGGGCGGCAGCGGTGCTTCCCAGAGGCGGGCCGCCGAGCCGAGCGCGAGAATGGAATCGTCATCAAGGTCGGTATAGGCGCGCAGGGCGGCCGCTCCGGCGGCGGCCGAGTCCACCGGCACCCGAATGCCACGGGACACGGTCACCAGATCCCGCGCCGCGGTCCGCGTCCGGGTGACGCCGGCCTTGTCCGCGGCACGGAGTGAGAAGGATCCGGTGGTCAGATGGAACGGAAGCGGTGCCCGGCGCATGGGCCCAGTCTTGCCGCTTCGGGCACTGTCCGATGCGGTTATCCACAGCCCTTTGCCGCAATCCGCGCCGAGGTGGCATTTCACGGCAGTGTCGGGCGCAAACACTGCCGTCAAGTGCCATTTCGCGCGCGGGGCGGGGTGCCGCTACCCCGGGAGCTGGTTGAAGACGTGCCGGCGGATCCAGGCGTGCATCGCGATCGCGGCCGCGGAGGCGGCGTTGATCGAGCGGGTGGAACCGAACTGCTCGATCGACAGCGTCGCGACGGCGGCCTCATGGACCTCCGGCGTCAGGCCCGGGCCTTCCTGGCCGAATACCAGCACGCAGTCCCGGGGCAGCTCGTAGGTTTCCAGCGGGACGGAATCGGGGAAGATGTCGATCCCGATCACGGCCAGCCCCTCCCCTTGCGCCCAGGCGACAAAGTCCTCAACGGTGGCGTGGTGGCGGACGTGCTGGTAGCGGTCGGTGACCATCGCCCCGCGGCGGTTCCACCGGCGTCGTCCGATGATGTGGACTTCCTTGGCCAGGAACGCGTTGGCGGTGCGGACGACGGTGCCGATGTTCATGTCGTGCTGCCAGTTCTCAATCGCGATGTGGAAGTTGTGGCGCCGCGAATCCAGCTCGGCGACAATCGCCTCGTGCTTCCAGTAGCGGTACTTGTCCACCACGTTGCGGCGGTCGCCGTCCGCGAGCAGGTCCGGGTCCCAATGTTCGCCCTCCGGCCACTGCCCCTGCCAGGGGCCGACGCCGACCTCCGCCTTGGGCTCCGCATCGCCGTCCGGAACGGCCGCGCTGCCGGCAGTGGGTTCGCTGGGAGTCTCGGGTTCAGTCACGACTCAACATTAGACTGGGACCTGTTGCGGCACACTATCGGCGGAGGGCACCATGGCGGACCAGTATGAAGACCAAGGGACAGACCAGCGTTCAGACTCCGATGACGTGCGGTCCACGTCCTCGGTGTATCGCAGCGGCCAAGAGATCGAGTGCTGGCTGACAGACATGGACGGCGTGCTGGTCCACGAGAACCAGCCGATCCCGGGCGCCTCGGAACTGATCCAGCGCTGGGTGGACACGTCCAAGCGGTTCCTGGTCCTGACCAACAATTCCATCTTCACCCCCCGGGACCTCGCGGCGAGGCTGAAGAGTTCCGGCCTGGAAATCCCGGAGGAGAACATCTGGACCTCGGCCCTGGCCACGGCGCAGTTCCTCAAGGACCAGGTACGCGGCTCCGAGTCCGGCAACCGCGCCTACACGATCGGCGAGGCCGGGCTGACGACGGCGCTGCATGAAGCCGGCTTCATCCTCACCGACCAGGACCCCGACTTTGTGGTGCTCGGCGAAACCCGGACCTACTCCTTTGAAGCCATCACCATGGCCATCCGCCTGATCCTCGGCGGCGCCCGCTTCATCGCGACCAACCCCGACGCCACCGGGCCTTCCAAGGACGGACCGATGCCGGCCACCGGTGCGATCGCCGCGCTCATCACCAAGGCAACCGGCCGCGAACCCTACATTGTGGGCAAGCCGAACCCGATGATGTTCCGTTCGGCGATGAACCAGATCGACGCGCACTCGGAGACCACCGCCATGATCGGGGACCGGATGGACACGGACATCATCGCCGGCATGGAGGCGGGGCTGCACACGGTGCTGGTGCTCAGCGGCATCACGCATAAGGACGACATTGCGGCCTACCCGTTCCGGCCCAACCAGATCCTGAACTCGGTCGCGGACCTTAAGAACCAGATCTGAACGGACTAGTCCGAGGGGTCCGCCCTCGTCCTAGAAGGCGGTCTTCTTGCCGCCGCCGGACGGCAGCGGCAGGAACTCGTCCTGGAGCTCCTCGATGAGCGACCGGTAGACCGAGGGGTTCCACTGCGGGCTGGCATGCGCCGGCCGCGCCCCGTCCGTCCGCAATGAATCCGAGACCATGTTCGCCTTGAACCGCAGCATCCAGGTGTCCCGCGCCGTCTCGTAGCTCACGGTCTGGTCCCCGGGGTTGCCGATGAATGCCATCTTCGCGTCCCCCAGCTTGCCGACGAAGCGGTTCAGGTCGAAGTGGTAGATGTAGGCCGATTCGGTCTGGATCAGCACGCTGGACGGGGCAATCGGCGAGAGCTGTTCCAGGGTCTGGTCCAGCACCTGGCCCCAGCTGCGTTCATGCTTGTTCAGCATGCGTTCGCCGAGCTCGTAGCCGCCGCGCAGCACGGTGGGGAACCGGAACCCGCTCTCGTACAGGAACACCACCCCCTCGAACCAGCTCTGGTCCAGGACGTCATACCGGCTGGAAGGGCTGGAGTCGAGCAGGATGAACGCCACCTTGACGCCATGCAGTTCCAGCAACCGGGCGGCGACCTGCACCGCGACCATGCCGCCGAAGCTGTGGCCGTAGAAGTAGATGGTGTCGAGCTGGTGGGCGCGGATGTGCTCGATGACCGCGATCACGATCTTGTCGATGTCCAGGCCAAGGTTGGAATAGCCGACGGCGGCCAGTTGGCCCCGTTTGGTCAGCGCGCCGCGCAGCGAGTTCAGGATCCACTGCGCCTCTTCCCAGCTGGTCTTGTAGCCGGGGAAAAGGAACCAGCTGGCGTGGGGGAAATACAGTTCCGCGACGTCGTCGGGCACCGGGAGGATCTTGTTCACCCGCCGCTCGGCCTGCACCCGGCGGGTGAACAGCATGTCCCCGGCCAGGACCGAGGCGGCACCCGCGCCGATCAGGAAGTTTCGCCGCGAAAACCGTTCGAGTTCAGCGGCATGCCGGAGTACGCGGGCCTCGGCGTCCCGGGGTTCGCGCCCGTCGTTCGCTTCCGTCTCATGCGGCACACCTCTACCGTAGCCACTGCGACGGTGCAGCAGAAACGGAGCGTGAAACAGCGATCCGCGACGCGGTTCCGGCCCGGCGACGCGCAATATTCCTGGCGCGCCGGAAATCCCGCGTCGAGCGGACTTTTCCGCGTCGCGGAGGACTAACCGCGTCGCGGAACGGAGGGATCGTCCTAGGCCGGTTCGGGCGCGCGGCCGACTTCGCGCCGGGCGAGCTCCAGGCTGATGTCTTCGTACCTGGCCAGGAGCTCCGAGGGCGCACCGTTCCGCGGATCATCCAGCTTGCCGAAGACACAGTCGCTGGCGGCCAGCAGCTCATCGTCGGAGTAGCGGGCCAGCGGTCGGGTCCCGGACGGGTTAATCGAGGCCACGAAATCCGCAGAGAGGTCCAGCGGCTGGAACACCTTTCCGAAGTCGTCGCCGAACATCTGTAGTTCAAGCGAAACCCCGGCAGCAACAGGCATGGCCCCGGCAACGTCGAACTGGCCGGGTCCTCCGTCAATGGCGTTGAGGTCGTTGCGCAGACCGGCAAGGGCGGCCGATTCCACGAAGTCGGCGTGCGCGAGATCGACGCGGATGTGTGAACTGACGCCCATGCGTCGGATGCGCTGGATCAGCTGCATCAGGGCGGGGCGGGAATCCTGGCTGAGGCTGCCCCGGACATCGATCCGGATGACGTCTGCGGCGACATCGAGCTTCACCTGGGCATTGAGAGATTGGTCCATAGGTACTCCAAAGAAAGTGTCTATGGCCGACGGCTCAACCTCAATCAGCGTAACGGCGGGACGGGGCGGGCACAAGTCCCCGGATCAGCCGGCTAGTCAGCCGGCGGCCTGCCGTCCCGGCTCCTGGAAGTGCGTCCGCGTCGCCGAACCGCCAACGGACTCCACCAGCGAGGTGGCAATGTCGCGCAGTTTCACGTTGCCGTGGCTCGACGCGTCGGTGAGGATCTGGACCGCCGTTTCCTGGCTGCAGCGGTTCTGCGCCATCACGATGCCGATCGCCATATCGATGACCGTGCGGGATTCGAGCGTGGCCCGCAGGTTCGTGGCACTGTCCGTGTGCAGGGAAAAGCGCACGGCCATGCGCAGCGCCTGGGAGATCTGCCGGGTGAAGTCACGCGCCCGGTCTGCGACGTCGCCGTCGAACTTGTGCGGTGCGTCCGAATACAGGTTCAGCGCGGCCTGGGCTTCGCCCTGCAGGTGGAACGGCACCGAAAGCACCGAGCGCAGCCCGTGCGAGGCGACGGCGGTGGCGTAATCGGGGCCCCAGCGGTCTTCCTCGAAAAGGTCCGGGACGTAGACCTCGCGCTCTTCCTGCGCCGCCGTCAGGCAGGGACCCTGCGCCAGCCGGTACTGGATCTCGTCCACTTCCCGGGCGGATTCGCTGCTCCAGCCGATGGTCGCAGCCTTCCGGTCCCGCAGCAGGGTGATCCCGCACAGCGCGTCGTCGCCCTTGCCTGCCACCTGGTGCGCGGAAAAACGCGCGAGTTCGTTGAGAAACTCTTCGAAGTCAGTGCTGTCGAGGATGAGGTTCTGGACCTGGTCGACGGTGCTGACGGTTGCAGGGTATTCCTGGGGCGGGAGCATAGCGCGTTTCTCCAACTACGGGTACAGAGGTACCGATGGGGGTATTTAAGAAATGATAAGTCACCCCCAAAGCACCGTCCATACGTGTCCGCCGCCGGTGAAACCCTAGCTCAGGCCCAGTTCGTCCTTGCCGAAAGCGAACAGGTAGGGGACGCCGGCTTCGGCTTCGATCTTTTCCTTGGCGCCGGTGTCGCGGTCCACGATCACGGCGACGGCCACGACGTTGCCGCCGGCCTTGCGCACGCCCTCGACGGCGGTCAGCGCGGAGCCGCCCGTCGTGGAGGTGTCCTCGAGGACCAGGACCTTGCGGCCCTCAACCGAGGGCCCCTCGACCTGGCGGCCCATGCCGTAGGACTTCTGGGCCTTGCGGACCACGAAGGCGTCCACCGGGCGGCCGGCGTCGACGGCGGCATGCATGACGGCGGTGCCCACCGGGTCCGCCCCCATCGTCAGCCCGCCGGCGCACTCAAAGTCGATCCCGGCGTCGTCCAGCAGGGACAACATGACCTGGCCGACGAGCTTGGACGCCTCGTGGTGCAGGGTGATGCGGCGCAGGTCGATGTAGTAGTCGGCCTCGGCGCCGCTGGAGAGGATGACCTTGCCGCGCACGACGGCCAGCTCCTTGATCAGTTCCAGGAGGCGGGCACGGGCGGCAGCGGCGTCGGCCGCAAAGTCACTGGTGGCAGTCATGGGACCCAGTTTAGTGGCAGGCGCCGGCCCGGATCCCCGTCCGGGCGCCAGATGTCGGCCAGGCGGCGGCCTCCTCCCGGGCCGGCCCGCACGCACGGGACTTACGGCACTGGCAGCCGGCGCGGGGCGGGCGTCCGATGTAAGCATGACGGCAGGAACCGAACCTTCCACCCGCTGGCCGGCAATCCCCAAGGACCCCGGCAGCTTCCGGGTTCGGCCCAACCTCTTGGACTATGACGCCAGCTGCGCGGCGTTCTCCTGGGATCACGCCCGCCGGGAGCTCTCCGGCCTGCCGGATGGCCGGGGCCTCAATATCGCCTTCGAGGCGGCCGACCGGCATGCGGCCGGCGGGCTCGGCGGCCGCGAGGCGCTGCGCTTCATCCGGGCCGACGGGAGCAGCCATGCGCTCAGCTACGCGGAGCTGGCAGAGCAAAGCAGCCGGTTCGCCGCGGTGCTGAGCAGCCTCGGCGTCGGGCGCGGCGAGCGCGTCTTCTCCCTCACCGGCCGCAACCCGTCCCTGTACATTGCGATGCTCGGCACCTTCAAGAACGCCAGCGTGTTCTGCCCCCTTTTCTCGGCCTTCGGGCCGGAGCCCGTGCGGCAGCGGCTGCAGCTGGGCTCCGGACGCGCGCTCATCACCACCCGGGCGCTCTACCGGCGGAAAGTGGCCCAGCTGCGCGACTCGCTGCCGGAGCTGCGGCATGTGCTGCTGATCGACGCCGACGGCAGCCCGGAACCGGGCACCCTGGACCTGGCCGCGCTGCTGCAGACGGCCCCGGCCGACGGGCAGATCGCGGCGACCCGGCCCGAGGACATGGCGCTGCTGCACTTCACGTCCGGCACCACCGGGACACCGAAGGGCGCCATCCACGTCCACGACGCCGTCACCGCCCACCACGCGACCGGCACCTTCGCGCTGGACCTGCATCCGGAGGACATCTACTGGTGCACGGCCGATCCCGGCTGGGTGACCGGCACGTCCTACGGGGTCCTGGCCCCGCTCAGCCACGGCGTGACGAGCATCGTGGACGAGGAGGAGATGGACGCGGACCGCTGGTACCGGATCCTCGCCGAGCAGCACGTGACCGTCTGGTACACCGCGCCCACCGCGCTGCGGATGCTGATGAAGGCCGGGGTGGACCGCGCCACGGGGCACGACCTGTCCGCCCTGCGCTTTGTCGCCAGCGTCGGCGAGCCGCTCAATCCGGAGGTCGTGGTCTGGGGCAAGGAAGCCTTCGGCCAGCCGGTGCATGACAACTGGTGGCAGACCGAAACCGGCGGCATCATGATTTCGAACTTCGCGGCCACCGAGATCCGCCCCGGCTCCATGGGCCGGCCGCTGCCCGGCATCGAAGCCGCGCTGGTGGTGCGGGACGCACAGGACAAGCCGATGCTCAGGGACGGGCAGGCGGTGCTGGTCACCGCGCCGGACACGATGGGTGAGCTTGCGCTGCGGCCCGGCTGGCCCTCGATGTTCCGCGGCTACCTGCACGAGGAGGAGCGCTACCGGCGGTGCTTCGTGGGCGGCTGGTACCTCACCGGCGACCTCGCCAAGCGCGACGCCGACGGCTACTACTGGTTCGTGGGCCGGGGCGACGACGTGATCAAGTCCTCGGGGCACCTGATCGGCCCGTTCGAGGTGGAGAGCTCGCTGATGGAACATGAGGCGGTGGCCGAGGCCGGCGTGATCGGCGTTCCGGACCCGGTGGCAGGCGAGGTGGTCAAGGCCTTCGTGGAGCTGCGCCCCGGCTGGGAGCCGTCGGAGGAACTGCAGCTGGATATCATCGGGTTCGCGCGCAAACGGCTGGGGCCCGCGGTGGCACCCCGGCTGCTGGACTTCACCACGGCGCTGCCGAAAACCCGCAGCGGGAAGATCCTCCGGCGCCTGCTCAAGGCCCGCGAACTGGGGCTCCCGGAGGGCGACACGTCCACCATCGAGTCCCCGCCGGGGGCGGCGCCCGACGGCCAGCCCGACGGCCAGCCCGGCGGGCAGCCCGGCGCTGCGGGACGGGCAGCCGGCACGGCGCCGGAGGGACCGCAGTGACCGGGCCAATGGCGGCGTCCGCCGGGCCGCTGGATCCCGCGCACGGCCGGCACCTGCTGCTGCAGATGCTGCGTGTGCGCCAGCTCGAGGAGAAGTGCGTCGAGCTGTACAGCGCCGCCAAGATCCGCGGCTTCCTGCACGTCTACATCGGCGAGGAGGCGGTGGCGGCCGGGGTGCTGGAAACCCTCGCGCCGGAGGACGCCGTCGTCGCCACCTACCGGGAGCACGGCCACGCCCTGCTGCGCGGCGTGTCCGCCGGCTCGATCCTGGCCGAGATGTACGGCTTCGTGGAGGGCTGCTGCCGAGGCCGCGGCGGCTCCATGCACCTGTTCGACGCCGCCACGCGCTTCTACGGCGGGAACGCGATCGTCGCCGGCGGACTGCCGCTCGCCGTCGGGCTGGCGCTCGCGGACAAGATGGCCGGCCGGTCCCGCGTCACCGTGTGCTTTTTCGGTGAGGGCGCCGTCGCGGAGGGCGAGTTCCATGAAAGCCTCAACCTCGCCGCTCTCTGGCAGCTGCCGGTGCTGTTCTGCTGTGAAAACAACCTTTACGCGATGGGCACGGCGCTGGGCCGTTCCGAGTCGCAGACCGACATCGCGCTGAAGGCGGCCGGCTACGAGATTGCCGCCTGGGCCGTGGACGGGATGGACGTGCTGGCCGTCGAGGAGACCGCCCGTCGCGCCGTCGACGCGGTCCGGGCCGGCGGCGGGCCGCACTTCCTGGAACTGCGCACCTACCGTTTCCGGGCGCATTCGATGTTCGACCCGGAACGGTACCGGGACAAGGCCGAGGTGGCGCGGTGGCTGGAGCGGGATCCGATCACGCTGCTGCGCTCGGCGATGGAGGCCGCCGGCCAGCTGACCGAAGCGGACTGGCAGCAACTGCAGGCCGACGCCGAAGCGGAAGTCGCGGCCGGCGTCGAGGTTGCGGAGGCCGGCACGCCGGAGCCGTTCGAGGACCTCACTCGTTTTGTGTACAGCGACCCCGGCGCCTGGCAGGAAGGGGACGGGTCATGAAATCCAGCTACCGGGAGGCGCTCCGGGCCGGGATCCGCGACGCCCTACAGCGTGACGAGCGGGTTTTCCTGATGGGCGAGGATGTGGGCGCTTACGGCGGCTCCTTCGCCGTAAGCCTGGGCCTGCTGGAGGAGTTCGGGCCGGAACGGATCCGCGACACCCCGCTGTCCGAGTCCGGGTTCGTCGGCGCCGGGATCGGCGCCGCGCTCGGCGGGATGCGACCCATCGTGGAGATCATGACCGTCAACTTCAGCCTCCTGGCCCTCGACCAGATCGTGAACAACGCCGCATCCCTGCTGCACATGTCCGGCGGCCAGTTCCACGTGCCGCTGGTGATCCGGATGACTACCGGGGCCGGACGCCAGCTTGGTGCCCAGCATTCGCACAGCCTGGAGGGGTGGTACGCGCACATCCCCGGGCTGCGGATCCTCACCCCCGCCACCCTCGAAGACGCCCGCGGGATGCTGTGGACCGCGCTCCAGGACCCGGACCCGGTGCTGATCTTTCGAACACGGCTCGCTCTACAACGTCCCCGGCGAACTCGCCGAGGACGCCGGGGCGGTGGACATCAGCAGCGCCGCCATCCGGCGGCCCGGCGCCGACGTCTCACTCATCACCTACGGCGGGACGCTCCCCCTCACCCTCGAGGCCGCCGGGCAGCTCGCCGCCGAAGGCATCGACGCCGAAGTGCTGGACCTGCGCACGCTGCGGCCGCTCGACGACGCCGCCATCCTCGACTCGGTGGCCAGGACACACCGTGCCGTGGTGGTGGACGAGGGCTGGCGCAGCGGCAGCATCTCCGCCGAAATCAGCGCCCGGATCAGCGAACACGCGTTTTTCGAGCTGGACGCGCCCGTAGGCCGGGTCTGCAGCGCCGAGGTGCCGATCCCCTACTCCAAGCACCTTGAACTCGCCGCCCTGCCCTCTGCGGAACGGGTCGTCGCGGCAGCGCGGGAGGCGGTCGGGACACGTGGGTGACTTCCTGATGCCCTCGCTCGGGGCCGATATGGAGCACGGCAAGATCGTCGAATGGCTGGTCAAGCCCGGCGACTACGTCCGCCGCGGCGACCTCGTGGCCGTGGTGGACACGGACAAGACCGTGATGGACGTCGAATCCTTCCAGGAGGGGGTGGTCGCGGACCTCCTCGTGGACATCGGCGAGACCGTGCCGGTGGGCACGCCGCTGGCCCGGATCACGCAGACCCCGGCCGAGGTCGGGGCTCCCAGCCGCGAGGCGCCGCCGCCCCGGCCCGCGGCCGCGAAGCCGGCCCCTCCCCCGGAAGCCCCTCCGATCGCGCCGCCGGTCCGGCACCTCGCGCACCGGCTCGGCGTCGACACCGGACGGATCCACGGCACCGGCAAGGATGGCGCGATCACCCGCGCCGACGTGGAGCACGCCGTGGCAGCCCGTCCGGCGGCCGCAGGGCGGGTGCGGTCCTCGCCGCGGGCCAGACGGCTCGCCGCCGAACTCGGCGTCGAGCTTTCGTCCGTCGCCGGCACCGGACCGGAGGGCGCCGTGACCGTCGAAGACGTGCAGGGCGCCGCAGCCCGCCAGCCGGAGGCCGGTCTCCGGGAGGCGGGACCGCGAGGGGCGGCTGCGGAAGCGCCGGCGGCATCGGCGCAGGCTGCGGAAGCGGCTGAGGCCGAAGCGGCCCCGCCGGAAGCGCCGGCGCAGGCTGCGGAGAAGCCCGCGGAGGCCCGCGAACGGGTGGCCACCCTGCGCCGGGCCATCGGGGCGCTGATGTCGCGCTCCAAGCAGACCATCCCGCACTACTACCTGAGCACAACCCTGGACCTGCGCGCCGCCGTCGGCTGGATGCAGACCGTCAATGCGCAGCGGCCGGTGGCGTCCCGGTTAGTGCCCTCCGCCCTCCTGCTCAAGGCGGCGGCGCTCGCGGCCAAGGAAGTCCCGGAGGTCAACGGCTTCTATCTGGACGGGGAGTACCGGCCCAGCGCCGCGGTGCATCTGGGCGTCGCGGTGGCCCTGCGCCAGGGTGGCCTGGTGGCCCCCGCGCTCCACGACGCCGACACCCTGGCCCTCGACGAGCTGATGGAACAGCTGCGGGACCTGGTCAGCCGCGCGCGGGCCGGACGGCTGCAGCGCGCCGAGATGGCGGACCCCACCATCACCGTGACGAATCTCGGGGACCTCGGCGTGGACAGCGTCTACGGGGTGATCTATCCGCCGCAGGTGGCGATGGTGGGCTTTGGCCGCGTGCTGGAGCAACCCTGGGCGGAGAACGGGATGCTGGGCGTCCGGGCCGCCGCGATCGCCACCCTCTCGGCCGACCACCGGGTCAGCGACGGGTTGCGCGGCGGCCGCTTCCTTGCCCGGATCCAAGAGCTGCTGCAGAAGCCGGACGAACTGTGAAGACGGAGACACCATGAATGAACAGGATGCCCGGGCCGCGGTGCGTGCCGCGCTGGGGAAAGTCGCACCGGATGTTGAGCTGGACGACGTCGGCGGCGAGGCCCGGCTCCGGCAGGACCTCGAGCTGGACTCGCTGGATTTCCTGCGGCTCGTTGAAACCATCGACACGGCGACCGGCGTGGACATCCCGGAGCGCGACTATCCGGCAGTCGCCACGGTCGACGGCCTGATCAGTTACCTCGTCGCGCACGGCTGAGGCGCATCCGCTGCTCCGTAACCGCCGTTTTGGTGACGCCAATGGGCACCTGCGCAGCCATCGACGTCAGTGAGGGGCTAGGCGTGCGGCTGGGGCCGGGCCTCGGCGCGGCGCGCGAAGGCGGGGGCGTGTTCCGGGCGGGGTCCGAAGCCGATGAGCCGGGGAATGATGCGGCGGACCGCTGGAATCCGCCGGGCCAGGAAGAGCGCGACGGCCGGAAACTTGGTGCGTTGTCCGGCCATGATCGGGCCAAAGACCGCGCGGTGCATGAGCCGCTGTCCCGTCTGCACGACGACGGTCGGGAGCCGCCGTCGTCGTTCGACGCGTCGGAGGTCCGCCGCCGTGACCCGGCCGCGGAGCAGCGCGGGGGCGAGGATTTCCGCCGCCGCCACGGCGTCCTGGATGGCGAGGTTGATGCCGACACCGCCGGCCGGGGACATCGCATGCGCGGCGTCGCCGATGCAGAGCAGACCGTTGACGTGCCACGACTGCAGCCGGTCCAGGCGGACGTCGAGCCAGTGCAGGTCATCGAGGGAACGGATGGCGTCCACCCGGTCCGCGAGGTCCGGCCGAAGCCCGGCGATCCGGCGCCGGAAGCCCTCGACGCCCTCCGCACGGATCCTGGCGTCGGTGCCTTTCGGGGCGAGGTAGCCCATTTGGTAGTAATCGTTGCGGGACAAGGCCACCAGCGCCTCCCCGGGGCCGAACGCCGGCACCAGCCCGGCCACTTCGCCAAGTTCGGCGGGATACCGGGGCAGCCGGAACCACCAGGTGTCGAAAGGAACCGGAAACTCTTTCGGCGCCAGCCCGACGGCGGCACGCAACGCGGAGTGGCGGCCGTCCGTCGCGACCACCAGGTCCGCCCGGAGCTCGTCCTGCGCGCCGTCCGGGTCGCGGAACCGGATCCCGCGGACACGGCCCCCGTCGCGAACCAGCCCGGTGGCCGTGTGGCTCATCAGCAGGGTGAAGCCGGGCTCCTCGGCAGCAGCTGCGGCCAGGAAGTTGAGGAAATCCCACTGCGGCATCATGGCGATGTAGTTGTACGGCGGCCGCAGCGAATCAAAGTCGCCCATGGTCACCGGCGGCCCGCCCGGGACCGGGAACACGACGCTCTTCAGGCGGCTTTGCGGCAGGCGGCGGAACTCCTGGCCGAGGCCGAGTTCGTCAATCAGCCGGATGGTGGACGGGTGCACCGTGTCGCCGCGGAAGTCGCGCAGGAAATCCGCGTGCTTTTCCAGGACCGTCACCTGCACCCCGGCCCGGGCCAGCAGCAAGCCGAGCATCATCCCGGCCGGACCGCCGCCGGCCACCACGCATCCCGTCGTCTCCATGGCCATACGCTACGCCTGCGAGGGGTGCCGGGGGGAGGGGTCTTGGCGGCGCTTCCGGATTCGGGCGGCGGTTCCGGACAGACGCAGCGCGGACCCGCCTAGCGGCCGTCCGGAAGCTCAGCGGCGGTCCGGAAGCATAGCGAAACCGGGCACCCGGCCGGTCGGCAACAGTTGAGCACGATTGACTCGGCTGGCTAGGCTGTGAGGCATGCGTGAACTCCAGGCGAAGATCATTGAAGAAATGGGCGTGCAGCCCCGGATCGACCCCGCCGGGGAGGTGCGCAAACGCGTCATGTTCCTCAAGGACTACCTCAAGGCGAGCCACACCAAGGGCTTCGTCCTAGGCATCTCCGGCGGCCTCGACTCTTCGCTGGCAGGACGGCTGGCACAGCTCGCGGTCGAGGAGCTCGACGCCGAGGGCGTGGAGGCGAACTTCGTCGCGGTGCGGCTTCCCTACGGCGTGCAGCACGATGAGGACGACGCCCAGGCGGCCCTGGACTTTGTGCGGGCCAAAACGGAGTGGACCTTCAACATCTCGGCCGCGGTGGACGGCTTCGAGGATGAATTCGAAAAGACCGTGGGCAACGGCATTTCCGACTTCCACAAGGGCAACACCAAGGCCCGCACACGCATGATCGCCCAGTACGCCCTGGCCGGGGAGCACAACTACCTGGTGATCGGCACCGACCACGGCGCCGAATCCGTGACCGGATTCTTCACCAAATACGGCGACGGCGGCGCGGACATCCTGCCGCTGTTCGGCCTGAACAAGCGCCAGAACCGCGCCCTGCTGGCCGAACTCGGCGCCCCGGCCCGCATCTGGGAGAAGGTCCCGACGGCGGACCTCCTGGACCACAAGCCCGGACGCACCGATGAGGAAGAACTCGGCCTGAGCTACGACACCATCGATGACTACCTCGAAGGCCGCGACATCCCCGACGCCGCGGCCGAGCTGATCGAGCAGAAATACCTGCGGACGCGGCACAAGCGCACCGTCCCGGTCACCATCTTCGACACCTGGTGGAAGCAGTGACGCTCCGCTAAGGGTTCCTGGCCGGATCGTTCCGCCCGGTCACCTCCGGACTTCCACGGTGCCCACCATGCCCATGAAGTCATGTAGGCCGCAGATGTAGTCGAACTCGCCGGCCTTGGTGAAGGTCACGGTGAACTTGCTGTGCGGGGGCATGATTCCTGAGTTGAGGTCTCCACCGGCAAACTTCGCCGGGTTGCCCCGGGGGACGAAGACATTGGCGGGTTCCTTGCCGAAAGTGACGGTGTGCGGGGCGCCCATGCCGCTGTTGACGAAGGTCACTTTCTCGCCCACCCGGATTTCGACCTTCTGCTGGACGAAGCGCATCACCATGGACGTTCCGTTATCCGTTCCCGCGATCACGGTGTGTTCGTCCGCCTGGTCCCGGGCGTCCTCCCATGCCTGGCGTCCGTCCCGCAGGATGGCCCGTTCCTGCCTCCCCGCCTGGCGGTCGTACTGCGCCTGGCTGTACGGGTAGTCGGTTCCGGCCGCCCGGACGTGGACAACTCCTTTCATGGCCATGCCGTGGACCAGGCAGTAATAGGTGAAGTTGCCCTTGCGCGGGAATGCCAGGGTGTATTTCGTGACTTGCTTAAAGCCACTGTCGGACACGTTCGTCATGACCCCGGAGTTGTAATACGAATGCCCGTCATAGGCCTTGCCGCCGCGCTGGTAGATGTTCTGCGGCAGCGATGGGTTGAAGGGCTGGGTGGACCTCAGGGACTGGCCTTTGGCCAGGAACGTCACGGTGTGGATCTCGGCGGAGTTGGCCTCCCAGGTGACCTGGTCGCCCGCGTTGATGTAGATGTTTCCGGGCAGGAAGGCCATGCCCTGGATGGCCTGGCTCGAGGATTCGGACCCGACCTGGACCGTCCACGTCCTGGCGGATTCTTCGCCACCCGCGACGGCGGCAGCGCTGACGGCTGGAGCACTGACGGTAACTGGCAACACGAGCGCGGCGATGAAAGCGATGAGAACGCGCAGCAAGCGCGGCGCGTGAGGGGATTCTGCTCGGCGAGTCATGGGACTCATTCCTTTTGGGGCTGGAGGATTGCGGCCGGGAAACCGGCTCATCTGGTGCGCCGACGCCGCTTCCCGCGACGCCGTTTCGCTCCGGCCTGGACCGCGTCCGCCGCTCTCTTCTCCTGCTCCCAGTCCCCCAGCATTAAGGCGGGGAAGTAGTTTTTGGGCCAGACGCGCCACCCGGACTGGGGAATGGGCGCTGTCTAAAGCGCATGCAGCCACGGCTGCAATTCCAATCGTGCTCCGCGCCAGCCGGTTTGTCGAGACGGCGCCGGCGGCGGCTCAACTGCCCTGCAGCTGCAGGGATATCCGGTGCGCTTCGTCCATCAGCAGGCGCCCGAGGTATTCGCGGCGGTCCGCCCGGAAGCGCGGTTCAATCCCGGTCAGGGACAGCGCCCACGCCGGCCGGCCGCGCTGGTCGAATACGGCGGCGCCCATTCCCCAGCTGCCTTCCAGCACCAGGCCCGGGTTGACCGAATAGCCTGCCTGCCGCGTCGCTTCCAGGTTCGCGCGGACCACTTCCTCGCTGTGGGCGGCGGCAAAGCTCCCGGCGTGGGTGGCCCAGCCGGCCAGCAGTTCTTCCTGCTCCGCCGCGGGCAGGAACGCCATGATGGCGGTGCCGGCGGAGGCAACGCCCAGCGGAAAACGGACACCCTCATGCAGCACGAAGGAGCGGACCGGGAAACTGCCCTCCTCCCGGAGGAGGCACACCGTCTCGGCGCCGCGGCGGATCGAGAAGAAGGCGCTCTCCCCGGTTTCCTCTGCCAGCCGGCGCAGGCTGGGCCGGGCAATGTCCTCCAGCGGGAAACGCGCCGAAGCCACCGATCCCATCAGCAGGATCTCCGGGCCCAGCACCCAGTTGCCGCTGTGCGGATCCTGGTCCAGCAGTCCCTCGGCGGCCAGGGAAGTGAGCAGCCGGTGGGCGGTGGGACGCGTCAGACCGGATTCGCGGACCAGTTCCACGAGCGGGGAGCCTTCCGGCTTCCGTCCCACGATCCTCAGCAGGGCCGCGACGCGGCTTACCACCTGGGCTCCCTGTACGGGGACGGAGTTCATCTTTTCCTCGCATTTCGCAAAACAATCATCAAACCATCCACATTGTGGACAGTGCCTAGCCTAGCGTCCACACTGTAAAAAAGCACGGAAAGTTGCGGATTTGCGGCGTTGACAGTGCTCTACGCCACACCATAGGCTCCTTCCTCAGGCGAACAGTCCACAACGTGGATCACGGCGGCGGTCCCGTGGCCAGGCCGCCGGTTACTCAGAAGCTCAATGAGGAGATGCAAATGTCAAAGGTGAAATCCGGCGCGGCAGCGGCGCTGCAGGACGTGCTGCGGGACGGCATGACGCTGGCGGTCGGCGGCTTCGGCCTCAGCGGCATTCCGGCAGACCTGATCGAGGCGGTCCGGGACTCCGGCGTCAAGGACCTCACCGTGGTCTCCAACAACATGGGCGTGGACGGCAAGGGCCTCGGCGTGCTCATCGAGGCGGGCCAGGTCCGCAAGGTCATTGCCTCCTACGTGGGCGAAAACAAGCTCTTCGCGGAGCAGTACCTCGCCGGCCAGCTGGAGGTCGAGTTCACCCCGCAGGGCACCCTCGCCGAGCGCCTCCGCGCCGGCGGCGCCGGCATCCCGGCCTTCTACACCAAGACCGGCGTCGGCACCCTCGTCGCCGAAGGCAAGCCGCTGGCGGAGTTCGACGGCGAAACGTATGTCCAGGAGCGTGCCATCAAGGCCGACGTCTCCCTGGTCCACGCGCACACCGCGGACACGGACGGCAACCTGATCTACCGCTACACCGCGCAGAACTTCAATCCCGTGGTCGCCACGGCCGGCATCGTCACCGTTGCGGAGGCCGAGGTGATCGTCGAACCCGGCGCACTCGATCCCAACCACATCGTCACCCCCGGCGTCTTCGTGCAGCGCCTGGTGCAGGCCAGCTACCGGGCCAAGGACATCGAGCAGCGCACCGTCCGGCCCCGCGCCGAAGCGGCCGAGACGGACAACGCTGCCGCCTCCGCCGTCACCGTCTAATCCGGCCTGAGCGCCGCCACCCACACTTTTCAGGAGAAACACCATGGCTTGGACCCGGAACGAAATGGCCGCCATCGCGGCCGAAGAACTCAATGACGGCGATTACGTCAACCTCGGCATCGGCATCCCCACGCTCGTCGCCAACAACCTGCGCGAGGGCGTCCGCGTGGTGCTGCAGAGCGAGAACGGCCTGCTCGGCATGGGTCCGTTCCCCTACGAGGGCGAGGAGGACGCGGACCTGATCAATGCCGGCAAGCAGACGGTCACCGTCCTGCCCGGCGGCAGCATCTTCGACTCGGCCACCTCCTTCGGCATGATCCGCGGCGGCCACGTCAAGGTCGCCATCCTCGGCGCCATGCAGGTCTCCGGCGCCGGCGACCTGGCCAACTGGACCATCCCCGGCAAGATGGTCAAGGGCATGGGCGGCGCCATGGACCTCGTGGCCGGCACCCCGCGCGTCGTGGTCCTCACCGAACACAACGCCAAGGACGGCACCGCCAAGATCGTGAAGGAATGCACCCTGCCGCTCACCGGGCTGAGCTGCGTGGACCGCATCATCAGCGACCTCGCAGTGTTTGACCTGGTGAAAAATGCAGAAACGGGCGTTCGCCAGCTCACGCTCACCCGCCTCGCCCCCGGCGCCACCGTGCCGGAGATCCGCGAAAAGACCGAAGCCGAGTTCGACGTCGATCCCTCCCTCGACGTCACCCGTGAAGCCGGCAGCCTGGAAGGAGCCACGGCATGAGCCTCAAGGACCAGTTCGGCAAGGATGTCCTGCTCACCGGCTGGGGCCACAGCCGCTTCGGCAAGCTCACGGAGGAGACCCTCGAGTCCCTGATCGTCCAGGTTGCCACCGAGGCGATCGGCAACGCGGGCATCGAGCCCGGCCAGATCGACGAGATCTACCTGGGCCAGTTCAACTCCGGGATGATGCCGCTGGCGTTCCCGTCCTCGCTCGCACTGCAGGTCTCGGAGCAGCTCGCCAACGTGCCGTCGACGCGGGTGGAGAACGCGTGCGCCTCGGGCTCGGCCGCGTTCCAGCAGGGCACCAAGTCGCTGCTGGCGGGTACCGCCAAGACGGTCCTGGTGATCGGGGCCGAAAAGATGACCCAGGCCGGCGCCGACGTCGTGGGCGCCGCCCTGCTCGGTGCGGACTACGACATGGCCGGCAAGCCCTCCAGCACCGGCTTCACGGGGCTCTTCGCCGAAGTGGCCAAGCACTACGAGAAGCGCTACGGCGCCAGCGCAGGGAACCTCTCCGACGTGCTCGGCACGATCGCCGCGAAGAACCACCGCAACGGCGTGGACAACCCCTACGCCCAGCTCCGCAAGGACCTCGGCGAGGAGTTCTGCCAGACCGTCTCGGACAAGAACCCGATGGTCGCCGACCCGCTGCGCCGCACCGACTGCTCCCCCGTCTCCGACGGCGCCGCCGCCGTCGTGCTCAGCGTTGCACCCACCGGCGGCGCCACCGCGCCGGTCCGGCTGGCCGGCTTCGGCCAGGCGAACGATTTCTTCCCGACCGACCGCCGCGACCCCACCGCCTTTGCCGCGACCCGCGCCTCCTGGCAGCGGGCCCTGGGCATGGCCGGCGTCGGGCTGGAGGACCTGGACTTCGCGGAGGTGCACGACTGCTTCACCATCGCCGAGCTGCTGATGTACGAGGCCATGGGCCTGACCGAGCCGGGCCAGGGCGCCCGCGCGGTCAAGGAAGGCTGGGTCTTCAAGGACGGCAAGCTGCCGGTCAACGTCTCGGGCGGACTCAAGGCCAAGGGCCACCCGGTCGGGGCCACCGGCGTCTCGCAGCATGTCATCGCGGCGATGCAGCTCACCGGCACCGCCGGGGACATGCAGCTGGCCGCCCCGCGACGTGCCGCGGTTCAGAATATGGGGGGCGTGGGCATTGCGAACTACGTCAGCGTGCTTGAAGCCGTCTGAGGCGCCGCCCGCGGACCTGGTACGGGTCACCAACTGGCTTGGCCTGGCGGCCGGCGCACCCGTGATGGTGCGCCGGCCCGGCCGTGTCCCGGCCGCCGCAACGGTGGAGCTCGCGACCCCGGACGGAAAGATCCTCTGGGTCAGGTACTGGACCTCGGCCGAGCGCGCCATGCTCCATAAGGCCGACGGGACCCAAGTGTGGTGTGAGGCGAACCTTGGCTGAGTCCAGCATTGAAAACGTGGCCGACCTGCTCTTCCGGGACCTGCAGTACCTGAAGGCCAGCAGCGTGGAGCGCTGCGTCACCGACGTGGCCGGGTACCGGGGCGTGGCCGAGACGGACATCAGCTCCTCGGTGGAACAAAACCTTCGGATGGCCATCCAGGCGGTGAAATCCGGGACCGTGCCGGAGTCATCGCAGCTCAGCCTCGAAGCCAGGGTGGCGCAGGTCCGGTTTCATCAGGGCCTGCGGATCGAGGACGTGCTGCGCGGTTACCGCCTCTCCATGGCCGTGATCCAGGACCGCTTCCTCGACATCGCCCAGGAGCTACGGCTCGGCGACCGGGAAGTCCTCGCCGCGCACCGGGTGCTCTGGGGCGTCAGCGATTCCTACACGGCGGCCCTGGTGCATTCCTACCGCGAAAGCAGCGTCCGGCAGGCCGTGCGCGACCACGAACTCCGGCAGGGCTACCTGCGCGCCGTGCTGGCCGGCACCCTCGCCGGCGCCGAACTGGTGTCCCGTTCCGCCGACTTCGGGATCGATCCGCGGCGCGAATTCCGCGCCCTGCGCGCACGTGCCAGGCCGGGGACGTCCCCGGACGAGCTTCTCGGCGAGCTGGTGGCGCCGCTGCGCAGCGGCGACGGGGTGTTGACCGTCCTGGCCGGCGACGTCGTCGGTTTCCTCGCCGCCAAACCCGCTGCCGGCAGCGCGGCAGCGACCGTCGCCGTCGGACCCCCGCGGCCCCTCACCGCCCTGGCTCAGTCCGACGCCGTCGCCGACCGCGTTTTTGCTGCCGCGTGGCGGCGGGCGGACCGGGGCTCCTATTGCCTGGAGGACCTGACCTGGCGCACCGCGGCCGGCGATCCGGACGTCACCGAGGTACTGCGCCGGCGTTACCTGGCGCCTTTCGCCGACGACGCCGAATTCGGCCGGATCGTGCTGGACTCGGTGCGGTCCTACCTGGCCAGCGACCGCCGGATATCCGCAGCCGCGCGGGCACTGTCCGTGCATGAGAACACGCTGCGTTACCGGCTGCAGAAGTTCGAGCAGCTCACCGGCACCCGGCTCGACGCGACCGGGACCCTCGTGGAGCTCTGCTGGGCATTCGAGGCCTGCCAGGACGGCCCAGACAGGCCCGTCGACGGCCCGTTGTAGGAATCCACAACCCCCGGTCCGTTCCCTTTGAGCTGGCTCCATGTTCGGGGCCGCGGCGCATCCGTAGCGTGGTCTGCATCACAGCCGGACGAACTGCTGACCCCTGTGCCCGACGGGCCGGACGATGCGGCACCCTTCGTCCGGGCCCATCGGATCTGGGAGTCACCGGATGAGCGTCATCACCGCAGCACCACCCGTCAGCAGGACCCGTCAACTCGCGGCCGCAACGGTCGGCAACATCGTCGAATGGTTCGACTGGTACGTCTATTCCATGCTGGCGCTGTACTTTTCCAGCCAGTTCTTTCCCAAGACCGGCGACCCCGTGGTCCCGCTGCTCAGCGCCATGGCGATCTTCGCCGTCGGCTTCTTCATGCGGCCGCTCGGCGGCCTGCTGGGCGGCATGGTGGCGGACCGCCTGGGACGGAAGAAGGCGCTAACGGCGACCGTCATGTTGATGGGCGTCGGCAGCCTGCTGGTGGCCGTGGCACCCACCTACGACCAGGTCGGCGTGCTCTCGCCGATCCTGCTGGTGGTGGCCAGGCTCCTGCAGGGCCTCTCCACCGGCGGCGAATTTGCTGCCTCCTCGACGTTCCTGGTCGAGTCGGCTCCGGAGGGCCGCCGCGGCTTCTTCTCCAGCTTCCTCTACATCGGCGCGACGCTCGGCAACGTGGTGGCGATCGGCTCCGTGGCGCTCCTCGTGGCCGGGCTCCCGGACGACGCCATGCACGAATGGGGCTGGCGCGTGCCGTTCGCCATCGGAACCCTCGGCGCGGTGGCCGGCCTGTTCATCCGCCGCTTCGCCGAAGAAACGCTGGCGCTCGACGACGCCGCCGATTCGTCCGTCCCGCCCGGTGCCAAGCCCGCCCGGCCCTCGGCCTTCGAGTTCATGCGCACCCACCCCAAGGAATGCCTGCTGGTGTTTGGCATCAACGCCGCGCCGACCCTGTTCTTCTACGTCTTCTCCTCCTACCTGCCTACTTACGCGCACATCACGGTGGGCTTCGACATGAAGAACGCACTTTTCGTTGGCCTGATCTCGCTGAGCTACTTCGCGGTCCTGCAGCCGCTGATGGGCATCCTCTCGGACCGGATCGGACGCAAGCCGCTGCTGCTGGCGTTCGGCGTCGGCTTCACCGTGCTGACCATCCCCCTGCTCCACATGCTGCAGAACAGCTTCCTGTCCCTGCTGCTGGTTCAGATGGCCGCCCTGACGCTGCTCGCCTGCTACACCTCCATCACCTCCGCCGTGATGTGCGAGCTCTTCCCGGCCCGGATCAGGGCCGCCGGCATCGGCCTCCCCTACGCCCTGGGCGTGGCGCTGGTCGGCGGCACGGGACCGTACGTGGCCACCTGGCTGGCCGATGCCAAGATGATCGACGCCTTCGGCTGGTACCTGACCATCCTCGCTGCGATCACGACGGCGGTCTTCCTGCGCCTCAAGGAGAGCTACCGGACGGGGCTGCCGCAGTGAGCGTGATCGGATTCTTTGACCGCGGCTGGAGCTGCAACCCGAATGGCGTCGCCTACGTGCAGGAAGAAACCGCCTTCACCTTCACCGAGGCCGGCGAACTGTCCTGCCGGATCGCCAACGCACTGCTGGACTCGGGCCTCTCCCCCGATGCCAAGATCGCGGTGCTCTCCCCGAACGATCCCCTCGCGTGGATCTGTGTGCTCGGCGTCTGGCGGGCGGGACTGACCTGGATCCCGGCCAACCCGGCGAGCCCGACCGGTGAAACGGCGCAGCTGCTGGCCGGATTCGACGCGGAACTGGTGATCTTCCATGCCGGCCTGGACGAGCCGGTCCGGCAGCTCCAGGACGGGCTGCCCGGGGTCCGTCACTGGATCCGGTTCGGGCCGGACGCCGCCGCCGAGGCCGCGGGTTCCGCCGCACCCGGGACGCCCGGGACAACCCCCTTCAGCCAGTGGATCGCGGCCCAGCCGGCGACCAAGCCGGCCGTCGACGCGGCCCCGGAGGACGTGGTCTCACTGGCCCCCACCGGCGGCACCACGGGTTTGCCGAAGGGCGTCATGAACACCAACCGGAGCCTGTCCGCGTTTGTGGCGCACCTGATGATGGCGGCCCACTACGGCTCGGAGGATGCCGTGGTGAACCTCGCCGCCGCGCCGATGACGCACACCGCGGGCCTGCTGAGCCTGGCCGCCACGGCCCGCGGCGGGACCGTGGTGGTCCTGCCCAAGGCGAACCCCCGCGCAGTCCTCGACGCGATCGAGGGGTACGCGGTGACGGACCTGTTCCTGCCTCCCACCGTGATCTACCGGCTCCTGGAGGTCCTCAAGGAACAACCACGGGACCTCTCCTCGCTGCACTACCTGATCTACGGCGCGGCCCCGATGTCGGTCGAGAAGCTGCGCCAGGCACTGACGGCGATCGGTCCGGTGATGATGGAACTCTACGGACAGATGGAGGCGCCGGCGTCGGTGACCTTCCTGCGCCCGGATGAGCACTTCGTGGCCGGCGCGATCGCCCCGGACTCCCGGCTCTCCTCCTGCGGCCGGCCGTATCCGCTGGTCGAGGTCGAGATCCGCGACGACGACGGCCAGGCGCTTCCGGCCGGGACCCCCGGCGAGATCTGCGTCCGCGGCGACCTGGTCATGAAGGGCTACTACAAGAACCCGGATCAAACGGCGCAGGCGCTGCGCGACGGCTGGCTGCACACCGGCGACATCGGCGTCTTCGACGAGGAGGGCTACCTGCACCTGACCGACCGGCGGCGGGACCTGATCATCTCCGGCGGCTTCAACGTCTACCCGAGCGAAGTCGAGCAGGTGATCTGGAGCCACCCGGCCGTGCGCGACTGCGCGGTCGTCGGTTCCCCGCACCCTGATTGGGGCGAGGCGGTGACCGCCGTCGTCGAACTGAACGAGGGCTGCACCGTCACAGAGGCGGAAGTCATCGCCCTGTGCAAGCAGGAACTGGGCAGCATCCGGGCACCGAAAGCCGTACACCTGGTCCCCGCGCTGCCGCGCAGTGTCAACGGCAAAGTCCTGAAGAAGAACATCCGCGAAACTTTTTGGCGCAACGAGAAATCCAAGATCTAGGAGAACACTGATGACGAAGAGACTGCAGGGAAAGATTGCCCTCGTGGTGGGCGCCGGTTCGAGCGCCCCGGGAATGGGCAACGGCAAGGCCACGGCCATCGCGTTTGCCCGCGAGGGCGCCACGGTGGTGTGCGCGGACGTCAACGAGGCGGCAGCGAAGGAGACGGAGGGCCTGATCCTGGCCGAGGGCGGCCAGGCACGGCATCTCGCCTTCGATGTGACGGACTCGGCCGCGGTGGGCCGCGCCGTCGCGTCCGTCATCGAAGAATTCGGCCGGATCGACGTCCTCGACAACAACGTCGGCATCGCCAAGGTAGGCGGCGTGGTTGAACTCGACGAGGCCGAGTGGGACCGGGTCCACGCGATCAACCTGAAGGGCCCGTTCCTGACCATGAAGCACGTCATCCCGCACATGGTTGCCCAGGGCGGCGGCTCCATCATCAACATTTCCTCGCTGGCGGGCATCCGCTGGACCGGCGTCCCGTACGCCACCTACTACTCCTCCAAGGCGGCGCTGAACCACCTGAGCCGCACCACCGCGGCGGAGTACGCGGCGAAGCACGTGCGGGTCAACGCCATCCTGCCGGGGCTGATGGAAACGCCCATGGTGACCGAATCCGCCGAGTTGGCCGGCGCCTACGCGGACGGGCAGCGCGAGGAGATGCTGAAGAAGCGGCACGCCCAGGTGCCCATGGGCCACATGGGCACCGCCTGGGACGTCGCCAATGCCGCAGTCTTCCTGGCCAGCGACGAGTCCGCCTACGTCACCGGGATCGAACTGCGGGTCGACGGCGGCATCTCACTGGGCTTCTAGGGCAACGATTAGGGCAACAAAGGTCAGGAGTAGTCGTTGTAGAAACCGCGGCCGCTCTTGACCCCCAGCCAGCCCTTTTCGATGTAGTCCTGCAACAGCGGCGCCGACTTGTTCTCCACGCCGGCCAGCCCGCAGTAGTGGTTTTCGATGTCGAGAACCACGTCCAGGCCCACCTGGTCCATGAAGCGGAACGGTGCGGTGTCGGCCTTGAACACGTCGAGGAACAAGGCGTCGACGTCTTCGGGTTCGGCAACCCCCTCCGCCACAACCAGCAGGGACTCGCGCTTGATCGCGGCCCAGACGCGGTTGAAGATGAAGCCGGTGCTCTGCTTGCGGACCAGGTGCGGGGTCAGCGCGTATTTCGGCAGCTCGGCCATCAGCAGCTCAATGATCGCCGGATCGGTGCGGCCGCTGGACATCAGCTCCACCGAGCGC
Source organism: Arthrobacter sp. 10N410 (assembly GCF_056394945.1). Classification (NCBI taxonomy): domain Bacteria; kingdom Bacillati; phylum Actinomycetota; class Actinomycetes; order Micrococcales; family Micrococcaceae; genus Arthrobacter; species Arthrobacter sp. 10N410. Next base: position 459,986 of record NZ_JBFTIP010000003.1, read on the forward strand.
ACCGCCGGCGGCATGTAAAAGTGCAGGTTCAGGACGCGTTCCGGCGCGTCCACCCCGTCGATGAATTCGGCCGAAGCGAACGAGGAGGAATTGCTCGCCAGCACGGCGTCGGGCGCGGCCAGCCGGTCAAGATCAGCGAAGATCTTCTTCTTGAGTTCGAGCTTTTCCGGCACCGCCTCGACAACGAGCCAGGCGTCCCGGAGGGCTGCGGCAAGGTCATCGCCGGCCGTGAACCGCCCCTCGGCAGTGCCGCCGAACTCATCCGCGACGCCGGGACGCTCGGTTCCGATGTAGTCGACGGCGGCCTGGGCCACGGCAAGGTTCGTGTCGAAGACGCGCACCTCGGCGCCCCGGAGCGAGAGCATCAGCGCGATGCGGCGGCCCAGCGTGCCGCCGCCGATCACGGTGATGGGTCGGCCTGCAATGTCGGCCGGAAGGGTGAAGCTCATGTCAGTTCCTTTCAGGAGGCTGCTGACGGTCCAGCAACCGGGTTGATGGGGTTGTTGCGGGTCGTCGCCTTGGCGGTCAGCACCAGGGCGGGGACGGCGGCCAGCACCAGCGCGGCACCATAGATCAGCGTCGTCCCCTTCATCCCTGCCACGGCGACCAGCAGCCCGGCGGCCACGGCCGGGACGCTGAAGCCGAGGTAACAAATCAGGTAGATGCTGGAGAGCATCCCGATGCGCTCGTGCGGCCCGCACAGCGGCAGCGTCATCCGCATCGCGCCGAAGTAGCCGCTGCCGAATCCGACGCCGGCCACCATGGTGCCGGTGAAGTAGAGCGGCGCGGACCCCAGCTGCACGGCGAGGACTGTCAGGGATATCCCGGCGATCAGGGAGACGACGCCGGTCAGGAGCGTGTTCCGGTCGGACCAGCGGCGGACGACGAGGATTGCCAGCGCCCCCGGGACGAAGAGGGCGAACAGGGCCAGCCCGCCCACCAGCACGGAACTGTCCTTCGTGATCGAATGCGCAAGGGCAGGGCCGAGGGAGAGGTAGAAGCCTGCGAGCGCCCAGGTCGCGGCCGCCACCGGCATGGTCGCAGCCATTGTCTTGCGCGCGGAACTGGGGACCTTCGCCTCGGGAACCAGGGAACGGAGCCAGCCGGGGGCTTTCCGCCCCGCGCTCGGCAGCCACAGCAGGGCGGTCCCGAGAACCAGCAGCAGGGCCGCGAGGAAAAAGTACACGGTCTTGGTCGGTTCCGGCAGGAACCGGACAAGGGACGCCGAGCCGAGCGCGCCGATGGAGAGCCCGACCGGCGAAGCGGCACTGTTCACGAGGGAACCACGGCCCCGGCGGCCGGCGCCTTCGAAGGCCAGCAGAGCGGCGCCGGCCGCGCCCATGGCCGCGCCGGTAGCGACACCCTGCAGGGCCCTCGCCGCAAGGAGCATTTCCGGACCGGGAGCGAAGGCGAAGGTCATCATGGCCCCGATCTGCAGCGCCACGGCCCCCAGCAGCACGGGCCGCGTGCCGAGATGGTCCGCCAGCGACCCGACCACCAGCAGCGTCAGCAGCACGGCCACCGCGTACACCGCGAAGACGACCGTCACAGCGGCGGAGCCGAGCCCCCATTCCCGAGCGTAAAACTCGTACAACGGCGACGGCGCCGACGAGGCCCCGATAAAGACCGTCAGGAGCGCCGCGTGAAGCCAGAACGCGGTACCGGTGTTCTTCAATGCTTTCCCTGCCTGCCAACCAGATAACTAACGCACAATCTGTGCATTAAGAGACTAGCACCGGACGCCGCCACTAAAGCAGAAGTTGTGCCTTAGCATGGTGTGATGATGGCTACAGCGACTCCGCGACCCGGCGGCCGCAGCGCCCGCGTCCAGCAGGCAGTGCACCAGGCGGTCCGGGCGCTGCTGGAGGAGAACGACGGCGACCGCTCGGCCCTGTCGGTGCCGCTGGTGGCGGAACGCGCCGGCGTGAACTCCTCGACCATCTATCGGCGGTGGGGGGACCTGCCGCGGCTGCTCGCCGCCGTCGCGTCCAACCGGATGCTGCCCGAGCAGGTGGAGGACACCGGGTCGCTCAGGGGGGACATGGAGGCCTGGTTCGTCCCCTACGTCGAGGAATTTTCCTCCCCGCTGGGGCGGCAGGTGCTGCGGGACATGCTCGCGGACGGCGCCGTGACCCGGGACTACTTCGCTCTTATGCAGGGCCATGTCGAGGAGCTCCGGAGGCTGGCCGAAGCCCGCGGCGAAACCGCGCCGGCGGCCCGGGAGATTATCGACACCGTGGTGGCGCCGGTCATCTACCGCATCCTGTTCAACCATGAGTCCGCCCCGGAATTGAGGGTCCAGGACCGGATCAGCCGGCTGCTCCGCCCCGGGACCGCCACCGACGTCCAGGACTAGACTCGTTTCCACCCCATCCACGACCAGGCGAGGAGCCCCCATGCGCGCCACCATCATCCACGGCCCCGGCGACATCCGGGTTGAAGACCGCGACTACCCCACCGTCCAGCAGCCCACCGACGCCGTCGTCAAGGTCACCGCCTCCTGCGTCTGCGGCTCCGATCTGTGGCCGTACCGCGGCGTGCGGCCCACGCACGAGCCGCGTGCGATCGGCCATGAGTTCATCGGCCTGGTCGAAAGCATCGGCGACGCGGTGACCGATCTGGCCGTGGGGGACCTGGTGATCGCGCCGTTCGTGGTCAGCTGCGGCAAGTGCCCGCAGTGCCTCAACGGTGTCTCGGTCGCCTGCGACCACCTGGCCGGCTGGGGCGGCAAGGACGACGCCGGGCTGGCCATCGACGGAGGCCAGGGCCAGGCAGTCCGGGTCCCGCTCGCCGACGCCACCCTCGTCAAGGTTCCTGGCATCACCGAGCCCGACGACGCGCTGCGCGCCAGCCTGCTGACCCTCTCCGACGTCATGGCCACCGGCCACCACGCAGCCCTCGCGGCAAAAGCGGGACCGGGCCGGACCGTCGTCGTGGTGGGCGACGGCGCCGTGGGCCTCTGTGGAGTCCTGGCCGCCAAGCGGCTGGGCGCGGAACGGATCATCGCCATGTCCCGGCACGCCGACCGGCAAGCCATCGCCCGGGAGTTCGGCGCCACGGACATCGTCGCGGAGCGCGGGGACGACGGCGTCGCGAAGGTCCGCGAACTGCTCGGCGGAGTGCTGGCCGATTCCGTGCTGGAATGCGTCGGCACCAAGGAATCCATGGAGCAGGCGCTGCACAGCATCCGCCCGGGCGGCGCCCTCGGCTTCGTGGGCGTGCCGACCGGCGGCGCCCAGATTCCGCTGCGCTACCTGTTCGACACCAACATCTCGATCGGCGGCGGGATGGCTCCCGCCCGGACCTACATTCCGGAACTGCTCGCCGACGTGCTGGACGGCAGCATCAACCCCGGCCGGGTGTTCGACGTCGTCATGCCGCTGGAGGAGGCGCCGGAGGCCTACCGCGCCATGGACGAACGGCGCGCCATCAAGGTCCTGCTGACGCCCTAGCCGAACGGGCAGGGGATCGTGCGGCCCTTGCACTGCCGGGACGGCGGGTCTAGCGTGATGCGCATCAGCACCCGCAGCCGTCAAGGAGCCGTCATGGCCAGGTTTGTGCAGATCATCGAATACCAGTCGTCCCGCATTGAGGAGATCGAAGCGCTCGGCAGGCCCTCCCGGACCGAGGGTGAAACCGCCCCGACCTTCCGTCGGATCCTGAACACCGCGGACCGTGACCGGCCCGGCACGTACCTCACCATCGTCGAGTTCGATTCCTACGAGTCGGCGATGGAGAATTCCCGGCGGCCGGAAACCTCCGAATTCGCGGCGCGCATGGCGGCCCTGTGCGATTCGCCGCCGGTGTTCCGCAACCTGGACGTCCAGTGGGAGGACGCCGGCGACCCGGCGAGCGACTAGGCGCGCAAGCCATGCGCTCCGAAGCGGACGACGGTGAGCCGGACGCCGCTGCGCCGGACGAGTTCGTGCTGGACCTTGGCCGGACCGCCTCCGCTCCCCTGCGGTCGGTCGGCGGTAAGGCGCTGAACCTTGGCAGGCTCACCGCCGCGGACTTTCCGGTGCCGCGCGGCTTCTGCCTCACCACCGACGCCTACCGCCTCGCGGCCCCGCCCGCGCTGGCAGCCCTGGCCGCCCGGCTCGACGCGGCTGCCGACGGCGCGCCCGCCGACAGCGCTACCGGCGCAGCGGCTGGCCAGGCGGCCGGTCCGGGGCCGGCGGAACTGGACCGCCTGGCGGCCAGCGCCCGAGAGCTGATCCTGTCAGCGCCGGTTCCGCCCGGCGTCGACGCGGCGCTGCGGGAGGCCTACGGCTTGCTGGGCGCGCAGCCGGCCGTCGCGGTGCGGTCCTCGGCCACGGCCGAGGACCTGCCCTTTGCAAGCTTCGCCGGCCAGCAGGACTCGTTCACCGGCGTCAGCGGCGCCGACGCCGTCGTCGACGCCGTGCGGCGCTGCTGGGCTTCGCTATGGACCGACCGGGCGGTGGCCTACCGGTCCGCCAACGGGATCAGCCACCGCGAGGTGGGGCTCGCCGTCGTCGTCCAGCTCATGGTCGACGCCGCCACTGCAGGCGTGATGTTCACCGCCAACCCGGTGACCGGAACCCGGACCGAGACGGTGATCAACGCCAGCCCCGGCGCGGGGCAGGCTGTGGTGTCGGGCGCCGTAAATCCTGACCAGTTCACCGTGGACACCGCGACGGCGGCGGTCCTGGCCCGGGTTCCGGGCGACGGCGGTCCCGCACGCGGCTGGAGCCTGGCGGACGCCGAACTCACCGAACTGACCCGCCTGGGCGACGCAGTCCAGCGTCTCTTCGGCGCGCCGCAGGATGTGGAGTGGGTCATCGACGCCGCGGGCAAGGCCTGGCTGACGCAGTCCCGTCCGATCACCACGCTGTATCCGCTGGAGGATCCGTTCTCCAACACCCCGACCCCCATTGATCCGCCCTCGGCCGGGGCGCGCGTCTACCTCTGCGGCACCCTGTTCCAGGGGCTCACCCGACCGATCACGCCGATCGGGCTCGCGGCCCTCGGCCTGATGCGGAACCGCAAGGGCCCCTGGCGGTACGTCAACCCCGGGCTGCGAATGTACGTGGACCTCACCGCGATTGTGCAGAACAAGTGGGGCCGCCGCTACCTGACGCGGGTGCTGCCGCTGGCGGACGGCAGATCGGCCGCGATCTTCCCCGAACTGCTGGCGGATCCGCGATTCGCGCTCAGGCAACGCCCCCGGAAGGCCCTCCCCCGGCCCGCCCGGGCCACCGGCGGTGGGCAGGTCCAAGGCGCCGAGGCCAGCACCACCCTGGCCATGCTCCTCGGCCTGATCCCGGCGCTGTTTGGCGCCGCCCTCCGGCCTGAGGCCGAACTTCGCCGGGCCGAGGCCTACGGAAAACGCCTCGAAGCGGAGCTGGTGCTGCCCGAGCCCGCCACCGCCGTGCAGCGGCTCGACTACACCGAACTGATCACCAATCGGACCATTGACGGGCTGATCCGCGCCACCCTGCCCGGGCCATCCGTGGGCTACATCATGCTGGCCGTGGCACGGCGGCTGCTTCGCGGCATCGCCCCGCCGCGCGAGCTGGAGGCGGTACTGCGCGGGCTGCCGCACAATGTGACCACCGAGATGGACCTGGAACTCTGGCAACTGGCCGTCGGGATCGGCGCCGATCCCGACTCGCGGGACGTCTTCCTGGCGCAGGACCCGGCGCGGCTCGCGGCGGCATACCGCGCCGGCTCGCTTCCCGCGCCGGCGCAGGCCGGGGTCCGTGACTTCCTGGTCCGGTACGGCCACCGGGCGGTGGCCGAGATCGATCTGGGCATGCCGCGCTGGTCGGACCAGCCGGACCACATCCTGGGAATGATCTCCAACTACCTGCGCGTCGAGGACCCCGAGCAGGCCCCGGACCGGCAATTCCGCCGGGCCGCCGAGCACGCGGAGGAGAGGATCCGCAGTCTCGTGGAGCGCGCCGGCGCCCGGGGCCAGTGGCGGGCCCGGCTGCTCGAGCTGTGCCTGCGCCGGGTCCGGGAGCTGTCCGGCCTGCGCGAGCTGCCCAAGTTCCACATCGTCAAGATCCTCGGCGAAATGCACCGGCAGCTGTTGCTGGTTGGCGAAGAGCTGGTGCGTGCCGGGGTTATCGCGGCGCCCGACGATGTGTTCTTCCTGGACTTCGCCGAGCTCCGGGTGGCCCTGCGGGGTGCCGGAATGCAGCCTCTCGTCGCGAGCCGCCGCCGCCTGTACGACGTCGAACTGCGCCGCCGCCACATCCCGCGGGTGTTGCTCTCGGACGGGACCGACGTGGAGGCCGCCGTGATGGCGAAGCGTCCGGCCACCGGCGCCCTGTCCGGGACCCCGGCATCGGCCGGCACCGCCACCGGGCTGGTCAGGGTGATCCTGGACCCGGTAGGCGCCCGCCTCGAGCCCGGCGAAATCCTGGTGGCCCCTTCGACCGACCCCGGCTGGACCCCGCTCTTCATGACGGCCGGTGCCCTGGTCATGGAGATGGGCGGCGTCATCTCGCACGGGGCCGTGGTCGCCCGTGAGTACGGGATCCCGGCGGTGGTGGGCGTGCCGGATGCCACCACGAGGCTGCACACCGGCCAGCGGGTCACCGTGGACGGCGCCGCCGGCACGGTCCAGGAACTGCCGGACTGAGCTCAGCCGCACCCAGGCTGAGGCCCGGGGCGTAGCCCCGGGTGCCGCCGGGAACAGGCTGTCCTCACCGTGGTAGCACAGCCGTGCCAGCTAGAATGGCAGCATGACCCCGGCGGTCCAGCCCCCACCCCAGCAACCCTTCCCGCAGCAGCCCGTGCAATACCCTGCACAGCGGGCCGGCGGCGCCTTCGGCCTCGCACGCCGCGCGCGCGGCGTGCTCCGCCGGGTTCCGGTGTGGGCCTGGCGGGTCCTGATGCACTCGCTGGGCCCGAGCGAAAAGGCCCGCTTCAACGCCGACCCCGTCACCGGCGTCGACTACTTCCACGACATTGACTTCGTGGGCGACGGCATCAGGGCTCACCGCCTGGACGTCATCACCCCGTCCGCCGCTGGGGCCGCTCCTGCGGACGGCGCCGGGCCGCAGCCGGTCTATGTCTACTTCCACGGCGGAGGCTGGACCTCGGGCGACAAGGCCTCGCTGACCAAGTACTGCGCCAGCCAAGCGGAGGGCGGGATGGTCGCCGTCAACGTGAACTACCGCCGGGCCCCGCGCTTCCACATGGCCCACGTCCTCCAGGACGCCAACGCTGCGCTGGCCTGGGTCCGCGACAACATCGCGGGCTTCGGCGGCGACCCCGCCAGGATTGTCCTCGGCGGCGACTCCGCCGGCGGCCAGATCGCCGCTCTCCTTGCCGCTGCCAGCTTCCGTCCCGAACTGGCCGGCCATTACGCGCTGGCGCCGGCAACCCCCGCCTCAAGCCTGCGCGGGCTGGTGCAGCATTGCAGCGTCGTGGACTTCTCCGTGTTCTTCGACAAGGGCTTCGTCCTCAGCCTGGACTTCGTCCGGATGCTCCTGCCCCGGGCAGCGCGCCGCCCTGGCCGACGCCGCATCGCGGAGCTGCGCAGGGCGGCCGGCTTCCTGTCCCCGATCGAGTGGCTCGACGCCCGGTTCCCGCCGGTCTTCGTGACCACCTCGGAACGCGACTTCTTCTACGCCGCCAACCTGAACTTCATAGAGCGCCTGCGGAAGCACGAGGTGCACGTTGACACCCTGATTTACGGCTGGGACTCCCCAAACACCGAACACACGTGGCAGCAAGACTTCCGTTACCCGGAGTCGCAGGAGGTCTACCGCCGCCTGCACGCGTTCGTGCGCAGGGTGGCCGGCGCCTGAGGACCCCGGCGGACCGCCGTCCGGGAACCGCCCCCGCGCCGGGGGCTATGTTTAGTCCATGGCGTCAACAGGCCGCAACCTTCCGGGCACACCGGAACCGGACCCCGGGGTCTTCGGCTCGGGGCTCATCGACGAGGCCGCCCGGCTGGACGCCGCCCTGCCCGACGTCGACTGGTTCGCCCCGCCGTCGGGCTCTGTCCGCGGGACCTTCCATGCGCCGAGCGGTGAGCTGGCGACCTTGTCCATGGGCAACCCGGCCCATCCACGGGTGCTGATGGTCCCGGGCGCGACGGGGTCCAAGGAAGACTTCTCGCTGATGCTGCCCCGGCTCGCGGCCGCCGGCTACTTTGTGCTCAGCTGCGACATCGCGGGCCAGTATGAGTCCGCCGACGCCGGCCCCGAGCACCTCGACCCGCCGCGGGAGCACTACGACTACCAGCTCTTCACCGACGACCTGATCGCCCTGCTGGAGGACGGGGAGGGCGCCGCGCACGTCGTCGGCTACTCCTTCGCCGCGATCGTCGCGCAGGTGGCGTTCGCGCAACGGCCGGAGCTGTTCCGCAGCCTCACGCTGCTCAGCTGCCCACCCGAGCCCGGCAACAGCTTCCGGGGGGTCCAGCGGATCGGCCGGTTCAGCGGCTGGGCCAGCGCCAGGGTCGGCGCGGCGCTGATGATCGCGGGCATCCGCAGCAACGTGGTCCGCGTGGGGCAGAACCGGATCCGTTTCGTGAGATACCGCTTCCGCTTCACCCGCCGGAAGGCTGTGAACGACATTTTCGGGCTGATGCAGCACGCCCCGGACCTCCGGCCGGTCCTGGCCGCGGCGGCGCTGCCGAAGTTCGTCGCCGTCGGCGAACACGACCTCTGGCCGCTCGCACTGCACCGCCGCTTTGCGCAGGCGATCGGCGCGAAGATCTCCGTCTACCGCGGCGGCCACAGCCCCAGCGAAACGTCGCCGCACCAGATGAGCCGGGACCTGATCGCGCTCTACGCCGACGCCGACGGGGCGCCGCCAGGCAGCTAGCGCCGGTGGGCGCGTTCCCACCGCTTGCGGCGGCGGCGCCGGCGCAGCGGGCGCTCGGACCTGAACTCGACGCCGAACGTCGTCCACGCCATCGACAGCCGGCGCCCGACGGCGTGCCGGCTTTCGAACGGCCGGGCCGAGACGCCTACCCGCAGCGCCGGCTCCCAGAGCACGGACACCTCCGGCGGGATCTGGTAGGAAATGTCGAGGTCGTCGTGCACCGGCGGCCTGCCCCGGTGGACCGTGCCGCGGATCTTTTCCCAGACGTCGGCCCGCAGGGCGAAATTTGAGCCAAACAGCGGCGGATGCCCCAGCAGGAGACCGATGGCCCAGAAGTAACCGGCAATCCAGATGTTCCGGCCCACCCAGCGCGCAAACCGCGTCCCGCCGTAGAAGTTCCCGGGCCCGCTCACCGCGGTCAGCGGACCGGCCTTGTCCAGGATGGCTTCGACACGTTCCAGCCAGTCGGCGGGCGGGACGGAGTCGGCATCCAGGCGCGCGATGATTTCCGAGTCCGCCTCGTCGAATCCGCGGGCGGTAGCCGCCGCGATTCCGGGCAGGTCAACGACGATCCGCCGCGCCCCGGCGGCCGTGCAGACCGCGGCAGTGTTGTCGGTGCTGCCGTTGTCCACCACGATCACCTCGTCGGCGCGGCGGCTCTGCCTGCCGAGTGCCGCCAGGCACGCGGCGAGCATCTGCGCATCGTTCCGGGTGGGAATGACCACCGAGATTGTTGTCATGGTGAGCCGACTATAGCTCCAGCCCGGGATTAACTCCCGCACTCAGCCTCTTGCACCGCGGCCCTGCGCCCCGTACGTTGGGGACAGCGGACGAATGTCTCCGCAGCCGTTGGCCTTCCGTGGCCGCCGGAGATCAGCAGCATTTCAGAAGGATAAAGGCATGGCTACAGGCACAGTTAAATGGTTCAACGCCGAAAAGGGTTTTGGCTTCATTGCCCCGGATGACGGGTCGGCCGACGTTTTCGCCCACTACTCGGCAATCGCTTCCAGCGGCTACCGCTCGCTGGACGAGAACCAGAAGGTCGAGTTCGACGTCACCCAGGGTCCGAAGGGCCCCCAGGCTGAGAACATCCGCCCGCTCTAAGCTTTCAGGAAGGCCCGGCCTGCCGGAACACTTCTCCTAGAAAACATGAAGCCCCTCCGGAGTCACTCCGGAGGGGCTTTGTTTCGTTGTCAGACAGTGGCCCTGCGATATTCTGGACCTTTCAGGCCCAGACGCAGGAACGCCGGGCGCAGTACGTCGAACGGCCCGGCCCATGACATCAAAGAGCAAATATCCGGGGTCAGTCCCTGACCGGGCCCCCAACGACGACTTCCTCGACTGCCCCACCGGGCTGGTCGAGTACTACTTCGCCGACGGCGTTTTCCGCTGGTCTGACGGCCTCTACCGAATCTACGGGTATGAACGGGGCGAAGTGGTCCCGTCCATGGAAATGGTCTTCCCCCACCTCGAGCCCGAAGACCGGCCAAAAGTCCAGGCCTACTGGGAACGCGTGGCGACCGTGGGCGGGCCATCGTCCATCTACGTCTCAATCCGCGACAAAAAGAACCGGCAGCACAAGTTGCTCTTCTCCGCGGACTACATCCTCGAAGGCACTACACCCGTCGGTGTCTGGGGCGTCATCGTGGACCTCACCCAATCAATCCATACTGACCGCCATCAACTCGCCACAGAAGCCGTCGCGGCATCCGCCCGCAACCGGGCGGTTATCGAACAGGCGAAAGGCATCCTCATGGGGCGCACGGGGGTCAACGCAGATGAAGCATTCGGGCTCATCAGCCAGTTGAGCGCCGACACGAACCGCAAGGTCACCGCCATTGCCAGCGAAATCGTCGAGCGCGCCACGGCCACGCCCAGGGATGCGAAGAGCCAGGATCTTCCTACCCTGTAGCGCCCCCAGCCCGAGCCACTGGTTGCCGCCCAGTCCTAGCCGACGTGCACCCAGGGCCGCCGTGTGACATCGGGTTCGGCCTCGCGCAGCACCTCGCGGGTGACCGGCGCGATTTCTCCTTCGCCGAACGCGAGGAAGCGCAGCAGGTTGGTGAGCGGGTTCCCCTCGGTCCAGCGGAAATAGATGTGCGGCATCAGCCCGGTCACGTCCCGGATGTGCAGCAGCACCGAGGCGATCGTGTTGGGGACCACGGGGCCGTGCACTTCAAGGATCCGGTAGCCGTGCCGGGTGATGCCGCGGACCTCCAGTTCGGTTTCGAAGTCCGAGGAATCATCCACGATGACCTCCAGGAACAGCGCCCGGTAGTCCAGCGGCAGGTGGCTGACCTCAATCGCGGACTCCAGTTTTTGCCGGTACGCCTCCGCGCTGAGGCGCAGCGGCTCGTGGGCGACGATCCGGAGCGGCCCTTCCAGCTCGTCGGACATGAACTCCAGCGCCTGCCGGTCCAGATGGACGTGCGTGGCATGCAGCTCGAAGGACCGGCGGGCGCGGGAGAGCAGGGAAATCACGATGATGCCCAGGATGAAGATCGACGCGATCCGGATGCCTTCGGGGCGTTCGATGATGTTGGCCACGGTGGTGTAGATGAACACGACCGCAATGACGCCGAAGCCCACGGTGCGCTTGCGTTGCCGCTGGCGGCGGGCCGAAAGGGTCACGGCCACGGCCGCCGAGGTCATCAGCACCAGCACGCCGGTGGCGTACGCGCCGCCCTGCGCGTCGACGTCGGCGTCGAAGAGCCATGTGATCAGGAAACCGATGAGGGTGAAGACCAGGACCAGGGGACGCACGGCCCGGGCCCAGCCGGGGGCCATCCCGTAGCGGGGCAGGTAGCGCGGCACGAGGTTGAGCAGCCCGGCCATGGCGGAGGCGCCGGCGAACCAGAGGATGGCGATCGTGGAGATGTCGTAGACGGTGCCGAAGCCCACGCCGAGGTGTTCGTGGGCCAGGAAGGCCAGGGCGCGCCCGTTGGCCTGGCCGCCGGGCTGGAACTCCTGCTCCGGAATCAGCACCACGGTGGTGAAGCTGCTGACGATCAGGAAGGTGCTCATGATCAGGGCGGCGGTGGTCAGCAGTTTGCGCGCGCCCTGGATCCGGCCGGCCGGGTACTCTTCGGTATCGTCGGCATGGCCCTTGATCTGCGGCATTACGGCGACGCCGGTTTCGAACCCGGAGAGGCCCAGGGCGAGTTTGGGGAAGACCAGCAGCGCGAACCCGACCGCCAGCAGCGGGTTTCCGTGCGAGGTGGAGATGGCCTGCCACCAGTTGTCCACGGCCAGCGGATGGCTCAGCACCTCCCAAAGCGACGCGGCGACGACCACGACGTTCAGGCCCAGATAGAGTCCGACGATCACGACGGCGACGCCGATCGCTTCCTTGAAGCCGCGCAGGAACACCGCTCCGAGGAGGGCCAGCAGGATCAGGGTGACGGGGACGTTTTGTCCCTGCAGCCAACCGGGCGCCACCGGGTTCTGGACCAGGTGGGCGGTGGCGTCAGCGGCGGACAGCGTCATCGTGATCATGAAGTCAGTCGCGGCGAAGCCGAGCAGGACCAGGACGAAGAGCTTTCCGCCCCAGCGCGGCATCAGCCGTTCCAGCATGGCGATGGACCCTTCGCCGCGGTGGCTCTCGCCGGCGACGCGGCGGTAGACCGGCAGCGCGCCGAGCAGCGTAATCGCCACCAGGACGAGCGTCGCGAGCGGCGAAATCACCCCCGCGGCGAGCGCGGCGATGGCCGGCTGGTAGCCCAGGGTGGAGAAGTAGTCGACGCCGGTCAGGCACATGACCTGCCACCAGGTGTGCTTCTTCTCCTGGGCCGTGGGCACGCCGCCGGGGCCCTGGTGCGCGCCCTTGCTGTCCTGCAGCCCCACCAGCAGCCAATTCCGCAGGATGGTCCGGCGGGCGGGCTTCGGCGCCGACGGGTCTACCGGCGGCCTGCTCAGGGTGGTCATCTCGTCCTTTCCTCACGGCGCCTCTCTCACGGGCGGGCGCCGCATTCTGCCCCTCAGTTGCGAAGCTAGCAGCGGCCGGGACTCCGGCAGCCCCCCTGGCGCGGATCTTGATGAATCCTTTACGCCGCGCTCCTCCGCCGGGGCTTGGTCGGAATGGAAGAATGGCTGCATGGCACGTGGAACGCTGCGCATCTTCCTGGGGTCCGCCCCGGGCGTGGGCAAGACCTACGCCATGCTCCGGGAAGGGCACCGGCTCCAGGGCGCCGGCGAGGATGTGGTCGTCGCCTTCGCCCGCGACCGGGGCCGCCGCGAGACCCGCGCACTGCTGGCGGGTCTCGAAGTGCTTGGGCCAAGCCGGGTGCCCCTTGGCCGGCTCGACGTCGAGGAACTGGACCTGGACGCCGTCCTGCTCCGGGCGCCGGCCACCGCCCTGGTGGACGAGTACGCCCACTCCAACGCCCCCGGCAGCAGGAACCGGCACCGCTGGCAGGACATCGACGAACTGTTGGCGGCCGGGATCAACGTCCTGTCCACCCTCGACATCCACCAGCTTGCCTCCCTGGCCGACGTCGTCAGTGCGATCACCCAGGGCCGTCCCGCGGAAACCGTCCCCGACGGGGTCGTCCGGCGGGCCGACCAGCTCCAACTCGTGGACCTCTCCCCCGACCTCCTGCGGCAGCGTGTGGCGGCCGGCAAAATTGTGCCGCCGGACCGGGTGGACGCGGCACTGTCCAACTACTTCCGCCCCGGGAACCTGGCGGCCCTGCGCGAACTCGCGCTGTTGTGGCTGGCCGACCGGGTGGACGAGGGCTTGGCCAGCTACCGGGAGGGTAAGCGGATCAGCAACAGCTGGCCGGCCCGGGAACGGGTCGTGGTCGGACTGGCCGGGGGCACCGAGGGCGAGGCGCTGATCCGCCGCGGCGCCCGGTTGCTCCACCGCGTCAGCGGCATCGACCTGCTGGCCGTCCATGTCAGGGCCTCCGAAGGGATCGCGGACGAGTCGCCGCAGGCCCTTGAAGGGCAGCGGCAGCTGGTCCAGGACCTTGGCGGCAGCTACCACGTGGTCACCGGCGAGGATCCGGCTGACGCGCTGCTGGAGTTCGCGCGCAGCGTCAATGCCTCCCAGCTGGTCCTTGGCGTCTCCCGCAAGGACCCTGCAGCCCGCCTGATGGCGGGCCTCCGTGGCGGGGGCACCACCGCCAGGGTGCTCCGCGCTTCCGCCGGCATCGATGTCCATCTCGTGCCGCAGGAGCGTGCCCCAAGCGGTGTGCGCCGGAACCGGCACAGGGACCTGGGCAGGCTCCGCGTCAGCGTCGGCTTCGGCCTCGCTGTTGTTGTTCCTGCGCTGCTCCAGCTGCTGCTGGCGGTCAATCCGGACAAGAACTTGGCCACGTCCATGCTGGTGCAGCTGACGGGTTCCGTGGCTGTGGCGCTGGTCGGAGGGCTGTGGCCTGCGATCTTCGCCGCGCTGTGGAGCAGCCTGCTGGTGAACTACTTCTCCACCCCACCGTTGGGCAACCTGACCATCAGCGACGCCCAGAATGTTCTCGCCCTGCTGGTCTTTGTGGGCGTGTCCGCCGCCGTCGCCGTCGTCGTCGACCTCTCCGCGCGGCGCTCCAAGGAGGCCGCCCGGGCCAGGGCCGAAGCAACCACGCTGGCCGAGTTGTCACGCGGCGCAGCGGGTTCCGAAGACACCGTCACGGGCCTGCTGGAACAGGCTCTGGACGTCTTCCAGGTCCGCGGCGCCGCCCTGTTCGGCCTGGCTGGCGGCGACGTCGACGCCGGGCCGGGACCAGCGCAGTGGCGGCTGCTTGCCGGCGTCGGCGACTTTCCACCCGTGGCAGCCCGCCAGGGCGGGGTCCCGTCGACCACTGACGGACCGTCCGGGGACAACGTCGAACAGATCAATGCCACCACCCGGCTGGTCCTTTCCGGGCGGGTGCTTCCGGCCAGCGACCGGCGTCTGCTTGGCGCGTTTGGCGTGCACCTGCTGGCCCAGCTGGAGAACCAGCAACTGCAGGCCAGCCGGAGCCAGCTGGCCCGCCTTGCTGAAAGCAACACGGTACGCACCTCGCTGCTCCGCGCCGTCTCGCATGACCTCCGCACCCCATTGGCCGGCATTAAACTCGCGGTCGGGGGCTTGCGTCAGCCCGGTGTCCGCTACAGCCGGGAAGAGGAACAGGAGCTGCTGGCGACCATCGACGAGTGCTCCGACCGGCTCGATAGCCTGGTGGGAAACTTGCTGGACATGTCCCGGATCACCTCCGATTCCGTCACCCCCATGCTCCGGCCCGTGCGCTGGTACGAGGTGGTGGGCGGCGGCCTGCACGGAATCCCGGCCGGACGGGTCCGGGTGGAGCTGCCGGCGAACATGCCGGAGGTGGAGGCGGATCCCGGAATGCTTGAGCGTGTCATCGCGAACATCGTGGAAAATGCCGTGAAGTACGCCCCGGATTCGGACATTGTGCTCACGGGCAGCAGCGGCGGACTCAGTCCCGCAATGGTGGGTGGCCGGCCCGCCGGGGAGATGCGGATCATCGACCACGGCACGGGAGTCCCGGCGGAGAAGGTCGTGGAGATGTTCCGTCCCTTCCAGCGTCTGGACGACGCGAGCCGGGCCAGCGGCGTCGGCCTCGGCCTCGCCGTGGCTAAAGGGTTCACCGAGGCCATGGGCGGCCGGCTCAGCGCGGAGGCCACGCCGGGAGGCGGTCTGACCATGGTCATCAGCCTGCCGATCTCCGAGGGTGCACCCTTCCGGGAGGACCCGGACCAGGCGCCGCTGGAGCCCCAGTCCGCCCTGGTCCGGCGCCACCATGCACCGCCGATCCTCTCTTCCCCCACGGACGTACCATGACCGCAGTGCTGGTGGTCGACGACGACCCCTACCTGTTGCGCGCCCTGCGGATCACGCTGCGGGCCCACGGCTATGACGTCACGGCGGCGGCGGATGGCCGGTCCGCGCTCCTGGCTGCGGCCCGAATCCCGCCCGCGCTGATCGTCTTGGACCTTGGCCTCCCGGACATGGACGGCACCGAAGTCCTCGCGAAACTCCGCAGCTGGAGCCAGGTTCCCGTGCTGGTGCTGTCCGCCCGCCATGGCTCGGACGACAAAGTCCAGGCTCTCGACGCCGGCGCCGATGACTACATCACCAAGCCGTTCGGGCTGGACGAGCTGCTGGCCCGTCTGCGCGCGCTGCTGCGCCGCAGCGCCGATCCGGAGCACGAACCGGTGGTCACAACCGACGCCTTCACCGTGGACCTCGGCAAGCGCCGGGTCACCCGCGACGGCGAGGACGTCCGGCTCACGCCGACGGAGTGGAAAATGCTGGAAGTGCTGGTCCGTAACCCGGAGAAGCTCATCACCCAGCAACAGCTGCTGTCCGAGGTATGGGGTCCGGCCTACGCGAAGGAGACCAACTACCTCCGGGTGTACATGGCCCAGCTTCGCCGCAAGCTGGAATCGGATGCCGCCTCACCCCGGCACCTGCTCACCGAGGCCGGGATCGGCTACCGCTTCCAGCCCTGAAGCGGCGGGCGGCCCCGGTAGGATTCCGGGCATGGACGAGAAGGAGATTCTGCACCGCTACCTGCGCCTGCGCCGCGCCGAACTGCTGGCCAAGCTGGACGGTCTGGATGAGTACGACATCCGCCGGCCCGTGACGCCCACCGGAACCAACCTCCTGGGCCTGGTCAAGCACGTGGCCAGCGTCGAGATCGGCTACTTCGGCGAAGTGTTCGGCCGCCCCCACGCCCAGCCCCTGCCCTGGCTGGAAGAGGGTGCCGAACCGGATGCCGACTTGTGGGCGACCCCGGACGAGACCCGGGACCAGATTGTGGAACTGCACCACGCCGCCGCTGCCCACAGCGATGCCACCATCGAGGCCCTTCCGCTGGACGCCCCGGGCGAGGTTCCATGGTGGGCCGAGGACCGCCGGCACGTCACGCTGCAGCAGATCCTGGTCCACTTGTGCGTTGAAACGGCGCAGCATCTGGGCCATGCGGACATCCTCCGCGAACTCATCGACGGGACGGCCGGGAAAGGACCCGGCGACCCAAACCTGACGCCACGTACTGGCGAGGATTGGGCGGCCCACCGGAACAGGATAGAGACGGCCGCCCGGGCGGCCGCGAGGGCGGCAGCCCCGGTTTTCCGTCGGGAGCCGCCGCAATAGATACTGGGGCAATGAATATTCACAGCGCTCTCGCCCTGGAGAACGCACGGCAGCCGCCGCTGCCGGAGGTACCCGCCCAGCTGCGGGCCGTGCTCAACGGCATTCCGGCGATGGTGGGCTACTGGGATGCCGAGCTGCGCAACCGGCTGGCCAACGACGCGTACCGCAAGTGGTTCGGGGTCTCCCCCGAGGAACTGCACGGCATCCACATCCGGGATTTGCTCAGCGACGCCGTGTACGAGGCCAACTACCCCCACATTTCCAAGGTCCTCGACGGCGAGCCGCAGCTTTTCAAGCGCACGCTCACGGATGCCGCAGGTGCGACGCGTTTCGCCGAGGTCTCCTACATGCCGGACCTGAGCGACGGCGGGGTTCAGGGCTTCTTCGTGATGGTCACGGACATCACCGAGCGGGTGCTCGCCGAGCGCCGCCAGCAGCGGGACACCGACCGCTACCGGGCACTGGCGCGCAGTGTCCCCGGCGTCTTTGTCCTGCTCTTCGATTCGGAACTGCGCTACCTGATCGCCGAAGGCCAGGAGCTGGAGGCCTTCGGCTACCGCTCCGCCGAGCTCGAGGGCCGGCGGATCCACGATGTGCTCGACGGCGCCCTCGCCAACGAACTGGAACCCCGCTACCGCGCCGCGCTGTCCGGCCAGGAGGTCTCCTGGACCCGGCAGATCGGGCCCCGCACCTACCGACTGAAGGCCGGCCCCGTTTACTCCGACGACGACGCAACCGCCGGCATGGTGGTGGCGGTCGACGTCACCGATCGGCTCCGGCAGGAACAGACGTGGGCCGCGCTGCACGAGATCGCCACCGCCGTCGCCCGCAACGCCGCCCCGGCGGCCATCTCGGAGCAGGTCGCTTTCATTGTGCGGGACCTCTTCCAGGTGGACTCGGCCGCCGTCGTCCGTTTCACCGGCGCACTGTCAGCGGAAATCGTGGCGATGGCGCCGGCGTTGCCGCCCACCCTGAGCCGCACGCACGTTTTTTCGCCGACCGACATCTCGGCCACCGTCCGCGTCGCCGTCACGGGCAAGCCCGCCCTGGTGGTCTACGGCCCGGAAGGGGGCCCCGCCGCCGAGCAGATGCGGGCCGGAGGTTTCCAGTCCGCGGCGGGCGCCCCGATCAGGGTCCACGGCAGTTTGTGGGGCGTGGTTAACCTGACCTCGAAGTCCAGCACGGGCGTCACCGAGGTGATGCTGGAACGGCTGGCCCAGTTCGCCGAACTGGTGGAAATTGCCATCGGCAACACCGAGGCCCGCGCCAGCCTGGAGCGGCAGGCCACCACCGACCAGCTCAGCGGCCTGCCCAACCGGCGTGCCCTCGAGCAGCACCTCTCGCACGAGATTGAACTGGCGGCCACCCGCGGCACCAGCCTCAGCGCCGTCGTCCTCGACATCGACCACTTCAAGAAGGTCAACGACACCTTCGGCCACATCATCGGCGATGTGGTGCTCGCGGATGTCGCGGCCCGGCTCCGCGGCGTCGCCCGCCAGGATGAGATCGTGGCCCGCTTCGGCGGTGAGGAATTCGTCTGGCTGCTGCCGGGGACGGACGGCGCCGAGGCCCTGCTCGCGGCGGAACGGGCCCGTAAGGCGATCGAGTCGGAGCCGTTCGGCGAGGTCGGCTCCATCACGGTTTCGGCCGGCGTCTGCGAACTCCGCGACGCCGGCAGCCACAGCCTGCTGGCCTGCGCGGACCGGGCGCTGTACGCGGCCAAGCACGCCGGCCGCAACCGCAGCGAACGCTACGGCGCCTCACGCTAGGGCGTTCCCGGCTCGCGGCCGCGCTCCGGCCGGCCGCGGCCAGCCGGAGCGCGGCCGCGTCGGACTCTAGACGAAAGCGGACTTCCCGGTAACGGCCCGCGCCACGATCAGGGAGTTGATCTCGTAGCTCCCCTCATAGGTGTAGAGGATCTCGGCGTCGCCGAAGAGCTTGCCCATCTCGAAGTCGGTGCTGATCCCGTTGCCGCCCAAGAGCGAGCGTCCCATCGCGACGGAGGCCCGCGCCAGCCGGGTGGTGGTGGACTTCGCCATAGCGGCCTGCACCATGTCCAGCTTGCCCTCCTGCTGGATCCGCGCCAGCTGCGCCATCAACGCCAGCGAGACGCTGGCGTTGCCGAGGATCTCGGCCAGCTGCTGCTGCACGAGTTGGAAGCGCGCCAGCTCCTTGCCGAACTGCTTGCGTTCCAGCGAGTAGGCCCGGGCGACGTCGAACGCGGCCAACTGGATGCCGGCAGCCTGCCAGCCCACCCAGGCGCGCGAGTCCCGCAGCAGCTCGTTGGCCCGCGAGAAGTCCGTGGCACCGGGCAGCAGATTGGCTTCCGGGATGCGGACCTCGTCCAGGACGATGTCCGCGTTCTGCATGATCCGCAGGCCGATCTTGTTCGCGATTTTGGTGGCGGTGTAGCCGGGCCGGTCCGTCTCGACGATGAAGCCCTTGATCTGCTGGTCCGCGACGTCGCGGGCCCAGACCAGGGCGAAGTCGGCGATGGTGCCGGCGCCGATCCAGCGTTTGGCTCCGGTGATCACCCATTCGCCGTTCTCCAGCCGCGCCGTGGTGGACAGTCCGCCGGCGATGTCCGAGCCGTGGTCCGGCTCGGTCAGGGCGAACGCGCCGAGCTGGGTGAAGGCGGTGAGCCCCGGGAGCCAGCGGGCCTTCTGCTCCTCCGAGCCGAGCTCGTCGATCATGCCGACGATCAGCTCGTTGTGGATCCCCACCAGCGCCGAGAGCGAGACGTCGGCGCGCGCCACCTCGACATACATCAGCCCCTTGAAGAGCTTGGAGCTGCCGTCCGTCTGCAGGCCGCCGAGGCCGTGCTTGCCCAGCTCGGCGAGCAGGCCGAAGGGGAACTCCTCGCGGTTCCAGTAGTCGATCGATGCGGCGCGGATCCGGGCCTGCAGGAAATCCCGGATCCCCTGGTAGCGCTCCCGCTCGTCCGCGGGCAGGAGGTCCACGATGTACATCAGGTCTGCGTCCGGGAACGGCGGAGTTGCCGGGGCCTGGGCCGAACTTTCCGCGGCGCCGCGGCTTGCCGTTGCCTGGCCTGCCATTGCCTGGACGGCGGTCTGTCCGCCGGCACTTCCTTGTGACTGCACGGGCACATATCCCTTCGTAATGTGCCGCGCATCGGCAGCAACATCGGCTCTTCCAAACCCTTGGATGTCCTAGTATATTGCACAGTGATGTGGATCACTAGGCCAGCGGCGGCCGCCACCGGACCGCCTGGCTGCGACCGGCTGCGAAAGGTGCACCATGACCGTCACTGAGGAATTCCGCGCCGCGAGGGACAGGCTGCTGGCCCTGCGCGGGGACTACGCCGCCGCCCGGCAGGAATTCAAATGGCCGCGCTTCCAGGAGTTCAATTTCGCCCTGGACTGGTTCGACCAGATCGCCGCCGATCCGGCCAAGGCGGACAAGCCCGCCCTGGTGATCGTGGAGCAGGACGGCACGGCCACGCGGCGCAGCTTCGCTGACCTTTC
The DNA here is from genome assembly GCF_056394945.1 of Arthrobacter sp. 10N410. Taxonomy (NCBI): domain Bacteria; kingdom Bacillati; phylum Actinomycetota; class Actinomycetes; order Micrococcales; family Micrococcaceae; genus Arthrobacter; species Arthrobacter sp. 10N410. The sequence continues at coordinate 480,371 of NZ_JBFTIP010000003.1, forward strand.
GGCGCGCTCCGCGCAGGTGGCCAACTGGCTCCGGGCCCAGGGCGTGCGCCGCGGGGACCGGATGATCATCATGCTCGGCAACCAGGTGGAGCTGTGGGAGCTGATGCTGGCCGGCATCAAGCTCGGGATCGTGATGATCCCCACCACCACGCTGATGGGTCCGGCCGACCTGCAGGACCGGGTGGAACGCGGCGGGGCCAGCTGGGCCGCCGTCGGAAGCGCCAACATCGACAAGTTCACCGGCGTCCCGGGTGACTACCGCCTGATCGAAATTGGCGCCGCCGGCAACGCCGAAACCAACACAGCGGCACTTCAGTACAGCGAGGCCGCGGGCGCGGCGGAAGACTTCAGCCCGGACGCGCCGACCCTGGCCGACGAGACCCTGCTGCTCTACTTCACCTCCGGCACCACCTCGAAGGCCAAGCTCGTGGAGCACACCCACACTTCCTACCCGGTGGGCCACCTGTCCACCATGTTCTGGATCGGGATGGAGCCGGGCGATGTGCACCTGAACGTCGCCTCACCAGGCTGGGCCAAGCACGCCTGGTCCAACGTGTTCACGCCCTGGATCGCCGAGGCCTGCGTGTTCATCTACAACTACGAGCGTTTCGACGCGAAGGCGCTGATGGAGCAGATGGACCGCGAGCGGGTGACGAGCTTCTGCGCCCCGCCCACGGTCTGGCGGATGTTGATCCAGGCCGACCTGACCCTGCTCAAGAACCCGCCCACGAAGGTGGTTTCCGCCGGCGAGCCGCTCAACGCCGAAGTGATCGACCAGGTCCACCGCGCCTGGGGCCAGACGATCCGGGACGGCTTCGGACAGACCGAGTCCACCGTGCAGATCGCCAACACCCCGGGCCAGCCGATCAAGATCGGCGCGATGGGCCGGCCGCTGCCCGGCTACGACGTCGTCCTCGTGGACCCGGCCACCGGGGAGGAGTCCGACGACGGCGAGCTGTGCCTGCGCCTGGACCCGCGGCCCGTCGGGCTGATGAAGGCCTACTACGGGGACCCGGAAAAGACGGCCGAGGCCTTCCGCGACGGCTATTACCACACCGGTGACATGGCCAGCCGGGACGAACGCGGCATCATCACCTACGTGGGCCGGGGCGACGACGTCTTCAAGTCCTCCGACTACCGGCTCTCCCCGTTTGAGCTGGAGAGCGTGCTGATCGAGCACCCGGCGGTGGCGGAGGCCGCCGTCGTCCCCTCCCCCGACGCGCTCAAACTGTCCGTGCCCAAGGCCTTCGTGGTCCTGGCGGCCGGCCACGAACCCGGGCCCGAGCTGGCCGAGGACATCCTCCGCTACTGCCGCGAGCACCTGGCGCCGTTCAAACGGATCCGCCGGCTGGAGTTCGCCGAACTGCCCAAGACCATTTCCGGCAAGATCCGGCGGGTGGAGCTGCGGCACAGCGAGGAACTGCGGCATGGGGCCGGCGGCGTGCCGGAGGGCCTCGGCACAGAGTACTCGGAGGCGGACTTCCCCGGGCTGAAAGGGCAGGGCTAGGCATGGGCACCCCGCTGCCGCGTGATCCGATCGCCGACGCCCAGCGGAACTGGGAACGGCACGGCTGGGCCGACGTCGCCGCCCCGATGGCTGCCATCACGGCCGTCATGCGGACCCAGCAGATCCTGCTGGCACGGATCGAAAGCGCGCTCAAGCCTTTCGGGCTGACGTTCGCGCGCTACGAACTGCTGGCCCTGCTCAGCTTTGCCCGCAGCGGGGCGCTCCCTATGAACAAGGCGAGCGCCCTGCTCCAGGTCCACCCTACGTCCGTGACCAACGCCGTCGACCGGCTGCAGGAAGCCGGGCTGGTGCTCCGCTCCCCGCACCCCACCGACGGACGGACCACGCTGATCGAGCTCACCTCGGAGGGGCGCACCCTGGCCAAGCGGGCGACGGCGGTGCTGAACTCGGAGGTCTTCGGCCAATCCGGCTTCGAGGAGCAGGATGTGGAGCAGCTGATCCGGATCCTCGGTAACTTCCGGCGCAATGCCGGGGACTTCAGCGGCTAAGCCGTACACTTCGTTTGCGGGCCGTCGGCCGGACGGCCAGGAGGTGAGGAGAGCCCCATGATTCCGGAGATCAACATCTGGGCGGTACTGCTGGCCACGCTGTCCAGCATGGTGGTCGGGTCCGTCTGGTACACGCCCAAAGTGTTCGGCAACTACTGGATGCGCATCGCCAAGGTCAGCCCCAGCGGGGACGCCAGGGACGCCGTCAAGCCCATCCTGATCACCTTGGTGGTCAGCTTTGTCAGCGCCTGGGTGCTGGCTGGCTCCGCCGCCATCTCGCAGCATTTCTACGGCGGAAACTTCCTCGCCAACACCCTGGTTACCGCCCTGATCCTGTGGGCCGGGTTCACGGCCGCCCGCTTCATCACGCACGACGCGTTCGAGGGCCGCCCCGTTGGCCTGACCGTGCTGAACTGCGCCCATGAGCTCGTAACCCTGATGGTGATGGCTCTGATCATCGGTTTGTTCGGGATCAGCGCCGCGTAGCCTTTCAGCAGCGGCAGGCGCTGCCATTCCGCGCCGCCCCGGGGACGGGCGGGCGTGCCTAGACTGGATAGGCGGCAGGCGCCCTGCCGCACGGCACGGGCACCGGAGGAGAGCTGCATGGAATTCGACGAATCGTTCTGGGACGAACGGTACCGCCAGCACGGCCAGCACGGCTCAGTGTGGAGCGGGCAACCGAACCCCCAGTTGGTCGCCGAGGTGGCGGACCTGGCGGCCGGTTCCGCCCTCGACGTCGGCGCCGGAGAAGGCGCCGACGCCGCCTGGCTTGCCCGGCGCGGCTGGCGGGTGACGGCGGTGGACATCTCGTCCGTGGCCCTGGCCCGGGCGGCCGCCGCCCTCGAAGACGACCCGGAGACCGCCGCCCGCATCACGTGGCAGCACCAGGACCTCACGGCCTCGCCGCCGCCGGCCGGGACCTTCGACCTGGTCTCCGCCCAGTACCTGCACCTGCCCGCCCCGCAGCGCGACAGCGTCTACAGCCGGCTCGCCGCGTCGGTGGCACCGGGCGGGACGCTGCTGATCGTCGGCCACCACCCCTCGGACCTGGAGACCAGCGTGCGCCGGCCCTCCGCCCCGGGGTTGCTCTTCACCGCCGAGCAGCTCGCGGCGGAGCTCGATCCGCACGAGTGGGAGATCGTCACCTGCACGTCCCGGCCGCGGGCCACCGCAGATTCCGACGGCGCACCGGTGACGGTCCGGGATTCGGTGCTCCGCGCCAAGCGCAAGGCCTAGCGCGGCCGCGTCACCCCCGGGTGCCCAGCCTTTCCCGCAGCCCGGCCGCGAGTCCGGCGATGGTCAGGAGATCGAACAGGCCCCCGCCGAGTTCCACGAGTCGTCGGCGTCTAACGCCGGCGAGCCGGAGCCGCAGGTGCACCCGCGTCCCGGTTGCCGCGCCCGACGACGGTCGCAGCACTATCGCCCAGCTGATGGTGAGCGCACCGCGCTGCGAGCGGTGCACCAGCGCCTTTGGCGGGTCCACCTCGACGATTTCGAAGCTGGCATTGGGGCCGCCCCAATCAGCAATGACGTCCCCGGCGCTGAGGTCCTGGAGTGCGGGATCAATGGTCCGCAGGGCGCGGCGCCGGGCCGGAATGAGGGCTTCCGCCCAGCCAGGCAGGTACCAACCCGAACGTTCCTTGCCCAGCTGGACGATCCACGGCCAGACGGCGTCGGGCGGGGCCGGCAGCCCGAAGCCCCGGTCCATCACCACATCCGGGACCGGGACCAGCCCGTCGCCGGGAAGCACGGCCCGGACCTCCTCCGGCGTCGCCCCTACCCCCAGAAAGCCTGCGTGCATGGCCGCCTCGCTGTCGGAATTGGATCGCTGCGGCAAGCAGGCGCCGCTTAGCGGTGGGTGAAGTCGGGTTGCCGCTTTTCGCTGAAGGCCGCCATGCCTTCCTTCTGGTCCTCGGTGGCGAAGAGCGAGTGGAACACCCGGCGTTCGAACAGCACGCCCTGGGCCAGCCCGGTTTCGAAGGCCGCGTTGACCGCTTCCTTGGCCACCATGGCCACCGGTTTGGACTTGGAGGCAATCACCTCGGCGGCCTTGACGGCTTCCTCCACGACGTCGGCGGCCGGAACCACGCGGGACACGAGCCCCGCGCGCTCGGCTTCCGCGGCGTCCATGAAGCGGCCGGTGAGGATCATGTCCATCGCCTTGGCCTTGCCCACCGCGCGGGTGAGCCGCTGCGAGCCGCCCATTCCGGGGAGCACGCCGAGGTTGATTTCGGGCTGGCCGAACTTGGCGTTGTCCCCCGCAATGATGAAGTCGCACATCATCGCCAGTTCACAGCCGCCGCCCAGGGCGAAGCCGGAAACCGCCGCCACCACGGGAATGCGGAGCCGGGTGAAGTCCTCCCAGCCGCGGAACCAGTCGGCCGCGTACATTTCCATGTAGCCCTTGGACTGCATCTCCTTGATGTCCGCGCCGGCAGCGAAGGCCTTGGCCGAGCCAGTCACCACGACGGCGCCGACCCCGGGGTCGGTGTCCATCGCGGACACGGCGGCCACGAGTTCGTCCATGGTGGCCTTGTTCAGGGCGTTCAGCGCCTCTGGCCGGTTGAGCGTCACGAGCCCCACGCGGCCGCGGCGCTCCACCAGAATGTTTGCGTAGTCGGTCATGCCTGTCCCCTCGGCTGATGTTCGGATTTGTCCCGGATGTCGGTGATGATGCCGGAGAAGTCCCGGCCGGCACCGCCTTCCGCGGCAAAGGTATCGTAAATTTCGGAGGCCAGCGGGCCCAGCCGGGCGGCGACGCCGGTGCTTTCGAGCGCGTTGAGCGCGAGCTTCAGGTCCTTGGCCATCAGCGCCCCGGCGAACCCCGGCTGGTAGTCGCGGTTGGCGGGACTGGTGGGGACCGGGCCGGGCACGGGGCAGTTGGTGGTCAGCGCCCAGCACTGCCCCGACGCGGCGGAGGCGACGTCGAAGAGCGCCTGGTGTGTCAGCCCGAGCTTCTCGCCGAGCACGAAGGCCTCGCTGACGGCAATCATTGAGACGCCCAGGATCATGTTGTTGCAGATCTTGGCCGCCTGCCCGGCGCCGTGCCCGCCGCAGTGGACCACGCGTTTACCCATCACCTCAAGCATCGGTTTGACGGCCTTAAAGTCCTCCTCCAGCGCGCCAACCATAAACGTCAGCGTTCCGGCTTCGGCTCCGACCACGCCGCCGGAAACCGGGGCGTCGACGGCCCGGTGGCCGGCCGCCACCGCCAGGGCCGAGGCCTCGCGGGCCTCGTCCACATTGATGGTCGAGCAGTCCAGGAACATAGTCCCCGGCGCCGCGGCGGCCAGCAGGCCCGGCTGGCTGTGCTGTCCCGGCTCGCCGGGGGTGCCGCGGTAGGCGTCCAGCAGGTGTTTGCCGCTGGGCAGCATGGTCAGCACGACGGCGGCGCCCGCGACGGCTTCGGCGGCCGTGTCCGCGGTCGCGATCCCGTGGGCCCGCGCGGCTTCCAGCGCCGCCGGCACCACGTCGTAGCCGGTCACCGTGTAGCCGGCCTTGACCAGGTTGACGGCCATCGGGCCGCCCATGTGGCCCAGGCCGAGGAAGGCGATGGCGCCAAGGGCGGGCGTAGCGGTTTCCGGCGCAGCGGTCTCAGACATTGTTCTTCTCCATGTTCGTCTCTGAACTCTTCGCCTGCGGCGACAGCTGCAGTTCACGCTCCCCCAGCGGCGCGAAGTAGGCCTCGACGTCGTCGCCGCTGACCTCGGCCAGGCTGGCCGGCTGCCAGTGCGGCGTCCGGTCCTTGTCCACGACCTGGGCGCGGATGCCCTCGCGGAAGTCGGGCCCGGCGAGGAACCGCAGGCCCACCCGGTACTCCTGTTCCAGGGCTTCGGCCAGGCTCAGGCCGTGGGCGCGGCGCAGCGAGGCGAGCGCCACCTTCACGGCGGTGGGGGACTTGCCCGCGATGGTCTCGGCGACGTCGGCGGCCTCGCCGCCCACGGTGCGGAGCCGGTCCAGGATCTCTTCGGCGTCGTCGGACGAGTAGCAGGCGTCAATCCATTCCTGCTGCGCGGCGAGGACCGACGGGGGTGCTTCCCCGGCGAAGCGTGCGACGGCGGCGTCCACGGGTTCAGTTTCCAGCGCCGCGGCCAGTTCAGCGAGCTCTGCAGAGGGCACGAAGGTGTCCGCGAGGCCCAGGAACAACGCGTCGGCGCCGCTCAGATGCGCCCCGGTGAGGGCCGCGTGGGTGCCGGTCTCGCCGGGCGAGCGGGACAGCAGGAGCGTCCCGCCGACGTCGGGCACGAAGCCGATGGTGGTTTCCGGCATGCCCATCCGGGTGCGTTCGGTGACGATCCGGACCGAGCCGTGCGCGGAGATTCCCACGCCGCCGCCCAGGACCAGTCCGTCCATGAACGCCACGTAGGGCTTGAGGTAGTCCGAGATCAGCAGGTTCAGCCGGTACTCGACGGCCCAGAAATCCGCCGTCGCGTCGCCGCCGTCGAGCATGTCCCGGTAGATCGCCACGATGTCCCCGCCCGCGCACAGCCCCCGTTCGCCGGCGCCGCGGACCAACACGGCGGCGACGGCGTCGTCGTCGGCCCAGAGGGTGAGCTGGTCCAGCATCGCCGCCGCCATGCCGGCGGTCAGCGCGTTGACGGCCTTGGGCCGGTTCAGCGTGATGACGCCGAGCCGGCCGCGGCGCTCAAAGAGGACCTCGGCGGATTCTTCGGCGGTCTCATCGGAGGGCCGGGCCGCCATCAGCTGCCTTCCGGCATCACGAAGCTGGCGCCCTGGCGGATGCCGGAGGGCCAGCGGGTGGTGACCGTCTTGGTCTTGGTGTAGAAGCGGAAGGCGTCGGCGCCGTGCTGGTTGAGGTCGCCGAAACCGGAGGCCTTCCAGCCGCCGAAGGTGTAGTAGGCGATCGGCACCGGGATCGGGACGTTGATACCCACCATGCCCACCTGGACGCGGCTGGCGAAGTCGCGGGCGGCGTCGCCGTCGCGGGTGAAGATCGCCACACCGTTGCCGAATTCGTGTTCGCTGCAGAGTCGCAGGGCCTCGTCGTAGTCCTCGGCGCGGAGCACGCTGAGCACTGGGCCGAAGATCTCCTCCTGGTAGATCTTCATGTCCTTGGTGACGTTGTCGAAGAGGGTCGGGCCTACCCAGAACCCGCCGTCGTAGCCCTCCACCTTAAGGCCGCGGCCGTCCGTAAGCAGGCTGGCGCCTTCCTCGACGCCGGAGGCGATGTAGCCCTCGATCCGTTCCTTGGCGGAGGCGGCCACGACCGGCCCGAAGTCCGAGTCCTTGGCGAGGCTGTGGCCCACCTTGAGGTCAGCGATCCGTTCCTGCAGCTTTGCGACGAGTGCGTCGCCGGTGGCCTTGCCCACCGGGACGGCCACCGAGATCGCCATGCAGCGTTCGCCGGCGGAGCCGAATCCGGCGCCGATCAGGGCGTCCGCGGCCATGTCCAGGTCCGCGTCCGGCATGATCACCATGTGGTTCTTGGCGCCCCCAAAGCACTGGGCGCGTTTGCCGTGCGCGGCGGCGGTGGCGTAGATGTACTGCGCGATCGGGGTGGAACCGACGAAGCCGATGGCCTGGACGCGTGGGTCCTCCAGCAGCGCGTCCACGGCCTCCTTGTCGCCGTTGACCACGTTGAACACGCCGTCCGGCAGCCCGGCCTCGGTGAACAGCTCGGCCAGCCGCAGCGGCACGGAGGGGTCCCGCTCGGAGGGCTTGAGGATGAAGGAGTTGCCGGCGGCCAGGGCCGGACCGGACTTCCAGAGCGGGATCATGGCCGGGAAGTTGAACGGCGTGATGCCGGCGACGACGCCGAGCGGCTGCCGCATCGAGTGGACGTCGACGCCGGTCCCGGCACTGTCGGAGAACTCGCCCTTGAGCAGGTGCGGGGCACCGGCGGCAAACTCGACCACTTCGATGCCGCGCTGGATGTCGCCCTTGGCATCCAGGAAGGTTTTGCCGTGCTCGGAGGACAGCAGGGTGGCGAGCTCATCCATGTTCTGGTTGACCAGGTCCACGAACTTCAGCAGGACCCGGCCGCGGCGCTGAGGGTTCATGGCAGCCCATTCCAGCTGGCCCTTCTCCGCATTGGCGACCACGTTTCGGACTTCTTCGGCGCTGGCCAGGGGAAGCCTCGCCTGGACCTCGCCGGTGCAGGGATCGTAGACGTCGCTGAAGCGCCCCGAGGTGCCCTCCACGTGTTGTCCTCCGACGTAATGGGAAAGCTCACGAACCATGATGGAATGCTCCTTTGCATGTGACCTAGATCATCTCTGCACCCGAATATACTCGGACTTCCTACTAATCTCCAGAGTGCCCGGCCGCAGCGGCCTGCCCTGTCCGGCGCGTACTTGCCGCACCGCCGCCCGGCCAAGGAACGGTAAGTTAGGAACTGTGAAGATTGCTACCTGGAATGTGAACTCGCTCCGTGCCCGTGCCGACCGCGTTGAGGCCTGGCTGCAGCGCACCGACTGTGACGTCCTGGCCATCCAGGAAACCAAGTGCAAGGACGACAACTTTCCCTGGGAATTGTTCGAGCGGATGGGCTACGAGGTCGCGCACTTCGGCCTGAGCCAGTGGAACGGGGTGGCCATCGCCTCTCGGGTGGGGCTCGACGACGTCGAGCGCACCTTCATGAACCAGCCCGTCTTTGGCAAGGGCGGCAAGGACGAGGTGCAGGAAGCCCGCGCGATCGGTGCGACCTGCGGCGGGATCCGGGTCTGGAGCCTCTATGTCCCCAACGGGCGGGCGCTCGATGATGAGCACATGCCGTACAAGCTCAGCTGGCTGGACACGCTCCGCGCCCACGCCGAGGGCTGGGTCCGGGCCGACCCGGAGGCGCAGATCGCGCTGATGGGTGACTGGAACATCGCCCCGCGGGACGAGGACGTGTGGGACATCGACTACTTCCGCGCCGAGGGCCTGACGCATGTGAGCGAACCGGAACGCGCGGCCTTCCACGCCTTCGAAGACGCCGGGTTCACCGACGTCGTCCGCCCGCACGCGCCCGGGCCGGGCGTGTACACGTACTGGGACTACACCCAGCTGCGTTTCCCGAAGAAGGAGGGGATGCGGATCGACTTCGTCCTCGCCTCCCCCGCGCTGGCTGCCCGGGTCTCGGGGGCCTCGATCGACCGCGAGGAGCGCAAGGGCAAGGGCGCCTCGGACCACGCCCCGGTCATCGTGGAGCTGGCCGACTGATGGACGCCCGCCAGGGAAGCGCAGGCCCGCGATGACGGGCAACCTCTACCGTGGCCAGGCCGGATTGCCGTTCTCCTCCACGCTCCGGGTCTACGAGCCGCTGGAGGCCTTCCCGGCCGAGCAACAGGCGGCCCTGCGGACCGCCGGTGCCCGCGCGGAGTCCCGCGCCGCGGTGGAGAACGCCGAGCTGCTGGCCTCCCTGGGCCGCATCACCCGCCCCGGCGGGGATCCCTTCCCCACCGGACAGACCGACCTGGTGCGTGTGCTGGCCGTCAGCGGTTCCGCCGCCGCCCGCAACGACGCTGCCGGCAAGGGGGAGGAAATCGGCGACGGCGAAGTCCTGCCGGCCAGGCTGCTGTACTGCCCAAGCCAGCTGGTGCTCCGCGCCGGTCTGGCCGCCAACGCGTTGATGGAGGGGATCCACGGCCCGCTGGCGCAGCTGCTGATCCCCGAGGAGCAGCGGGACCGGCACCAGGAACGCATCGACCAGGTGAAGGCGCGCGAGGGGCTTGGCCGGGTGCACACCCGCGCGTCGACCTGGGGCATTCCGTTCAGCTGGTTCTGCCTCTTCCAGGAATCCGATCCCACGGACGTGGTGGAGTCCGACGGCCGGATCGTCACCGTGCGCATCCGGGCAACGATCGCCGCCGCACTGGAACGGGTCCGGCATGCCGTCGCGCATCTTGCCCTCGCTGCCCCGGACCTGGACATGCTGGAGGACCTGACCCAGCTCACCGAGTGGCTCGAACTCTTCCACCCCGAGTCGGTCGTGGAGCTTGATTACGGCGCGGTGGCGGACAAGGTCTACCCGGACGAGTCCCCGATGGACGTGCGGCTGGGGATCGAGTGCCTTGCCGAGGGTGACATGACCGGAGCGGCGGCCGCCTACCGGCGTCTTGCATCCCGCTGGATTCCGATCCGGCAGCTGGCCCGCGCCTCCTGAGCCCGTACCGCCGGCGCCGAAGCCCGGTCCCGGCGCCGAACCCCGCGGCCTAAGCCCGCCGGGATCCCTGGCCGGAAGCCGGGGCGAGCGGCACCGCGAGCAACGGGGCCGCCGTCGTGTCCCGCACGATCAGCCGGTGCGGAGCCACCGTGGAACGCACGGCCCCGGCAATCCCGTCGAGCTCATCGAGCAGCATCTTGGTACCGAGCTCGGCCTGCTCGTCGGGGCGCTGGCCGACGGTGGTGAGGCCGACGGCGGCGGAGAATTCGTGGTCATCGATCCCCACCACGGACAGGTCCTCCGGTATCCGGACGCCCGCCCGGCGGGCTTCGAACAGGACCCCCATGGCCATCTCGTCCGAGGCGCAGAAGATCGCGGTGGGCTTCGGTCCGGGCCGGTCCCAGAGCCGCTTGAACGCGTCCTGGCCGCTGCGGACGGTAAAGTCGCCCCACTCGTCCCATTCGGGCCGGACATCCAGCCCGGACTGGGCCATGACATCCTGGAACGCCTTGATGCGTACCCGCGGAACGTCGAAGTTCAGGTCTGTTTCGTCGTCGCCGTGCAGCAGCGCGATGTCCTTGTGGCCCAGGCCGATGAGGTGGCGCACCGCGGTGGAGGCCGCCTCGTAGTCGTCGATCCCGATGTAGGCGCAGCCCTCGACGTGGCCGCCCACCACGACGAGCGGGATGTCGATTTTTTGCAGGTGCTCGAGTTCCTCGCGGCTCAGTGCCATGCAGAGGACCAGGAGCGCATCGATCTGCTTGTAGACCATGGTCTTGCTGAACAGCCGCTCGCGGTGGCTGCCGTGACCGCCCAGGTTGAAGAGCGAGAGGTTGTACTGGCGGCCGTGCAGCTCCCGGTCCGCGCCTTCAATGGCCTTGGAAAAGAACCAGCGGCTCACGAACGGGGCCAGCACCCCGATGGTCCGGGTGCGGCCGGTGGCCAGGCCCGACGCCGAGGAGGAGGCCACGTAGCCCAGGGCCTCGGCGATTTCGAGGATCTTTTCCCGGGTCGCGGGAGAGACCCTGGGCAGCCCCCGGACGGCCCGGGAGACGGTGGCGGTGGAGACGCCCGCGGCGGCCGCCACATCCTCGATGCTGACGCCGGAGTGGCCGCCGCGTTGCGCCCTGTCTGTTGTCCGTGCCACCGTATCCCCTTGTCGGCTACCCGCAGAAGCGCGGCTAGCGTGCCGCCCCCACGGCGCCGGTCCTTCCTAGTTTCCGATCCGCCCCAGCGCGCGCCCTCAGCGCCGCCGGGTGGCCGTCCGGCCGGGCAAACGCCGCCGGAGCCGGATCATTCCGTACAGGGCCAGCAGCGTCGCCAGCAGCCCGAGCGCCCAGCCGACGGCCGGCTGGGCGGTCACCTCCATCCAGACGGTGACCGCCAGCAGGACCAGCGCCCAGAAGCCCAGGAACCCGATGATGATGTCGAAGTCCTCGCCCGAACGCACCCTGCGGTGCGTGGGGTGGATTTCACCCTGGTTCTGTCCGCGTGCCATCAGTAATCCGCCATCAGGAAACCGTCACTTGACGGCGCCGGCCGTCAGCCCGGCCACGATCTTGCGCTGGAACACCAGCACCAGGACCACGAGCGGGATGGTCACGATGGTGCCAGCCGCCATGATCGCCGTGTAGGGGATCTGGTTGGGCTGTGCGCCGGCGAAGCTCGCGATGGCGACGGTGACCGGCTGGGTCGCGTCGGACGAAAGCTGGCTGGCGATCAGGAATTCATTCCACGAGGAGATGAACGCCAGGATGGCCGTGGTGAAGATGGCGGGAGCCGCGAGCGGCATGATCACCTTCCGGAAGGCCTGGCCCTGCGTGCAGCCGTCCACCCGCGCCGATTCCTCGAGCTCCCACGGCATTTCGCGGAAGAACGACGTCATCGTGTAGACGGTCAGCGGCAGCACGAACGAGATGTTCGGGATGATCAGGGCCTGGTAGGTACCCATCCAGCCGATGTTGGTGAACAGCTGGAACAGCGGGGTGATGAGGGCGACGCCCGGGAACATCGAGGCCCCCAGGATGAAGCCCAGCACAAGGAACTTGAACCGGAAGTTCAACCGGGCCAGGGCGTAGGCCGCGAAGACGCCGATCAGCAGCGAGACCACGGTCACCACGACGCCGATGAACACACTGTTCAGCAGCGCCTGGCCGAAGTGGTTCCCGAAGGACGTATCGAACGCGGTGTTGAAGTTGTCCAGCGTGACGTGCGTCGGCAGGATCGAGGTGTCGTAGGTGAACCCGACGTCGCGGAAGGCGGTCACCACCATCCAGTAGGCCGGGGCGAGGCACCAGATGAGGATCACCAGGGCACTGATGTAGGTCCGGCCCTGGGCCCACTTTTCCCGGTTCTGGGCGACCTTGCGCCCCCGGTCCTGCTGCGCGCGCAGCTCGGTCGCGGCGGTGGTCATTTCTTCCCCTTACTAGCGCCGGTCTGCTGCTCCACCACGTTCGCGCCAAGGAAGCGCACGAAGATGAAGGCGACAAGGAAAATGATGATGAACGTAATGGTGGACAGTGCCGCCGCCACGTTGAAGCCCTGCCTGATCTGGTTGATCACCAGGATGGACAGCGTGGTGGTGTTGTTGGCCCCGCCGGTCAGGATGTACGGCAGGTCGAACATGCGCAGCGCGTCGAGGGTGCGGAAGAGGATGGCCACCATGAGCGCCGGCTTCACCAGCGGCAGGGTGATCATCCGGAACCGCTGCCAGGCCGAAGCGCCGTCAACCTTGGCTGCCTCGTACACCTCGGCAGGAATCATCTGCAGGCCGGCCAGGATCAGCAGCGCCATGAACGGCGTCGTTTTCCAGACGTCGGCGATGATGACCGCCCACTTGGCCGGCCACTCGCTGCCGGTCCACAGGATGGTCGTGTTGAAGAGCTTGTTGGCGATGCCCTCAAACGCGAAGATGAACAGCCACAGCTTGGCAGTGACGGCGGTGGGGATGGCCCACGGAACCAGCACTGCGGCGCGGACCAGGCTGCGTCCCTTGAAGGTGCGGGCCATGATCATGGCCATCCAGAAGCCGAGCACGGTCTCCAGGGCCACGGTCACAACGGTAAAGAAGAACGTCGTGGCGGTCGCGGACCAGAACTGGGAACCCAGGGTCCCCGGCGGGCAGGCGACTGTGCCGCCGTCGGGCGACGTGCACTGCTGGGCGATCCAGTTGACATAGTTCGAGAAGCCGGCTGGGCCGCCCTCGGTGAAGAGGCCGGTGGCCGGATCCAGGCCGGCGTCGGCCTGGAAGGACATCACGATGGCGCTGATAATCGGGTAAACGATAACGACAGCCAGCGCGATGATGGTGGGGGCAAGCAGCCAGGACGCCCACCTGCCCTGGCTGGCGATCACGTTGTCCTCCCCCACCCCCTTGGGTGCGTGGTGGAGCTCGGTCCCGCCCGACGCCGGCTTCTTAACCGGCGTCGGGCCCAATTCAGTTGCCATTTTGGACTACTTTGACTGGGTTTCGATGGACTTCTGCATGTCCGACAGCGCTGCGTCCACTGCCTTCTCGCCCTTGATGGCCGGGTATGCGTTGTCCTGGATGGCCTTGGTAACGGCCGGGTAGAACGGGGTCACCGGACGCGGGACGGCGTTCTCAATCGAGGTCTTCAGCACCGGCAGGTACGGCAGCTTCGCAACCAGTTCCTTGTCGTCGTAGAGCTTGGTCAGCACCGGAGCCAGCGAACCCTGCGTGGCGAAGAACTTCTGCGTTTCTTCCGTGGTGAGGAACTTCAGGAAGTCCAGCGCGGTGGCCTTGTTCTTGGAGTAGACGCTCATGCCGGCGCTGTGGCCGCCGAGCGAGGAGGCGCCGGGGCCGTCCTTGCCCGGGAGTGCGGTCATGCCCAGCACGTTCTTGACCTTGGAAGATCCTTCGGTGGTGGCCAGGTTGTAGACGTACGGCCAGTTGCGCAGGAACAGGAGCTTGCCGTCCTGGAAGGCCTGGCGGGATTCCTCTTCCTTGTACGTGATGGCTTCCTTCGGAATGTTGCCGTCAGCGTAGGCCTTGGCGAGGTTGCTGAGGCCGGTCTTGGCTTCCTCCGTGTTCAGGCTCGGCTTGCCGTCCTTGTCCAGCACGGAACCGCCGAAGGAGTTGATCGCCTCGGAGGCGTTCACCGTGAGGCCCTCGTACTTCGAGAACTGGCCGGCGTAGCAACCCATGTTCTTGGCCTTGGCGATCGAGCACATGCCCATCATTTCGTCCCAGGTCTTGGGCGGCGTGGGAACCAGGTCCTTGCGGTAGTACAGGATGCCGCCGTCGGAAGACTCCGGCGCGGCGTACAGGGTGCCCTTGTAGGACGCGGCGTCGAGGGTCGGCTTCAGCATTCCGGCGGTGTCGAGCGCCATCTTGTCCTTGAGCGGCTGCAGCCAGCCCTTCGCCGCGAATTCGGCGGTCCAGACGACGTCAACGCTGACCACGTCGTAGTTGGCGTTCTTGGCCTGGAAGTTCTGGACGAGGTCATCGTGCTGCTGGTCGGCCTGGTCGGTCTGCTCCTTGAACGTCACCTTCTCGTTCGGGTGCGCGGCGTTCCACTTTTCGATCAGCGGCCGGACCACGTTGCTGTTGTCCTTGCCCTGCACGTAGGTGATGGGGCCGCGCCCGTCCAGGTTGGCTGCCGCGTCGCCGCCGCCGCCACCGCCCGTGGTGCCACCGCCGCCTCCCCCGCCAGCACAGGCCGAGAGGGAGAGGGCCAAGACACCGGCCGCGGCTACGGGAAGTAGGTAATTACGGGATTTCATACAGGTGCTCCTCGCTGAGTACCGGCTGGACCGGTGGTGCAGTTGGTGTGGTGACCATCACACTAGCGACCCGGCGGTGAGGAATGCAAGCGTTTACATTAAACCTTTACGCAATGGAGACCGCCTGCGGCGGCGGTCATTCCGCGCGTTGCCGCGGCGGTGCGGGGTTGCCATCGGGCTGGGGCCTGCGTTTCCGGTGGGGCAAATGTGTCCAAGACCTCACCGTCAGCCGGCCGAAGCCCGGCGTCGGCTCAGCGGACGCGTTCGGCGCGGCCGAACCTGGACCGAGCGCCGGAGCCGATGTGAATCAGCACGGGTGTGCGCTTCCCGATCACGGCATCCAGTGCCTCCACCAGGGCCGAGACCTCCGCAGCCAGGATGTGCGGGGCGACGCCCTGGCGCGGTTGTACCCGGATCCGCAGGGCCGGCTCGCCGGCAAACTCGTAGGTGGCCACCGTGGCGCCGGCCAGGTCAGGCCGGTCGGCCAGTGCCGCCCGGAGGGCCTGTTCCGCCACACCGCCGCCGATCCGGACATTGCCGGGCACTTCGCCGGCGTCGTCCTCGGCGACGAGCAGGTTCGCGCGGCCTTTGCCCTGTTGCGCCAGCCAGGCCACCATGACCCCGATGACGAGCAGCAGCAGGACCACTATGACGATCCACAGCCAGCTCTCGGTCCCCCCTGGGAAGCGGGTGCGGTCGAAGAGTCCGCGGGCGCCGGCCCATACCCCCGCCGACCAGTACTGCCACCAGCGGCCGACGGCGGGGACGGTGGCCAGCAGGATCAGCAGGGCCCCGATGACCAGGAGCTTGGCGCCGAGGATGCCGATCAGGATCCGGTTGAGGATCCGCGGGGTACCGTTCACGCGCCGATCACCCCCGAGGAGGCCAGGTTGACCCGGACCTCCGGCAGGGGCGAGAGCGCCATGTCTCGGAGCTCCGCCTCCACGGCGGACTGGACGTCCGTTGCGCGGAGCGGCACACCGGAGGTGGGCCGGACGTTGACCAGCACCTGCCGCCGGGACACCACCACCATCACCTGCTCCTGCGTCACGTTGGCGGCGAGCCGGGCGCGCCGCGCCAGCGCCGAGGCGATCACCTCGTCATCGACCACGACGGCGGCCCGTGCGTCGGCGAGCACGTGCCGGGCCCGCCGTCCGGGCAACACCGCGTTGAGGAAGAAAAAGAGCCCGGCCGCGAACAGCACCGCGCCGACGACGCCGAGCAGGAGCGGCGGGACTCCGGCCGGGAGGGCGATGACTTTCTCGGCGGCGGTCTGCGGATCGATCAGCCACGGCGGCTGCCCAACGGCCCGCACCGCCGTTTCCAGCAGGGCGTAGACGCACAGCCCGATCACCAGGACTGCCGCGATGACGGCGGCTGACGCCCGGGACGAGCTGGTCTCGCGGGCTAGGACCCGCTCGGTTACGGCGTCGCCTGGGTCTGCCCCGGGACTCGCGGCGGGACCGGATCCGGCTGGGTGGGTGCCCGTGCCAGCGGCCTCCGGGGACCCGGCGCCGCCGTAGGGGCGTTCGGCGGCCTGGCTCACCGGACCCGCCCTCCGTCACTGACGCTGGCCCCGCTGATGCGGATGTCCACCCGGCTCAGCTGCGCGCCGCTGAGCTCCGTGACGCGGCGCAGAATCTCCGCCTTCGCGGCCACCGCACGGTCCCAGATGGGGCCGCCGAAGGATGCCACGCGGGCCGGGTCCCGGAGCACCGCGGTGAGCGACGGGACGGCGATAGGCGTGACGAGGGACAGGGCCAGCAGGCCGTCGTCGTCGGCCCAGTCGGCCCGGACGTCCTGCGGCGGCACACCGAGCGCCTCCGCAGTTGCGGCCCGCGCCACGCTCGTGAGGGCCTGGGTGCTGATCCGGTTGTGTCCGGCCAGCAGCCGTCCGGCGGTGGAACTCATGAGGAGGATCGCCGGCCCGTGAGGGCATCGACGACGCTGCGCAGGTCCAGTTTCCCTTCCGCCGCACGGCCCAGCAGGGCTCCGACGGCCATGAAGAGCAGGGAGCCGAGGAAGCCCCAGGCCCCGAACGTGAAGGACATGAAAGCCAGGAAAGCGCCGGCCGCAATGCCGACTACGGTCAGGTTCACTGCAGGGCCTCCCTCGTGGGTCGTGCCTCGCCGGAGGCCGCGGGCTTGGGCGGACCGGGGACGAAGACGTCATGGATCTCGATATTGACTTCAATGACCTGGAGGCCGACGAGTTCCTCCACGGCGGCATAGACAGCCGCCCGGATTTGGTCCGCCAATGCATGCAGCGGGGTGCCGTAGAGCGCCACGAGGTCAATGTCCACGGCCACCTGGGTCTCGCCGACCTCGGCGCGCACCCCGGCAGCGTGGTCCGAACTGCCGACCGCGTCGCGGATGGCGCCCAGGGCGCGGGAAGGCCCGGTGCCCAGGGAATACACGCCGGGAACGGCGCGGGCGGCGATGCCGGCAACCTTGGCGACAGCGGCTTCGGAAATCACGGTGCGGCCGGTCGCGGCACGGGCCGCCGCCGGCAGACCCACCCCGGGATCCGCGGACTGAGGATTCTGGTACTCCATCTGGCACTCCCCCTTCTCTTTGACACCACCCTAGCCCTTAGGGCCGACGGTGGGGCCACATCGCCTGGATTTCCGGGCCGCTTCGGACCCGGGAGCCATGTGCCCGAGGAGCTACTTGCAGTTGGCGGCAATCCAACCGGTCACGGGAGCCATGGCGTCCTGGAACTTGCCGCTGGAATAGACGGTCTGGTCGCTCAGGCCCGCGACGGCGACCTCGTTGAGTTTGGCGAAGTCGGCCTTGAGGCTGTCCGGTACGCGTTCGGCCGTGCGGCTGAGTTCGGCCTTGAGCTGCTCAAGTTCGGCGGTTTTGCCCTGTGCCGCCGAGAGCGGGAACAGCGAGGCGCCCGTGGCCTGCTCCGAAATCGTCTTGCAGGCCTCGGCCGCCGTCGGGAAGTCGCCATAGGGGCCGGAGGACTTGGTGGGGCTGGGCGTCGCGGAGGCGGACGGTGCGGGGGCCGACGACGACGGCGGGGCCGCGGCTTCCGGCGCAGAGCAGGCGGTTAGCGCCAGGGCGGCGAGGAGGGCGGTCACGGTCAGCGGGCGTGCAGTTTTCGTCAAAATCACTCTTCTGGTCGGGCGTGCGCCGCGGATCCGTCCAGGGACTGTCCGCAGCGATGGCGTTCTTCCCCAGCGTGCGAGTCTAGCCGGGAGTGCCGGCGTGTCCCCAACCCTGGTCACGGCGCCCGTGTCGGGCGAGGGAATTATCGTCCCGCGCGGCGTTGGACAGCTAATTGTTGGTCGCGCGCTGTTCGGGCAGGCGGACCGCCTCGGGCATGGGGAGATAATACGCGCCGGTGTAGCGTGACGTGTCCCCGGTCAGGGCCCAGACCGAGCCGCGCCGGCGGCCGGCGCGGCTGTCGAGGGTTGTCCGGTCGCGCGCGGCCAGGCGGTCCAGGACCGAGGCGATGACATCCTCATGCGTGCACAGCACGGTCCCCGTGCCGCGGGCGTTGTCGACGAGCCGCATCGCCCGTTCGATGCGGCCATCGGAAAGATCACTGGCCACTTCCACCGTCAGGGATGCACGGCGTGCCAGCGGTTCAACAGTGCCGATACACCGGGCGGCCGGCGCGGAGAGGATCCGGTTTATTTCGAAGAACGAGCCGAGTCCTTCGAGGGAGCGGGCTGTCGTGCGTCCTTCGTGGGCCAGCGGCCGGGTGAGTTCGGAGTGGTCCCACAGCTGGCGGGGTGTTGCCGTGGCCCCGCGGATAAGCAGCAGCATCCTGTCCCGGGCCGGCACCGCACGGATCCCAAGTTCCCGCTCCAGGACGCCGCCCAGTGCGAGAAGCACGGGCCGTTCGCGTGGTTCGCTCAGCGTGCGCAGCGCCGCCGGAATGCTGAACCAGCGGGCCTCGTCCACTTCATCGTTGGCCGAGAAGACGCCGCCCTGGGCCTCCGCGGCCCAGTAGCGCACCGTCTTGAGGCGCCGGCGGCGGTCCAGATAGGTCACCTGCGGCAGCTCCGCACCGGCCCGGCAGACGAGACCCGTCTCCTCGCCCACTTCCCGCAGCGCACATTCCTGGTCCGTCTCGCCCGGTTGGGCTTTTCCCTTGGGGATGGACCAGTCCTGATGACGGCGCCGGTGGACCAACAGCACCTCCAGCGCGCCCTCCCTTCCGATCCGCCAGGGGAGGGCTCCCGAGGTCGCGGGCCTCGCCGGCGTTCCCTCGCGGATCGCGCCCCGCGCAGGCAGCGGCAAGGCTGGAGGATCTTGGGCCCCCTGCAGCCCGTCGAGCCGGCTGTAGAGACCGCCGGCTGCGAGGAGTTGCCGGTGGTTACCGCTTTCCACAATCCGCCCGTGGTCCAGCACGTAGATCTTGTCCGCGCGCCGGAGAGTGGAGAGGCGGTGCGCGATCACGATGACAGTCCGCCCGGCCATCAGCCGGTCCATTCCCTCCATCACGTATTGTTCGGAGATGGCGTCCAGGCCGGAGGTGGGCTCATCGAGGATGACGATCGGTGTATCGCGGACCAGGGCCCGGGCGATCGCGATGCGCTGGCGTTGTCCGCCGGAGAGGCTGACGCCCCGCTCGGCAACCGGGGTGTCATAGCCCAGCGGCAGCTGATCAACGAATTCATCGACATGCGCGGCGTGGGCTGCGGCGAAAACCTGTTCCGGAGTGACGTTGTCCGATCCGTAGGCGATGTTGTCGTAGATGGTGCCGTGAAACAGGATGGATTCCTGCAGGACCATCGAGATCTGCTGGCGCACCGAGGCCAGCTGCAGTTCGCGGACGTCCACGCCGTCGAGGAGAACAGCGCCGCCCGTCACGTCGTAGAGCCGCGGAATAAGGCTGACCACCGTTGACTTGCCCGCACCGGTGGGCCCGGTCAGCGCAATCATCCGGCCCGGCTCCACACGGAGGTTAATCTTGTGCAGCACCTCGGAATCGTCGTAGTGGAAGTCGACATCTCGCAGCTCCACCGCGCCCGCCAGCCGCGGCGCCGGCGGGGCACCGGGCGGGTCCGTGATTGCCGGGGCGGTGCTGAGGACGTCCTGGAGCCGCTCCGCGCTGACCTGGCCCCGGCTCATGACCGTCGTCAGCTTGGAAAGTTCCTTCATCGGATCGTAAAGGGCTTTGAGGTACGCCAGAAAGACCAGCAACAGTCCCAGCGTCATTGAACTGTCCAGCACCCGCTGCACGCCCGCCCAGAGCACGACGACGGTGCCGAGTGTGACGATGACATCCACCAGCGGGGACAGTGCTGCCTGCAACCGGACCAGCCTCAGGCCCGCATTCATCCGCGCGGCATTGCGGAGCTGGAAATCGGCCTCATGGCGCGCCTCGCTGGAAGAGGACTGCATAACCCGCACCGAGGAGAAGGTCTCCGCCATCGTGGAGGCAATGTCGCTGTCCCTTCTCCGCGCGGCCCGGGACGCAGCCTTGATGCGGGGGCGGTACATCAGCACCGTAGCGAACAACACCGGTGAGACCGCCAGGGCGATCATGGCGAAGCCCGGATCAACCACCATGCAGATCGTCGTGATGAAAGCCAGAATGAGGATGTTGGGTACCAGGACAGCCAGCATTGAGATGATCATGGCGCGCACGTAGTCGACATCCGTGGTCGCCCGAGTCACCAGATCCCCGAGCCTCTGCTTGTCGTGGAAGGACAGGGAGAGCCGCTGGAGGTGGGTGAACACCTCGGAGCGGACGGATGCCATTACCCGCTCTCCGACGCCGTTGAGCAGCCGCGCCCCAAAATAGTTGGCCGCCGCATTCGCCAGGGTGAACACCAACAGGCACGCAACTGCCACCACCAGCAGCTGCTGACCTTCCAGCCCGGCCGCACCGAACGTTCGCAGGAACTCGTTCTTGCTCGCAGCGCCCGGGGTCTTGAGCACATCGTCGACAATGACTTTCAGGGGCCACGGCAGCGCCACCTGCAGGGCAGCCGCGAGGACCACCAGGGCAGCTCCGGCGGCCAACGCCGCGGCGCGTGGTGCCAAGGCGCGGCGAAACCGCCAAAAAGTCACAAACATCTGGGCGCCCTTTGCCCGGCGAAGCGGCCGCTCCGACGGCGCCGGGCGAGGCGGCCGCAGGCAGCGGGGTTGAAGCGGGCCCCTGCACACGGACACTTCCCAACGGTGTCCGTCTCCTGCAGATCCGAGCTGTCGGCGATCTCCACTGAGCGTCCTCCCCCTCTACGCCATGGGTTCGCTCAATGTCTACCCCCTGCGCCGCGTCCTGTCTATCCGTAGCCTCTGCGTAGTGCCTGCAGGTTCGGACCGAGCTTCCGGGCATCCTCGATTGCTCCAGAGGGGCCGTTTCACGCCGCAATAGGGCCATTACGGAGCGGCGGGTGGGTTAAAGAAGAAAAGCACCAGTTCGTTTATGAACTGATGCTTCCCAGTGGTGGCTCCGACCGGCGTCGATCCGGTGACCTTTCGATTTTCAGTCGAACGCTCTACCAACTGAGCTACAGAGCCTAGGTGACGTGTCACCATGACGGCCGGAATTTCTTCTGGCAATCAGAGCGACCCTGACGGGACTTGAACCCGCGACCTCCGCCGTGACAGGGCGGCGCGCTAACCAACTGCGCTACAGGGCCTTGCTTTTACTGCTTGTTTACTGCTGTTTCTTGCTGCCTGCAGTATCGCTACTGCAATTTTTCAAGGCCTTTAGCCTACCAGACTTTTTGGTCCGGCTTGACCAGTTCCTTGCGTACCCCCAACGGGATTCGAACCCGTGCCGCCGCCGTGAAAGGGCGGTGTCCTAGGCCGCTAGACGATGGGGGCCAGGACGCCATCCGGTAAAACCCACTGAAACAAGGGCAAAAATTAAGGGCCGAAGCCTTCCGTTTTTGTTCCCTTCGGGTTCCTCCGAACTGGACCTATAAAACTATAGGGCCAACTTCCGGAATCTCCAAAATCCACTCCACAACCCGGGAATAAGCTCTGGACAGGGCCCATGCGGCTGTGCGGATGATGGTCAGATGGACGCCACCGCTGCCCTCAATGAGATCGCTTTCTGGCTCGAACGCGAACGCGCCACCACCTTCAAGGTCCAGGCGTTCCGCAAGGCGGCCGAACTCATCGGCGGCTTCTCCCCCGGGGAACTGGCCGCACGGACGGCCGACGGCCGGCTGAAACGGATGAAGGGGATCGGCGACCGGACCTTCGAGGTGATTGCGCAGGCGGTCGGCGGCGGCGTCCCCGACTACCTCGCGGGCCTGCGGGAACGCGGCGCCGAGCCCCTCGCCGCCGGCGGCCATGAACTGCTGGCGAACCTCCGCGGCGACCTGCACACGCACAGCGACTGGTCCGACGGCGGCTCGCCGATCGAGTCCATGCTGGACGCGGCCCGGATGCTGGGCCGCGAATATCTGGCCTTGACCGACCACTCCCCCACCCTCAAGATCGCTAACGGCCTCAGCGCCGAACGCCTCACCGAGCAGTTGGAGGTGGTCGCGGGGATCGTGGCCGCGCAGGCCCCCGGGCCAGGCGCAGGCCACCCCCCGGTCCGCCTGCTCTCCGGCATCGAGGTCGACATCCTGGAGGACGGAACGCTGGACCAGGCACCGGAACTGCTGGACCGCCTGGACATCGTGGTGGCGAGCGTGCACTCGAAGCTCCGCTCGGACAGTCGGACCATGACCCGGCGGATGCTGGCCGGGATCGAGGATCCGCACACCAGGGTGCTCGGCCACTGCACCGGCCGCCTGCTGGACGGCTCCCGCGGGACGAGGCCGCCCTCGGACTTTGACGCGAGGCGTGTGTTCGCGGCATGCGCGGCGAACGACGTAGCCGTCGAAATCAACGCACGGCCGGAGCGCCAGGACCCCCCGGATGAACTGATCCAGCTCGCGCTCGACGCCGGCTGCCTCTTCAGCATCGACAGCGACGCGCACGCTCCGGGCCAGCTGGACTTCCTGCAATACGGCGCGGAGCGGGCCGCCCGGAACGCCGTGCCTGCGGAGCGGATCATCACCACCTGGCCGGTGGAACGACTCCTCGAGTGGTCCGGGCGCGGAGAGTAGCGGCCGGGGCCGGCCAGGCGGGCGCGGCGCTCAAGCAAGCAACAACACAGCAAGCGTGATCATCACGACGGCGATTGCGGCGTCGAGCACCCGCCAGGCCGCCCGGCGCCGGAACACGGAGGCCAGGAATCGCGCCCCCGCGCCGAGGGCGGTGAACCACGCAATGCTTCCAAGGCCGGCGCCGGCCGCGAACCACCAGCGTCCGGACTCGCCGTGGGCGGCCGCGAGCGACCCGAGCAGCAAGACGGTGTCCAGGTAGACGTGCGGGTTCAGCCAGGTGAAAGCCAGGCAGGTGGCCAGCACGGCCGCCCTGCTGCCCGGGGGCTTGTCCCCGGGCAGGTCCAGTTGTTCCCCGCCGATCGCGCGCCGGGCCGCGAGCGCTCCGTAGACGAGCAAAAACGCGGCTCCCGCCCACTTGATCACCACGAGGGCGGCGGGCGTCCGGTCCAAGAGGACGCCGATGCCGGCGACGCCCAGCACGATCAGCACCAGGTCCGAAACGGCACAGACCGCCACCACCATGGCCACATGGGAGCGCTGGATGCCCTGTCGGAGGACGAAGGCATTTTGCGCGCCTATGGCCACAATGAGCGACAGGCCGGCGGAGAGGCCGGAAAACAGGGGAAGGATCACCCTTCGACGGTAAGCGCCGGGCAAAGATGAAGCCAGCTAATCTTTCTGTTGCCACATAAGATTGGCTAATGATGGACATCTCCCCCGAGCAGGCCCGGACGCTGGCTGCCATCGTCACGCACGGAAGCTTCGACGCCGCAGCCGCCCACCTATCCGTGACCCCCTCGGCCATCAGCCAGCGGATCCGTGCCCTCGAGGCCGCGGTCGGCCGTCCCGTGCTCACCCGGGCCCGGCCGGCGGGACTCACCGAGTCCGGCCAGGCGGTGGTGCGGTTTGCCCGGCAGCTGGAGCTCCTTTCCGCAGACCTTGCCGAGGAGCTGCGGCCGGAGGAACCGCACGGGCGGACGCGCCTGACCCTGGTGATCAACAGCGATTCCCTGCATACCTGGGCGCTGGCCGGACTGGCCGCGGTGGCGGGAAGGGTCCAGCTCGAGATTCTCCGGGAGGACCAGGACTATTCGCTGGGCCTCCTGCGCAGCGGCGCAGCGGCCGCCGCCATCACCACCACGGCCGAGGCGGCGCCCGGCTGCACCTCACGGCGGCTGGGTGTCATGCGCTACCTGCCGGTCTGCACCCCCGGTTTCGCCGCCCGGTGGTTTTCCGGCGGCGCCTCGGCGGCTACCCTCGCCGCCGCCCCGGTCATTGTTTTCGACCGCAAGGATGATTTACAGGACCGATACCTCCGGTGGGTGAGCCGCACGGCATTGAACGCGCCCCGGCATTACATTCCGGCCGCCCACGAGTTCGGCGAAGCCATCCGCTGGGGGATGGGCTGGGGGCTGCTCCCCGAAATCGAAGTATCGGAGGAACTGCAGCGCGGCACGATGACGGCACTGGATCCCGCGGCGCACGTGGATGTCCCACTCCACTGGCAGCAATGGCGGCACGGATCGGCCGCACTTGACGAGGTCGCGGCGGCCATCCGGGCCGCCGCCCGCCCGCTCCGGTGAATCAGGGCCGCTGAATCTGCGCCGGTGCGCCGGGCCGGGCGCGGCGCTGGGCTTGGCTGCATTTTGGCAGTAAACCGACTAGACCTGACCGATTCCCGCCAGCTGCCGGGCCGCCGCACGGGCTAGATTGGCAGCATGGCAACAACAGCCGAGACAGGCTCCCCCTCCCCGGACAGCGCACATCCGGACAATACCCACCCGGACGGCACGCACCCGGACAGCACGCACGAAGCGGCCTCGCATGCCGCCCCACCGGCCGCGGCGCAGGCAACCCGCCGGCCCGGGCAGATCAGCAGGCTCGGAATCGCCGCCGTCGTCGTCACCGTGGTGCTCTGGGCGTCGGCCTTCGTGGGCATCCGCGCGGTCGGCCCCAGCTTCTCCCCCGGACCGCTGACCCTGGGACGGCTTGCCGTGGCCGCCGTCGTGCTGGGTCTCGTGGTACTGCCGCAGTTCCGCAAGACCGCCGTGCTGCCCCGGGGCCGTGAGTGGTGGCCCATCCTGGCCTACGGCGTGATGTGGTTCGGCGGCTACAACGTTGCCCTGAACGCCGCCGAACACATGCTCGACGCCGGCACCGCCGCCCTGCTGATCAACGTCAACCCCATCCTCGTCGCCGTGATGGCCGGGATCATCCTGAAGGAAGGCTTCCCGCGCTGGCTGATCATCGGCAGCCTGGTGGCCTTCGGCGGCGTGGCAGTGATTGCCCTCGGTTCCGGCCAGCGCTCGACGGCGGACGTTGCCGGCGTGCTGCTCTGCCTGCTCGCGGCCGCTCTCGCGGCGGTGAGCGTGATCGTGCAGAAGCCGGTGCTCCGGAAGTTCCCCGCGGCCCAGGCCACCTGGTTCGGCATCATGGTAGGCGCCGTGTGCTGCCTGCCCTTTAGCGGCCAGCTCGTCGCTGAACTGCAGGCGGCGCCGCTGCCCGCAACGCTGGGGCTGGTGTACCTGGGCGTCTTTCCCACTGCGATCGCGTTCACCACCTGGGCCTATGCGCTCTCGCTGATCGACGCCGGACGGCTTGCCGCCACCACCTACCTGGTGCCCGGGACCACCATCCTGATCTCCTGGCTGGTGCTGGGCGAGATCCCCACCATCTGGGGCCTCGTGGGCGGCGTGATCTGCCTCGCCGGCGTCGCGCTGACCCGGCGCCGTTCCCGGCCGCTGCGGGGCGCACCGGCCAGGGCATAGAGTTCCGGGTATGCCCGCATCACTCCCTCCCGGCCTGCCGATCGTGCCCAGCGGGAACGACGACGCAGGCCACAACCACGACCGCCACCACGGACCGTTCCCGATGTCCGAGGACGAATTCGAAGCCGCGGTGGGCGACGCCCTGGACCGGATCCCGCCGGAATTGGCGAAGACCATGAACAACGTGGCGGTCTTCATCGAGGACGACTACACCCCCCAACCGGACGAGGACCCGGACACGGTTCTGCTGGGCCTCTACGAGGGCGTGCCGCTGACCGAGCGGGATTCCTGGTGGGACGCCGGTTCGCTGCCGGACCGGATCACCATCTACCGCCAGCCGATCCTGGACCTCTGTGCCTCCCGCGAGGACGTGGTCGAGGAAGTGACGGTCACCGTGGTCCATGAGATCGCACACCACTTCGGCATCAGCGACGAACGGCTGCACGATCTCGGCTGGGGCTAGCCGCCTCCGGTGGGACTAGCCTTGGAATCATGGGACACGACCACAGCCACTCACATGGGATCACGGCGACCGGGAAGCACCGCAAGCGCCTGATCGCCGTGCTGGGCATCACCCTGTCCGTGGTCCTGATTCAGGTCGTGGGCGCCCTCGTTTCCGGTTCGCTGGCCCTGTTCGCCGACGCCGGGCACATGCTCTCCGACGCCGCCGGCGTCTTCATCGCGCTGCTGGCGGCCTGGATTGCCGCGCGGCCGGCGAGCGATGCGCGGACCTACGGCTACCAGCGGGCGGAGGTCCTGGCCGCGCTGGCCAACGCGCTGGTCCTGATCGTCATTTCCGTGGTCATCTTCACCGAAGCCATCCGGCGCCTTGGCTCGGCTCCCGAGGTCCACACCGACGTTATGCTGTTCGCCGCCGTCCTGGGCGCGGTCGCCAACCTGGTCTCGCTGATGATCCTCCGCGGCGCACAGAAGGAAAGCCTCAACGTCCGCGGAGCGTACCTGGAAGTCCTGGGCGACCTGTTGGGCTCCTTCGCCGTCATAGTCGCGGCCATCGTCATCATGGTCACCGGCTACCAGGCCGCTGACACCATCGCCTCGATCCTGATCGCGCTGATGATCCTGCCCCGGGCGTGGCACCTGCTCCGGGACGTCGTGGACGTGCTCCTCGAAGCCACTCCCAAGGGCGTGGACGTCCAGATGATCCGCGAACACATCCTGGCCGTCGACGGCGTGGTGTCCGTCCACGACATCCACATCTGGACGATCACCTCAGGGGTGCCGGTCTTCTCTGCCCACGTGGTCGTGGAGGACGCTGCGCTGGGCGCCCGCGGCGCCGACAGGGTGCTGGACAAACTGGTCACCTGCCTTGGCTCGCACTTCGACACCGAACATTGCACCTTCCAGCTCGAACCGGCCACCCATGCGGAACACGAGGCGCACCAGCACGCCTGACCGGCCGGCGCAGCGGTCTACGGGTACATCTGCCCCGCCCCGGCACCCGCCGCAATGCTCGACACGCCCCTGCGAATGTGACCAAATGACATTGTTGTTGTTTATGTTATTGATGTGACTCTTGTTGCCAAAGTGGTATTTGGCACGTAGCCTCGTCCCTGCTGGGCGATCCGCAGAGGGGCTTTTTCATGCGCCAATTTCAGACCTCGCTCGCGCCAGCCTGACTGCAACGAGGTTTTTCCATGAGTTGGACCGGACCCGGCGGCAGGGCCGCCGCCCTGTGCACCGCCGTCGTACTGCTCGGAACGTTGGCGATCCCCGCCCAGGCCGCCCCGGCCGCCACGAAGTCGGTCCCCGGCCTGAGGATGCCGGCCGCGCCGGACCTCCCGACGCCCGCGGACATCGCCGCGGCGAAGGCCAGCGAAAGCGCGACGGCGGATCAGGTCAACCGGATCGACCGGATCCTGGCCGACGCTTCCGCGGCCAAGGAGGCCGGCCTGGCCACCTCGCTCGCCGCCAACAACGCCTACGTCGATGCCCTGGTGGAACTCCAGATCCGGCGGGATGCCGCCGAGCTGGCGGAAGCCAAGGCCGCCGCCGCCGAGTCTGAGCAGAAAAAGGCGCGCAAACTGATTGGCCAACTCGCCGGTGATCTCTACCGCAATGGCGGGATGACGCCGGCGCTCGGCAACCTGGTCGGCGGGAACGGCGAGGCGCTGCAACAGGCCGCCACGCTGGAGGCGGTGGCCGCCTGCCGCACCCGCGCCTTCCAATCAGCAGAGACCGCCGCTGCCGCCGCCCGGTCGTCGAAGGATGCCGCCGCCGAGGCCGACCGCGCCGCCGATGATGCTGCCCGCACCGCGGAGTCCCGCAAGGCCGACGCCGAACGCGCCGACGCGGACCGGCAGAAAGCAGTGTCAGAGGCCGCGGCGCAGCGGACGGTCCTGGTCGGCCAACTCGCCACCCTTCGCAACACCACCGTGGCGCTCGAATCAGCGCGGGTGGACGCACTCGACCGGCAGCGCCAGCAGGCACGGCTCGCGGCCCTGACACGGGAGGCGGCGCCCACCGGACAGCCTGCCCGGGCAGCGCAGCCGGCACCGGCCACCCCGGGCCGGCCGTCCGGCACGACGCCCAGGCCGCCCGCACCGCCGGCCTCAGCCGCGCCGCGGCCGGCGCCGACCGTCCCGGCGCCACGGGATCCCGCGCCCGTCCCGCCGTCCCCGGCTCCTCCGCGGGCCCCCGCGCCGGCCCCGCCGCCTCCGGCCCCGGTGGCCCCGGTCCCGGCCCCGGCCCCCGGCGGTTCCAACCAGACAGCGCTGTCCTCGGCCATGGGCAAGGTGGGCGCGCCCTACTTCTACCAATACGGCGGAACGGGCGCCTACGGCTTTGACTGTTCCGGTCTGGTCCAGAACGCGTTCGCCGCGGCCGGCAAGAGCCTGCCCCGCACCGCCGCCGAGCAGTTTGCGCAGGCGCCGGTGAAGGTGCCGCTTGCCGCAGCGCAGCCTGGGGATCTGCTGGTCTGGGGCTCGGCCCCGGGGTTCTACCACGTGGCCATCTACCTTGGCGGGGGCCGTGTAGTGCAGGCGCTGAACCCGGAGAGCGGGATCACCGTGACGGACCTCGCGTCCATGGCCGGGATGCAGCTCTACCCCTACGCCGCCCGGTACTGATGCCCGGAACGGCGTCGCCCGGATGCCCTAGGAGAGCACGTCCTTCGTAGTGAACCGGGCGTAGGCGAGGGCGCCGAAGACGGCCAGATAGCCGCCCTGCAGCAGGGCATTGGCGGCGAACGAGTCCCAGACGATGGGCTGGCGCAGTAAGTCGGCGAAGTCGAGCCAGCGGTGGGTAAAGAGCCACGGGTGCAGCCACTCCAGTTGGGGCAGCGCATCGGCGACCTGGGAGACGACGGCGAACACCACCGTTGCCGCCATCGCGCCGACGGGCACGTCCGTGAGGGTGGACATGAACAGGCCGATGGCGGACAGCCCCACGAGGGACACGGCCAGATAGGCGGCAATCAGCAGCAGCCGCCCCAACGCCTCGGCGGCGCCGATCGAGTCCCCTGACAGCAGGGTCACGGGACCCACCGGGAAGAGCGCGGCGCCGATGCCTGCCCCGACCAGGGCCACCGTGAACGGGGCCGCGACGGCGAACACGACCGCGCCCGCGAACTTGGCCACCAGCAGCCTTCCCCGCCCGGCCGGGGCCGCCAGCAGGTACCGCAGGGTTCCCAGTCCTGCCTCGCCCGCCACGGTGTCCCCGGCGACCACCCCGATCGTGAGCGGGAGGAACAAGGGGACGGCGACCAGCATGGCCGTGACGCCGGCGAACAACCCGTTCTGGCTGATCCGGTCCAGGAACGCGGGCCCGCGCCCGGGCGGCACCGCCGAGGAGAGCCGCACGGCCACGGCGATCAGCACCGGAATGGCGGCCAGGGCGAGCAACATGGCCCAGGTCCGGCGGCGCCGGAACAGGACCCCCAGCTCGGAGCCGAGCAGCCGCAGGGTCGGGGCCGTGGCAGGGCCCGCTGCCCCGCCCTGCACCGTCGAATCACTGGGCAACGTCGAACCCCTCCCCTGTCAGCTCGACGAAGCGGTCCTCGAGGCTGCCCTGTTCCACGGTGAAGCCGCGGACCCGGACGTCGGCCGCTACGAGGGCCGCCACCAGCTGTTCGGGCGTGGGGGCGCCTCCGGCGGGGCCGGAAGGCAGCGGCGCATAGAGCACCTCGCCCGCGGCTGCGGATCCCCCGCCGTCGGGCTGTCCGCTGCCAGAACCACCGCCGTCGGGGGTCAATCCCAGGCCGGCCATCACCCTGGCCGCGGCGCCGGGGTCGGGCGTCAGCAGCCGGACCCTGGACTGCCCGGCCTGCCGCAACCCCGCCAGCGGGCCCTGGGCCACCAGGCGTCCGGCACTCATGATGGCCGCGTGCGTGCAGATCTGTTCCACCTCGGCGAGCAGGTGGCTGGAGACGAACACCGTGGCGCCGTCCGCGGCCAGGGACCGCACCAGGTGCCGCACCTCGCGCGTGCCCTGCGGGTCCAGGCCGTTGGTCGGCTCATCCAGCACCAGGAGCTCCCGGGGTGCCAGCAGGGCATTGGCGATCCCCAGCCGCTGCTTCATGCCCAGCGAATAGGCCCGGACTTTCTTGTCCGCGGCGTGCGCCAGGCCCACCCGTTCCAGCGCGGTGCGCACCCGCGCGCGCCGCGTCCCGGCCTGGGCCTCCGGATCGGCGGCGTCG
Source organism: Arthrobacter sp. 10N410 (assembly GCF_056394945.1). Classification (NCBI taxonomy): domain Bacteria; kingdom Bacillati; phylum Actinomycetota; class Actinomycetes; order Micrococcales; family Micrococcaceae; genus Arthrobacter; species Arthrobacter sp. 10N410. The sequence goes on from NZ_JBFTIP010000003.1 coordinate 510,694, forward strand.
AAGCGCAGCAGGTTCGCGGCTCCCGAGAGGAAGGGGTAGAAGGCCGGCCCCTCGACCAGGGCGCCCACCCGCGGCAGCACGGTGCGCAGTTGCCGCGGCATCTCCTCGCCCAGGACGCGGACCGAGCCGCTCGACGCAGCTGCGAGGCCCAGCATGATCCGGATGGTGGTGGTCTTGCCGGAGCCGTTGGGGCCCAGGAAACCGAAGACCGAGCCCCGGGGTACGGCCAGGTCGACGCCGTCGACCGCCATTTGCCGGCCGAAGCGCTTACTCAAGCCCCGGGTCTCGATGCTCAGTTCGGCGGACGGCAGTTCGGGTACCGGCGCGACGGCGGTCACCGGGCGGCAGCCGCGGCCTGGAGCCGTTCCAGCGGGACCGACCCGGCGAAGACGCGGCCGTCGTCGAGGATCAGCACGTTCAGCAGGGCGGTCGAAAGGAGCCTGCCGCCGGCCACGGGCACCGTCGCCTGGGCCAGCAGCGACGCCGCGCTCCCGGGGCCGCCCTGCTGCTCCGGCCCTCCCTTGGCCGGTGCTGCCTTGGTCAGGGAGCCAGCCGGCAGTTCGACGACGGATTCCCAGCCGGTTCCGCTGACTTTGACCTTGTCCTTCGACGCCGTGCCGGGGGCCTTTGTGGCTGTGCCCGGGGCCTTCGTGGCAGTGCCGCGCTTTTCCTTGGCGCCGGTCGCTTTGTGGTCCGGGACCGGGAGCTCCTTGACGGTGGCACCCGGCGGCGGGCTGAACTGGAAGATCGCGGCGTCCGGCGCCTGCAGCGAAAGTTTAGTGAACGCGACGCTGAACGCCGGATCGGACTGGCCGCGGGCCTTCACTTCAACGCCGAGCGGCATTCCGCTCTGGCCGTCCACCGAAATCGAGACGGAGGCCAGCAGCGTGGCCGTGGACCTGGGGGTGAGCACCAGCTGGTAGGCGGCGCGGCCGGCGACCTCAACATCCGTCCCGACGCTCACATTGCTGCTCCGGTCGAGGGCGGCGAGCAGCTTGGCGGCCAGGCGGTCCGGGGTCGGCACGGATTCCTGTCCGGACGGGTGACGGCCGCCGGCCGGGAGGACCGCGTGCGCGGCGGTGTTGTCCTTGGAGTTGTAGAACCAGAGCTGGTCGCCGTGCCGGATGACGTCACGTTCGGCGAGCCGGTCCAGCACTTGGATGCGGGCGTTGTCCGCCCCGTCGCGGTAGACCCGGGCCGTGTGCGGTCCCGTCAGCAGCTCCAGCCAGGCGGTGTCACCGGACGCGGTTCCCGGGCCGGTTTGGGGAAGGTCCGGCAGGCCCAGGTCCGAGGTCTGTTCCAGGGTTCCGGAGAAGGACGGGTCGCGGTGCTGGGCGATCAGCTCCAGCACCTGCTCGGGTGATTTGGCGGGCAGCGGGTCCCCCGCGCTGGCCGGCAGGGATCCCGCCAGCACCCCGGCGGCGATCACGGCGGGAACGGTTGCGGCTGGCAGCCAGCGCAACCAGGTACGGGTCATTGCGACCGCGCTCCATCTTGGCAGCTCATGTTTCAACATTACGCCCGGATGCGGCCGGCATCACCGTGTCCCGGCAGATTCCTCCGGGGCAACGCCCGCCGCTGGCCCGCCGCCGTTCCGCGGCCTGTCCGGAACGACGGTGCCGGCGGCGCCGTCGACCGTGACGGCCTGCCCGGTGACGATCAGCGAGGTGGCGTCCGGGACCCCGACGATTGCGGGAATCCCGTACTCCCGGGCGACGACGGCGCCGTGCGAGTTGGGGCCGCCCATTTCCATCACGAGGCCGCCGGCAGTCAGGAACAGCGGCGTCCAGCCCGGATCCGTGGAGGGTGCCACGAGGATCTCGCCGGGCTCCAGCCGCGCCCCCTGCGGCTCAAGGATGACGCGGGCGCTGCCGGTGACGGTGCCGGCCGATGCGGGCGTGCCGGTCAGCACTCCGGGGGTTCCTGCCCCCGCCCCGGCGGCGCCGTCCTGCAGCGCCTCCGGTTCCGTCCCGTCCGAGAGCAGCACCCGCGGAATGTGGCGGCGGCCCAGTTCGCGGGCATAGGCTGCGCGGCGTTCCGCGACGAGGTGCTGCAGCTGGCTCCCGGCGAGGCCGTTACGGACCTCGATCAGGTCCAGGAAGAAGACGTCGTCCGCGTCCGTGAGACGTCCGGACGCCACCAGCTCCGTCCCGATGGCCTGGAGCTGTCCCCGCACCGCGGCCATCGCCTCGACGATGTGGTACTTCGGCAGTTCGCGCAGCCCGGCGAACATCCGGGTGCGCTTCAGTGCCGCCCGCACGAGCGCGGCCCGCAGCCTGCCCCGCTCCCCCGCGGCGGCGACCAGTCGCTCCACCTGGGCCTCGGCGTCGCGCGCCGCCTTGCTGAACTGCCGGTCCGGGGCCTGGCCCGGATCCTCCAGCCGCAGGTAGTTGGCCAGGACGCCGAGGAGGTGGGTCGGATCGTCGGACCAGCGGGGCATCCCGAGGTCTATTTCCGCCACCGCCCGGTGACCGTAGCGGCCCAGGAAGCCGGCGATCCCGGATTGCACGACGGCGGGCAGTGTCCGGTCGCGGTAGCGGCGGACGAGGTCCGGCACGACGGCATCATCGAAGCCTGCGCCGTCGAAGACGGCGGTTGCGCTGGCGTCGGCCCGGATGGCCGAGGCGAGCCGCCAGAGGGCCAGGTCCATTTCGGTGGTGACGTTGTTGGGCAGCCCCCGCAGGACCGGCTGCAGCGCACCTGGGCCGCCGGCAGGTCCAAGCAGCCTGCCGGCGGCCGCGAGCAGGGCAAAGCCCAGGGCCGGCAGCGGGAGGACATTGGGCACCACCGGGAAGAGCTCCCGGCCCAGGATGCGCTCCACGTGGTCCAGCCGCTGCACCGCGGTGGACCCGGCGGGGACCACCAGGGTGCCCCGGAACCGTTCGCCGAACTGTTCCACCCGGCACCGCGCGGCCTTGGGCCTGAACAGGGCACGAAGCAGCGACCCGGGCACCCTGGCCCGCGCCGCCACGGGGCCGATGTGCCGCAGCAGCCGCCACGGGGACCTGCTGGTGACGGAAAACCGGGGGTCCCCGAACAGCTCCCGCAGCACTGCCGCGGAGCGGGCTTCCATCACGTCGAAAACCCGGGGCACGATGGCCCGCCCGACGGTGCTGCGCACCACCGGGGTCAGGTCGAAGAAGAGCCGCTGCCCGGCCTGGACATACGGCGTCGGCCCGTCGTGCGGTGCGGGAACCTCGAAATGCGCCGCCCGCGCCACGGACGAGGCGATCAGCCGGAAGCCTGCCAGCCCCATCGGGGTCAGTGGCCGGGTCAGGCCCTGGGCCAGGCTGAAGCAAAGGTAGACGCGGGTTCCATCGCGGACCGGCGCCCGCTCCGGCCGCTCCGGCAGGGGGTAGAGCGTGGTGATGGGGCGCGACTGCGTCAGCCATGCCGCTCCGCCGCTGTCGATCGCCCATTCGAGGTCTTGCGGCGCCCCGAAGTGCACCTCCGCGCGGCGGCCGAGCAGCTCCAGGCCCAGGAGCTGGACGTCGTCGACACAGGGCTGCTGGCCCGCGCCGGACCGGAAGGTCCGCTCGGTTCCGCCGCCCGGCACCGGCCGGATCACCACCGCTTTGCTCCCGATCCGGCGCTCGAGAATTCTCCGGGTGCCGCTGTCAATGACGAAGTGGTCCGGGTTGACCGCCCCGGACACCACCGCCTCGCCGAGGCCCGGGCTGGCATCGATGACCGCCTCATGCCGCCTGCCGGTGACCGGATTGGCGGTGAACAGGACGCCGGCCACGGCTGCGTCCACCATCCGCTGGACCACAACGGCGAGCGACACGGCCGCCGGACTGATCCCCTGGATGGCGCGGTAGCTCACGGCGCGGTCGGTCCAAAGCGAGGCCCAGCACTGCCGGACGGCGGCCAGGACCGCGTCGGCGCCCACGACGTTCAGGAAGGTGTCCTGCTGTCCGGCGAAGCTGGCGAACGGCAGGTCCTCGGCGGTAGCGGACGAGCGGACCGCCACCGGGGTGTCCGGTCCCAGCGCCGAATAGGCCTCTCTGACGGCCTCGGCAATGTCGGCCGGGATGTCCACGGCCAGGACCAGGCGGCGGGCGGTGGCGGCCAGTCCGGCGAGTCCGGGAAGGTCCCCCGGTGCGGCCGCGGCCAACCCGGCGTGGATGGTTTCGAGCCCTGCACCCGAGGTGGCGCGCCGGTAGGCCTGTGTGGTCAGGCAGAAGCCGGCCGGCACCGGGAGCCGTGCGCGCAGCAGTTCGCCGAGGTTGGCGGCCTTGCCGCCGACGGCGCTTAGCAGCTCCGCGCCGACCAGCTCCAAGCCGAGCACCAGCCCCGGGTCCGGCTCATGCCGGGGCGCGTTTGGAACGGGTAACTGCTCCACCTGCCGGCCCTCCCTTCACTGGGGAAGCGCGTGCTCCCGGATCCGGGCTACGAGTCGCCGAGCATCGGTCCGAAGCTGGGCCGGTCGGCCAGCCGCGGGTCATCCCGGTCCGGAACCACCATGACGGGGCCCTTCGCGTGGTGCAGGATGCCGTCCGAGGTGGATCCCAGCAGCATCCCGGCGAAGCCGCCGCGGCCGCGGGTGCCCACCACCACGAGTTCCACGTGCCGGCTCGCCTCGACGAGGATGTCGATCGGCGACCCGTCGACGAGCTGGGTTTCGACGTCGAGCTGGGGGAAGTGGCTCTTAATCCAGGCCACGCCGGCGTCGAGCTGGACCCGGATATCGGCAAAGAGGGCCTCGCGGTCCAGCGGGGCCGGAACCCAGGCAAGCGAGCCGCTGTACTGCGGAACGGCGCAGACCAGGCGCAGCGGCGCGGAGAGGCGTTCAGCCTGGGCGGCCGCTTCGAGGACCGCCACCCGGGCCTGCTCGGAGCCGTCCACGCCCACCACCACGACGTTTTCCACCGGCTGGTGGCCTGACTTTTCCCGTTCGGCCCTGACGTGTTTGTCCTGCGTGGTTTCGCCCAGCCGGTCGCCGCAGATCAGCGGCACCGTGACCGTGGGGCATTTGGCGTGGGCGGGAAGAGCGCTGCTGACCGAACCGAGGAGCCGGCCCACGAAGCCGCCCCGGCCGCGGGTTCCGAAAACCAGCAGCTCGGCGGTTTCCGTCATTTCCAGCAGGACACCGGAGGCGTCGCCATTCTCCACCGAGGCATCGACGTCGATGGAGTACCCGGCGACCTTGTCCAGCGCCTGCTTCAGGATGGCCTCCGCGCCCTCGCGGATTACCGAATCGTCCACCGTCGCGTACCCGCCGTCCAGCCCGGACGCGGCAAAAACCGGCACCGAGTAGGCGGTCACGATGTGCAGCGGACGGTGCCGGCGCTCGGCTTCCCGGGCCGCCCACACCAGGGCGCAGTGGCTGTGGTCCGAGCCGTCCACACCGACCACTATGCCCCGAGGAGCGGAGCCGTGGCCGGCGGCGTCCCCCGCCGGATCCGGATGCACCTGTTCTCGGGCCATGGGGTCCGCCTCCTCGCGTTACGTGGCTGTGTTGCGGCTATTCTGCCAGAAGAGTCAGGCCGCGGCTTCCACCCGGGACGCAGGCAAGGTTTACCCAGTGTTTGCACGGCCTCCGTGGCCCCGGAAACCCGCGGATCATTGGTTAATGCGTCTGCCGGAACCCGGACAAACCGGCGAAAACCCGCATAAATACAATGTCGGGCCGGCCCTGTTCACAGCCCGCAATCTTGGGTATCCTCTGAGGCATTGCTGAACCGAGACTCGTCTTTCAGATCGCAGCCTCCCCCTGTGGAGTGCGTCGGGACGGATCGCCGGAAAAGCGTTCCGGGCATGGGCCCGGAATCCGCATCATTCGAGGAGGGACCCCGCAGTGTCGAGCATGCCTGTGTACGGCGGAATCGAACGGACCAGCACTGTGGTCATCGGCACGGGCCTGTCCGGGCTGGCGGTCGCCAGCGAGCTGCAGCGCCGGGGGGTTGAAGCCATCGTGGTGGACGGCCTGGATCTGCTCGGGGCCGGGAACCCGGCCAACACTTCCTCGCTGCAGCGCTGCGACGCGGCGGACGCAGCCACCCTCCGGGAGCGCAACGAGATCCTGCGCCACCTGCGGAACTACGCAGCCAGCCACCACCTCGATGTCCGTAACAACGTCCGCGCGCTGCAACTGGACCACCTTGACGCGGATGGCCCGGCGGACGCCAGCCTGGACTTCCAAGGAACCGCGCAGCCGGCACAGCAGTGGGCCGTCAGCACCCCCAACGGAATCCTGTACGCCGACCATCTGGTCCTCACCCGCTGCGCGCACAGCCAACTGCGCCGCATGCTCGCTGAGCTGGGGGTTGCCGCGGGCCAGAACCTCATGGCGGCCATGCACGCACTCGGCATGTACCTCGTCGGCGTGGGCGAGCTGATTACCCCCACGCCGAAGGAAGTCCTGCGCCAGGCCAAGCTGGTGGGCCAGGCGATTTCCGCCAAAGTCCATCCGGAAGGCATGCCCGCGCTGTTGTCCGCGGGGCTGGCGCTGCCAGCCTAGGAGCCGTCTCCCGCCTCCAGCCTAGCTCCGGGGTCCCCCGGTGGATTCGTCCGGGTTGGTGGCTGTGTCGGCGTATGTCTCGGCGTCGCCATAGCCGTCTTCGTCGTCGCCGCCATTAAGCCGCCGCTTTGCCATCAGTCCCAGGGCCACCAGGATGCCGACTGCCACCGCCACGAAGATGACGATGCTCCACGGAAAGGGCTGCGAGGCGTCCGGCGCCGGCGAGGGGGCGATGGTCGCTCCCGGCTGGGCGGTACCCAGCGTCGGGACCGTGCCCGGCGCAGGTGCGCTGCCGGCCGCCGTCGCGCCTGCCGCCGCGGTAAAGGTGAAGGTGCCCTCTATCGGGTGGCCGTCCGAACTGGCCACCCGCCACTGCACCGTGTAGAGCCCGGCCGGCGCGCCCGCCTTGAGCTTTTGCGAGGCCACGTTGTCCACGATGTCCACACCGCCATCGGCCCAGTTGCTGCCGGTGGCGTCGCTGACCTTGATCTGTGTGCCGAGGGCGAGCGGATGATTGCTGAGCGTGATCGCAACCGCTGCCGGCGGGGTGGGCACCGTCGCGCCGGCGGCGGGGCTGGTCGACTCCACGGCGTCGTGGGCCGACGCCGGACCGGCAGCCAGGAGGGCTGAGCCCAGCAGGACCGTGGCCGCCACGATCAGGCCCAGCAGGGCGCCCGGAAGTTGTCGGATGAAACGCATGGCTGGCCTGCTCCTTGTGTTGGCTTCCTTACAGACTAGGCGAGTTTGGCGGGTGGGCGCCGTCACGCCTAATAGGATTTAGCTAACACCCCTTTTCCCTCCCGGAGGACCAATGCTTAAGCAGGGCTCTGCACTCGACCGGTATTTCAAGATTTCCGAGCGGGGGTCGAACTTCTCGCGCGAGATCCGTGGCGGGTTCGCCACGTTCTTCGCCATGAGCTACATCGTGGTGCTGAACCCGCTGATCCTTTCCGGCCCGGATTCGTCCGGCGGAACGCTCGGCTTCCCGGCCGTCGCCGCCGTGACCGCCCTCGTGGCTGGCATCCTGACCATCCTGATGGGAGCCTGGGCCAAGCATCCCTTCGCGCTGGCAACCGGCCTCGGCGTCAACGCCTTCGTGGCCGTCACCGTCGCCACCAACCCGGGCCTGACCTGGCCGGACATGATGGGCCTGGTGGTCCTCTCCGGCGTCACCATGCTGATCCTGGTGCTCACCGGTTTCCGGACCGCCGTGTTCCGGGCGGTCCCGGAAGGGCTGAAGACGGCGATCGTCGTCGGCATCGGCCTCTTCATCGCCCTGATCGGCCTGGTCAACGCCGGCTTCGTCCGCCGCATCCCGGACGTCGCGGGCACCACGGTCCCCGTCGGCCTCGGCTTCGACGGCAAGCTGCTGGGCTGGCCCACGCTGGTGTTCGTGATCGGCCTGGTCCTGACCATCGCCCTCGTGGTGCGCAAGGTCAAGGGCGCGATCCTGATCGGCATCATCACCTCCACAATCCTGTCCGTGATCCTGGAATTCACCCTGCACATCGGGCCCAGCTTCGATGGCAAGAACTTCAACCCGCAGGGCTGGTCCCTCGTGGCGCCCAAGTTCACCGAATGGGCCGCCCCGGACCTGTCCCTGATCGGCAAGGCCAACCCGTTCGGCGCCTTCGAGCACCTCGGCTTCGTGGCCGCGACCCTGCTGGCGTTCGTGATCCTGCTGAGCATCTTCTTCGACGCCATGGGCACGATGGTTGGCCTGGCCACCGAGGCCGGCACCATCGACAAGGACGGCAACATCCCCAACGTGGACCGCGTGCTGCAGATTGACGCCCTGGGCGCAATCGTGGGCGGCGGCGCGTCCGTCTCCTCCAACCAGATCTACGTCGAATCGGGCGCAGGCATCGGCGAAGGCGCCCGCACGGGCCTGGCCTCGATCGTCACCGGCCTGCTGTTCCTCGTTGCCATGTTCTTCACCCCGCTGATTAACCTGGTGCCGTTCGAAGCCGTGGCTCCGGCGCTCGTCGTCGTCGGCTTCATGATGGTCTCCCAGGTCGGCAAGATCGACTGGCTGGACTGGGGCATCGCGATTCCCGCGTTCCTGACCTTCACGCTGATGCCGTTCACCTACTCGATCGCCAACGGCCTCGGCGCCGGATTCATCTCCTTCGTGCTGATCCGCCTGGTCCAGGGCCGCGCCCGCGAGGTGCACCCGCTGATGTGGGCCGTGGCCGCCGCGTTCCTGCTGTTCTTCGGGATCGGCCCGATCGAGGCCGCGCTCGGCATCCATTAAGGATCCCGGACCGACTCCCATCCGCCGAGATGGCATTTCGCGGCAGTGTTTTTGGAAAACATTGCCGTGAAATGTCATCTCGGCGGCGTTTAAGCAGGGTTTCCGGGATTTCGGACACTCCGACGGCGGCGCTGCTGGTTTTCCGGCACGGGCTGCGGTGAGCTAGGGACATGCCTTCTTCCGCCCGCACCGCCGACGTCCCGCCGCAGCCCTGGACCGGACGGTTCGACGGCGACGGCGCCGACCACCGCCGCTGGTGGCAGGCCGTGACGCCCTACACTGCCCACCCGCTCGGGCACCGGCAGCCGGCCGCGTCCGCCGGCGCGCGTCCCGCCGTCATCCTCGGCTTCGGCAGCGACGCCGGAGTGCGGCGCAACAAGGGCCGGGTCGGGGCCGCCGCCGCGCCCGCCGCCATCCGCGCCGCCCTCGGCCCACTGGCCTTCCATTTGGACCGGGAAGTGCACGACGCCGGCGACGTCACCGTCACCGGGGACGCGCTGGAGGCCGGGCAGGCACGGGCCGGGCTCGCCATCACCGGCCTGCTCGACGCCGGCGCCCTGCCGGTGGTCCTCGGCGGCGGCCACGAGACCGCCTTCGCCAGCTACCTGGGCGTGGCCGGCTCCGCCGCGGTCCGGGAGGGGCTGAAGGTGGGCGTGCTGAACCTGGATGCGCACTTCGACCTCCGCGACGAGCCGGTGCCCAGTTCCGGCACCCCGTTCCTGCAGATGGCCCGGGCAGAAGCCGCCGCGGGACGCGAACTAAAGTACGCCGTCGTCGGGATTTCCGAACCGAACAACACCAAGGCGCTGTTCCGGACCGCCGCGGAACTGGGCGTGGACTACCTGCTGGACGAGGAGTGTACCGCGGACGCCGCGCAGGCTTTCGTGGCCGCGTTCCTGGCCCAGGTGGACGCGCTGTACCTGACCATCGACCTGGACGTGCTGCCGGCGTCGGTGGCGCCCGGGGTGAGCGCCCCGGCGGCCTACGGCGTCCCGCTGCCGGTGATCAGCGCCGTCTGCCGGCAGGTGGCCGCGAGCGGGAAACTGCTGCACCTTGATGTCGCGGAGCTGAACCCGGACTTCGACGTCGACGGCCGTACCGCAAGGGTCGCCGCGAGGCTGATCAACACACTGCTGCGGTAGCTGGCCGGCGGCGCGGCACGGCTCGCCGGGGGCGCTCAGATGGCGGTGCGCGGCGCCTGCCCCTCGTCGCCGTGCTGCTCCACCGCGCGGCGCTCACGCAGCCGGTCCAGCCGGTTCATCACCGGCGCCGTCGTCGCGCCGTGCAGCACGATCGACATGGCCACGACCAGTCCCACAAACGCCCAGAGTTCCTGCGCCTGGGCGCTGAAGTTGCCGCGGCCGAGGGCGTAGCCGAGGTAGTACAGCGAGCCGATGCCGCGGATGCCGAAGAAGGAGATGGCGATGCGTTCCCGCGGGCCGGTCTTGCCCCGGGCCAGCCCGAGCCAGCCCGCCAGCGGTCGGACCAGGAGCAGGAACGCCAACGCCACCAGCACCTCTGTCCAGCCGATCCCGGCCAGCAGGCCGCGTGCGATCGCCCCGCCCAGCAGCACCAGGATGACCACGGTCATGAGCCGTTCCAGCTGCTCCACGTACGAGTGCATCACCCGGTGGAAGCCGTGCGTGCGCTCGGCGGCCCGGATGGTGACAGCGCAGACGAACACTGCGACGAAGCCGTAACCCTCGACCATTTGCGTGACGCCGTAGGCAAGGAATGTCGCCGCGAGGGCCACAAAGCCCTCGGAGTGGTTGGAGAGCCGGACGCTCTCATGCCGGGCCGTGAAGAAAAGCCGCCCCAGCAGCTTGCCCGTCGCGAGTCCCAGCAGCACAGCGATGCCGATCCGCCAGAGCACGTCCACGGCCAGCCAGTGACCCAGCCAGCCCGACGGCGAGGCGCCCACGAAGCTGATGGCGATGGCCAGGTAGACGAAGGGGAACGCCAGCCCGTCGTTCAGGCCCGCTTCGGAGGTGAGGCCGAAGCGGATCTCGTCCTCGCGCTCGGTCTCGCCTTCCTCGTCCGCGGGCTCCCCCACCTGCACCTCGGAGGCCAGGACCGGGTCGGTCGGGGCCAGGGCGGCCGCGACCAGGAGCGCGGCCCCAAGGCCGAGCCCCAGGAACCACATTCCCAGCAGGGTCAGGCCGATGATGCACAGCGGCATGGCCAGGCCCAGCATCCGCCAGGTCGTGGACCACCGCCGGCGACCGACGGGCCGGTCCAGCGCCAGTCCGGCGCCCATCAGCGAGATGATGACGCAGACTTCGGTCAGGTGGGTGAAGAACTCCCCGTGCTGCAGGGGGTCGGGGTTCGGCAGGGCCGGCATCAGCGTGAACGCCAGCATCCCTGCCCCGAGGAAAACCATCGGCATCGACAGGGGCGCGTTGCGCAGCAGCTTGGGCAGCACCGCCGCGATGAAGACGGCGATTCCGGCCGCAAAAAAGACAATACTGGGAGCTTCGAACATGTGCACGCCCTCCTGCCACAACCGGGGTGCAGGCCCGGAATGGGTCGGGGCGCCGTTCCAACAGAACGGCGCCCCTCGCCTAAAAAGATATACCGCCACCTGCACACTATCGGCTCCGGACCGGGACGCCACGCCGGACAGACTAGAATAGCGGGTGGCCAACCGGCCAGATTCTAGGAAAGACCAGTCAATGAACACACACACCATGCGGACCCAGGCCTCTGACGCCACGTCCATCAAGCTCTCGTTTGCCAGGGCGGAGGAGGTCCACCACGGCCTCGAAAACGCCGTTAACACCCTGATCGCTTCGGCCGTCCAGGACCGCCGCTGCGGGATCCGGGTTACCCGCCACGAGCCGGGCGCCTACACCGTGGCGCTGGACGACACCGTGCCCTTCGGTGAGACCCACGAGGACGTCGCGGCCTAGTCAGCGCGGGCCGGAACAGGCCAAGGGCCGGTGAGGGATGCACCCCTCACCGGCCCTTCTTTGTGCTTGATTCTGCGCCGCGGCGCCGGCGCCTAGCTGCGCCGCACCTGCACACCGTCGGACTTCAGGAACAGCTGCGCCTCCGAGGGTGTACCCGGCACCAGCCAGAGCACATTTCCGCTGGACGACACTTCTTCGACTTCCCCGGCTGCCAGCAGCTGTGCGTGCTTGAGGATTTCGACCTGGTCCCCCGCCTTGAGGCTCCTCCAGTCGGAGACCGTGGCGGCGAACGCCGTGCGCCTGGACATGACCGTCCCGCGTGATTTCATGAACTTCTACCCCTTTGTAGGTTCGTTTTTTACTTTTCCGCCACAACGTCTTTGGTGTGGGCTACATCATATTCTTACTACATTTGCTGCGCCCCCGGCGGCCGTGTTGCCGAACATTTCGGGGGCGCCGGGAAATGCCCGGCCGGCTCGTATTTTCTTTGCCGTCAGGCCAGATTTCCGACGGCGGATTCGGCGGCGGCGCGCACCTTGCCTGAGGCCACGAGCAGGTCGGCTGCCTCCAGCTCAGGTGAGAGGAACCGGTCGGTTCCGGGCCCCTCGACGACGTCGCGCAGCACCGCGATCACTGCGGCCCCTGCCGGGCCCGGCGTGAGTTCGCCGCCGGAGAGCTGGGTGCGGATGTCCAGGGCCCGGGCGGAGGTCACCAGCTCGATCGCCAGGACGCGGCGCAGGTTCTCCACCGCGCGGCGCAGCTTGCGGGCCGCGTGCCAGCCCATCGAGACATGGTCTTCCTGCATGGCCGAACTCGGGATCGAATCCACCGACGCCGGAACGGCCAGCCGCTTGTTGTCCGAGACCAGCCCGGCCTGGGTGTACTGCGCAATCATCAGGCCGGAGTCGACGCCGGGATCCGCGGCGAGGAAGGCCGGCAGCCCGTGCGAGCGGGCCGGGTCCAGCATCCGGTCGGTCCGGCGCTCGGCGATGGAGCTCAGGTCCGCGACGGCGATCGCGAGGAAGTCCAGCACGTAGGCCACCGGGGCGCCGTGGAAATTGCCGTTGGAGCTGACCCGGCCGTCCGGCAGGACCACGGGGTTGTCGATCGCGGCGGCGAGTTCGCGCGAAGCGACCAGCGCAGCGTGGTCGACGGTGTCGCGGACGGCGCCGGCCACCTGGGGGGCGCAGCGCAGCGAGTAGGCGTCCTGGACCTTGGTGTCGTTGACCCGGTGCGAGGCCACGATCGGGGAGTCGGACAGCACCCGCAGCATGTTGTCCGCGGAAGCGGCCTGGCCCGGGTGCGGCCGGAGCGCGGCGTGCAGCTCCGGCAGGAACACCTGGTCCGTGCCGAGCAGCGCCTCGACGCTGAGCGCGGCGGTGATGTCCGCCGTCGTGAGCAGCTGGCGGATGTCCGCGATGGCCATGAGCAGCATGCCCAGCATGCCCTCGGTGCCGTTGACGAGCGCCAGGCCTTCCTTCTCGGCGAGGGTGACGGGTTCAATGCCGTGCGCGGCGAGGAGCTCGGCGACGGGGCGTCCGCCCTTGCCGCCGAACAGTTCGCCGTCCGGGCCCACGGCTTCGCCCTCGCCCATCAGGACCAGGGCGCAGTGCGAGAGCGGCGCGAGGTCGCCCGAGCAGCCCAGCGAACCGAATTCGCGGACCACCGGCGTGATGCCGGCGTTGAGCACGTCCACCATGGTCTGCAGCACCACGGGGCGGACGCCGGTGCGGCCGGAAGCGAGGGTCTTGGCGCGCAGGAACATGATGCCGCGGACCACCTCGCGTTCCACGGCCGGGCCCATGCCGGCGGCGTGGCTGCGGATCAGCGACTTCTGCAGCTGGGTGCGCAGCCCGCCCGGGATGTGCCGGTTGGCCAGGGCGCCGAAGCCGGTGGAGATGCCGTAGGCCGGCGTCTCGCTGTGCGCGAGGTCGTCGATGTGGGCGCGGACCTTGGCGACGGCGTCGAGGGCGTCCTGGGCGATGGTCACGTGGACGCCGTGGCGGGCGACGGCGACGACGTCCTCGGGGGTGACGCCGCTGGAGCCGAGGGTGACGGTGAGCGGTGAGTGGGTCGTAAGGGTCACTTTGTGGTTCCTTCGTTCATGGGGATGCGGACGCCGCGTTCCTTGGCGACCTCGACGGCGCGCTCGTAGCCGGCGTCGGCGTGGCGGATGACACCCATGCCGGGGTCGTTGGTGAGCAGGCGCTCAAGCTTCTGCGCGGCGAGCTCGGTGCCGTCGGCGACGGAGACCTGGCCGGCGTGGATGGAGCGGCCGATGCCCACGCCGCCGCCGTGGTGGATGGACACCCAGGTGGCGCCGGACGCGGTGTTGAGCAGGGCGTTGAGCAGCGGCCAGTCGGCGATCGCGTCGGAGCCGTCCGCCATCGCCTCGGTCTCGCGGTACGGGGAGGCGACGGAGCCGGAGTCGAGGTGGTCGCGGCCGATCACGATGGGCGCCTTGACCTTGCCCTCCTTGACCAGCTGGTTGAACAGCAGGCCGGCCTTGGCCCGCTCGCCGTAGCCCAGCCAGCAGATGCGGGCCGGCAGGCCTTCGAATTCGACGCGCTCCTGCGCGGCGTCGATCCAGCGGTGCAGGTGCTTGTTCTCCGGGAACAGCTCCTTGATGGCCTTGTCCGTCACCGCGATGTCCTCGGGGTCGCCGGACAGGGCCACCCAGCGGAACGGGCCCAGGCCCTCGCAGAAGAGCGGGCGGATGTAGGCCGGCACGAAGCCGGGGAACTCGAAGGCGCGGTTGTAGCCGCCCTTGCGGGCCTCGTCGCGGATGGAGTTGCCGTAGTCGAAGACCTCGGCGCCGGCGTCCTGGAATTCGACCATGGCCTGGACGTGCTTGGCCATCGAGGCCTGCGCCTTCTTGGTGAAGCCTTCCGGGTCGGCGGCGGCCTCGCGGTGCCACTCCTCCACCGTGATGCCCTCGGGCAGGTAGCTCAGCGGGTCGTGCGCCGAGGTCTGGTCCGTGACGATGTCCACGGTGAGCTCGCCGGCGTTGTGGCGGCGCAGGATCTCGGGGAAGACGGTGGCGGCGTTGCCGACGTAGCCCACCGACCAGCCGCGGCGCTCCTCCTTGGCTTTGAGCACTTTGGCGATGGCGGTGTCGAGGTCGGTCTCCACCTCGTCGAGGTAGCGCTTGCCGGCCCGGCGGCGCAGGTGGCTCTCGTCGACGTCGACGATCAGGCAGGCGCCCTCGTTGAGGGTGACGGCGAGCGGCTGCGCGCCGCCCATCCCGCCGCAGCCGCCGGTGAGGGTCAGGGTGCCGGCGAGGGTGCCGTTTTCGTCCCCGGTGAGCTTGCGGGCGATCGCGGCGAAGGTCTCGAAGGTGCCCTGCAGGATGCCCTGGGTGCCGATGTAGATCCAGGACCCGGCGGTCATCTGGCCGTACATCATCAGGCCCTCGGCCTCGAGCCGGCGGAATTCGGGCCAGTTGGCCCAGTCGCCGACGAGGTTGGAGTTGGCCAGCAGCACGCGCGGCGCCCACTCGTTGGTGCGGAAGACGCCGACCGGCTTGCCGGACTGGACCAGGAGGGTTTCGTCCTTTTCCATGGTTTCCAGGGTGCGGGTGATCGCGTCGAACGCCGCCCAGGACCGGACCGCGCGGCCGGTGCCGCCGTAGACCACGAGGTCATCCGGGCGCTCGGCCACCTCGGGGTCCAGGTTGTTCATCAGCATGCGCAGCGGGGCTTCGGTCTGCCAGCTCTTGGCGGTGAGCTCGGTGCCGCGGGCTGCTTTGACCGGGCGGGCACCGGTGGTGAAATCGGCGGGTGCCATGGGGGCTCCTTCGTTGTTTCGGGTGGTTCCTGGGAGAGGTTCTGTATCAACTAAAGCCTGTCCGGAGCCCCGGAAACAGGGGCTTCGTGAGGGTGCTGTCCGGGATTCCAGACCCAACTGGCTAGCAGTAGTTGTCGTTTTGCGCAGCCATAACGACAACTACTGCGAGCTAGTTGGGCTGGGGCGGCCGTGGATCCGGACCGAGAGATCGTCCGCGACCTTCTTGACCCGCGCGGCCAGGACCGGCCACTGGTCCGTGGGCAGCTTGTCCTCCAGGAACGTCACGGCGACGGCGGCCGTCGGCCAGCCCGTGTGGTCCGTGACGGCGGCCGCGATCGAGCCGAAGCCGGGGGTCACTTCGCCGTGTTCGGTGGCGTAGCCCCGCTGCCGGACCTGGTCCAGATGCGAGGACAGTGCGGAGTACTTGGTGATCGGCGATTCGGTCTCGTGCCGGGCACTGAAGGCCGCGGCGTTCGGGTATAGCGCCCGGACCTGGGACTTCGGCAGCGCGGCCAGGATCGCCCGGCCGCTCGCGGTGAGGTGGCTGGGTAGCCGGACGCCGACGTCGGTCACGAGGGAGGGCCGGTTTTTCGCCCGCTCCTCGACGATGTAGAGCACGTCCCTGCCGTGCAGCACGGCGAGGTGGGCGCTCTCCCCGATCACGTCCACCAGCGTCGCAAGCATCGGCCGGCCGAGCCTGGAGAGCGGCTCCTGGCGGGAGTAGGCGGAGCTGAGCTCGAAGGCGCTGATGCCGAGCCCGTACCGCTGCTCCTCGTGCAGGTGCAGCACAAAACCGTTCGCCTCCATCACGCCGAGCAGATGGTAGACACTGGAGCGCGGCAGGCCCAGCGCGGTGGCAATGTTCGACGCCGCCATCGGCCCGCGCTTGGAGGCCAGCAGTTTCAGGATCCGCAGCGTGTTCTCGGCCGCCGGCACCTTGGACGCCGGCCTGGCGGCGGCCGGCCTGGCCGCAGCCGGCTTCGGCGGGGCACTGGGGGTTCCCACGGGCGGGGTGGTGGCGTTGGCGGCTGACATGTGGTCCTCTTCGTTTCGGGTGTGTGTCCGGTATCCCGTACTTAAGCATGCGCCCGGCTTTCCACTCTCAAGGACCCAGCGCATCTCACATTGTCTGGAATACCAGACAATCATGCTAGACCGGGCGGGGGACTTCCGCCCCTAGCCCGGCCACGGGAGAAGGTGCTTCGCTGAACGAAGCCGCCGGAACATCAGGAGGACCGCCGTGCGCTGGATCGCAGGACTGTTCTTAATCGCCCACGGCCTCGTTCATCTCGCCATCTGGCTGCCGCGGCCGGACGAAAAGGCGCCGTTCGACGTCGGCCGGTCCCCCTTCGCCGGGGAGGTGCGCCGTCTCGCTGTTGCCCTGGCCATCGCCGCCGCGGCGGTATTGGGGCTGGCGGGCCTGGGACTCCTGGTGGCGGCGCCGTGGTGGATCCCGGTCACGGTAGCCGGGGCCGGAATCTCGGCCGCCCTGCTGGTGCTCACGTTCAACCCGTGGTGGCTGATCGGGCTGGGCATTAACGCAGCCATCATCGTCCTCGCCCTGCAGCAGCCCGGGTGACGGGTGTGGTTACCCGGCGCACGGAGTTCCAGGGGGCGCAGCTGAAAGCGGTGAAGGCGGTCCATACCCTGGCGTGGTTCACGATCGAGGCGGCGATGGTCTATGTCCTGTACTCCGGGATCCGGGGACGCTCCGACCGGAGGGCGGGCGTCGCCGGCGCCGTGGTCTTCGCCGAAACCGCGGTCTTTGCGGGCAACGGCTTCCATTGCCCGCTCACGGCGGTCGCTCAACGGCTCGGCGACAGCACCGGCTCCGTCACGGACATCTATTTGCCGAAGTGGTTTGCCCACAACCTCCCGGCGATCCACGTCCCGCTAATAGTCGCGGCGGTGGCGCTCCACTGGCGGAACCTTCGCCGTCAGCCCCGGTAGAGCCGGACCATCGCCGCCGGGGTGGCTGCCCTCAACCGCGACGGGTGCATCCCGTCGTTAGGCAGCCCCGCCGTCGCGCCTTCCCAGACGGCGGCCCAGAAAGCATCGGGACCATTAGCGGCAGCGGCCGGCGGGCGCAGGTACCAGTCGAAGCCGCGCGGGCGGGGCGGCAGGCCGGCATGAACCAGATAGGTGTCGATATCGTCGTCGATCGACTCCAGGTCCGCGTCGGTCAGGAGCGAAGGTTCCCGGGTCACGCGTCCGTCGCTGTATTGGATGACGACGACGGTCTCCCGGTTGCGGGGCGCGGCGGGGACCCGCACGACGTTTGGCGGACCCGCGGCCCACACCATAAGCGCACCCCAGCCGTTTTCGGGCGCCGGAATCCAGCCTTCGGGCGCGGTGGACGCCTGCCTGGCACCCCACGGGTCCTCACTCATGGGCCCACCCTAACCGTCGCGCCGGAATTCGTTGCCCCGAGTATCCCGTGACCGGGATCCAAGTGGTGGTCGGCGAAGAAGGGGTACGTGTTACGCGTGTTACTGGTGGGACGAGTTCGTACAGTGGGCGGACGGGGGCGCCGGAACGAAGACGGCAAGGCTGGGGAGTCTGTCCACGTCGTTTCGGTCCCCCGTGAAGGAACTTCGTTCGCTGGCAAGGAGCAGCCCGATGCGCATTTCCCCAGCACGGCCAATCAGCACAGAACAGCCAATCAGGACAGCCCAGCCCGCACGCCCGCAGCCGGCTGCCCGTGTCGCCCGGGCCTTGCGGCAGGCTGCACGCCGCGTCTACGAAGGCCGCGTCCCGTTCCGCATCGGCCAACTGGTCGTGGGCGACGACCCGTTCAATGGGCGCAGGGAAGGGACGGTCGAGGTCATCCGCGCCCCGTTCGTCGGCCTGCGCATCCCCGGGACTCCCGCCGGAACCCTGTTCTACTTCGATCACCGCAACGTACGGCAACCCGAATAGGCAGACCAGGACGTCCTTTGCAGTCCGCTCCGGGAAGTCCTTCCGTCTCCCCGACTCGGCGCTGCAGGACGGCACCCCACAGACCGCCACACCGACCTCCTGGCAGCATCAAGCCGGCTGCTCGCCGGCCCGGGCCCCTACGCGGGCGGCTAAGCCTCCCGTTCGGCCCTCCGCCGGAAATCGCCCGGCCAGTCGGACCTCCGGATCCGGCCTAGTTCCTGAACCGGCCCCGGGTGCCCCCACTCGTCGCGCCCGAGCCGGGCCAGCGGCCCGAGCAGGTCGATGCGCGGGTGGCTGCCATCCAGGACATCGGCAGAGACCGCAGCGTGGGTGACCTCGCCGAACACCAGCACGCAGTCACCCATGGCCAGCGTCGAATGCAGGCGGCACTCCAGGGCCGCCGGCGACTCCGCCACCCGGGGCACGCTGACCGTCAGGCTGGCCTCCCGGGTGAGATTGGCGGCATCGAACTCGCTGACCTCCGGCGGGAAGTTGGTGCCGGTCGCGTTGACCTCGGCGAGGAAGTCGGCCGGCGCAAGATTGACCACAAATTCGCCTCGCGCGGAGATGTTCCGCAACGTGTCCTTCCGGCCCACCGAGGTGAACTGGATGATCGGCGGTGTCACCGACGCGACAGTGAAGAAGGAATGCGGAGCGAGGTTGTCCACCCCCTCGACGGAGGTGCTGGAAACCCAGGCAATAGGACGGGGCACGACGACGGCTGTCAGCAGCCGGTAAAACTCTTCGGAGGGCAAGTCGGCGGGGCTGAAATCCTTGCGCATGCCCCCAGCCTAGCGGCACGCCCCGCGGCGAAGCCGCCACCAAACCTGGCCCGGCTGACAGACAACTGACCCGCCCGGGCAGAGATGCCCGGGCGGGTCAGGGCCAGCGCGTCAGAGCCAGCGGGTCGGAGTTGTGAGCGCCCTATCGGGCGGACCAGCCACCGTCCATGGTGTAGCTGGCGCCGGTGACCATGCCGGCGTCGTTCGAGGCCAGCCACGCCACCAGCGAGGCCACCTCCTCGGGTTCGACCAGCCGCTTCACGGCCGCCTCGGTGAGCATGATCTTGGCCAGCACCTCGGACTCCGGAATGCCGTGCACCTTGGCCTGGTCCGCAATCTGCGACTCGACCAGCGGCGTCCGGACATACCCGGGGTTGATGCAGTTGGACGTGACACCGTGGGCACCGCCCTCCAGCGCCGTCACCTTGCTCAGCCCTTCCAGGCCGTGCTTGGCGGAGACGTAGGCGCTCTTGAACGGCGAGGCCCGAAGCCCGTGGACCGACGACAGGTTAATGATCCGGCCGAAGCCGTTGGCGTACATGTGCGGCAACGCAGCCCGGATCAGCAGGAACGGCGCCTCAAGCATGAGGGTGACGATGCGGCGGAAATCTGCCGGATCAAAGTCCTCGATCGGACTGATGCGCTGGATCCCGGCGTTGTTGACCAGGATGTCGCAATCCAGGCTGAGCGTCTGCAGGGCCTCGACGTCGAGCAGGTTCACCGCCCACGCGGTGCCCCCGACTTCGTCGGCGAGGGCGGTGGCGGCGGCTTCGTCGACGTCGGCAACCACCACCTTCGCGCCCCTGGCAGCGAGGGCACGGACGCTGGCAGCGCCGATCCCGCCCGCGCCGCCGGTGACCAATGCCTTGCGGCCGTTGAGTGTATTTTCCATTACCCAGCCTTCCAGTTCAGAGATTCACGGTCATCAGATTCAAGCAGTTCAGCGGACGTTCAAGCAGCTCAGCGGACGGCCGCTACTGCAAGGCCTTCACGTTCGGCGTCGGCCCGGTCCACGTCCTCGAGGGCGATGCCCTTGGTTTCCTTGAGGCTGAGCACTGCCACCGTGGTGATGGCGCAGGCCACCAGGAGGTAGATGGCGGTGGGCAGCCAGGAACCGGTGTCCTTGAGCCACGCGGTGGCCAGCAGCGGCGCGAGCGAGCCGGCGAAGATCGAGGTGACCTGCGAACCCAGCGAGACGCCCGCGTAACGCATCCGGGTCGGGAACAGCTCCGACATCAGCGCCGGCTGGCCGGCGTACATGAAGGCGTGCAGGCACAGGCCGATCGTCACGGCGAGCACGATGACGACGGGGTTGCGGGTGTCGAACATCGGGAAGGCGAAGAACGGCCAGGTGGCTCCGGTGATGGCTCCGACCAGGTAGACCGGCTTGCGGCCCCAGCTGTCCACAAGCCGTCCGACCTGCGGGATGACCAGGAAGTGGATGAGGTGGGCAATCAACAGGGCCAGCAGCAGCGAGGACGTGTCGTACTTGTGGACGCTCTTGAGGTAGACAATCGCGAAGCTCACCACGAGGTAGTACATGATGTTTTCCGCGAACCGGAGGCCCATGGCCTGCAGGATGCCCTTGGGATACTTGCGGATGACTTCGCGGACGCCGTAGCTGGCGGCCTGCTCCTGCTCCAGCTGCGCCTTGGCCTCGAGGAAGATCGGGGCTTCGGAGACGTTGGTGCGGATGTAGTAGCCGACGAACACGATCACCGCGGAGAGCCAGAACGCCACGCGCCAGCCCCAGCCGAGGAAATCCGCGGCGCTGAGCACGTTGGACATGATGAACAGGACCAGGGTGGCCAGCAGGTTGCCGACCGGGACCGCCGCCTGGGGCCAGCTGGACCAGAAGCCGCGGGACTCGTTGGGGCTGTGCTCGGCAACGAGCAGCACGGCGCCGCCCCATTCGCCGCCCAGCGCGAAGCCCTGGATGAAGCGCAGCGCCACCAGCAGGGCCGGCGCGAGGTAGCCGATGTCGACGAAGCCCGGGAGGCAGCCCATCAGGAAGGTGGACACACCGATGATCACGATGGTCAGCTGCAGGGTGGGCTTGCGGCCCAGCTTGTCGCCGATCTGGCCGAAGACGATGCCGCCGAGCGGGCGGGCGACGAAACCGACGGCGTAGGTCAGGAACGCCTGGATGATGCCGTCCAGTTCATTGCCGGTGGCGGGGAAGAAGTACTTGCCGAACACCAGGGTGGCGGCGGTGGCGTAGAGGAAGAATTCGTACCACTCCACGACGGTGCCGACCATCGATGCGGCGACGATTTTCTTCAGGCCTGCACCCTTGGTGGCTGCGGCGGGGGGTGTTGCGGAGCGTTGGTCTACGCTCATCTCGTTCTCCTTAGTGTCCACGATGACACGCGCCGTGATGCACAGCACTGAAAATGGGCTTCATCGAGTATTGCCGCAGATTCCTTGCGGTTCAATGGCCAAACCGGCACGATGTATGTGCAGAATTGCAGATATGAATGCAAATCCCGACGACCTGCTGGTGCTGCTGGCGGTCTCGCGCTCGGCCAAATTTACGACGGCGGCCCAGGTCCTGGGCTTGAACCACACCACGGTCTCCCGCCGGATCGCTGCCCTGGAGAAGGCCCTCGGCGGCCGCGTGCTGTCGCGGGCCGCGGGCGGCTGGGAACTGACGGAACTCGGCGCCTCCGCGGTCGCCGTCGCCGAGCAGGTGGAAGGCGCCGTGCGCTCGCTCGAAAAGCCCGGCACGACGCCGGATCCCGTCACCGGCGTCGTGCGGATGACCGCCACCGACGGTTTCAGCGCCTACATCGCGGCCCCCGCGGTGGCCCGGCTGCGCCGCCACCACCCCGGGCTCAGCGTGGAGATCATCACGGTGACCCGGCGGGCGCTGCAGCAGCGCTCCGGCCTGGACATCGAGGTGGTGGTCGGCGAGCCGCAGGTGCACCGGGCCGAGGCGGCCCGGCTCGGCGAATACATGCTGGGGATGTACGCCTCGCGGAGCTACCTGGCCGAGTACGGGACGCCGCGCTCCGTGGACGAACTGGAGGCGCATCCGCTGGTCTACTTCGTCGATTCCATGCTCCAGGTGGACGACCTCGACGCCCCGCGGCGGCTGGTGCCGACCATGCGGGACGGGCTGAGCTCCACGAATGTCTTTGTCCACGTGGAGGCGACGCGGGCCGGGGCCGGAATCGGCTTCCTGCCCTGCTTCGCCGCGGACCTGCATCCGGACCTGGTCAGGCTGTTGCCCGATGAGTTCGCCGAGCGGTTGCCCTACTGGATGGTCCTGCGGCCCGACTCGATGCGCCGGCCGGCCGTCGCCGCCGTGGTCCAGGCCCTGCGCGAGCAGACCGACGCTCACCGCGAGGCGCTGATGGGCCGGGGCGGCTACGCAGCGATTGCTCCGTAGGCGCCGTTTTGGGGCCGCAAAAGGGCCGTTACGGAGCAGTCGACGACGTCGGGTCCGCGGCTTTCGGGTCCGCGGCTTTCGGGTTCGCCGACGTCGGGACTGCCGCCAGCGGGACCGCCGCCTCCGGGTCGTGGCGGACGGCGGCGCCGGCGGCGAAGGCGCGCACCTTGGCATCGTGCCAGATGTGCGCCGGCACCGCGCCGCCCAGCAGGCGCCGTGCGAGGCCGGGGTCGTCGTCGAACGGCGCGTCGCTGCCGGCGATGATCATGTTGCCGTAGCGCCGGCCCTTGAGCATGGCCGGGTCGGCGATGATTACCGTGTGCTCGAAGGCCGCAGCGATCGTGGCAGCGTCTTCGCGCGCGTTGGCCAGCGCCGGGGCGTCGCCGGAATTCACCAGGTAGATCCCGCCGGGCGCCAGGACACGCTTGGCGTGGCCGGTGAATTCGCTGGTGGTGAGCGGCCGCGGTGTGACGGAGCCGGCGAAGACGTCGCGGATGATGAGGTCCCGCGTCTGCGGCGTGAGGCTCTCGGTAACCTCGCGGGCCTCCCCCACGCGCAGGCGCAGCAGCGGCGCCTTGGGCAAGTCGAACCAGCCGCGGACGTACTCGGCAAGTTTCCCGTCCAGCTCCACCACCACCTGCCGGGCGTCCGGATAGGCGGCGTGGAAGTAGCGCGCCAGCGAGCAGGCCCCCCCGCCCAGGTGCAGGGCACGCAGCTTCGGCCGGGTCGGCGGCGGCCAACGCGACTCGACCAGCGCCGCAATCCAGCGCATGTACTCGAAGTCAAGGAACAGCGGGTCGGCGAGGTCGATATGGGAGCTCATCACGCCGTTGATCCGCAGCAGCCACCCGGTCGAGTTGTCCTGGTCCGGGATCAGCTCGCAGTCGCCGGTGTCGATGTAGTAGACGCCCGCGACCGGGCCGTCCGGGCGGCTGCCCTTCGGCACTTCCACCACTCCCGGCGTCGACGTCCCGGCGTTTCGCCCGGCCGCCCTGCCGCGCTTTGCCATCAGCTATCCGCCATTCCGCTCATGGACCAACCCTAGCTGGCCAGCGCCGGCCGATTTTCAAAATTTCCTTGTAATCAAATGCGAAGCGTGCTTACTATCTAATAGTAATCATGCTTACTATTCGCGTTCGGCGCTGCTGGTTTGCTAACCGGCAGCAGATCTACAAGGAAAGAGAGCGACGATGACAGAGAACCAATGGCCCCAGGACGGTAGCTACGGAACCCCGACGGCGACGCAGGGCACGGAGCTAGGTACAGAGCCGGCACTGCGGCAGAGCTCGACGTTCCCGCCCGCCTCCACCGGGACGCCCTCGAAGACCGACACCGCCAAGGGCGAAGCCGGCGAGGTCAAGCAGCAGGCCGCGGAATCGGCCCAGAACGTTACCGAAACGGCAAAGGCCGAAGCGGCCAACGTGGCCGGCGAGGTCAAGAGCAACGCCAAGGACCTCATCAACCAGGCCCGGACGGACCTGACCGCCCAGGCCGGCACGCAGCAGCAGAAGGCTGCCCAGGGCCTGCGCTCCATTTCCAGCGAACTCCACACCATGGCTGAGGCCTCGGACCAGCCCGGCGTCGCGACCGACCTGATCCGCCAGGCCGCCGAGCGGTCACAGTCCGTGGCGACGTGGCTTGACAACCGCGACCCCGGTTCGTTGCTCAATGAGGTCAAGTCCTTCGCCCGCCAGCGGCCCGGCACCTTCCTGCTGGCCGCTGCCGGCGCCGGCATCCTGGCCGGACGCCTCAGCCGCAGCCTCAGCGCCGGGGCTCCGGATACGACGTCCACCGGCACCACCGGCACCACCGGCACCCCGGCGCAGTACAGCGCCCCGGTCACCCGGGTGCCCGACGCCGGCGTCGCGGTCCCCCCGCCGCCGGTGACCTACCCGGAGACGACGACCGCCGGCGTAGCCGATACCTACCCGCCCAGCCCGCTTGAGGGCACCGGCGCGCACGCCGACCAGTGGGCTAACGACCCGCTGGCCGCCGATCCGTACCGCATTGATCCCACCGTCGACCCCGACCGTAAGGATCCGTTCGACGGAGGCCGTCGATGAGCAGCGAGATGCCCACGGGCGCCCCGATGCCTCCCACCGAGGCCCATGTGAAAGCGGAAACCAACTCCCTGGGCGATCTACTAGGTGACGTCACGCGGGACATGTCCACCCTGATGCGTCAGGAAGTGGAGCTCGCCAAGGCCGAACTGAAGCAGACCGCCGGCCGGGCCGGCAAGGGCGGCGGCATGTTCGCCGGCGCCGGCGTCGCAGGCCACTTCGTCCTGCTGTTCCTCTCCCTCGCCCTCTGGTGGGGTTTGGGAACGCTGATGGGGCTGGGATGGTCCGGCGTCGTCGTCGCGATCATCTGGGGCATCATCGGCGCCGTCCTGGCCTCGATGGGCCGCAAGGAACTCAAGGCGATGAAGGGCATGCCGCAGACCGCGGAAACCCTCCAGGAAATCCCCCCGACCCTCAAGCCCAGCCACTAGAGCGAGGAAAACACAATGACTGAAAACCCGGATGCCATCCGCGCCGACATTGAAGCAACCCGCGCCCGGCTCGGCACCAACGTCGACGCCGTGGCCGACAAGGTCACGCCGTCGCACATCGTCCAGCGCCAAACCGACAAGGTCAAGGACGCCGTCTTCGGAGTGAAGGAGAAAGTCATGGGAGCAGCCGACCACACCGCCGGCAACGTGCATTCCGCAGGCGGCAGTGCCGCCTCGCACCTGAACGACGCCGGCTCCGCCGTCGCCGACGCACCGCACCTGGCCAAGACCAAGACGCAGGGCAACCCGCTCGCCGCAGGGCTCATCGCCTTCGGCGCCGGCCTGCTGGTGTCCTCGCTGATCCCGGCGAGCCAGAAGGAACGCGAGGCAGCGGACGCCTTGAAGACGGCCGCCGAGCCGCTCACCACGGAGCTGACCGAAGCCGCGCAGCACGTGGCCGAGGGTCTCAAGGAGCCTGCCCAGGCCGCCATGGAGAACGTCAAGGCCACGGCCGCCGACGCCGCCCAGAACGTCAAGGGTGAAGGCCAGACGGCCGTCGCCGACGTGAAGGACCGTGCGGCCGACGCCAAGGACAACGTCCAGCAGGCCTAGCCCGACCCGGAAGACGGCCGGTTGCCCTCGCTGACGCGCTGGGCAGCCGGCCGCTGCGCTTAACCACGAAAGAAGATTCCGATGGCCAAGAACCTCACCAAGGCGGACACTGGCTCCATGGACGACGCCGAAACCCCCGAGAGCAGCACCGCCAAGGCGCGCACTGCCCCCGCCCCGGACGACGCGCGCAAGCCGGACCGCCCCACCGATGTCACCAAGCCCTCCTGGAAGTACATCGCCAAGAAGACCCTGCGGGAATTCACCAAAGACCAGTGCCCCGACCTCGCGGCGTCGCTGACCTACTACTCGGTGCTCTCAATCTTCCCGGCGCTCCTGGCGCTGGTGTCCCTGCTGGGTCTCTTCGGAGACGCCCAGAAAACCACCTCGGCGCTGCTGGACATCGTCCAGGGCATCGCACCCGGCCAGACCGTGGACACGATCCGCCCGGTAGTCGAAGAACTGGCCAGCTCCTCGGCCGCGGGCCTGACGTTCATCGTGGGCCTCCTCACCGCCCTCTGGTCCGCCTCCGGCTATGTCGGGGCGTTCGGGCGGGCCATGAACCGGGTGTATGAGACCGACGAGGGCCGGCCGTTCCTGAAGCTGCGCGGCACCATGCTCGGTGTCACGGTCGTCAACCTGCTGATCGTCGTCGTGCTGGCCGCGATGCTCGTGCTCAGCGGCCCGGTGGCCGAGTCCGTCGGAAACATCATCGGTCTGGGCGGGGCGTTCCTGGCCGTCTGGAACATCGCCAAGTGGCCGGTGATGCTGGTGCTCGTGATCGTGGCTATTGCCATCCTCTACTACGCCACCCCCAACGTTAAGCAGCCCAAATTCCGCTGGATGAGCATGGGATCGGCGATCGCCCTGGTGGTCTTCCTGCTGGCATCCCTGGCGTTCGGCTTCTACGTGGCCTACTCCAACAGCTACAACAAGACCTACGGTGCAATCGGCGGCGTCATCATCGCGCTGCTCTGGCTTTGGATCCTGAACATGTCGCTGCTCTTCGGCGCCGAGTTCGACGCCGAAACCGAACGCGGCCGCCAGCTCCAGGCCGGCATCGAGGCCGAGGAAACCATCCAGCTGCCGCCGCGCGACACGAAGAAGAGCGACAAGCTGCAGGCCAAGGAGGAAGAGGACATCCGCCGCGGACGGGAGCTGCGGGAAGAACACAGCGGCCCCGAACGGGCGGGGGACTAAAGCCCCTAGCCGTCCCGTTCCCCGCACGGGTAGTACTGGGGGACGCACCGCTGGGGAGTGCTACGTCCGCCTACCCGGGAGGATCCATGCCGGCACCCGCAGCAGGTCCCCGGCCCGCCGCCGTCGCCGTGGGCTACGACGGCTCCGAATCCTCTCAACTCGCTGTCCGCTGGGCCGCCGACCACGCCGCCCTCCGGGGAGTCCCCCTGCGGGTGGTCCACGCCTGGGTCTGGCCGATGTTCACCAAGGACCTGGGACCCGTCAAAGGCGTGGCTGGCAGCGGCCTCCGGCATTCCGCCGAGACCATCCTCGCCGAGGGCGTGGGGCTGGCCCACGGCGTTGACCCCGGGCTCGCCGTCGACGGTGTCATGGAGGCCGGACTGCCCGCACAGGTCCTGCGCCGGGCCGCCGCGGACGCCTCCCTCCTTGTGGTGGGTAGCCGGGGTATAGGCGGCGTGCTCGGCCACCTCGCCGGCTCGGTCTGCCTGGAGCTGGCCGGCGCCGCCCCGTGCCCGCTGATGGTGGTCCGCCGTCCGCACCTGCCCGGCAGGCCCGTCGTCGTCGGCGTCGATGCCGCGGCCCACAGCTCGGCGGTGCTGGCCGACGCCGCCCGCCTCGCCGTCGCAATGGGCGCCGAGTTGCAGCTGGTCCATGTTGATCCGGACCATGGCGGCGACCTGGCGGAGCACGGCCGCCACGCCCCGCTCCACGGCGCGGAACTGCTGGAGTACTCCCTCGGCGAAGCAGGGAGACTCGCCCCCGGGCTGGCAGTCTCCGGCACGCTGAAGGAGGGCCGGGCGGCGGCCAAGGAACTCGTGGAGGCGGCCGAAGATGCGGATGTGCTGGTGCTGGGCACCCACAACCGCGGCGGAGGCATTGGCAACACCGTCTCCGCGGTGCTGCACAAGGCGGCCTGCAACGTCATGATCACGTGCTGATTCCGACCCCGGGATCACGGCCGCCGCAGCCCGGGTCAGGAAGAGAAGCCAGAAAAGGAGGCCCTGTGCGAGCCTGGTGGGTTGCGCAGCCCGGACCAATCGCGACGGGTCCGCTGGTATCCGGCGAGCGCCCGGACCCCAGCCCCGGCCACGGGGAAGTCCTTTTGCGCGTGCGGGTGTGCGGGGTGTGCCGCACGGACTTGCACCTGGCCGAAGGCGAGCTGGCCCCCAGACGGGCCGGCGTCGTTCCCGGGCACGAAGTGATCGGCGAGGTGATCGGCGCCGGCCCGGGCGCGGACCGGTTCCGCCCGGGCGAGCGGGTGGGAGTGGCCTGGCTCGGCGGCACCTGCCGGTCCTGCCGGTTCTGCCTGCGCGGGCAGGAAAACCTGTGCCTGTCCCCCACCTTTACGGGCTGGGACCGCGACGGCGGCTACGCCGAACTCATCACCGTCGCCGAGGACTTCGCCTACCGGGTGCCCGAAATCTTCCCGGACGAGGAGGCGGCTCCGCTGCTGTGCGCGGGCATCATCGGCTACCGCGCCCTGAGCCGGGCGGAACTGCCGATCGGCGGCCGGCTGGGCATTTACGGCTTCGGCGCCTCGGCCCACCTCGCCGCACAGATTGCGCTCTACCAGGGGGCCCGGGTCTACGTCATGACGCGGTCTCCCGAAGCCCGCCGCCTCGCCCTGGCCCTCGGCGCCACCTTCGCCGGCGGAGCCGAGGATGAGCCCCCGGACCCCCTCGACTCCGCCATCCTCTTCGCTCCCGCCGGGACCCTCGTGCCGCCGGCGCTGCGTGCCCTCGACCGTGGCGGAACCCTCGCCGTCGCAGGCATCCACCTCAGCGACATTCCGCCGCTGCACTACGCCGCCGAGCTGTTCCAGGAGCGCCAACTGCGCAGCGTCACCGCCAACACCAGGGCCGACGGCGAGGAGTTCTTCCGGCTCGCCGCCGAGATTCCGCTGCGCCCCACCACGGTGGCCTACCCCTTCGACGCCGCAGACCAGGCGCTGCGGGACCTCGCCGGGGACCGGGTGACCGGCGCCGCCGTCATCCGCGTGGCCTCCTGAAGCAGGCCCCGCCCAACTGGCTCGCAGTTGTTGTCGTTTTGAGGGCTCAAAACGACAACAACTGCCAGCTAGTTGGGTGCGGAATCGGCGCGGAGGAATTCATGCTGTTCGCCGGCCCGCAGCAGCACCTTCCGGGGGCCAACCCGGACTAGCACGGGGGCGGCGTCCCCGGGGGCGGCGGAGACCATGAGCCGGTCCGTTTCCAGATGCACCGCCAGCAGCTGGTCGCGGTAGCGGACCTGGAACTCGACCCGGCGCAGTTCAGCCGGGAGCCTGGGCGTGAAGTCGAGGGCGTCCCGGGTGATCCGCAGTCCAGCGAAGCTGCGCTGGACGACGTCGATCGAGCCGGCCATGGCGCCCAGGTGGATGCCCGAGCTCGTGGTCCCGCCCTGGGTATCGTCCAGGTCCGCGTCCAAGGCTTCGCGGAACGTGGCCCACGCCCGCTCAGGATCCCGTTGCGCGAGGACCGAGGCGTGCGCCACCCGGCTGAGTGTGGAGCCGTGCGCGGTCCGGGCCAGGTAGAAGTCCACGGTCGCGGCCATCTGGGCGGCGGTGACGTTGTAGCCCATCCGGCCGAGGAATCCCACGAGCTGGTCCTCGCCCAGGACGTAGAGCAGCATCAGGACGTCGGCCTGCTTGGCCAGCCGGTAGTGGTTGGTGCTGTCCCCTTCGGCTTCCAGGATCAGGTCCAGCCGTTCAATGTTGCGGTAGCTGCGGCGGTAGTGGGTCCAGTCCAGTTCCCGGAGCGCGCCATAGCCGGCGAACTGGCTGATGATGCCGTCCCCGTGGAAGGGCACGAACATGCGCCGGCTCAGCCGCTCCCAGCCAGCGATTTCCGCTGCCGTAACGCCGAGCCTGGCCCGGAGGTCCTCCATGTCGAACCCCTGGACGGAGCGCATAATCCACTCCGCCTGGTCGAACACCCACGCGGCCATGATGTTGGTGTAAGCGTTGTCGTCGAGGCCTCCGCCCGGGTTGCCCTGGGTGCCGGTGTGGTACTCATCCGGCCCCATCACACCCCTGAGATGGAACCGGTCCTCGATGGCGTCGTAGTCCGCCATCGAGGCGAACAGGCGGGCGACGTCGACAATGAGTTCCGCGCCGTGCTGGGTCAGCCAGCCGCGGTCCTGGGTGGCCTCGAAGTACTGCCAGGCGTTGTAGGCCACGGCCAGGCCCACGTGGCGCTGGAGGTGCGAGTAGTCCGGCATCCAGTGCCCGGACAGCTTGTTGAAGAGCAGCTTGGGCGTCTGCTCGGTGCCGTCGCTGCCGCTCTGCCAGGGGAACAGCGCGCCCCGCAGCCCGGCCGCCCGCGCCGCATCCCGGGCCGTGCCGAGCCGGCGCCAGCGGTAGTCGATGAGCTCCCGCGCGAGCGAGGGCAGCCGGGAGTTCAGCACCGGCAGGACAAACAGTTCGTCCCAGAAGACATGCCCGCGGTAGCCCTCTCCATGCAGTCCGCGGGCCGGCACGCCCGCGTCCAGCTCGGCGGTGTGCGTCGTCAGTGTCTGCAGCAGGTGGAACACGTGCAGGTTCAGGATCAGCTGCGCCTGCGACGGGGCGTCGGACTCGATGATGAACGGAGCCAGCAGCAGGGACCAGGCCTTCTCATGCTCCGCCAGCAGCGCCTCGAAGCCGCCCGCGCGCGCCAGCACCGCCTCCGCCCCGGTCAGCGGAGAGGAAACCGCGTGGTCCCGGGAGCTGGCGACCCCCACCGTCTTGGTCACCGTCACCGCTGTCCCGTCCGCGGCCGCCACCTCGAAGCGGTGCGCGTACAGGCCGCCAAGCTGCTCGAAGGCGGAGTTAGCCGGCCCTGACACCTCGGTGCGGACCGCCAGGGCGATGCCGACCCGGCTCTGGCTGGTCTGCACCTGGACGTTCAGCACGACGGCGCCCCGTCGGGCAGTACTCTGCCCGCGGGCGGTGTGCCCCCCGGCGGACTCCCCACCGTCGGATTCCGTCACCTGCACCGCCGTCAGGTGCCGGTTGGACAGCTGAGCGTCCTCCGGGACGTTGGAGTTGGTCACGTCCGTGTCGCAGCCGCTGCGGACGCTGATGCTGCCGCTCCAGCCGTCCGCGGTCAGCACCGTCTCCAGCGCGGCTAGGTGCGGCTCCGCCATCGACACAAGGCGGCGCTGCACCAGCCTCAGCCGCCGGCCGGCGTCGTCCTCCAGCAGCGCCTCCCGGGTGAGCAGCGCGCGTTTGAGGTCCAGGGTGCGGCGCTCCTGCTTGAGCACCAGGCCTCCCTCCGACCACCAGGCGCCGCCCTCGATCCGCAGGTCAAGGTGCAGCCAGTCCGGAATGTTCACCATGTGCTCGTCCACCGTCTTCTGGCCCTCCACGACGCTGGCCAGCCGGTTGTAGACCCCTGCCAGGTAGCTCCCGCGGTAGTGGATCTCACCGCCGCGGTGCTCCGGCGCCGCACCCCGGGTGGCCATGTAGCCGTTGCCCAGCGTGGTCAGCGCCTCCCGGTGCCCTTCGTGGGCCGGGTCGAAACCCTCGTAGACCAGCATCCAGGGGTGCGTGATGACCAGGCCGATGTCCAGTTCGCTGACGTCTTCGACCACGATGTCGGCGCCGGCGGTTTCCAGTTCGGCCCGCCGGCCGGTCCGGTCGATCCCGACGACGAGCCCGAAGCCGCCGCGGCGGCCCGCTTCGACCCCGGCGACGGCCGCTTCGATGACCATGGCCCGGCCGGGCGGGATGTCCAGCCGCCGCACCGCTTCGAGGGCCAGGGCCGGCGACGGCTTGCCGGGGATGGCCTGCCGCAGCGCCGCCTGGCCGTCCGCGACATGGTCGAAAAAGCCTTCCAGGCCGACGGTGGCGAGCAGCGCGCCCGCGTTGGGCGCCGACGTGGCCAGCAGCACCGGAATCCGGCCGGCCCGGAGCCGTTCCAGCAGGGCCAGGGTGCCGGGGAAGGCCCGGGGCGGCTGGCCGCGCAGCAGTTGGCCGAAGAGTTCGTCCTGGCGTTTCCCGAGTCCGAATGCCGTCCAGTCGCCCGGACCATCCGCCGGCGAACCCGGCGGAAGCGAGACGCCGCGCGAGGCCAGGAACGCCGAGGCAGCCTCGGCGGGCGTCCTGCCTTCGATGTAAAGGGTGTAGTCGGCGTCGGCAATCGGGTCCCGGCGGGCGCGCGACGGCAACCGGGGGTCCCGGAAGACGTCATCGAGGAGCCGCTTCCAGGCAGCGGCACGGAGTTCCGCGGTATCAAGCACCACGCCGTCCAGTTCAAAGACCACCGCGTCGACGGGTGCCAGGGCAGCTGCAACTGTGGGCGACTCCGTCATGCGTTATTCGTAGCAGTCATCCCCGTCGGGGAACAGTGGCGGTCGGCCCGGTTACGGGCGGTCAGCCGAGGAGCGCGTCCAGGGTCGTGAAGCCGTAACCGGCCTGGCGGCTCCGGTTGATGAGTTGCGGCAGCGCGTCGGCGTCCAGGGTGGTGCCGTCGTCGGGGTTGGAGCCGATGTGCATCAGGACGATCTCCCCCGGCTGCAGGCCGG
Organism: Arthrobacter sp. 10N410; assembly: GCF_056394945.1. NCBI lineage: Bacteria > Bacillati > Actinomycetota > Actinomycetes > Micrococcales > Micrococcaceae > Arthrobacter > Arthrobacter sp. 10N410. The sequence goes on from NZ_JBFTIP010000003.1 coordinate 543,000, forward strand.
CGAGCGCCCGGTCGGCGACGATCTGGACCGTAACGCCGCCGCTGGAGCCCTTCCAGCCGAGGGTGTCGACCGTCCAGCGCACCGGCAGGTAGCCCCGCGCGTTCACGGCGGCGATGGTCCGTGCGTCCCGCTCGCCGAACGGGAAGCGGAAAAGCGGCCGGGAATCCGCGCCTCCGGCCGTGATAGCGGCCTGCGCGCCGGCGAGCTGCTGGGCGATCTGGGCGTCGGTGAGGGAGGTGAACCCCGGATGCGTCATCGAGTGGTTGCCCACCCGGTGGCCGGCGGCCACGATCGAGGCGACGCCCGCGGGGTTGGCGCTGGCCCAGTTGCCCGTCAGGAAGAACGTTGCCCGCACTCCGGCGGCGCCGAGGGTGCGCAGAATGCTGGGCAGGCCCGCCGAATTGGCCCCGGCGTCGAAAGTCAGGGCAACCACGCGGCCCGCGCCGGGGATGACCTCGACGTCGGCGCCCCGGAGCGCCGCGGGGAACGGGGCAGCGGGTGTCGGGGGCGGCGGGGGCGGCGGAGGGATCGGAGCGGCGCTCGACGGCGGCAGGGGCGACCGGCTTGGCGTCGCAGCGGGTGAGGGGGTGCCCGGCGCAGTGCGCGTCGGCGAAGAGGTAACGGAAGCCGACGCCGCGCCGGTGGCCGGGGCCGTCGACGGAGCGGCGGCAGGGGGTCCCCCGGAGAGCACAACTGCCGTCACCACCGCGCCGACCACCAGCAGCACCGCAGCCACCAGCGCAAGCACCCGGCGCCGGCGCCCGGCGAAGATCGACCACATGCCTCACCATGGCACCACAGGCCCCAGCGTGGTAGGGCTGAAAGGCCCGACGAACCCCCAGGTGTCCGCCCGGCCGGGAGCCCGGGAGGGGAGGGCCGCGCAGTAGGATGCAAGTAGGCGCAGACGCCGGGTCTTGCGCGAGGAACGAGGCGGGACAACCGTGAAAATTGCGCTCCGGTATCCGCTTGTCACGGGCACAGTCGCCGCCCTCCTGGCGGTGATCCTGCTGCTTGCCTCCGGCCAGGAAGCTATCGCGCGGATCGCCGCCAGCATCTATGCGCTGGCTGTGGCGGCCTACCTCGCCGTCGGCATGGTCCGCCGCCTGGTCGGCGGCCAGTGGGGCATCGACATCCTGGCCGTCACCGCCATTGTCAGCACCGTACTGGTGGGCGAATTCGTCGCCTCGATGATCATCGTGCTCATGATGGCCGGCGGCACCGCCCTTGAGGACTACGCCGCCGGCCGTGCCAAGAAGGAACTGACGTCCCTGCTGGAGCGCGTCCCGCAGACAGCCCACCGGGAACGCAACGGCGGTGCCGCCGGAAGCCACGCCGCCGAAACCGACAGCCAGCACGAGGACGTGGCGGCCACCGACGTCGAAGTCGGCGACATCCTGCTGGTGCGGCCCGGCGAAGTGGTGCCGCTGGACGGAGTGCTGCTTTCCGAGTCCGGAACTTTTGATGAATCCTCGCTGACCGGGGAGAGCCTGCCGGTGGAGCGTGCCGCCGGCGAGGGCCTGATGAGCGGGTCGTTGAACGGCCAAGCGGCCATCCGGATGCAGGTCACGGCGCTGATGGAGGACTCGCAGTACAGCCGCATCGTCGCGCTGGTGAAAGAAGCGGCCGACAGCAAGGCACCCATGGTCCGCCTGGCCGACCGCTACGCCGTCCCGTTCACCGCCCTCGCCTACGTTCTCGGGGCGATCGGCTGGATCGTCAGCGGCAGCCCGGTCCGGTTCGCGGAGGTGCTGGTGGTGGCCACGCCGTGTCCCCTGCTGATCGCCGCCCCCGTGGCGTTCCTTGGCGGCATGAGCCGTGCCGCGCGTGGCGGCATCATCGTCAAGTACGCCGGGGTTCTCGAGCAGCTGAGCCGGATCAAAACGGTGGCCTTCGACAAGACCGGCACCCTGACCTACGGCCGCCCCTCCTTGGTGGGCATCCGGACCGCGGGGTCCTTCACCGAGGACCGGGTCCTCGGGCTCGCGGCCTCCGCCGAGCAATATTCTTCCCACGTGCTCGCCGCCTCGGTGATGGACGCGGCACGGTCCCGTGGCTTGGTTTTCGAGTCCGCCACGGAGGCCACCGAATTCGCCACGCACGGCGTCCGGGCGCGCTTCGACGGCCGGGACGTCGTCGTCGGCAAGCCAAATTTCGTGTCGGAATCGGCCGCCGGTGTCGTCGAAACCGAGCTGGCCAGCGGCGAGCTCGCCATCTACGTGGGTGTGGCCGGGGAGTTCGCCGGGGCCCTGGTGATGAGCGACCCGATCCGCGGGGAAACCCGCCGCACCGTGGCCGAACTCCGGGAACTCGGCGCCACCCGGACGGTCATGCTCACCGGCGACGCGCTCGCCACCGCCGAGCACATCGCGGCAGAGGCCGGGCTGACCGATGTCCGCGCCGAGTGCCTGCCGCCGGACAAGGTGGAGGCCGTGCGCTCTCTGCCCCGCCGTCCGGTCATGATGGTGGGCGACGGCGTCAACGACGCCCCCGTCCTGGCCGTCGCCGACGTCGGGATCGCGATGGGCGCGCGGGGTTCGACGGCGGCCGGCGAGTCCGCCGACGTCGTGATCATCCTGGACGACCTGTCCAAGGTGGCCTCGGCCGTGCGGATCGGCCAGCGCACCGTGAAGGTGGCGCTGCAGAGCATCTGGATCGGCATCGCGCTGAGCGTGGCGCTGATGCTGGCTGCAGCCGCGGGCTACGTTCCGGCGATCGCCGGCGCCCTCTCCCAGGAGGTGGTGGACCTCGCCACCATCCTGAACGCGCTCCGGGCGTTGGGCTCCGGGATGCGGACCCCGCGGCCGGGCAGGCCGGCCGGCCGGCCTAGCCCGCGGACGCCAGCTTCTCGGCTTCCGCGATCCGCGGGACGGTCCTGAGGTAGCTGTCCGGGTTCAGCGAGATCGAATCGATGCCCTCGCCAACCAGGAACGCCGCGAACTCCGGGTGGTTGCTGGGGCCCTGGCCGCAGATACCGATCTTGATCCCTGCCGCGTGCGCCTTCCGGATCGCCTCGCTGATCATCGCCATGACGGCCTCGTCGCGCTCGTCGAACAGCGCCGCCAGCTGCGCCGAGTCCCGGTCCACGCCGAGGACCAGCTGGGTGAGGTCGTTCGAGCCGATCGAGAAGCCGTCGAAGCGGGTGGCGAATTTTTCAGCCAGGACCACGTTGGACGGGATCTCGCACATCATGTACACCTGTAGGCCGTGCTCGCCGCGGACCAGCCCGTTCTCAGCCATCACCGCCAGCACCTTGTCCGCCTCCTGCGGTGTCCGGCAGAACGGGACCATGACGATGATGTTGCTGAAGCCGATCCGCTCCCGGACCCGTTTCAGCGCCCGGCATTCGAGCGCGAAGCCTTCCCGGTACCGCGCGTCGTAGTAGCGCGAGGCACCCCGGAAGCCGAGCATCGGGTTCTCCTCGGCCTCCTCGAAGGAGGCGCCGCCGATCAGGTGCGCGTACTCGTTGGTCTTGAAATCGCTGAGCCTCACGATCACCGGGTTCGGATGGTAGGGCGCGGCGATCTTCGCGATGCCCAGCGCCAGGGCGTCCACGAAGTAGTCGCCTGGATCGGCGTAGCCGCGCGTCAGTTCCCGGATCTGCGCTGCTTCCTGCGGGTCCGCGACCCGTTCCGGGTGGACCAGCGCCATCGGGTGGACCCGGATCAGGGCGCTGATGATGAACTCCATCCGGGCCAGCCCGACGCCGTCCGCGGGCAGCCGCCACCACTGGAAGGCGGCCGCGGGGCTGGCGATGTTCACCATGACTTTGGTGCGCGTCGCCGGCAGCTCGCCCAGATCCACGTCCTCGGTTTCGAACGCGAGGCTGCCGGCATAGACGCGGCCCGTATCGCCTTCGGCGCAGGACAGGGTCACGGCCTGGTCCTCGGCCAGGACACTGGTGGCGTTGCCGGTCCCGACGACGGCGGGCACCCCCAGTTCCCGGCTCACGATGGCCGCGTGGCTGGTGGGGCCGCCGTGGTCGGTGACGATCCCGGCGGCGCGCTTCATGATGGGCACCCAGTCCGGGTCGGTCATTTCGGTGACCAGGATGGCGCCGTCCCGGAACTTGTCGATGTCAGCGGCGCTCCTGATCACGCACGCCGTCCCCTGCGCGATCGAGTCGCCGATCGCCGCCCCGGTCACCAGCACCGCCCCGGTTTCCAGCAGGTGGTGGAGCGTGAAGCGGGAACCGGTCTTTTGCGACTGCACCGTCTCCGGCCGGGCCTGGACCATGAAGAGCTCGCCCGTCACACCGTCCCGGGCCCATTCCATGTCCATCGGCCGGCGGTAGTGCTCCTCGACGCTCACGGCCCAGCGGGCCAGGGTGAGGATCTCGGCGTCGGCCAGGACGAAGGACCGGCGTTCCGCTTCCGAGGTGTCGACGGTGCGGGTGCGGGCGTGGCCGCCGCGGCTGTAGACCATCTTCTGCGCCTTGGAGCCGAGGGTCTTTTCGATGATCGGGCTGGGCCTTTCCGCCAGCCCTTCCGCCGGTCCTTCCGCCGCCGCGGCCTCGCTCAGGAGCGGCTTGAAGACGAGGTACTTGTCCGGGTTGATCGTGCCCTGCACCACCGTCTCGCCGAGACCCCAGGCGGCGCTGATCACGGCAGCCCACGGGAACCCGGAGTCTGTATCGATCGAGAACATCACTCCGGAGGCGCCGACGTCGGAGCGCACCATCCGCTGGACCCCGATCGAGAGTGCGACGTCGAGGTGGTCGAAGCCCTTGACTTCCCGGTAGCTGATGGCCCGGTCCGTGAACAGCGAGGCGTAGCACCGTCGGCAGGCGTCCATCAGTTCCCGGTCGCCGGTGACGTTCAGGAAGGTTTCCTGCTGGCCGGCGAAGCTGGCATCGGGAAGGTCCTCGGCCGTGGCGCTGCTGCGTACCGCGACCGACAGCCGCTCCAGCCCGGCGCGCTGGCCCAGATCGCGGTAGTGCGAGCGGATGGAGTCGGCGATGTCCGGCGGGAAATCGCTGGCCAGGAACAGCTCCCGGATGGCTTCCCCGGTCTCGCGCAGCGTCGCGTCCCCGGAGCGGTAGGCCAGGATCCGCGAGCGCATCGCCGGTTCGATCCCGTTCGCCGCGACGAAGGTCCGGTAGGCCGCGGCGGTGGTGGCGAAGCCATCGGGAACCCGCACACCCCGGGCCTTGAGGGACTGGATGAGCTCGCCCAGGGAGGCGTTCTTGCCGCCGACCTGCGGGACGTCCCCCATGCCAATTTCTTCAAACCACTTCACGTGCTCGGGCATGCCGGCGCTCCTTTGGGCGTTTGTCCATCCATGGTCCGATCCTGCGGCCCGGGGCGGTGTGGGGTCAGAGGCTTTGGACCTCTTAGCCGGCGCGTTGGGCGGGCCGCCCGGACGTGCCGTGCCGGGCCAGCTTGTAGAGCCAGTCCGCGACCAAGACCGCCGGAATGGCGGCGAGGGCCACGGCCAGCCCGCCGGGTGTCGGCGGGGCATGCCCCAGCAGGCCGGCGACAGGGCCAAGGAACAGGAAGACGGAGAGCAGCCCCAGCTCCGCCAGCACGGCCCAGAGCAGCAGCCGGTTGGTGAACCAGCCCAGCTGCCAGGGCGGGGAGGTGGCGCTGCGGCAGGCGAAGGCGTTGGCGAGCTGGGCCAGGACCACGGTGGTGAACGCGGCGCCGGAGGCCGCCATCAGCGCGTCCGACGGCGGCAGTGCGGCTCCGGGGCTCCAGCCGGCTCCGAAGAGAACGGCGGTGTAAGCGGTCATCTCCATCAGCGCCTCTACCGGGCCCAGCAGGCCGAAGACCCGAAACATCAGGGCCCGGTCCATCAGGTGCCGGCGCTCCGGCGGACGTTTCAGGGCCCCTTTGCTGGGCGCTTCGCTGCCGAGGGCCAGGGCCGGCAGCAGGTCGGTGCCGATGTCCAGGGCGAGGATCTGAAGCACGCTCAGGGCCAGCGGGAACCGGCCACCGGACAGGGCCCAGAACACGAACGGCGTCAGCTCGGCGACGTTGTCCGTGAGGTGGTACGTCAGGAAACGGCGGATATTCGCGTAGGTGGCGCGGCCCTGCTCCACGGCCGCGATAATCGTCGCAAAGTCGTCGTCGAGCAGCACCAGGTCCGCCGCCTCGCGGGCCACATCCGTGCCGCTGAGGCCCATCGCGACGCCGATGTCCGCCTGCTGCAGCGCAGGCCCGTCGTTGACGCCGTCACCGGTCATGGCCAGCACGTGGCCGCGGTGCTGCAGCAGCCGGGCCACCCGGAGCTTTTGTTCCGGCGTTACCCGGCTGACCACGACGCCGTCGCGGTCCAGCAACGCGGCCAGGACCTCGTCATCCTCCGGCAGGTTGTGGCCCTCCAGCACCAGCTCCGGGGAGCCGATCAGGCCGGTTTCCCGGGCAATGGCGGCGGCCGTGAAGGCGTGGTCGCCGGTGACCATACCCACCTTGATGCCAGCGTCGCGGGCCGCCTGCAGCGAGAGCCGGACCTCGGCGCGGGGCGGATCGTGCAGGCCGATCAGGCCCAGCAGCGTCAGCCCGCTCTCCACTTCGTCCGCCGTCGTGCCGTCCCGCACCGGTCCGGGCAGGCTCCGCTGCGCGACCGCGAGGACCCTGAGCCCGTGCGAGGCCATCTGGTCCACCATCTGCAGGGCACGGTCGGCGCCGCCGGCGCCGTCCACGTCGCCGTCGCCCTCACTGTCGCCGTCGCCCCGGCACAAGGGGATCACGGACTCCGGGGCCCCCTTGACGAACAGCGTCGTACCGACGATGGCGGACTCGCGCAGCCGTCGCGGATCGAAGGCGAAGCGGTGCGACGGCGTTGGCTCCGCCGGCCCGCCGCCGGGGCCGGCCAGCCGCGTGGCCAGCGCGTCGATGGCGGCCTCCATCGGATCTCCCTCGGCGATCCACTGCCCGTCGTGCGGGACCGCCCGGCCCACCGAGGCGGCACGGGCGGCGGCGCTGAGCCGCTGCCCCGCCTGGAACGCCGCCGCTCCGGCGTCCGCGCCACCCTCCCCCGTGACCTCGGCTTCCGGCGCGTAGCCGTTCCCGGTGACGCCGAGCAGCCCGGAGGGTGTCCAGACCTCGACGGCGTTCATCCGGTTCTGGGTGAGGGTTCCGGTCTTGTCCGTGCAGATGAACGTGGTGGAGCCAAGCGTCTCGACCGCCTGCAGGTTCCGCACCAGGGCCTTGCGCGCGGCCATCCGCTGGGCTCCGATGGCGAGCGAGAGGGTGACGGTGGGGAGCAGGCCCTCGGGCACCAGCGCCACCGCCACGCCGATTGCGAAGAGGAACGCATCGCGCCAGGAGATGCCCACCAGCAGCGAGAGGATGAAGAACAAGGCGCCGATGCCCAGGGCCACGCCGGCGACAATCCTGACAATCCGCTGCAGTTCCAGGGCCAGCGGGCTCGGCGGCGCCTCGACCTTGCCGGTCAGTGACGCGATCTCGGCGAGCCGTGTCTGTCCCCCGGTGCTGGCCACCACCCCTTCGGCCGTGCCGATGACCAGGAAGGTTCCACCGAACACGGTGTCCCCCGCAGCCTTGCTGACCGCTTCGCTTTCGCCGGTGAGCATCGATTCGTCCACCGTGCAGCCCGCAGCCAGGGCCAGGCGGAGATCCGCCGGCACCCGATCGCCGGCAACCAGCACGACGGCGTCTCCGGGCACCAGCTCGGTGGTGTGCACTTTGACGATGCGATTGTCCCGGCGCACCGAGACCATGGCGGGCAACAATTCGCGCAGCTTGGCGGCCGCGTGCTGGGCGCGCTCCTGCTGGATGTAGGCGAATACCCCGTTCACCACGATCACCACGATGATGGCGATGCCCAGTTGCGGCATGCCGGCGACAAAGGCGAGGGCGGCCGCCACCCAGAGCATGACGGCAAAAAAGTGGGTCAGTTCTGCCAGCAGCCGCCGCCAGCCCGGCACGGCACGGACCTCGGGCAGCCGGTTTGCCCCGGCACGCTCCAGCCGCAGGGCAGCCTCCGCCGAGCTCAGTCCGGAGATCCCGGGCAGCGGCCCGGCCGCGGCAGGGTTCACCGTCCGCCGCCCGTCATGCGCAGCACCTAACGCCGGCACTGCCCAGGTGCATCATGCCTCCGAGGATGCTCCGGCGCGGCACCCCTGGTTAGGGCCAAAGGTCACCGGGCGCCGGCGCGCGGCTACGCTGCCCCGGAACGGCTTCGGTTGCCGGGCCCGCCCTCAGCTGCCAGTGGCGGCAGGCGGCCGCTGCCGTCCCAGCGAACGCAGGTACGTCCCGAAGCCGTGGGGCGCCCGTGCGTGGGTCCGGCCTGAGGTCAGCACCCGCATGCTGTCCGTTGCGAGGACGGTGAAGGCGAGGCTGCGCAGGCTCTGGACCAGGGTGCGGTCCTCGTGCGTTTCCAGGTGCGAGAACCCGCCCGCGGCCAGATAGGCCGAGGCCCGGACGCCGAAGTTGGCGCCGTAGATGTGCGGGTGGTTTTCCTCGAAGGGGTGGCGGTCCAGCCAGCGGCGCAGCAGTTCCGGGTCCATCCCGACCGGGTCCGGTTCCACCGAGCCGAGCACCGCGTCGGCACCGGCTTCGGCGAATTCGAGCTGCCGCACCAGCCAGTTCACCGGGACCTGCGAATCGGCGTCGGTGTTGGCCAGCCAGGTCCGTCCCGGCCAGGGCCGCGGTTCGGAACGCTGGCCGGGGGCGCGCCGTTGCGGGCCGAGCACGGCGGCGCGGACGCCTGCCGCCCGGCTCGCGCCGGCGCTGCGCAGCCGGACGTCGAGCGCGCCGAAGCGCGGGTCGGCGTCGACGTAACCTGCGGTGATCTCGGCGGAGCGGTCGGTGCAGCTGTCCAGGACCACTGTCACCCGGACGGCGACGCCGGGCCGCTGCCGCTGCAGCTCGTCGGCGGCGCGCTGCACTGCCCGCAGCGCCCGGTCCAGGTGCTGGTCCTCGTTGTGGGCCGGCATCACGACGGCGACGGCGTCGATGCCGGGGCGTCGTTGCGGGGGCCCGGCCGGGGCCGCCACGTTGCTCACGCGAGCGGCTCCGGGGCGCGGAAGACTTCCAGCACGAAGTCGCGCTCCCGGTAGAGGCCGGCGTCGGCCCAGCGAAGTTGCCTGCGGGCTGCTGCGTGGACGGTGTCGCCGTCGAGCTCCCAGCCCTCGATCGGGTGCCGCCAGTGGCAGAGCGCCAGGGTGCCGCCGGGCAGCAGCGTGGCCTCGACCCGGTCGAACAGGGCCGCCAGCTCCTCCGGCGAGAGGTAGTAGCCCACTTCCGACACCACGATCAGGTCAAATGCGCCCTCCGGCCAGTCCTGCGGCACCGTCAGGTGGCGGGTCCGCGCGGCCGGCAGGTGCGCGAGCCGCCGGGCGGCGTGGGCCAGTGCCGCGCTGCTCGCGTCGACGGCCAGGAAGCTGCCGCAGCGTTCGGCGAGTTCCACGCTGAGGGTGCCGATCGAGCAGCCGATTTCCAGGCCGGCGGAGTAGCTCCGGCCGGGGAGCGCCGCGAGCGTCAGCGCGCGCTTGCGGTGTTCGTACCAGCTGGTGGCGTACTCCCAGGGATCCTCGCTCCGGGCGTGGACGGTGTCAAAGAGGCCCTCCGCGTCCGCCGCGGCGTAGGCGGAGGGCGCGACTGCGGCGTGTGCCGCCGCACCGGCCGGTGGGACAGCCGGAGTGCCGGGCCGCTGCCAGGCGAAGGTCTCCCAATGCCGGGAAAAGTGCTGCAGGAAGGCCGGCGGGAGCAGCACTTCGTCCCCCGGCTGGTCCGAGAGCGCCCGGACCTGCGAGGTGTGCGCCGCCATGGCCTGCGCCTTGGCCTGCGCCTCGGCCGGGGTCAGCGGGAGCCGCAGCCAGGACTGCCAGGCCGGGTCCTCGGGGCCGGCCCAGAGCCAGTACCAGACCGGGTACTCCAGCAGCCCGTAGCCGGAGGCGGCTGCCGCTTCCGCGGCGGCGGAGCCCAGGGCGTCGTGGTCGGTATGGCCGTCGTTCCGGTAGGGCGCCACCAGGACGACGCGGTCCGCGGGCCGGCCGGTGGCAGCCGCGGCCTCGCGGATCGCGGCGAGGACCTGGTCCCGGTGGCCCGCGAGCTTCCCGTCCGGCAGCCCGAGGTACTGCCAGCCGGCGTCCGGGACGAGCCGCCCGAGGGCGCCGGCGAATTCGCGCAGCCGCAGGTCGGCAAGCTGTTTCGGTGTGGTGCTGGGCGAATCGGGGTGGGAGGCCTCCCCTGCCGTGCACAGCAGCACCCGCACCTCCGCGCCGAGCCCGTGCAGCCGGGCCATCAGGCCGCCGGCACCGAGGGATTCGTCGTCGGGGTGGGCGGCCAGGACGATGAACGCCGTGCCGGTCAGCTCCCCGGCGTCGAGCGGGAGTTCCGGCAGGGCGGCGGCGCCGCTGCGGGCCCAGTCCTCTTCGGGCGTCCCGGCGTCGTTGTGCGTGAAGCTCACCATGGGTGGTCCCCTTTGAACGTCAGGGCGCCGAGTTGGGCGTCGTCGCGCATGGCGTGGTGCTGCCGGACGTAGAGGGAGAGGTCGGCCATGCGTTTGCCGTAGCGTGCGTCGAAGGCCAGCGGGGCGGGCCCTAGGTTTTGGCTGACCAGCGACTGGATGCGTGCGACGGCGGCGGCCACGCTGCCGCGGACGCGCAGCGCCTCGCTCCACGCGCCGGCGCCGGAGAGCTCCCCGGCGTCGATCCGGGCCGCGGTCCGGGCGAGGTACTGGGTGAGCCCGGTCAGCGTGCGGTCGATTTCGCCGAGGTGGGCGAGGGCGAGCTGGTCCGGTTCGCGGCCGCCGTCGGCCGCTTGTTTCAGGGACTCAACATAGTTGCGGGCCACGGCGACGGCGCCGCCGAACCAGCAGGCGGCGACCCCCATGCCGCCCCAGGCGAACCCGGGACGCTGGTAGTACCAGCCGGCCGGGCCGAGCGGTATGGCCGGCACGGCGTCGAAGTGCACGGTGCCGCTGGGGACCTCGCGCAGGCCCAGGCTGGTCCATTCCGGGTCCGCGAAGCCGACCCCGGCGGCGTGCAGGTCGACGGCGAAGGCGGCGCGGCCGCCGCCGTCGAGATGCGCGGTCAGCACCGCGTGGTCGAGCTGCGCGGCGATGGAGCACCACGGTTTGGAGCCGGTCAGCACGACGGCGCCGCCGGCGTCCTTGGCTTCCAGCCTCAGCCCGGGGGCCTCGGCGGCGAAAACGCCCCAGGTGCCGTCGAAGGGGAGATCGGCGGGGGCATCATCGAAATCCGCCGCAGCGGCCTGGGCGAGGATCGCGGCGGCGTCGAGGTGGGGTTCCAGGATCCGTCCGGCGGCGACGTCGACGGCGGTGACCGACGCGAGGATCTCCCACAGCAACGCGGTGTTGCCCGCCCCGGGCTTCGGGGCGCACTCCCCCGCGTCCTTGGCGAGTGCCAGCAGGGCCGGGACGTCCCCGACGCCCGCCTCGGCGGCGTCCAGCAGCGGTGAGATCCCGGCCAGCTCGCCCGGCGTGGAGCTGATCCGCACGGCCTTGGGAGGGCGGGCTTCCTGGGTCGCGTTCATTGCCTCGTCCGTGTCCTTTGCGATGTGCGCCTGGTGTTGTCCGTGCCTGTAGCGGCCGGTCGAAGCCGCCGCTGGGTAAATCTAAGCATACTTAGCACTTCGCCCGGTTCTCGCCCGCCGGACCGGGCCGCCGTACCGCACACCACCCCGCACTACCGCACGCGGGCGAGCGCGAAGCCGTCCCAGCCCTTGGAGCCGACAGTCTGGATCACGGTGGCGTCCAGCCGCGGGTCCTCGCCCATCATCTCCAGCGCCGCGATGATCCCCGGGGCGTTGACAGGATCCAGGGCCGGGTCCAGCACCGCGCCCTCCCACACCACGTTGTCCATCACCACCGTGGTGCCGGGCCGGCCCAGCCTGATGGCCCAGTCCAGGTATTGCAGGTTGTGTTCCTTGTCCGCGTCGATGAACACAAAGTCGAAAGGCCCGGCGCCCTCGCTTTCCAGCGCGGGCAGCGTGTCCAGGGCCGCGCCCAGCCGGATTTCCACGAGGTGGCCCAGCCCGGCCTGGTCGAGATTGGCGCGCGCCACTTCGGCGTGCCGGGGCAGGTATTCGCAGGTGACAAGCCGGCCGCCGTCGGGCAGGCCCTGTGCCATCCAAATGGTGCTGAACCCGGCCAGCGTGCCGATCTCCAGCACCCGGCGGGCGCCGGAAAGCTGGACCAGCAGCTTCAGGAGCTTGCCGGCGTTCGGGGCGACCTCGATGGGCGGCATCCCTGCTTCCAGGGCGGCGGCCACGGCGCGCCGCAGCGAGGTATCGGGCCGGACCACCACGCCGGAGAGGTACTCCTCGACGGCGATCCAGCGGGATGTGGGCTGATGCTCGATCATGCGGCCCAGTCTTTCAGCTACCCCCGCCGGTGGGTAGGGCCGGCGGCCGCCCGGCCCAGGCCCGGAGCGGCTACTCGCCCAGGGCCTTCTCCAGCCGGTCCAGTTTCCCGGTCAGTTCGCCCGTGTAGCCCGGGCGGATGTCGGCCTTGATCACGAGCGAGACGCGGCTGCCATAGCGGCCCACGGCTTGCGTGGCGCGCTTCACGACGTCGAACACCTCATCCCATTCGCCCTCGATGGTGGTGAACATCGAGTCCGTGTGGTTCGGCAGCCCGGACTCACGGACGATCCGCACCGCCTCGGCGACGGCATGGTGGACCGAGGCGTCGTCGGCTTCGGAGCCGGCGGGAGCGCCGCTGGGACGGCCGGAGGGTGCGACAGAAAATGCAAGCAACATGGCTCCAGTCTGCCACGCGGGATCCGGCCTGCCCGGGCCCGCAATCTCGGGCCGACACGTCACAATTGGGCGTACCCGCCGGTAACAGGTTTCCTCCACCTCCGCGTTGCTACCCTGAGCAAATGAACCGGGCAGTAGACCGCAGGCCGCTCCGTGCGGATGCAGCGCGCAACGTCAACAAGATCATTGCCGCGGCCCGCCAGTGCTTCCGTGAGCACGGCCCCGAAGTCCCGCTCCAGACCATCGCCGTCACGGCCGGGGTGGGCCCCGCGACGCTGTTCCGGAACTTCGCCGACAAGGAAGAACTCGTGCTTGCCGCGCTGCACCAGCAGCTGAAACTGCGGGTGAACCCGGTCATCGAAGAGGCCCTGGCCGGCAAGGACGCGGCGGAGGGCCTGTTCCGCGTCGTCGACGCGCTGATGGGGGTTGCCAGCGACGAAGCCAACCTCCTCGGCGCGGTGGCCGGCCGCCGCGGCGTGCTGACCGGCATCACCGGCGACCTGATCGAATCGGTGGCCGTGCTGCTGGGCCGCGGCCAGGGCCAGGGCACGCTGCGCAGCGACATCTCGATGACGGACATGATCCGGCTGCTGGCCATGCTGATCGGCGTGGTGGACACGATGGAGGCAGGTTCGGATGCCTGGCGCCGTCCGGTCGCCCTGGTCGAGGACGCCATCCGCGCAGAACGGCCCGATCGTCCGCTGCCACCGCAGTCGCTGGTGCCAGGGACCGCGTACGGCACCGCATTCGGCGTCGGCTTCGGCTCTACCTACTGAAACACGTACCGTTGAGCCCATGACATGGGAAACCGCTGCCGGCGTCCTCGGCGGCCTCTTGCTGGTGTATGCCGCGCTGCTGGTGCTGCTCTGGGGCTACGCGCGGCGGCACCCCGAAACTGTCACCATGAAGGACGCCCTGCGGCTGCTGCCGGACCTGCTCCGGCTGATCCGGCGGCTGGTGGCCGACCGCACCGTCGCGGTGGGCGTGCGCGTCCGGCTCGCCCTGCTGCTGGCCTACCTGCTCTCGCCGATCGACCTGGTGCCCGACTTCCTGCCCGTCATCGGCTACGCGGACGACGTCGTGATCGTCGCCCTGGTGCTGCGCTCCGTGGTCGCCCGGGCCGGCGCGGAGTCCGTCGAACGGCACTGGCCCGGGACGCCGGAGGGCCTGCAGCTGATCCTGAAACTGGCCGGCCTCGGCACCGCCCGGTGAGCTGGCCCACTCGTTGGCCGGACGCGGAATAGGGTCCCGGAAGCAGTCGTTGACGCCTGCATGAAGGCGATAACGTACAGCGAATATGGAAATCCGGACGTCCTCGAGTTGGCCGACCGCCCGATGCCAAAGGTCGGGCCGGGCATGGTCCTGGTCAAGGTCAAGGCAGCCTCGGTAAATCCGGTCGACTGGAAGATCATGGCCGGCTACCTGGATGCCGTCATGGACCTGCAGTTCCCGGCGATTCCCGGCTGGGATGTGGCCGGCGTCGTGGAATCGGTCGGCATCGACGCGCCGCATTTCCAGCCCGGCGATGAAGTCATCGCCTATGGCCGCAAAGACTATGTCCACGGCGGGAGCTTCGCTGAATACATCGCCCTCCCGGAACGCCTCCTCGCCCGCAAGCCCGCCTCGCTGGGGTGGAACGAGTCCGCCGGGCTTCCCCTGGCGGGACTGACGGCCTATCAGGTCCTCACGCGCCTGGGCCTCAAGGCCGGCGAGACCGTATTGATCCATGGCGGGGCCGGCGGCGTCGGGTCCCTCGGAATCCAGATCGCCGCGGCGACGGGTGCCCATGTGATCGCGACGGCATCAGAAAAGAACCACGAGTTCCTGCGCTCCCTCGGCGCCGAACCCGTCAGCTACGGTGATGGGCTCGCGGACCGGGTGCGGGCACTTCGCCCCGAAGGAGTGGAAATCGTGGCGGACTTCGTCGGCGGCAACCTCGACACCACCCTGGCGGTGCTGGCCGACGGCGGCCGGCACGCCTCCATCGCTGACAGCGACGTTGAGCAGCACGGCGGCACCTGGATGTGGGTGAACCCCGTGGGCGCCGATCTGCGGGAGCTCGCCGAGCTGGTCGATAAGCGCAAGCTCCGGGTCGAGGTGGCGCAGACCTTCCCGCTGGCGCAGTCGGCAGACGCCTTCCGCCTCAGCATGGAAGGACACACCCGCGGCAAGATTGTCGTGACCGTCGACGCCTGATGAGCGGCGGCAGCCGGAGTCCGGCTGCCGCCGTCCCGCCGACCCCTGAAACTGAACCCGTCAGTGCCCGCCCTGATCCTCCGCGGGCTTTTCCTTGACCTCGTGCAGGTGGTGCGCCTCCTGCAAATGCTGTTGCAGCTTCTCTTCGGCCTCACGGCGGCGGCGGGCCATTTCGCGCAGTTCCCGAGTGGATTCCGCGCCCGGGGAAACGAAGTGCTCATGCGGCTTGGAATGGTGCGCCTTCCCGGCGGCATCCGCTCCCGCGGCTTCCGGGGTCACCGCGTCCGCATCGCCCGGCCCGGACGCAGCGGCATTCGGAACGTCTTTTTCGGTCATCATCGAATGCTCCCATTGGGCGCCCGGCCCGGCTAGGGGCTAAAGACCGTTGAGCGCCCGACGGCGGAGCGTCAGTTCCAGCCGAGCAACCGCAGCCCGGCCGCCGCGCCGGCGCCAGCCAGGACCACCACCAGGAACGGCGCCCGCAACCACAGGGCGACGGCGGCCGCGGCCAGGGCACCGAGCCGCGCGTCCAGCGCCAGGGACTGCCCGGACGCCACTGTGTTCACGACGGTCAGGGAGGCCAGCAGCCCGATCGTCATGGTGCCGGCGATCCGGGACATCCGCGGATTGCGCAGCAGGCTGGCGGGGACAAGGTATCCCACCAGTTTCCAGGCGTACGCCAGCACGCAGGACAGCAGGAGCCAGAGCCAGAGCGTCATGAGGCCTCCCCCGGGCTGTGTCCGGAGCGACGGACAGCCTCATGCTCCTCGGCATACGGGTCGACGTCGGGTTCGAGGCCCTCGTCGCTGCGGCCGTGACTGAACCAGCCGACCACCGCCGCCACGAACGCGGCGACCAGGATGGGCACCCCGGCTGGCACGAGCGGGACGGCCAGGACGGTTGCCAGGGCGCAGACGACGGCGATCGCGACGGGTTCGCGGCCCTTGAGCCGCGGCCACAGCAGGCCGAGGAACGCCGCCACCGCGGCGCCGTCGAGCCCCCACTGCTTCGGGTCGCCAAGGGCGCTGCCGGCCAGCGCGCCGACGGCGGTGAACAGATTCCACAGCACGAAGATGCCCAGCCCCGCCGTCCAGAAACCCCGGCGCTGCTCCGCCGGGTCGGTCTGGCCGGTGCTCGTGGCCGTCGATTCGTCGATGGTCACGTGGGCGGCGGCGAACCGGCGCCAGCCCCGCGGCTGGAGCAAGGCGTTGAGCTGCATCCCGTAGATGCCGTTGCGCATGCCCAACAGGGTGGCGGCGCTCATCGCCGCGACGCCGGAGCCGCCCCCGGCCACGACGCCGATGAACGCGAACTGCGAGCCGCCGCTGAAGAGCAGCAGGCTCAGGGCCATGGTCTGCCAGAAATCGAGGCCGGAGGTGACGGACAGCGCCCCGAAGGACACCCCGTAGAGCCCGGTGGCGATGCTGATGGAGAGTCCCACCCGGACGGCCGGGGATTGCGCGAGCTTCACCGGCGCCGACGCTTCGGGACCGGCTTCGTCAGGCTCCAGGCCCAGGCGATGAGCGGTGCCTGCAGCGGCAGCCGCAGGCTGTGGATGCGGCGCTGCGCGGGCGTTCCCCCGGGTCCGAACGCCCTGCGAAGCGCGTCCAGGTGTCCGGCAAGAAAGGCGGTGAACATTCCGGTGACGCAGCCGGCCGCCGCACGGCGGGTGGGCGGGATCAGGAGTCCGACGGCGGCGCCGACCTCCAGCAGACCGCTCGCCGCCACCCATTCCTCCCGGGACAGCACGGCGAGGGGTCCATTGCGCCGGCTGCCTGAGTCGTCGCGGCAGAGGAACTCCGGGACCACCGGGGTGAAGAAGTCCGGATCGCGGAAGTGTTTGGCCGCGCTGGCCAGCAGCAGCCCGCTCAGGGCGGCCGCGGAAAGTGTCTGGGTTGCCCGGGGGGACCAGCGGAAAGGCATGCAACCATGCAACCACAGCGGCGGGGCGCCCGGTAACCGGGGCCTTAACCTGCGCCGGGTGCGCTGCGCCACCCGGGCGTGGGCCGCGAAAGCAGGACCTTCCGCAGGGGTCCGGGAGCGGTGCCCGGGAGTACCTTGTTGACTATGAGCAGTGTCGTGCAGATGACCGGCGTCGTAAAGCGTTTCGGGGCCGTGACCGCCCTCGACGGCCTGGACTTCGAGGTGGCCGCCGGCGAAGTGCATGGCTTCCTGGGACCCAACGGTTCCGGCAAGTCCACCACGTTGCGGCTGCTGCTGGGCATGCTGAGGTCTAACGCCGGATCCATCCGGGTGCTGGGACTGGATCCCTGGCGCGACGTCGCGACGCTGCACCGCAGGCTGGCGTACGTTCCCGGCGACGTGGCCCTGTGGCCCAACCTGACCGGCGGCGAGGTGATCGGTCTCCTGGGCAAGCTGCAGGGCGGCCAGGACCGGGCACGGCGGGACCGTCTGCTGGAGCTTTTCGAGCTGGATCCGACCAAGAAGGCCCGCACCTATTCCAAGGGCAACCGGCAGAAGGTGGCCCTTGTCGCCGCGCTGGCCACCGACGCCGAATTGTTCCTGCTGGACGAACCCACGAGCGGACTGGACCCGCTGATGGAGGACGCCTTCCGGGGCTGCGTCCGCGAACTCCGGGCACAGGGGCGCACCGTGCTGCTGAGCAGCCACATCCTCAGCGAAGCCGAGGCGCTCTCCGACCGGGTGAGCATCATCCGCGCCGGTCGGGTGGTGGAGGCCGGCCCGCTCGAGCAGTTGCGCCACCTGACCCGAACCGCCGTCACCGCCGACGTCGCCGCCGTGCCGCCGGGGCTGGAACTGCTGCCCGGCGTGCACGATGTGGTGGTGGTCAACCACCGGGTTAGCGCCCAGGTGGATCCCGCCGGGCTGGGCCCTTTCCTGCAGGCCCTTACCGCGGCCGGGCTGCGGGCGCTGACCAGCCAGCCGCCGACCTTGGAGGACCTGTTCCTGCGGCACTATGGCCCCGGGAACGGCTCAGTTAACGCCGGGACCGGGGCGGCCCCGCGGGACACCGGGGCCGAAGCCGTGGGATCCGCGGCTGCGGGGCCTGCCGCGCCGGGATCCGGCAATGCCTGAGACGCTGGCCGGCACCGGAACGCTGGTCCGGCTGTGGCTGCGGCGGGACCGCTGGCTGCTGCCGGTGTGGGTGCTGGGATTCGCCGTCGTTGCCTACTCGACGGCGGTGGCCGGCGCGGACCTCTACCCCGACGTCCGGAGCCGGATCGAAGCCGCCAATGCGGTGAACGCCACCGCGTCAATGGTGGCGATGTTCGGTCGCATCTACGATCCTGCCTCCCTTGGGGCGCTCTCGGTGATCAAATACACCGCGTTCATGACCGCCATCCTCGCGGTCCTCATGGTCATCCTGATCATCCGACATACCCGGGCAGACGAGGAGGGCGGACGGCTGGAGCTGCTCGGCGGCGGCCGGCTGGGACGCGACGCCGCCCTGGCCGCCGCCCTCATGATCGGCCTGGGCGCCAGCCTGGGCGTGGGACTGCTGTCCGCCGCCGCCCTCGCCGCCGGCGGCCTGCCAGCTGCCGGGTCGCTGGCCTTCGGCCTCGGCTGGGCCGCCACCGGGATGGCCTTCAGCGCCGTGGCCGGCGTAGCCGCGCAACTGACCGCGAGCGCCCGCGCTGCCACCGGCTTGAGCGTTGGCGTCGTCGCCGTCACCTACGGCCTGCGCGCCGTCGGAGACCTTGCCGAACCGGGCCCATCGTTCCTCTCCTGGCTTTCGCCGATCGGCTGGAACCAGCAGATCCGTGCGTTCGCCGGGGACCGATGGTGGGTGCTGGCGCTGCCGGTCGCACTCTGCCTTCTCCTCATCCCGGCGGCCTTTGTGCTCCGGGCACGCCGGGACCTGGGCGCGGGGCTCCGCGACGAGCGTCCCGGCCCCGCCGTCGGCTCGCTCTCCGGGGTCTGGGCTCTGGCCGTGCGCCTGCAGCACAGGGTGTGGCTGGCCTGGGCAGCGGCGTTCGTCGTCTTCGGCGTCGTTATCGGCTCGCTGGTCAGCAACGTGGCGGAGATGCTCAGTTCCCCCAACGCGCAGGAGCTGATCAAACTGATCGGCGGCGCGTCCGCGCTGCGGGACGCCTTCCTGGCCGCCGAGATCAGCATCATGGGCCTGCTCGCCGCGGCCTACGGGGTGGCGTCGGTGAACCATCTGCGCAGCGAGGAGTCCGCCGGGCACACCGAAGCACTGCTGGGGACGGCCACCACGCGCAGCCGCTGGGCGAGCAGCCACTATATCTTTGCGCTGGCCGGGGTCGCGGTGCTGATGGTGCTGGCCGGGGTCTCGATCGGTGTCGGCGCCGCAGCCGCCGTCCAGGACAGCGGGCTGGTGGGCAGCGCCATGGTCGCCTCGCTCGCGCAGATCCCCGCCGCGTGGGTGCTGACCAGCGTGGCGCTGGCAGTGTTTGGCTGGGTGCCCCGGCTGGCCGGCGCGGTTTGGGGCGTGCTGCTTGCCTTCGTGGCGCTCGGAGAGTTCGGCGTGCTCTGGAACGCCCCGGGATGGCTGATGGACCTCTCCCCGTTCCGGCACTCCCCACTGCTGCCGGTGGGCACCGACGCGGTGCCGGCACTGCTGGGCCTGACCGCCGTCGCCGTCGGGCTCGCCGCGCTGGGTTACCTGGGCTGGCGACGGCGGGATCTGGCCGCCTAAGGGCACCGTTCCGACCTCGCCGCGGGGGGGCAGAGGGCTGCCCTCATGCCCCGGGCGTGGCCCCCGGCCCGCAGCAATGCCCTAGAGCGGGGCGAGCAGCTGGGCGCGGACCTCGGCGGGTCGGTTGGTGGTGATCTCGTGGATGCCCAGTTCACGGCACAGGTCGACATCGTCTGCCGAGTCCACAGTCCAGACCCGGAAGCGGCGGCCCGATTCGAGCCAGCGCCGGACGGTGCGGGAGTGTCCGCGCACGTAGCCGATGCCGGGCCCGGCCAGGCCCACCTCGCAGTCGTCCAGGATCCGCTCCCCCTCGGTCTGCGCAGCTTTCATGACGTTGGCGAGGGCGCCGCCGGTGATCGCCCCGAGGCCGAGTTCTTCGCGGATTTCCTCCACGTTCACGTCGTCCACGAGCTGGCAGATGGCCGCGGCGGGCACGCTCTGGAGCAGGTGCTTCACCGAGTCGGGGCTGAAGCTCATGAAGGAGACCCGGATGTTGTCCAGCATCGAGGTGGTCCGGTCCCAGCCCTCGGACTCGAGGACAGCCAGGACCCGGTCCTCGAGCTTGAGCTGGTAGGGGCTGGGGTGCTTGAGTTCGATCGCCAGGCCGATCTCGCGGCCGGCCAGGCGCAGGATGTCGAGCAGTTCGGGGAGGGTCAGGAACTGCTCGGACCGGGCGCCGTACTCCTCGGGAATCCGGGCGCCCTTCCAGGAGCAGAAGTCCAGCAGCCGCAGCTCCGCCAGGGTGTGGTCCGCGACCGGGCCGGTGCCGTCCGAGGTGCGGTCCAGGTTGGCGTCGTGCAGCAGCACCGCGTGCTGGTCGCGGGTCAGGTGGATGTCGCATTCGACGCCGTCGGCCCCATCGGCGATCGCCTGCAAATAGGCGGCACGGGTGTGCTCGGCGAAGGCTCCGCTGGCGCCCCGGTGGGCGTAGACCAGCGGGCGGGCGGCGGCGGACTCCTCGGTAGTCATGCTGACACGTTAGCGGACGTCGGTTACGGATGCGCGGCTAGGCTGGGCACATGCAGGTGAACACTGAACGACCCGCCCGTCCCGCCGTCCCCCCGGCCGGCGTCGAACACCGACTCTCCGCCGCGGACGCAGAAAAGGCCGCGGCGCTGCGGAAGATGAAGCTGCTGGCGGTGTCGCTGCTGATCGGCATGGCCGTCATTTTCGTACTCGCCTTCGCCCTGCAGAAGCAGTACCCGTGGCTTGAGTACGTCCGGGCAGCGGCCGAGGGCGGCATGGTGGGCGCCCTCGCGGACTGGTTCGCGGTGACGGCCCTGTTCAAGTACCCGCTGGGCTTGAAGATCCCGCACACCGCGATCATCCCGCGGCGCAAGGACCAGATCGGGGCGTCGCTGGGCGAATTCGTGGAGACCAACTTCCTCTCCGAACAGGTGGTGAAGGAGAAACTGGCCAGCGTTGACATTGCGCGCAAGGTCGGCGGCTGGCTGTCCGGGGCCGGCGGAGCCGAGCGGGTGGCCAAGGAAGGTGCCGCCGTGATCCGCGGCGCCTTCACGGTGCTGAACGACGACGACGTCCAAGCCGTCATCGAGGGCATGGTCCGCCGGCACCTGCTGGCGCCGCCGTGGGGACCGCCGGTGGGCCGGCTCGCCCAGCGCGTGTTCGACGACGGCCACCACCACGCTCTCGTGGACCTGCTCGTGGACCGTACGGTGGACTGGGTGCGGGACAACCACGAAACGGTCAACCGGCTGGTCACGGACCGTTCCCCCACCTGGGTGCCTACGTTCGTGGACGGGCTCGTAGGCGACAAGGTCTACGTGGAGATCCTGAAATTCACCCGGGCCGTGCAGGCGGATCCGCAACACCAGGTCCGGCTCTCCATCGACAAATACCTCAAAGAACTGGCCCAGGACCTGCAGC
Organism: Arthrobacter sp. 10N410; assembly: GCF_056394945.1. NCBI lineage: Bacteria > Bacillati > Actinomycetota > Actinomycetes > Micrococcales > Micrococcaceae > Arthrobacter > Arthrobacter sp. 10N410. The sequence continues at coordinate 564,414 of NZ_JBFTIP010000003.1, forward strand.
ACGATCCGGTCATGATCGCCCGCGCCGAGGGCGTCAAAGCGCAGGTGCTGGGCGACCCGGAGGTCCGCGAACTCGCCTCCCGCACCTGGGGCACGGTCAAGGCCGCACTGCTGGCCGCCGTCGACGATCCGCACAGCGAACTGACGGTGAAGTTCAAGGCCGCCGTGCACGACTTCGGCACCCGGCTGGTGGTCGACCCCGAGCTGGCCGGCAAGGTGAACACCTGGATCGGCGACGCCGCCGGGTACCTGGTGAACAACTACCGCTCGGACATTGCCGGCGTGATCACCGATACCGTGGCCCGCTGGGATGCCGAGGAGACCTCGCAGAAGATCGAACTCCAGGTGGGCAAGGACCTGCAGTTCATCCGGATCAACGGCACCGTGGTGGGCGCCCTCGCCGGGCTGGCCATCTTTACCGCCGCGCACTTCGTCTTCGGCTGACCCGGATGGATCCGGCACAGACACCCCGCCCGGAGGCCGCCTTCGAAACCGGCCGGTTGCTGCTGCGGCCATTGCGCGTGTCCGACGCCGCGGTCCAGCACGAGCTCTGGACCGAACGCGACCCCCGTGTCCCGCCGCATCGCCGCATCAGTCCCGACGGCCACCCCACGCTGGAGGAAATCGCCGACGGGATCCGTCGGTACGACGGGCTCCCCTTCCCGGGGCTGCTGGCGGCGGAGCAAAAAAGTTCGGGGCAGGTCATCGGCTACTGCGGGCTGATTCCCAATCGGCATGGGCAGGACGGGGAGCCGGAACTCGCGTTCGAGTTCCTACGAAGGGTCTGGGGGCAGGGGTTGGCGAGCGAGGCCTCCCGGGCCGTCCTGCAGCAGGCGCAGGCAGTCGGTTACCCCTGCCTTTGGGCCACCGTCCGCGATTGGAACACCCCGTCACGCCGCGTCCTGGCCAAACTTGGCTTCGTCGAAACCGGCCGGGTGGACCTGGACGAGGTACACGGCGACTCCCTCTTCACCCGGAAGACGCTCTGAGCCCACCGGTCAGCTCGGCGGCCCGCTTGGCCGTCAGGCGTGCGCGACTGTGGCCTTGACGCGGCCATGCATGGCGAAGACCGTGAACGCCAGCGCCGCGAGCGCCGTGACCACGAGCAGCATCAGCCCGATCGAGTAGCTGCGGGTCGCGGCGTCGTAGGTGGCTCCCATCACCAGCGGCGGGAAGTAGCCGCCCAGGCCGCCGGCGGCGCTGACCACCCCGCTGATGCTGCCGACCTTGCCGGCCGGGGCGAGCACCCCGACCCAGGCGAAGACGCCGCCGGTGCCCAGCCCCAGGGCGGCCGCCATGGCGACGAACGTCAGGCCGGCGGGCACATCGCCGTCGGGCTGCAGGTTCACCACCCAGGCGAGCACGGCGACGCCGGCGAGCGAGACCACCACCACGGGCTTGGGGCCGAACCGGTCCGCGAGCACTCCCCCGATGGGCCGGGCCAGCACGGCGGCCAAGGCGAAGCCGGCGGTACGCGCGCCGGCGGCGCTCGGGTCGAAGCTGTAGATGTCCCGCAGGTACGTCGGCAGGTAGGTCGCGAAGGACACAAATCCGCCGAATACGACGGCGTAGAGGAAACACATCTTCCAGGTGACCGGGGTTTTTGCGGCGTCGAGCAGCTTGGGCATGACCGGCGCGTCCTGGCGGCTCCACGCCGGGGACTCTTTCATCAGGAACCAGACCAGCGCGGCCATGACGGCCAGGACTCCGGCGATCAGCAGGTGCGTCGGAAAGTAACCGATCCAGGCGACCAGCCGCGGGTTCAGGAACGCGGCCAGGGCGGTGCCGCCCATCCCGGCACCAAACACCCCGGTGGCGAAGCCGCGCCGTGACGGTTCGTACCAAGCGCTGACGAAGGGGATGCCGACGGCGAACACGGTGCCGGCCACCCCGAGCAGCAGCCCGGCGCCGAGCACCAGCGCGAAGGAGCGGATGGTGCCCCCGACGGCCACCAGCAGAATCGGGACAATGGCCGCCAGCAGCACGAAGCTGAAGAGGGCGCGGCCGCCGTACTTGTCTGTCAGGGCGCCGACGACGATCCTGCCCAGCGAGCCGACGAACACCGGCATGGCGACGAGGATGCCCGTGGTGGCGGGGTTGAGCTGGAGGTTCTGGGTGTAGAAGGCCCCGAGCGTGGCCACGGAATTCCAGGCCCAAAAACCGGCCACCGAGGCCGCGGTGGCGAGCACCAGGTTGAGCGTCTGGCCTGCCGGCGCGGTTGCGGACGGGGTCGCTGCTCCGGCCACGGAGGTCTCCTTTCGGTTCGGGAAGGGTTCGGGAAGGCTTCGGGAAGCTGCGGCATAGCCGGCACCTCAGCGGTTGCGGGTGTCCCGGTCGCGGGTCCCGACGGCGGACCAGCCGCGGCGGGCGGCGGTGCCGGAGGACCGCGTGGCAGCCGCGCCGGCCCGGCTGCCGTCCCGGTCCCGGTCGCGGGAGCGGTAAACGATGTACGGCCGGAAAAGATAGTGGAACGGCGCCGTGAACGCATGGACCAGGCGGGTGAAGGGCCAGATGACGAACAGCGCCATGCCCACCAGGGTGTGCAGGTGGAAGGAGAAGGGCGCCGCCGCCATCGCCGCGATGTCGGGTTGGAAGATGAACAGCGAACGGAACCACGGCGCCACGGTCTCGCGGTAGTTGTGCCCGTGTTCGCCCTCGAAGACGCTCGCCAGGGTGGTCCAGAGCCCGAACACGATCGCGCCGGTGAGCACGACGTACATGGTTTTGTCGTTCCTGGTGGTGGCCATGAAGACCGGACCGGTGGTGCGGCGCCGGTAGATCAGCAGGATGATGCCGCCCAGGGTCCCCACCCCGGCGATGCCGCCAACCAGGAGGGCGTTGAAATGGTAGAACTCCTGGCTCATGCCCACGGCCTGGGTCCACGCCATCGGAATGACCAGGCCGAAGAAGTGCCCCGCGATCACGGCGAGCAGGCCGAAGTGGAACAACGGCGAGGCGATCCGCAGCAGCCGGGATTCGTAGAGCTGGGAGGACCGCGTGGTCCAGCCGAACTGGTCGTACTTGTAGCGCCAGATGAGGCCGCCCACCAGCACAACGACCATGACGTAGGGCAGTACGCCCCAGAGCACGATGTCCAAGGCGGAGATTTCGACGGCGGATCCGGGCTCGGCCTCGAATGCCAGCATGGTCAGGCCCCCTTCACGGGCAACAGTCGCGGATCATACGGGTCCAAACCCACCGCCTCGGTGGGCGGCCCGTAGCCGGCCATCCGCATCACGGCCTGCTCATCCGCGGGTGATTTCCCGGGCAGGGTGGCGCAGACGGCCCGCAGGATCCGGGCGTGTGGGAGGTCGTCCCGGAGCAGGCCGAAGCGCAGCATCTCCAGGCTGGCCCGGAACCGGCTCAGCAGCTCGCGGCCGGCCGCCAGGTCCACCAGTGCGGCGTATTCCAGCACCATCGGGAGGTAGTCGGGCAGTTCACCGTGGGTGTCCACCAGGATGTCGCTTTGCCGGTAGGTCTTCTTGAAGTTCCCCAGCACTTCGCCGCGGCGCCGGGTGTCTCCGTCGGTCCAGTAGGACAGGTGCAGGGCGTGGCGCTTGCCGAGGTCGAACTCGCGCACATAGTGGGCCTGCAGCTCCAGCGGCGGGGTGGCGTCCAGCCGGTCCAGCACCTCGGCGAAGTCCGCCCCGGCGCCGGGAAACTCGGCCAGCGCGGCCCGCATCAGCGGCACCCGCCCGATCAGTTCCTCGTCCGGGTAGGACAGGCACCAGGCCGCGGCGAGGTAGACGACCTGTTCGCGGCGGCTCACGGCTGGTCCTCCGCCGCCGCCAGAGTGCCCGGTTCGGGCCGCTTGTCCGGGAACAGCCCGGCCGGCGCTCCCGTGCCGTCCCAATTCAGCAGGTTCACCCGTCCGCGCAGCGTCGTTTCGCCGGGTGCGGCGCCGGAGGTTTGCCGGTCCCGGAGGGCGTTGAAGGTCTCCACCGCCACCGGGACGGGCCGGCCGCTGGCCTCGCCAAACGGCGAGGAGTCCTGCATGCCCGGGCCGCCCTCAAAATCCAGCGAGCAGCCCATTTCCTCGAGGTCGTGCGCCTGCTCCACGTGTGCCTTGGGGATCACGTAGCGCTCCTCGTACTTCGCGATCGCCATCAGCCGGTACATCTCGTACATCGTCTGGCTGTCCATCCCCACGTCCTCCGGGATGGAGTCGTCCGGGTCGTTGCCGAGGCTGATGCCCCGCATGAAGGAGCGCATCGCGGCGAGCTTCTTTAGCACCGCGGTGACCCGGTCCGCGTCGCCGGCGGTGAAGAGTTCGGCAAGGTATTCCACCGGGATGCGCAACGCGTCGATGGCGCCGAACAGGTTGCCGGCGTCCTCGCCGTCGTGGCCCTGGTCCCGCAGCAGGTCCACCACGGGTGAGAGCGGCGGGACGTACCAGACCATCGGCATGGTCCGGTATTCGGGGTGCAGCGGCAGGGCGACCTTGTAGACCTTGGCCAGGGCGTAGACCGGCGAGCGCCGGGCCGCGTCGATCCAGTCTTCCGGGATGCCCTGGGCCCGCGCCTCGGCCTGCACTGCGGGGTCGCTGGGGTCCAGCAGCACGTCCATCTGCGCGTCGTAGAGCTCCTGCGGGTCCGTCACGGCGGCCGCCGCGGTGACGGCGTCGGCGTCGTACAAAAAGAGCCCCAGGTACCGCAGCCGGCCCACGCAGGTCTCCGAGCAGACAGTCGGGAGTCCTACCTCCACCCGCGGGTAGCAGAAGGTGCACTTCTCGGCCTTGCCGGTCTTGTGGTTGAAGTAGATTTTCTTGTACGGGCAGCCGGTGACGCATTGTCGCCAGCCGCGGCACTTGTCCTGGTCCACCAGCACAATCCCGTCCTCCACCCGCTTGTAGATCGCGCCGGAGGGGCAGGAGGCCATGCAGGACGGGTTCAGGCAGTGCTCACAGATCCGCGGCAGGTAGAACATGAAGGTCTGCTCGTAGGCGAACTTGATCTTGTCCTCGGATTCGCGCCGGACCTTTTCCACGATCGGATCCAGGTGCCCGTTCTCCGTGGAGCCGCCCAAGTCATCGTCCCAGTTCGCGGACCAGGTTATCTTGGTGTCCTCGCCGGTGATCAGGGACTTTGGCCGCGCCACCGGGAAGTCGTCGCCCAGCGGTGCGTCCACGAGGGTCTTGTAGTCATAGGTCCACGGCTCGTAGTAGTCCTTGAGCTCGGGCTGGACCGGGCTGGCGAAGATCCCCAGGAGCTTCTTGACCCGGCCACCGGCCTTGAGCACGAGCTTGCCGCGTTTGTTCAGCACCCAGCCGCCGTGCCACCTCTCCTGGTCCTCGTAGCGGCGCGGATACCCCTGCCCGGGGCGGGTTTCGACATTGTTGAACCAAACGTATTCGGTGCCCGCACGGTTCGTCCACGCCTGTTTGCAGGTCACGGAGCAGGTGTGGCAGCCGATGCATTTGTCCAGGTTCATGACCATGCCCATTTGGGCCATGACACGCATCAGTACTGCACCTCCTGGGAGCGACGGCGGACGGTGGCCACCATGTCGCGCTGGTTTCCGGTGGGGCCAAGGTAGTTGAACGCGTAGGCCAGCTGGGCGTAGCCGCCGATCAGGTGCGAGGGTTTGACCAGCAGCCGGGTCACGGAGTTGTGGATACCGCCGCGCCGCCCGGTGGCCTCGGACTTCGGCACGTCGATGGTGCGTTCCTGGGCGTGGTGGACGTAGACGACGCCGGCCGGCATCCGATGGCTGACGATCGCGCGGGCCACCAGGACGCCGTTGATGTTCACGCACTCCACCCAGTCGTTGTCCTTGACCTCGATGGCGTCCGCGTCGGCCGGGCTCATCCAGACCGTGGGTCCGCCGCGGGAGAGCGAGAGCATCAGCAGGTTGTCCTGGTATTCGGAGTGGATGGACCATTTCGAGTGCGGCGTCAGGTAGCGGACCACCACCTCCATGGACCCGTCCCGGCCGAGTTTGGGTTCGCCGAAGAGCCGGTGCATGTCCAGCGGCGGCCGGTAGATCGGCAGCGCTTCACCGATGTCCAGCATCCAGTCGTGGTCCAGGAAGAAGTGCATCCGGCCGGTCAGGGTGTGCCACGGCTTGAGCCGCTCCACGTTGATGGTGAACGGTGCGTAGCGCCGGCCGCCGGTCTCGGAGCCGGACCATTCCGGCGAGGTGATCACCGGGACCGGGCCGGCCTGGGTCTGCGCGAAGGTGATGAACTTTTCCTCGGACCCCTCGGACAGGTCCGCCAGTTTCCGGCCAGTGCGGACTTCCAGGTCCTTGAAGCCCTGCACGGACAGGGCGCCGTTGGTGGTGCCGGAGAAAGCCAGGATCGCCTCGGCCATCTTCGCGTCGGTGTCGATCGCGGGGCGGCCGTCCGCGGCGCCGCCGAGCATCACCCCGTTGGACCGGCTCAGCCGCTCCAACGGCCCTGCCAGTTTGTAGGTGACGTTTTTGACCGTGAAGCCCAGTTTGTCGGCCAGCGGACCGACGGCGGCCAGCTTGTCCGCGATGGCGGTGTAGTCGCGTTCCACCACGGAGAAGATGGGCATGTTCTGTCCCGGCACGGCGGGGATGGACGCGTGCCGCCAGTCGCGGACTATCCCGCCGGGCTGGGCGAGCTGGCCGGGGGTGTCGTGCTGCAGCGGCACACTGACCAGGTCCCGGCGGACCCCCAAGTGCGTCCTGGCCTGCCGGGAAAACTCCTGGGCCAGCAGGTGGAAGGTGTCGAAGTCCGTCTTGGTCTCCCACGGCGGGTCGATCGCGGGGGTGAAGGCATGCACGAAGGGGTGCATGTCGGTGGAGGACAGGTCGTGTTTCTCGTACCAGGTGGCGGCCGGGAACACGACGTCGGAGAGCAGCGTGGTGGAGGTCATCCGGAAGTCCGCGGAGACCAGCAGGTCCAGTTTTCCTTCCGGCGCCTGCTCGTGCCATTTCACGTCCCGCGGCTTGAGGCCTTCCGCGTGGTCCTTGCCGAGCACGTTGTTGTGGGTGCCCAGCAGGTTGCGCAGGAAGTATTCGTTGCCCTTGGCCGAGGAGCCGAACAGGTTGGAGCGCCACAGCACGAGGGTCCGCGGCCAGTTTTCCGGGGCGTCCACGTCCTCGATCGCCGGGTTCAGGGTGCGGTTTTTCAGTGCGTCGGCGATGTAGCCCGGGGTGTCTTTCGCGGTGCCGGCGGCGACGGCGGCTTCCGCCTCGTCCGCGATGTCCAGCGGGTTACGGTCGAACTGCGGGTAGAACGGCATCCAGCCGAGTCGCGCGGACTGGGCCATCGCGTCCGCGGTGTGCATGCCATCCAGGGCTCCGGTGGACAGCGGAGACTTCAGCGCGTCGGCGGAGTAGCCGTCCTGCCGCCACTGGTCCGTGTGCATGTACCAGTAGCCGGTGCCGATCATGGTCCGCGGCGGCCGGGACCAGTCCAGCGCGTTCGCCAGCGACACCCAGCCGGTGGCGGGGCGGGTCTTCTCCTGGCCCACGTAGTGCGCCCAGCCGCCTCCGTTGCGGCCCATGCAGCCGGTCAGCATGACCAGGGCCAGCACGGCCCGGTAGGTGGTGTCGCCGTGGAACCACTGGCAGATGCCGGCGCCCATGATGATCATGGACCGGCCCTTGGACTGCTCCGCGTTGCGGGCGAACTCCCGGGCCACCCGGATGCAGGCCTGCGCCGGGACGGAGGTGATCTCCTCCTGCCAGGCCGGGGTGTAGGGCGTCGCGGCGTCGTCGTAGCCGGCCGCCCAGTCCCCCGGCAGACCCTCGCGGCCCACGCCGTACTGGGCCAGCATCAGGTCGAACACGGTGGTGACCAACTGGCCCTCCACCTCGAGGACGGGCACGCCGCGTCGGAGCACGCTGCCCTCGCCGCCGGCGTCCTCGAAGCATGGCAGCAGGATCTCGGCGTTTTCAGCGGAGACCTCCCGCAGCGACAGCGCCGGCTCGATGCCCTCGAGGTCCAGGTTCCATTTGCCCTCGCCGCTGCCGGAATAGCGGAACCCCATCGAGCCGTTAGGGACAACGGGCAGGCCGGTCTTCTTGTCGAACAGCACGGTCCGGAACGCCGCGTCCTCAGCCAACGACTCGGCTTTGAGGTCCCTGGCGGTGAGGAACTTGGACGGGGTGAGGGTGCCGTCGTCGCGCCGTTCCAGCCGGACGAGGAACGGCAGGTCGGTGTACTGCCGGACATAATCGGAGAAGAACGGCACGTCGCGCTCAACGAAGAACTCCCTGAGCATGACGTGCCCCATCGCCATCGCCAGGGCGGCGTCGGTGCCGGCCTGGGCGGGCAGCCATTCGTCGGCAAACTTCGTGTTGTCCGCGTAGTCCGGGCTGACCGTGACCACCTTGGTTCCGCGGTACCGCACCTCGGCCATCCAGTGCGCATCCGGGGTCCGGGTCACGGGGACGTTGGAGCCCCACATCATCAGGTAGCGCGCGTCCCACCAGTCACCGGATTCCGGGACGTCGGTCTGGTCGCCGAAAACCTGCGGGCTGGCCACCGGCAGGTCGGCGTACCAGTCGTAAAAGGACGTCATCACCCCGCCGATGAGCTGGATGAAACGGGTGCCGACGGCATGCGAGACCATCGACATGGCGGGGATCGGGGAGAAACCGGCGCAGCGGTCCGGCCCGTAGTTCTTGATCGTGTTGACGTGCGCGGCGGCCGCGATCTCGATCGCTTCCTGCCAGGAGACACGGACCAGGCCGCCCTTGCCGCGGGCCTGCTGGTAGCGGCGGCGCCGCTCCGGGTCCCCCACGACGTCGGCGAAGGCGAGCACCGGGTCGCCCAGCCGGGCCTTGGCCTCGCGGTACATCTCCACCAGCACACCCCGGGCGTAGGGAAAGCGGACCCGGGTGGGCGAGTAGGTGTACCAGGAGAAGGCGGCTCCGCGCGGGCAGCCGCGCGGCTCGTATTCGGGACTGTCAGGGCCCACCGAAGGGTAGTCGGTCTGCTGGGATTCCCAGGTGATGATGCCGTCCTTGACGTACACCTTCCAGGAGCAGGAGCCGGTGCAGTTCACCCCGTGGGTGGAGCGGACCACCTTGTCGTGGCTCCAGCGGTCCCGGTAGAAGATGTCGCCCTTGCGGCCGCCTTCCCGGAACACCGCCCTGCCGTCCTCGGTCTGGTCCCATTTCGTGAAAAAGCGGCCAAGCTTCAACATTGCGTCCGAGGCGGGTCCATCCAACCCCGCGGGGCCTCCGGCAGTCATGCCCCCAAAGCTATGGGGCACCCTGCTCCCCCGATAGGGCCCTACGGCACTAGTGTCACAACCGCCACTTTAGTCTCAGCGCGGACTGCGAAACGGGACTCACGCGAACGACTCGAGTTCGACGCCGGCCTTCTCCAGCGCGGCGCGGACGGCGGCGGCCACCTGCACCGAGCCGGGGGTGTCACCGTGCAGGCACAGCGAATGCGGTGTGAGCGTGACGACGGTTCCGTCGACCGCCAGGACTTCGCCCTTGAGGGCCAGCCGGAGCGCGCGCTCGACGATCTCGTCCGGGTCCTCGATCACCGATTCGTCCTCCAGCCGCGGCACCAGTGAGCCATCCGGGAGGTAGGCGCGGTCGGCGAAAGCCTCGTGGAACACGGGATTGCCGGCCTCACGGGCAATCCTGAGCAAGGCCGAACCCTCCAGGCCCAGGATCGGAAGCCCCGGATCGTAGGCCTGGATGGCGGCGACCACGGCGGAGGCCTGTTCGTCGTCGTGCATCGTGCGGTCGTAGAGGCCGCCGTGCACCTTGACGTAGTCCACCGAGGCGCCCACCGCATGGGCCACGCCGTCGAGCGCGCCGAGCTGGTAGAGAACCGCGCCGAACAAGTCGTCGAAGCTCATGTCCATGGCGCGGAGCCCGAAGCCGGCCAGGTCGGGATAGCCCAGGTGGGCGCCGACCCTGACGTCGAGTTCGTAGGCCGCGCGGCAGGTGTCCAGCATGGTGACGGGGTCCCCGGCGTGCAGACCGCAGGCCACGCTGGCGCTGGTGACGAGCGGGAACATCGCCGCGTCATCGCCCATCGTCCAGGAGCCGAAGGACTCCCCGAGGTCAGCGTTCAGATCCACGGGTTCCGCCTTCCAGGTCCGGGCCGGCTTCCGCGGTACCGGCGCCGGGCTTCAGCTCGCCGGGGATGGTCACCGGCATCGGGCCGAAGGCCTCCTTGGCGTTTTCGACGACGGCGCGTCCCATCATCCGGTTGCCGACGCCGCCCACCACGGCGCCGATGCCGAAGGGCAGCGCGCGGCCCAGCAGAGCGGTGCCCTGGCGCTTGAGCAGGTTCCGCAGGAAGGCCCGCTGGATCCGCTCTCGCACCGACCCGAAGCCGATCATCGGCGCCCTGCGTGCGAAGAGCGTGCCCCAGGCCTGGGTTGGCCCCTTGCCCTGCCCGGCGGCGTGGCCGCTCAGCGAGCTCAGCAGGGCGGTGCCTTCTTCGCCGAGCATGATGGCCATGACCAACGTGCTGGCCCTCTCCGGGTCGACCATTCGTACCCCGTGCAGTTCCGCCAGCGAGGTGGCGAACAGCGCGGTAGCCTCCAGGAATCCGACGGTCGCGGCGGCGGAGAGACCCAGCGCGGCCACGGTGCCGACGCCGGGGATAACGGCCGAGCCGCCGACGAGGGCGCCGCCGCCGGTAACGGCGGTCAGGTAGTTGCGTTCCAGGATGGCGGCGAGCTGCGCCGCGGTGGCGTTCGGGTGCTTCCGCTGCAGCCGGCGCAGGTTCGCCAGAACCAGCGGCCGCTGGATTTCCACCGCGCGCAGGAGCATGTTGTGGACGCCGGGCTTGGGCTTGCCGTCGGCGTCGAACATTGCGCTGTGGGCGGTCTTTTGGGCAATTCTCATTGCCGGGTTGCTGCGCTTGGCCATCATCGCCTCTCCGTGAACCGTAAGTGTGCTGAACATCGTCCAGCCTTAACACTAGGCCACGTGCCGCCTGGCCGCTCTTGCGCAGCCCCGGGCCGGTGCCGCCGCCGGGCAGGGACGCTAGAGCACCCAGGATTCGGCCAAGGCGATGAACGCCGAGGAGGACGGTCCCAGCGGACCGGGATAGACCGCCGGCGTGCCCGGCCACTCAACCCCGAATTCCGCGAGCCGACCGGTGCTGCAGGGCAGATAAACGTTGCTCAGCGCGGCGCTGCCCTCGCCGAGCTGGAAGTTGGGGGCGGTGAACTGCCTTCGGTCCAGGATGCCGCTGATTGCCAGCTCCGCCTTGTGGCCGGTTGCGCGGAACCCGGTCGCCGGGTGCACTTCCACCGTGAACTCGTCGTGGGTGTGCCCGATCCCGGTCAGCGGGAAGCGGGACGCTTCCGGGAAATAGCGGGTAAGTTCGGTGGCCAGGGTTTTCGCGAGGGCCTCATTGGTGCCGTAGCTGCGCCAGCCCTGCAGGGTCGCAACCAGCAGGGCACTCCCGGCACCCCAGCGTGACCAGTCGGCCTGCCAGAACGTGGCGAAGCAGCTGGCCGGCTCGCCCGGGACCTGGGCGCCCCGGGAGTCCGCCGGGTGCAGCGCCAGGCCCGCGTTGATTCCCACGAATGCCAGGCTGCGCCGCGCCGCTGCGGTGGCCGTTTTCTCCATGTGAGGAGCCTAACGGGACGGCAACGGCTGCGGCCGGAAGGTCTTCACCTCCGGCCGCAGCCGTGTCCTGGCTGGGTTTCCCGTCTGAAGCGGTCCCCACTGAAGCGTTCCCGCCCGGGGCGCTCCCGCTTAGCGCGGGGTGCGGATCAGTTTCTTGTTCACGAATTCGTCCATGCCGAACCGACCCAGCTCACGCCCGACGCCGGAGCGCTTGACGCCGCCGAACGGCAGGTCCGCCTGCGTTACGGCCACCGAGTTGATGAAGACCATGCCGGTGTCCAGCCGGTCCGCGAGGTCCTGGGCCTTGCGCGGGTCGGCGCTGAAGACCGAGCCGCCGAGCCCGTACGGGGACCCGTTGGCGAGTTCGATTGCTTCCTCGGCGCTGGCCACCTTGTAGATGACCGCGGCCGGGCCGAACAGCTCCTCGGAGAAGGCGCGCATCTCCGGCGTGACGTCCGTGAGCACGGTGGGCTCCACGAAGGCACCCGGGCCGTCCACGAGGTGGCCGCCGGTGCGGAGCGTGGCGCCCTTGTCCACGGCGTCCTGGATCTGTTCGATCAGGCCGTCCGCGGCGCTCTGCGAGGAGAGCGGACCGAACTTGGTGTCCTCCAGCAGCGGGTCCCCGGGCTTGATCCCGGCCATCCGGGCGGTGAACTTTTCCACGAAGGGCTCGTAGAGGTCCTCGAGCACGATGAACCGCTTCGAGGCGGTGCAGGCCTGCCCGGCGTTGCCCATCCGGCCGCCCACGGCGGCCTTGACGGTGGCGTCGAGGTCATCGGAATCCAGCACGATGAAGGGGTCGCTGCCGCCGAGTTCCAGCACGTACTTCTTCAGGTTCCGGCCGGCCACTTCGGCCACGGCCGAACCGGCCCGCTCGCTGCCGGTCAGGGAGACGCCCTGGATCCGGCTGTCGGCGATGACCTCGGCGACCTGTTCGTTGCTGAGGAAGAGGTTGGTGTAGGCGCCCTGTGGGAGTCCGGCATCCTTGAAGATTTCCTCGATCGCGAGGGCAGACTGCGGGCAGCTGCCGGCATGCTTGAGCAGGATCGTGTTGCCCAGGACCAGGTTCGGCGCCGCGAAGCGCGCCACCTGGTAGTACGGGTAGTTCCACGGCATGATGCCGAGCAGGGGTCCGACTGGAGCCGAACGGACGACGGCGGAGCCGCCGCCCTTGACCTCCAGCGGCTCGTCCTTGAGGAAGCCCGGGCCTTCCGCGGCGTAGTAGTCGTAAATATCGGCCACGAGCTGCACTTCGCCGCGGGCCTGTGCCAGGGGCTTGCCCATCTCGGTGCTGATCAGCCGGGCGAGCTCGTCCTGGCGTTCCCGGTACAGTTCTGCGACGCGGGCGATCACCTTGGCGCGGGCCTCGACAGGGGCGGCGCGCCAGGCCTGGAACGCCTGCTGCGCGGCTGCGAGCGCCTCTTCCACCTCGCCTGCGGTAGCGAGCGGGAATTCCTTCAGAGTTTCTCCGGTCGCGGGGTTCACTGTCTTGTAGGCAGTCATTGGTCCACCATCTCCGTTTCTGGCTGGTTAGAGCCGGTTCGGACGCGGACCGCCGTTGGCGCCGGATACGGCGTCGAAGGCGGTTCCCGCCCATTGCGCGGGGCCGGCCTGCCTGCAAAGGCGGGCCAAGTCCCTTAGGCGCCAACCGAGGTGTCCCCGGGAGTATTCCATCCAGCCGCGGCCGTTGCCGTCCCCAGACCTCAGGGACGGCCAGCCGCCGCCACCTGTCCCCTAGAGTGCCACGTCGCCGCAGAGGTGGACCTGCACCCCTAGCTCGGCAAAGAATGCGGCCTTGGCTTCCAGCGCCTTGTCCGCCGTGGCGGCGTCCGGGGCGTAGACCACCTGGGCGTGGTTGGCCTTGTGGCGGGCCATCAGCTGATCTCGGCTGACGCCGTCGAGGACGGCGTGCATGATCGGCCACTGCGGGTCGGTCGCGTCCAGCCGGCGTTGGGTCTCCTCCGCCGGAAGCTCGACGACGTGGCCGCGGCCCAGGTCCACGTGCAGCCGGTCGTCCATGATGAAGACCCGGGACCAGACGATCTCCCCCGGCTTGGAGACACCGCTGAGGGTGCCGCCTCCCAGCGGAAAGAACATCTCGGGCTGGCGCATGGAGTACGACTTGTCGTAGCCGCCATTGTGGGAGGCCGGCACGGAGCCGGAGATCTCGAAGACCCAGACGAACTCGCCGTCGTAGTCGGCACCCCAGCGCACGTCGTGCAGCGTGGTGGCAGGATCGAGCCCCATCGCGGTCCAAATCCGGTTGGTGATGAGGGCGTCGACGGCGACCCCCTCGTCCACCTCGTTGAAGTGCGGCAGCGCCTTTCCGGCGAACAGTTCCCGGCCGCCGTCGCGGGAGTAGACGGGCGGGCGCTGGACGTTGTTGAGCAGGCCTTCGGCCAGGTCGGACGCCGGGACGGTGTCCTTGAGGCCCTGCTGGTACTGGATGCCGACGGCGTCGACGCCGTAATCGTCCGAGATGCGCAGCGCGGCAATGTACATCTTGAGCTGGCTGTGGACCTGGTCGGGGGTCAGCTCCGTCGCAGGGTCGGTGCCGAAGTGGAAGGTCAGGCCGGCGTCGTCGAGCCAGCTCTTCACCGCGTCGGCCTCTGCGTCCGGGACCTTCAGCATCTCGGCCACGAGGGCGCTCTGCGAGAGCCGCTCCTTGTAGATGCCCAGCGGGTTGAGCATTTCGTCGTCGATGATGGCGTTGTACATGCCCATGCAACCCTCGTCGAAGACGCCGATGATGGCCTTGTCGGCCATCAGCTGCTGCGCCAGGGCGCGTCCCAGCCGGACCTCCTCCGTATCCGCCAGCGGCGGCAGTTCGCGGACGTGGCTCGTGTCGTGGGTGATGCTGCCGGAGGTGAGCCAGGATTTGAGCTTGCCCACCGCCCATTCGTCGGTGAAGTCCTCGCTCCACAGCGCGGAGTAGTCGACCTTGGCCTTGGTCAGGCTTCCGGTGAGGTTAAGCAGGCCCACCAGCCCCGGGAAGTCGCCCGCCCAGTTCGCCACGACCAGGATCGGGCCGCGGTGCGTGCGCAGGCCGGCCAGGACGTGGTGGCTGTACTGCCAGACGGCCTCGACAACCACCACCGGCGCCGTCGGCGGAATGTTCTTGAAAACTTCCATACCCATGCGCTGGCTGTCGATGAAGCCATGCCCGGTGTCGGGGTTGACGCCGTGCGCGCGGACCACCTGGTAGCCGAGGGACTCCACGGCGGCCGCGAAGTGCCCTTCGAGCTGCTGCTGGGTGGGCCAGCACTTGGTGTTGGCAGCGAGCCGCAGGTCGCCGCTGCTGATGGTGTAGACCGTGTTGGCCTCGGCGTCGGGGGTTTCCGTGATGGACGGGAAGGTGTAACTGCTCATGGTGTGGTTTCCCTTTCAAGGTTTTGGGGGCTCAGACGTTCCTCGCGTCCGGCGAGGGCGTGGGCAATGTCCTGGGTGGCCGGGTAAAGGCGTAAGTAGAGGTCGTACAGCTCCTCATAGTCCGCGCTCACGGCAGGGTTGGGGTGGACGGTCCGGGCGGGCGGATTCCACTCGCTGATCCGGACCTCGGCAACCGTGCCCGCGGCCAGATACGCGGCGCCGTAGCTGGCGCCGATGGTCTGGCTCGGAATGAGCTGCGGCTGCCCGGTCACGTCGGAAACGATCTGGGTCCACAGCTCACCCTGGGTTCCGCCGCCGACGGCCACGATGCGCCGGATGTTTCCGCCGGCCAGCTCCATGGACTCGATGTTGTGCCGGACGCCCAGTGCCGTGGCCTCCAGGGCGGCGCGGTACAGGTCGCCGCGGGTGTGCGAGAGGGTCAGTCCGGCAATGATGCCGCGGGCTTGCGGATCCGCCACCGGGGTCCGTTCGCCGGCGAAGTAGGGCAGCATCAGGAGTCCACGGGCGCCGGGGCCCGAGGCGGCGGCCAGCTCCAGCAGTTCCGGGAAGTCGAGGGAGCCGAACAGTTCCTTGAGCCAGGACGTGACCGCCCCGGAGGTGGCCATCCCGCCGGCCAGGTTGCGGGTTCCCTCGAACGCGCCGACCGTCCCCCACAGCTGGGGTGAGGTGACCCGGTCCGGGACGGTGTTGACCAGGAACATGGTGGTGCCGTACATCAGCATCAGGTCGCCATTGTTCTGGCTGTCCACGCTGACGGCTTCGCTCCAGGCGTCGATGGTTCCGGCAATCACCGGGACTCCGGCCGGCAGCCCGGTGGCGACGGCGGCCTCCGCGCTGACGTACCCGGCGGTGTCGCCGGGCCAGAGCAGCGGCGGAAGTTCCAGCCCGGGAGCGATCTTGCTCGCGAAGGGCGGATACCATTCCAGCGTCCGGGTGTCGTACAACGGCGTGCACTGGCTGGCGGAGTGGTGGTCCAGCACGTACGCGCCGGTGAGCTGGTAGGCCAGCCAGGAGGAGGGCATAAAAAGCCGGCGGCTCCTGGCGAAAGTGTCCGGCTCGTGCCGGGCCAGCCACGCCAGCTTGGGCCCGACGGCCTGGGTGGACAGCACGGAACCGCAGCGCTCCATAATGAGCTCGTCGCCGCCCAACTCAGCGGTGAGGGACTCGATCTGCTCGGCGGCCCGGGAGTCGATGCCGTAAAGGATCGCCGGGCGCAGTGGGGTGCCGTCCTGGTCGGTGACGAGGACGCAGGGGCCCATACCGCTGACGCCGACGGCGACGATTTGTTCGTCCGCGCCCCGGCCAGCCAGCAGTTCGCGGCTGATCGCGGCGAATTCCTCCCACCACAGGTCCCCGTCCATCTCAGCCCAGCCCGGCCGGGGCCGGCTTACCTCGTGGCTGCGCGCGGCGGAACGGAGCACCTTGCCCTCCAGGTCCACGACGACGCCCTTGCTGCTGCTGGTGCCGATGTCGACTCCGAGCACCGCCCGGACCGGCTGATCCGTCACTGTGCCGGCCTCAGGCGCAGGCCCTGCATGCCGCCGTCAACCGCCAAGGAGGTTCCAGTCGTGGAGCCGGCGGCCGGTGATGCGAGGTAGGTGATGGCGGCCGCCACCTCGTCCGCGGTGACCAGCCGGCCGTGGGGCTGGCGGGCGTTGAGGGCGGCGCGTTCGGCCTGCGGATCGTCGCTTTGGGCCATCAGGCGGCCGATCCATGGGGTGTCAGCGGTGCCCGGGTTCACGCAGTTGACCCGGATGCCTTCGCGGATATGGTCCGCGGCCATGGCCAGCGTCAGGGACAGGACCGCGCCTTTGCTGGCACCGTACAGCGCCCGCTGCGGCAGCCCCGCCGTGGCCGCGATGGAACACGTGTTGACGATCGCGGCGGCCGGCGAGCGCCGCAGATGCGGCAGTGCGGCCCGGCTGACCCGCACCATGCCGAGCACGTTGATGTCGAGGACGCGGTGCCATTCATCGTCGTCGTTGTCCGCGATCGTGCCTTGGGCGCCGATCCCGGCGTTGTTGACGACGACGTCGATCCGGCCAAAGTGTTCGGCGACCCCCTGGACTGCCGCGACCACGGAGGCGTCGTCGGCCACGTCGCAGCGCACCGCGAAGTGCCCCTTGGCGGCGTCCTCCGGGTTCAGGTCCAGGACCGCCACCGAGGCTCCGGCGGCGGCGAGCCGGGCGGCTGCCGCGGCGCCGATGCCGGAAGCACCTCCGGTCACAATCGCGACCAGCCCATCCATCTCCGTTGTCATGCTTGTCCTTTCCAAAGACATTTAATTGCTTGCTCGCCGCCTCACCGGGCCGGGCAGGCCCGGTGAGGCAGTCAGTCTGGCGCGGCCGAGGCAGGCTGGCGCGGCGGCTGTTCAGGACTGCGCGAAGACCTGCCGCTGCCGGCCCAGGCCCTCGATCTCGACCTCGACGACGTCACCGGCTTTGAGGTACGGGAACTTGCCGGAGAGCGCCACGCCCTGCGGGGTGCCGGTGAGGACCACGTCGCCGGGCTCGAGGGTGAGGTACTGGCTCAGGTGGTGGATCAGGAAGTCGACCGGGAAGACCATGTCAGCCGTGCTGGAATCCTGGCGGGGCTCGCCGTTGACCCAGCTGCGGAGCCGGAGCCTGCCCGGATCGACCTCGTCGGCGGGCACGAGCCACGGCCCGAGCGGGGAGAACCCGGGCGAACACTTGCCCTTGGACCACTGGCCGCCGGACTCCTCGATCTGGAAGGCACGCTCGGACAGATCGTTGGCAACCAGATAGCCCGCGATGTGCGCGGCAGAGTCGGCCGGCGAGCCGAGGTAGCTGGCGCGCCGGCCGATCACCACCCCGAGTTCGACCTCCCAGTCGGTCTTGGTGGAATTGCGCGGGATGAACGCCGCATCATCCGGGCCAGCGACTGTGTTGGGCGTCTTGAGGAAGATAATGGGAACCTCGGGCGGCAGCGCCCCGGATTCGGCGGCATGCGCGGCGTAGTTCATACCCACGCAGATGACCGCGGACGGACGGGTGATCGGAGCGCCGACCCGGAGGCCGGCGGGATCCAGCGGCTCAAGCTCTCCGCGCTCCAGGGCGTTCCGCGTGGCGGCAATTCCCCCGCCGGCAAGGAACTCGCCGGTGATGTCCGAAGTCAGGGGAGATAGATCATATGTCTTTTCCGTACCTGCGCCATTTGCAGCAATCACGGCGGGGCGTTCCGCACCAGCGGGGCCCAAGCGAACCAACTTCACACTTCCTCCAAATCGGGCAACTCTGCCCGCCGCTAACCCGGCGGCCGGACCGGCCGCGCGGAAAGGTGTCGCACACCACAATACAGACCACACCGTCGTTGACAAGCCATACATCGGATGTTTACTGTCGAATTCACCGCCCGACCGGGCGACGCGAGATTCCGGGGCTGCCCGGAGCATGAGGAGTTCCCACGTGAGTACCATCACCGCCGTCACGGTCAGTGACGTCCGCTTTCCGACGTCGTCGTCCTTGGACGGCTCGGATGCCATGAATCCCGACCCGGACTACTCGGCGGCCTATCTGGTGATCGGCACCGACGCCGGCGACGACCTTGAAGGCCACGGCTTCGTCTTCACTATCGGGCGCGGCACCGAAGTGGTGGCCAGCGCCCTGACAGCCCTCGTCCCCTATCTCCAGGACCGGAACGCCGAGGAGCTGCTCGATGACATGGGCGGTACCTGGCGCTCCATGGTGCACGACTCGCAGCTGCGCTGGCTGGGGCCGGAGAAGGGGATCATGCACATGGCCATCGGGGCGGCCATCAACGCCCTGTGGGACTTGAAGGCAAAACGCGCCGGGTTGCCGCTGTGGCAGCTGCTGTCCCGGCTGTCGCCCGAAGAGCTGGTTGACCTGGTGGACTTCCGCTACCTCAGCGACGCCCTCACCCCGGAAGAGGCCCTCGCTATCCTGCGGGGCGCAGAAGCCGGCCGTCCGGGTCGAGAGTCCGAGCTGCTTCGCGCCGGCTATCCGGCGTACACCACCACCCCGGGCTGGCTCGGCTACGACGATGCCAAGCTCTCCCGGCTGTGCCGCGAGGCCGTCGCGGACGGCTTCCCGCTGGTCAAGCTCAAGGTTGGCGCCAACCTGGCGGATGACGTCCGGCGTCTGCGCGTCGCCCGGGACGCCTGCGGACCGGGCATCAAGATCGCCGTGGACGCGAACCAGCGCTGGGACACCACGGAGGCCATCGAATGGATCCGCGGCCTCGGCGACCCCGACCTCGCCTGGGTGGAGGAACCGACGAGCCCGGACGACATCCTGGCCCATGCCGCGATCGCCCGCGCCATCGCCCCGATTCCGGTGGCGACCGGGGAGCATGTCCAGAACCGGGTGGTGTTCAAGCAGATGCTGCAGGCCGGATCCCTCGAGGTGCTGCAGCTCGACGCGGCGCGAGTTGCCGGCGTGAACGAAAACATCGCCATCCTGCTCCTCGCGGCCAAGTTCGGGGTCCGGGTCTGCCCGCACGCCGGCGGCGTAGGCCTCTGCGAAGCCGTCCAGCACCTCTCGATGTTCGACTACGTGGCAGTTTCCGGGCAGCTCGAGGGCAGGATGATCGAATTCGTCGACCACCTCCATGAGCACTTCGTCGTCCCGGTCGACGTCCATGGCGGGCGCTACTGGCCCCCGGCCGCCCCGGGCGGCGGCAGCGAAATGAAAGCGCACTCGCTCGCTGAGTTCTCCTTCCCGGCCGGTCCGGCGTGGTCCTCTCCGGCTGAAGCTGTGGCAGGCTAATCCGATGAGCACAACCCCGGAACGCATCGCCCTGCACACCCGGCTCAAGCCCGGCCGCGAGGCCGACTACGACCGGATCCATGCGCGGATTCCCGCCGAGCTCGCGGACGCCATGCGCGGGATCGGCGTCCACAGCTGGCGGATCTGGCGCAGCGGACGCGAACTTTTCCACGTCGTGGAGGTCGAGGACTACGCCACCATGCGCAAGTTCCTGGCCGAGCACCCTGCGAACGTCCCCTGGCAGGCGGAAATGGCCGAGCTCCTCGAGGTCGAGGACGACTATTCGGGCGAGGACCGCGGCATCCCGATGGTGTGGGAGCTTGCACGGCAATGACGCAACTGCCCCTCGGCCGGCTGGGCTACGGCGCCGCCGCTCTCGGGAACCTGTATTCGAGCATGGATGACGACGACGCCCGCCGCACCCTGGAGGCCGCCTGGCTTGGCGGGATCCGCTATTTCGATACGGCGCCGCACTATGGACTCGGGCTCTCGGAACGGCGGCTCGGCGACTTCCTCCGCACCTGCCCCCGGGAGGACTACGTCATCTCCACCAAAGCCGGCCGCCTGCTGGAGCCCAATCCGGCCTTCCGGCCCGGCGAACCGGACACCGAGGGCTTCGCCGTCCCGGCCCGGAGCACCCGGCGGTGGGACTTCACCGAGCGCGGCATCCGGCAAAGCCTGGAGGACTCCCTGGACCGCATGGGCATCTCCCGGGTGGACATCCTCTACCTGCACGACCCCGATGCCTACGACATGGACGCCGCTCTCAGTGAGGCCCTGCCGGCCCTGCAGCGGTTGAAGGCCGAGGGCCTCGTCCGGGCCATCGGGGTGGGATCCAACTCCGCGGAGGCCCTGCACACGCTCGTCGATCGCGCGGAACTGGACCTGGTCATGCTCGCCGGCCGCTTCACCTTGCTCGAGCAGCCCGCCCTGACCGGGCTGCTGCCCCGATGCGTCGAACGCGGCGTCGGCGTCGTCGCCGCCGGAGTGTTCAACTCGGGCATCCTGGCCACGGCTGAAGTCCCGGCGGATGCCCATTACAACTACGGACCGGCGCCGCAAGAGCTGCTGGCCCGGGCACGGCGGCTTGCCGCCGTCTGCGCCTCGTTCGGGGTGGACCTGCCCGACGCCGCCATCCAGTACCCACTGCGGCACCCGGCCGTGTGCAATGTGGTCATCGGGGCGCGGGGCGCGGAGCAGATCAGTGCCAACATCGCCGGCATGGACCGGGCGCTCCCCCGGGACCTTTGGGACGCGCTCGAAGCGGAGGGGCTGATTCCCCGGTGAGCGGGCTGCCCACGGTGGACTCGCACCTGCACCTGTGGTGCCTGGGCCGCAGCCGGTATGGCTGGCTGGATTCGGTGCCGGAGCTGAAGCGGACCTTCACCGCCGCGCAGGCCCGGACTGAGCTCGATGCGGCCGGCGTGGCGGAGGCGATCCTCGTCCAGGCGGACGACACGCTGGAGGACACCGGGTTCCTGCTGGAAACGGCGGATGCCGAGCCGTGGATCCGCGGGGTGGTCGGCTGGATCCAGCTGGACTCGCCCGCCCGCGCAGGGGCCCAGCTGGACCAGTGGCTGGAATCGGACAAGTTCTGCGGGGTCCGGCACCTGGTCCACGACGACCCGCGGGACGGCTTCCTCGCCCTCGCCCCGGTCCGCGAATCGCTCTCCCTGCTCGCCGCGGCCGGCCTGCCCTTCGACGTCCCCGACGCATTCCCGCGCCATCTGGGGGCCGCGGCCGACCTGGCCGGGGCACTGCCGGAGCTCACCGTCGTCGTGGACCACCTGGGCAAACCGCCGCTCACCGACCCGGACGCGATGGCGCGATGGCGCCGCGAACTGACCGCGTGTGCGGGCCGCCCCAACACGGTGGCGAAGCTCTCCGGACTTCATATTCCCGGTGCAGAATATAACGCTTCCGCCTTGGCGCCGGTGTTCCACGAGTCCCTCGAGCTGTTCGGTGCGGAACGGCTCATGTACGGCGGCGACTGGCCCGTGTCGGTCCTCTCCGGCGGCTATCAGCAGACCTGGCAGGTGCTGAAGGAACTGATCGAAACGCTCAGCCCCGCCGAACAGGACAACGTCCTCGCCGCCACGGCGCGGCGGGTATATCGCCGCGGCACGGTAGCCTGATCTTTCCCGCCCGGGGCCTGTGGCGCCCGGTCTAAGATGTTCTTCAGGCGTGCCGACGCCGGATGCACAGAATGGCGCTTCCCATGACAAACCCCCCAGCCGCAGCCCCCGCGCACACCGCGGTGCCGAGCGACGCCTCCCCGGCCAAGATGGTCAAGGACGCATCGCTGCCGATGTACAAACAGCTGTGCGACCAGCTGATCCTGGAAATCTCAACCCGCAAGCTGGCACCGGGATACCGTCTCCCTGGCGAGCACGGGATGTGCGAACTGTACGGGGTTTCCCGCACCGTGGTCCGGCAGGCGCTCGGGCAGCTCGAACACGACGGCGTGATCGAACGGGTCAAGGGCAAGGGCACCTTCGTGGCCCCCCGCAAGGTCTCCGAAAGCCTGGTCCATACCCTGCGCGGCCTTTACGCGGACGTGGAATCCCGAGGCGGCAGCGTCTACAGCGATGTCCGCCGCCAGGAGCTAGTCCCGGCCGACGACACGGTGGCCGAGGCGCTCCGGATCCCAGCGGGCGAACCCGTCGTCGCCCTTGAGCGGCTCCGCTACGTTGAGGATTCCCCCTGGTCCCTCACCACGACCTACCTTCCCGGCGACATGGCCGAGATCGTGCTTGGGGCCGACCTCCGCAACCAGTCGCTGTACGCCTTGCTGGCCAGCAAGGGCATCCGGGCGCACCACGGCATTCGCTCGGTCGAGGCCACGGTGGCAAACAAGACGCAGGCCGAGGCGCTGGGCATCGTGAAGGGCGCCCCGCTGATGCAGCTGCGGAGCATCGTCTACGACGCGGCGGACCGGCCGCTGGAATTCTTCGTGGCCCACCACCGCGGAGACCAGAGCCGTTTTGAGGTGGTCATTGACGCCGCCTCGGCGGGCTCCGGCACGGCTGGCTTCCACCGGGTCACCACCGGCTGAACGCCCGGGCCGGGCAGGCCCGCGCCTCCTGACGATTCCCAAGGACCCACTGGGCATGTAACCTGTAATTACAGGTTGCCGCTTCGGCAACGGACCATTTGCTGATCCTCAGGAGACTGCTGCCCGTGAGCGAATTCATCACTCCCCCCGTTCCGCCCATGACCATCCGCTTCGACGCGCAGGCCGGCACTCTGTCGCCGCAAGGCCCGACGCTGGAACGCCGCATGTCGGACCTTGAAGGCCTGTTCGCCGACAAGGACGCCTGGAACGAGGCCGTCGCCAACGGCAACCCCGTGGTCTACTCGGTGGTTTCCACGCCGGTGCCGGAAGCGGACCGGGAACTCCCGCAGTCCATCACCACGATCCAGCCCGGCACCACCGCCGGGGAGTTCTGGATGACCAAGGGACACCAGCACCCGAACCACCAGGGCGAAATCTACCTGGGCATCTCCGGGCAGGGCGGGCTGCTGATGTTCGACGGCGAGAACACTTCCTGGGTTGACATGGCCCCCGGCGTGATCGGCTACATTCCGCCGGGCTGGGCGCACCGCAGTATCAACGTGGGCTCCGAGCCCTACAAGTTCCTCGCGGTCTACCCGGGCTGCGCGGGCCACGACTACGGCTGGGTCCTTGAACACGGCATGGGCCAGCGCGTCTACTCCGCGGACTCCGGCCACGAGTTCGCACCCTTCTTCGCAGCACAGGCCTAAGACGGAAGGACCGGTCCCATGATCATCGCTCACGATCTCGGCACGACGGGCAACAAGGCATCCCTGCACGAGGCTGACGGAACCCTCCTGCGGGCCGTCACCATTGGCTACGAGCCGCACTTCGCTGCCGGCGGCCGCGCCGAGCAGGACCCCGACGTCTGGTGGAACGCGGTGGTCCAGGCCACGCAAAAACTGCTGGCCGAGACCGGCATCGATCCGTCATCGGTGCAGGGCCTGGTGGTCGGCGGGCAGATGATGGGGGCCGTGCTCCTCGACGGCAACTACGCGCCGGTCCGGCCCGCCCTGATCTGGGCCGACCACCGGAGCGTCGCCCAGTCCGACGAACTGGCCGGGGCCTTCGACGAGCAGGAGGCCTACGCCATGCTCGGCCACCGGATCAACCCCACCTATTCGCTGAGCAAGGTCATGTGGGTCCGGGACAACGAGCCCGAGGTCTTCAGCCGGGTCCGCCACCTCTGCCTTGCCAAGGACTACGTGGTGCACCGTCTCACCGGGCGGCTCGCGACGGATTACTCCGACGCCTCCGCCACGAACGCCTACGACCAGACCACCGGAACCTGGTCCGAGCGGATGCTGACCGCCGCCCGGATCGATCCGGCACTGTTTCCCGAAATCCTCAAGTCCACCGACGTCGTCGGTCCCCTCACCTCCGCCGCTGCGGCGGCCACCGGCCTGGGAACCTCGACGTCTGTGGTGATGGGCGGCGGTGACGGCCCGGTCGCGGCCGTAGGCGCCGGCGTCGTCTCCGAGGACGACCAGGCGTACGTCTACCTTGGCTCCTCCTCGTGGGTGCAGATCGTCACGGCCGCGCCGCTGATCGACCCGCTCCGCCGGACCATGACGTTCGACCATGTCATTGACGGGAAGTACGTCCCGACCGCGACCATGCAGGCCGGCGGCGCGTCCCTCCAGTGGGCCGTCGGACTGTTTTCCGACCGCGGCGAGAAGGACCGCTTTGATCGGCTCATTGCCGAAGCGGCCGGGGCAACTGCGAGCGAGTCGGGACTGTACTTCCTGCCGCACCTGCTCGGCGAGCGCTCTCCCTATTGGAACCCCCAGGCCGCCGGCGCGTTCGTCGGCCTCGAGATGCACCACGGCCGTGCGAACATGATCCGCTCCGTCCTCGAGGGTGTGGCCTTCAACCTGGGAACGTGCGTCAACGCCTTCAACGACGCCGGGGCGGCCATCAGCCGGATCGACGCCATTGGCGGCGGTGCGGCCAGCGACACCTGGCTGCAGATCATGGCCGACGTCTGGGGCGTGACCGTCCGGCGCCGGAGCATCGTCGAAGAGGCCAACAGCCTCGGCGCCGCCGTGACCGCCAGCGTGGGACTCGGACTCGTGGACGACTTCAGCGTCGCCCGGGACCTGTCCCGGGTGACGGCCGAGTTCCAGCCCGACCGCGAAGCGCACGAGCGCTACACGGCCGCCCACCAGATATTCCTCGACGCCTACGGCCAGCTGGAACCGTGGTTCCCCACCCGCCGGGGGAAACACTGATGCCGGTCATCCTCGTCACCTCCCGCTCCTTCTCCTCCGGCGAACAAGACCTGGTCTCCCGCCTGGAAAGCCGCGGCCACACCGTTCGGCGTGGCCCCTCGGACCACTCCCTGGACGCCATCGGCGCCGATCTGGCGGTGGCGGACGGGTGGATCGCCGGAACCGGCGAGGTCACCGCGGCCCACCTGGACGCGGCGCCGCGGCTGAAAGTCCTGGCCCGCTACGGGGTGGGGTTCGAAGCCGTGGACGTCCGGGCCGCAGCCGAGCGGGGCGTGGTGGTCACGAACACCCCCGGCGCCAATTCCAATGCTGTCGCCGAGCATGCCCTGGCTCTCATGCTGTCCGTCCTGCGCACCGTTCCGGAGGGCGACCGCCGGGTGCGGAACCGGGACTGGTCGGTCATCCGGGGCCGCGAGCTGGGCTCGCTGACCGTGGGCCTGGTGGGCTTCGGCCGGATCGGGCAAATCGTGGCCCGCTTGCTCTCCGGATTCGGTTCCACCGTGTACGCCTCGGACCCGTTCATGGGACCCGAGCTGATCCGGAGCCTCGGCGCCGAGCCCCTGGACCTGGCGGAAATGGCGGCCACCTGCGACGTGATCTCCCTGCACGCCCCGGGTGGCCAGCAGCTCATCGACGCGGCCTGGCTGGCCGCCGCTGCGAAACCGCTCGTCGTGGTCAACACCGCCCGACCGGAACTCGTGGATGAGGAGGCGGTCGCCGAGGCCCTGCGCACCGGAGTGCTCGCCGCCTTCGCCGCGGACACCCTGCGCGGAGACACGAGCGGGCAGGACTCCCCCGTGCTCGATCCGCAGCTCGCGGCCCGGGTGGTCATCACTCCGCACTTCGGGGCGCAGACCGTCCAGGCCGTCGACGGCATGGGGTCCATCGCCGTGGACAACCTGCTGGCCGTCCTGGAAGGGCGGACGCCGCCCAACCCCGTCAGCCCGACTCCTACGAAAGTGAACTAATGGCCGACCTCCTCAAACTCAGGCAGACCGGGATCCTCGCCGTCGTGCGGGCTCCCAGCACCGAGAGCGCCATCCGCGGCGCCGCCGCCCTGCTGGAAGGGGGTGTGACCGGACTGGAAATCACCTATTCCACCCCGGATGCCCCCGCCGTCATCCGCGCCCTGCGCGCCGAATACGGCGACAAGATCTACCTGGGCGCCGGCACCGTGCTCACCCGGGCCCAGGCCGAGGACGCCGTCGACGCCGGCGCGGAGTTCCTCGTCAGCCCCGGCACCGTCGCCGGGACCGTGACGGCAATGAAGGCCACCGGATCCCTCGTCATGGCCGGTGCCCTGACGCCCACCGAGGTTCTCACCGCGGTCGGCCTGGGTGCCGACGTCGTCAAGATCTTCCCCGCCTCCCTTGGCGGCCCCTCCTACTTCCGGGCGCTCCGCGGCCCGCTGCCGGACGTTCCCCTGATGCCCACCGGAGGGGTCACCCCCGGCAACATCGGTGACTGGTTCGACGCCGGAGCCGTCGCCGTCGGGGCCGGCGGCGACCTCTGCTCCACCGCAGACCTCGCTGCCGGACGCTACGACCTGGTCCGCGAGAAGGCCCTCAACTTCAGCGCCGCCTTGGAAAGGACGCTTGCATGAACGGCTACATGGGATTTGTCGGTGTGACCACCTCGGGGTCCTCGATCATGAAGATCTTTCCGCAGTGGGCCCGGATCCTCCAGCTGCCCACCGACCGGCTCACCGGCCACGACCTCCCCCTGGGGGCCAGCCGGGAACAGTACCGGGAGCTCGTCACCCGGATCCGCGACGACAAGGACCACCGCGGCGCCCTGGTCACAACCCACAAGATGGACCTTTACCAGGCCGCCCACGACCTTTTCGACGAGGTTGACGAGTTCGGCCGGCTCTGCGGCGAAATCTCCAGCATCTCCAAGCGGGACGGCCGTCTCATCGGCCACGCCAAGGACCCCATCACCGCGGGCCTGGCGCTCGAGGAATTCCTGCCGCCGGGCCACTTCAAGGAAACCGGCGCGCACGTCATCTGCCTGGGCGCCGGCGGCGCCGGAACCGCCCTGAGCTGGTACCTGGCCGGCCACACGGACGCGCCGGAGAAGATTGTCTGCACCGACACCAGCCCCGTCCGGCTCCAGCACCTGGCCGACGTCCACGCCCGGGGCCAGCTCCCCGCCGCCCTCTTCGAGTACCGGCTGATCGAGGGCCCCGGGGACACCGCGCGGGTGATGGCCGAAGCCCCGGCGGGCAGCCTCGTGGTCAATGCCAGCGGCCTCGGCAAGGACCGGCCGGGATCGCCCCTCCCGGACGGCGTCGATTTTCCCCGCGACGCGATCGTGTGGGAGTTCAACTACCGCGGCTCCCTCGAGTTCCTGGCCCAGGCCCGGGAACAGGCGGAACGGCGCCAGCTGACCGTCGTAGACGGCTGGCGCTATTTCATCCACGGCTGGAGCCAGGTCATCGCCGAGGTGTTCGACGTCGAACTCACCGACCAGCTGCTGGACCAGCTGGCCGAAGCCGCGGCCAGCGCAAGATGACCTTCGTCCGCACCGTCCTCGGCGACATCGAACCGGCGTCGCTCGGACCGACGAACTACCACGAGCACCTGTTCCAGTCCTCTCCTCTGTTGCCCGGGGACGAGCTGGACGACGAGGCGCTGTCCGGCCGGGAAGCAGCCCTGCTGCGCGGCGCCGGCATGACGGCGATGGTGGAGGCGACCCCGCTCGGCCTGGGGCGCAATCCCGCGGCGGCGGCACGCATCGCCGCCGCCGCGGGGCTGCACATCGTCGCCACCACGGGTGCCCACCGGGAGGCGCACTACCCCGAAGGGCACTGGTTGCGCGGGGAGCGGGAAGAGAAACTTGCCCGGCGGTTCACCATTGAGCTCACGGCAGGCTGCGGGTCACCCGACGAATCCGCAGCGCCATCGGCGGCCGCCTCCGGCCCGGAGGCCGGCGCTGCCGTCTCCGGCCCGGCGCCGGTGCGCGCTGGGCTGTTGAAGGCCGGGATCGGCTACTGGTCCATCACGGCCTTCGAACGCCGCGTGCTGGCGGCCGTGGCGGTGGCCCACGCCGTCACCGGCGCCCCGGTCATGGTCCACCTGGAGTTCTGCACGGCAGCCCACGAACTGCTCGACCTCCTGGCCGCCGCCGGCGTCCCGGAGTCCCGCGTGGTCCTGGCCCACGCCGACCGCAACCCCGACGCCGGGCTGCACCTCGAGCTGGCCTCCCGCGGCGCCTACCTGGGCTACGACGGCATGGCCCGGCCCAAGGGCCGCACGGACGCGGAGATCATCACCCTCGCCGAGCAGGTCATCGCCGGCGGCGGTGGAGGCCGCCTGCTGCTCGGCGGCGACGTCGCCCGGCGCACCCGGTACGTCTCCTATGGCGGGATGCCCGGCCTGGCCTACCTCTCCGAGCGCTTCGTTCCGCGGCTCGCGGACCGCGTCGGCGCTGCCGCGGTGGACCGGATCCTGGTGGGCAATGCCGCCCGGGTGCTGCAGTGGCGCACCGGCCCCGAGCCCGACTAGGCAACGCCGGTCCGCCGACCGGCCGCAGCACACACAGAGAGAGGCCCCGGAGAAATCCGGGGCCTCTCTCTGTGTGTGCTGCCAGGTGCAGCGGCCGCTGCTTAGTGGTGGAGCAGCTTACTGGTAGAGGACAGCTGCGATCTTGGCGTCGTCCATGTTGTTCTTGTCGTACCAGTAGAACGGGGTGTCAGTGACCTTCGCCATGGACTTGCCCTTGGAGGCGTCAATCGCGGCCTGCACCGTGGCGGCACCCATGCCGATCGGATCCTGCGTGATGGCGCCGGCCATCAGACCGCTGCGGATCGCGTCGAGCTGGGCTTTGCCGGAGTCGAAGCCGATGACGGTGAGCTTGCCCGGCTTGAGGCCGAGTTCGGTGACGGCGTTGACGATGCCGACGGCCGAGCCCTCGTTGGTGCCGTAGAGGCCCTTGAGGTTCGGGTGGGCCTGGATCATCGCCTTGGCGATGTCCGCGGACTTCAGGTGGTCACCGTCGCCGTACTGGACGTCGACAACCTTGATGTCCGGATACTTGGCCTTCATCTCGTTCAGGAAGCCGTCGCGGCGTTCCACACCGGTGCTGTTGATCTGGCTGTGGCCGACGACGGCGATCTCGCCGCTCTTGCCGATCAGTTCAGCCATGTGGTCGGCCGCCATGGCGCCGGCATCCATGCTGTTGGTCTTGGCCAGGTTCACCGGGTAGTCGCTCTTGCAGCCGGCGTCGAACTGGACCACGGGGATGTTGGCTGCCTTGGCCTGCTCAATCGCCGGGACACAGGCTTCCGGGTCCAGGGCGGCGTAGGCGATCGCCGTCGGCTTCTTGTCGATGGCCGCCTGGAGCATCTGCAGCTGCGAATCGACTTCGGTTTCGGCAGCCGGGCCCTCGAAGGTGATCTTGACGTTGAGTTCCTTGGCCTTATCCTCGGCACCCTTCTTCACAGCCTGCCAGAACTGGTGCTGGAAGCCCTTGGAAATCATGGCCACGTACGGGGTACCGCCATCGCCCCCGCCGCTGGGGGTCGCGCTGCCGGAGCCGCCGCAGGCGGTCAAGGAAAGAGCTGCGGCGAGGACGCCCGCCGCGAGGGTCTTTTTACCGAGTTTCATGTAAATCTCCATCCAGTGAGCGGGCCGGCAACATTGCGGGCCCTTGACCATTGTTGTTGGTTTCGAACGTTAAGTACAGGTAGATACAAGTTATTTCTGGAACTAATTTTTCCGTGGCCCGGTCGCCGGCCTGGTGGGCTGCGGCGGGCCCCGCCTAGGCCTCCCGGCGGCGGCGCAGCGAGTCGGTGAACACGGCGACGAGGATCACGATGCCCACCACGACGGTCTGCCACTCGGTCTGCACCGACATGATGCGCAGGCCGTTGATCAGCACGCTCATGATGAGGGCGCCGATAAGGGTGCCGAGCACCGAGCCCCGGCCGCCGAGGAGGGAGGTTCCGCCAATGATGACGGCGGCGATGGCCTGCAGTTCGTAGCCGGATCCCAGCTGCGGCTGCGCGGAGTCGAGGCGGGCGGCGATGACGACGCCGGCCACGCCGGTGAAGATGCCCGCGACCGTGTAGACGAGGATCTTCCACTTGCCGGTGTTGACACCGGAAATTTTGGTGGCTTCCTCGTTGCTGCCGATCGCGAAGATGTAGCGGCCCAGCAGGGTCTTGCCGAGCACCAGGTACGCCGCGATGCCGGTCAGGACCAGGATCAGGACGGCGTTGGGCAGGCCCGGGATCAGCTGGCCCAGGGCGATGTCCTTGAAGCCCTGCACCTTGCTGAAGTAGATCGGCCGAACGCCGGAGAGGACCAGGGCAAGGCCCTGGGCGATCAGCATCATGGCCAGGGTGGCGATGAACGGCGGAAGCTTCAGGATGGAAACGTTCAGGCCGTTGATCAGGCCCATCAAGGCGCCCGTTGCGATGCCGCCCAGCACGCCGATGTACAGCGGGAGCTGCAGGTTCACCAGCAAAAGGCCCGTGACCACCGAGCACAACGTCATGCCCGTTCCGATCGAGAGGTCGATTCCGGAGGTGATGATCACGAGTGTGGTGCCGAACGCCAGGATGCCGATCACCGCGGTGGACAGCAGGATTCCGGAGATGTTCGTCCAGGTGAAGAAGTTGCCGCTGGCCAAGGAGAAGAAGGCAAGCAGGACGATCAGGGTTCCGAAGGCCAGCGACTGCTGCAGCCGCTGGCGCAGGAAGGATCCCCTGGGTGATTCGCGCTTGACCGCGCCCGCGGGCGCCTCCGTGCGCGGTTCAGACTTTACTTCGCTCATTTTTCCGCTCCCTGCTGCTCCACACGTGTGGCGTAGTCCATGATTGTTGCTTGATCAGCACCGTCGCTGTCGATTTCCCCGGTGATGCGGCCTCCGGCCATGACCATGATCCGGTGGGACAGCCGGAGGACCTCCGGCAGTTCCGAGGAGATCATGATGATCGACTTGCCCCGCGCCACCAGGTCGTTGAGCAAGCGGTAGATTTCTTCCTTCGCACCGATGTCAATGCCGCGCGTCGGCTCATCGAAGATGAGGATGTCGCAGTCGCGGGCCAGCCATTTGGCGATGACGACCTTCTGCTGGTTGCCACCCGAGAGGTTCTTCGTGGTCGCAAACATCGACGGCGTCTTGATCCGGAGCGAGTCGATGTACTTCTGCGAGGTGCCCTTGCCCGAGCCCGACTTCATGAACCCAACGGGATTCGTGTAGTTGCCCAGCGAGGACAGCAGGATGTTGGTGTTCACGTCACGGTCCAGCAGCAGGCCCAGGCTCTTGCGGTCCTCGGACAGGTAGCCGATCCCGTGCTTGACGGCGTCGGCGGGCTGGCCGATCTTGACTTCCTTGCCGTTGACGAAGATCCGCCCCTCGGTCATCCGGTCCGCGCCAATGATGGCCCGGGCCAGTTCCGTCCGGCCCGCACCCATCAGTCCGGAGAATCCCAGGATCTCGCCGCGCCGCAGCTCGAAGCTGACGTCCTTGAGCAGTTTCCGGGTGCCGAGGTTTTCCACCCGCAGGACAACGTCGTCCACGTTGTCCCGGCGGACGTTCTCCGGTCGGGCGTTCTCGTCGATCTCCCGGCCGACCATCAGCTTGATCACTTCGTGCTGGCTGGCCGTGGCGGTATCCATGGTCGCGATGTATTTCCCGTCGCGCAGGATGGTGATGCGGTCGGTAATCCGCCTCAGCTCCTCCATCCGGTGGGAAATGTAGATCACGCCTACGCCACGGTCGCGGAGGTCCCCGATCAGGCGGAACAGGGTCTCGGTCTCCGAGGTGGTGAGGGCCGACGTCGGCTCGTCCATAATGACGACCTTCGCGTCGAAGGACAGCGCCTTGGCGATCTCGACCATCTGCTGCTTCGCGACGGTGAGGTTCTCGACCAGGTCGGTCGGGGCGAATTCCTTGATCCCAAGCCGGCTTAGCAGTTCGGCGGTCTGCCGGTTCAGCTTCTTCTCGTCCAACAGGAGGCCGCCGAGACGCCTCGGCTCGCGGCCGATGTAAATGTTCTGGGCCACCGTGAGGTGGGACATCAGGTTCATTTCCTGATGGACGATGATGATGCCGAGTTCCTGGGCATGGCGCGGGCCGTCGATCTGGACCGGGACGCCTTCGAGGTAGATGGTCCCGGCATCCTTTTGGTAGATGCCGGACAGGATCTTCATCAGGCTGGACTTTCCTGCGCCGTTCTCGCCGACGAGGGCGATAACCTCGCCCTTGTGGACATCGAAGTGGACATCACTCAGAGCCTGGACGCCGGGAAAGCTCTTGCTGATCCCTTCGACCTTCAGTAGTGGTTCACCCACTGTCTCACCTACTTCTTCGGAGATAACGCTGGTGCCTTGCGGCCGGAACTCGGTGGACTTCAGACGACGGCCGGCAACACTGCCGGCCTCAACTTGTATCTCGATGTATCTATCCTTGGTCCATAACTAGAGTAAGGTCAAATATGACCTAAAACACACCCTTTGGTCGGATGTTTAGAAATCGTTATAGGAGAAACATATGATGATTGGCTGCCACAGCCTAGTCTGGAACGGCTCGCTGGACCCGATTTCTTTCGCGGAGTCAGCACGAATGACGTCCGAAGCCGGCTTCGACTTACTGGAAATCCCGCTTATGGACCCATGGTCCTTCGACCCGAAGCAGGCCTCCCGCTCCCTCAAGGATCAAGGACTGGCCGCCACCGCTTCGCTAGGTCTGACCGCGCAGACCGACCTCAGCAGCGAGGATCCGGCCGTGGTCGCAAGGGGCGAAGAGACCCTGAACAAGTGCCTGGAAATCGTGCACGATCTTGAGGCGGACTACCTGTGCGGCGTGATCTACAGCGCCATGCAGAAGTATTCCAGGCCCGCCACTGAAGCAGGCCGGCGCAACAGCGCCGAGGCCTTGCGGCGGCTCGCGGAGCGCGCAGCAGGTCTCGGCATCCGCCTCGGCCTGGAAGTGGTGAACCGCTACGAAAGCAACTTGCTCAACACCGGCAGGCAGGCCCTGGGGTTCATCGAGGAGATCGGCCACCCCAACGTCTACCTGCATCTGGACACGTACCACATGAACATCGAGGAGCCGGACCTGCTGAGTCCCGTGCTGGCGGCGGGCAACAAGCTGGGCTACGTGCACATCGGCGAGAGCCACCGCGGCTACCTCGGCTCCGGCAACGTGGACTTCGGCGCCTTCTTCCGCGGCCTCGCCCTCGCCGGCTACGACGGCCCCGTGGTCTTCGAATCCTTCTCCTCCGCCGTGGTGGACGAACACCTGAGCAACACCCTGGGCGTCTGGCGCAACCTGTGGGACGATTCGGCGGACCTGGGCGCCCACGCCAACGACTTTATCCGGAGCCAGCTGGAGTCGGTCGCCTCCATCGCAAAGCACTAAACATCTGACCTATAAGGACTGACATATGACAAACCAGAGCGGAAACGGCCGACAAGGCGTCATCATCGTCGGCAGCATCACTGCGGACGTCACGACTTTTTCCAAAAGACTGCCAAAAAGAGGGGAAACCATCCTCGGCGAGGAGTTCACCCTGCTGCTGGGAGGCAAGGGAGCCAACCAGGCCGTCGCGAGCGGCCTCGCCGGCGCACCCTCCTTCATGGTGGGGTGCGTGGGCAACGACCTCTTCCGGCCGTTGGTCACGGGAGGGCTGGAGGACCACGGCGTCGACACCAGCGAGCTGCGTGTGGTCGAAGCTCCCACCGGAATCGCCCACATCAGGGTGGACGACTCCGGCGAAAACGACATTGTGATGGTGCCGCTCGCCAATGACCATCTGGGGCCGGAACAGATCACCGCCGCGATCACGCGGCTGGCGGCCAGGGCATCGGTACTGCTGACCCAGCTCGAGATCCCCCGGGAAGCGGCCGCGCACGCGGTCCGGGCAGCCCGGGCGGCCGGGCTGACGGTCATCCTGGACCCGGCGCCGGCCGCCGCGCTGGACCAGCAGACCTGGGCAAGCGTGGACTATGTGACCCCCAACGAGACGGAGGCGAGCCTGATCACCGGGATTCCGGTCACGGACCAGGCCAGCGCCATCCGCGCCGGAGAGTGGTTTCTGGCCCAGGGAACCGGCGGCGCCATCATCACTCTCGCCTCCGCCGGCGCGGTCCTGGTCACTGCCGACCGGCAGGCCGTCTTCGAGTCCTTCCCTGTCACTGCGGTGGACACCACGGCCGCCGGGGACGCGTTCTCCGGCTACCTTGGCGCCTCGCTTGCTGCCGGCCTGCCCATTGACGACGCGATCCGGCGCGCCATGGCTGCCGGGGCACTGGCCGTGACCAAGAAGGGGGCGTCACCCAGCCTTCCCTCCGCGGCAGACGTCGAGCTGTTCCTTTCCGACAACGTCCCGAGCTACTAGGAGTACCCGCATGAGAAAGAACCAAGGAATCCTGAACGGGCAGCTGTCGCGCATTGTTTCCGAGACCGGCCACACGGACACCCTGGTGGTCACCGACGCGGGCCTGCCCATCCCGGCCGGGGTCGAGCGCGTGGATCTGGCCTACTTCCCCTCCGAACCGCCGTTCCTCAAGGTCCTCGATGCCGTGCTGGCAGAGTTGGTGATCGAGGGTGCGACTCTGGCCGAAGAGCTCCGCGAGGCGAGTCCGGCGATGCTGGCGCAGATCCTGGAACGCCTCGAAACGGCGGGCATCGTGCCGGAGTTCGTGCCGCACACCGAGTTCAAGGCGCAGACGTCCGGAGCCCGCGCGGCCGTGCGCTCGGGCGAGTTCACCCCGTACGCAAACGTGATCCTGCACGCCGGCGTTGCCTACGGCCCGGGCCGGGAGTAGGCGGGGCCATGCACTTCTACTTGGACACGGCCACGCGGGCCGAGGCCGAACCGCTGTTGCGCAGCGGCCTGTTCGCGGGACTGACCACGAACCCCAGCATCCTCGCCGGCGCAGGCGTGCTCAACCGACAGATTCCTGAGCTGGTCGACTGGGCCGTGGCGGCCGGCGCCGGCACGGTATTCGTCCAGTCCTGGGGTTCCACCCGGGCCGAGCTGGAGGACCGCGGCGACTGGATCCACTCGCTGGGCGACAACCTCGTGGTGAAGGTTCCCGCCACCGCAGAGGGCGTCGCGGCGGCCAGGGCGCTGGCGGACCGGGGTGTGCGGGTGCTGGTCACGGCCGTCTATGCGCGGGAGCAGGCGCTGCCCGCCATGGCTGCCGGCGCGGAGTTCCTGGCCCCGTACCTGGGCCGGATGAACGACGCCGGCCGGGACGGGGCCGGAGAGATCGCCGCCATCCAGCAGTGCATCACCGCCGGGGCCTCGCCGCTGAAACTCCTGGTGGCAAGCCTGCGGGAGACGGCCCAGATCTCGGCGCTGGCACGGCTGGGGGTCTCCCATTTCACCTTCGGACCGGCCACGTGGCATAAGTTCTTCGCGGACCCGCTGACGGCCGCCGCGGTGGAGGTTTTCGAAGCCGAATCCGCGCGGATGGAGGTGGGCGGCTAGGACCCGGGCCGTTCCGGTTTGGCCGGCAGGGAGCGCCTGAGCCAGTGTTCAACGCCGCTGACGTGGACGATCGTCAGCGCCCGGGCCAGGTCGGCATCGTGGTTCGCCAGCGCGTCCGCGATCGCCCGGTGTTCTGCGAGAGTCCGGGCGACGGCGTCCTGCTCCGTGAGGGCCCGCCACACCCGGGCGCGCACGGTGCGGCTGTTGAGCCCGGACAGCAGGCTCGCCAGATAGGAGTTGCCCGAGGCCTCGGCGATCAGCGCATGGAAGTTCAGGTCGTGTTCGACGAGGTTTTCCGCCGACTCGACGTCGACGTCGTCGATCTCCTTGTGCAGCAGCGCGAGCTGCTCCGGCGAGATCGCCTGCGCCGCGAGCGAGGCCGCCGAGGCTTCCAGGATCCGCCGTACCTCGAGTAGTTCCAGGACCGAGGAATCACGGCTGAGATCCACCATGAACGCCACGGATTCCTTCAGCAGGGCCGGCTCGAGGCTCGTGACATAGGTCCCGTCACCGCGTCTGACATCCAGTACCCTGATGGTTTCGAGGGCCTTCACGGCTTCCCGCAGGGAACTGCGGGAGAGCCCCAGCTTTTCACTCAGGTCATTTTCCGGAGGGAGTTTGTCTCCGGGCGACAACTCGCCGGTGAGAATCATGTCCTTGATTCTGGCGATCGCATCATCCGTTAGGGCCATTCGCCCAGCATAGTTCACCACCGGAACGGCCCGATGCCGCCAACCCGGACCGGTCACAGAGACAAGGAGCCGCGTGGAACCCATCCGCAGCCAGGGGATTGAACTCGAGGCGGTCTTCTGGGATCTCGACGGCACGCTGGTGGACACCGAGCGCCACTGGACCGCGGTACAGACGGAACTGGTCGAGAGCTTCGGTGGAACCTGGACAGAGTCCCAGGCGCTGTCGATCATGGGCCGGTCCCAGGCGGACTCGATCAAGGTCCTGCAACGCGCGGGAGTCCGCCTGTCCTTCGAAGAGATCGCCCGGCGGGTCATGGAAGGCGTCCGGGACCGCATCAGCGAAAGCGTTCATTGGCGTCCGGGTGCCGCGGAGCTGCTGGCCGGCCTCCGGGCGCACGGCGTGCCATGCGTGCTCGTGACCATGTCCCATCGCCACATCGTTGGCGACATCCTGAACCACTTTCCGGCCAACAGCTTCGAACTCGCGGTGACCGGGGACATGGTTACCCAGGGCAAGCCGCATCCCGAGGCCTACCAGACCGCGTTCCGCCACCTCGAACGCACCCGGCCGCGGCTCTCCCGCCGGAGGGTCGTCGCCATCGAGGACTCGCTGCCCGGAACCCGCGCGGCCCGGGCAGCCGGACTGCCGACGGTCGGTGTCCCGCACCTCGCGCCGTTGCCGGCCGCCGACGGACTGACGATCTGGCCCACCCTGGCAGGCCGCGGCGTCCCCGACCTGCATGCGGTCATCGCCGCCGCGGACCACGGCCGCGCCGAAGGCCCCCAAGGGTCGTAGCGCCTGGGGCCGGGAGCGCCTAGGGTTCGGTTGCCGCCACCGGGGTGAGCCAGCTGAGCTCCGAGCCGTCTTCCTCGATCAGGGCGCCAAGTTCGGCGTTGAAGGCCTTGCTGTGGTCCGCGGCGATGTGCGCCCGGAATGCCTCTTCGTCGCGGTAGATCTCATAGACAAAGTAGGCATTCGGATTTTCACGCCGCGTGTGCGGATCGAAGACAATGTTCCCGCTCTCCCCGCGAACCCTGGCAGTCAACTCAGCCATCATCTCCGCGACCCGGTCCTCGGACCCGGCCTTGACCGTAAATTCAGCATACAAAGCAACAGGCACTGGCATTCCTCTCCCTCGGTGGATCCGACTCTAGCCGTCCAGGCGGTCGGAGCGAAGCGTTGACGCGGTGGCGCAGGCACTCCCCCCGTAATGACTGCGCGCCGGACGGGCGCCGCGGCCGCTACCCGTTAGTTGACGGCGCGCACAACCGGGATCGACGCCGTCGCCGGCCCTGGGAACACGGTTGGCTCCGGGCTCACCACGGCGTGTAGCGGCACGGCCACCGGTTCACTGCCCACGGTGAACCGTTCTCCGCGCACGTCGACGTCCAGCGGCGCGCCCTCCCGGACGGTCAGCCGGAGCGCCGCGTGGTCCAACTCGACATGCAGAAGGCCGCCGCGGAGTTTCAGGTGGAAGGACAGGGAATCCCATTCGGCCGGCAGCCGGGGATCGAAGTACGGCACCTGGCCCTGGTCCCGGAGGCCGGCGAAGCCGCTGACCAGCGAGCTCCAGACCCCGCCGGTGGAGGCGATGTGCACACCGTCGATCGTGTTGCCGTGGGTATCGTCCAGGTCGATGTACAGCGCGTGGATGAAGTGGTCCAGCGCGGCCTTGCCGTAACCGACCTCGGCGGCCATGATGCCCTGCACACAGGCGGACAGGGTGGAGTCGCCGGTGGTGATGGGGTCATAGAAGTCGAAGGCGCGGCGCTTTTCCTCCGCGGTGAAGTCCTGCCACTGCAGGAACATCGCCAGCACCGTGTCCGCCTGCTTGAGCACCTGGTGCCGGTAGATCACCAGCGGGTGGAAATTCAGCAGCAGCGGGTATTTGGACCGCGGCGTGTCCCAGTCCCACGGCTCCAGGGTCATAAAGTCGTTGTCCTGCGAGTAGACCTGAAGGTCCTCGTCGTAGGGCAGCTGCATCCGGTTCGCCGCCTGCTCCCAGACCTCACGCTCGGCGTCGTCGATGCCCGGGTGGTCCAGCGCCGCGGCGGCGCGCAGGTTAAAGCGGGCCATGACGTTGGTGTAGAGGTTGTCGTTGACGACGGCGGTGTACTCGTCCGGGCCGGTCACGCCATGGATGTGGAACAGCCCGTCCTTGCCGAAGAAGCCCAGTGAGGCCCACATCCGGGCGGTCTCGATGAGCAGATCGGAGCCGAGGGTCTCCTGGAACCCGGCGTCACCGCTGGCCCAGATGTAGCGGTTCGTGGCGAAGGCGACCGCGGCGGCGATGTGGAACTGCGCGGTGCCGGCGGCGTAGTAGGCGCTGGCTTCCAGGCCGTTGATGGTGCGCCACGGGAACAGGGCGCCGTCCACGCTGAGCTCCTTGGCGCGGACCCTGGCCTCAGGGAGCAGGTCGTGGCGGAACTCGAGGACCTGGCGGGCGTTGGCGGGGCTGGTGTAGGTCAGGTAGGGCAGCAGGTACACCTCCTGGTCCCAGAAGTAGTGCCCGTCGTAGCCGGAGCCGGACACGCCCTTGGCCGGAATGCCGGCCACGTCTGCACAGGCCGTGGCCTGGGCCAGCTGGAAAAGGTTCCAGCGGATGGCCTGCTGCAGCTCGGCCTGGCCGCCCACCACGATGTCGCTGGTGGTCCAGTAGTCGCGGTAATGCGCCACGCTCTGGGCAAAGATCTCGGCGACGGGCAACAGGGCCCGCTCGGCGGTGTCGGCGAGGTCTTCATCCGCGGCTGCGGCGCGTCCCACGGCGTAGGAGACGCTCTTCTCCAGCACGAACGGTGTATCCGCGCTGACGGCCAGGACGTAGCGGACGCTGCTGTCGTCCTGGTCCACCTGGGTGTCGAACGGCTGGACTCCGGCGGAGGTCCAGTGGTCCACGGCCATACCGAGCCGCTGCTTGGACTCGGCGGCCTCCCAGGAGAGCCGGAGCGAGCCGTCGCCGCCGTCGAGCCTTACCGGGAGCAGCACGCGGCCGGCGTGCCGGCCGGCGCGGCGCGGGTCATGCGCCGAGTGGTCCTCTACCGGCTGGTCCTGCCGGTTCACCACGGCGGAGGTCACGTCCGCGGAGATGTCCCGGTCCGCCGCGACTTCCAGCGAGATGCCGAGGGCGCCGCGCGCCTGGTACCCCACCGCGCGGCGTTCCGTGGTGGTCACGGTGGCGCCGGAACGGCACTGCCAGGTAATCCGGCATTCGTAGATGCCGGTGGCGAAGTCCACGCTGCGCCGGTAGTCCAGCACCGTGGATTCCTCAAGCGTGAGCATCTCGCCGTCGATGACCACGACGAAGTTGTTGGCATCCGGAACGTAGAGGATGCGCTGGCCGGTGCGGGCGAAGCCATAGGCATTTTCCGCGTGCTTGATGTCCCAGATCTCGTGGAAGCCGTTGATGAAGCTGCCCGGAAGCTCGGCGTCGGCGGCCGCCCAGTGGGCGCCCCGGATGCCGAGGTGGCCGTTGCCGAGACTGAAGAGCGTCTCCAGCGTTCCGGCATTGCCCGGCAGGTGGACGGTTTCCACGAGCTGCCAGGGGTCATTGGGGAACCTGGCGCGGTCCGAGGTGATGAGAGCCATGGTTGGGGTCCTTTGGCGGTGACGGTTGTGCGGGTGGGTGGTGGCGGCGGCCGGCTAGAGCAGTTCGGCCAGATCGTTGACCACGATCGTGGCGCCGGCGTCGAGCAGGGTCTTCCGGCCCGCTCCGCGGTCCACGCCGATGACCGAGTGGAAGCTCCCCGCGCTTCCAGCCTGGACACCGGAGACGGCGTCTTCGACGACGACGCACTCTTCACTGGGAAGTCCCAGCAGCCGTGCGGCGTACTGGTAGGTGGCCGGGCTTGGCTTGCCCGGCAGTCCCTCCGACACCGCGACGACGCCGTCCACCACCACCGGGAAATAGTCCGAGAGCCCGGCGGCCTTCAGCACCGGGACGGCATTGCGGGAGGAGGAGACGACGGCGAGCTTGAGTCCGCGCTTGAGCGCGGCGTCGATGAAGCGGACGGAGCCCTCGAAGGGCTGCACGCCGCCGGCGGCCACGATGTCGTTGAACACCTTGTTCTTGCGGTTGCCGAGGCCGTGCACGGTGTCGTGCGCCGGATCGTCGTCGGCGGGGCCTTCCGGCAG
Source organism: Arthrobacter sp. 10N410 (assembly GCF_056394945.1). NCBI lineage: Bacteria > Bacillati > Actinomycetota > Actinomycetes > Micrococcales > Micrococcaceae > Arthrobacter > Arthrobacter sp. 10N410. Next base: position 604,631 of record NZ_JBFTIP010000003.1, read on the forward strand.
CACGATGTTCCGCGAAGCCAGGAAGTCGCGGACGCCGTCGAAGCGGGGCTTGCCGTCGATGTGGTCGAAGTAGTCGCTCTCGCGGTAGCCCGGGGCCTCCGGCACGCTCTTGAGGAAGCCGTCGAAGAGTTCCTGCCAGGCACGCTCGTGCACCACCGCGGTGGGGGTCAGGACGCCGTCGAGGTCGAACAGGATGGCGGAGGCGCCGGCGAGCACGTCTGCCGGTGCGCCGGCGGCGTTGGAGGTCTCAGTCATGGGGCGAATGTCCTTTCAGACGGTGGCGGGGAAAGTCTTGGAAAAGAAAGTTGGCGGGCCGCCCGCCGGTACGGGGCGTGCCTGCGGGCGTTGGCCGGCATCAGCGTCGGCGGCGGGTGCTCCTGCGCTCGACCAGCTTGGTCTCCAGCAGGTGCGTGGCGGGGGGATTCGGAAGCCCGGAGCGGTGGAGTCTTTCGATCAGCAGGTTGGCGGCGAACGCGCCCTGGTCGGCGACCGGCTGGGCCATCGTGGTGAGCCCGAGGAACCAGCTCATCTGATGATCGTCTATCCCAATGATGGAGACGTTTTTGGGCGCTGACAAACCGAGGTCCCGCAGGGCCATCAGCGCTCCGAACGCGGTCTCGTCGCAGCCGGCGAAAACGGCGGACGGCATCCTGCGGTTCTCGATCAGTTCGGTCATGGCCCGTCGTCCGCCCTCGATGCTGGATCCGGCGTCCAGCACCAGGTCGGGATCAACGGTCAGTTCGTGTTCGGCGAGGGCCATCTCGAAGCCGCGCCGCCGCGCGTCCGCGGTGACCACGGAGCGCTCCCCCGGCTCGCGACCGGCCAGCATCGCCAGGTCCCAGTGGCCTAACCCGAGCAGGTGGCCCGTGGCTTGCCGGGCGGCCCCTTCATTGTCGATTCCCACGTTGTCCCACGGGACGCCGTGCATGCCCACGCTCGCGACGGCGAGGCCGGAGGCTTCGACGGCGGCGATTTCGCCGCCGTCGAGGGCAACGTTCAGCAGCAGGACCCCGTCCACCCGCTGGGCCAGTCCGGCCAGGTCGCCGAAGAGCTTGCGCTGCACGCTGGGCCGGTTGCGGAGGCTGATCAGCACGGTGTCGTAGCCGCTGTCGGCGAGGACTTCCTCCGCAGCCTCGACGGCCTGGGCGAAGAACCAGGCCGTCGCGGTGGGGACGATGATCGCCACTGCGCCAGTGGTTCCGCCGGCCAGGCGCGAGGCCGCGGACGATGCCTTGTAGCCGAGCTTGGCGGCCGCGTCGGCGACTTTTGCCTGGGCCTTTTCGGACACGTTGGGGAGGTGCCGGAGAGCCCGGGAAACGGTGCAAATGGAGAGCCCGGAGAGGGCTGCGACGTCCTGGATGGTCACGCGTGGAGCCTTAGCCATGCGACACGGGCCTGGACCTTTCTTCCCCCTGCAGTAGTGGGCCGATCAAATTGGCCAAAGTTGAGTGTAAACGCTTATAAATTCGGCGCGCAAGTGGCGGCGGTTTTCCATCGAATGGAATTGCCAGAGGGTACGGAATCCGGCTCCTGAAGGTACGGAATCCGGCTCAGCGCAGCACGTAGTGGCGCAGGAACGCGCCGACATCCACGAGTTCCGCCCGGGAGATCGCGTGGCCCATCCCGGGATAGCTGCGCGCCGTGAGTTGGGTGTTGCGGTGCAGCCATTCCTCGGTGTGTGCCGTGGCGGCGTCGTTGATCACGGGATCCGCCTTGTCGCGCCCCCAAAAGAACGGCGGCCTCGCGTCGAAAGACTCGCTCATGGCCAGCAGTTCGTTGTCCAGCACGAAGCCGGACAGCCCGACGACGGCACGGAACCCCTCCGGCCGCAGCCGCAGCAGGGTGCTCGCCATGGCCATGCCCTGGGAGAAGCCGAGCAGGCTGACGCTGCTGTGCCGCCCCTTGACGGCGTCGATCCAGCTGAAGACCGAGTTCGTGGCGCTGATGACGTCCGCGAAGTCGTGGGTGAGGAAGTAGTCCAGCAGGAACCAGCCGTAGTCATCCCCGATCACCTTCGGCCCGCGCAGGGCGGCGCAGGTGAAGTCGGGCGGCAGGCTGGCAAACAGGTCCGCCATCCGGGTCTCGTCCGTGCCGTAGCCGTGCAACATCACCAGCAGCGGCGTGCCGGCGCGCTCCGGCTCCGGCCTGGACCAGACAACAGTATTCATGGGGCCAGCCTAGCCAGCCCGGCCGGTGGTGCCGCTTGGCGCCACGGCGTCCGCTCCCCGTGTCCAACGCCGGCCCCTGCACCGGTTCCTGCGCCGGTTCCCGCGCCGGTTACCGCGCCGGTTACCGCGCCGGTTACCGGTCCTTGCGCCGGACCCAGCCACGGTTTGCGCTACGGCCCGGGAATTCCGCTACGGATACGGACAGCTGCACCCCGGATCCGCGCCGCGCTTGCCCGGAGTTGACGCCCTTGTCCGAAAACGCCGCGGAAATGGCCCGATATGGCCCCTCACCTGCGGATTTCCCCGGCGGGGCGCGGCCAAAATCGTTGAAAGGACACGTACCGGGCTGTAGCGTGACGCTGGACAGCATGCTTAGCAATACCTATCGGTCCCACCCGGACAACAAGGAGCAAGTCATGAGAATCGGTTCCTCCATCTTCCTTATCGCCATCGGCGCCATCCTGGCCTGGGCCATCGCGCCCGGCCTGATCCCCAACGTGGACCAGACCATGATCGGTTACATCCTGATGGTGGTCGGCGTCATCGGGCTGGTCGCGTCCCTGATCCTGGCCTCCCCCGGCCGCAGCCGCACCCGCCGTGTCAGCGAGACCCGTTCCGTCGTCGACCCCAACACCGGCGAGACCATCACCCGCAATGAAAGCCGCGACGCCGGCATCTGATCCCCCGGCGCCGCGACGCGCCACCCAACTGACCCGGACGCCGGGCCGGACCTCGCAGGTCGGGCCCGGCGTCGGGCGTTTAAGCTGCGGGCCCGGCGAGCTTCCCACGCCCGCCTGGCACGGCCCCGCGTCCGGACATGCCCAACGTCGGGCTTGTCCAATGGACATAGACCTGAACTGTCCATACCCCGGGCCGAGCAATGGACATGCTCCGCCGGGCAAGCGAAGTCCGGACATGCCCACCCCCGGGGTTGGCCAATGGACATAGACCCGAAGTGCCCATTCCCGGACCCAGGGAATGGACATGTCCCCCGCTCTTGGTCCGCAGGAAATGGACATGTCCAACGGCTGCGGGGAACGAAGTCCGGACATGCCCAGCCTCGGACGCGGCCAACGGACATGATCCCGAAATGCCCATGCGTCGGCCCGGGGAATGGGCATGTCCCCAACTCCCGGGTGCGAAGAATGGGCATGTCCCCTTCAGGGCACAGGGGCTGGGCATGTCCCCGGGCCCTCCGACACCTCGTCTGCGTTCATGTGGTTTTTCGTTGACAAAGCCACATGAACAAAGATAAAGTCAATCAATTCCACTTCATGCTATGGGGGTCACCGAAGCAGCCGGAAGCCGCGGCACAGGAAATAGCAGCACTCGAGTAAATGTCGCAATGGAGGGCACGTGTTCGCCGAGGAACGCCAACAACTGATCGTGGAGCTCGTCGCCGCCAGCGGCCGGGCCAGTGTCACCGACCTCGCCGAGCGCTTCAGCATCACCACGGAAACCGTCCGCCGCGACCTGGCCGCCCTTGAAATCGCGGGCACGGTCCGCCGGGTCCACGGCGGCGCTGTCTCCCCCGAGCGCATCAGCACCACGGAAGAGAGCATCCTCGAGCGCACTGTGCAGCGGCAGCCCGAGAAGACCCGGATCGCGGAGGCGGCCCTGGCCCTCATCCCGCGGGGCCGGTCCGGCAGCATCCTGATCGACGCCGGCTCCACCACCGAGGCCCTCGCGGAGCTGCTCGCTGCCCGCACGGCCGCCGCCGGAGCGGCCTCCGGAACCGGGGCCGACGCCGAACTGGTGGTCATCACCCATGCACTGCCCATCGCGGCGAGGCTGTCCGGCGAACCCGGCATCGCCCTGCACCTGCTCGGCGGCAAGGTCCGCGGCCTGACCCAGGCCGCCGTCGGCCAGTCCACCGTCGAAGCTGCCGGGCGGATAAGGCCCGACATCGCGTTCATCGGCACCAACGGTATTTCCGCGGCCTTCGGGCTGAGCACTCCCGATCCTGAAGAAGCTGCCGTCAAGGCCGCCTTCGTCCATTCAGCGCGCCGCATTGTGGTGCTGGCTGATACCTCCAAGCTGGATGCAGAGACGCTGGTCCAGTTCGCCTCCTTGAAAGATCTGGACACCGTGATCACAGACACGAAACCCAGCCCGGCCCTCGCCGAAGCCCTCGCGGACGCCGGAGTGGAGGTGGTGGTCGCATGATCGTCACCCTCACGGCCAACCCCAGCCTGGACCGCACCGTGGCGCTGCCCGGCCCGCTGCTCCGCGGCGAAGTGCAGCGCGCCATTTCCGTCCGGCAGGAGTCCGGCGGCAAGGGAGTCAATGTCTCCCGGGCACTCGTCGCCTCCGGGCTGCAAACCCTTGCCGTGCTGCCGGGAGCGGCTGCGGACCCGGTGCTCGCCGGCCTGCGCGACAGCGAGGTGCCGTTCGCCGCCCTGCCCATCGGCGAGCCGCTGCGCAGCAACGTGGCGCTCACCGAGCCCGGCGGCGTCACCACCAAGATCAACGAGCCCGGTCCGGCGCTGAACGGGGAACAGCAGGAGGCCCTGATCGGGCTGCTGCTGGATTCCTCCCGCGGCGCCAGCTGGGTCGTCCTGGCCGGCTCGCTCCCCCCGGGAGTCCCGGTCGACTTTTACGCCACCGTTACCCGGCGGCTGCGGTCCCTGCACGACGGCACCGAGGCACCCCTCATCGCCGTCGACTCCTCCGGCGAACCGCTCGCCGCCGCGATCTCCGGGGACGCCCTGGGGAAACCGGATCTGCTCAAACCCAACGCCGAGGAACTGGCGGAACTGGCTGCCGCGGCCGGGTTCGCCACGGATAAGTCCGCCGAGGAACTCGAGGGTGACCCGGAGGCTGCCGCGGCAGCCGCCGCCGCCGTCGTGCGTTCCGGAGTGGGTGCCGTACTCGCCACCCTCGGTTCCAAGGGTGCGGTGCTTGTGACGGCCGACGGCGCATGGCTGGCCACGCACCCGCCGGTCAAGGCGGTCAGCACGGTCGGCGCCGGCGATTCCTCGCTTGCCGGCTACCTGCTCGCCTCCAGCCAGGGCGCCGCCCCGGCCGATTGCCTGCGTCAGGCGGTGGCCCATGGTGCCGCCGCTGCCTCGCTGCCCGGCTCCACCGTCCCGGCAGTGCATCAAACAACCCCCGCCGCCGTAACCATCACGGCCCTGAAGAAGGATTGACAGTGACCCAGCTCATTACTACCGAACTGGTCGAGCTCGACCAGAATCTAGGCACTACGCCCGAGGACGTGATCCGGCACCTGGCAGGCAGAGTTGCCGCCAACGGACGCGCCACCGAAGTCGAAGGGCTTTTCACGGACGCCTTCGCCCGCGAATCCAAGACCGCCACGGGGGTGCCGGGCGGCATCGCGATCCCGCACTGCCGCTCGACGGCGGTCACGGAAGCGACGCTGGCCATGGCACGGCTGTCCCAGCCGGTCGATTTCGGCGCCAAGGACGGTCCGGCCGACCTGATCTTCTTCATCGCGGCCCCGGAAGGCGCGGACCAGGAGCACCTCAAGCTCCTGTCCAAGCTGGCCCGGTCCCTGATCAAGAAGGACTTCACCGCAGCGCTGCGGGCAGCCGCCACGCAGGCCGAGGTCGTGGAGCTTGTCGAGGGCGCGCTGGCGGACAAGCCCGCCAGCCACGCCGCCGACGTCCCGGCCGACACTGCCGCTCCGGCAGCGGCCGGCTCAACCGCGGCAGCGCCGGCGGCCCCCGGGACTCCCCGCACCAAGCGCCTCGTCGCCGTCACGGCGTGCCCCACCGGCATCGCCCACACCTACATGGCCGCCGACTCGCTCGTGGCTGCGGCCAAGGAAGTCGGCATCGACCTGCAGGTGGAGACCCAGGGTTCCTCGGGCGCGAAGGCCCTCGACCCGGCCGTGATCGCCGCGGCCGACGCCGTCATCTTCGCCGTCGACGTCGACGTCCGCGGCAAGGAGCGTTTCGCCGGCAAGCCGGTCATCAACGCCCCGGTCAAGCGTGGCATCGACGAGCCGGACAAGATGGTCCAGGAAGCCCTCGCCGCGGCCGACAACCCCAACGCCCGGCGCGTGCCGCACTTCGGCGCCGAGGAACAGGCCCAGCACGAGGCCGAGGAAAAGGGCGAGCACATCGGCCAGAAGCTCAAGAAAGCCCTGCTCACCGGCGTCAGCTACATGATCCCGTTCGTGGCCGGCGGCGGCCTGCTGATTGCCCTCGGCTTCCTGATGGGTGGCTACCTGATCACGAAGTACGCGGACACGATCGTGGTGCAGAACAGCCTGTTCAACCTGCCAACCGAGTTCCCGGACAACGCCTGGGGCCCGCTTGGCGCCTACATCGGGGCCGTGCTGTTCAAGATCGGCGCGCTGTCGCTGGGCTTCCTGGTCCCGGCCCTGGCCGGCTACATCGCCTACGCCATCGCCGACCGCCCGGGCATCGCACCGGGCTTCGTCTCCGGTGCCGTGGCCGGGTTCATGGGGGCCGGCTTCCTCGGCGGTATCGTCGGCGGCCTGCTCGCCGGCTACATCGCCCTCGTGATCGGCCGCTTGCAGGTGCCCCGCTGGCTGCGCGGCCTGATGCCGGTGGTTATCATCCCGCTGCTGGCCTCGATCGTCGCCTCCGGACTGATGTTCCTGATCCTCGGCGGCCCGATCGTCGCCATCACCAAGGGCCTGAACACCTGGCTCTCGGGCCTGACCGGCGCCGGCGCGATCGCCCTCGGCGTGATCCTGGGACTCATGATGTGCTTCGACCTCGGCGGCCCCGTCAACAAGGTTGCCTACTCCTTCGCCGTCGCCGGGCTGGGCGCCGCATCGCTGGATAACCAGGCGCCGTGGCAGATCATGGCGGCCGTAATGGCCTCCGGCATGGTGCCGCCGCTGGCCATGGCCCTCGCTTCCACCGTCCTGAACAAGAAGCTCTTCAGCCTCGCAGAACAGGAAAACGGAAAGGCGGCCTGGCTGCTCGGGGCGTCGTTCATCTCGGAAGGGGCCATCCCCTTCGCCGCAGCAGACCCGTTGCGCGTCATCCCCGCCAGCATGGTGGGCGGCGCGGTGACCGGCGCCATTTCGATGGCGGCCGGCGTCGGCTCCAAGGCACCGCACGGCGGCATCTTCGTTTTCTTCGCGATCGACAACTTCCTGATGTTTGTCGTCTCGATCGCGGTCGGCACGGTGGTCACCGCGCTGTCCGTGATCGCGCTCAAGCGCTGGGCAGTCAAGAAGACCGTTGATACGGTTGAACCGGTTCCCGTAACCGTCTGAGCCGGTCCACCACAGACCTTCCCAAGCTGATAATCCAAAGCTGAATCCAAGGAGCAGAAATGACCGAACGTAACGCCACCATTGCCAGCCGCGTAGGGCTGCATGCCCGCCCGGCCGCCATCTTTGCCGAGGCTGCAGGCGAGTTCGATCTCGAAATCACCATCGCCCGGCTCGGCGAACCGGAGGACGAGGCCATGGACGCCGCCAGCATCCTGTCCCTGATGAGCCTGGGCGCATCGCACGGCGAGGTTGTGGTGTTGCGTGCCGAGGGCGACGGCGCCGACGCCGCCCTGGACCGCCTCGTCCAGATCCTCGAGACGGACCACGACGCCGAATAGCGCCAGCAGCGCGGACGGCGGCCCGGCAGCACCCACGGGGTGGTGCCGGGCCGCCGTCGTTTCCGGGCGCGCCCGCGCCGGAAACGCTTCATAAGGGGCCTTAGTAGATGCTTGTTTTCCCCGGCGGGCGTCGATAGCTTGGGAATCGTGGTTGCCGCCCCGGGCAGCCGCCAGGACCAGTTCCCGGCCTCAAGGAGACGAACCATGGCAAGCGTGCAAGAGAGCATTGACGTCGACGTCCCCGTGTCGACCGCATACAACCAGTGGACCCAGTTCGAGACCTTCCCGGAATTCATGAAGGGCGTCGAGGCGGTGGAGCAGATCGACGAGACCTCGCTCCAGTTCCGGACCGACATCGCCGGGGTGCGGCGCGAGTACCTCGCCCAGATCACCGAGCAGACCCCGGACCGCAGGATCGCCTGGGTCAGCCAGGACAAACCGCGCAATGCGGGCACCGTCACCTTTGAATCCCTCGGCGCCGAGCGCGCCCGCGTCAGCGTCGAACTTGAGTGGGAGCCCGAGGGCGTGGTGGAGAAGACCGGCTCCGCGCTGGGTGCGGACAGCCGCCAGGTCAGCGCCGACCTGGGCCGTTTCAAGGAGTTCATCGAGTCCCGCGGCATCGAGACCGGCGAATGGCGCTCCTCCGTGGACCGCGGCGAGGTCGACGATGTCGTCCCCGCCGATGCTGTTGTCGCGGCCGATCCGGCTGATACTGCCGACGGCGGGCCGCGGTAGCCATGCCTGCGAAAAAAGGTGCGCCGCAGGGTTCCGAGAGCCCCAGCATCAAGGACCCTGAACTTTATGAAGCGCTGTTGGAGGACGGCGCCTCGAAGCAGAAGGCAGCCCGAGTCTCCAACGCGGCGGCCAAGCGGGGCAGGTCATCGGTGGGCCGCAAGGGCGGCAAGTCCGGCGACTATGAGGACTGGACCGTCCCGCAGTTGAGGGAAAAGGCCAAGGAGATCGGCCTGAAGGGCTATTCAGCGAAGAAGAAGAGCGAACTGATCTCCGCTCTGCGGAATTCCTGAGCCGATGACGCCACAAGCGCGGGGGGCGAACCCGGACGCGGGCTCAGGCGCCCTTGCGCGCAGCCCCCTTCGCGGCGGTGGTTTTAGACGCCGTGCTCTTGGACGCTGTGGTTTTAGACGCTGTGGTTTTAGACGCTGTGGTCTTGGCGGCGGCCGCCCTGGAGGCGGTTCTGGAGGCGGTCCCCGTCCCGCCGGCACCGCCGGAGGCGGCCTTTGCAGTGGACTTGGCCGCGGCCTTCGGAGCCGTCTTGGACCCGGGCTTCCCGGCCGGCGCAGCTTTCGTCTTGCTGCCGGCCGCCGCTCCGGCGGTTGCGCCGTCGTCGTCGCCACCGCCCGCGGCCGCTCCGCGCTTTCGCTCGATGCTGCGCTTCAGCGCGTCCATCAGGTCGATCACCTCGCCGGTTCCGGCTTCCGCCGCCGGAGCACCGAAGGTCTCCTCCGTGTCCAGCGACTCGCCCTGTTCGATCTTCGCGTCGATCAGCTGCCGCAGTTGGAGCTGATAGTCGTCCGTGAACTGCTCCGGCTCGAAGTCGGCCGCCATCGAGTCCACCAGGGCCGCGGACATTTCCCGTTCCTGAGCCGAGATCCGGACGCTCGTCTCGAGCGCGGGGAAGCTCGCCTCGCGCACCTCGTCCGCCCACAGCAGCCCCTGCAGCACCAGCACGTCGCCGCGGATCCGCAGCGCCCCCAGCCGGGTCTTTTCCCGCAGTGCGAACTGGACGATCGCCACCCGGTCGGTGTCCTCCAGGGCCCGGCGCAGCAGCACGTAGGCCTTGGGCGACTTCGCGTCCGGTTCCAGGTAGTAGCTCTTCTCGAACATCATCGGGTCCAGCTGCTCGGCGGGCACGAACTGCACCACCTCGATCTCGTGGCTGTTCTCCGCGGGGATCGACTTGAGCTCCTCACGGCTGAGGATCACCGTCCGGCCCTCGTCCTCGTAGGCCTTGTCAATGTCCTCGTAGTCGATGATCTTGCTGCAGATCTCGCACCGGCGCTGGTAACGGATCCGGCCGCCGTCGGCGTTGTGGACCTGATGCAGGCTGATGTCGTGGTCCTCGGTCGCGCTGTAGACCTTGACCGGCACGTTGACCAGCCCGAACGCTATTGCGCCTTTCCAGATGGCTCTCATGGCTCAAGTGAACACCAGAGCCGCACGGAGGTGAAGTGTTTTGGCTGACAGCAAGGAACGCGTCCGGGTCGACGGCCGGGAACTGGTGCTGACCAATCTGGACAAGGTGATGTACCCGGAGACCGGGACCACCAAGGCCGATGTGCTCGCCTACTACGCCGCGGTGGCGTCCGTGCTGATCCCGGCAGCGGCGAACCGACCGGCCACCCGGAAGCGCTGGGTCCACGGCGTCGGGACCGCGGAGGCGCCCGGCGAGATGTTCTTCCAGAAGAACCTGGACCACTCCACGCCGGGCTGGGTGCCGCGCGCGTCCATCACGCACAAGGAGCGGACCATCCAGTACCCACTGGTCAACGATCCGGCCACGCTCACCTGGCTGGCCCAGATTGCGGCGCTGGAGATCCACGTGCCGCAGTGGCGGGTGGATTCGCACGGCAACGCCCTGCCCCCGGATCGGCTGGTGCTGGACCTGGATCCCGGGGACGGTGCAGGACTCGCCGAATGCGTGGAAGTCGCCAAACTGGCGCGCAGCATCCTGCAGGACGTGGGCCTGGAGCCCGTGCCCGTGACCAGCGGCAGCAAAGGCATCCACCTCTACGCCGCGCTGGACGGCTCGCAGAGCTCGGACCAGGTCTCGGAGTTTGCCCACGAACTGGCCCGGGCACTGGAGGCCGACCACCCGGATTTGGCGGTCAGCGATATGAAGAAGACCCTGCGCACCGGCAAGGTGCTGGTGGACTGGAGCCAGAACAGCGCCGCGAAGACCACCATCGTGCCCTACTCGCTCCGGGGCAGGCTCCGTCCCACTGTTGCGGCGCCGCGAACCTGGCGGGAGCTCGGCGCGCCTTCGCTGCACCAGCTCGACTACCTGGAGGTGATGAAGCGGGTGAAGGCGGGCAAGGACCCGTTCGCGGTCATCTCCGGGGCAGGGCACGCCGGTGCTCCACACGGCGCGCCGGCGGCCGGCGCCGGGGGCACGCCCGGATCCGACGGCCCAACCGCCGGCGACGGCGGCGACACCGACCCCCGGCTGGAGACCTACCGCACCAAACGGGACGCGGCCGCCACGCCGGAGCCGTTCACGGCCGAACAGCACCGCAGCAGGACCGACGGCGGCACGCTCCGGGAGAGTTTCGTGATCCAGGAACACCACGCCAGCCGGCTGCATTTCGACTTCCGCCTCGAGCGCGACGGCGTGCTGGTGTCCTGGGCGCTGCCCAAGGGTGTGCCAACCACCAAGGCCAAAAACCACCTCGCCGTCCAGACCGAGGACCACCCGATGGACTACGCGGACTTTGAGGGGACCATCCCCAAGGGCCAGTACGGGGCGGGCACGGTCAGCATCTGGGACCGCGGGCACTACGAGTGCGAAAAATGGATCGCGGGCAAGGAAGTCATCGCCACCCTCACCGGCCAGGAGGGCGGGGGGCTGGGCGGCACCCGGAGGTTCGCGCTGATCCACACCGGCCAGGCCAACGATCAATGGCTCATCCACCTGATGGACACGCCCGATACCGGTCACGGCAACCAACCCGCCGCGGAGCGGCCCCTGCCGGCGACTGAAGACCGCCCGGCTGACTCGACCCCCGCCCCGGACCCGGCGGAGCTCTCGCCGATGCTGGCCAGCGCGGGAACCCCTGCCGACCTGGCCGACAAGGACTGGCAGTTCGAGCTGAAATGGGACGGCATCCGGGCCCTGGTCCTGGGCGACGCTCAACGGATCCGGCTGATCAGCCGCAACGGCAACGACATGTCATCCAGCTACCCGGAGCTGACGGACCGCTCCTGCTGGCCGCCGCAGGAGTTCGCCGCCGACGGCGAGATCATCGCCGTCGGACCGGCCGGCAAGCCCGATTTCGGGCTTCTGCAGGGGCGGATGAAACTGAGCAAGGCCGCCGACGTGGCGAAGGCGCAGGCCTCCACCCCGGTGCGCCTGATGCTCTTCGACCTGCTCACCGAGGGCGGCGAGGACCTCCGGCGGCGCCCCCTCCGGGAGCGGCGGAACCGCCTCGAAACCTTCTTCCGGGACGGCGCCCGGGACGGCGCCTGCCCGGTGGAACTCTCCGAGGTGATCGACGCCGAAGTGGGGCACATCCTGGAAAGCGCGGAGGAGCTGGGGCTGGAGGGCGTGATGGCCAAGCGCACCGGCGGACGCTACGTCGGGCAGCGGAGCCGGTCCTGGCTCAAGCTCAAGTTCGAGAAGACCCAGGAAGTGGTGGTGGGCGGCTGGCGGCCCGGAAACGGCGGGCGCCGCGACTCGGTCGGTTCACTGCTGCTGGGCATCCCGGACGGGGCGAAACTGCGCTACGTGGGCCGGGTGGGCAGCGGGTTCAGCAGCCGCGAACTCCGGGAACTGCGTCAGCAGCTCGATGCCATCCCACGCAAGACCTCGCCCTTCGCCGAGGTCCCGGCGGAAGATGCCTCCGACGCCCGGTGGGTGTCCGCCAGGCTGGTCGGCGAGGTCACCTTCGGCGACTGGACCGGAGGGGGCAAGCTCCGCCACCCGGTCTGGCGCGGCTGGCGCCTGGACAAGACACCGGCCGACGTCGTCGTCGAACATAAGTGAGGGCCCGCCGTGGCGGGCCCTCATACTCTCAGTCGTGATGGGGGATCTGCGGCCGGCTTTGCCGGTGGATGGCCGCGTCTGCCACTTGCTGTCCCTGTTGCCCGCGGACCACGTCCCGGTCCTTGGGGTGGCGGTGCTTCCCGCTGCCGTCCGGCCACTCATGGCCGTCGGCGGGCGAGGGCGGTTCCGGTCGCTTGCTCTCCGGCCCGGGAACCTCGTCCATGGACTCCGCAAGGTGACTCGCAACCTCAGGCTCGATCTCTTCGTTCGAGTGATGATCCGCCATGGCTCTTCCTTTCTGCGATGAAATGAAGCGTCCCCCAATCGTAGGTCGGCGCCGGTGAGATGTCTCTAGGTCCTACCAGCGGACTTTCTTCTGCGGGGGGCCCTGCTTGCCGCTGGCGTGGGTGGGCTTGTGGCTGCGGCCGACGCTCTGCAGGCCGGCGCCGCCGCGGGATTTGCTGGCAAGCATTTCCTTCTGGGCATCCGTGAGGCGGGACTTAACGCCCTGCTCGGGTTTTGGCGCGGCCTGGGGTTCCTCGCGGCCGCGTTCTTCCGCGCCCGGGGCTCCGGGCTCTTCGTGCTTGCCGGATTTGTCAGTCATGGAAGGCGCTCCTCGGCTCGGCGTGTGTTGGCACTGGCGGTGGCTCCACCATAGGCAGTTTCCGCGCGTCTTGAACAGAGCCGGGGACGGCCCGCTGCCGGCCGAAACGGGGGCGGAAAGGAGCCCAAACGGGCCGACTTGGAAAAAACTTCCCCAAAAATTCCGGAATGTGGCTTCTTCCTAGGAACGGCGCGGCGAAACCGCACCCCGGATCGGGGCAGATGGCACCGCATTGGCACCGGAATCGGCTGATCATACGCCACCGGAATCGGAAACGCCATGGAAATCCCGTAAAATTGAAAGCCTGCCCGGAGCGGGGCAGCTACAAGTCGCAAGCAAATGATCTCCCTAGGAGCTTTCCAAATGCCCACAGACCGAAGCACGACCGACTCTTCAGCAGGCGTTATTCACGCCGGCGGAACCAACCAAGGCGCACCCCGGGGCGCCAAGAAACCACGGCTTCGTCGCCGTCGACTCCGCGAGTCCGACGTCAACGTCGTCGACCAGCCGATGCTTAAGAAGGCGCTAGGCGGCACCATCGTGGGTAACACCATGGAATGGTACGACGTCGGCGTGTTCGGCTACCTGATCACCACCATGGGACCGGTGTTCCTGCCGGAGGCGGACAAGTCCGTCCAGACCCTCTTCCTGCTCGGCACCTTCGCCGCCACCTTCATCGCCCGCCCCCTCGGCGGCGTCGTGTTCGGCTGGCTTGGCGACAAGATCGGCCGGCAGAAGGTCCTCGCCGCGACCCTCATGATCATGGCGGCCAGCACCTTCGCCGTCGGCCTCCTGCCCGGCTACGCCCAGATCGGCATCTGGGCCGCAGTCCTGCTGGTCCTGTTCAAGGTCATCCAGGGCTTCTCCACCGGCGGCGAGTACGCCGGTGCCACGACCTTCGTGAGCGAATACGCCCCGGACAAACGGCGCGGCTTCTTCGCCAGCTTCCTGGACATGGGCAGCTACCTCGGCTTCGCCGCCGGCGCCGCGCTCGTTTCCGTGCTGCAGCTGACCCTCGGCCAGGACACCATGGAGCAGTGGGGCTGGCGTATTCCGTTCCTGCTGGCCGGTCCGCTGGGCCTGATCGCTGTTTACTTCCGGAGCAAGATCGAGGAATCCCCCCAGTTCCAGGCCACCCTGGACGCCCAGGAGAACCTCGCCAAGGACGCCACCGCCGCTGACACGTCCGCGTCCAAGGGACCGGTGGGCATTGTGAAGGCCTACTGGCGCTCCATCATCGTCGCAATGATCCTGGTAGCCGCAGCCAACACCGCCGGCTACGCCCTGACGTCGTACATGCCGACCTATCTGACCGAGTCCAAGGGCTACGACGAGGTGCACGGCACCCTGTTGACCATCCCTGTGCTGGTCATCATGAGCCTGTGCATCCCGCTGACCGGCAAGCTCTCCGACCGGATCGGCCGCCGCCCCGTGCTGTGGATCGGTGCCATCAGCACCGTCGTCCTGGCCACCCCGGCATTCCTGCTGATCGGCGTCGGTGAGATCTGGTCCACGCTGGCCGGCCTCGCCCTGATCGCCTTCCCGGTGACGTTCTACGTGGCCAACCTGGCGTCGGCCCTGCCGGCCCAGTTCCCGACGGCCAGCCGCTATGGCGCCATGGGCATCGCGTACAACTTCTCGGTGGCCATCTTCGGCGGAACCACCCCGTTCATCGTCGCCGCCCTGATCAACGCCACCGGCAACGACATGATGCCGGCTTACTACCTGATGGCCACTTCGGCGATCGGCGCCGTGGCGATCTACTTCCTCAAGGAATCCGCCCAGATGCCGCTGCCGGGCTCCATGCCGAGCGTGGACACCCAGGCCGAGGCCCGGGAACTGGTCGCGACGCAGGATGAGAACCCGCTGATCGACCTTGAGCACATGGATATGCCGCTCACCTCGGCCGAAGCAGCCGACGGGGACGCCGGGAAGATTCCCGCCCGCGCCTAGTCCAGGCCCGCCGGTCCGGACCGCGTAGCCCAGCGCCCCGCCCGTAGAGGCCTGTCCCGCACGCTTTTCCATTGGGGGAAGCGCGCGGGGCAGGCCTCTGGCGCGTCCCCAGCCCCCACTCACCCGCAACCCCAGGAGGTCCGCGTGCAGTCCCTGTTGCGGCATGTCCGTGTTTTGCACCGGCTTGGCCCGGCGAACCGAGACAGCGTCTCCGCGCTGCGCGTCGCCGTCGGTGTGGCGGTCCCTTCGCTGGTGCTGCTCGCCGCCGGGCGCCCGGACCTCATCATCTACGCCGTGTTCGGCGCCCTCACCGGGATGTACGGCCGCTCCGAACCCCACCAGCTCAGGCTCAAGCACCAGCTTCAGGCGGCCTTCGTCCTGGTCGGCGGCCTGGGAGTCGGCGTGGCGCTCTCGGTGAACCACCTCCATTCGTGGACTCTCGTGGCCGTGGAAGCGACCCTCGCGGCCGCCGGATCACTCTTCGCGGACAAGGTCGGGCTCACGCCCAACGGCCCGTTCTTTGGCATCCTGGCGTTGGGTGCCTGCGCCTCCATTCCCACCGCGGTGCCGTGGCAACTCGCCCTGCTGATCGGTGCGGCGTCCGCCGCCTTCTCCATGGCGGTCGGATTCGGCGGCTGGGTCCGCGGCCGGGCCTGGGAGCGCGGCGCCGCCCGCGTTGTGCCGCCGCTGCGCGGGATCCGCCGTCGGGCCGCCTGGATCCACGCGGCCCGGTACCTGGCCGCGGTAGCAGCCGCCGGCAGCGTCGGGGTGCTCAGCGGCAGCGCGCACCCGCACTGGGCGATGGCCGCCGCGGCGGTACCCCTGGCGGGCGCGGACCTGCCCAGCAGCGTCTACCGCGGGCTGCACCGGATCGTCGGCACCCTGCTGGGCCTGGTCGTGGTGGCCGTGGTGCTGTTTCCGTGGGCGGGCTCGCCGCTGCGGCTCTTCCCCGGCCACGAGACCGCCGTCCTGGCGGTGCTGGTGATCGTCCTGCAATTCACCACCGAGCTCTTCATGGCACGGCACTACGGGCTTGCGATGGTGTCATTCACGCCCGTCATCCTGCTGATGACGCAGCTGGCGTTCCCCGCCGATCCCCGCTTCCTCGTGGCCGAACGGGCGGTGGAGACCCTGATCGGCGCGTGCACCGGCATCGCCGTCGTGGTTCTGATCCGGCGCCGGCGGCCGCTGGCCGCGACGCCGAACGCCTAGCCCGGCTGCCTCTACTTCGCGCGCCGCGGCGGCCCCGCGACGAGCCGCGCGGGCAGCACACGAGCCGCTGCCGTGAGGAGCTTGTAGCGTTTGCTCGGGATCGAGACGGCCTTGCCCTTTTCGTTGTCGGCGAGGCCTTCGCGGACAACCTGTTCGGCCTGCAGCCACATCCAGCCCGGGGTCACCGCTTTGTCCATGCCCATCCGGTCGTGGAATTCAGTGTGCGTGAAGCCTGGGCAGACGGCTGTCACCTTTACCCCGCGCCCGCCATAGGCGAGGTTGGCCCAGCGGCTGAAGCTGAGCAGCCATGCCTTCGCGGCGGAATAGGTTTCCCGCGGCAGGAAGGCCGCCACGCTCGCCACGTTGATCACCCGGCCCGAACGCCGTTGCAGCATGCCCTGCAGCGCGGCGTGCGTCAGTTCCATCGCCGTTTCGACGTGCAGCTTGAGGTGCCGTTTTTCGTCCGCAATGTCATTGTCCGCGAAGGAGTGAAGCAGGCCGATCCCCGCGTTGTTGACCAGGATCTCGACCGGGCGCGCCGGATCGCTCAGGCGTTCGACGACGGCGGCCACTCCGCCATCGTCCGCCAGGTCAGCCGCCAGCACCTCCGCCCGGACGCCGTAATTGTTTTCCAGCTCCGCCGCTCGGGCCAGGAGCCGCGCCTCATCGCGTGCCACCAGGACCACGTTGTGTCCCTGCTGGGCCAGCTGGCGGGCGAACTCGGCCCCGAGGCCGGCTGTTGCACCGGTGATCAGGGCGGTGAGGGCCGGGGCCGATGGGCCGTGAGCGGTTGTGTTCATAGCCACAGCCTAGCGCCGCCGCGTTCTGGGCCTCAGGCCAGGGCCGGCCCCGGGGCGAGTTCGCCTTCGGCCGGGCCGTCCGGAGCGCTATCCAAGGCGGCGCCGACCGGCCCAGCAACGTCCAGCGCAACCCCGTCCAGCTCAGCCTCGTCCATGGCGCGGTAGCGCTGTTGCAGCTCTTCGGCGGCGAGCTCGTACCAGGTGTGGGCGCCGAAGGAGGGGCTGGGGGTATCCAGGTGGCGGTACAGGGCGTCGGCCAGCTGACCCAGGGCCGCGTCGGAGAGCGCCTGCACCGTGGCGGCCGGATCCAGTGTCCCCTCGAAGTAATCGGAGAGCTCAAGGCCGTCGATGAGGTCAGGGCCGGGCGCAGCGGCGGTGCCCGCATCGTCCGGCGTGGGTCCCTCGACGTCGAGGTCGGCGACCTCGCCAAGGAGCTGGCCGGTGACGGCCCCGGTGATCTCGCCGTCCAGCCCGGCCAGGACCTCGCCGTCGGAACCGACGTGAACCAGGCAAATGGGCAGCTCGGCCGGTTCCTGCAGGAGAAGCCGGAAGCCCTCGCTACCGCCTGCCGCAAGGCCGACGGCGGCAGCCACGGGCTCCTGGGGCGCCGCGGGGGCCTGGTTTGCAGCGAGTTGCCGGAGGTAGAGCAGGATCTCCGGGTCGAGGTGGGAGGCGCCGTGCAGATCGATGCTGACGTCCGAGCCGGAGGCCAGTCGGCTGGCTCGCCGCATGATGTGCAGCAGGGCGGGGTAGTTTGCCTGGGTCAGGCAACCGGTGACTTCCAGAGTCACGTGTCCGGGATCGACATCAACACGGACAAGCACACGCAGTTTGTGGTTCACGGGGTTCTCCAAATGACACGTCCTTGAGCCAACTGCATAACTCAAGCTAAACCATACGAAATTGTCGCCCCGCTCACAAGCGGTTACGCCCCGGCTGGCGCCTGATCCGGCCAGTCAATGCACTGGTTGTAGGCGTCATGCTTGCGCAGGTAGCGGTAGATGTAGGGGCAGTGCGGGATGATCCGCTTCCCGGAAGCCACCACGTCGTCCAGGGCGAAGTGCGCGAGCACCCCGGCGAGCCCCTGGCCCTTGAATTGCTCGGCTGTCTCGGTGTGGATGAAGTCCACATGGCCCGGCCTGTCGATGTAGCGCACCTGGACCGCGAGCTTGCCGCCAACATGCAGCTCATAGCGGTGCAGGTCATCATTGCGGGTGGTGGAGACGTCCGGGCTGAACGTGTCTTCAGTTTCTGCCGAGTTCTCCGTCATGGTTCGAGATTGGCACGTAATGGCGGGTGTGGCAATGGCCGTCCGGATCCACCGGAATCACTGGCTTCGGCGTTACGGGTCGGAACGCGGCCCAGCAGCAGCACGGCGAGCGCGAAGCAGGCCGCACCGCCGCCGAGCAGCCCTACCGTGAGCCCGTTCAGTGCCGCGTCGGCCACCGGGATGAAGACGACGACGGCGGCCGTCACCACGGCAGCCGCAGGCCGCGCGCGGGAGCTGCCCGGCGCCGTCGGCTGCTCCTCCAGCCGCCCAAACAGCGCCAGCACGGGCAGCAGCAGGGCGACGACGCCTAACAGCACCAGCGGCCGGGTCCACCACCACGCCGCGGTCCCCCCGGTCGGCTTCGGAAAATCGGTGAGCAGCAGCAGACCGGACATCGCTGCCAGCAGCGGCAGGTGCCACAGGTAGACGGTCATGGACCGTCGTCCCACCCGGGCCAGGACCCCGCGGACCGGGCCGAGGCCGGCCAGCCGGGCGAGGAGAGGCCGGAGAAGCTGCAGCCCGGCGGCCTGGGAGACGGCAAGCAGGAACAGGGTCAGGTTGGGCGGGTTGAGGTTGACCAGCATGTTCCCGGAGTACAGCCGGAGCACCACCAGGGCGCCGAGCGTCAGGTTGCTCACCGCCACGATGCCGAGCAGCCCCGAAGGCGTCAGGCCCCGCAGTTTCCCGTCGGCCAGGATGAAGCCAAGCTGCTGCACAGCGCACCAGAGGAAGACCATGTTGGCGTAGGCCAGTTGAGGCAGCGCGCCGCGGAGGCAGTCCACGGCCACCACCAGGCAGAGGAGGGCGGCCAGGGTCAGCCACGGTGCGCGGGCATGGAGTGCGGCCAGCCAGGGCAGATTCAGCTGCGCCGCGAGGTAGGCGGCCAGGAACCACAGCGGCATGCCCGCGCCGGCGGCCAGCAGTTGGATCACCTGCGGGTCCACGCCGCTGAGCCGTGCGGCCCACAGGCCGGTGAACATGACCGACAGCAGCACGGCGGCCGGGCGGATCAGCCGCAGGAGCCTGCCCTGGACGAATTCGAAGGCGCTGCCGCCCTGGGACCGCAGGCGGCGCCAGGAATACAGTCCGGTGACGCCGCCGGCGACGAAGAACAGGGGCATCACCTGGAGCACCCAGACCACGGGTTCGAACCAGTGCTGGTTCCCCAGGGTGTTGTCGGAGCTCACGGTGCCGTCCGGGTGCAGGACCGGGCTGACCATCATCGTGTGGGCAATAACCACCAGCGCGAGGCAGAAGAACCGGGCCAGGTCGATGACCAGGTCTCGCTCCGGCACGGCTGGTGCCGGGCCGCCTGCGGGCTGCTGCATGGCGCTCCTTACCGTCGCGGCACGGGCAACCGGCCGCTTTTCCTCCATTGTCGGCCCAGCCGGAGGGAACGCAAGAGGCCAGGACCATCAGCTGGTCCTGGCCTCCGGTGATGGATGCGCTCAGGCGAGCGAGAGGAAAAGCTTCTCCAGTTCGGCACGGTCCAGGCTCGGGTCCTCCTGCTGCATGCACTGCTGCAGACCGGTGGCAATGATGGAGAATCCGGCCTTGTCCAGGGCACTGGAGACGGCGGCAAGCTGCGTGACGACGCTCTTGCAGTCCCGCCCCTCTTCGATCATGCGAGTGACCGCCGCGAGCTGGCCCTGGGCGCGGCGCAGGCGGTTAATAACGGACTTCATGTCGGTGGGATCGAGTTCCATGGGTGCCTCCCGGAGTAGACGGATTACATTCCATGATATACCCCCCTTGGTATTTCACATACCCCTAGTGGTATAAGCGTCCCCTGGCCGGGCCTAAACCGCGGCGAAATCCTCTCCGGTAGGGACGTAAGTACCTACCGGACGGGGGCTCACGGGCGTAGTTCTGGGGGTGTGAACGCGGCCAGCTTCGGTGATCCGGTAATGGCCCGCAAAGGCGCCACCAGCGCCGGTCCGGGCCCCTGGAAACGCTACGTCGCCCTGGGAGATTCGTTCACAGCCGGCCTGGGCGATCCCGAGCCCCTCAGCCCCGGCGGAATGAGGGGCTGGGCGGACCGGATCGCGGAGGAATTCAGTGCCGCACGGGGGGATTTTTCCTACGCCAACCTGGCCGTCAGCGGCCTTGTGCTGCAGCAGATCGTGGACCAGCAGCTCGGCCCGGCGATCGCCCTGAAACCGGACCTCGTCACGCTGTCCGCGGGTGGCAATGACCTGGTCTTCCACCGGCGCGATCCCGACCGGCTCGCGGTAAGCCTCGATGCAGCGGTCGCGGCCCTCTCCGCCGCGGGGGCAACCGTCGTGCTCTTCACCGGGCCGGACTGGGGCGACACCCCGGTCTTCGGCCACATCCGCGGCAAGGTGGCCGTCTTCAACGAGAACATCCGGACCATCGCCGCCCGCCATCACGGCGTCATCGCGGACTTGTGGGCCTTGCGGCAACTGAGCGACCCCAGGATGTGGGATCCGGACCGGCTGCATTTTTCCCCGCTCGGACACCACACGATCGCCGGCATGGTGCTGGACACCCTGCAGGTCACGCACAGCCTGCAGCCGCTGCAGCCCAAGCCGCTGCCCGTCGGCAACTGGCGGGAGACCCGGGCCGGCGACCTGGCCTGGGCCACGCATTACCTGCTGCCCTGGATGATGCGGCGCGTCCGGCCGCGCGACGGAAGCGCCCCTCCCGCCCCCAAGCGGCCCGAACCGGGTCCGGTCTTCGGATCGCCGACCAACGCGGCGCACCCCTAGTACGGCCGGGCTGTGTCGGCTAATCTGCAGGGACGGCCTCCGGCCAACGGCCGGGGACAGCAGACCGATGACGATCCCGAGGAGCGAAGTTGTCTAATCACACCTACAGCATTTCTGAAATTGTCGGGACCTCGAATGAAGGCGTGGACGCCGCCGTGCGCAACGGCATCTCCGAGGCTGCAAAAACCCTGCGGAATCTGGACTGGTTCGAAGTCAAGGAAATCCGCGGACACCTCGAAAACGGCCAGGTTGCCGACTGGCAGGTGACCATCAAGCTCGGGTTCCGCCTGGAGCGCTGACGTCCGGGAGGGCGGCGCATGGAGTACACCCAGCTGGGCCGTTCCGGCCTGAAAGTCTCCCGCCTCTGCCTGGGCACCATGAACTTCGGGCCGCAGACCGAGGAATCGGACGCCCACGTGATGATGGATTCCGCGATGGACGCCGGGATCAATTTCTTTGACACGGCCAACGTCTACGGCGGCTCCACGCACCGCGGCTGGACCGAGGAGATTTTAGGCCGCTGGTTCGCCAAAGGCGGCGAGCGCCGGGAACGGACGGTGCTCGCCACCAAGGTCTACGGCACAATGGCTGACCGGCCTAACGAGTCCCGGCTCTCCGCGCTGCATATCCGCCACGCCCTCGACGCAAGCCTCCGGCGCCTCCGGACGGATTACATCGACCTGTACCAGTTTCACCACGTGGACCGGAACACGCCGTGGGACGAAATCTGGCAAGCAGTTGACGTCGCCGTGCAGCAGGGAAAGATCCTCTACTCGGGCAGCAGCAACTTCGCGGGCTGGCACCTGGCCCGGGCGCAGGAAGCGGCCTCCCGCCGGCATTCGAACGGCCTGGTCAGCGAGCAGTCCATCTACAACCTGCTGACCCGCAACGCCGAACTCGAGGTAATTCCGGCCGCCCAGCACTATGGCCTGGGGATCCTGCCGTGGTCTCCACTGCATGGAGGCCTGCTCGGCGGAGTTCTCAAGCAGGAGCACGAGGGTGTCCGCCGGAGTGAAGGCCGCTCGCTTGAGGCCCTGAAGAAGCACCGGAACCAGATCCGCCGGTACGAGGACCTCGCGGACGAACTCGGGCACGAGCCGGGGGAACTGGCGCTGGCCTGGCTGCTGCACCAGCCGGCTGTCACGGCGCCGGTCGTCGGCCCGCGCACCCGGGAGCAGCTCGGCGCCGCCCTGCGCTCCCTTTTGGTGCAGCTCGACGTCGAGGCCCTGGGGCGCCTCGACGCGATCTTCCCCGGCCACCGGACCGCCCCGGAGGACTACGCGTGGTGAGGACTGCGGCGGCCGGCGGCGCGCTTGGGACGGGCGTTTTTGACCGCCCGACACTCCCGAAATTCCCTGTGAATACAAGGGTTTCCCAAACTTTTCCGGGTGTCGAGTGGCGTTTTGATAGTAAGCATGATTAGTATTTAGGCAGAAGGATGAAGCGCACCCGGCAACCCGGGTGTCTCCTCAATGAAAGAGAAGGGCCGATAAAATGGGTTTTTTCGCATTTCTTATTCTGGGTCTTATTGCCGGAGCAATTGCTAAGGCTATCCTGCCGGGACGTCAGGGCGGTGGCTGGGTCATCACGCTGATCCTCGGTGTTGTGGGCGCCCTCCTGGGCGGCCTCATCGGTAGCGCTATCTTCGGCACGGGACTGCAGGAATTCTTCTCGCTGACCACGTGGCTGCTGGCGATCGGCGGTGCGATCATCGTACTGCTGGTCTACGGCATGATCACCAAGCGCTCGCACCGCTAAAACGGTGTGACCGGAAAACCGGTCCCGGGATTATTTCCTGGGGCCGGTTTTTTGATACCCGTCGACATTTCAACACGACTTCAAGAGCACCCTTCCAGAGAACACAGAGCAGGAGTACAGCATGAAAGCCAAACTTCTTTTCGGCACCGGCCTCGCGGCAGGTTACGTCCTTGGATCCCGTTCCGGGCGGGCAGCCTACGAAAAGCTGAAAGCGCGGGCAGCGGGCCTCTGGCAGAGCAAGCCGGTCCAGGACAAGGTGGCGGACGCGACGGAAGCGGTCAAGGAAAAGGCCCCCGAGGTTTCCAGCCAGCTCACCGAGGCCGCCCGCCGCGCGGGCACGGTCATCAGCTCCGCCGTCCACCGGGACGAGACCCCAGCCGGGAGCCCCGCACCCTCGGGGACGACGTCCGCGGCGACCCCGGCCGCAGCGGGCACGCAGGCCGGCGGCGCGATCCCCGCACACAGCACCCACCCCGGCACGGCCAACCTGGGGACCTCCGGCGGCGCCCACGCCGCCGTGGACACGGCCTCCGACGTCGCTTCGGATCCGGCTTTGAACGATGAGACCGGGCAGGACTGGTCGGATGAAGGCGGCGCTACGCCGGCCGGACCGGCAACCAATGTCGACCCGGACAAGCACTAACGGGTCCCCGCTAACGGCCCTGCCTTGAGCGTCTGGCAGCAACCGCGCCCAGTACGACGGTGGCGTCCCGCTTCCGGGACCTGAAGACCCGGCCGGAGAGCCCGCTCCCGGCGAAGATTCGGACCGTCTGAGGCGCCTGCTGCCGGCTCGTCTCAATCAGTAGGTGGCCGCCCGGCGCCAGCCACTCCGGCGCCGCGGCGGCCACACGCCGCTGCAGTTCCAATCCGTCCGGGCCGCCGTCGAGCGAAGTCCGCGGCTCGTGCAGGCGCGCTTCGGGCGGCATGGTCCCGATCATCCCGGAGGGAACGTAAGGCGCGTTCACCGCCAGAAGATCCACCCGGCCGCGCAGCCGGTCCGGCAACGCCCCGTACAGATCGCCCTCGTGGACCTCTCCGCCCAGCGGGAGCACGTTACGCCGCGCGCAGGCCGCCGCCGCAGGATCGATGTCGGCAGCATGCAGCTCCAGCGGCCCCGCCGCAGCCGCCAGCGCGGCAGCTACGGCACCGGAGCCGCAACAGAGGTCGACGACGACTGGAATCCCCAATGCCCCGGCCGCCCGGCGCGCCTGCAGGACTTTTGTTCCCCGCCGGACGAGATACTCGGTGCGGCGGCGGGGCACAAAGACTTGCGGGTCCAGGGCGATGCGGAGGCCGCAAAACTCCGCCCAGCCCAGCACTTGCTCCAGCGGCACCCCCGCGACCCGCTGCCGGACCAGCGTCTCCAGTTCTTCGTCCGTGGCCGCCGCGGCCACCAGCAGGGCGGCCTCTTCTTCGGCGAAGACGCAGCCGGCGCTACGGAGCCGGCTGATCACCTCCGCCGGCCGCGGGGGCATGGTCCGCATGGCATCACGCCCTTCCGCCGCGCCCTCCGGCAGCCGTGTCCGCAGCCGCCCTGAAAGGCCCATGCTATCCAAAGCGGCACCGCGGCCCTACGCCTTGCCCGCGGAATATCCCGCGAACCGAATCGCACCGGCCAGGGGACCCCTGGCTGAATATTTGCTGGAAAATCCATGTGCAAGCGCTTACAATTGTGACTTGGCTCTCAGTAGCCGGTCTCCCGCATCCGTCCCTTCGTCGAGGCAACGTCGCTCACCCGGAAGGTCTCCATCGTGTTCACCCGCAGCTCCAGCCTGCCCAGGCCGCCCCGTTTGAGGCGCGGCGCAGGGCGCCACCACACCGCCCGCGCCGGCGTCGCCCTCGTGGCGGCGCTGGCCGCCGCCGCCGTCGCCGTCGTCCCCGCCCAGGCCGCCCCCGACCCCCGGGGCCCGGGCGCCCCGTCGGCTGCGCATTCGCTCCGCGGGCCGGTCACCGACGAGCGGTTCTACTTTGTGATGGCGGACCGCTTCAACAACGGCAGCGCCGCCAACGACGACGGCGGCCTGGGTCCCAACCCAATGGTCTCCGGCTTCGACCCGACCAAGAAGGGCTTCTACAACGGCGGCGACCTCAAGGGCCTGCGGGACAAGATCGACTACATCCAGGGCCTCGGCACCACCTCGATCTGGCTGACTCCGAGCTTCAAGAACAAGGCCGTCCAGCCGGAGGACCAGTCGGCCGGCTACCACGGCTACTGGGTCACCGACTTCACCCAGATCGACCCGCACCTGGGCACCAACGCCGAGCTGAAGACCCTCATCGACGAGGCGCACGCCCGCGGCATGAAGGTCTACTTCGACATCATCACCAACCACACCGCCGACGTGATCGGCTACGAGCAGGGCGACCGCACGGCGTACAAGTCCAAGGACGCCGCCCCCTACCTGACCGCCGCGGGCGAACCGTTCGACGACCGTGACTACGCCGGCACGGGCACCTTCCCGAAGCTGGATGCGGCCACCTCGTTCCCGTACACGCCGAAACTCGCGCCCGGCGAAGAGAACCTCAAGGTCCCGGCCTGGCTCAACGACACCACGCTCTACCACAACCGCGGCGACACCACCTTCGAGGGCGAAAACTCCTCCTACGGCGACTTCTTTGGCCTCGACGACCTGTTCACCGAGCACCCGAAGGTGGTCAACGGCATGGTCAACATCTACGAGAAGTGGATCGGCGACTTCGGCGTGGACGGCTTCCGGATCGACACCATGAAGCATGTCAACGACGAGTTCTGGCAGCAGTTCGGCCCCCGCGTCCTCGCCTACGCCAAGGCGCACGGCAAGGACGAATTCTTCATGTTCGGCGAGGTCTTCGACACCTCCAAGAGCTTCACCTCCCAGTTCACCACCCGTAACAAGATGCAGGCCGTGCTCGACTTTCCGTTCCAGGAGGCGGCCCGGAACTTCGCCTCGCGCGGCCAGGGCGCCAAGGAGCTGGAGACCTTCTTCGCCGGTGATGACTGGTACACCGACGCCGACTCCAACGTCTACGAGCTCCCCACGTTCCTGGGCAACCACGACATGGGCAGGATCGGCAGCTTCATCACCGCGGACAACCCAGGCGCGGACGACGCCGAACGCGTCGCGCGGGACCGGCTCGCCCACGAGCTGATGTACTTCTCCCGCGGCAACCCGGTGGTCTACTACGGTGATGAACAGGGCTTCACCGGCCCCGGCGGGGACCAGGATGCCCGCCAGACGATGTTTGCCAGCAAGGTCCCGGACTACCTCGACGATGACCTGCTCGGCACCGACGCCACGCATGCGGGCGACAACTTCAACACCGCCCACCCGCTGTACCGCGACATCAGCGAACTCGCGGCCCTGACCACCGAACACCCGGCGCTGCGCAACGGCGCGCACCAGAACCGGTACGCGTCCGACGGGCCCGGCATCTACGCCTTCTCCCGGACCGACGCCAAGGACCAGCGCGAGTACGTTGTCTCCATCAACAACAGCAAGCAGGCCCAGACCGCAGCGGTCCCCACCTACGTGGGCAAGCGCACCTTCAACCGGATCTACGGGGAGGCAAGCGCCGAGGCCAAGACCGCGGCGGACGGGAAGCTGACGGTCACGGTTCCGCCGCTCTCCGCCGTCGTCTACGAGTCCGCCGGCCGCATCCCGCACTCCAAGGCAGCGCCGGCCGTAAGCCTGCAGGCGCCGGCAGCCTCTGCCGCGGACAACAGCCGCGTACGCGTCGCGGCCGACGTCGACGGCACCTCTTTCTACGAGGTCACCTTCCAGGCCCGCACGGCGGGCGGCGCATGGGCCCCAATCGGTACTGACGACACGGCGCCCTACCAGGTCTTCCATGACGTCTCCGCCCTGAAAGCCGGCACCGCCGTGGAGTACCGCGCCGTGGTGCTGGACAACGGGGCGCACACCTCGGTGAGCCAGCCCCGCAGCGTCACCGTCCCGTCCCCGGTGCTCAGCATCGTGAACCCCAAGGAAGGCAGCAGCGTCCGCGGCAAGGTCGAGGTCAGTGCCGTCGCCAGCCCGGAAAAGGCCGACTACGTGGTCCGGTTCGAACGCAGCATCGGCGGCGGGACCTGGACGAAGTTTGGCGAGGACAGCTCCTCCCCCGACTACACCGCCGTGGATGACCTGGCGGCCCTGTCACTGCCGGACGGCACCCAGCTGCGTTATCGCGCGCTCTTGACGGTGCCGGGCGCCGGCGAAGTGGTCAGCGACGTCCGCACGGTGGTCGCGGGGGACCTCCCCCAGCCCAATTCGGTCACCATTGCGGGCAGCCTCAACTCGGAAATGGGCTGCCCCGGGGACTGGCAGCCGGCCTGCCCGGCAGCCTTCCTCAAGCTGGATCCGGCGGACAAGGTCTGGCGCCTGACCGTTCCCGACCTGCCCGCCGGCAGCTACGAATTCAAGGCCGCCATTAACGGCTCCTGGGACGAGAACTACGGCGCGGGGGGCGGCGCCAACGGCAGCAACATCGTGCTGAACCACCCGGGTGGCGCGGTGACCTTCCGCTACGACAACAGCACCCATGTGATGAGCCCGGTCTACGCCTCGCAGCAGCCGGCCGCGGTGGCGGCTGCCGGGGACCTCGATTCGGAGCTGGGCTGCCCGGGCGACTGGATGCCGGACTGCCCGCAGGCCCAGCTCTCGCTGGATCCGGCGGACCTCGTCTGGAAGCTGACGTTCCCGGAGCTGCCGGCCGGCACCTACTCGTTCAAGGCCGCGCTCAACCGTTCCTGGGCCGAGAACTACGGCGCAGGCGGAGTCCCGGGCGGTGGAAACCTCAGCCTTGTGCACGACGGCGGCCCGGTCACCTTCCGGTATGACCACTTCACCCACCTGATCACCGCCGGCTAGCACCGGGGTCCGACGGACACAGGAAGAACGCCGAAGGCCGGCCTGCACTGAGCGTGCAGGCCGGCCTTCTGATGTACCGGGAGTCGACCCTCGAGTCGGTCAGCGCCTCAGCCGACCAGACGGAGCGGCGGGAGTGCACGGGCCAGCCGCGTTGCCAGCTTGTGGGCCGCCGCCGCCGAGGGCCGCGCCGCGGGGTCCATCGCCGTCATGGCCGTCAGCAGCGACACCCAGCCGGCACCGAGCTGGGCCGGAATTTCCGGTCCCCGCAGGGTGCGGGCCACGAGCGACTCGACCGGCGTCCCGGGATAGGCCTTCACGCCGGTGAGGCACTCCAGCAGCACCAGTCCCAGCGCATAGACATCCGTGGCAGCGTTGACGGGCTGACCGGCCGCCTGCTCCGGGCTCATGTAATGCACGGTGCCCGACGAATCCCCCGGTTCAGGGGCTGTCCCGGCCGGCGTGGCGATCCCGAAGTCGGCGATTCGTACCGAGCACCTCCGGAGCGCACTGAGCAGAATGTTTGCGGGCTTGATGTCCCGGTGGACCAGGCCGCGCGCGTGGACGTGCCCCAGCCCGGACAATGCGGCGGCGGCCCAGCCGGCCACTTCCTCCGGCCCGGTGGCGCCGCCGCGGATCCGCTCGGCCAGGCTGCCCCCGTAGGCGAATTCTTCGACCAGGAAGGGCCGGCCCGCCCACTGGTCACCGGGCGGGACCGTGCCGGCGGCAATGAAGCGGACCACGGCGGGGTGATCCAGGGAGGCGAGTACGCGCGCTTCTGCGTGGATCCGGTTGGCGTGCTTCTCGGCGGGACCCTCGGCCACCTTGATGGCGACCGGACGGTCGTTGAGCAGGTCTGTTCCGCGGAACACCGTGGCAGTCGCCCCGCGTCCCAGGAGCTCGTGGACCAGGAAGCGTCCGCCGGGAGCGTCCGGCAGCGGCAGGACCCTGGCATTGAGGCCGGCGCCGGACGCTGCTGCCGCTCCGGACGCGGGGCGGCTGTGTGCCACCGCGAGCACTGGAAGGGCGGTCACGAAAGCGCGGCCAGCGCGTTGGAAGTGTGGACAATGCCATCAAGCTGGAAACCGCAGGAGCAACGCCACACCGGCGGCAGCTCCGCGGAGCCGATGCCGGCGTCGAACGAGTAAGCGGACATGGCGTCCAGCGCCGGGGCAGTCCACTCCATCGGAGCTCCGCAATGGCTCGGCGCCTTGCTGGCGGTGGTCAAAGGCAGGACGGGGGCCGCGGCGCCCGGCTCTGCCGGGGAGTCCGGCGCACCCAGAGGGGCCGCACCGGCTCCCGGGATTCCGGTGATCGTCAACAACTCAGCCACGACTCCTCCACAAAAACGATTATCCAACACAAGTAGTAAGCATACATATCACTAGTCCAACTAGCTAGTTGCTGTCTAGATAATCTTCGCGGATGTTCCTGTCGGCTTAGTGGCGCTCGACCTGTTCGGTGAGGGCATCGGCCATCCGGCGCAGGAAGGACACGATGATGCGGCTCTCCTCCGCGCTGAGCTCTTCGGCCACCGCCAGCATCCTGCGGTGCATCTCCCCCAGCGTCTCGCGGACTTCCGAATCCGTCGCGGCGGTCGGCACGATCACCAGGGAGCGGCGGTCCGTGGGATGGGGCTCGCGCCGCACGTGGCCGCTGCCGACGAGCCGGTCGATCAGGGAGGTGGTGGACGCCGTCGTGATGCCCAGCGTCCGGCTCAAGTCCTTGGGGCCCACCCGCTCCCCGGCGGCCTGGGCGCGCAGCAGATAGCGAAGGGCCAGCAGGTCGGTTTCCCCCATGCCCATCGAGTCCCGCGTCGAGCGCCTGGTGGCAACCTCGGCGGCGCGGTAGCCGCGGAGGGCCTGCAACACCGCGGTGGGCGGGTCAAGCCGCTCATCCGGCCCATACCAGTACCCTGAGCCTGCTGCACTGTCCGAGTTCATCCGATAATCCTAGCCGATCTAACTACTAGGCAGGCTTGCTTACTGCACGGGGACGGCGCGGGCTGGCGCGTCAGTCCCCGGACGCAAAAAACCCCCGGCGTCCTGTCGCCAGGATGCCGGGGGTTTTTCCACTCTTCGCTAAAAGAGTGGGCCCTGTGGGGATCGAACCCACGACCCACGGATTAAAAGTCCGATGCTCTACCAACTGAGCTAAAGGCCCCAGCCGACAGCCCCAACCGGCGGAAAATCCGCTGTTGACAGGCGCGTCGGCCCAGTCCATTTCTGGACGTTAATACTGTACCCCAGACGCAGGCGAGCTTTGTCACCGGGCCCGACGCGCCGGCATCGTCCGCTTCCCGGGCGTTGTCCCCGCACACGGGGGCATGCTCGATTCCCGGAATGCACAGGAGTAGCGTGGTGGCATGAGCGAGCAAGCAGGAGCCAGCAGCCCCGGACCGCACCGTCACCACAAGCCGAAGCCCTTTGCGCCGATCGACTTTGAGCCTTTCGCCGGGGGTGCGGACCCGGCGCGGGTTTCCGAGGCGGCCCACCTCGCAGCCCAGGCGCTCGTCCGCCGCGGGCGGGACAGCGACGACCCCAAGGTCACGCGGCGGCTGGTCAAACTCGCTGATGAACAGGGCCTCGATGCCATAGCCGAAATGTGGGCGGAGAGCCCGGCGCGGTCCCTCCCGGGCGCGCTCTGGCGGCTCTACGCGCTGCGGGCCGCCACGATCCGGGATCCGGAACGGATTTCGGTCTACTTCAGAGCGGGCAAGGACACCGCCCAGGTGTCCCACGTGGTGGCCGGCGCAGCCGAGCCTCCGGGCGCCGAGGAAATGAAGTCGATGGCGGACGCCATCCTCTCCGGCGCCTTCGACGGGGAGTTCGACGTCGCACTGGAGCGCTCGGCGGCATTCTGCCGGGTGGTGGCGCTGGGCCAGGCCACACTTGCCGACGGCGCGGAGCACAGCAACGCCAATCATGCGAGCAAGCTGACGCGGAATTCACACCTCCTGGTCAAGACCGCCGAGGACCTCGAACATGCCGCCAACGCCTGGCGGCTGGGCGAGCTGGACTGAGCCCTCCGGCGGCTGGTGGGCGCCGGAAATCGGCCGTCCAACCCCGCCGTGCGGGCACTGTCAATACGCACGCCGGGGCCCTGCTGTCAATGTTGACTTGGTCCCCCCGAAGTAGAAAACTAAAGGCGGTGCCGAGCCGCGAAACCCCCGGGCTTCAACAATTAGCCGCCTAGAGCGGCCTACCGCCGAGAGGCGTATCCGGTTCGGCACCATTTTCATGCCCGCTGCCAGTGGCCCGTTCCGGCCGGCCCGGCGCCTGCCCCGGCCGGCCGTTCCCGCCGGCCGAAGTCCGGGCGGTAAAGTAAACCCCATGCGCGGGCCATCGTCACGTTCCAGGGCCGGCAGACAACGCCCGTGTAAGCCTCGTCCGGAGACCGGTAACCCCACGTGAAGCTGCGCCTTTTCCCCCAGGAGCCCGCAGGGCTGAACCTGCTGTCCCAGATGGCCCACCAGATAGCCGTGGCCACGGGAACCCTCTCGGAGATCCTTGGCGCGCCCGCCAGCGAACATGCGCGGCTGGTGGAGGACATGCACGACCACGAGGCGAAGTCGGCGGAACTGCATTTTGCCCTCCTGACCCACATGCGGACCAGCTTCCTGAATCCGCTCCCCCGCGAGGACATGTATGCGCTCTCCCGTTACCTCAACGAGGCAATGGAGAAGCTCGACGCCGCCGCGGACCTCGTCTTCCTGTACAAGCTGGAGCGGCTGCCCAAACGCGCGGCCGACCAGCTGGAAATCATCAGCCGGCAGGCCGAACTCACCGTTGACGCCATGCGCCAGCTGAACAACCTCGATGACCTGGAGGACTACTGGATCGAGGTCCTCCGTCTCACCAAACGGGCTGAGCGCACCCACCGGGTCTGGGTGGCGGACATGATCAAGGACATGAAGTCGGCGCAGTACGCGCGCAACCGCGACATCGCGGACCAGCTCGTGGAAGTCACCAAGGACATGCGGCGGATCGCCACCCAGGTGGGCAGCATCATCGTCAAGGAATCCTGAGGTGTCCGTCGTTTTCTTTGCCCTGGTGGTGCTCTTCGCCGGGGCGTTCGCCTTTCTCAACGGCTTCCGCGACGCGTCCTCCTCGGTTGCCCTCGCGGTCCGGACGCGTGCCCTGACCCCCACCGTCGCGGTGCTCCTGGCCGGGCTGTTCAACTTCATCGGCGCCGGGCTGAGCGCAGCCCTGGCGCTGGAGGTCAGCCGGACCTGGGTGGTTCTTCCGCCCGGCGGCAACGGCCTGACCATCCTCATCGCCGGCCTGCTGAGCGCCGTGCTCTGGGGCCTCTTCACGTGGTGGCGCGGCATCCCGGCCTCCTCGACACACGCGCTCGTGGGGGGCCTGGCCGGGGCGGGCGTCGCCAGCGTTGCGGTAGGCGGACACTCGGTCCTGGGCGTGGACCAGTCCTTGCTTTTCCAAGTAGTGCTGCCCCTGCTGCTCTCCCCGGTCATCGCTTTCGCGGGCGCCTACCTGCTGGTCTGGCCCGCCACGTGGGCAGCCCGCTACACACCGCCGAGTGTCGTGAATACCAGGTCCAGGCGCGCCCAGGCCATCGCCGCGGGCGCCGTCGCTTTCGGCCACGGCCTGCAGGACGGCCAGCGCACCAGCGCCGTGCTGATCCTGGCGATGCTGGCCGCGGGGCTCCCCGACGGCGGCACCACCCCCGTCTGGGTGGCGCTCCTGACCGCGGCCATGCTGACGGCAGGCACACTCGCAGGCGGGTGGCGGATATCCTACACGATCGGCTACCGGATGATCCGGGTCGACCCCCTGCGCGGCTTCGTCGCTCAGCTCTACAGCAGCGCCATCCTGCTGGTGGGCGCGATCGGCCTGCACTGGCCGATTTCCACCACCCACACCGTGACCTCCGCGGTGCTGGGGGCGGGCACCAACCAGAGATACACGGCGACCAACCGCCGGCTGGTGCTGCGGATCCTCGCCTTCTGGGCACTGACGCCGCTGGTCACCGCCGCGGCGGCCTTTGTGCTGGAACTCGCCCTGTCGCCCCTCGCGGGGCTCTAGGGACCCGTCGGCTGCTCTTATCCGAAGCGGCCGGAGACGTAATCCTCGGTGGCCTTCACGGAGGGGTTGCTGAAGATGGTGTGGGTGTCCCCGTACTCGATCAGCTTGCCGGGCTTGCCGGTGCCGGCGATGTTGAAGAACGCCGTCTTGTCCGAGACGCGGGCAGCCTGCTGCATATTGTGGGTCACGATCACCACCGTGTATTCGTCCTTGAGCTCGTTGATGAGGTCCTCAATGGCGAGCGTGGAGATCGGGTCCAGCGCGGAGCAGGGCTCGTCCATCAGGATCACCTGGGGCTCCACGGCGATGGCGCGGGCGATGCAGAGGCGCTGCTGCTGGCCGCCGGAGAGCCCGGAGCCGGGCTTGGCCAGGCGGTCCTTGACCTCGTTCCAGAGGTTGGCGCCGCGCAGGGAGCGCTCCACGAGCGAGTCCGCCTCGCCCTTGGAGATCTTCTGGTTGTTCAGCTTCACGCCGGCCAGCACGTTGTCCCGGATGGACATGGTGGGGAACGGATTGGGCCGCTGGAAGACCATGCCGATCTGCGAGCGCACCGTCACGGGGTCCACGCCGGGACCGTAGAGGTTGTCGCCGTCGAGCAGCACTTCGCCTTCCACCCGGGCGCCGGGGATGACTTCGTGCATCCGGTTCAGGGTGCGCAGGAAGGTGGACTTGCCGCAGCCGGAGGGGCCGATGAAGGCGGTGACGGACTTGGCGTCGATGTTGATGTTGACGTCCTCGACGGCCAGGAATTTGCCGTAGTAGACGTTCAGGTCTTTGACGTCGATGCGCTTAGACATGCTGTTCCTTCACTTGTGGTGGTGGGGCCGGGTGCCTGCGGTGGCCTTAGCGGCCGGCCTTCGGGGCGAAGATGCGGGCCACCAGGCGGGCGGCCAGGTTGAGCAGCATCACGAGGATGATGAGGACCAGGGCCGCGCCCCAGGCGCGCTGGTCGGACGGACCCGGGTTGGACGGCGAGGTCGGGTTGAGGATCTGCGTGTAGATGAAGGTGGGCAGCGAGGCCATCCAGCCGCCAAACACGTTGTTGTTGATGGAGGTGGCGAAGCCGGCGGTGACCAGGATCGGGGCGGTTTCGCCGATCACGCGGGCAATGGCCAGGGTGACGCCGGAGGCGATGCCGGAAATCGCCGTCGGGGTGACCACCTTGAGGATGGTCCGCCACTTGCGGACGCCGAGGGCGTAGGCGGCTTCGCGTAGTTCGTTCGGCACGATCTTGAGCATTTCCTCGCTGGAGCGGACCACCACCGGGATCATCAGCACCGAAAGTGCGACGGCGGCAACGGCACCGGTCTTGGTGCCCGGGCCGACGACGGCGAAGAAGAACGCTGCGGCGAACAGGCCGGCCACGATTGAGGGGATGCCGGTCATCACGTCGACGAAGAAGGTGATGGCACGGGCCAGCGCCCGGTCCTCGCCGTATTCGACGAGGTAGATCGCGGTCAGCAGGCCCACCGGGACCGAGATGACGGTGGCGAGCAGGGTGATCTGCACGGTGCCGACCAGGGCGTGGTAGATACCGCCCAGCACGGGGGCGCCCTGTTCGACCGCCTTGTTGTCGTAGGCGCCGGTGACCCCGTTCATCGAGGTGGTCAGGAAGCCGGGGTCCACCAGTCCCGGCAGACCCTTGACCAGCACGGTCCAGATCACCGAGATCAACGGCAGCAGGGCAATAATGAAGGCTCCGGCGACGAGGCAGGTGGCCAGTTTGTCCTTAGCCTTGCGCGAGCCCTCAACTACGGCGCTCCAGCCGACGAGCCCGGCGGTGAAGAGCAGCGCCGAGACGATGCCCCAGCCGAAGGCGTTGAAGCCGACCAGGGCCAGGATGGCGGCACCGATGACGAGGGCGAGGGCCAGGACGATGTACGGCGCGGCCTTGGGCAGCTGCCCCTTGGTCAGGGCCGAGCGTTTGCGCACCGGGGTCAGGGTGGAGGTCATTTAGTTGGCTCCCGAGAATTCTTTGTGCCGGGTGATGATCCACCGGGCAATCATGTTCACACCGAGGGTGATGACGAAGAGCACCAGCCCGGCGGCGATCAGCGTGCTGACCTTCAGGCCGCTGGCTTCGGGGAAGTTCAGGGCGATCTCGGCGGCGATGGTCTGGTTGCCGGACTGGATCAGGCTTGCCGTGAGGGCGCCGGAGGAGAGCACGAGCGCGACGGCCATGGTTTCGCCAAGGGCACGGCCCAGGCCCAGCATCACGGCACTGACGATGCCCGGGCGGCCGAACGGCAGTACGGCCATCCGGATCATTTCCCAGCGGGTGGCGCCAAGGGCCAGTGCGGCTTCCTCGTGCAGCTTGGGGGTCTGCAGGAAGATTTCGCGTGAGAGCGAGGTGATGATCGGCAGGACCATCACCGCGAGCACGATGCCTGCCGTCAGGATGGTCTTGCCGGTGGCGGACGCCGGGCCCTGGAAGATCGGCAGCCAGCCCAGGTTTTTCGCGAGCCAGTCGTAGGCGGGCGCGATTTCCTTCGCCAGGAAGGCGGCGCCCCACGCACCGTAGACCACCGAGGGGATGGCGGCCAGCAGGTCCACTACGTAGCCAAGGCCGGACGCCAGCCGGCGCGGGGCGTAGTGCGAGATGAAGAGTGCGACGCCGATGGCCACGGGGGTGGCGATGACCAGCGCGATGACGGCCGCGATGAGGGTCCCGATGACGATCGGCCAGATGTAGGCGAAGAAGCCCTCGCCGCCCTGGATATCGGCGGCCGGGGCGGTGAACGCGGGAATCGCCTGGATGACGAGGAAGAGCGCAACCCCAAACAGGACGGCGAGGATCAGGCAGCCCGCTGCCAGGGTGGCCCCTGAGAAGACTTTGTCCCCGGCACGGCCTGCGCCCTGGGGTTTGGTCAGGGAGGTGGAGGTCATACCTGGCCCTTCGGTGTCGGTGTTGCGGATGTACGGAACGTCGTGGAACGGCCCGTAGCGGAACTGCGGGTGACGCGGCTAAGTTCCCCGCCCTGCCATACGGCGGGGCGGGGAACTCGACCGTTCAATTCAAACCTTACGACTTGACCTTGATGGATTCGATCGCCTTGACACCCTTTTCGGACAGGGCGGAGGACAGCGGAGCCGACTTGGCGGACTCGGCAGCGGCCTTCTGGCCCTCTGCGGAAAGTACGTACTTCTCGAAGGCCTTGACCAGGTCAACGGTTTCCTGCTTGGCATAGGTGCTGCAGAGAACGTGGTAGGAGACCAGGACCAGCGGGTAGGCGCCGGCTTCGGTGGTGGTGCGGTCCAGCTTGATGGCAAGGTCGTTGGCGCCGCGGCCCTCGACAGGCTTGCCCAGGTCAACGGCCTTGGAGGCCGCTTCCGGGGAGATCTTGACGAACTCGGAGCCAACCTTGATCTGGGCGGTGCCCAGCTTGCCGCTAACGGCCGAGTCATCGGCGTAGGTGACCGCACCGGCGGTGTCGGTGACGGTCTTGACGACGCCGGAGGTGCCCTTGGCGTTCTCGCCCTTCAGCGAAGCCGGCCAGACACCGTCAGCCTTGTCCTTCCAGACGGCGGGAGCCGCTGCGGAGAGGTACTCGGTGAAGTTCTTGGTGGTGCCGGAGTCGTCAGAGCGGTTGACCGGGGTGACTTTGAGGTCCGGCAGCTTGGCGTCCGGGTTCAGCGCGGTGATGGCGGGGTCGTTCCACTTGGCGATCTCGCCGCGGAACATCTTGGCCGCAGTGGTTGCGTCCAGCTTCAAGTCCGTCACGCCAGGCACGTTGAACGCGATGGCGATCGGCGAGATGTAGACGGGAACCTCGATGGCGCCGTCGGGGCCGCACTGGTCCTTGGCCTTGGCGACTTCCTCGTCCTTGAGGTAGGCGTCGGAGCCGGCGAACTGGGCCGAGCCGTCGAGGATGGCCTTGCGGCCTGCGCCGGAACCGTCCGGGGAGTACTGCACGTTCGCGCCCTGGTTGGCGGAGGCGAAGTTGGTCTTCCACACGTCCATGGCCGCACCCTGCGCGGAGGAACCGATGCCGGTCAGCGTGCCGGTGACCTTGGAGCCAGAGGCCGCCTGGGTGCCCGCAGTGGTGTTTGTTGCGTTGTCCGAACCGCAAGCGGTGAGCGCGAGTGCGCCGGCTGCGATAACAGCAATGGCCGCGTTGCGGCCGAAGCGTGATGCCTTCACTAGATGTACCCCTTCCAGGGTTATTCAGATGCGTGTCGGACCGGAGACGTCCGAGCAATAAAGACGGTGGATACGTTTTGTACCTTTACCGAAGTTAGGTGCCCCAGGTGAAGAGAATTGGGGTCCAAAGTGAACGGAGGGTTAACGACGTCGGACCATTGGTCGACGACGGACGGGTCGGTCTTGCGTTAGCTGCGTCACAGCCTTAGGGGCCGCGTCCCGCAACCTTGGCACCGCGGACAGCAAATAGACTGGTGGGCATGGCCTCCGCTACTGGGTTCACCGCAAGCGCACGATTCCTGCGCGGCCGGGTCCGCACCGGATTTGTCCGGAGCCGTAATTCGCTGGTGCCTGCGCTCCAGATGACGGCCTGCGCGGTAGGGGCCTACGCCTTCGCCGAGTACGTCCTGGGCCACACCGGGCCGTTGTTCGCCGCCACCTCCTCCCTGATCGCCCTGGGCTTCTCCCGTGATCCGCGGCTTCGCCGCGTCGTGGAGGTAGGCCTGGGCTGCACCATCGGCATTGTGGTGGGCGACCTGTTGCTGCACTGGCTGGGCGCGGGAATCTGGCAGGCCGCCGTCGTGCTCCTTTTCTCGATTCTACTGGCGCGCTTCCTGGACAGCGGAACTATTTTCACCACCCAGCTTGGGCTGCAGTCCCTGCTGGTGGTGCTGCTGCCGGCTCCCGCCGGAGGACCGTTCACCCGGAGCATCGACGCTGTCGTGGGCGGCGTCTGCGCGCTCCTGGTGACTTTCCTGATCCCCAAGGATCCGCGGCGCGAACCCCGCAACGACGTGAAGAAACTGCTCCACGAACTAGCGGAGGTCCTGCGCGAGTGCTCCTCGGCCCTGACCCACAGTGACTCCACCCAGGCCTGGCATGCGCTGATCCGGGGGCGCAACTGCCAGCCCCTGGTCGATGCGATGCGCCAGACGCTGCGCTCCTCCGGCGAGGTGGCCACCCTGGCCCCCGCCTACCGCCGGTACCGGGACGAGCTGGACCGGCTGGCGCAGTCGGTGGACTTCATCGACCTCGCGCTGCGCAACAGCCGCGTGTTTGCGCGCCGGTTGACCAGCGCGATCAACCACGCCGCGCTCTCGGACGAGGCCACCGAGAACATTGCCGAGGTCCTGCAGGAGACTGCCGCGGCGATCGATGAACTCGGCCTGGGGCTGGCGGAGGTGCACGACGGCGTCCGTCGCGCCCACCTGCGCACGGCCCGGGTGGAACTGAGCGAAACGGCGGGCCGGCTGCACCCGCGCCTGCTGGACGTGCAGCGGCTTGAGGGGGAAACCGTGGTTATGCTCTTCCGCCCGCTCATGGTGGACCTGCTCGAAGCCGCCGGCATGGATCCGAACGAGGCCCGGGACATCCTGCCCGCCCTCTAACCCCGGCTGCCGGCCAGCGGTCCCCGGGCCTGAATGTCAGTGCCCCCGGTTAGGGTGGAGCAATGGCAACAAAGACTTCCCGCGCCGCCAAGGCGCCGGGCTACAAGTGCGCGGAGTGCGGCTGGACCACGGCCAAGTGGGTGGGCCGGTGCGGCGAGTGCCAGGCCTGGGGCACCGTTGAAGAGACCGGCGCCGCCGTGGCGCGGACGACGGCGGCGACCACCGTCCTGGAGCCGGCCCGCCGCATCGCCGACGTCGATGCCACGACGGCAGCGTTCCTCCCCACCGGGGTAGACGAACTGGACCGCGTGCTGGGCGGCGGACTGGTTCCCGGCGCCGTGATCCTGCTGGCCGGCGAGCCCGGCGTGGGCAAGTCCACGCTGCTGCTGGACGTCGCGGCCAAGTTCGCCCGCACCGCCCAGGACGTCCTCTATGTCACCGGCGAGGAGTCGGCCGCCCAGGTGAAGCTGCGCGCGGACCGGATCGACGCCGTCGCCGAATCGCTGTACCTCTCCGCCGAAACGGACCTCGGCCAGGCGCTGGGGCAGGTGGAAAAACTGGAGCCGAGGCTGCTGGTTGTGGACTCGGTCCAGACGCTGAGCAGCGCCGACGTCGAAGGCAGCGCCGGGGGCGTCTCCCAGGTCCGCGAAGTCGCGGCCTCGCTGATCGCCGCCGCCAAGCGCCGCAACATGACCACCCTGCTGGTGGGGCACGTGACCAAGGACGGCTCCATCGCCGGGCCCCGGCTGCTCGAGCACCTGGTGGACGTGGTCTGCCAGTTTGAGGGCGAGCGGCACTCCCGGCTGCGGCTGCTGCGCGCGGTGAAAAACCGCTACGGCCCCACCGACGACGTCGGCTGCTTCGACCTGAACGAGGACGGCATCGTCGGCCTGGCCGATCCCAGCGGCTTGTTTGTCTCCCGTACCAAGGACCCGGTGTCCGGCACGTGCATCACGGTGACGCTGGAGGGCCGCCGGCCGCTGCTGGCAGAGGTCCAGTCCCTGCTCGCCGAAAGCGCCAACGCGCAGCCGCGCAGGGCCACCAGCGGCCTGGACAGCTCCCGGGTGGCGATGCTCCTGGCCGTGCTGCAGCAGCGCGCCGGCTGCCTGCTGCACAAGGATGACTCCTATGTCGCGACCGTGGGCGGGGTGAAGCTCAGCGAACCCGCCACGGATCTCGCCGTGGCCCTGGCGGTTGCCTCGGCGAAGGCCAAGAAGCCGCTTCCGCAGCGGCTGATCGCGTTTGGCGAGGTGGGCCTGGCCGGCGAGGTCCGTCCGGTCCCTGGGATCAACCAGCGCATCCAGGAAGCGCACCGGCTGGGGTTCACGCACGCCGTGGTACCCGCCAGCCCCAACGGGCCAGGCCCGGTCCCGGCGGGCTTCTCGGTCCGGGAAGTCAGCCACCTGGCCGAGGCCTTGAGCCTGCTCATCAGCTGACGGCGCCTGGTCGGAGGGCGACTTAGGACCCTAGCGCTACTGTCCCGGCGGGAGCACCATGGGATCAGTAACTTCCGTTGGCGAAGGGAACAGTCATGATGTGGGGTTACGGGCAGAACCTGTGGTGGATGTGGCTGTGGGGCGTGCTCTTCCTCGTCGGAGTCGCGGTGCTGGTGCTGCTCGCGGTCCGGATCTTCGGCGGGCCCGGCCACGGAGCGCAACCCGGGCCGGGACACCCCGGTCCCTACGGCCAACCAAGTCCCTACGGCCAACCCGGGCCCTCCCCCCAGCCGGGCACGCCCGGCCGGAGCCCTGGAACCCCGGGCGGCAGGAGCCAGGCCCGGCTCATCCTCGATGAGCGCTTCGCGAGAGGCGAACTGACGGCAGAGCAGTACCGCGAGCACGTTAAGGAACTCGGCGAGGGGCCGTAGTGCCTGCTATCAGCCGCCGCAGCGCCTTGTTGCTGGGCGGGGCCGGCCTTACCGGCACCGTTGCCGGGGGCGCCGGCCTGTGGTGGACCCTCAACTCGCGGCCGTCGCCGGTGACCGGGGAGCCCCTGGGGCAGCCTTCGGCGCTCAGCAGTTCGGGTGGCCTCCTGGAAGCCAGCCTCCAGGCTGCCCCGGGCCAGTTCCCGCTGGCCGGACGGCAGGCGGGGGCGCTGGGCTACAACGGCAGCATCCCCGGGCCCACCCTCCGGCTGCGCGCCGGGGACGTGCTCAGGCTCAAACTGGTCAACAAGCTGGCCGAACCCAGCAACCTGCACCTGCACGGACTCCACGTCTCGCCCCAGGGCAACGGCGACAACGTGTTCGTGGCCGTTGACCCTGGCAGCAGCTTCGACTATGAATACCGGCTCCCGGCCGGGCACCCGCCGGGCTTGTACTGGTACCACCCGCATCACCACGGCCGGGTCTCCGACCAGATCTTCGCGGGCCTCTTCGGCGCCATCATCGTCGAAGATCCCGTGCCGGTGCCCGCGAGCGCCGAACGCGTACTGCTCGTCTCGGACACCAGCCTGGATGGTGCCGGGAACGTGGCCGAGGCCTCGCAGCAGGACCGGATGGCCGGGCGCGAGGGTGCGCTCCTGCTGGTGAACGGCCAAGCCAATCCCCGTTTGGGCGCGCGGCCGGGGCAACGGGAACGGTGGCGCATTGTGAACTGCTGCGTGGCCCGGTACCTGCGCTTGCGGCTGGACGGGCAAAAGCTGCAGCTCCTGGGCATGGACTCCGGACGGTTCCGGTCGCCGTCGGACGTTCAGGAAGTGCTGCTGGCGCCGGGGAACCGGGCGGATCTGCTGGTCACGGCCGCCCTCGGGCAATCCGAACTGCGCGCGATGCCTTATGACCGCGGGACCATGCCCGGCATGAGCCGGCGCCGCATGGGTCCGGGCCTGCCGGCGGAGCAGGACGGGCCGGCGGATCCGGCCGGCACCACCTTGGCAACGCTGGACGTGG
The DNA here is from genome assembly GCF_056394945.1 of Arthrobacter sp. 10N410. NCBI lineage: Bacteria > Bacillati > Actinomycetota > Actinomycetes > Micrococcales > Micrococcaceae > Arthrobacter > Arthrobacter sp. 10N410. Next base: position 645,709 of record NZ_JBFTIP010000003.1, read on the forward strand.
CCGGCGACCCGGCCCCGCCAGCCCCCGTCATTTCAGCCGGGGCCGCCCCGCCTGAGTTGCGCTCCGCCGCCGTCGCCGCGCGCCGGCAGCTGGTGCTCGCCACTCCCATGGGGCCGGGGTCGGGTCAGGGAATGGGCGCGGGAATGATGGGCTTCACCATCAACGGCCTGGTCTTCGACGAGCGAAGGACGGACACCACCGTTGCCGCCGGGACGGTTGAGGAGTGGGTCCTGGTCAACCGCAGCCCCATGGACCACCCCTTCCACCTGCACGTGTGGCCGATGCAGCTCATAGCGGAGAATGGCCGCGCCCTGGAGACGGCGGTTCTCCGGGATGTAGTCAACGTGCCGGCCAACGGCCAGTGCACGGTCCGGATCGCATTCCGGGATTTTACCGGCCGCTCCGTCTACCACTGCCACATCCTGGACCATGAGGACCTCGGCATGATGGGCGTCATCGAGGTGCGCTGACCCCGGGTTCGGAGTGCCCGGCCGATGCAACGACGCTCTTGCCAAACATACCCCCCGGGGGTATGTTTGAAGTCGGTAACAGGACAGCCACGACTTCTCCGGAGGCAGGAACCATGGACCACCAGCACAGCGGACAGACAGACCAACTGCGGGCCGGCACCGGCCACTCCGGCCACGTCCAGCCACAGCCCGGCCGGGACGATGAGCACCTTGTGCACAGCCACGGCCAGCATGCCGGCCACAGCGTCGCGATGTTCAAGAACAGGTTCTGGCTGACGCTGGCGCTGGCGGTCCCCGTGGTGCTGTTCAGCCCCATGTTCGGACACCTGCTCGGCTATGTGCCTCCGGTTTTCCCCGGTTCGGCCTGGATCCCGCCGGTGCTGGGGACCGTCATCTTCTTCTATGGCGGGCAGCCCTTCCTCAAGGGCGGCCTGGATGAACTGAAGAGCCGCAAACCGGCCATGATGCTGCTGATCGCCATGGCCATCAGCGTCGCTTTCGTCGCCTCGTGGGTCACGAGCCTGGGCATCGGGGGGTTTGACCTCGACTTCTGGTGGGAGTTGGCCCTGCTGGTGGCGATCATGCTGCTGGGGCACTGGATCGAGATGCGCGCCCTCGGCTCGGCGCGGGGCGCGCTCGATGCCCTCGCCGCACTGCTGCCGGACGAGGCGGACCGGATCACCGCAGCGGGCACGGAGACCGTCAAGGTCAGCGAACTCCTGGCAGGGGACACCGTCCTGGTCCGCTCCGGAGCCAGGATGCCGGCCGACGGCGTGGTCGTCGACGGCCAGGCCGAGTTCGACGAGTCGATGATCACCGGCGAATCCAAGACAGTGCTCCGCTCACCCGGAGACAAGGTCGTCGCCGGGACCGTGGCCACGGACAACACGGTCCGCGTGCAGGTCACCGCCGTCGGGGATGACACCGCCCTGGCCGGGATCCAGCGGCTGGTGGCCGAGGCGCAGGCCTCTTCGTCCAAGGCCCAGGCCCTGGCCGACCGGGCTGCAGCATTCCTATTCTACTTCGCCGCCGGCGCCGGCGTCATCACGTTCATCGTCTGGTCCCTGCTGGGCAGCATTCCCGACGCCGTCACCCGCACCGTCACCGTGCTCGTGATCGCCTGCCCGCATGCCCTGGGCCTGGCCATCCCGCTGGTCATTGCGATTTCCACCGAACAGGCCGCCCGGGCCGGAGTCCTGATCAAGAACCGGATGGCACTGGAACGGATGCGGACCGTCGACGTCGTCCTCTTCGACAAGACCGGGACCCTCACCAAGGGCGAACCCGCCCTCAAGGACGTCGCCACCGCCGACGGCGTGGACCGGGACAGCCTCCTGGCGCTGGCCGCGGCCGTCGAGGCAGACAGCGAGCACCCGGTGGCACGTGCAATCGTCCGGGCGGCACGGCAGCAGGGCCTGCAGATTCCGGCGGCTACAGGATTTTCGTCCATGACCGGCCGCGGCGTCCGCGCCACGGTCGGCGGCAGGACCATCCAGGTCGGCGGCCCGGCCCTGCTCCGCGACCTCGAAGCGGAAGAACCGCAGGCACTCGCAACTGCCACCCGGGCCTGGATGGACCGCGGCGCGGCCGTGCTCCACGTCATTGACGGGGATAAAATCCTGGGGGCCGTGAGCCTCGAGGACGCCGTGCGGACCGAGTCCCGGCAGGCCGTAAAGGCCCTGCAGGACCGTGGCATCAAGGTCGCCATGATCACCGGCGACGCCCGTCAGGTCGCCCGCGCCGTTGGCGAGGAACTCAACATCGACGAGGTCTTCGCCGAGGTCCTGCCGGCCGATAAGGACAAGAAAGTTGCCGAACTGCAGTCCCGCGGCTTGAAGGTGGCGATGGTGGGCGACGGCGTCAACGACTCCCCCGCGCTGGCCCGGGCCGAAGTCGGCATCGCGATCGGCGCCGGTACCGACGTCGCGATGGAGTCCGCCGGCGTCGTCCTGGCCGGAAACGATCCCCGTGCCGTCCTGTCCATGCTGGACCTTTCCCGGGCCAGCTACCGCAAGATGTGGCAGAACCTGATCTGGGCCACCGGCTACAACATCGTCTCCGTCCCGCTGGCCGCCGGCGCCCTTGCCTTCGCCGGCGTCGTCCTCTCCCCCGCGGCCGGAGCGGTGCTGATGTCCGCCTCAACGATCGTGGTGGCGCTGAATGCACAGCTGCTGCGGCGCCTTAAGCTCAATCCGGCCCAGGTCCGCTGAACCAAAGGACGCCCATGGATGCCCACACCCCGTCGTTCGGACGCTCGTATGCCCGCGTCGGGCCCCGGATGGACGCCCGCGGGGCGGCCGACCACCGGCGGCGCCTCGTCGAAGCGGCCCACGGCGCCGTCGTCGAGATCGGGGCAGGCTACGGCGCGACCTTCCCGTTCTATCCGCCCGCGGTGACGGGGGTGCTGGCGCTCGAACCGGACCCCACGCTCCTGGCGCTGGCCCTGGCCGCCGCAGCGACGGCGCCGGTGCCGATCACCGTCCTGGACGGGGTCGCCGAGTCGCTGCCGGCCGCGGACGGCTCGGTGGACGTCGTCGTCTCGAGCCTCGTGCTGTGCAGCGTGGCCGAGCCGTCCGCTGCCCTGGCCGAAGCCGTCCGGGTCCTCAAGCCGGGCGGCCAGCTGCTGTTCTATGAGCACGTCCGCTCCACGCACCGCGTGCTGGGGTTGGCCGAGGACCTGCTCACACCGCTCTGGAGCCGCCTGGCCGGCGGCTGCCACCCCAACCGGGACACCCCGTCCACCATCGTCCGGGCCGGCCTGGCAGTCGAGTCACTGGACCGCTTCGGCTTCGCGGTGCTGCCCGGCAATCCGCCGCTGGCCCACGTCCTGGGGGTGGCGGTCAAGGCCTGAGCCGGCCGCCGCACCAGGGACAGGGGTCCGTTACAGCGGGGCGGAGGAGGCCCGCGACACGCGCATTTCACCCCGGACACGGCGGGTTCCCGGCTGCGGCTGTTGCCCTACAGTGGACGTAATCATCGAAAGGACCCCCACATGGCATGTGACGGCTGCACGGCTTCTCCGAGACTCGACTTTGATTTCAGCATGGCTTTCCAGCCGATCTACGACGCCGTCGCCGGCCGCGTGTGGGGCTATGAGGCCCTGGTCAGAGGCTTGTCGGGCGAGGGCGCCTATGACGTTCTGTCAAAAGTCTCACCGGAGCAGAAGTACCGCTTTGACCAGGCCTGCCGCGTCAAGGCAATCGAGCTGGCATCCCGCCTCTTTCCTGCGGGTGAGGAGCTGATGCTGTCGATCAACTTCATGCCCAACGCGGTCTACGAACCGGCTGCATGCCTTCGTGCGACGCTGCAGGCAGCCGCGCGATGCAGCTTTCCGACGTCGTCGATCATGTTCGAATTCACCGAAAATGAGGAGGTCTCGGACACGGCACACCTCACGAACATCATCACCGAGTACCGCAAGCACGGTTTCACCACCGCCATCGACGATTTTGGCGCCGGCCATGCGGGACTTGGCCTCTTGGTCGATTTCCAGCCCGACCTGATCAAGGTCGACATGAAACTCATCCGAGGGATCGACTCCAGCCCGGCCCGCCAGACCGTCGTCGCCGGCATCGTCGGCATCGCCAGGGAGCTGGACATCACGGTGCTCGCGGAAGGCATTGAGACTGAAGCGGAGTTCCTGGCCCTGAAGGCAACCGGCATCCGCCTGTTCCAGGGATATGGGTTTGGGAAGCCCGCCTTCGAGGAGCTCCCCCGGGTCCACCAGGAGTCGGTTCTCAGCAGCACCTCTTAGCGTCTGCCGCCTCCCCCGGCGGACCCGGGCGCCTAGGCCTTCTTCGGCGGCAGGGCCAGCCGGAAGATCTTGGCCCAAGTGGAGCCGACCTGCTTCCAGATCGGGCCCGTGGTGTACGGCAGGCCGTAGCGGCGGCAGATCTCCTGGACCTTCGGGGCCACCTCGGCATAGCGGTTGGACGGCAGGTCCGGGAACAGGTGGTGCTCGATCTGGTGCGAGAGGTTGCCGGTCATCAGGTGCATGAACTTGGAGCCGGAGATGTTGGCCGAGCCGATCATCTGGCGCACGTACCAGTCGCCGCGGGTCTCGCCGTCGACCATTTCCTCGGTGAACGTATCCGTCCCGTCCGGGAAGTGCCCGCAGAAGATCACCGCGTGGGCCCAGACGTTGCGGACCGCGTTGGCGGTCAGCGTGCCGTAGAGGGCCTGCTTGCCGGAGCCGGTGAGCATGGCGACGGCGGGCGTGGCGGCGTAATCCTTGGTGAACTGCTTGAGGGCCTTGCGGCCCAGCGCCTTGAGGTCCTTGTTCAGGGCTTCTTTGGACTTCCTGCCCTCTTTGTAGTCCACGAGTTCGAGGTCATAGATCGCGATGCCCCACTCGAAGACCGGCGCCAGCAGCGCGTTGTAGAGCGGGTTGCCCAGGTTGAAGGGCTTCCATTCCTGTTGCGGATCCATGCGCAGCAGGTTGTACCCGATGTCGTTGTCCTTGCCGACGACGTTGGTCCACCGGTGGTGCAGGTCGTTGTGGGTGTGCTGCCAGGAACGCGCCGGGGTGACAAAGTCCCACTCCCAAGTGGTGGAGTGGATGTCCGGGTCCCGCATCCAGTCCCACTGGCCGTGCAGGATGTTGTGTCCCAGCTCCATGTTTTCCAGGATCTTGGCGAAGCTCAGCAGCGTGGTGCCGGTGACCCAGGCGGCCTTGTTCTTGCTGACCAGGAGCGCAGCGCGGCCGGAGATCTCCAGGCCGCGCTGGATCTTGATCATGCGGCGGATGTAGGCGGCGTCCGAGGAGCCGCGCTTGGCGAGGATGTCGTCCTTGATCGCGTCAAGTTCGCGGCCCAGCTCCGCCACCTGCTCGTCCGAGAGGTGCGCTGCGGCGGGCGGCCGGAGCAGCGGGCTGCCCGTCTCGGCGAGCGCCCCTGGCCGCTTCTTTGCGGCGGCAACGACGGCGGATCCGGACTGGGCGCCAGTGTTGCCGCTTTCGGCAGTATCCGGCTTGTCAGCAAGTGTGGTCATGTGGTGGTTTCTCCTCAGAGGTCGAGGTTAACGGGTCCGGCGGCTGCCGAGACACACGTTTGGATTAGTTGGCCGGGCTCGCCGTGGACTTCGCCCGTGCGCAGGTCACGGATCTGGCCGGCCCGGAGCGGGATGAGGCAGCTGTGGCAGATGCCCATCCGGCAGCCGCTCGGCATCAGCACGCCGGCGTCCTCACCTACGTCGAGCAGGGGGGTGTCGCCGTCGGCTTCGACTTCACGGTCGGAGGCTTCGAAGGTCACCAGACCGCCGTCGTGCCCCTCGCCGCCGGCCAGGTTGGTGCTGAAGCGTTCGATCGTCAGGGTTGCGGCCGTGTCCTTGGTGCCGGGCGCGGCCTCGGATTCCCAGAGCGCCTCGGCGTCGTCGAGGAAGCCCTCGGGGCCGCAGGCGTAGGCGGCGCGGTCCCGCCAGTCCGGGCACAGCGCGTCGAGTCCCGCCGCGGTGCTGAAGTCGAGCCGCCCGCGTTCCCCGGTGAACCAGTGGGTGACCTTGAAGTTGGGGAACTGGTCTGCGAGTTCGGCCAGTTCCTCGCGGAAGATGGCGTCGGCCGCCGTCCGCGCCGTGTGGATGAGGACCACGTCGGCATCGGGACGGTGCGGGACAAGCGTGCGGACCATCGACATCACCGGGGTGATGCCGCTACCCGCGGTGAGCATCAGCAGCGGGCGCGGGTGTTCGGGGAGGACGAAGTCGCCCTGCGGCGGCGCGAGGAAAAGGACGTCGCCCGGCTTGGTGGTGCGGACCAGGGTCCCGGAGACGGCCCCCATGTCCGTGACGGTGATGGCGGGGTCCTCGCCGGCGGGCGCGCTGAGCGAGTAGGACCGCCAGTGGCGCACGCCGTTAAGTTCGACGCCGATGCGGGCCCACTGGCCTGCGCGGTGCGCTTGCCAGCCTCGGCCGGGACGGAAGAAAATGGTGGCGGAATCGGCCGTTTCTGGAACCACCCGGGTAACCACGCCGCGCAACTGGCGGGCAGAAAACACGGGGTTGAACAGCGACAGAATGTCTTCTGGAGCTAGTGGGGTGGTCAGTAGAGATGCGGCGCGCGCCAGCTTACGGAGCCGGATCATCTACTAAGCCTATGTCAGGTTGGGTCATAATTCTTCACCCAAGGCATACGATCGACTCAAAGAAACTATCTCCACGAAACAATTTTGGGATACCCGTCATGGATGCTCCTCCCGCCGGCCACTCCGGCTACCCCGCTTACGATCCGCCGTGGCTGGCGTTGCCGAAGGAGGTCAGCGACATGCTCCGGCCCAGGATGCCCGGCATCGTGGAGGCCATCATCGACGCCGTGCCACAGCTGGTTCCCGCCTATGCCCGGCCGATCGAGGGCCGCTTCGGGCGGGGGCTGCGGCGCGGCGTCGCGGCCGCCCTGGACCGCTTCCTGCAGCTTCCGGGCACCACGCTGCCGGCGCTTTCCGAAGAGAGCCGGCAGCTGGTGGCGGGCCTGGGCAGCGGCGAGTTCCGGCAGGGCAGGAGCATGGATGCCCTGCTCAGCGCCTACCGGATGGGGGCCCGCGTGACGTTCCGGGAGATGTCCAAGGTCTCGGTGGAACACCATCTGGGCCAGAACGTGGTGGTGGACCTCGGCGAATCGATCCTGGCCTACATCGATGAGCTCTCCGCGGTCAGTGCCGAGGCCTACGCTTTTGAGCAGTCCGAACGTGCCGGCGCGGTGGACCGGCGCCGTACCGAGCTGCTGGACCTGCTGCTGCTGGGGCAGGCGGACGAGGCGGCGCTGCGCCAGACGGCGGCGATGGCGGACTGGTCCCTGCCCCCGCGCATGACGGTCGTGACGCTGCCGGTGGACCGGGCCGCCGGGCTGCGGCTGCGGCTGGGCCCGGGAACCCTGGTGATCGAACGCGAGACCGACGCCGTGGCTCTGGTCCCGGTCCGCAACTCCAAGTCCGCCCGGAAGGACCTCGACAAGGCACTCCGGGGCCGCGGCGCCTCCGTGGGTCCGGCCGGCGGCTGGGAGAAGGTCCCCGAGTCCCTGCGGCTGGCCGTGCTGGCGGCATCGGTGCTGCCGCACCGGGACGGTCCGGAGGACCCGCCGATCTGGGCGGATGAGCATCTCGCGGCGGTGATCCTCGGCGCCGAGCCCTCCGCCATCACCGAGCTGGCCAACCGCCGCCTGGCCCCGCTCGAGGGGCTCCGCCCGGCGCAGCGCGAACGGCTCGCCGAAACCCTGTTGTCCTGGCTGCGGCACTGGGGGCAGCGGGCGCCGGTGGCCGCCGAACTGGGCATCCACCCGCAGACCGTCGGCTACCGGGCGGCCCAGCTGCGCGAACTGTTCGGGGACGCGCTGGAGGACCCGGTGGCGCGGTTTGAGCTTGAGCTCGCGCTGCACGCCGGCAGGCGCTGACCCGGCGACCAGCGCTAGCTGGCGACGCCGGCGCGCGCTAGCTGGCGATCGCCTCGCGGCTGTGCAGCCGCATTTCAAGGTCGTTCATGACGATCGCGGCCAGGTCCTCGAGTGTCCGGGTGTCCTCGGCGCTGAACGCACGCGGCTCCCGGTCCAGGATGCAGAACGTCCCGAGGTTGAAGCCGTCCGGGGTGCGCAGCGGAACTCCGGCGTAGAACTGCAGCCCGAAATCCCCGGCAACGAGCGGGTTGGCCAGGGTCCGTGCGTCCCTCGCGGCGTCCTCGATGATCCAGGGCCCGTCCTGCAGGATCGCCGAGGCGCAAAGCCCCGGATCCCTGCCGATCTGGGTGACTTCGGTGCCGTGGTGGGCCTTGAACCAGATCCGGTCGTGGTCCACGACGCTGACAATCGCGACCGGCACCGAAAACACGCGGGCTGCCAGCGCCGCGATCCGGTCAAAGGCGCCGTCCGCCGGGGTGTCCAGGATCCGGTACCGCTCGACGGCGCGCATCCGGCCGTCCTCGTCGTTCGCCGCCGACGCACTGTTCTGCCGGTGACGGCCGGCGCCGTTGATGACTTCCTGGCGCAGGGCAAGGGAAACCTCGCGGGCGTCCGGCCGGGTGGCCGGATCGCGGGACAGCATGGAGGACAGCAGCGCCACCCACATCGGGGCGAGCTCCTCCGGGATCTGCGGGTCGTGGAGCAGCCGGGCGACGGCGGACTGGATCGGCGCGCCAGGGTAGGCCATCTTGCCGGTCAGCCCCTCAAGCAGCACGAGTCCGAGCGAGTAGATGTCGCTGGCCGGGCCGGCCGGTTCACCCCCGGCCTGCTCTGGGCTCAGGTAGGCCGGGGTCCCGGAGGTGCCGCCGTCGTCGTCCGCGCGGTTGTGCCCCAGGATGGCCGCGACGCCGAAGTCGGTCAGTTTGGCCCGGGGGCGGCGGTCGTCGTTGCTGTAGTCCACCAGGAGGATGTTGGCCGGTTTGATGTCCCGGTGCACGATCCCGTGGTGGTGGATGTAGGAGAGCCCGTCAGCCAGGTCGTAGCCGATGTGGGCCATGTGCGCGGCGGAGAGCGGGCCCTGCAGGGACCGGTGGCGCAGGTCCTGGCCGCGGACGAGTTCCATCACGAGGTAGGTCAGCCGGGACTCCGGATTGCTGAGGTCGGCGCCGGCGTCGAACAGGGTCACCAGTGCGTGGTGGCTCATCCCCGCGAGGATCCGCACTTCCTGGCCCTGGCGACGGGTGTGCTCAAGATCGTCCACGTCGTTGCGGAAGAGCTTGACCGCCACCTCGCGCTGCAGCAGTTCGTCGTGCGCCCGGTAAACAGTTGATTGGCTTCCCCTGCCAATGAGGGCCTCGATCCGGTACCGCCCGCTGAGCAGGAGGCCGGATTCCATAGATATTGTCAACGAGTTTTCTTGTTCCCTCAATACGGGTCCGCACATGGAATCGGACAGAGCAGTCCCAAAAGCCGGCCAGATCGACAAGCGCCCGCGAAATTAGCAAGGTTACTTATGTTACCGCGGAATGCGGATTCCGGAAGACCTGCGGGCGGGAAATTTCCGGGACCCCGGCGGGGCTCGCGAAGGCTATTTAGCCGGGTTGTGCGTGCCGATCGGCACCAGCGTCAGATCCGGGTGGTTCTTCTCGATCCGGCGCAGCGCCCAGACGTCGTTGAACAGGGCCAGATACTCGCCGTCGGAACGCAGCAGCACCTCGGCGCCTTGTACGTTCGCGAGCGTGGGCATGGCGTCCGCCGTCGTGATCCTGGCCAGCGAGTAGGGCAGCCGTTCGAGCCGCATCGGGGCGCTGAAGTCGTGTGCCATCCGGTCCTCAACCACTTCGAACTGCATAGGACCGACGGCGGCCAGCACAGGGGCCTGGTCGCCACGGATGTCGGAACGGAGCACCTGGATGACGCCCTCGTGCTCCAGCTGTTCGATGCCGCGGCGGAACTGCTTGAAGCGGCTGGGGTCCTTGGAGCGGGCCACCTGGAAGTGCTCGGGGGCGAACAGCGGGATCGCCGGGAACTCCACCGGCTGCTCCAGAAACAGGCTGTCCCCCACGCGCAGCGAGGAGGCGTTCACGAGGCCCACGACGTCACCGGGGAAAGCCTCGTCGATCACCTCGCGTTCGCGGCCGAACACCTGCTGGGCGTACTTCGTCGCGAATGATTTCCCGGTCCGTCCCTGCGTGACCACCATGCCGCGTTCGAAGACGCCGGAACAGACCCGGATGAACGCGACGTGGTCACGGTGGGCCTTGTTCATGCCGGCCTGGACCTTGAAGACGAACCCGGCGAACGGGGCGTCCACGGGGCGCGCGGCGCCCTCAACGTCGGGCCGCGGGGCAGCGGGAGGGGCGAAGTCCACGAGGGCATCGAGGATTTCCTTCACGCCGAAGTTCAGCGCGGCGGAGCTGAACAGGATAGGCGTCGCCTTGCCGGCGTGGAAGGCCTCGACGTCGAACGCCAGGTTGGATTCGATCACCAGGCCGGCCTCGTCCACGGCGTTGGACCAGTCGCCGCCCTGGCTGGCGGCGGCCTCCTCCGGGGTGAAGTACTCCGTCAGGGCGATGTTGGCGCCGGCATTGTTGCGCTTGAACTGGGCAAAGCGGTCGTTGCGCAGGTCCCAGACGCCGCGGAAGTCGCCGGAGATGCCGACCGCCCAGGTCAGGGGCATGGGCTGCAGGCCGGTCCGTTCGGTGATCTCATCCATCAGGGCCAGGGCGTCCAGGCCGGGCCGGTCCCACTTGTTGATCACGGTGATGATGGGCAGGTTCCGCTGCTTGCAGACCTCGAAGAGCTTCATGGTCTGGGTTTCCAGGCCCTTGGCGGCGTCCACGAGCATCACGGCGCAGTCCACGGCGGCCAGCACCCGGTAGGTGTCCTCGGAGAAGTCGGCGTGGCCCGGGGTGTCCAGCAGGTTGATGACGGTGTCGCGGTAGGCGAACTGCAGCGCTGCCGAGCTGATCGAGATGCCGCGGTCCTTCTCCATCTGCATCCAGTCGGAGACGGTTTCCTTGCGGTTGGCCTTGCCGCTGGACGCGCCGGCGGTGCCGATCACCTTGGCGTGCAGGGCCAGGGCTTCGGTCAGCGTGGACTTGCCGGCGTCGGGGTGGGAGATGACTGCGAAGGTCCGGCGCCGGGCTGCCTGCTTGTGAATCTCGTGGACTCTGGCGGGGCTGTGGACTTCTTGGGACACGGTGCTACTTTCGCTGCGGCTGGGAACGGGTCACGGCGCGGAGAGCCCGCGGTACACCCTAGGCATCAAGTTTATCGCAGGCGGCGGCAGGCCCGGGCGGACGACCGAAAACGCGGGTTCCGCCGGCGGGCGGACGGCCGTCTGCGCGGGACCCCCGGGCAGACGTAAATGGGGCACTTTGAGGCTTGACCGTGCGGAAACAGCCCGCCGTTGCCCCTATGATGGTGCATACGGGAAACCGGGCACTTTTGTTCTTGCCGGCCGCTGATGGATTTGTCATCAAAACCGGCGCACTTGCGGGCTGCGGCCTGCACCTTTGAAAGGGAATACCTATGGCTCGGAGTCCCGAGGATGCACTTAAGGCGACTCTGGCCAGGGTGGCGCCGGGGACGGCCCTGCGGGACGGCCTGGAGCGAATCCTCCGCGGACGTACCGGCGCCCTGATCGTGCTGGGCATCGACCGGACCATCGAATCCATCTGTTCGGGTGGCTTCGAAATCGGCATCGACTTCTCCCCCACCCGGCTGCGTGAACTGGCCAAAATGGACGGCGCCATTGTCTGCGACAAGGATGCGAGCAACATCCTGCGGGCCGGCGTCCAGCTGGTGCCCGATTCGAGCATTGAGACCCAGGAGACGGGAACCCGGCACCGGACCGCTGAGCGCGTTGCCATCCAGACCGGCGTTCCGGTCATCTCCGTGAGCCAGTCGATGCAGATCATCGCGCTTTACGTCAACGGCCTGCGCCACACCTTGGAAGGCTCGGAGAAGGTCCTGGCCCGCGCCAATCAGGCCCTCGCCACACTGGAGCGGTACCGCTCCCGCCTGGACCAGGTGACCAGTTCGCTGTCGGCCCTGGAGATCGAAGCCATGGTGACGGTCCGCGACGTGGCCGTGACCCTGCAGCGCCAGGAGATGGTGCGGCGCATCTCCGAGGAGATCTCCCAGTATGTGCTGGAACTCGGCGAGGACGGCCGTTTGCTCTCACTCCAGCTGGACGAACTGACGGTAGGCCGAGGGCCGGGCAGCGACGTGATCATCCGGGACTACTCGGGCCCCAGCGCCTCCGCCGCGGATATCGAAAACGCCGTCAAGGCCCTGGTGAACCTGGGCCCCACCGAGCTCATCGACCTGGGCAAGATCGCTGGCATTGTCGGCTTCGCCGGCGGTGAGGCGAACCTCGACGCCGTCGTGCAGCCGCGCGGATACCGCCTGCTTTCCGGGCTCAAGGCGGTGCCGAAAGCCGTTGCCGACCGCCTGGTGGACCACTTTGGCGGGCTGCAGTTCCTGATGGCTGCCACCATTGATGACCTCATGACGGTGGACGGCATCGGCGACCAGCGCGCCCGGACGGTCCGCGAAGGCCTGAGCCGGATGGCCGAGGCCAGCCTGCTGGACCGGTTCCTCTAGACCGGTTCCTTTGGGCCCCGCCTAACCCCTGTCCGCTGCTCCGTAACCGCCCTTTTCGGCCCGCAAAACGGCACCTGCGGAGCAGTCGAAGTGGACTAGCCGAGCTGGAAGACGGCCTTGGGGCTGGTCTTGTTGCCGAGCCTGGCGGTGAAGACGTAGTAGGCACCGCCGCCGCCCGGCTGGGCGTCCACGACCTTGCAGCCCTCAGTGGACCGGTTGCGGTTCCACGGGAAGTTCGCCGTCTCGCTGCCGCCGGGGCGGATGGTCTTGACCAGGTCGCTGCTCTCCGCCTGGCAGTCCCGGGACGAGAAGATCCGGTCCGAGCCGCTGGTGATCAGGTACTCCATCTGCGAGGTCCCAAGGTTGACCTCGCACGAAACCTTGTTGCCGTTGGTGACCTTGAGGGTCAGCAGCGGGTTCTCGCCAGCCGCGTAGGCGGCCTTGTCCGTGGCCGCGGTGACCTTCAGGAGCGTCTCGTCACAGCCAGCTCCCGCCGTCGGCGGGGCCCCGGCGGACGCCTCCGTGCTGGCGGGGGTGCTGCCGGGCTTGGCCGTCTGGGTCGAGTCACCGGACGTGGCCGCCGGTCTTTCGCCGTTGAGGACGCTGGAAATCGCAGCGAAACCGCCGACAGCGAGGGAAAGCACCAGCACCAGGGCGGCTCCGACGAAGAGCCGGCGTCGGCGGTAGACAGGGCTGAGGGGTTTCCGGGCCGGCCTGCCGCTGGTCTTTGCCTTGGCGGAAGCCTTCGGTCCCGAACCGTGCGTTCCTGAGTTGCCTTGCCTGACCATCCTTCTAGGCTAGATAACGCCGCGGGTTATGCCGGCCCACCACGCCGCTGGCCGCACTATGGTGCCCGTCTCTATTAAGCTGGTTCGATCAAAGCCTTAGCCGATTCCCCCGCCCTCCCCGCCGCCGCGGCCCTCCCGCCGGTGCCGGCTGTGCCGGCTGTGCCGCTCGCCGAGCTGCACGCCGCCCTGGACTCCTGGTTTCGTGACACCGCCCGCGATCTGCCCTGGCGGGCGGCGGACTGCTCCGCCTGGGGTGTGCTGGTCAGCGAAATCATGCTCCAGCAGACCCCCGTGGTCCGGGTGCTGCCCGTGTGGGAGGAATGGCTGCGGCGCTGGCCCGCGCCGGCCGATCTCGCCCGGGAGCCCGCCGGGGAGGCTGTCCGGTCCTGGGGCCGGCTGGGGTATCCGCGGCGGGCGCTCCGGCTGCACGCGGCCGCCGCCGCGATCGTGGACAACCATGGCGGCGCGGTTCCCGGCAGTTACCCGGAATTGCTGGAGCTTCCCGGCGTGGGCAGCTACACGGCCGCCGCCGTCGCCGCGTTCGCCTTCGGCGGCAGGGCGACCGTGGTGGACACCAACATCCGCCGGGTCCACGCTCGGCTGTTCACCGGGACCGCGCTGCCGGCGCCGGCCCTGACGGCCGGCGAAATGCGGCTGGCCGCGGAGCTGCTGCCCGACGAAGATGCCGCCTCGGTGCGCTGGAACGCCGCCGTGATGGAGCTGGGGGCGCTGGTCTGCACGGCCCGGGCGCCGAAGTGCGGTCAATGCCCCGTCCGCGGCGCGTGTGCCTGGCTCGCCGCCGGCGAACCTCCCCCCACCTACACGCCAAAGGGGCAGGCCTGGCACGGGACGGACCGTCAGGTGCGCGGAGCCGTGATGGCCGTCCTGCGCCTGGCCGAATCACCGGTGGCCCGCGAACTGCTGGAACAGGCCCCCGCGGACCTAGGCTTCGACGCCGACGGGATCGGGGTCCCGCTCGCGGCGCTGCACCGGCTGAACCCGGCGCCCGAGCAGCTGGAACGGGCCCTTGCCGGGCTGCTCAGCGACGGCCTGGCCGAGCTGCACCCGGGCGGTCTGCGGCTGCCCGGCTGACCTGGTCCCAACTACACCTAGGGCTCGCCGAAGCCTGCCTTGATCAGCCCGCCCAGGTAGTCGACCGCCTTGCCCGCGTCCGCCCCGCTGGCTTCGATGTGCAGCACGGTTCCTTTCCCGGCGCCAAGCATCATAAGTTCCGTCATGGATGCACCGTCGACCCCGTTGATGGTGACGTCGGCATCCATCCCGGCCAGGCCGCCGGCAATCTTCGCCGCGGGCCGTGCGTGCATCCCGGCCTGGTTGACGAGTTCGAAGTCGCCCTGGGCATCCGGCGGCTGCTGGTGCGCGTGTTCGGGCCCGTGCGGGTGGGCCGGCGGGCGGTAGACGGCTTCGGCCGCGTCCTTCACGGTTCCGGCGTCGGCCCCCGTCTGGGCGGAAACGGCTGCCGCGACGAGTCCCTCGATCAGCGGGGCATCGGCCAGCTGGATTGACTCCGGATCGGCGGCGAACTCCACCGCCGATTCCGCTGTCATGACGGCGGAACCGAGGTCGGTGAGCACCACGATGCCGCTTCCCCCGGACGCCCGTTCCAGCGCGGCCATCACCTTCTCCAGGCTGGTTCCGATCCGGCCGTCGTCGGTGCCGCCGGCCGCCACGATCATGACATCGGGCGCCATTTGGGCGGCGAGTTCGACGGCGCCGTCGGCGATCTTTTCGCTGTGCGAGACGACGACGAGCCGGACCGTCATCCGGCGGCCCCCACGGCGGCGCGCAGGATCAGGGCACTGGATACGGCTCCGGGGTCGCGGTGGCCGATGCTGCGCTCCCCCAGGTAGCTGGCGCGGCCCTTCCGGGCCAGCATCGGGTCGGTGGAAACAGCGCCGGCCTCGGCCGCATCGGCCGCCGCGGCCAGGACCTTGCGGACGTCGCCGTCGCCGGCGGCGGCCGCCGAGGCATCCACGGCAGGAGTCCAGGCATCCACCATCGTCTTGTCGCCGGATTCGGCCTTGCCGCGGGCCACGATGCCGTCGCGGGCCGCCTGCAGCGCCGCTGCCAGCGTGGCGGCGTCAATGTCGGCAGCGTCCCCGAGGGCCGTCGCGGCCCGCAGGAAGGCTGTTCCATAGAGCGGCCCGGCGGCGCCGCCGACCTTCGACATCAGGGTCATGGCGGTGAGTTTCAGTGCCGCCCCGGCAGTTTCCGGGGGCGCTTCGGCGAGTTTGTCCATCACGGCCTTGAAGCCGCGGTCCATGTTCTCGCCGTGGTCGGAGTCACCGATCGGCCGGTCCAGCTCAATGAGTTCGACCCTGTGCTCGGCCATTGCCTCGGCGGAGAGCGTCAGCCACCGCACGGCCCAGCCGACGTCCAGCCCCACGTTCAGACGCCCCAGCGCAGGGCGGCGGTGTGGACGGGCGCGTCCCAGAGCCCGGTCATCTCCTCGTCGAGGCGCAGCACGGTGATGGAGCAGCCCTGCATCTCAAGCGAGGTGATGTAGTTGCCCACCAGCGAGCGCGCCACGGTGACGCCCTGATCCGCAAGCCTTTGCGCGGCCCGGCGGTAGACGATGTACAACTCGCTCAACGGTGTGCCGCCCATGCCGTTGACGAACAACAGGACCTTCTCCCCCGAGGCGAGGCCAAGGTCGCTGACGACGGGATCCAGCAGGCGGTCGGTGATGCCGTCGACGGGCTCCATCGGAATCTTGTGCCGGCCCGGCTCGCCGTGGATGCCGATGCCGATCTCGATCTCGTTGTCCTCGAGCTCGAAGCTGGGCACTCCGGCGTGCGGCACGGTGCACGCGCTCAGGGCCACGCCCATGCTGCGCACGTTTTGGTTGACGCGGTCACCGATGGCGGCGACGGCGTCGAGGCTGTCGCCGCGTTCGGCGGCGGCCCCAGCGATCTTCTCGACCAGGACGGTTCCGCCGACGCCGCGGCGCCCTGCGGTGTAGAGCGAGTCCTGCACGGCGACGTCGTCGTTGACCAGCACCGTACGGACCTCCACGCCCTCGGCCTGCGCCAGTTCGGCGGCGGTCTCGAAGTTCAGCACGTCGCCGGTGTAGTTCTTCACGATGTGCACGACGCCGGCGCCGGAGTTCACTGCAAGCGTGGCCGGCAGGATCTGGTCCGGGGTGGGCGAGGTGAACACTGCGCCGGGAACCGCGGCGTCGAGCATCCCCAGTCCGACGTAGCCGCCATGCAGGGGCTCGTGGCCGCTGCCGCCGCCGGAAACCAGCCCGACTTTTCCTGCCACCGGGGCGTCCTTGCGGACGATGTATTTGGGATCCGGGTAGACAGTCACAAGGTCGGCGTGAGCAAGCCCAAACCCCTCCACTGACTCGTCGACCACGGCCTTGGGATCATTGATGAGTTTCTTCATGGCTGTGCTCCCTGGATGGTTGTCCTGGCTGCTTGCTTAGACCCTACTACCGGGGCCCTGCCAGCGGTAGGCTCCGGGTTCAACCACTGCCGGGACGCTCAGGGCCCGGGTGCAGCCTCCGGCGCGAAGCTCGGCCAGGCGTCCGGACCGAGAGCCACCCGGGGCTGGAGCCGGCGCGCGGCGGCATCGGCGCCCCCGCAGCGGTCGCCACCGGGTGAGTCCGGCTGCACCGGAACGGCGTCCACCGTCATTTGGAATGCGGAGAAATCTGGAAAAATCACGCGATTCTGCAATTTCTGCCTCCGGAAGCTGGCGGCCCGCCCCATCGGGCCGGGATCAGTTTATCCACCAAGTTGATTTGGCGGAAGACCCCGTTTCAGGCAGCTGCGGGAAGCGCCTAGAGCGTCCGGATCATGCGGGTGTTGCCCAGGGTATTGGGCTTGACCCGCGCGAGGTCCAGGAATTCGGCGACGCCTTCATCGTGTGAGCGCAGGAGCTCCGAGTACACCACCGGATCCACGGCCGTCTGGTCCGCCATCACCTCGAAGCCATGCTTCTTGAAGAAGTCCACTTCGAAGGTCAGGCAGAACACGCGGGAGATGCCGAGCGCTTTCGCATCCTCCAGCAGGCGTTCCACCAGCAGGTGTCCGACGCCCTTGCCGCGCCACGCATCCGAGGTGGCCAGGGTGCGCACCTCCGCCAGGTCCTCCCACATCACGTGCAACGCGCCGCAGCCGATCACCTCGCCGTCGGGCGCTTCGGCGATCCGGAACTCCTGGAGGCTTTCGTAGTACGCGACGGTTTCCTTGGCCATCAGGATCCGCTGGTCGGCCAAGGGTGCCACCAGGGTCTTGATGGCGGCAACGTCGCCGGTGCGGGCAGGGCGGATGCGGATCGTCTCAGTCACAGCCCAATCCTACGGCGCGGGCCCTTGCGCCCCGCCCGGCCTTGGCCGGCCGGGGCGGGGCCGGGCGGCTCAGAGACCGAGCTCGTCCGGCACCGGGATGTCCTTGTCCAGCAGGTTCCTGGCCAGGAAGTGCTCGACCACGCCGTACCAGACCTTGGCGTGCTGCGGCTGCAGGATCCAGTGGTTCTCGTCCGGGAAGTAGAGGAAGCGGTGGTCGGTTTCGCCGTTCTCGTCGGCCGCCAGCTGCGACTTTGAGAGCAGTTCGTACCAGAGCCGCAGCCCCTCGCCGATCGGCACGCGGTAGTCCTTGTCGCCGTGGATGACCAGCATCGGCGTGCGGATCTTCTCCACATGCAGGTGCGGAGAATTCTCCGCGGCCATCTCCGCAGTCATTTCCTTCAGCCAGTACTGCGCTGAGTCCGTGGTCGGGCCGAACTGGTCCAGGGCCCACAGGCTTGCATGCGTGACGATCGCCTTGAACCGGTCCGTGTGGCCTGCCACCCAGTTGGCCATGTAGCCGCCGAATGATCCGCCCATCGCCGCGGTGCGTGTCTCGTCGATGTCGGGGCGCTGCTCGACGGCGTCGGTGATCGCCATCAGGTCCAGGAACGGAGCCTTGCCCCACTCGCCCCAGCCCCGCTGGATGTGATCCTGGCCGTAGCCGGTGGACAGGGCCGGGTC
Source organism: Arthrobacter sp. 10N410 (assembly GCF_056394945.1). Lineage (NCBI taxonomy): Bacteria > Bacillati > Actinomycetota > Actinomycetes > Micrococcales > Micrococcaceae > Arthrobacter > Arthrobacter sp. 10N410. The sequence continues at coordinate 663,955 of NZ_JBFTIP010000003.1, forward strand.
CGGGAGCAGCACCGCGTAGCCCCGGGCCACGAGCAGCCACGGGTTCCAGCGCCAGGTCCAGGCGTTCCAGGAGCCCAGCGGGCCGCCGTGGATCCAGAGCAACAGCGGTGCCGGGTTTCCGGCCGATGCGTCTTCCGGAAGGGCCAGGTAACCGGGCACCCGGCTGCCGTCCGCCGAGGTGGTCTCCACCCGCTCGAGCGTGCCGCGGTAGGCAGGGCGCCCGGCCGGGGCCGGCAGCCGGGTGACGTCGCCGCTGGCGAGGTCGATCCGGACGGCTTCCGCCGGAAATTCGTAGGAACTGCGCAGCGCATAGGCGCTTCGCCCGTCCGGGGAGACGGCGACGTCGGTGTAGGCGGCCGCGTCGGCCGTCAGCCGCACGGGCGCAGCCTCCCCGCCGGCGTTGCCGGGCACGGCGATGCGGAACACCGGCGAAGCCCCGTCTTCATCCGCCGTCACAAGCACGGCCGATCCATCCGGAAGCCAGGCCGCGGGGTGGCCCCAACGATCCCAGCCTTGCGCGAGCGGCGTCAGCGCCGCATCGCCGCCGTCGCTGTCGCCCGAGACATCGAGGAGGTGCAGCGCGATCCTGGGCGCCTGCTCCGGGGTGGTGTCTGTCTCGCTGAGCACCACCAGGGTCCGGCCGTCGGGGCTGACCGGGCCGGGGAAGTAGCTCATGCCCTCGGTGTCGAGCAGGACCCGGCGGGTGCCGGCGGCGACGTCGACGGCCACGAGCACGGTGCGGGAGTCGGCATTGGCGAGCGGCCGGGTGAAGCTGCTGTAGACCGTCTTCCCGTCCGGGCTGACGGCGATATCCGCCTCACGGAGTCCGTTTCCGGCGTTGGGGGTCAGGTTGCGCAGCTTGACCGGCGGGAGGGCGTCGACCGTCACCGGCTTCCCGGGCTCCGGCTCCGGACCGGGCTCGACGGCGAACAACCGGGGCTGCGCGGGGCCCAGGTCCGCGTCCCAATAGCGCACCGGGTAGCCGCTGTGCAGGATTGCGGCCACCTTGTTGTCCTTGCGGTCCTTGCGGCGCTCCTCGTCGTTTTCCTCGTCGGTGGAACCGGCGAGGACTGACGCCGTGACAAAGAGGGCGTCGGCCTCTTTCGCGGCCAGGAGGCCGCCGATGCCGCCGGCCCGGGAGAGCGCGACGCGGGCCTCTCCGCCGTCGGCCGGGAGGACCCAGAGGGCGTTGACCGGCTCTGCATCCGGGCTCTCGGGGTCCGGGCGCGCAGAAGTGAAGTACAGGCTGCCGTCCGCCGCGAACACGGCGCCGGCCTCGCCCTTGGCACTGCGCGTGATCCGCCGGGCCTGCTTTTTGCCCGCAGGATCCAGCTCCCACAGCGCGGTACGGTATTCGGTGCCCTTGTCGTTGAGCGTGGCCACGGTGGTGACGAGCCGTCCGCCGTCGGGGCTCAGCGCCAAGCCGCTCACCTTCGGGATGGCGAGGTAGTGGTCCAGGTCGTGGAACGGGGTCTCGGGGTGTTCGGCCGGGGTCTGCGTATCGGAAGAAGCCATGCCCCCGATTCAACACCCCTTGTGCGCCGGATCACACTCCGTTCACTCAGAGTGAAACACTGCTTTCATATTCAAAGGTGCCGAAATCGCAGCGGGCTCTCAGGGACTGTTGGCATGATGAGTCCATGAACCCTGAAAAGTCCCTGCCTCGACGCTCCCTGCTGCTCGGCGCTGGCGCCCTGGGCGGCAGCGCCCTGGCCCTCTCGGCCTGCACCGCTTCGCCGACCGGCACCCCGGCGACGACGGCGGCCGGCCCCTCTGTTCCGGCCGGCACCGCGGTCAAGGTGGGCAAGCTCAGCGATGTATCGGTGGGCGGCACGGCCACCGGGAAAATCAACGGCAAGACGGTGGTGATCTTCCGGCCGGATGACAAGACCGTCCTGGCGTACGACGCGGCATGCACCCACGCCGGCTGCCCGGTGGCCCCCGCCGGGGAAGACTTCCAGTGCCCGTGCCACGGCTCCTCCTTCAAGGGATCCGACGGCAGCGTGATCAACGGTCCGGCCCAGGCGCCGCTGGCCAGGCTGAAGGCGGCTATCGACGGCGAATGGATCACCGTAACCGCCTGACACGGCCGTCCCACGTCAAATAGAAGCGCCCGCGGCAAGAAGCGCCCGCGGCAAGCGGCGCCAGCGGCAAAAAGGCCCCGGCCGCCTCCTTGAAGGAAGCGGCCGGGGCCTTTTACTTGGAACGTTATCGCTTGGCGCCTAGACGCTCGGAGCGATTTCCGGGATGCGCGGCTTGGCGTTGCCGGCGAAGGTGAACTTCGCGTCGTCGCCTTCGCCTTCCACGTCCACCACCACGATGTCGCCGGCGTGCAGTTCGCCGAAGAGGATCTTCTCGGAGAGCTGGTCCTCGATCTCGCGCTGGATGGTGCGGCGCAGCGGCCGGGCACCCATCGCCGGGTCGTAGCCGCGGGTGGCCAGCAGCACCTTGGCCGCGGGCGTGAGCTCGATGCCCATGTCCTTGTCCTTGAGGCGCTTCTCCAGGCGGGTGACGAACAGGTCCACGATCTCGATGATCTCGTCCTGGGTCAGCTGCGGGAACACCACCACGTCGTCAACACGGTTCAGGAACTCGGGGCGGAAGTGCTGCTTGAGCTCCTCCGTGACCCGGGCGCGCATCCGGTTGTAGCCGGTCTGCGTGTCCGTCCCGGACTGGAAGCCGGTGGCGACGCTCTTGGAGATGTCCCGGGTGCCGAGGTTCGTGGTCATGATGATCACGGTGTTCTTGAAGTCCACCACGCGGCCCTGGGAGTCGGTCAGGCGGCCGTCTTCCAGGATCTGCAGCAGCGAGTTGAAGAGGTCGGCGTGCGCCTTCTCTACTTCGTCGAACAGCACCACGGAGAACGGCCGGCGCCGGACCTTCTCGGTCAGCTGGCCGCCTTCCTCGTAGCCCACGTAGCCCGGAGGGGCACCGAAGAGCCGCGAGACGGTGTGCTTCTCCGAGTACTCGGACATGTCCAGCGTGATCAGCGCGTCTTCCTCGCCGAACAGGAACTCCGCGAGGGCCTTGGCCAGTTCGGTCTTGCCGACGCCGGTGGGGCCGGCGAAGATGAACGAGCCGCCCGGACGCTTCGGATCCTTCAGGCCTGCACGGGTACGGCGGATCGCCTGGGACAGGGACCTGATGGCCTCGTTCTGGCCGACCACGCGCTTGTGCAGTTCGTCTTCCATCTTCAGCAGGCGCGAGGATTCTTCCTCGGTCAGCTTGAAGACCGGAATGCCGGTGGAGTTCGCCAGCACCTCGGCGATGAGATCCTCATCCACCTCGGAGATGTCGTCCATGCCGCCGGTCTTCCATTGGCGTTCCTTCTCGGCGCGCTCGGCAATGAGCTTCTGCTCCTTGTCGCGCAGCGAGGCGGCGCCTTCGAAGTCCTGCGCGTCAATCGCGGATTCCTTCTCGAGCTTCATGGCCGCGATCTTCTCGTCCATGACCTTGAGCTCCGGCGGGGCGGTCATCCGGCGGATGCGCAGCCGCGCGCCGGCTTCATCGATCAGGTCGATTGCCTTGTCCGGCAGGAAGCGGTCCGAGATGTAGCGCTCGGAGAGGCTGGCCGCCGAGGCGAGGGCGCCGTCGGTGATCGTGACGCGGTGGTGCGCCTCGTAGCGGTCACGCAGGCCCTTGAGGATCTCGATCGCGTCGGCGACGGAGGGCTCCTTGACCTGGATCGGCTGGAAGCGGCGCTCCAGGGCGGCATCCTTCTCGATGTGCTTGCGGTACTCATCCAGCGTGGTCGCACCGATGGTCTGGAGCTCACCGCGGGCCAGCATGGGCTTCAGGATCGAAGCCGCATCGATGGCACCTTCGGCAGCACCGGCACCCACCAGGGTGTGGATCTCGTCGATGAAGAGGATGATGTCGCCGCGGGTGCGGATCTCCTTGAGCACCTTCTTCAGGCGCTCTTCGAAGTCACCGCGGTAGCGGGAGCCGGCCACCAGGGACCCGAGGTCCAGGGTGTACAGCTGCTTGTCCTTGATGGTCTCCGGCACGTCGCCGCGGACGATCGCCTGGGCCAGGCCCTCGACGACGGCGGTCTTGCCGACGCCGGGCTCGCCGATCAGCACCGGGTTGTTCTTGGTGCGGCGGGAAAGGACCTGCATGACGCGTTCCATTTCCTGCTCACGGCCGATCACCGGGTCCAGCTTGTTCTCGCGTGCGGCCTGGGTCAGGTTGCGCCCGAACTGGTCGAGGACGACAGAGCCTGCGGGGGTGCCTTCGGCCTGGCCGGAGCCAACGCCGGCACCGGCGGATTCCTTGCCCTGGTAGCCGGAGAGCAGCTGGATGACCTGCTGGCGGACGCGGTTCAGGTCCGCTCCGAGCTTGACCAGCACCTGGGCGGCCACACCTTCACCCTCGCGGATGAGGCCGAGCAGGATGTGCTCGGTGCCGATGTAGTTGTGGCCCAGCTGCAGGGCTTCGCGCAGCGAGAGCTCCAGCACCTTCTTGGCGCGCGGGGTGAAGGGGATGTGGCCGGACGGGGCCTGCTGGCCCTGGCCGATGATCTCCTGAACCTGCTCGCGGACGCCGTCGAGCGAGATGCTCAAGGACTCGAGGGCTTTGGCGGCAACACCTTCACCCTCATGGATCAGACCCAAGAGGATGTGTTCGGTGCCGATGTAATTGTGGTTCAGCATGCGTGCCTCTTCTTGGGCAAGCACAACTACGCGACGGGCACGGTCCGTAAATCGCTCAAACATTTCGCCACACTCCTAGCTACGACGTACTTTGATGCTACGTGGCGGAGTTCGAGATTTGTGGCTTGTTCGCCACGGGGGAAACCCGGACGGGTCCCGGGCGTCACGGCGGTCCACGGATACCGGCCGGCCGGGGCCCTGGCTCGGCCCCGGTCAGGGCTGCGCTCCCGCCCGGTTACTTCTTCCCAAATCCTGAAGACACGGCGTGTCCTCGGCTTATTGAGGCATTTTCCGGAGGCAACCGGGCGGGAACGCACAGTTGCCGCCAGCACCGGCCGTCCGGACACGACAATGCCCCCGCCGCGGGGGCAGGGGCATGGTCGAAGGAAAGGGGCGAGCCGACGCGCCCTTCCGGGAAGCAGGTACTAGGAATTTGCCTTTTGGTAGGCTTCCTGAATTTCGGCTTGGATACGGCCGCGGCTGTTTACCGCATAGCCGTTGTCCCGGGCCCACTGTCGAATCTGCGCCGAGTCCTGATTGCGGCCGCTCGAAACTTTAGTCCGGGTTGCCCGCCCGGTCGACGTCTTGCGCGCGTGGGCCACGTACCGCTCGACGGCCGAGCGGAGTTCTGATGCGTTGCCCGATGACAGGTCAATTTCATAACTCACGCCATCAAGGCCAAACCGGACAGTTTCGTCCGCGGATCCCCCATCCAGATCATCAACAAGGATGATTTTAACTTTCTGTGCCATAAAAACTCTCTTTTCAAAAGGTCGAGTATTTAGAAAAGCAGGATGTATCTGAAAAAAGTATCCATCCTTTTATGGCCGGGAGTCAAAGCGGAAAAGCCCTTCCAAAGAAAGTCCACAGGAAGGAATAGCCCCAGCTTTTAGCGCTGTTCGGGGGAATGCCCGGTCCCGGGAGCGGGATTTTGCTCCGGCCCGCGGGCTGCCGCCTCCGCCTGGGCGCGGGCCTCGGCCTGGCGCTCGGATTTGTCGGCATTGAAGATTGCCTTCATGGCGAACCAGAAGATGAGCCCGACGACCACGGACGGGAGCAGGACGGCAATGTATTCCATGATCAGTGGCCTTCGGGCTTCAGCAGCGGGAAGAGAATGGTCTCGCGGATGCCGGCGCCGGTGAAGAGCATGACCAGCCGGTCGATGCCCAGTCCGATGCCGCCCATCGGCGGGGCGCCGTACTCGAGGGCGCGGAGGAAGTCCTCGTCCAGCTGCATGGCTTCGACGTCGCCGGCGGCGGAGCGGCGGGACTGCTCGGTGAGGCGTTCGCGCTGGATGACCGGGTCGATCAGTTCGGAGAAGGCGGTGCCGCGCTCCATCCCGCCGATGATCAGGTCCCACGCTTCGATCAGCCGGTTGTCCTCGCGGTGGTGGCGGGCCAGCGGCTGCGCGGAGGGCGGGTAGTCATAGACGAAAGTCGGGTTGAGCAGGGTCGGTTCGACCAGCTCGCCGAAGAGCTCGACCACGAGCTTCTCGGCGTCCCAGGCCGCGTCGACCTTGACCTCGTGCTTGGCGGCGATGGCCAGCAGTTCCTCGACGGGGGTTTCCGGGGTGATGTCCTGGCCCACGAAGTCGGAGAGTCCCGGGTACACGGCCATCCAGGCCCAGTCGCCGTCGAGGTTGATCTCGCCGGCCTCGGTCTGCAGCACGCGGCCCACCCCGGCGGCGTCGGCGGCGTCCAGGATGATCTCCTTGATGCGGTCCGCCATGACGAACTGGTCGGCCCAGGCCTCGTAGCTCTCCAGGGTGGTGAATTCGGGGCTGTGGGTCGAGTCCACGCCCTCGTTGCGGAAGACCCGGCCCATGTCATAGACACGGTCGATGCCGCCGACCACCGTGCGCTTGAGGTACAGCTCGGTGGCGATCCGCAGCGTCATCTTCTGGTCAAAAGCGTTCATGTGCGTCTCGAACGGGCGGGCCGTGGCGCCGCCGTGCACCAGCTGCAGCATCGGCGTCTCCACCTCGACGTAGCCCTGGCGGTGCAGGGTTTCGCGGATGGAACGCGTGATCGCGGCCCGGGTGTAGACCATTTCGCGGGCCTCGTCGCGGACAATCAGGTCCACATAGCGCTGGCGGACGCGGGTTTCCTCGTTGAGCTCCGCGTGCAGCACAGGCAGCGGCCGCAGCGCCTTGGACGCCATGGACCAGGATTCGGCCATCACGGAGAGCTCGCCGCGGCGGGAGGAGATGACCTCGCCCTTGATGAAGACGTGGTCGCCGAGGTCCACGAGGGACTTCCAGTCCGCGAGCGCTTCCTCGCCGATGTTGGCCAGGCTGAGCATGACCTGCAGCCGGACGGCCTTGCCGTCGAGGCCGCCCTCCTGGAGGGTGGCGAAGCAGAGCTTACCGGTGTTGCGGATGAAGACAATGCGGCCGGTCACGCCGACGACGTCGCCGGTGGTCTCGTCGGCCACGAGGTGCGCGTACTTTTCGCGGATCTCCGTCAGTGAGTGCGTGCGCTCGACTCCCACCGGGTACGCCTCGATGCCACGTTCGATCAGCTTGGCGCGCTTTTCCATGCGGACCAGCGTCTGCTCGCTGGCGTCGGAGTGCTCGGCGGTGTTCGGGGCGGGGGTGTTTTGGGAAGTCACAATCCCCAAGTTTACCGGGCATCCGGCCCCCTCCGGTGCGGCAGGCGCGGGAATGGACCGGGAATACAATCACAGCTGTGGAGACGTGGACGATTCGGACCGACGACGGCGAGGGGCACCTCGAGCTGCACACCTTCCGGACCAGCGCGGAAAAGGCCCCGGAGGGCGCCCCGGCAGCAGCGCCGGAAGCCGCCCCGGGGGCAGCGCCCGGGCACTTCCCGGAGCCCGCCGGCGCGGCGCCCGGGGACGCGCCTGCGGCGGCGGCCGGCATCGTTCTGGTACATGGGACCTTGGTCACGGACGCCCTCTACCGCTCGTTCGCCCGGAGCCTGAGCCGGCTCTTGGGCCGCCCGGTGCACTGTTACAACCGCCGCGGCCGGGCCGGGTCCTCACCGCAGCCCGCGGACTACTCGGCGGCCACGGAGGTTGCAGACCTCGCCGCCGTGCTGCGGCAGACCGGCTCAACGGACGTGTTCGCGCACAGCTACGGCGGGTTCGTGGCGCTGCAGGCCGCACGCAGCGTGCCGATCCGCCGCCTGGTGACCTACGACGCGGCTGTGTCCCTCGCCGGGAACCTGACCAGCCGCTGGCGACCGGAACTGGAACGATCGGTGGCGGCCGGTGAACTGGACCACGCGTGGGCCCACCTGGTCCAGGGGCTGGAAACCGCCGGTCCCGTGTCGAAGCTGCCGCTCGGCGCCCTGCGCATGCTCAGCATCCTCTCGGCCCGGACCAGCCTGGGCGCGGAGATGCGGGAACTGCTGCCCACGGCCGTGAAGGAGATGCGCGCGGTGCTGGCCGCGGACGCCGAGCTCGACGACTTTGCCGGCATCACCATGCCCACGCTGATGCTCACCGGCGGGTGGAGCCCGGACTACTTCGCCGAAACCGGGCGGCAGCTCGCGGCGGCGGTGCCGGCAATCGAGTTTGCCGTGGTGCCGGGCCAGCTGCACGAGGGCCCCATCCGTCCCGGCAACCGGCGGCTGGCGCTGATTGCGGCCAGGTTCCTGCTCGACGGCGACGCGGTCCCGGCGCGGCTCCGGGTCCGGCGGCGGCTGCGGCCGGCCCGCTGACTTCTGGCACTAGAATCGGGGGCGACCTAAGTCGAAAGGACCCCCTTGGCCAAGCTCTACTTCCGTTACGGCGCGATGAACTCCGGCAAGTCGACGGGCCTGCTGCAGGCCGCGTTCAACTACGAGGAGCGAGGCCAGCGGGTGGTGCTCGCCAAGCCGGACATCGACACCAAGGGTGACGCCGACGTCGTATCCCGGCTGGGCATGACCCGCTCGGTGGACTTCCTGATCCCGTCCGGGGCGTCCGCCCGGAAGCTGTTCGCGGCGCACGCGCACGGGGATGACCCCGACGCGTTGCTGCAGCACGTGGACACGCCCCCCGTGGCCTGCCTGCTGGTGGACGAGGCCCAATTCCTTGAGCCGGAGCAGGTGGACGACCTTTTCCGCATCGCCGTGCTGGACAACGTTCCCGTGCTCGCCTACGGCATCCGCACCGACTTCCGGACCCGCGCCTTCCCCGGCTCGCTCCGGCTCCTGGAAATCGCGCACACGCTCGAGGAGCTCAAGACCATCTGCCGGTGCGGCCGCAAGGCCATCTTCAACACCCGCCGGATCGGCGATCAGGTGGTGTTCGACGGCGACCAGGTGGCCATCGACGGGCAGGACGCCTGGTACGAGTCACTCTGCGGCTCCTGCTACCTCGAGATCTCCGGCGGCCGGCTGGGCAGCTGACAGCACCCTGCTGTGCGGTTCCGGGCGCCTCGGCTAGGCTCGGAGCATGACCCGCGAGAACATCAAAACCCCCGACGGCGGAACCCTTGAGCTTTTCAGCACGGGCGCGGAGCTTGCCGCGGCGGGTTCCGGCGTCGTCGTCGTGCCGGCTTCGATGGTGACGGCGGCCGACTACACCCGTTTCGCGCAGAAGCTCAGCGCCGCGCTGGGCCGGCCGGTCCACACCTTCAACCGCCGCGGCCGCGGCTCGTCCTCGCCGCAGCCGGAGGACTACACCCTGGACGTGGACATCCGCGACCTGGACGCCGTGATGAAGCACACCGCCAGTACCGACGTCTTCGGGCACAGCTTCGGCGGCGCGGTGGCGCTGCATGCCGCACGCACCCTGCCGGTGGAACGCCTCGCCGTCTACGACCCGGCCGTTTCGGTGAACCACAGCGTCACGGCGGACTGGACCGCAGAGTACGAGCGCCTGACGGCGGCGGGCGACGACGACCGGGCCCTCGCCGTCCTGGTCCGCGGCCTCGAGACCGGAAGCGCGCTGTCCCGGATGCCGCTATCCATGCTGACGCTCGCGAACAAGCTCACCGCCGGCACACCTGTCGGCAAGCAGCTGCGCGAGCTGATGAAGACCGGCGTCCGCGAGATCAAGGCGATCATCGCCGCCGACATGCCGGCCGAACCATTCCTGGAGCTGCCGCTGGAGACCCTGATCATCGTGGGCGAGAAGAGCCCGGCGTACTTCGGGGTGGCCTGCGGGCAGATCCACGACGTGCTCTCGGGCTCCAGCTACACCATCCTGCCGGGCATGGGCCACGACGGCGTCAACAAGGCCCCGGACAAGCTCATCGCCGAACTCAGCGAGTTCTTCGCCGGCTAGCAGCTGCCGGGTCAGTGGGCCGCCGGGCCCGCCGCGCCTTCGGTCTTGCGCATCAGCACGGACAGCACCACGGCAGCGAGCGCTATGGCGGCCGCGGTCAGGAACGCCGCGTGCATTCCGGCGACGATGCCGGACCCCGCCGAGACGACCGCGTAGATCGAGACCAGCAGCGCCGTGCCCGCCGCGCCCGCGACCTGCTGCAGGGTGCTCATGATGGCCGAGCCGTGGGAGTACAGGTGCGGCGGCAACGGGTTCAGCCCCGTGGTGAACGCGGGGGTGAACAGCAGCGCCAGGCCCAGGCTCAGCGTCACATGCAGCGCGATGATCCAGCCGACCGGCGTCTGGGCGTCCAGCCGGGAGAACTGCCAGAGCGAAAGCACCATCAGGACCGATCCCGTCACGGTCAGCGGCAATGGGCCGAACTTGTCGAAAAGCCGGCCGATGACCGGGCCCAGCAGGCCCATTGCGAGGCCGCCGGGCAACAGGGCGAGGCCGGTTTCCAGCGACTTCAGGCCGCGGACTTCCTGCAGGTACAGGGGCAGCAGGATCACGGCGCCGAACAGGGCAATCATCGCGACCACCAGCAGCAGCACGGACACGGTGAACATCCGGAAGTTGAAGGCGCGCAGATCCAGCAGCGGCGCGTCTGACTTCTGCAGCCTGAGCTGGCGCAGGACGAAGGCGAGCAGGGCCACGACGCCGACGGCGAGCGCCGCCACGGCCGGGGTGGCGGGGCCGCCCTGGCCGCCGCCGATCTGGCTCAGTCCGTACACGACGCCGCCGAAGGCCGGGACGGTCAGGACGACGGAGAGCGCATCGAGCCGGGTCTTCTCGTTGTCGCCGATGTTCCGCAGGAACCTGGCTCCGATGGCAAACGCGAGCAACGCGATCGGGAGCACGAACACGAACATGAACCGCCAGGAGAAATTCTGCAGGATCAGCCCGGAGACCGTCGGGCCCATGGCGGGCGCCACCGAGATCGCGATGCTCACGTTGCCCATCACGGCGCCGCGGCGCGCAACCGGCACCAGGGTCAGGATGGTGGTCATCAGCAGCGGAAGCATGATGGCGGTGCCGCCGGCCTGGATGATTCTGGCCAGAAGCAGGATTTCGAAACCGGGTGCGAGGGCTGCCAGCAGGGTGCCGGCGGAAAACAGCCCCATCGCCAGCATGAAGACCGCCCGGGTGGAGAGTCGCTGCAGGATGAAGCCCGTGGTGGGAATGACCACGGCCATCGTCAGCATGAAGCCGGTGGAAAGCCACTGCACGGTGGGTGCACCGACCCTCAGGTCCACCATCAGCCGCTGCAGGGCCACGTTCATGATGGTTTCGTTCAGGATCACCACGAAGGTGGCTACCAGCAGGGTGGCGATGATGGTGACGGACTCCCGGGACAGCTTCTCCGGCCCGGCCGCCGGTGCCTCCGCGCGCTGCACGGGCGCCGGGGGCAGGGCTGCGGTCCGGGGCGGCTGCGCCAGGTTCTCCTGGACGTTGGAAGGGGCATCTGCTGGCATGGGGATTCCCTCAGGGAGTTGAAGTGGGTTTCGGCGCACGTGGTCGCCACTACGAATTCCAACCCGCCCCCCGCAGCGGTAATTCCCGGCGGCGGCGATAAATTATTCCGATTCGCAGCGGGACGGAAACTCGGCCCGGGGCCTTTGTCCCCTACCCGCTTTCCGGCGGCGGGCGTTGGCTGGTAACGGGCCGAGGCTCCCCTCCGGGCGCCCGCACCCCCGACTTACTCCACCGGCTTATTCCACGAGAGGATGATCCATGGGCCACATCAAGCTCGACACCCAGATCGACGCGCCGGTCGGGCGCGTCACCGAGATCGCCGTCGACCCCTACCACTGGGCGTCGTGGTGGGTGAACCTCAGCGAGCCGAAGAAGGTCGAAGGCGACGGCCGGGCGGGGACCGTCGTCGAGCACAGCTACCTGATGGCCGGGGTTCCGTTCCCGGTCACCACGCGCGTCCTGGAAAACGAGCCGACCCCCAGCGGCGGCCAGCACGTCCGGCTCGAATTCGACGGCCCGCTCAAGGGATGGCAGACGTGGGACTACGAGCCCTCGGGAACCGGCACCCGGGTCACCGCGGAAATCGAGTACAACGTCCCGGGCGCGGCGATCGGGAAGTTCGCCGACCGGGTGCTGGTGGAACGGCTGCAGGAGCGCGCCAGGGAGCAGACCCTGGCAAACCTCAAGCTGATGGCCGAGACGGGGAAGGGCTAGGAGTCCAGCGGCACGTTGTCGATCAGGCGGACCGGGCCGACCTTGGCCGCGATGAGAACCAGTCCTTCGCCGCGGAACGGCGTCTCGCGGCAGTTCTCCGCGAGCGGCTCAAGGGTGCGCGGGTCCACGACGTCGAAGTAGTCCAGCTCCACGAGGGGCTGGGATTCCACGAGCGCCCGGGCGGAGTCCAGGTCCAGGGGTTCGTGGGCGTTGGCGCGTTCCTCGACCAGCCGCAGCGCCCGGGAGAGCACCAGGGCGGCCTCGCGTTCCTCGGCCGAGAGGAAACGGTTCCGGCTGGAGAGCGCGAGCCCGTCCGGGGACCGCACGATCGGCACCGGGACGATCTCCACCGGGAAGTTCAGGTCCGCCACCATTCGCTGGACCAGGGTCAGCTGCTGGGCGTCCTTTTGGCCGAAATAGGCGCGGTAGGTGCCCTGTCCCAAGGCGGGCAGGCCGTAGTGCAGCAGCTTCGCCACCACCGTCAGGGCGCCGTCGAAGTGCCCCGGCCGGGAGGCTCCCTCCCACTTGTCGGCCAGCACACCGGCAGTGATCCGCACCAGGGGTTCGCCGCCGGGATACACCTCCTCCACCGCCGGCGCGAAGGCGAGGTCTACTCCTTCGGCCTCGAGCAGGGCCAAATCCGCCTCAAGCGTCCGCGGGTAGCGGTCAAGGTCCACCGCCTCGCCGAACTGCAGCGGATTGACGAAGATGCTGGCCACCACGACGTCGTTTTCCGCGACGGCGGTGCGTGCGAGCCGGGCATGTCCCTCGTGCAGGGCGCCCATCGTGGGCACGAGCCCCTGCGAGGTGCCGCGCTTTTCGGTGAGCAGCCGCGCGCTTTCAGTGCGCAGCTGCGCAGCCGTGGTCACCAACTGGATTGCCATCTCAGGGTCCTTCCTCAGGAATCGGGCCGCCGGCGTCGGGGGCCTCGAGCGCCTGCCTGATGCCGTCGATTTGCTCCGGCTTCAACAGCCCGCGGCTACCCGCACGGCGGGCCGTTGCCCGGGCCATGGCCAGGTACGCCTCAAGAATATCGCCGCCGGAGCCGCCGTCGAGTTCGCGCAGCGCCTCCGAGTGCGCGGCGACAGTCCCCACATCCCCGCGCGCCACCGGACCGGTCAGCGCCGACTCTCCCGAGGCGAGGGCGTTTTCCAGGCTGGCGCGCAGCAGGGGGCCCAGCATGCGTTCCGGGGCTTCGACGCCCACTTCGCGCAGCAGCTGGGAGGCTTGCGCCACGAGCGTGACCAAATGGTTTGAGCCGTGCGCCAGGGCCGCGTGGTACAGCGTGCGGTCAGCTTCGGCGATCGCGACCGGCTCCGCGCCCATCTCCACCACGAGGGCCTGCGCGATTGGCAGCATGGCCGGGTCGGCCGTCACGCCGAAGCTGCAGTCCAGCAGCCGGGTCAGGTCAAGGCTCATGCCGGTGAAGGTCATGGCGGGGTGCAGCGCCAGCGGGATGGCCCCCGCGGCGCGGACCGGGCGCAGGATCCCGACGCCGAATCGCCCGGAGGTGTGGGCAACGAGCTGCCCGGGCTGCCAGGCGCCGAGTTTCGCGAGCCCTTCCACGAGCGGACCGAGGGCGTCGTCCGGGACCGCCAGCAGTACCAGTTCGGCGCGTTCCACGATGTCCTGCACCTCGAGGATGGGAACGCCGGGCAGCAGGGTTTCGGCGCGCTCCCGGCTCGCGTCCGAGACGGCGGAGACCCCGACGACGGCGTGCTCGGCGGCGCGCAACGCCGCCCCCAGGACGGCCCCCACCTTGCCGGCTCCGATGATTCCGACGCCGAGGCGTCCTGGCTTAGCCATGCTGCGGACCTTCCTTTGGTGCGTGTACGAGGTGCTCTGCCGGGGCGAGCCAGTGTTCGCTGGTCTGCCGTTTCCGCGCGGTCCGGGCGCGGGCCGCCTGCGCGTCCAGCAAGGCCCGGCCTTCGTCCAGGCCGGCCTGGATCAGCCGCGGCGCGACCGGCCCGGCGGTGGTGTGCAGGACCAGGTCCGCCACCCGGAAGCGCCGGGCAAGCGGGCCCTGCTGCAGCGCGATCGACTGGGTGCGCTGGTGCGGGACCAGGACGAGGTGGCGCCACCAGCGGCCGGAGCGGATCAGCAGCGCGGTGTCGGTGGCGGTGAAGCCGTTGCGCCGCCAGCCCAGCGGGGCCAGCAGGCGGGCCCGCCTCGGCGTGGTGACGAAGCCGCCGTCTTCCGGAGCCGCGGAACGGCCGGCGCCGCCGGCGGGCGCCAGCCCGTTCAACCCCGCGGTGAAGACGCGCCCGGGGTCCGGGGTGCCGGGGTCGGGCAGGACCAGCGACAGCATGGTGAACACCTCCGCCAGCGTTCCGACGGGCAGCAGGGTGGTCCGGGCGGAGGCCTCGCCGTTGCTGCCGGCGGTGCCGTAGCCGGCCACGTTGACCTGCATCCGGTACCAGCCGAAGACCCGCCAGAGCGGCGGCTGGCTGACGCGCACGGCCTGGATCCGCCCGGGCGGCAGGGTCTGGGCCTGGGTGTCCAGCAGGCCGTAGCGGAGCCGGATACCGTCCGGGGAAATGGCGGCGGTGAAGTTGAAGCCCTTGTTGAAGGAGTTCCAGTACGCCGCGGCCAGGCCCAGGCCTGCCGGGACCAGATAGAAGTAGAAGCTGCGGTTCTCGGTGAGGGCGGAGAGCAGCACCGAGGCCACGGCGCCGAGGACGATGACGACGCTTTGCTCGCTCAGCACCAGCGACCCGACCAGCCGCGGCGGCGGCACGGTGAGTACGGCATGTTCCGGCGCCTCCTCGGCGACGGCCGCCCGCTGCCCCGGATCCTGCCCCGCCGTTACCGGCGCCGGCGTCCCGCCTCCGGCGCCGGAGGCACGGGCAAGGATGGTCGCGCGGAGCTGGCGGGCCTCGGCCAGGGGCAGGTAGGCCAGGTGCACCGCGGACTGGCCGGCGTCGGCGACCTCGAACCTGAGCTCGGCGAGCCCGAAAATCCGCGCCAGCAGGGGCTGCACGACGTCGATTGCCTGGACCCGGTCCAGCCGGGCCTGGCGCTGCTGCTTGAACAGGAACCCGGTGTTGACCCGCACGTACCCGTCAGCCACCTGGTACCGGGTGAAGTACCAGCTCAGCACGAAGCCGAGCACGGTCAGCAGCAGCACCGTGCCGCCGCCAAGCAGCAGCCATGGCGCCCGTCCGGCGAGCCGATCGTCAATGACGGGTCCGCCCTGGAGCAGGCGTTCAAAGGCATCGCGGCCAAAGAAGAAGAACATCGCGGCCAGCGCCACCCAGCCCCGAACGAACGGCGATGCCGGATGCACGCGCCGCCAGCTGTCCCCGGCGGCCGTCACAGCCCGGCCAGGCGGGCCTCGCCGCGGGCGGACAGCTGTTCGCGGAGCCTCGCCCCCTCCCCCGCGGGCAGGCCGGGGATCTCCGCGCTGGTGCCGGCCGAGGCGGTGTGAAGCTTCAGGGTGCACAGGCCGAGGCCGCGCTCCACCGGGCCGGCCCCGATGTCCACGTACTGCATCCGCCCGTACGGGACCACCAGGACGCGCTGGAAGAAGATGCCACGGCGGATCAGCAGGTCGTCCTCGCGTTCGGCGTAACCGATGGACCGCACCTGTCGCGGGATGAGCACGAGCCGCCACAGGGCCAGCAGGAAGGCCGCGGCGGGCACGGCGGCGGCGAGCCACAGCGGCGGCCAGCCCCACGCGCCGTTCAGGACCAGCACGAGGGGCAGGGACAGGACCGCGACGGCGGCCAGGTTGGCCAGCGCCCAGCCCACCAGCCGCACGGTCACGTACCGGGGAGACACCCGCCGCCAGACCAGCCCGGGCGGGTCAATCGCCTCGGTATGCATATTCGCCTTCAGCCTTGGGCTTGCCGCGCTTGCCCTGCAGTCCGGGGCTCCCCTCGGCGTCGCCGTCCTCGGGAGGAATCCGGCAGAAGCGCTCCACCACCAGGCCCACCACCACCATCACGAGGCCGCCGCCGGCCATGGACAGCGTCTCCCAGGTGATGGACTGACCGCTGCGCACGGACCATAGCCTCAGCTGGTCCAGGAAAATTCCGGCGTGCCAGCCCAGCAGCACGGTCCCGGTGTAGGCGCAGGCCTGGGCCAGGACCAGGGTCCACGCGGCCAGGATCGGGTTGAGCATTCTCTTCTTCTTGCCGTTGCGCCAGCGCAGCACACGGACGCCAAGGATCAGGGTGAGGGCCACGATCACGCCCATGGTGAGCAGGCCGGTCAGCGGCAGCACCGGGGTCTCGAGGCTGTAGCGTCCGGAAATCAGGGCGGCAAGCCAGCTCAGGACGGCGAGCGCGACAGCAATGACGAGGAGCAGGAGCGGGCTGACCGGCTTCATGGGGCCTCCACCGGCGCGGCTCCGGCCGCGCCCTTGAGGTCTTCGAAGCCGTCGAACGGCGCGAGGTCCGGGAAGTCGGCGGCCTTGGCGGCGAGGTCGCCCACCCGTTCGCCGTTGAGCTCGGCCGCGGGGTCGATCAGGGACCAGGGGTAGAGCACGAAGGCACGCTCCGCGGCGCGCGGATGCGGAAGCGTCAGGTCCGGGTCGGAGCTCACCAGGTCGCCGTAGGTGATGATGTCCACGTCGAGGGTGCGCGGACCCCAGCGGACTTCACGGACCCGCAGGTGCTTTTGTTCCACCGCGTGGCAGTGCCGCAGCAGTTCCTCCGGGGACAGCGAGGTTTCCACGGCGATGACCATGTTCAGGAAGTCCGGCTGGTCCGGCGGTCCGCCTACGGCCTTGGTCTGCACGATCGGCGAGATGGCCAGCAGCCGCACCTCCGGCGGGTCGACGAGGTCGGCGACGGCGGCGGAGAGCGTGTCGTTGCGCTCCCCCAGGTTGCTGCCGAGCGCGATCACGGCGCGGGTGTAGGGCGCTGCGTGGGGGCTCATGGCCGGTCCCGGTGGACGCTGACGGACACATCGCCGAACTCGACCTCGATCGGGGCCTTGGGCTTGTGCACGGTGATGTCGACGGCGGCCACCGGGAAGCGCAGCAGCAGGTCGTCGGCGATCCGCACCGCGAGGGCCTCGATCAGGTTCAGCGGCGCGCCGGTGATCCAGCCGCGGATGCACTCGGCCACTTCGCCGTAATGCGCGGTGTCCCGCACGTCGTCACTGGCGGCGGCCTGGCTGAAGTCGAGGTGCAGCACGGCGTCGACGACAAACGGCTGGCCGTCCCGGCGTTCGAAATCAAACACTCCGTGATGCCCGACGGCGGTAACGCCGCTTAGCGTGATCCGGTCCATGGGGCGGCCGTCTCAGCCGTTGCCGGGCACGGCCGGCGCCGATCCGGTGCGCGGACCCGGGGCGATCCGGGCGGCGACCTTGACGGCGTCGAGGCTGGGGCCGACGTCGTGCACGCGGACCGCCCAGGCGCCGCGGAAGGCGCTGATGGCGGTGACGGCGGCGGTGGCGGCATCCCGATCCTGGGGCGGGGCGGCCTTTCCGGCGACGGTCAGGAGGCTGCCCAGGAACCGTTTCCGGGACGCGGCGACCAGGACTTTGTGGCCCATGGCCTGCAGGACGTCGAGGTTCTGCAGGAGTTCCCAGTTCTGCGCCTCGTTCTTGGCGAAGCCCAGGCCGGGGTCCAGGATGATTTGCTCCGGCGAGGCGCCGGCGGCGTACAGTTTGTCGCGCACGCCGGCGAGCTCGGCGGCGACCTCCCGGGCCACGTTGCCGTAGTCGGTCAGCGAGTCCATGGTGCTCGCGTCGCCGCGGCGGTGGGTGAGGATGTAGGGCGCCTTGCTCCGGGCCACCAGCTCAACCATCTCCGGCTCGATCGTGAGGCCGGAGACGTCGTTGATGATCGTGGCGCCGGCCGCCAGCGCGGCCTGGGCGGTGGCGGCGTGCGTGGTGTCGATGCTGACCAGGGCGCCGGCCTTGACCAGCGCCTCGATCACGGGCAGTACCCGCCGCTTTTCCTCCTCGACGCTGACCTCCGCGGCACCGGGGCGGGTGGATTCCCCGCCGACGTCGATGATGTCTGCGCCGGCGTAGTACATCCGCAGGCCGGCGGCGACCGCGGTGTCCGCCGTCGCGTGCCGGCCGCCGTCGCTGAACGAATCCGGGGTGACGTTCAGGATCCCCATCACGAGCGTGCGGTCCGTCGGCAGGTCCTTGAAACTCGCAGCCGGGCGCGGCTTGCGCAGCACGGGCAGCGGCGAGGTGGCAGGTCCTGTTCCAGGGGCTGCGGCTAGGGAATCCATAGTCTGTTTTTGTTACCTTCCAAGGATGAGGCTCATGGCTTCGGCGCGGGTGGCCGGGTCATGCAGTTGCCCGCGGACCGCGCTGGTGACGGTTTTCGCGCCGGGCTTGCGGATGCCGCGCATCGACATGCAAAGGTGTTCGCATTCGACGACGACGATCGCGCCGCGCGGCTTGAGGTGGGTGACGAGGGCTTCGACGATCTGCGTGGTCAGCCGCTCCTGCACCTGCGGGCGGCGGGCGAACATGTCCACCAGCCGGGCCAGCTTGCTCAGGCCGGTGACCTTGCCGTCGTGCGAGGGGATGTAACCGACGTGGGCCACCCCGTGGAACGGCACGAGGTGGTGCTCGCAGGTTGAGTAGAACGGGATGTCCTTGACCAGTACCAGTTCTTCGTGGTCCAGGTCGAAGGTGGTGGCGAGGATTTCCGCCGGGTCGTGGTGCAGGCCGGCAAACATCTCCGCGTAGGCCTTGGCGACCCGTTTGGGGGTGTCCAGCAGTCCGCTGCGGTCCGGGTCCTCGCCGATGGCGATCAGGATCTCGCGCACCGCCGCCTGGATCCGCGGGCGGTCCACCTTGGTTCCGGGCTGGCCCGCGGCCTCCGCCGGCTCTCCCGTGGGGAGGGAGCCGGCGGTGGCGGGAACGTCGTCGTCGTCGAAGTAGGAAGTCACAGAAGAAGCCTAGCCGGGATGGACGTCGGGCCCGAGATCCGTGACGCCGTCCTGGAAGGACTCCTGTCCGGGCACGCCCTGGGCGTGCGGGGGCAGGGTGTCGAGCGGCTCCTCGAGCCGGGCTTCCTTGGCTTCTTCCTGGGCTTCGCGCTCGGCCTTTTCACGGCGGGACTCCACCGGGCCGACGGCCTGGATCGGCCGGCTCTCCTTGGAGAGCCAGATCTCGCGGAAATCGCGCTTGCGGATATTCGTGAAGACCTGGGCGATCTCGCTCTGGTTCAGGGTTTCCCGTTCCAGCAGTTCCAGCGCGAGCTGGTCCAGGACGTCGCGGTTCTCGGTCAGGATCGCGTAGGCCTCGTCGTGCGCGCCCTCGATCAGGCGGCGCACTTCCTCGTCCACGACGTAGGCGATCTGGTCCGAGTAGTTGCGCTCATGGCCGGCGTCGCGGCCCAGGAACGGCTCGCCGCCGCCCTGACCGAGGCGCACGGCGCCGACGCGTTCACTCATGCCGAACTCGGTGACCATCTTGCGCGCGATTCCGGTGGCCTTTTCGATGTCGTTCGAGGCACCGGTGGAGGGGTCGTGGAAGACGAGTTCCTCGGCCACCCGGCCGCCCATGGCGTAGGCCATCTGGTCCAGCAGTTCGTTGCGGGTCACGGAGTATTTGTCGTTCTCCGGAACCACCATGGTGTAGCCCAGGGCGCGGCCGCGCGGCAGGATGGTGATTTTGGTGACCGGGGCAGAGTTGCGCAGTGCCGCCGCCACCAGGGCGTGGCCGCCCTCGTGGTACGCGGTGACCTTGCGCTCGTGTTCCTTCATGACCCGGCTGCGCTTCTGCGGACCGGCCATCACCCGGTCGATTGCCTCGTCGAGCGCGCGGTCATCGATCAGGTTGGCATTGGAGCGGGCCGTCAGCAGCGCGGCTTCGTTGAGCACGTTCGCGAGGTCCGCGCCGGTGTAGCCGGGGGTTTTCTTCGCGACGGCTTTGAGGTCGACGCCGGGAGCCATCGGCTTGCCCTTCGCGTGCACCTTCAGGATCTGGTCGCGGCCGATCAGGTCCGGGGCCTCGACCGAAATCTGGCGGTCGAAGCGGCCCGGGCGGAGCAGGGCCGGATCAAGCACGTCGGGGCGGTTGGTGGCCGCGATCAGGATGACGTTGGTCTTGACGTCGAAGCCGTCCATTTCAACCAGCAGCTGGTTGAGGGTCTGCTCGCGCTCGTCGTTGCCGCCGCCGATGCCGGCGCCGCGGTGCCGTCCGACGGCGTCGATCTCGTCCACGAAGATGATGGCCGGCGCGTTGGCCTTGGCCTGTTCGAACAGGTCGCGGACGCGGGAGGCGCCGACGCCGACGAACATTTCCACGAAGTCGGAACCGGAGATGGAGAAGAAGGGAACGCCGGCCTCGCCGGCGACCGCACGGGCCAGGAGGGTCTTGCCGGTACCGGGAGGGCCGTACAGCAGCACGCCCTTGGGGATCTTGGCGCCCACGGCCTGGAACTTGGCGGGTTCCTGGAGGAATTCCTTGATCTCTTCGAGTTCCTCGACGGCTTCGTCGGCGCCGGCGACGTCGCTGAAGGTCACCTGCGGCATGTCCTTGTTGACCATCTTGGCTTTGGACTTGCCGAACTGCATGACCTTGGAGCCGCCGCCCTGCATCCGGGAGAGCAGGAACCAGAAGAGCACGCCCAGCAGCAGCACCGGGACCAGCAGGGAGAACAGGCCGGAGAACCAGTTGCTTTCGACCGGCTGGTCGGTGAAGCCGCTCGGCGGCTTGGCAGCGGTTACGGCCTTGACGACGTCCGCCGCGCGGGCGTTGACGTAGTAGAACTGGACGTTCTTGCCCTTGTCCTGGCCGTCAATCTGGATGTCGTTTTTCAGGACCAGGTCCACGCGGTTCTCGGCGTCGAAAATCTTGGCCTGCTCGACCTTGTCGCTGTCGGCCAGCAGGGCCAGGCCCCGGTCCGTGTCGATCCGGACGGAGCCGCCCGGGGCCAGGGTGGCAAAGGCCAGCAGGAGCATGCCGATTACAACGACAATCCAGATGCCCGGGCCCTTGAAGAAACTCTTAGCTTTCATCTGATCGGGGGCTGGCCCCGTCCCTCCTGGTAGTGCTGCACGGCGACCGATCTGCGCGCGTGTGGTGCTGCGTCAGGTTATAGCTATACACCGTCGCAGTAACTCACGCACGGTCAGGGCTAAAAGTTCCCTGTCGGCGTAGCGGAGGGCTGTGCGGGCGCAGACTAGACACAGCGTCGAGCCGGAGGGAAGCTGCCGGTGCGGTCCCCGGGTTACTCGTAGACGTGCGGCGCCAGGGTGCCCACGAAGTCCAGGTTGCGGTACTTCTCGGCGTAGTCCAGGCCGTAGCCGACGACGAATTCGTTGGGGATGTCATAGCCGACGTACTTGACGTCGATCTGGACCTTGGCGGCGGTGGGCTTGCGGAATGCGGTGCAGATCTCCACCGAGGCGGGGCCGCGGGACTCCAGGTTGGTCTTCAGCCAGGAGAGCGTGAGGCCGGAGTCGATGATGTCTTCGACGATCAGGACGTCCTTGCCCATCAGGTCGGTGTCGAGGTCCTTGAGGATGCGGACCACGCCGGAGGACTGCGTGCCGGAGCCGTAGGAGGAGACGGCCATCCAGTCCATCGAGACGTGGCTGTGCAGCGCACGGGCCAGGTCGGCCATGACCATGACCGCACCCTTGAGCACACCGACGATCAGCAGATCGCGGCCTTCGTAGTCCTTGTCGATCTGGGCAGCGAGTTCAGTGATCCGGGTCTGGATCTGCTCCTTGGAGTAGAGAACGTGCTTGAGGTCTGCCTGGACGTCGTTTGAATCCACCAATGGCTCCTGTGTAGATGCGGGTGCGACTATTCTTGGGGCGGTTTTTGAGGCCGGAATACAAGCTTCCCACAGCGCGCGCCCTCACGGGGAACGCCGGCGGGGGCGGACTGCCCGGCCGCGAGCAGCTGGGCGAGGGAGAGCCGGTAGACGCTCACGCCGCCGGGCAGCTCCACGGGTCCCGCGGATCCCTGCCGGCGAAGCAGCGCTTCGGCGGCCAGCAGCCGCTGGTAGCTGGGCTGTTGACCCCCGACGGCGGCGGCGGCCTTGGCGATCACCCGGAACCTGACGGCCGGCGCCAGTTCGCGGAGCGCGGCCTCGGGCAGGCTGAGCTCGGTCCCGGAGCGCTCCTGCAGGCGGCCAAAGGTGTCGTTGGCCACATCCTCGAGGTAGTCGGCGTCGAGCTGCAGGATCGCCGCCGTCCTGGCCAGCGACTCGGCAACCCCCGGTCCGAGCTTCTCCTCCAGCATCGGCAGCACCTCCACCCGGGTCCGGGACCGGGCGAAGGCGGGGTCCTCGTTGCTCGGGTCGTGCCACGGGTCCAGGCCTTCGACGGCGCAGATTTCCAGGGTGTCGGCCCGTCGCAGGCCCAGGAACGGCCGAAGCAGGCGGCCGCGGACCGGCCGCATCCCGGCGAGCGAGCGGGTGCCGGAACCGCGCGCCAGTCCCAGCAGGACCTGTTCGGCCTGGTCATCCAAGGTATGGCCCAGCAGGACCGCCGCGGCGCCGGTATCGTCGGCGGCGGCCTCGAGGGCGGCGTGCCTGGCGTCCCGCGCGGCAGCCTCCGGGCCCATCCCGGCGGGGGCGACGTCAACGGTCCTGACCTGCACGGGGGCGAGTCCCAGCTCCCGCAGCGCCGCCGCTGTCGCCGCGGCCACCTCCGCGGAACCAGGCTGAAGCTGGTGGTCCACGACGACGGCGCCGACGGAAATCGGGTGGCCGTCAACGTGGCCGCGGCGGGCGAAGTAGGCCGCGACGGCGGCAAGCGCCAGCGAATCCGGACCGCCGCTGCAGGCCACAAGCACCCGCTCGGGGTAGCCGGCGTCGGCCAGGGCGTCCTGCAGCATCTTCCGCGCCTTGCCGACGACGGGCGCCAGCCGGCCGGGCCGTCGTCGTCCGCGGGAAGCCGCCGGGAGATCCGGGTGGGTTGGGGCCGGCACCTGGACTAGAGCCCCATCCGCTCGAGCCACAGCTTGGAGTCGTGGATTTCGGGCTCGGTGGGAAGGTGGTCGGCGGACTCCCAGACCTTGTTGAAGCCCTGCATTCCGGCGGCGTCCACCACTTCGCGGACAAACTTCGAACCGTCGCTGTACTGCCGCATCTTCGCGTCCAGCCCAAGCAGGCTGCGGATGAACTTCTCGATGGCGCCGCGGTCCGTGCCGCGGGCGTTGAAGCGCTGCCGGATGGTCTTGACCGAGGGGACGATGCTGGCGTCCACCGCATCCATGACCACGTTGGCGTGGCCTTCCAGCAGGCTCATGACGGCGGTCAGGTGCGAGATCGCCGCCCGCTCCGCCGGGTCCTGCAGGAGGTCCAGGATTGCCCCGCGGCCGGGGGCGGCGCCCGAGCCGGCCCGGTCCTTGAGGGCCTTCGCGGCCGCCGCGGCACGTTCCATGATCGAGTCGACGTTGCCCAGCAGGTGTTCACTGAGGTCCTCGATTTGTTCCAGCATGTGGTGGCGCAGCCAGGGTGCGGCCGCGAACTGCACGCGGTGGGTTTGTTCGTGCAGGCACACCCAGAGCCGGAAATCCTCGGGCGCGACGTTGAGCTCGCGCTCCACGGAGATGATGTTGGGCGCCACCAGCAGCAGCCGGCCCGCGGCGGGGGCGGTGGAATTCTCGGCCAGCGCCGAGAACGGGTCGTACTGGCCGAGGACCTTGCTGGAGAGGAACGCCAGGATCGCGCCCAGCTGGCTGCCGGTGATCGCGCCGCCGACGCTCGCGGCGCCCGGGCTGACGGTCCCGCGCCGGCTTTCGAGCATCTTCTCGATGGCGGGCTGCAGCATCACGGCAAAGCTCTGTGTGTTCGCCTTGGCCCACGAGGCGCGGTCCACCACCAGGACGGAGGAGTCCCGCAGGTCGCGGGCGGCCTCGAGCCCGGTGATGTCGTGCACGTGCGGAACGGAGATGTCTGCCATCAGGCGCAGGTTCTCGACGGCGGCGCCGATCTCCGCGGACCCGAGTGAGGGGCCGGCCGGGGTGAGGCGCGCGGCCGTGGACGCGGCGAGCTCCCAATTGATCAGGGCCTGGGCTGGTGTTTGGCCTGGTGCCTGGGCAGATGTCTCGCGCGAAGAGGACTCCATAGCCCCATCAGATCACAGCGGAGCGGGGAAGCGCCTTAAATTCGTCGGGCGGCGAACGGGCAGCCGGGACCCGCCGGTTAGATGGTTCCCCGCGGGTTAGGCGTTTAGAGTCGTCGAGTGCGCAGCGAACCGTCGAAACGGCGCGGCCTCAGCGGCAGCCGCAGGCGGCCAGGACCGAGGCTGTCCGGTCCAGGGCGGCCTTGTTGCCGGCCGCGCCGGGCGTCAGGCCGTTGCCGATGAAGGAGAAGACCAGCAGCCGGCCGTCGGCGTCCACGACGTAGCCGCTGAGTGCGATCACCGTGTTGAGCGTTCCGGTCTTGGCGCGGACCAGGCCCGCACCCCGGGAAGTGCTGGTATCCATGTACCGGCTGCCGAGTGTTCCGGTCAGCCCGGCCACCGGAAACCCGGCCAGGGCGGAGCGGAGGCGGGTGTCTGTGCCGGTGGTCATGGCACGGATCACGGCGGAGAGTTGCCGCGCCGAGACTTTGTTCTCCAGGGTCAGCCCGGCCAGGTCGGCGGCCCGGAGGGTGCCCGAAGGGATGTTCAGCTCCTCGAGCTGCTGCAGTACGGCGGCGACGGCGCCGTCGTTGCTGGCGGGTTTGCCGCTTGCCACCGCCACCATCCGGCCCATGACCTCGGTGAGGTAGTTGTCCGAGGTGCGCAGCATCAGGTCCACCTGCTGGCTGACGGTGGCGGACTGGACTTCGGCGAGGAGCTTGCCTGACTGTCCGCCGGCGTCCGCGGCGGGCTTCCGCCCGGCCGGCAGCCTTGCGACGTCGGGCGCCACGGTGAGTCCCGCGGCGGCGCCGGCGGCCGAGAGCCGGTCCGCGAAGGCCTCGGCGGCCGTCATGGCGGCGTCGCGGGGGCGGGGTCCGGTGGTGACGGCGGGGTCGAAGCGGGCCGAGTTCAGGGCCAGCGGAAACAGCGGCGCCACTTCGCCGGCCGCCACGTCGTCCGGGCTCCAGGCCCGGCTCAGGGACGGTCCGCTGAAGAGGGAATCGTCCAGCAGGACGGTCACCGGACCGGCCACGCCGGCCTTCTGCAGCGCACGGACCGTGGTCTGCGCGAGGGTGGCGAGCCCGGCGTGCCCCAGGACGGCATCCGGTGCGGACTCGCCTGCACCCAGCAGCACGTCTCCGCCGCCGGTCAGGACGACCGTGCCCGGCGTGGGTCCGGCCACAACCCTGGTGCTGAAGCGCCGGTCCGGGCCGAGGGTGCGCAGCGCGGCGGCGGCGGTGAGGAGCTTGATGTTGGAAGCGGGGGCGCGGACCTCGTCGGCGGCCCGGTCGAAGAGCACCTTCCCGGTGAGGGCATCCTGGACCAGGCCGCTGAAGGACCCGGCGCCGTCGGTCTTCAGCGTGGCGGTGAGCTGGGCGGCAACGGTGGCGGCATCCGGCACCGGCGCATCGGCGCTGAGCGGCCGCATGCCTCCGGCGGTTTCCGAGCCGCCGTCGGGAGCGCTGAGGGTGGCGGGCATCTGCTGCCACGGGCCCGCCGCTGCAGGTTCCGGGGGAAGGGCTGGGCCGCGGAATCCGGGACTGACCACCAGGCCCGCGGGGACGGCGAGCGCCATGACCAGGAGGGTCAGGAGCAGCATCGGGACGATCCGCCCGAACCTTCCGGGCGCCGGAGCCGTACCCTCACGGCTCGTTGTGCGTTTCATGCTGGTGCTGGTCCTTTAGTCCCGAAATGTCCCCACTAGTTCCTGAAATCAGGGCCTGTCGCTATATCCTCAATAATAGTCGGCGGCACCGGCACTGCTTTTTCTGCACGCCACGTGTGCCGCGCACCCCCTGAATCCGTCGAGGAGCATTCCATGAAGCATGACGTGACCATCGAGATCCCCAAGGGATCGCGCGTCAAGTACGAAGTCGACCACGAGACCGGCCGCGTCCGCCTGGACCGCGTCCTGTTCACCTCCATGCAGTACCCCACGCACTACGGCTTCTTCGAGAACACCCTGGGCGAGGACGGCGACCCGCTGGACGCACTGGTGCTCCTGCAGGACTTCGATCTGCACCCCGGCGTGATCGTCGAGTCCCGCCCGATCGGCGTATTCAACATGACCGACGACGGCGGCGGGGACGCCAAGGTCCTCTGCGTGCCGGCCGATCCGCGCTTCGACCACATCAACGAGATCAGCGACGTCAGCGAATTCCTGATCAAGGAAATCGAGCACTTCTTCACCCGGTACAAGGACCTGGAGCCCGGCAAGTGGGTCAAGGCCGAGGGCTGGGGCGATCGCGCCGCGGCCGAGGCTGAACTCGAAGCGTCGATCAAGCGCTTCGTCCCGCACACGCACTAACGCCTCCGCAGCACCAACGCGGGGTCACTTACCGCCGATCCGGCCGACGGATATGGGCGGTAAGTGACCCCGCGTTGCTGTTTAAGCGCAGATGACCGCTGGCAGCCGTGGGTCAGGAAAGTGTGAAATCGTTGGTTCATGCATGAACCAACCTTTAGCCCGCCCTGCGGCCCGGTCTCCGGGTGGCGGGACGGCGACGTGGTGCGTGCCACGGGTATTCCGTACGCCACCGCGGCGCGTTTCCAGCCCCCGGCGGGTGCGCCCGACTGGAGCGAAACCCTCGCGGCCACGAACCTCTCCCCCGCCTGCCCGCAGGCGCCGGTCCCGTTCCTGGACGACATTCTTGGCACCCGCTACGGCGAACTCCCCGGCAGCGAGGACTGCCAGCGGCTCTCGATCACCATGCCGAAGGACCTGCGCGACGGCGAACGCGTGCCGGTCATGGTGTGGCTGCACGGCGGCTCCTACACCTCCGGTTCCGGCGACCTGGCAATCTTCGACCCCAAGGCGCTCGTCGCCGAAAACCGCGTCATCGTGGTCTCCGTGACGTACCGCCTGGGCCTGTTCGGTTACCTGGCCACCGGCACCGGCCGGCCCGCCAACCTCGGCCTGCTGGACCAACTCGAGGCGTTCCGCTGGGTGCAGCGCAACATCGGCGCCTTCGGCGGCGACCCGGGCAACGTCACGGCTTTCGGTCAATCTGCCGGAGGCGACGCCGTCGCCCACCTGATGGCGACGCCGGAGGCCCCCACCCTGTTCCAACGCGCCATCATCCAGAGCGCGCCGCTTGGCATTACCCGCGGCCGAGACAAGATGAGCCGCGCCATGGGCGTCGCCGCGGAGGCCGTCAACGAAGACACCCCCGCGATGGAAGTCGTGGAGATCGAGGGGCACGTGTCGCAGGTGGCCCGGAAGTACGGGCTGATCGCGGCCATGCCCTTCGGCACCCAGTACGGGCATGCGCCCCTGCCGCCGGAGTCCGGGATTGAGGCCGCCTGGAACGCCACGGCACCCGGGATCGAGGTCCTGATCGGGCACACCTCCGAGGAAGCCCGGATGTTCCTGCCGCGCAACCCGGCGGTCAGCCGCCTGGCCAAGGTCCCCGTGCTCGGGCCCGCCGTCGTCAAGGCCATCAACTGGGCAGTGACCGAGGCGGTGTACGGCCGTTCCGCCAGGCGGTTCGCCCGCCGCCACACCCGGGCGGGCGGCACGGCCTACCGCTACGTGCTGTCCTGGGCCGCGCCTGGGAACTTCTACGGGGCGGCACACACCGTGGACCTGCCGCTGCTGTTCGGCGACCGGCGGACCTGGGAAGGTGTGGGGCTGGTCGCCGGAGCCAGCTGGGAGGAGATCAACGCCCAGGGCCGGGCCCTGCGTGCCGTGTGGGCCCGCTTTGCCTCGGGAAAGGGTCTGGAGAGCCGTGGCGGGATCCCCGGCGCGTTCCGGTACCGCGCTCTTTGAGCCACAGGAAAGGTTGATGCCATGTCCACCTCGCTGAGCCCCCGGGCGGGCAGCGGATGTTGACCCTCGGCGTCGACCTCGCGGCGGCCACGAAGAAGACGGCGGCCGCCGTCGTCGAATGGAACAATGGCACCGCCCGCCTGGCGCACCTGGCGCTCGACGTCGACGACGACGAAATCGTCCGGCTCTTTGGCGCTGCGGATCTGGCCGGGATCGACTGCCCCGTGGGCTGGCCGGACGCCTTCCTGCCCTTCATTGCCGGGCACATGGCCGGGGATCCGCACCCCGTGCTTGACCATGACGGAATCGAAGGCCGCCGGCTGCTGGCCTACCGGGACACCGACCGCTTCGTCACCGCCCGGACCGGGTTGATCCCGCTCAGCGTCTCAGCCGACCGGCTGGCGCACCCGGCGATGCGCTGCGCCGTCATCCAGGCCAAGATCGCCGTGGAGCACGGTCCCCAGGCGCGGGACGGCAGCGGCCGGCTGGCCGAGGTCTACCCGGCAGCGTCACTGAAGTCCTGGGGCCTGCTGGCCCGCGGCTACAAGGGGCGCGGCCGCACGGAAACGCAGCGGCTGGGCGATCTCCTCCGCGGGCTCAGGCAGGCCGCCCCGTGGCTGGATCTGGCCGGGCACGGGGAGCAGCTGGCCGGTTCGGACGACATGTTCGACGCCGTCATCGCGTCCCTTACCGCGCGGGCCGTGGCCCTCGGCGCGACCATCCGTCCCGACGCCGCGCACGCCCGGGCCGCACGGACCGAGGGCTGGATCCATCTGCCCACCGGCGGGCTGTCCGCACTCACCGGCGGGCCGGCCTAGACCCGCCACCTCGGGCAGGCTATTCGCCGCCGAGGGTCCAGCCGCTGATCTCCTTCGCGTCCTCGCCGTGCTCCCTGGTGTGGTTGTGGGCCCGGATGCGCCGGTCCTGCAGCGACTGGCGCAGCAGCGAGTGCCGTTCGGCCAGCCCCGGCACCCGGTCAATTGCGTCGATGGCCAGCTGGTAGCGGTCGATCCCGTTGAGCATCGCCATGTCGAACGGCGTCGTCGTGGTGCCTTCCTCCTTGTAGCCGCGCACGTGCAGGCCCTCCTGGTTGGTGCGGCGGTAGGCCAGCCGGTGGATCAGCGAGGGGTAGCCGTGGTACGCGAAAATGATCGGCTTGTCCGCGGTGAAGATGCCGTCAAAGTCCCGGGAGGAGAGGCCGTGCGGGTGTTCGGCGGCATCCTGGAGCCGCATCAGGTCCACCACGTTCACCACCCGGATCTTCAGCCCGGGTGCCCCTTCCTTGAGCAGTTCGGCCGCCGCGACGGTCTCCACCGTGGGGACGTCCCCCGCGCAGGCCAGGACGACGTCGGGCTCCTCGCCCGGGACCTCGGAACCGGCGAATTCCCAGATTCCCAGGCCGCGCTGGCAGTGGTGCGCGGCGTCGGCCGGTCCCAGCCAGGTGGGCGAGGGCTGTTTGCCGCTGACCACGATGTTGACGTAGTCCCGCGAACCGAGGCAGTGCTCCATCACCGAGAGCAGCGTGTTCGCGTCCGGCGGCAGGTAGACCCGGATGACCTCGGACTTCTTGTTCACCGCGTGGTCGATGAAGCCCGGATCCTGGTGCGAGAAGCCGTTGTGGTCCTGCTGCCAGACGTGCGAGGAGAGCACGTAGTTCAGCGAGGCGACGGGCTGGCGCCACGGCAGCTCGCGGTGCACCTTGAGCCACTTGGCGTGCTGGTTGAACATCGAATCGACAATGTGGATGAACGCCTCGTAGCAGCTGAACACCCCGTGCCGGCCGGTGAGCAGGTAGCCTTCCAGCCAGCCCTGGCACAGGTGTTCGCTGAGGACCTCCATCACCCGGCCGGCGCGGGCCAGGTGCTCGTCGACGGCCTCGATCCGGTACTGCCAGACCTTGTCCGTGACCTCGTAGACGTCCTGCAGCCGGTTGGACGCGGTCTCGTCCGGGCCGAAGAGCCGGAAGGTATCCGGGTTGAGCGCTATCACGTCCCGCATCCAGGAGCCGAGGGTGATCATGGCGCTGACCCGCTCCCGGCCCGGCTGGGCGACCTCCACCGCGTGGTCGGCGTAGCCGGGCAGCTTCAGGTCGCGCAGTAGGACGCCGCCGTTGGCATGCGGGGTGGCGCTCATCCGCAGCTCGCCGCCCGGGGCGTTCGCGGCCACCTCCGGCCGGAGCCGCCCGGCGCCGTCGAACAGTTCCTCCGGGCGGTAGGACTCCAGCCACTGCCCGAGCTGGGCCAGGTGCTCGGGATTGGTGCGGACTTCGGCGAGTGGCACCTGGTGGCTGCGCCAGGTGCCTTCCACCTGCAGCCCATCAACCGTCTTCGGCCCGGTCCAGCCCTTGGGCGAGCGCAGCACGATCATCGGCCACGCGGCGGCGGGAGCGTCGTCACCGTTCCAGCCGCCGGCGCGCCGTTCGGCCTGGATGGCCCGTATTTCCGCCAGGCACTCGTCCAGCACCGCGGCAAAATCGCGGTGCGCCGCGGCGGTGTCCTCCGGGTCAGTGACGGTTACGAAGTGCGGCTTGTGGCCGTACCCGCGCAGCAGCTGCTCCAGCTGGGCCTCCGGCATCCGCGCGAGAATCGTCGGGTTGGCGATCTTGTAGCCGTTCAGGTGCAGGATCGGCAGCACGGCCCCGTCCGCCGCCGGGTCCAGGAAGTTGTGGGAGTGCCAGCTCGCGGCCAGCGGCCCGGTCTCCGCCTCGCCGTCGCCGATCACGACGGCGGTGATCAGCCGGGGGTTGTCGAACACCGTGCCGTAGGCGTGGGCCAGCGAGTACCCGAGTTCACCGCCCTCGTTGATGGAGCCCGGTGTTTCCGGGGCGGCGTGGCTGGGGATGCCGCCGGGGTAGGAGAACTGCCGGAACAGCTCGGCCAGCCCGTCCTCGTCCGGGCCCACGTTGCTGTAGATCTCCGAGTAGGTGCCCTCCAGCCAGCCGTTCGCCACCACGGCCGGTCCGCCGTGGCCCGGCCCGGCGACGAACAGCATCTCCTGCGAATCCCGGCGGATGACCCGGTTCAGGTGCGCATAGATGAAGTTCAATCCTGGAGTGGTGCCCCAGTGGCCGAGCAGGCGGGACTTGGTATCCCCGGCGCTCAGCGGCTCACGAAGCAACGGATTGGAGCGCAAATAGATCTGGCCTACCGAGAGGTAGTTGGCGGCCCGCCACCACCGGTCCACGAGGTCAAGTTCGTCCCTGCCCGCCGTCTCCGCGGTCCGCTGCCCTGTCCCCTGTTCCAACCCATTACCCACTGATGCACTCCGCCCCGGTCCGTGCCGCCGTCGGCAGCGTCTCCCCCCATCGCAACATCTCCCAGGTCCAGAGACAAGCCCGCCGGGTGTCCCGGCGGGGGCCGCGGCGGGGTTGTTACGTGGCCGGCATCAGGCGCACCCTGCGGGCTTGCCTCCCGTTTGCCACGCGGTAGTGTGGCATCCAGTATGTTCACGCTGACCATCAACCAAACCGACAGCCGGCGCGACGGCGACCGTGTGCCGCAGCTCCTCAAGGACCTGCGGCACATTCCGGCGCGCCTGGATTTCGACCGTTCCGTGGAGGACGAGGTCCAGGGCATCCTGGACTGCCCGCGTCAGGCCGTCGAGGCGGCGCTGATCGCCCTGCGGACGGGGGCCTGGTACGTCGGAATCGGCGTCGGCCCGGTCAACGAACCGCTGCCGAACCAGATCAAGGACGCGTCCGGCCACGGGCTCGTCTACGCCCGCCGCGCCGTGGACCGGCTGAGAAACGGCAAGGAACGCATCCCGGTGGCGGTGGAAGGCCCGTTCGCTGATCTGGCCGCGGAAGCCGAGGCCGTGCTGCGGCTGCTGGGCCACATTGTGCACGACCGGAGCGCCGCCGAGTGGCGGGTGCTGGACCTGCTGACCCCCGGCGTGCGCGGGCAGCAGAAGGCGGTGGCCGAGGAACTCGGCATCACCACGCAGGCCGTCAGCAAGGCCGTGGCCCGGGCGCAGTGGAACGAGGAACACGCGGCCCGGCCCGCCGCCGCCCGGCTGCTGGGCCTGATCCTCGACGTCCGCTAGGGCCGGCGCGCCCGCACCGGCGTCCGCGCCGGTGTCTTAGAGGAGGATGCTGCGCAGCACGTGGGCGGCGCCGTCGTCGTAGACCGAGTGGGTGACCTCGTCGGCGGCGGCGATCACCTCCGCGGGCGCCTGGCCCATCGCCACGCCGCGGCGTGCCCAGGTGAGCATCTCGATGTCGTTGCGGCCGTCGCCGACGGCGACCGTACGGTGCGCCTCGATGCTCAGCCGTCCGCGCAGGTGTTCCAGGGCGCTGGCCTTGGTGACGCCGGCGGCGGCAATGTCCAGCCACGCCGTCCAGCCGACGGAGTAGGTGACGCCGGCGAGGCCCACGTGGCGGATGGCCGCGTTGAATTCCTCTGGCGTGTTCTCCGAACTGAACACCACGACGCGCACGGCGGTGGCCTCCAGCATGGTCTGGAAGTCGACACCGATTGCCTCGACGCCGAAGCTGGCGTCCTGGAAGCGTTCGGTGGAGAGGAAGTTGCCGTTCTCGTCCTCGAGCGCATACTTGGCCGAGGGCAGCCGCTTGCGCAGCGCCCGGAGCGCCGGCCCGGGGTCGAAGGTGGCTTTGTGCAGCACCTCGTAGCCGTCGGCCAGTCCGGAATCCACGCGCAGCGTGACGCCGCCATTGGAGCAGACCGCGTAGCCGCTTTCAATGCCGATGTGCTCGATGATGGGCAGCGTGGCGTTGAGCGAGCGGCCCGTCGCGATCATCACCTCGTGCCCGGCGGCCACCACGGCCTGGGCGGCTTCCCGGACGGGGACGGACATGTGCCCGTCATGGTCGACGAGGGTTCCGTCGACGTCGAGGGCGATCATCATTTTTTCGTTTGCATCTCGCTGGTCATCGTTGCCAGCGACTGAGGCTTCAGTCAATGTAGTCATCCAATAAGTAGAGCAGACACCGCCGACAGCTGCTAGGACGCGCGCCACAGCGGCACGTGAAGCGTCGGTGAACAGCTGCCGGCGGCGGGTGGGCTAGAGGACGGGGAAGACCGTCATGCCCCCGAGGTACTTTTGCAGCGCCGCCGGGACGTTGACCGAGCCGTCCGGGTTCTGGTGGTGTTCCAGGATGGCGACGATCCAGCGGGTCGTGGCGAGGGTCCCATTGAGGGTGGCAACCGCGCGGGTGCCCTTGGGGGCGCCCTCCTCGTTCAGCACGCGTTCACGGATGTTGAGCCGGCGCGCCTGGAAGGTGGTGCAGTTGGAGGTGGAGGTCAGCTCGCGGTAGGCGCCCTGGGTGGGGACCCAGGCTTCGCAGTCGAACTTGCGGGCCGCGGAGGTGCCAAGGTCGCCGGCGGCGGTGTCGATCACGCGGTAGGGCAGCTCGCACTTGGCCAGCATTTCCTCTTCCCAGGCCAGCAGGCGGGCATGCTCGGCAGCGGCCTCTTCAACCGTGGTGTAGATGAACATCTCCACCTTGTTGAACTGGTGGACCCGGATGATGCCGCGGGTGTCCTTCCCGTGCGAACCGGCCTCGCGGCGGTAGCAGGAGCTCTGCCCGGCGTAGCGGATCGGACCGCCGGAGAGGTCCAGGATCTCGTCGGCGTGGTAGCCGGCCAGGGCCACCTCCGAGGTCCCCACAAGATAGAGGTCGTCCTCCGCGAGGCGGTAGATCTCGGCGTCGTGCTTGACGTCGAAGCCGGTGCCCTGCATGGTTTCGGGCCGCACCAGCGTCGGGGTGATCATGGGCACGAAGCCGGCGTCGATGGCCTGCTCCATGGCCATCTGAAGCAGTGCCATTTCCAGCCGGGCGCCCACGCCGCGCAGGAAGTAGAAGCGTGAACCGGAGACCTTGGCCCCGCGCTCCATGTCGATCGCGCCGATCAGTTCGCCGATTTCGAGGTGGTCTTTCGGCTCAAAGTCGGGGAATTCGCGGGGCGTCCCCACCGTCTTCACCACAACGTAGTCGTCCTCGCCGCCCGCCGGAACCCCGTCCTCGACCAGGTTGGGAATGCCGCGCAGCAGCTCCTCCTGGGCGGACTGGGCGACGTCGGCCTCGGCCGAGGCTTCCTTGACCGAGGCCGCAAGGACCTTCACCTCGGCGAGCAGGGCCTGCTTTTCCTCGCCCTTTGCCTGCGCCACCTTCTTGCCGAAGGCGTTTTGCTCGGCGCGCAGGTTTTCAAAACGGATCAGCGCCGCGCGCCGGGCCGAATCCGCGGCGATGATCGCGTCCACCACGGATTCATCGGCGCCACGGGCGCGCTGGCTGGCACGGAACTTGTCCGGATTTTCGCTGAGGTCTTTTACGTCGATCACCAGATAAGAGTATCGAATCCGGGGGCCGCCCTTCGGCAGTCCTGCCGCGGCGGACACGCGGGATAGTGTTGGAGCAACATGCGCGACTGGCTGCTCTACCTCGTCATCGCTGGAGCCCTGGTATTTGCCGTCTCCAGCTGGTGGGGTGTGCGCCGGTTGAAGGCCAAGCACACGCGCAGTGCCGTCTGGGAAGAAACGCACAACCCGGGCCTGGTCAGGCAAAAGGTCGCCGTCGTGATCAATCCGATCAAGTCCAGGTCCGCGGAGGCCCGGGTCCTGGTCGAGAGCGCCTGCCTGGCGGCCGGCTGGGAGGCCCCGCGCTTCTTCGAGACCACCGCCGAGGACCCCGGCTTCTCGCAGGCCCGTGCCGCCGTCGAGTACGGGGCCGACGTCGTCCTGGTGGGCGGCGGCGACGGCACCGTCCGCGTGGTGGCGGACGTCCTGGCGCACACGGATATCGCCATGGGCCTCTTGCCGCTGGGCACCGGGAACCTGCTGGCCCGCAACGTCCACCTGGACATCGGGGACCTGCACGGCTGCGTGGAGATTGCGCTGTTCGGACACCAGCGCTTCATCGACACCGCCCGCATGAGGGTGGAGAACGCCCGGACCGGGCAGTCCGCGGACCATGCCTTTTTGGTGATCGCCGGGATGGGCATGGACGCCGAGGTGGTGGGGGACACCAACGACGGGCTCAAGAAGGCGGTGGGCTGGCTCGCCTACACCGAGGCCGGTGTGCGGCACCTTCCCGGGCGCCGCAAGAGGGTCTCCATCGCCCTTGACGACCAGCCGGAGCAGTCCCGGAAGATCCGCAGCGTGCTGTTCGCGAACTGCGGGCTGATCCCCGGCGGAATCGATTTCATCCCTCAGGCCATGATCGACGACGGCATGCTGGACGTGGTGGTGATGAGCCCGCGCAGCGCGATCGGCTGGCTGGCGATGTACTGGAAGATTGTGCTGAAGCACAAAAGAAACTTGCCGGTGATGACGTATTACCGCTCCGGCAAGATAGTGATCAAGTGCGCCGAACCGATGCCCACACAGGTCGACGGCGATCCGTCCGGCGAGGCCACCACCGTCACAGTCCGGGTGGCCCCCCGCTCGCTGCTGGTCCGGGTTAGGGAGGACCCCGCCCGCGAGGAACTGCCCCATGGCGGCGGGGCGGCCGGCAAGTCCGGGAGCAGCCAGGCCCGGCACCTGCCATGACCCGGCCGGCTTAGCGGGCTTCCTTCTTAGCTGGCTTCCTTTTTAGCGTCGGCTTCCTTCTTCGCGTCCGCGGCTGCCTTGGCGGCGCGTGCCTCCGACTGCTCGCGGATCATCGCCTGCTCCTCCTCGAAGCGCAGCCGGTCCGCACGGTCGGCGTCGTCGCCGTCCCAGTCCTGGTTTTCGGCCGTCGGTTTGGGATTGACAATCATTCCCTGGCCGTCATTTTCTGTGCTGGTGCCAGCCATGACCCGCTCCTTCCGGTAGAGGACTACCCCAATAGATCAGGCAAGCATACGCACAGTTTCCAAGGGGTGGAAGTGCCGCATGTGGCATTTGCCTACGCTGTGGGCGAAGCCTGGGGCTTATATTCCTGAACCACAGATGCCCCCGTGAGTATGTCTTCGACCCATGCATGGGCGGCACGGAATGCCTGGTCGGAGGTGTGCGGCGCCACCTCGGCGCGCTGGCCGTCAGCCCGGCCGTAGGAGCCAAGGAAGCGTGTCGCCGGACTGATCCGGTGCAGTCCGGCCAGCGCGTCGGCCACCCGGGCGTCGCCCACATGGCCGTCCGCGTCGATGCTGAAGAAGTAGTGGCCGAGGTACTGGCCGGTGGGACGGGATTCGATCCGGCTCAGGTTCACGCCCCGGGTGGCGAACTGATCCAGGATTTCCATCAGCGCGCCTGGCCGGTCTTCCGGCAGCGGGACCACCACCGTGGTCTTGTCCGCGCCGGTCCGTTCCGGCAGCACTCCGGGGCGCCCCACCAGCACGAACCTGGTCACCGCGCCGGGGTTGTCGCCGATGTTTTCCGCGAGCACCGCCAGGCCGGGCTGCTCGGCCGCGACGATGGGCGCACAGATGGCGGCGTCGTAGTGCGGGACATCCTCCAGCAGGCCCATTGCGGCCGCGGCGGTGGAGGATCCCGGGATGTATTCCGCATTCGGCATATTGGCGTCGACCCAGAGCCGGCACTGCGCCCAGGCGTGACCGTGGGTGGACACCCTGCGAATGTCCTCGATCCGCAGGCCGGGCCGGGCCACCAGCACGAAGCTGATCGGCACCAGGGCCTCGCGGAGGATCCGCAGTTCCTGGCCGGTGGCGATCGCGTCGAGGGTTGCCGTGACGCCGCCCTCCACGGAGTTCTCGATCGGCACCATCGCCGCGTCGGCCGAACCGTCGCGGACCTTGTCCAACGCGGTGTTGACGTTCGAGGAGGGGATGCGGATGGCCTCCGCGGCGCCTGGCACCTGCATCAACGCCGCCTCGGTGAACGTGCCTTCGGGGCCGAGGAAGGTATAGGTGACAGTTGACGCGGACATGGTTCTTCTTTCGTTTACAGGATGACGGGCTTGAGCCCGTTGTCGGACACGAGCGGCAGGCCGTTCTCGAGCCACTGGTCCATGCCGCCGGCCACGTTCAACGCTGAGTAGCCATGGCCGACGAGCCACTGCGCAGCGCGGAAGGAACGTCCGCCGGTGCGGCAGATAACATACAGGTCCTCGTCCGGATCCAGTTCGTCGAGCCGGGCCGGGAGCTGGTCGAGGGGAATGTGGACGGCGTGCTCGGCGTGGCCGGCCGACCATTCGTAGTCCTCGCGTACGTCCAGGATCCGCGCCGCTTCGGGAATGTCGGAAACGGTCACGGTGTCGATGTCGCTCATGGTCGTCCTCTCCGCTGAAATCAAGGTCTGCCTCCAGCGTATCGCCAGCGATCGGGGCCGGGGCCAAACAGGTGGCAGGTTACGCTTCTGGAGAGCGCAAAGGAGACCATTGGCTGAGATCCACGAGTTGTCCGCCGTCGCGCTCCGCGACGCCCTGCGCTCCGGCGAGCTCTCCGCGCGCCAGGCCGCGGCGCACTTCCTGGACCGCATCGCGGCCGACAACCCGCACCTTGGCGCATTCATCACCGTCACCGCAGAGCAGGCCCTCCAGGACGCCGACGCGGCGGACCGCCGGCATGTACGCGCGGCGGACGACGAACGCAGGGCGGCCCTGCCGCTGCTGCACGGCATGCCGACCGCGTTCAAGGACCTGACCGACGTCGCCGGCGTGGTCACCACGCACGGCAGCGCCGCCCTGGAGCACAAGCCCGCCGCCGACGACGGCGCCCTGGCCGCCACACTGAAGGGCGCCGGCGTCATCTCGCTGGGCAAGACGCAGGTCCCGGAATTCGGGCTGACAGCCTACAGCGAGAACCGGATCGCCCCGCCCTCACGCAACCCGTACGCGCTGAGCCGCAGCTCCGGCGGTTCCTCCGGCGGCAGCGCGGCCGCCGTGGCCGCCGGCCTGCTTCCCTTCGCCCCGGGATCCGACGGCGGCGGGTCCATCCGCATCCCCGCCGCCGCCTGCGGCCTGGTGGGACTGAAACCGGGCCGCGGGCTGGTCCCGGCCGGGGAAAGCACCGGCGACCCCGCCGGGCTGGTGGTCGCCGGTCCGCTGGCCCGTTCCGCGGCGGACGCCGCCCTGATGCTCGACGCGCTGGTCCCGCCGCCACCAACCCGCCAATCACCCGGAGAACGGGCCGGAGAACCAGCCGGCCGCCGGCGCAGCTACCTGCAACTGGCCGGCCAGGAGCCACCCCCGCTGCGGATCGGCGTCAGCCTGGACAGTCCATGGCAGGCCGTCTTCCCTTACACCCCGGACCGCGAAGCCCTCGATGCACTCCAGACCGGCATCAGGCTGCTGGAGGCGGCCGGGCACGAGACCGGCGAGGCCGCCATCCGCTATGACAACCGCTACCCCGGCGCGTTTACGACGGCGTGGACCGCCGGCGTCGGGAGCGCCCGCATCGCGCCGCAGCGCGAGGCCCTCCTGACCCCGCTGACCCGCACCTTCCGGCGGCGCGCCCAGCAGCGCAGCGCGGCGAAGCTGAACGAGGCCCTCGGGTTCCTGCGCCAGTTCCAGCGGGACACTGTTGCCCAGTTCTCGGCCTGGGACCTGGTGCTGAGCCCGACATTGGCTCAAACGCCCCGGCCGGTGGGCTGGTTCACCGGCGCCGCGCACGGCGACGGCTACTGGCCCGCCGAGTGGCCCGCCGACGCGGACGACGACTACCGCAAGCAGTGCGAGTTTGCCCCGTGGTCCTCGCTGGTCAACGTCTGCGGGCTTCCCGCAATCAGCATTCCGGTGCACTGGACCGGCGGGCCGCCCGGCGCCGGCCTGCCGATGGGAATCCAACTGGTCGGCCCGATGGGATCCGAGGCGCTGCTGCTGCAGGTGGCCGGGCAACTCGGCCTTTAAGCTGCCCCCGCGGGGATTACCCCGGCCGCGGCCGCGTGGGGTTTACTGGTGCCAACGCGGTTAACGACACGAGAGGGATCGATGAAGATCACC
This sequence comes from Arthrobacter sp. 10N410, assembly GCF_056394945.1. NCBI lineage: Bacteria > Bacillati > Actinomycetota > Actinomycetes > Micrococcales > Micrococcaceae > Arthrobacter > Arthrobacter sp. 10N410. The sequence continues at coordinate 702,682 of NZ_JBFTIP010000003.1, forward strand.
GGTGCAGTACTGGAGGAAATCGGCCGCCCCCGGCCCTTCGCGGAGTCCAAACCGATCAGTATCGCGGAGCTGGAGCTCTCCGCCCCCGGACCGACGGAAATCCTCGTCCGGCTCGAGGCGGCCGGCATCTGCCACTCGGACCTCAGCGTCGTCGACGGCAACCGGGTGCGCCCGGTGCCGATGCTGCTCGGCCACGAAGCGGCCGGCCGCGTCGTCGAGGTCGGCGCCGACGTCACCGACCTGCAGCCCGGCCAGCGGGTGGTCATGTCCTTCCTGCCGCGCTGCGAGCAGTGCGCCAACTGCGCAGCGGACGGCCGGCTGCCCTGCACCGCCGGTTCCAAGAGCAACAACGAGGGCACCCTGCTGCACGGGTCCATGCATTTGAGCCGCTCCGGAGAACCGATCTTCCACCACCTCGGCGTTTCCGGTTTCGCCAGCCACGCCGTCGTGGACCGGGCCTCCGCGGTGCCGGTCGGCGACGACATCCCGGCGGACATCGCCGCCGTCCTGGGCTGCGCGGTGCTAACCGGAGGCGGCGCAGTGCTGAACGCCGCCAAACCCCGGCCCGAGGACAGCATCATGATCGTGGGACTTGGCGGCGTCGGCATGGCCGCGCTGATCACTGCGGTCTCCCAGGGCCTCTCCCGGATCGTCGCCGTCGACACCCTGGACGAGAAACTGGAGCACGCCCGCCGCCTCGGCGCGCACGAAACGTACACCCCGCAGCAACTGGCCGAACAAGGCATCAAAGCCAAATTCGTCGTCGAATGCGCCGGCAGCGCGCGGGCGTTCGAGACCGCTTTCGCGGCCACCGACGTCGGCGGCACCACGATCACGGCCGGGCTGCCCTCTCCCGACGCCCGCGCGCAACTCTCCCCGCTGACCATCACTGCGGAGGCCCGCACAATCATTGGCAGCTACCTCGGCTCGGCCGTGCCGGCCCGGGACATTCCCAAGTACGCGCAGCTGTGGCGGGACGGGAAGCTGCCGGTCGAGGAGCTCATTTCCTCCCGGATCGCGCTGGCGGACATCAACCAGGCCATGGACCAGCTCGCCGACGGCAAGGCCGTCCGCCAGGTCATCATGTTCGACGCCGGCTAGCCTGGCCGCGGGGTCCCCTTCGGCCGACGCTCCCGGCAAAGCGGGTCCGCGAAACACCCTCGAATTGACTTGCCCCGGAGCGCCGCGGATGTGACAATCGCGCGCCGCGGTGTCAGCATTAAGTAAATGAGCACAACTCATTTAGCCAATCCCCCCGCTACAACGCCGGGCGATACCTCGTTTTTTGGCCACCCGAAAATGCTGGCCAGCCTCTTCTCCGTAGAAATGTGGGAGCGCTTCTCCTTCTACGGAATGCAGGGGATCCTCCTCTACTACATGTACTTCACGGCCGCTGAAGGCGGCCTCGAAATCAACAAGGCCCTCGCCGCCAGCCTGGTGGGCGCCTACGGTGGCGGCGTATACCTCTCGACCATCCTGGGCGCCTGGCTCGCGGACCGGCTTTTCGGCTCCGAGCGTGTGCTCTTCGGTTCCGCGGTCATGATCATGGCCGGCCACATCGCCCTGGCCCTTATCCCCGGGATTCCGGGCCTGATCGCCGGCCTCGTGCTGGTGGGCGTGGGATCCGGCGGCTTGAAGGCCAACGCCACCGCCCTGGTCGGAAGCCTGTACCGCGAGAAGGACGAACGCCGCGACGCCGGCTTCTCCATCTTCTACATGGGCATCAACGCCGGCGCCCTGATCGGCCCGCTGGTCACCGGCTGGCTCCAGGAAAGCCAGGGCTTCCACTGGGGCTTCGGTGCCGCCGCCGTCGGCATGGCCGTCGGACTGGCCATCTACGCCCTGGGCCGCAACAAGCTGCCCGAAGAGGCCCACCGGGTGCCCAACGCGCTGCCCGCAGCCGAACGCACCAAGTACGGACTGCTCTTCGCCGTGATCGCCGCGATCATCGCCGTGCTGCTGGCGACCGGCGTCGTCAACGCTGACAACCTCGCCATGTCCATGGCGTACGCGGCCATCGGCGCGTCGGTGCTCTACTTCGTCCTGATCTTCAGCAGCAAGAAGGTCAACGCCACCGAGCGAAGCCGGGTCGCGGCGTTCATCCCGCTGTACATCGCCTCCGCCGCGTTCTGGGCGCTCTTCCAGCAGCAGTTCACCTTCATCGCCGTGTACTCGGAGGAGAAGCTGGACCGGAACCTGTTCGGCTGGGAAATGCCGGCCGCCTGGGTCCAGTCCATCAACCCGGTGTTCATCATCATCTTCGCCGGTGTTATGGCTGCCCTGTGGACCCGCCTGGGACGCAAGCAGCCCGGATCGGCCCTGAAGTTCTCGATCGGCCTCTTCGTGATGGGCCTGGCCTTCCTGGCGTTCATCCCGCTGGCCGGCGACGGCAAGACGCCGCTGCTGGCGTTGGTGGGGATCCTGCTGCTGTTCACGCTGGCGGAACTGTTCCTCTCCCCCATCGGCCTGTCCGTGACGACCAAGCTGGCGCCCAAGGCCTTCCACACGCAGATGGTTGCCTTGTTCTTCCTCTCGGTCTCGCTGGGCACCACGCTGGCCGGCATGCTCTCGGGGCTCTACAACCCCGACGACGAACTGCCGTACTTCATCGGCGTCGGCGGCACGGCGATGCTTCTGGCCGTCGGCCTGGCTGCGGCCTCGCCGGCCATCAAGAAGCTCATGGGCGGCGTACGCTGAGCTAAATGAGCATCCGATATCGCCCGCCGGTTGAGGCGCGCGTCTACGTCCCCGCCCCCGGCGAGGCGTCCGACGTCGAACTCATGCCGGTGGGCGATGTCACTGAAGGCGTGGTGCGGGTCGGCGGGACAATCCGCCGACCGCACCAGCCGCAGAGCCTCGCCGTCGCAGGCTACCTCGACTGGCTCGAAGATGCCGGATTCGACGGCTCGCCGCGGTTCCTGGGCCGGGACGAGGAGGGCAGGGACGTGCTGACCTTCCTGCCGGGACAGTGCGCCGGGCCGGTGCCCGAGGCCTGGGTCCAGTCCGAGGAGCTGCTGGCCTCGGTGGCCCGTTTGCTGCGCCGGCTGCACACCGCCTCTGCCGGTTTCATGCCGGCCACCCACCCGTTTCCGCCCCGCTACATCCCACCGGTCGCCGTCAGGCAGGACCCCGCGGAGCTCGTGTGCCACCTGGACGTCACGCCGCAGAATGTGGTGGTCCGGGACGGCCTGGCCGCCGGGCTGGTGGACTTCGACCTCGCCGGACCCAGCACGGCGCTCAGGGATTCCTTCAACACTGCCATGCACTGGACGCCGCTCCGCGACCCGGCGGACGTGTGGCCCGGCTGGGAGGGAGTGGACCCGTTCCGGCGGCTCCGTATCTTCGCCGATGCCTACGGCTGGGACCAGGACGAACGACGCCGGGTGCCGGGGCTGGGCATCGAGGCCGCGTCGCTGAGCTATGAACGGATGGCACACAACGCTGCCACGCTCGGCGGCGGCTGGGCCCGGATGTGGGACGACGGCGTGGGCGGGCTGATCCTCCGCCGTCGCGGCTGGCTGGAGGCCAACGCTGAGCAGCTGGTGGCCGCTCTTACCGGGTGATGAAGTCCGCGTTCGCGAAGGCGACCCCCAGGATCACAACCACCAGCAGGGTGATGGCGATTGCGGCATAACCAAGGACCAGTCCCGCGATAGCCAGGCCCTTGCCGCCCGGCTCGCGGTGCAGCGCCAGGTGGCCGAGGACGACGGCGGCCAACTGCGGGAGCAGGAAGAAGCCGAAGCCGAGGAACGACGCGATGCCGCAGCACAGGCTCGCGATACTCAGGCCCCTAGGCGCGGGAGCCACGCCGTAGTAATACGGCTGGCCGTAAGCGTCCGCGTACGGCCCGGCCGGCTGGCCGTAGGCGGCGTAACTGCCGGCCGGCTGGCCGAGGTGCGGGGCTGCCGTCGGCATCGGCGGAACATGGCCGTCGCCACCGTATGGCGGACGATACGGCGGCGGCTGGTAGCCTCGGTGCGCCTCGTCATACCCGGACGTGGGCTGCTCGGTCATGGAAATCCCCTCTGACGTGTGTACGTCAAGATTAGCGCCGCGCCGTTTCCCCCAGCCGGACGCGCGGCGTCACAGCGGTCCGATTCGGGCGAAACCATGTCGCGGCACCCCCTCGTCTGGCATGCTGGAGCCATGGCTAGCCGCGCGGGCACAGTTGCCCAACCCCAAGACCTTGTTGACCTCACTGCGCTTCTGGACGCGTACTACGACGTTTCGCCGGATCTCGGCGACCCCGGGCAGCGGGTCGCCTTCGGCACCTCCGGGCACCGGGGCTCAAGCCTCAAGGCGTCGTTTAACGAACCGCATATCCTCGCGATCACCCAGGCGATCGTGGAATACCGGGCGGGCCAGGGCATCACCGGCCCCCTGTATCTCGCCAAGGACACCCATGCCCTGAGCGAGCCGGCGCAGAACTCCGCGCTTGAGGTGCTTGCCGCGAACGGCGTGCACGTGCTGATCGACGCCCGCCACGGCTACACGCCCACCCCGGCGTTGAGCCACGCCATCCTGACCCACAACAACAACTCCGCCGCAGGCGCGCCGCAGGCCGACGGCATCGTGGTGACGCCGAGCCACAACCCGCCCGGCGACGGCGGCTTCAAGTACAACCCGCCGCACGGCGGCCCGGCGGACACCGACGCCACAGGCTGGATCGCCAACCGCGCCAACGAACTGCTGGAGAACGGACTGCGCGGGGTCAAGCGGGTTCCGATCGCGGACGCCATGGCTGCCGGCACCACCGGCAAGTTCGACTTCCTGTCCAGCTACGTCGATGACCTGCCCTCGGTGCTGGACCTGAACGCGATCCGCGAGGCGGGCGTCCGGATCGGCGCCGACCCCATGGGCGGTGCGTCCGTGGACTACTGGGGCGAAATCGGCGAACGCCACCACCTGAACCTCACCGTGGTGAACCCGACGGTGGACCCGCAGTGGGCCTTCATGACGCTGGACTGGGATGAAAAGATCCGGATGGACTGCTCCTCGCCGTCGGCGATGGCCTCCCTGATCAACCGCATGGCTGTTGGTGCGGACGGGTCCGCACCCTTCGACATCGCCACCGGCAACGACGCCGACGCCGACCGGCACGGCATTGTCACGCCGGACGGCGGGCTGATGAACCCGAACCACTACCTCGCCGTCGCGATCGACTACCTGTACCGGCACCGCAACGGGTGGAACCCGCAGTCCGTTATCGGCAAGACCCTGGTGTCCTCCTCGATCATCGACCGGGTGGCCGAAAGCCTCGGCCGGAAGCTCGTCGAGGTGCCGGTGGGCTTTAAGTGGTTCGTCCCCGGGCTGCTGTCCGGCGAGGGTGCCTTCGGCGGGGAGGAATCCGCCGGCGCGTCGTTCAACAAAATGGACGGCAGCGTCTGGACCACGGACAAGGACGGCATCCTGCTGGCGCTGCTGGCGTCCGAGATCACGGCGGTGACGGGCAAGTCGCCGTCGCAGCTGTACAAGGGCCTGACCGACAAGTTCGGCGACCCCGTCTACGCCCGGATCGACGCCGCCGCAACGCGCGAGCAGAAGGCCGCCCTGGGCAAGCTGTCGCCGTCGGACGTCACCGCGACGGAACTGGCCGGCGAAACCATCACCGCCAAACTGACCGAGGCGCCCGGCAACGGCGCTGCCATCGGCGGATTGAAAGTGGTCACCGAGAACGCCTGGTTCGCGGCCCGGCCGTCGGGCACCGAGGACGTCTACAAGATCTACGCCGAGTCGTTCAAGGGCGCGGAGCACCTGAAGCAGGTGCAGGCCGAAGCCAAGGCCCTGGTGGACGGGGTTATTTCCTAGCCGCAGCCGTGGACCGAGGCTCAGGCCGTCTGCTCCTCGCGGAGGCTGGCGGCCAGTACCGACCGGTCCCGGCCGAGCGTTTTGGCGCGGTAAAGAGCGGCATCGGCCGACGCGATCAGGGCCTGCAGATCCACCCGGCCGGGGCCCGTCGAGGCAATCCCATAGCTCACGGTAGGAAGCCGCGCCTCAACGTTCGGCTGTGCCTCCTGCAACCGGCGGCTGATCGTGGCCGCCATCTCGCCGGCACGTTCCGGGCTGACGCCCGGGAGCAGCAGGACGAACTCTTCGCCGCCATAGCGTCCCACGAGGTCGGTTGAACGGACCGAGGCCGTGCACGCTGCGGCGAAGGTTTGCAACGCGACGTCCCCGGCCGCATGGCCGTACTGGTCGTTGACAGCCTTGAAGTGGTCCAGGTCTGCCAGAACCAGCGAGGCCGTGGTGCGGGCGTTGCCCAGGCGGCGCAGTTCGTTCTCTGCCAGATCCACAAAGGCGGTGCGGTTCAATAGCCCGGTGAGCCCGTCAACCGTGGCCCGCGCCCGAAGGTCACGGGTCAGTTGTTCGTTGCTCAACTCGGCCATGGTGAAGGATGCGAGCACAAGGATCATCGTGGTGAGAAGGGTCGTCACCACGGAGCCGAAGTAGGTGACGAACACCGGCCCATGGGGGCCGTCAATGACAAAAACGGTCAGGCGTCCAAGATAGAAGAGGGCCAGGAGCGCTGAGCCGTAGGCGAGGGGGCGGTGCACCCTGGAGTAGTCGACGTCGAGCAGGAAGAGTTCGCGGCACGATAGCCCCAGCATCAGCGCCATCATGCCCAGCATGACCGGGCCGCCGGACCAGTCGTTCGTGGCCGGGTGGTCAAACACCGAAACGACGCCCGTCACAAAAGGCCCCGCCGTCAAGGACCACAACCTCGGAATGCTCGTCCGCAGCGACCGGGCCCCTGCCCACATGGCTCCGGCGCCGCCGACCAGCAAGGTATTTCCCAGCGGGTTTGCCCACACTTGGTGGACCGTGCCGTCCCACAGATAGGACGCGGATCCGGTCAGGAAGAGCAACAGCGCCGAACACCACCAGCCGCTGAACGGGGAACGGGTCCGCCTGAAAGTGATGAAGTAGAACAGGCACAGCAGGGTCAGGGTTACTACAGCCAAGGCAACACGCAGGGTAGAGGTGTCAAGCATCATCCTGTGGTTCCCCCAGCACGCACCTAGTGACCCAAGTATTATTCGGAGTCAAACTCTCAATTTGACCTCAGTATTGCACCTCGGACCATAAATGAAGAGGTTCATTCACAATGTGGCCTCCCAGAGCCTGAGCACCCGCCGCGTGGCATGGCCGCCGTCGGGAGCCATGTCCACCAAGGCGATCCGGTCCAGCGCCATTTGCTCGCCCGCGCGGGGGGCTTTTTCACCCCGGTGGGAAACGTGCGGACGGAAGGCAGCCATCGTGTAGCCGGGGGTTGCGACCCGGCCATGAAGAGCCTCGACCGCTGCCACGAGGGCTTCGTGGAGGGTCTGGAGCGGGGCGCTGGGTTCGATCAGGCTGACCTGGACGGAGCCGCCGCGGCCAAAGCCCGCTTCCCCGCCCACGGTCACGGTGCTGCCCAGCGCGGCCCTGGCCGGAGCGTCCATTAGCCCGGCCACCTGGGTGGCCAGGGTGTCGCCGGAGAGGACGGCGTCAGCCCCGCCGTCGTCGGCTGGCAGTTGCTCGACGACGTCGAACTTCACCAGTGTGATGTGCAGCGGCCAGGCGTCGCGCGGAAATTCCATCCCCTCGGTAACGGGTTCCAGGAAGGCGACCACAATCAGATTCCGCATGGGCCCAGTCTGCCACTGGTCGCCGACGCCCGCCCCTGCCTGTGGTTGCCTCGGCCGCTGCCTCGGTCGCTTAGACCGTGCGGACCACGTCTTCGTAGGCGAACTTCGGCTTCGGGGCGCCCCAGGCGTCCTCGGCGGCGTGGCCGATGTTGACCACCATGAAGCTCTTCTGGCTACCGTCCGGGAAGAAGGCGGTGTCGATCTTGCTGAAGTCGGCACCGGTCATCGGCCCGGCAGCGAGTCCTAGCGACCGGACGGCGAGTATGAAGTAGCCGGCCTGCAGGTGGGCATTGTTGTTGCCGGTGGCCGCGGCGAGGTCCGGGGCGGCGTCGTACATTGCCTTGGGGGCGTTGTAGCCGGGGAGGAAGTTGTCCCACTGCTCGTGCCACGCGGTGTCGACACTGAGGACCGCGACCAGCGGTGCGGAAGCCGTCTTGGCCCGGTTGCCGGCGGACAGGGCGTCCACCAGCGTGGCGCGGGCCTCGTCCGAACGGACATAGGTGACACGAAGGGGCTGCGAGTTGAACGCGGTGGGACCAAACTTCGTCAGCTCGTAGATGGCGCGGGCCTGCTCGTCCGTGACTTCACCGGTGAAGGAGTTGGCCGTGCGCGCCTGGGCAAAGATGGCGTCCACTGCTGCGGCGTCGATTACTGCTTCTTCATGGGCGATAGTCATCGCGTACCTTTCGCTGGGCTTCCACCCCGTCCGGGGCACTCTTGCTGTCCCTCGCTTCAACCGATGCCCGGGCCGGCTGCTTCCCGGGGCGCGGGGTGACGTCGCCCACAGCGGGCTGATCGTGCCGTCATGCGTCCTTCGCCAGCTGCACCATGCGAATGCTGTCGCGGCGGTACATTGCGGCGTGGTCGTTGAGTTCCGGCCGTCCCGTGGCGGCCGCCCGGCCCTCGGAATAGTCGGCGAGTTCAACAAGCCTGGCGCCGAGTGTTCTCAGCACGTCCCGGCGCGGGAACGGTAAGCCGTAGGCTGCAATCAGTTCGTCCAGGCGGCCCATTCTCTCCGGCCCCTCCGGCGCAGCGACGCCACCGCCCTCAATGAACGGCACCAACTGGTAGGCCAGATAGGCGAAATCCCAGATCCTCGGCCCGGGCGACGCCGCGTCAAAATCAAAGATTCCGGCGAACCGCTGGTCTTGGAACACCATGTTGTACGGGGCAAAGTCGTTGTGGCACACCACCTCGACCGGTTCGTGGTTTGGCAATTGCCAACTGAGCGTCTCGTGCGCCAAACCGACGCTGGAATCGTGGATCTGCCGGAGCAGGCCGGCCGCGTCCCGCAGGATCGAGGGATGCCAAATCCACTCCGGAAGCGGATACTGCACCACGTCCCCCGGCAGGAAGGACAGAATTTCGCGGCCTTGTTCGTCGAGGCCGGCTGCTGACGGAACGCGCGTGATTCCACTGGCGCGGAGCGCATCGAGCAAGGCGTGAACGGCCGGCGTCCAGGGCCCGGAGTTTCGGCGGACGGTGTCCCCCACGCGCACCACGATGCTGGAATTACCACCGGCAAGGACCTCTTCGTTCACCATCCAACCAATCTAGGGGATGGGGTGAGCGCCGGTTGGCGGTTCGGTGCCCGCCCCTTCGGTGAGGGGGACGGCGGCCGGCGCCCCGGGCGCATAGGCGCCCGGCGTCGTCGTGGTGCTAGGAGGACGAGAGCTCGCGGTGGTCGTTGGCCTGTTCGATGAGATCGGTGTCCGCCGGAACGTCGTTCAGGCGCCGGTTGGCGGGTCCGGAGGGAGACCCTGGACGCCCGCCCCCTCAGAAGATCCAGTGAGTTGGGCTGTAATGTCATCAGTCCAGTCGTCGATGGAAGTCCAATCCCGCAAGTCTCCGAAGTGGCCGCCGGTGAGCCGGAACAGGACCCGGAGCGGCCCTGGCATCTGGGCCGCCTCGTAGACACCCGAGAAGACTTTGTGGCCGCGAAGCTCAACGTCCTGGAACTGGGATTGTTCCAGGCGCTGCTGTTGTAGTGCCGCACCGCGCTTTCGAAAAAGTCTCGGCAAGGCGTCGGACATCCCCACGCTGAAGACCCAGACAGGTCGTTTGGCCAGCTCGTGCGCATTGTGTGTGAAGAACACCAAAGCCGGATCCAGCCACGCCTGATTGTGGATGGCGCTGCCGACGACGAATGCGTCGTAGCCGGAGACAGACTTAACTTCCTCCACGGACCGGCACTCGACCTCGCCCAGCGCAACAGCCATGCGGTCGGCTACGTGTTGGGCGATTTCCCTGGTGGACCCCAGTGCACTTGCGTAGGCAACGAGAACCCTCATGGTTGAACCTCCTACCGTCCTCGCTCAAGTCTGTTGGAAGCTGGGGCCGGTTGGAACCTGCCATAGGTCCCGGCACAGGCCAGCCTGCGACGGCCAGTGGCAGTATGTAGGTCGGAAGTCCGCTGTAATTTTAGGGGAAGGCTCGGCGAATGACGTTTGAGGAACTATCCGTCCGTCCGGGCGCGGAGGAAGATGCAGGCGAAGTTCGGCGGTTGTCGATCGCTTTCACACCCGCCGCCCGGGATGTGCCGCAGCAGGACTTCGACAGCCGTTACGCGAACGTACTCTCAGACGGGGCCTGGTGCGTTGCTGTGGCCCAGTCGGGCAGCCGGCTCCTCGGCTACGGACTGGCCCAGGACTTCGGGCCGGGTTTGCGCACCACCTTCACTACGGGCCGGGTCCATGACCTCTACGTCGATCCGGAGGCACGTCGGCTCGGCGCGGGGAAGGCGTTGATGGACTTCGTCTTCGATTGGGCCAGATTACGGCCGCAGCCGATGATTCTCGACTGGCAGGCGAGCCCCTCTGCCGTGGGCTTCTACGAAGCGCTGGGGTTCCCGGCCGATCGTGCGGGCGACTATCCGGACTATCCGGGTTTCACTCTTGACCTGCGCGAATAGCGGCGGCGGATAGGAGTAGTTGGAGCGCGCAGCTGGGCGGCACCGGCTGCTCCTAATAATGTCTGAGGTCTCTGATGAACTAAGTTCATGGGAATCAGTGCAGCTCTCATTGCTCGTCCGGCCGGCTGGCCGGGCGGCGATGCGGACGGCTACGGCCCGGAACTCGCTGACGTACTCGCGCGAGTGCGGCGCCTGTGTACGACGGCGGCCGGGGATGCGGCGCTGTTTGGGTTCGGGGAGGCCGTGGAGTTCGCTGCCGGGGTTGAGGAGGCTGCCCGGGCCTTGGAGTACCTGCAGCTCGTGGGCGCCGGGGCGGTGGACCGGAGCCGCATGGAGGCCGCCGCCGAGAGCGCCCCGGTCCTCGATGACGGTTACCGCAAGACCGGCGAGTTCCTGCGGGACCGGCTCCAGATCACCGCCGTCGAGGCCCACCGCCGGCTGGCCCTGGCCGGGGACGTGTTGCCGCGGACCGGGATCACCGGCCAGCCGCTCCCGCCCCTGCGCGAGGAGCTCGCCGCGGCCGTGGCCGCCGGTACGGTCCCGTCCCGGTCCGCGACCATCATCACCCTCGCCCTGGCCCGGGTCCGGCCACTGTGCGATGCGGAGACGGCCGCCCGGATGGAACATGCCCTGACCCGGACCGCAGTGGAGCACGACCCGGATTTCCTGGCCCGGGTCGCGAGGCGCTGGACGGACGCGATCGACCAGGACGGCGCCGAACCCTCCGAGGAGGTCCTGCG